>CAWBHD010000009.1:0-446329 GCA_963788605.1 uncultured Acidobacteriota bacterium | reverse complement strand
ACGCCGCATGCTCGGACGGCACGGTGCGGACGGAGTCGGGCATGCCCCGATGATAGGTGCCGGTCGTGGAAGCCCCGTGGGCGGTCTTCGATAAGCTGCCCCTCGTCATGGCCGAGTTGGAGACGGTCATCGGGTTGGAGTCCACTTCGAGTTCTGACCGCCACCAAGATGTTCTGCGGCTGCCGCAACGCGTACGGCGCGAGCCCAACAGCCACGTCTGCCCGGTCTGCCTGGGGCATGCCCGGAACCCTGCCCGTCATCAACGCCGAGGCCATCGACGATACGTCATGACCGGGCTGGCGCTCAACTGCGAGATCGCCGAATACTCGAAGTTCGACCGCAAGAACTACTTCTATCCCGACCTGCCCAAGGGCTACCAAATCTCACAATATGACGTGCCGCTGAGTACCAACGGCTACCTGACGATTCGACATCAACGGTGAGGATCGCCGTATCGGCATCACGCGCATCCACCTGGAGGAAGACACCGGGCGCCACCCGGAGCGCGAGGGGCGCGGCCGAGGCCTACTAGCCTGATCGACCTGAACCGCGCGGGTGTGCCGCTGATGGAGATCGTCGGCGAGCCAGACATCCGCACGCCGGAGGAGGCGCGCGCTTTACCTGGAGAAACTGCGCTCTATCCTGCTCTACCTCGGTGTGAACTCCGGCCGCATGGAGGAGGGTGCGCTCCGCTGCGACGCGAACATCTCGGTGCGGCCAGTGGGCAGAAGGAGTTCGGCACGAAGGTCGAGATCAAGAACATGAACTCGTTCCGTGCGGTCGAGCGGGCGCTGGACTACGAATCGAGCGGCAGGCCAGGCGAACTGCGCGCGGCGAGCGATCGAGCAGCAGACGCGGCTGGCGCGAAGATGAGGGCGTCACGGTGGCGCAGCGCATCAAAGAAGAGGCGAACGACTACCGCTACTTCCCGGAGCCGGACCTGCCACCGCTGGTCGCGGCCGCGAATGGGTCGACGGATTCGCGCGAGGCTGCCAGAGCTCCCGACGCGTCCGGCGCGAGCGCTACGCGGCCGAGCTCGGCCTCAAGCCCGAGGTGGCGCGCACGCTGGTCGCCGATCCGCACATCCACCGACCTGTTCGAACGGACGATCGCGCTGGGCGTCGACCCCAAGGCGGCCGCGAACTGGATCACGCAGGACCTCGCCGGCCTGCTCGAACAAGCACGACGTGGACCCCGGCGAGTCCCGCGTCACGCCCGAGCATCTCGCCGAATTGATCGGCCTGGTCGCCGACGACACGGTGTCCGGTGCGGGGCGAGCAGGCGCTCGAGGACGCCGTCCAGACCGGCGACGGCATCGCGGCGATCGTCGACCGGCTCGGCCTGCGGCAGGTGTCCGACACCGGCGAGCTCGGCGCGATCGTGGACGAGGTCATCGCAGAACATGCCGACGTCGTCGAGCAGTTCCGGGCCGGCAAAGACGGTGTGATCGGCTTCCTGGTGGGACAGGTCATGAAGCGTTCCGGCGGTTCCGCGAACCCGAAGCTCGCGCAGGAGCTCTTGCGCGAACGTCTGACCGGATAGCCGCGGGACGCGGTGCGCGTCTCGAACGGCCGCCCCGCTACCCCTGGTGGCAACTGGTCCTCCTCGGCATCGCGGGCGCGGCGGAGTCGCTCGTGTGGCCGCTCCGCCGGATGTGGCGGTCGGAACAGCCGCTCGACCGATACGGGCTCTGCCACTTCACGAGCGTGGCGGGCGACGCGCTGCTCGCGATCTCGCTCGCCGACTCCGTGTTCTTCTCGCTCCCGGTCGGTCAGGCGAAGACGCGGGTCGCGCTCTACCTGCTGCTCACGATGGTGCCGCTCGCGCTTGCCGGCCCGCTGCTGATCCCACTCCTCGACCGCGCAGGCCCGCGGCGCGCGATCTCGTTCGCCGCCGCGGCGGGGAGGGCGGTCGCGGCCCTCTACGCCGCCGCCGCGGGTCGGGACGCTCGTGCTGTTCCCGGCCGCGCTCGTGCTGCTGGTCCTGTCGAAGGTCCACGCGATCACGAAGAACGGACTGACGACCGCGTACGCGCCACCGAGGAAGGGCTGATGCGCGCGAACGCCCGCCTCGGCCGGATCGCGGTCGCGGGCGCCATCACGGTGGCGCCGCTCGGCTACGTGTTCCTGAAGATGTGGGGCGCGAGCGGTCCGATCTACCTGGCGGCGATCGCCTACGCGATCTCGGCCGCGCTCGACCTTCGGCTGCCGAACCCGCAACCGCACCGATCGAAGGAGCGACGACAGGTGGGTCCACGTGGGCGCATCCCGGCGCATCACTGCAAGACTCGGTGACTGAAGATCCTTGACATCCAGGAGGACAACATGAGGCAGCGAAAAGGCCATTTAAGATCTCAGGACAGGACGCCTCCCGGGGAGGTAAACGAACACGCGGCGCGGCAGCGCCTCGCGCTCCGGAATCACGAACGGCCATCTAGGTGGCTATCTTCTCGTGCTCGCGATCAGTTTCACGAGCGGCGCCGAACGAGCGGCGATCGGCCAGGACAAGGCCCCGGATTATTTTCCCTTGAAGGCCGGCACGAAGTGGTCCTACGAGCTCACCCAGGGCGGGAAGAAAGTCAAGATCAACAGCCAGATCGCCAAGGTGGAAACGACGGATGGGAAGTCGCTATCTCTGTTCGAAACGACGATCAACGGAGAGGTTGCGGCGACCGAGCATCTGGCCACGACCGAGGCAGGGGTTTTCCGCCATCGGGTCAACGGCATCGAGCTCTCGCCGCCGGTCTGCATCCTCAAATACCCGCTCAAGAAGGATGACACCTGGGAAGCCGAGACGACGATCGCCAACGAGCAGTTGAAGATCAAGGGTAAGGTGATCGACAACGAAGAGGTCACCGTTGCGGCGGGAAAGTACAAGGCCTTTCGCGTCGAAGTCGAAACCTCGGCCGCCGGAATGCGCGCGACCACGACCTTCTGGTTTGCGCCCGACGTCGGTGTCGTCAAACAGACGACGGAAAACGCCGGAAAGACCGTCACCGCTGAGCTCGAGAAGTTCGAAGCCGGCAAATAAGCGATGAGCGGGCTGAGCGGCAACGCGCCGCACTTCCTCGAGCTGACCTCGCCGCAGATAATATTATCCGGGTGATATTGACCTCAGGAATTATACCCGGGTAAAATCCATTGATCGTTAACCCTTCGATGAAGGAAGACGATAATGGATCGCACGGAACAGACGTACTGTACGGCTTTCGAAGGCGTTCGACGGATTGCATCGGGCACGCTGGCGGATGTTGCGTTGAGCACAAAGGAGGTCATTGAGACGGGGCGAGCGTGCCCCCGTCCTGATCTTTGACGATGTGACGAGCGAACAGATCGAATTGGACCTTCGCGGCACGCCCGAAGAAGTCCTGCGGAGGCTCGCGGAGACGTCGAGAAAGGGCACGCCGGCCGCGGCTTCGGCCGGATCAGAACCGGAGGTCCCGCGCGGGCCGGGGCGTCCCAAGCTGGGCGTCGTTGCCCGCGAGGTCACCCTGCTGCCTCGGCATTGGGACTGGCTGAGCGGCCAGCCCGGGGGCGCGTCCGTTGCCCTGCGCAAGCTCGTGGAGGAGGCGAGGCGCGCGAATGAGGGCAAGGACCGTCTTCGACGGTCGCAAGAGGCGACTTACCGGTTCATGTCTGCCATGGCTGGCAACCTGCCCGGTTTCGAGGAGGCGACGAGGGCCTTGTTCGCCAACAATCCGGAGCGCCTCGAAGAGCGCATCCGCAACTGGCCGACGGACATTCGAACGCACGTCATGCGTTTGATCGAAAGAGATCGGTGACCGCGCGGTCGTTAGACGCGCGCGGCCCGATCGTTCTTGCTCGGTCGCTTCGCGGCAATGTCGATATCAGCTCAGGGACCACTACCGCCGTGGGTCCGGAACGGTGTCATGTGTGACGGCTGATCGAGCAGCCAGAACCGCTCCCATTCGTCGCCCGCTTGACGCAAGTTTTCCGAGTCAACGAGCAACTCTTCCACTCGCCTCGGTTTGTACGCTGCATAGTGCGGCAGGGGGATAGGCGCATCCCTCGAAGATCGCCAGGGACGCAGCCATGATCGCCAGGGCCGCGCACAGTTTCCGCATGTCGGGCTCCTCCCGTCTTGGTGACCGCCCGTTCAGACCACCCGCACATTCCTTGAACGGGTCTGATCACGGGGGGCTCGCCGCCCGGGCTTCCACCCAGGCCTCGAGCCCGATTCCGTTCGCCACCGCCCGAATCCTACTGGCCGCTCCCGGCCCGGTCAGACGGAAAGCCGGGGTGGCTTTCCGCCGAAGTTCCTGGCCCTCGCCCATTTCCGACGTGGAGCCCGAACCCAACGGCGGCTGTCACGACGTCCTGGGCTCGCGTCATTCGGTGGAAGCCTTGGCTTCCGCTTCCGAGACACCTTCCTCAGGCCCGTCGTTCTCTAAATCGGCATCCGACGCTTCTTCCAATAGTGGAAGTTTTGACGGATCTATCTTTCGAACCAATTCTTCCATTTCCTTACCCGGCTTGAACGTCACCACGTTCTTCGACGGAACATACACCTTGTCGCCGGTGCGCGGGTTTCGCGCCTTGCGCGGAGCACGCTGCTTAACCTCGAAAACGCCGAAGTTGCGCAGCTCGATCCGGCCCTCGGAGACCAGAGTGTCAATGATGGCATCGAGCGTCCGTTGCACGATGTCTTTGGTCTTGAGCTGAGTCAGACCGATGTCTTCCGAGATCCTTTTGACGATTTCTTTCTTGGTCACGATAGCTCTCTCCACGAATGCGTGGTCGGCCCAGGGGGCGTGAAGTGGCTCAAGTGTATTTGTGGCTTAGGGTAGTGTCAAGAAGGATTCGACGCAAGGTTCTCGATGCCTCGAGCACGCCTCGACCGGGGGGAACCGCCCGTGTCGTCGCTCGTCATGCAGATGACGGTGGAGCGGTGCGTAGTTCCATGCGATGTTGTGCCTGGTCGATAGCGCCTTCAAGCGATCGATGAATCGTTCAGAGAGCCGGTGCAATTCCTCCTCGAAGGCCGGATCACAGTGATAGATCCGGCAGCCGAGCGGCCGGGCTTCGCGGGCCGTGCAGTGCCCGCGTGAATCCTGCCAGGGGCACGTGGCGCCTTGATCGAGCGGGCTCGGTGGGGCCGGGGCCAGCTCGAGTAGGTACCTCGACCTCGGCGATCGAGACGAAAAGCGTGTGCCCGTACTCGAGGAATCGGCAGCAGCGCCCGCTCAAAGCGCACACCGGCCCGAGGCTCGCCACTTCTCGATCGAGCTCTTCGTAGAGCTCACGCAGCTCGCGTTTCCAGTCGAGCTCGCGCTGCCCCGCTTCATCGCTCGAAACATCGCCCTCAGTCATCTTTGTGCCTGGAAATCGATGCGACGATTTCATCCACGGTATACACCCGGCCGTTGCCCGAGCCCGGGCATACGCCTCGAACGCGGTCCCATTCTTCAGGCGACTCGACATTCTCGGGCCAGAAAGGCCAGGTCTGGCATTGAACCGGCCGGGCCGGATAGACAGTGCAGCCGGCGGTCTTGTCCCAGAAAATACAATCGCCGCCAGGTCTTTCGATCAGGCTGTAGCGGTGCCCTACCCTCCTCACGAACTTGGCCGAAAACTCGCGCGACCGAGAGGCCGCGAAAATCCGCGAGCCGCTCGATCTCTTCGGGTGAGACCCACACGTAACCGGGTGCACCCGTGCAACACGCTCCGCATTTCGTGCAGGTGAAGGCCAGCCCATCGCGATACCAGGGCGATTCGGGTTCGGGCGTGCTCATCAGGCGCCTTAGCCTCCGATCGAGTGCATGAGCCGTTCCGGCTGGATGAAACGGGCGGTATTGATTTCGTGGCCCTCCCACTTCGACGCCACGCTGTCGCGAATCACCGCGGCAATCTGGGCATCACTCCCGCCGCCGCGAAGAATTCCCTTCACGTCGCTTTCTTCCAGTGCGAACAAGCAGTTGCGCAGCTTGCCGTCGGCTGTCAGCCGCAGCCGGTTGCAGCTCATGCAGAACGGGCGGCTGATCGAGGCGATCAACCCGACTTTGCCTCCGCCGTCGGCATATTCATAGTCGAGGGCAGGCGCCCGCGGGTCTGGGTCGCTCACCGGGTGGAGAGGGCCGATCCCCGCTGCGATCAGCTCGATGATGTCGGCGGCGAACAGGACCTTTTCACGCTCCCATTGATGTCCGGCGTCGAGCGGCATGTACTCGATGAACCGCATCTCGAGGCCGTGCTCGCGGCAGAACCGAGCCAGCGGCACGACGTCTTCCTCGGTCTCGCCGCGGATCGCGACGGCGTTGAGCTTCACAGGCTCGAAACCAGCCTCCTTCGCCGCCAGGATCCCTTCGATCACCTGTTCCAGGCCGGGCCGCCGCGTGAGTCGCTCGAACCGCTCCGGGTCCAGGGTATCGATGCTGATGTTAATCCGTTTCAGGCCCGCGTCCCGCAGTGCTCGCGCCACGGGCGCCAGCAGGATGCCGTTGGTGGTCAGCCCGACATCGTGAAGTCCCGGGATCGCCACCAGCTTTTCGACCAGCGTCGGCAAGTCGCGGCGAACCAGCGGCTCGCCGCCCGTCAGCCGCACCTTGTCAAAGCCCAGTGTCACCGCAACCCGAGCGACCCGCTCGATCTCCTCGAACGTCAGCAGGGCGGAGCGAGGCTGAAACCGGACGTCCTCGGGCATGCAGTAAACGCAGCGGATGTTGCAACGGTCCGTCACGCTGATCCGCAGGTTGTTGTGCGGGCGTCCGAACGAGTCGAGGAGCTGATCGGGTCTGGGTGTCATTCTAGCCATCGTGATCGATTAGTTAAGCTGCCAGGGCACGCGCCGCATTATATCCGGCCAGAGCGGATCTCGCCGCCTATTCCGTGTCGCCCGCACCTTGAGTTCCGAGCCCGGGATGCACCCATTCCTCCTTGCCGTCATCCCACGTTTCTCGCTTCCAGATCGGGACGACTTCCTTGAGCGTGTCGATCAGCCACCGGCAGGCATCGAACGCCTGATGACGATGGGGCGTGCTCACCGCGACCACGACGCTCACCTCGCCGGGGCCGAGATCGCCAACCCGGTGCACGAGCGCAAGCTCGATGATCGGCCAGCGCGCGCGTGCTTCCGCCTCAAGCTCGGCGAGCTTCTTGAGCGCCATCTCGGGATACGCTTCATAGCGAAGCGCGAGCGTCTTACGGTCGCCGGTAAGGTCCCGGACCGTGCCCAGGAACGTGCAGACTGCCCCCGCATGGCTCGCGCGAACCCGTTCGGTCAAGGCCGCATGGTCGATCGGCGAATCGGTGATCTCGATCATGGACAATTCGATCCTTGGCTTTGGAGCAGGGCGCACCGAGGTCAGCGTCGGCCCCCTGCCCCGCCGCTCACGGGAGGGATCACCGCAACCCTTGCCCCGGGCGTGATGGTTGCCTCGTTGTCGGCGTATTCCTCGTTCACGGCGATCATCACGTTTTTCATCAGAGGCGCGAGCCCGGGCAGCCGGCGCGCGATCTCGGCGCGCAGGTCCCTGACCCGGCTTCCCTCGGCAAGCTCGACGTCGATCGCCGAGCAGCCGGCGCGATCCTTCGCCAGCGCGAAGAATCGAACCGGCACTCGAACGAGCTAACTTGGGCGTCGGCCAAGTTCTGCGTCTTGCCAGAGACGACAAGTCATCGGGCGTATCGATATCGTCGGCCATGCGTGAGTCGGCAACCTCAAGCTCGACAAGACGCGTCTCGTACCGGGCGAGGAGCGCATTGACTCCTTTTCCCGAGGGGAGTGATGCAACTTCCTCGGCAATTCTCCATGGTAGCACGACCGGGTGTCCGCGGCGTGGCCCGCATCGCGGCACGATGATCCGCTCCGAGTGGCGGGCACTTTCTGCGACTAGCTGAGCGACCAGCGATTTCGTGATGCCGCCGCGTCACCGGGCGCAAGTAGCACGTGGTCCGGCGGCGCCGATGCTGCGAGGGCAAGAAGGCCGATCTCGATCGAATCACGCATCTCGGCCGGCCGGCACGGACGGCGCAACCACCAAGGCGCCGGCCTGACTTGCCAGCCAGCGACGGCCGGCCCTTCCTCGGATTCGCCCGGCGGCGCCACGACCACGACCCGATCGGCGCCTCCCTCGCGCAGCGCGGTCACAACCCGACCGATCAGAGATTCGCCGCCGATCGGCAGCAGCAACTTGGGGCGGCCCATGCGCTGGCTGCGCCCGGCGGCGGGCACAACGGCGGCGATCATGTCGAGCTCGCCGCGCCGGCATCCTGACGGCAGCCGGCCTGGGCCCTCCCCGATGAATCAGTCTTCTGGCTGCTCGCGGTCCTGCGCAGGCCGACATTGCGCCGCGCGATCAATTCGGCCACGATGCTGATCGCGATCTCGGGGACTGTCTGCGAGCCGATATCCAGCCCGACCGGTGCGGTGACGCGCGCCAGGTCGGCCTCGCGGATGCCAGACTCCCGCAGATTGTCAAAGATCAGCCGGATCTTGCGGCGGCTGCCGATCAGGCCCACGTAGTCTGCCGCGGTCGGGGCCAGGTACTCCAGGGCCTCCTGGTCATGCCCGTGCCCGCGCGTCACGATCAGGGCATACGTCAGCGGCGTGATCTCGAGGCCCTTGAGCACTTGATCGAATGGCGCCGACCAGAATGCGCTGCGCGTGGGAAATCGCTCGCTATTGGCGTACTGGCGGCGGTCGTCGACGACCCAGACGTCGAAGTCGGCTTGCGCGGCGAGCTCGGCGACGGCCTGCCCGACGTGGCCCGCTCCCACGACGATCAGCCGGATGCGCGGCCAGCTCGGCAGGAATGCGATCCCGTTCTGGACCGACGGTCTCGGCCGAGCGGCCGGCCTTGCGATCCGGGAGGAAAGCCCGTCGGGAACGTCTCCCGACGGTAGGCTGGCCCGCGGGAAGCCTTCACCGTCGAAGAGAAAGCGAGTGCCCACCGGGAGCCCGCCAGCCAGCTCGGGATCGATCACGACCGCCTCGGTGAAGCCGTCTCCGTCGCCGAGAAACCTGTCGATGGTACGGAAATACTCGAGCGGCACCGGCCCGCGCACGGGCTGAGCGATCACCACCATCCGGCCGCCGCAGATCAATCCGTCGGCCCAGGCGTAGTCGTGGTCGAGCACGAACGAGTGAACCGCCGCGGCCCCGCTCGAGATCTGCTGCATGGCCTTGGTCTTCACCTCGTTCTCGACACATCCGCCGCCGAGCGTGCCGCCCTGGCCGCCGTCGGGATCGACGATCATCATCGAGCCCGCCTTTTGAGGAGTCGATCCTCGAGTCTCCACGACCTGGCAGACGATCGCTTCGCCTCCTCCTTCCAGGATCTTGATCAAGTGCCGGATCACGTCGCGCATTGCTCGGGATTCCCTGGTCGCCTTCCGGGCAGTTCGAACGGCCGATGCATGTCAGCCTATCGGGTCTCGGGAATCGGGACAATGTCCCCCCCTCGAGATCCAGGATTTGCGATTGCCTGGGCCCCGGGGCGGCCTCGCCGCCGATCAAGCCCGATGACGGCGGGCCGATGACGCTGTCAATGGACGTCAATTCTGGATCTCACCTGGTTATTGGTGTACACTCATCTTGCGCTGCGGTATCGCTGAGCGATACTGCGAGCAGCGGCCGCGGGCGGAATTGATGTCTCCTTCTGCCGTCTGAGGCGATCTGACAAAGCCGGCTCGTTGACTTCCACCCTCTAATCCTTGCATGGTTCCTCAATGATTTACCGGCGAGATCGCGCACCAATTCGAAACCGACGGTCGAAGAGCAGGCTCGTTCTGGAAGTGCTCGAGCCCCGCCAGGTGCTCTCCAGCGTGTCGACCATCATGGCCATGAACCCGAACGCCAGCGGCATGATCGGCCAAATCGCGACCGCGCATGTGATGGTCATCGAGGGCCAGACGATGCCGGATTCCATGGTCCGGCTCGATCTCGGCAAGACCACGAAGCTGGGCCATTCGAATGCCTCCGGACACTTCCGGTTCAAGGTGTCCGAGCGCAGCGGGACCTATCTGGCCAGAATCAAAGCCCGGAATCGTCGCCAGTTGTGAAGTGATTGTAGGGAGCACCGTCTTGGCCATAGCGCACGGGCATGGACGCTCCCGCCTGCATCGTGATTAGCTGGCGGGTCCGGATTTGATCTTAACTGCCTTGTCGTCGCGGTAGGTGATCACCTGCGGGTTGCCACCGTTCGGATAGCTCACTGAGCGATTTCCGGGCTCGCCTGATTTTTCCGGAACACCCAAGCCAATCGCGAAAGCCGCCTCCAGTTCACTCATCCCGGGTTTGACTTTGTGCTTGTCGATTGCTTCCCAAACATCAGACGGCCAATGTTTGTAGAGCTGGCGGGGGTCCTGAAGAAAAAGCATTTCGTCGGTGTAAAACTTGTATTCCTCGTTCCTGATCGATCCGATGGAAAAGGCAAAGGGCTTCCGATCTTTTTCAAATACCGCCATGACCTGCGGCTCGCCGGGTGAATCTGGGGAATCCGCCTTGACTACGTCCTTGATCTGGAGCTTTTCGAGAGGCCTCAGCGTTCCGGCCGCATGGGAGAAGTCAGCGCGATGGTGGGTCAAGTCGTAGGGATAATATGTGTACGCATAACCGACCTTGACCCACACCGGCTGCTGGGTTAGCTGGCGTGCCGACGTCAGATCGTAGGCATGGAGCTTCCGGGGGGTCACGTAATAGTCGGGGTTCAGAGGGGCTGGCTGTTTCCGGGCTTCGATTTGGCTCTCATGGCGTTCGTACAGAATGTAGGCGAGCCGGGTTCCAGACACGAGAATGGCCACAACCATTACGAGCTGAAGCCTTTGCTTGAGTTCTGGACTGATCTGCATGAAACGTAACCTTATCAGACTGGGCGGCCGAATCACGCCGCCGAATCGTATTTCGGCCCTCCTCGTCGCGAATCACCGGTCTGATGCGGTAAACTGAGTACAGGGTGAGACGCTCTGTCCACGCCTCGTTCCAAGGAGAGCAGCATGCCAGTCGTAACCGAAGACGAAGTTCGCAGCGCGCTAAAGCAATGTTACGACCCGGAGATTCCTGTGAACATTGTGGATCTGGGCTTAATCTATGCGGTCCGCTTTGAGCCCGTTGCGGACGACCGTCAAGATGTCTCGGTGGACCTGACGCTTACCTCTCCCGGCTGCCCCTCGCACGTCATGATCAGTGAGCAAGTGAAGGCAAGGCTCGAGCAGTTGCCCGGCATCCGTACCGCAACCGTGAATGTCGTGTGGACTCCCGCGTGGACCCCCGAGCGTTTGAGCCCCGAGGCAAGAACGCAGTTGGGTATCGAGTAGACGTCTTGGCCCCCAGGTCTTACGGACTTGTAACCGGCCTTGCGACTTCCAGTTTGGCGCTTAGCGATTCCCGTATTTACGCCCTGCGATCCGTTCTTAAGTGGAGGACCGTGTCATGACCACGCTGTCCCGCAGACTATTTCTCGCTCTCGGTGGAACGGCCCTGATGATTCATCGCAGTTTGGGCAGGGAGGCAGATGCCCTGAGCTTGCCGCATGATCTTGATCACATGCTGCTGGGCGTTAGCGATCTGGATCGCGGAATTGCATGGCTGGAGGAGCGCAGCGGAGTGCGCGCGGCAGTGGGCGGCGTTCATCCCGGCCGTGGCACTCACAACGCCTTGCTGTCGCTCGGCCCGAGACAATACCTGGAGATCATCGCACCCGATCCTGCCCAATCGGAAAGTAAAATTGCGGTTCCAGGCGCAGACGCCCTAGTGGCGATGCTGCGCGCGCTGAAGGAGCCGAGTCTGGTTGGCTGGGGCGCGCATACCGACGACATCGCTTCGGTCGCAAAGCAGGCTACCGCAGCCGGCCTCAAGTTTGTTGGCCCCTTGGACGGTTCACGCGTTCGACCTGACGGCAAGACGCTGCGCTGGAAGACACTTGTCCTCGATAACGACTTCGATAGCATTCTGCCTTTCTTTATTGAGTGGAGCCGCGACTCGGTGCATCCATCGCAAGACGCGCCCGCCGGATGCAGAGTTCAAAGCTTCACTGCAGAAACGCTTCAGGCACAACAGGTAGCGCTGACAGCCCGTACTCTGGGAATAGATTTGTCGGTGGCCGCTGGCAAGGCGACACAACTCCTTGCCAGGATCAAAGGCGCGAGGGGCGATTTTGAGCTGCATTAGTACTCGCTAGTTCAGTCGAAGGCATCCGACGCGGACAGCTCGCCCGCCTCAATAAATCATCGATCCCGGCGCCCGCGTTCGTACGTCCGGCTTGGACGCCATCAGCAGCAACGCGCCGATCCGCTTGAAGGCCCGCAGATCTTCCAGACTGTGAAATGACTTTGTCTGGTAGTCATCCGGGGTGGGCGTTTCATCGGGAATTCGTCGCGCTTCGACCCTCTCGAAGCCATGTTTTTTCAGCAGTTCGACGTATTCCGCTTCCGAGCGTACGTGCACCGGCACCTTGAGCTTGTCTACCCATTGCAGCGAGTAGGGATTATCTTTGTAGAGGTTAATGAGAATGAACATGCGCCCGTGCGGCGCCATGACCCGAAACAACTCCGCCAGAGCCACTTCCTGATCGGCATAATAGTAAAACGATTCGACCGAGAGCATCTTGTCGAAAAAGTTTTCCTCCCACGGAATCTGCTGTGCCGATCCCCAGACATAAAGAATATTTTCGAACTCCTTTGACGCCGCGCGGGCCTGGCGGATCATTTCGTCCGAAACATCAATACCAACGACCTGCCCGAAACCTTCAGGCCCCTCGGCGACCAACCGCGCCAGCAATCGGGTTGCCCACCCGGAGCCGCATCCCAGATCAAGCACGCGCTCCCCGGGACGAATATCCATGAGCCGGATGGTCTTGCCGGTGATGTCGAGGTGATGGCGCTCCATGCTTTCGCCTTCACCCTTTTCAGCCCAGCGGTTGAATTCCTGCTTAAGAAGCTCGTCGGGGGTTACGGGGTCAGCCAAGTCGCTCTCCTTTGTGTACGTTTGTGTCCTTTGTGGTTGATGCCTTGAACCGTTAACCACAAAGGGCACGAAGGTACACAAAGGATATGCTACATTTGCGTTCCTTATGGCTTCAAGTGCACAGCCTCCAGCGGAACCTGAGCTTCTCTACTGCCCGAAATGCGCCGTCGAGGTTTCCGATCCTCTAACCTGCGGTGATTGCTCTGCCGTCATATGCCGTCGCTGCGGTACCCCGCTAGAATCCGCAGACGAACTGGGGATGGGGTAGTCTATGGAGATTCCCGTCGCATCAGAGCCGGCTGTGAAAGCTGGTGCGGAGCTCACCCTGGTTCGCGGGCTCACCTTGCTTGATTCAGTCCTGCTGCTGGTCGGTGGAATCATCGGATCCTCCATCTTTCTGACCGCGAAAGACATCGCTGGGCCTCTACCCCACCCAGTACTTTTTCTGCTGGTGTGGGTGCTCGGCGGCGTGATTTCCATGTGCGCTTGCTTCGCCTTCGCCGAACTGGGTTCGATGTTCCCTGATTCCGGCGGCCAATATGTGTACCTGCGCGAAGCCTACGGCGATCTGCCGGCATTTTTCTACGGCTGGATGCTCTTTAGCGTGGCCAATGCTGGTTCGATCGCAGCGCTTGCCGTGGGTTCAGCCGCATATCTCGGCGGAATCATCCCAAGCATTTCGCAGGAGCATATGGTTCTCTCAGTTGCCGGGGTCGTGGTGACTCGTGCTCACGTCATGGCTTTGATCATGATTGCCGTGGTCACTTGGATCAATGTTGTCGGACTGCGGCGGGGCGCGTTGCTGCAAAACGTCGCGACCTGGGCCAAGTTCGCCGCGATGGCAACGTTCGTGATTCTCGGTTTCGCCATCGGCAAGGGTGACTGGCATCACTTCACCACTAGCAAGTGGAACACAGCCAGCGGCCTGACCATGGGAATGAGCTCTGGTCAACTCCTCTCGGCGTTCGGCGTGGCTCTGATCGCGGTCTTCTGGGCCTACGACGGATGGGTCTATATCACCTGGGTGGCCGGCGAAGTGAAGGAACCGCGCCGCAATGTGCCTTTGTCGATGGGGCTCGGGGTCTTGATCGTCGGTGTGGTTTACCTGGCCATGAACATGACGTATGTTTACGCGTTGCCGCTCACCGAAATCGCCAAGCATGAGACCATCGCTCACGCTGCCGCCATCTCGCTATTTTCGCCCGCAGCGGCGGTGTGGCTTTCCGCGATGATCGCTGTCTCCTGCTTTGGCGCGGCAGCCTGCGCCATACTCAGCAGCGCGCGTGTGTATTACGCGATGGCGGTAGACGGGGTTTTCTTCCCGCGCATGGCGGAGATCCATCCCAAGTGGCGCACACCCGCATTTGCCTTGATCGGACAAGGAATTTGGGCAGGCGTCCTCACTCTTAGCGGCCGCTACGATCAGCTTTACACCTATGCGATGTTCGGGATGGTGCTGTCGTACACCCTCACCGTGGTGGGGTTGTTCGTGCTGAGGTGGAAGCGTCCGGAGATTCCGCGGGCTTATCGTTGCACCGGATATCCGTGGTTGCCGGCAATTTACGTGCTCATCAGCGCCGCCTGGACTTTAAACACGATCTTCACCCGGCCGAGGGAGGCGCTGGCGGGCACGATTATTGTGCTTATCGGTGCGCCGGGGTATTTGTACTGGAAAAAGAGCGGGAGGAAGGCTGCAGCGGTGGATTAGCCACACCTTGGCCACGGACGGGCGAGTCACCCGTCCCTACACGATCACTTTATACCGGCACCGCCGTCTTCCTCGCTTGGGGTTGAAAAACGGCATTTTCACGATCTTGGCGGTCACCTTCTGCCGGACGGCTTCGATGGTGATCTCCATCTGCAGCCTGGTGCCAAGTTTGGAATGTAGGTTTCGATGCTGGCCAGCGCGATCATCTTCTTCAGCACCGGCGACCACGTCGTGGTGTGGCCTTGCCTACCTGCTTTTCTCCGCAATACACCGGCACCGCGACGCGTGAAGCCTGGCTGGGCGCAGCGGGCGTGAGGCCGAATTTTTCGTAGCGCGCTTCGACTTCCGGCCAATCGATTTCGAGTCCCACGAACTGCCTGGCAACTCCTTCCTTCTGGTCTTGCTCCAACGCTGCTTTGCCAACGAAATTCTCTTTGTTCAGATGCACCATCTTGCCGAAACCCAACTCAACGGCGAATACTTCTGCGACGCGATCAGAGCCTTCTTGCTGCTGGAGTAATCGACCTCGATCAGCAACAATCCTGCTTCGACCCGGGCCACGTCGAGTGCCAGCATTCCGGCAGCGTGAATGTCGAAACGCTTGCCTGTTTCCATCACCGCATCCCACACTTTGACCGCGTCGTTCCACGGCACCCAGATTTCGTAGCCCAGGTCGCCGGTGTAGCCGGTGCGTGAAATGTCCACGGGCACGCCTGCGATCTTGCCATGAGTTACGCGGAAGTACTTCAAGTTGGCAATGTCCGCCTCTGCGACTGACTTCAGCAGTCGGCCCGAGGCTGGCCCCTGCAAAGCCAGGGCTGCGACTTTCTCCGAAATGTCTTCGATCTGGACATCCATGTTGGTGCCGTTCTGGCGGAACCAGCGGAGACTGGGGTCGGCGGCCGTCCAGCGATATTTATTTTCTTCAAGGCGAGTGACGGTGCCATCGTCAATGACCTTGCCCTGCTCGTCGCACCAGCAGCAGTAAATCACCTGGCCCACCGCAACCTTGCGGATGTCGCGGGTGATCACGCGGTTCACCAGTTTGGTCGCATCTTTGCCGGTGATCAGATACTTGTACAGCGGCGAGATGTCGATCAGTGCGGCGGCGTTGCGAATGGCGTTGTACTCGTGCTCGTGATGCACTTCGTAAACGCTGACTGTGTAATAGCCAGACCACTCGCGGTAGTTCAGGCTATGGCACAGCGGGAAAGTTCTTTCGTGAAACGCGGTTCCTACTGGCACTTGTTCTCCTTCAGAAACTTCTTTAACCACAAAGGACACGAAGGCACACAAAGGAAATCGAGAAACGCTGATGATGGATTATATGCAGCGGTGACGGCGCGGGGCAAACTAATCGGTTTCAGTTGTGACTCGAAGTCAAGCATTCCTGCGGCCCTTGCAGACAAAAGGCGCACTCCCCCGGTAGAATGTTTAGGCCTTTTCCTGGCGTTCATTGCAGGAATCCTGAACAAGCGTAGCGCTGGTATCTTACCCGGTGTCCCGAGGGCATCTTGCCCAAGGAAAGCTATGCTGAATTTGTGAAGCTATGGCTGCAAACGGCACGAAATACGATGTAATCGTGATTGGCGGAGGCCACAACGGCCTGGTCAACGCTGCTTACCTGGCCCGTGCGGGTAAGAAAGTTCTGGTGCTCGAACGCCGCCACGTGCTCGGAGGCGCTGCCTGCACTGAAGAAGTCTTTCCTGGCTTCAAGTTCTCCGTGTGCTCTTACGTAGTCTCGTTGCTGCGTCCTGAGATCATTCGCGACCTCGATCTTCCTCGCCATGGACTTGAAATCCTACCACTCGATGGCACATTCACCCCGATGCCGAACGGCGATCACCTGTGGCGCGTGAACGACCACGGTAAAACGCACCGCGAGATTGCGCGCCATTCCAAGCTTGACGCCGAAGCCTACGACGAGTTCGGCAAGTCGATGCAGGCGATGTGCCGCTTCGTAAAGCCGATTCTCAGCATGGTGCCGCCTGATCCAGCGACGTTGAATCCGAAGGAACTGATGAAACTGCTGTTCATCGGCCGGCGCTTTCAAGGTCTGACCAGCGAGGACAAATACAACCAGGTGCAGTTGATGACCATGAGCGCCATCGACTTCCTGGATCAGTGGTTCGAGACCGACGTGCTCAAGGCGACCATGTCCGCGTCCGGGATCATCGGCACATTTCTCGGCGTGCGCTCGCCGGGCACGGCCTATGTCCTGCTGCACCACTACATGGGAGAAATCGACGGCGCGTTCCGGTCGTGGGGATTTGCCCGCGGCGGCACTGGCGCTATTTCCAACTCGATCGCCGATGCGGCCCGCGAGGCTGGAGTGGAGATCCGCACCCAGGCTGCGATCGCGAAGATCATCGTGAAACACGGCAAAGCCAAAGGAGTGGCGCTCACCAGCGGAGATGAAATCTACGCCGACATCATTTCTTCGAGCGTCGATCCGCGACTTACATTCGTGAAGATGATTGAGAAAGGAAATCTGCCGGAGGACTTCCTCGAAGAGATCAATCGCTACAAGTTCCGTGGATCCTCGGGTAAAGTGAACCTCGCGCTTGATGCCCTGCCGAATTTCAAAGCGATGCCTGGGCCGGGAGCTCATTTACGCGGCGCAATTTCTATCTCCCCAAGTGTCGAGTACATGGAGCGGGCTTACGACGACGCCAAGTACGGCAACTTTTCCCGGCGTCCGTACATTGACATGGTCATTCCGACGCTAACCGATACATCCATCGCGCCACCGGGAAAACACATTCTCTCCTGCTTCGTGCAGTATGCCCCCTATAAGCTGCGGCCCGGCCTCAACTGGGACGATCAAAAAGAGGCATTTGGAGACAATGTAATCAACACCATCGCCGAGTATGCACCCAACATCAAGGACATCATTCTGCACAAGCAGGTGGTGACACCGCTGGATCTGGAGCGGGAATGGGGGCTATCGGAAGGAAACATTTTTCAGGGCGAACTCTCTCTGGAGCAGCTTTTCTTCCTGCGGCCGGTGCCCGGATACGCGCAGTTCCGTACACCGATCAAGAACCTCTACATGTGCGGATCGGCTACGCATCCCGGCGGCGGAATTATGGGCGGGCCGGGACGGCTGGCGGCACTCGAAATCCTCAAAGACGTCAAGGGAGCGGCCTAACCAATGGCGGACACGCGCGATGTCGTCATCATTGGCGGAGGCCACAACGGGCTGGTCACGGCTTTTTATCTCGCCAAAGCCGGATATAAACCGCTGGTGCTGGAACGGCGACCCCAACCCGGCGGAGCCGCCATCACGGAAGAATTCCATCCCGGCTTTCGCTGCTCTATTCTGGCGCACGCGGCGGGACCGCTTCGGCCGGAAATCGTCCGGGACATGCAATTGGAGAAACACGGGCTCAGGCTGATCACGCCCGACGTGGGAGTGGTCGCCCTGTCACCGGACGGACGCGCGCTGACGCTCTACAACGATACGAAACGGTCCGCGCAAGAAATTGCCAGGTTCTCCCAGAAAGATGCGGCCAAGTATCCAGAATTCCAGGTGTCGCTGACCAAGTTGGGCAGGGTGATCGGGGACGCGCTCAGGCTTGCTCCGCCCAACATCGACCATCCAAACCGCGGTGATTTGTGGGGCATGCTTCAGACCGGGCGCTCGATTCGGAACCTGGGGAAAAAAGATATGTATCGTTTGCTTCGCTGGGGACCGATGGCGGTTGCCGATCTCGTCGCCGAGTATTTCGAAACGGAACTGCTTCGCGCCACAATCGCGGCCCGCGGCATCTTTGGAACGTTCCTCGGGCCATGGTCGGCAGGCACCAGCCTGGTGCTTCTCATTCGTGGCGCTGGAGATTCGCATCCCGCGGGTTCAGCGTATTTCGCTCAAGGTGGAATGGGTTCCGTAGCTCAAGCGATGGCTTCAGCGGCCACGCAAGCAGGCGCGGAAATTCGCAGCAACGCTGAAGTCATCGAAATTCGAGTAAAGGATGGTTCCGCTGTCAGCGTAGTGCTTTCGACCGGCGAGGAAATAGCTGCGAAGGCAATTGTCTCGAATGCCGATCCCAAGCGGACTTTGTTGAAGCTGGTTGATCCCATTCATCTCGCGCCCGATTTCGTGATGAAACTGCAGCACTATCGCATGCCGGGGACGGTCGCGAAGGTTAACCTTGCGCTCTCTGGACTACCCGAGTTCACGGCGTTGAATGGTGCGAGCGACAACACCGCTTTGAGTGGACGTATCCATATCGGACCCGAGATCGACTACCTGGAGCGCGCATTTGACGAATCGAAGTATGGTAACTTTTCCAAGCAACCGTATCTGGAAATTGCAATTCCTTCCGTGACCGATCCGTCGCTAGCCCCGGCGGGCAAGCACGTGATGTCGATTTACATGCAGTACGCGCCCTACAAGCTGAAGGGCAGCGATTGGGACAGCCAGCGGGTCGCGCTGGGCGACACTGTGGTGAAGACACTGGCGCAATACGCTCCGAAACTTCCGGAACTGATTCTGACGCACCAGATCATCACGCCGCAGGATCTCGAAGACACCTACGGACTCACCGGAGGCCACATTTTCCACGGTGAATTGGCGCTTGACCAGTTCTTCACCATGCGTCCGCTGCTGGATTGGGCGCGCTACCGCACGCCGATTGAGAATCTGTACTTGTGCGGCTCGGGGACGCATCCAGGGGCAGGGTTAACCGGCGGATCGGGCGCCAATGCTGCGCGGGAAATTCTGAAGGACATGAAGAAGTAGCCTGCGCCTTGAGACGCAGCAAGTTGCGTCTCTACCACATGAAGAACTCGGCCGTACTTTTGATCAGTTGTCCCGACCGCAAAGGCGTTGTCGCCACCATCTCTGATTTTGTTTTCCGCCACAACGGCAACATTCTGCATGCCGACGAACACGCTGACGAAGAATCAAACCTGTTTCTAATGCGCGTGGAATTTGATCCCGCGGATTTTGATATCGATCTGGCGGACTTCTCCCGGCACTTCACTCCGATTGCCGGGAAATTTGAGATGCAATGGCGTCTGGCTCGGTCAAGCCACCGCCAGAAGATGATTATTCTGGTTTCGAAATACGATCACTGCCTGGTGGACCTGCTCTATCGACACAAGAGCGGCGAACTGGCTTGCGACATCCCGCTGATCATTTCGAATCACGCGGACAATCAGCCAATCGCGGATTTCTATCGAATCCCCTACGTCACGATTTCAGTTTCAAAAGAAAGCAAGCGTCAAGCGGAAGAGAAGATCCTGGGCCTGATCGAGCAGCACGATCCCGATTTCATGGTGCTGGCGCGCTACATGCAGATTCTCTCCAATGAATTCGTACATCGATATCCGCAGCGTATTATCAACATCCATCACTCGTTCTTGCCGGCATTCGTCGGCGCTAAACCCTATCACCAGGCGTTTACGCGAGGCGTGAAGCTCATCGGTGCGACCAGCCATTACGTCACCGAGATGTTAGACGATGGCCCCATCATTGAGCAGGATGTGGTGCGCATCTCGCACCGCGATTCGCTTGAAGACTTGCTGCAGAAAGGCCGTGACCTGGAGAAAGTTGTTCTTTCCCGTGCCGTGCGCTGGCACATCGAAAACCGGGTTCTGCTCTACGGCAACAAGACCGTGGTTTTCGACTAGTTATTCGTGCCGCAACGCCACCATGGGATCAACTCTCGCCGCGCGCCAGGCCGGAATGTAGCTGGCAATCAGGCTCACTCCTCCCAGCACCAGAACAACGGCGACAAACGTCAGCGGGTCCGCCGGTTTGACCTCGTACAACAAACTCGAAAGCAGCCGCGTCAAAACGAACGCTCCCAGAATTCCGATCAGCAGGCCCACGCCCGTCATGCTGAAACTCCGGCCCAGAATCATGCCCAGGACGTCTCTCTTGTTTGCACCAAGAGCCATCCGGATCCCGATCTCTGCTGTGCGCTGCACTACCGTGAAGGACATTACTCCATACAATCCGACGGCGGTCAGCAGCAGTGCGATGGCAGCGAACAGGCCGAGCAGCACCGTCTGGAAGCGGGCCCGGCCGAGATCAAGAGCAAGATAGTCTTCCATCGTGCGCACCTTATACAAAGGCGCATCCGGATCCATCGCGGTAAGTATCTTGCGTACCTCAGCCGTGATGGCGCTCGGATCGCCCTGGGTACGAATCGTCAGTGTCGGCGGTCCCCACATGAGTTGCGGAAGTGGAATGTAGTAAGCGGCTTGGGGCGGCTTGATCAGGTCGCTGTTGCGGATGTCGCCGACAATGCCCACTATCTCCCGAACCTTGTAACTGGCGCGGGCGACGCCCTCGCCGACGCCAATCTTCACACGCCTGCCAACCGGATCTTCGTTGGGAAAATACTTCCTGGCAAACTCCTGGGTCACGATCATGACTGGCGCCGAGTTGCGCTGGTCGCGCCCATCGAACGTGCGCCCACCCACGCAGAGGAATCTGCATGGTTTCGAAAAATCCCGGAACCACGACATAAACACCCGCGCTGGGCTCGTTTGCCGTGGGGACGGGGTGGTCGAGCAGATTGAATGAAATATTGAATTGACTGTCACTGAGCGGCAATGGAATCGCACCTGCGGCATTCGTCACACCGGGCAGAGCCCGAATCCGGGTGAACAGTTCCTGGATGAAGCGGTCCTGCTGATCGGGGTTATAGCGAGTCTCCGACAAGTCGAAACTCGCGGTCAACACATGCCCGGGATTGAGGCCAAGGTCGGCATGGGACAGGCGATTGAAGCTGCGGATCAACAACCCGGCACCGATCAGCAGCGTAACTCCGAACGCAGTTTCAGCGATCACCAAGCCAGTTCGCAGCCGATTGTGACCACGCCCGGCGGTATGGCTCCTTCCACCTTCGCGCATGGTCTCAGAGAGGTTCGGTTTCACAGCGTGCAGTGCGGGAACCAGTCCGAAAATAATGCCGGTAACAATTGCCAACCCCGCAGTGAAGAGCAAGACGCGATAGTCCACGCTTACTTCCTGCGCCCGTGGCAAGTTGCTGGGATACAAACTCAGAATTGCCTTCAGGCTTGAAGTGGCCGCGACTATGCCCAATAACGCGCCGGTCAGCGACAACGCTAGTGACTCTGCGACCAGTTGCCGTATCACGCGCCCCCTGGACGCACCCAGCGCGGCGCGGATGGCAATCTCGCGGGTGCGGCCACTGGCGCGCGCAAGCAACAAATTTGCCACGTTGGCGCAGGCGATCAGAAGCACCAGTCCCACGGCACCGAACAGAATCAGTAAAGGAGTTCGGGTAACTCCGACCAGGTTTTCCAGCTCGGAACGCGCTGCCATTCCTGCGTAAGAATTGCTCGTCGGATATTCACTGGCGAGGGCGTGCGCAATCGAGGACAAATCGGCGTTCGCCTGATCGAGGGAAACTCCCGGCTTGAGCCTGGCGATCACATTCAGCGAATCGTTGCCGCGCATCGCGGTCACAGGCATGTCTTTGGGATCGTCACTCATGGCCAGCCGCGAGAAGGTCAGCCAAATATCGCGCGATTGGGCCCGTACGGGGAACTGAAAACCGGCAGGCATGATTCCGACAACTGTGAATGCCCGGCCATTCAGGTTTACCTGCTGTCCAATTACGCTCCGGTCGCCATTGAACTGCCGACGCCAGAACGCGTCGCTCAAAACAGCAACCAGATGGCCCGGTTCATCCTCAGAGGATAGAAACCCCCGGCCCACGGCGGGCTGTGAGCCCAGCAAATGAAACAGGTTGGTGGACACGATCTCTGCAATCACGTGCACCGACGGCCCGGCGCCGGTCAGGGTGTATTCATTATCCTGATAGGCCGCGGCGTCAGAGAAAGAATGGTTCCGGGCACGCACATCAGCAAAGTTGGGATACGAAACTGTCTGGTTAGGAATCGCGGGGGCGTGGCGGGTATCGAAGCCGGCGACCGAAACCAATTGCCCGGGATCGGCAAACGGAAGCGGGCGCATCAACACCCCGTTTACGATACTGAAGATCGCCGTATTTGCCCCGATCCCCAACGCCAGCGTCAGCACCGCGACAATCGTGAATCCCGGCGACTTCCAGAGAATGCGGAGCCCGTAGCGAAAGTCCTGAAACAGCGTTTGCATTGGTGCGCCTCCCAATTGACCGGTCAGTCCCCAGCCTTGGTGAGGCAATTCTCATTCCATGAGCAGCGCCATAAGGCCCTGAAAGGCATGGGGTATCCTAGCGTTAGATGAGGCCGGGTGTTCGCTTGTGGGATATAGCGTCCGGCAGCGCACATCTGCGTTCTATCAAGAATCTCTCTCCTTTCGGCAAGAATCTTTCAACGTTCAACCATGCCTTTCAACCATGCCTTTTTGCGGAAGGCCCACCAATCGATGCTCATAAAATTGCCGCTTGCCCTTGCACCTGCGGTTCGGGTATATATGTGTTCGCATTCCTTACATCCATAACCTGCAGCTAAGGAGAAGGTGGCGTCATGGATCTTTTCCATCGCAAATCACTGGGCAAGGACACTCCCACCGGGCGCGACTGCCAGTTCTGTTGCCAAGTTGATCCGGATTTCGCCAAGCGCGACCCCATGGATCGGTTGGTTTTATCGAAGTTGGACGATAGTGCCGCCGCCCACATTACCGAGGATGGCTATATCAGGCACCGAATTGCGGAGTTGTTGAAGAAGCGCGCTCTTGGCCTTACTGACACTACCCTGGCGAAATCGGCTTAGACTCGGCTTTCGCGTACGCTCAAGAGCATGGAAGCAAGCAACTTAGCACGTCACACCGCTATGTGATCCCTGTGCAAGACCAGGGTGCGCTTATCGGGTACAATTCGTCTACCGTGAGCATCAATGTCCTGACGACCAGCCAGTTTGAAATCCAGGAAGTTTGCACTCGACTCCAGAACATGGGTTATGCGCAATCCAAGCGCATCCGAATCTACGGGCAGGAATTTGAGGTAGTATCCAACCCGTTTCCGCACGAGGATGGGATTGCGATCCGGGCATTTTCCACACAAGAAACCCAGACGCGAACCCTGCGCCTTCCCTTACCAGTCGTGCAAATGGTAACCAGACAACAACAGAAAAAGATAGCCTGACGGATTCTCAGTCGATAGTCTCAGACCCGCTGCGGGGAGCATACCTCTGCATGGCCATGTCCACAATTTCGCCGATCAGTTGGGTGTACGACCGGCCGGAAGCTTTGGCGGCCATGGCAAACTCCTGCTTGCTGGAAAGCCATGGATTCGGATTCGCTTCGATTACGTACACTTCGCCTTTTGGCGTCAGACGCATGTCGATGCGGCCGTAGTCGCGAAGCTTCACGGCATGATAGGCAGCCAAAGCAGTTTCTTGGAGACGCGTGGTAGTCTCCTCATCAAGATCAGTGGCCAGATGTGATTTGGTCAACTTGTGGGCCTGCGTATCCTTTTCGAACTTCACGTCATAACTGGCGATCTTAGGAGTGCCCTTAGGCAGGCGTGAAAGATCAAGCTCGACCAGCGGCAGCGGTTTGAGCATGCTCGTAGCTGCCCAGAATGGCGGCGTAGATCTCACGGCCTTCGATGTACTCTTCGATCAAAGCCGGCGAGTCGAACTCGTTCTGAATGTATTCCACACGTTCCATCAGTTCCTTCACGCTGTTCACCACGGCGTCGGCGCTGATGCCGATGGAACCGTCTTCCGAGACCGGTTTTACAATCAATGGAAATGAGATGTCGTGCGCGTGTTCAATCCTGCCGCGGTAGGAAGTTGCAAAGAATGGCGTCTTGATACCGTGAAATTCGAACATCTTCTTTGCGGTTCCCTTATCCTGTGCCAGGAAGTGGGCATGGGGACCGCCGCCGGTGTACGGGATTTCCAACAGGTCCATATAAGCCGCGACGTTCATCTCTTTGGTGTCGTCGCCCGCAAAAGATTCAGTCAGATTGAATACCAAATCAGCCCCGCATTTTGCTAGCGACGTCAGACACTGCGGACGACCGTCCAAGACCTGATAGAAGGGTTCGTGACCGAGTTTTTCGAGAGCCTCGAAAATTTCTTCCCGATCTTCCTTCTCAGTTCGGGTCTTGCGTTTGGGCTTTGACTTTGGCTTGCGTGCAGCCACCTTTTCTTCTACGACCTCAGGTGTAGCCGTCTCGTCTTCCCAGATGTCGTAGAGCACGGCAACTTTCAGCTTGGCGCTGGTCATTGCAGCCTCCACCGTCTAACAGAATCATAGTTCTTCATAGTCGTCCTTGACGTGCAAAATGCTTGCCCGGCAAATCATGGATGCACAAACTTTCCCCGCGCCATGTAGTTCATGGCTAATGCAGTCGCGTACACGGTGATCTGGATCAAATGTTCTGATTCCCGTTGCGGATCGGCAAACAGACCCGAGCTCTCCGATTCTTTTCTCGATCACTTCGATCAATCTCTTGATCAGCGGCCGCTGGGCTCCTGTCCAATAGGCGACTTTGTCGACCACTGATTTGCGATGTGCATGCAGGAATTCACTGCGCTCGGACGCGGTCTTGCGCCGCTTCGAAGCGTCGAAAATGTCTCGCAAGTCGGTATCGAGCGCCAGATCCACCAGAGGAACTTCATCGGTGACCCGCTGGTAAAACTCGGCGACCGTGGATTCCATCTCGTCAACCGTCATGTCGGTGTGACCGCGACGGCGAACGCGGTTCCGTGTTGCCCAACTCGCGCGCGATCCGGTCCATGTAGCGCAACTTGGCCATCGCACCCCAACCGCGGTAACGTTTGCGCCACGCCGAACGCGGAGTCAGCCACACTGCAAAGGTTTCGGCAAAATCCTCGTCGGGATGTTTCTGCGCATACCACCCGGCCAGATGACGCACAAAATTCCTGCGAGAACGGAACCGGTCGGTAGTTGTCGTGATAAGGCCGGCGAAAAGGTCCGAAGAGCTGTTTCCACTCCGGCGTCCGATGCAGCTTGTACGCATAGTTGAACGCGTGTCCGGCCTCGTGCCGCAGATACATCATGATCTCGCGCGCATCCTCCAGATCGTTCGTCTCCTGTTCGAGATGAGCCAGGTCGGCATTCGCGAGATAGAAAGGGATGCCGATCACTGGTTCTCCGGAAGGGCATCCCCACTCGTCCGTGAGATAGCAGGCCGGACGAAACTTCACCAGCCCTTTTTGTTCCAGCTCTCGATACAACTGCTGCACGAAGCGCTCCAATGGCGATCCCTCGATCTTGAGACCGAGCTCGCGAATGGGCCTGCTGAGTATCTCTTTCAAGTCGGGCCGTGATTTTTCGAGTTCGTGCACGCAGTCTTACGATGTCAACTTAGATTAAGCCGCGAAAGTAAAAGGGGGAGAGGAAGGAAAACTTTTCTGATCCTAGACGATAACAGATTGTGCGTCATGATTTGTAGATCACGGCCGATCACCAACCAAAGATAGATCCACAGCGCGACAAAACCACAACGGTGCGCTCCTTCAAGATTATAAGTGTCATGTTATCAATTCGGTATGTGATCCTTGGTACGCCCTTTCTTTTGCTGATAGATCTCGCGTCCACGACTGGACATGATGTTTCTGTAGCGATGGTCACTTAATCAACGCAGCTGCCAAAATAATATTTGCACCCATCTTCGCCCAGTAGCATCTTAGTCGGAAGCGCATCTTGAACCTTGCAATCATGCGCCCCTGAGAACCGACCTATGATTTTGGACCAGTACCAGAAGGACTTCGACTGCACGTGCTGTTGTACTTGTTGTTGCGCAGTCCTGTCTTCTGGCGCAGGGAGGTTGCTGACCTAGAAATTTCTTAGTACCAGCACTTATCGAACCCACCGCCAGTAGAAAGCTGGCGGTGGGTTTTTCTTTTTATGACGCAAACTGGAACCACTAGAGAAACGAAGGCACAACGAGTCGAGCGCCTGAAGCGGGAGAAGAATCCGTGGGAAGCACTCGACGAGATTCGAGGCTTCGCGCGAACCGGCTTCGATTCCATTCCGCCGGAGTGGCTGGGCACCTATTTCCGCTGGTGGGGCGTCTACACCCAGGGCGACGGAGCCGGCGTGCTTGGCGGACAAGGCGGCGAGGGCAAAGCGCTGCCTTGTTTCATGGTTCGCATCCGCATCCCTAACGGCATTCTGAATTCCGTTCAGTTGCGGACCATCGCCGACCTGGCCCAGCGTCATGCTCGCGGCATTGCGGACCTCACCGTGCGGCAAAACATTCAACTCCACTGGGTAACCATCGAGTCTCTTCCGCAAATTCTCGAGACGCTGTGGCAGTACGGCCTGAACACCATGGCAGCTTGCGGCGATGTCACCCGGAACATTACCGGATGCCCGGTCGCGGGTGTCGACGCCGACGAAACCTGCGATGCGTCCCCGTTGGCACTGGCGGCGGAGCGGATGCTGGTTGGCAATCCCGACTTCTACAACTTGCCCCGCAAGTTCAAGATCTCGATCACTGGTTGCAGAGCCTGGTGTGCTTACCCGGAGATCAATGATGTTGGGTTGACCGCGATCACGCGCACGCTTAATGGAAAGCCGGAAACTGGTTTCTCGTTGCGCGTGGGTGGCGGCCTCTCTGCCGAACCCCACCTCGCCGCGCGTCTGAATGCCTTTGTGCACTGGCACCAGGTTGAACCAGTCATCCACGGCATTGCTGAACTCTTCCGCGAGTCGAGCCAATTGCGGGAGCATCGCGAGCGGGCCCGACTGAAGTTTCTGTTCTTGCGGCACGGCTGGACCGCTCAGGAGTTTCAGAAAGAACTCGAACTCCGCCTTGGATTCCGCCTTGATCCAGCCGTCCCTGAAGTGGCGCCGACCGACGTCTACCGCGATCACACCGGAATCCATGCTCAAAAACAACCGGGCTATTGCTACGTGGGAGCGGCGGTGTTACGCGGCCGAATCACATCCGAACAAATGCGTAGCGCCGCCGATCTGGCCGACCGTTTCGGCAAGGGCGACTTGCGAACCACCAACATGCAAAACCTGCTGGTTGTGAATGTCCCTCAGTTGCAGGCGGAGCCGCTGGCGAAAGAACTGGACGCGATCGGCCTGCGAGGTGGGCGGGTCACCGTTCTGGCGCGGAGCTGTAGCCTGCAGCGGTACTGAGTTCTGCAAACTCGCGATCACTGAAACTAAGAGCTTTTCGCGATGGCTGGTCGAGGAATTGGAAGAGCGGCTTCCCGGCTTCGAGCAGCACCTGAGGCTACACGTCACCGGGTGCCCAAATAGTTGCGGTCAGCACTGGATCGCCGACATCGGAATCGAAGGCAAAAAATTGAAAGTTGGCGATCGCATGCTGGATGCGTATTACTTCTGCCTGGGCGGCGCGGTTGGCGAGCATCAGGCGATTGCAAGACCGGTCGGCTATCGCTGCCTCGCCAGCGACGTGCCGGACGCGATTGAAAGGTTGCTGCGCCACTACCTCGTCGATCGCTCCCGTGGCGAGAACCTGCGACAGTTTTTCGCGCGCCACAACGATGCCGAATTGCGCGCGTTTCTGGCAGGAGAAATCGTGGAGCCTGTGCCGCGCGACCTGTCGCCGGGACGCGTGCCGCACGGAATCGAAGGTTAGGAATGAGTAAAAGGAGCGTTGTGGAGTGAAGAGTCTATTTCCCATGTTCGTGAAACTCGACGGCCGCCAGGCGCTGGTCGTTGGCGCAGGACGAGTCGGCGAGTACAAGATTCGCGGGCTACTTCCAACCGGAGCCAACATTCGTGTAATCGCGCGCGAGGCGAGCGAAGCTATACGCGAGTGGTCCCGTAGTCCGGCGAAATACGTACTGGAAGAACGCGCTTTCGCTCCGCCGGATCTGGACGGTGCGTTCCTAGTCGTCGTGGCCACGTCTTCTCGTGAACTGAATGAACTGATCTTTCGTGAGGCGCAATCCCGCGGCATCCTGTGCAACGTAGTGGATGCTCCCGAGCAGTGCGATTTTTACTATCCGGCGGTGGTGCAGCGCGGCGACCTGCAGATTGCAGTTTCAACGTCCGGGCAAAGCCCATCTCTTGCTCAAAGTATCCGGCAACAGCTGGAGCGTCAGTTCGGGCCGGGTTACGCGCATTGGGTCGCGGAACTGGGCAACACTCGGCGCAAAGTTCTGGCCAGCAATCTCGATCGGGAACGGAAGCGGCAGTTGTTGCAGTCGCTCGCCAGCGCGGAAGCATTTGAAGCCATGATCACGGACAACGCAAACAGTAATGGAAGGAGTGATTTGGTATGACCGGCAAGGTATACCTCGTGGGCGCAGGGCCTGGCGACCCGGAACTGCTCACGCTCAAAGCCGCTCGGGTGCTCAAGAACGCCGACGCGGTACTGCACGACGAACTGGTTGGAAAAGAGATACTCCAGTTCGCGTCCGCCGGCGCGCAGGTTCACAACGTCGGCAAGCGTTGCGGGGAAAAGGAAATCACCCAGGACGAAATCAACTTCCTCATGGTCAGCCTGGCCGCATCCGGATTGCAAGTGGTGAGGCTCAAAGGCGGTGATCCCCTGATATTCGGACGGATCGGCGAAGAGATCGCCGCCTTGCGCAAGGCCAATATTGAGTTTGAAATTGTTCCTGGCATAACCGCAGCCCTGGGGGCCGCGTCGGACGCGCAAATTTCCTTGACCAATCGCTATTCCTCCCACGCATTGGTCTTGCTGGCGGGCCACTCAGCCAGCGGCGCTGATCCAACCAATTGGCGCGCGCTTGTGTCCCTGGGAGCAACGGTCGTGATCTACATGCCCGGCCCGCGCTATTCGGAAATTGCTGACAAACTGCGCCATGCGGGCCTGCCGGATGACACACCGTGCATGCTCATTTCGCGGGCCACAACTTCGGAGGAACGAGTCTATTCGACAAGTGTTCGCAATCTGGGCGACGCTCCTCGTCTGGCCACGCCGACGCTGCTGGTCATCGGAGAAGTTCTGCGCCAGTCCAGCCACCGCTTCTCTCTCCACGACCTCGGATCCTCGGGGTTCGGACCCTGGAACTGTTGGCCCGCGATCGAGCCTTCTCTGCTGATGCAGACAGAACCAGAACCTTCAGGCAGGTCGAGCGCCGGAATCGGAGATGAGGAGCAGGGAGCATGAGAACTTCAGTGGAAAGAATCCATCAGTTGGTTGAGCAGTGGAGCCCAGAGGACCTATTGCGCTGGGCCTTCGTAACCTTTGGCGGCAACGTCGAAATCGCATCCGGCTTTGGTCCGGAGGGCATGGTCCTTATTGATATTGCCGCCCGAGTGCAACCAGAATTCCGGATCTTCACCCTCGACACCGACTTCCTATTTCCCGAGACCTACGGCCTCATGGAGCGAGTCGAGAAGCGTTATGGGATCAAGGTTGAGCGGCTCAAGTCGCCCCTGACGCCAGACGATCAGGAGCGTTTGCACGGATCATCCCCCTGGAGCCACGACCCCGACGCGTGCTGCCATCTTAGAAAAGTGGAACCGCTGCGACGGAAGCTTTCTGAACTGCGGGCATGGGTAACCAGCATCCGCCGCGATCAGACGCCTGAGCGCGCCGCAGCGCTGAAGGTGCAATGGGATTCCAAGTTTCATCTGGTCAAGGTTAACCCGCTCGCCGACTGGACCGCGGGAAAAGTCTGGCGTTATATCCACGACCATGACCTTCCCTACAATGCGTTGCACGATCGCGGGTACCCCAGCATTGGGTGTACCCACTGCACGAGAAGCGTCCAACCGGGAGAGGACGCACGCGCGGGACGCTGGTCCGGTTTCAACAAGACGGAGTGCGGGCTGCACAGTGCATCGCCACCCGGCTCTTTGGTTTCGATCATCGAGTCTGCGCCAGACCAGCGGACAGCAGAAAGTTAAACTTCACTTCCCTTTTGATGGAGGAGCTTGCTGACGCTGCTGGTCCTCGGTCCATGGCGGAACAACTCCGACGGAACGGGCGTACGCGATCGCCTGTCCCAGATGTTCCGCCGTGTGGCGAACCATGAAGAGCAGTATGCCTCGCTCCGTGTTCTTCCCGCCAAACCAGTCGAGGCTCTTTTCCAGATCCGCGTCCGGCATCTTCATGATCGCTTCCCGCTCATGGGCAAATGAGTCCTTCAAAATCCCCATGACCTTAGCCTTATCGGTCGTCGATTTTTCCAGCTTGGCAATATCCATGCCCGCTGGTGGAGGGGTTCCGATGAGTTTTGGGAGGTTGTAGTTAGCGGCTGCTACGTGCAGGAACACCTCCGATATGGAACGCACATCCGGCCCCGGGCGCCAGGTGTACTTATCCGACGGAATTGCCTCGGCCAAACGCGTGAACTTGTCCTCTTGGACTCTGACCTCGGCCAGGACCTCTGCCCGAAAACCGGAAACCCCGGGCGTGGGATCTTTGTAGGGATTTACTTGCGCTGCAGAATGCTTGGATGACGCTGCCATCAAAAGCAAGGCCATCGCCCAGAACATGCGATTCATCAGAACTCCCTCCTGTCGATTTGATTCCAGTGCACAATCGTGAGACGTAATCCCAGATCAATGGTCAACGGGAACTGAGGAAAACGGCGACGGTTTGTCCGCTAGGACGGGTCCTATTCTAAAGTCCTGCCGCGCACCGCCGATATATCCAGTAGCCTCAAGTAAGAAACAAGAGACGCTTCCCGAAGTGGAGAGTGAGTTCAGCACTATGCCCATACGCGCTTTGATCATTGACGATTCCTCGGTCATGCGAAAGATCGTGGAGCGTTCGCTGCGCCAGGCGGGCATCGACCTCGCCCAGGTGCTGGAGGCCGGGAATGGGGCTGAGGCGCTGGTTGTCCTGCAGGCAAACACAGTCGATCTCATCCTTTGTGACATCAATATGCCAGTCATGGACGGACTCGAATTTATGAAGCAGCTTGCCGGCGTGGCGAATGCAAAAGACGTGCCCGTGGTCATGATTACTACCGAGGGCAGCGAGTCTCATGTGGTTCAGGCTTTGTCCTACGGTGCGCGCGGCTACATTCGCAAGCCATTCACCCCGGCGGAAGTAAAGGAACATGTCATTCCCGTTCTGGCAGGTAAATCATGATATCGGGAAAAGCGTTGCATGCGACAAGCATCAGTCACGAAAACTGGGTTCCGCTGCTCGAGATGGCGACGCAGGAAGTTTTCGAACTCATGATGGGCTGCGAGCTAACCCCCCCGCCAACCGCGGAGGATACAACCTTTGAAATCACTTCGATGGTGGGGCTGGCAGGGCAACTGTGCGGCGTGCTGAGCGTGCGCTGTGATCGAAAGGCTGCCGCGCTTATGACTTCCAAGATGCTGGGCGTCGAGTTGGACAAGGTCGGTCCCGAACTGCTGGACGCGCTCGGCGAAGTTTGCAATATGGTGGCTGGCAACTTCAAGAACAAGATTGCAGGGCTGGCTGAAGGCTGCATGCTTTCTCCGCCCACGGTAATTACCGGCAGCGACTATAGTCTCCACTCTCAGTCAGACTCCCCTGCCCTTGAAGTCCAGCGGCTATTTGAAGGCATGCGCATCGCCATCTCTCTCCTGATCCACAGCTGAGCATGGTTCGACCGGGAATGGCCACGCAACAGCGGCACCGCGCTCGCACTACGCCATCGCCGTCATCGACTCCGCATCTGAAAGTTGTCTCGCATCGATTTTCCAGATCTGCCGGTGAAGTGATGAGGCGACTCAATTGTTCTTCTTATTAGCTCGGGACCGGTGACGCCCCGAATATCGTGGATACCAGGGTCTGGATCTCCGCAACCGCCTCGTCGAGCTCAAATGTGAATCGCACCAGGTCCACACCCTCGAGATCGCGGTGCTCCCTCAGGAGAATGGCCCAGGCCGGGTCGGAGATCAAGTCCACCTTCTGACGCTCATAGTAGCCGTAACCCAGGCCACGCATGCGGCACAGCAGGTCGCTGAGGTGCACCAGTGCGACCAGTGGCTGGGCCTTCTGGCTGTGCTCGACAGTATGATGGTTCGCAATCACCTCGATGACATCGTCATCCAGTTTCCATTTTTCAGCCAGCGCACGCCCAGTTTCGCAGTGCGTGAACCCCATGGTCGCGTGTTCCGCCTCCCCCAGTGGAATCTCTTCCTGGCAAGCGCGTTTCATCGCCGCGGCGAACTCCTTGGGAAAAGCCAGGCAGTTCACCATGAAACCGACATCGTGCAATAGCCCAGCCATGTAGGCCTTCTCTGCATCCGCGCTGGCCAACTTTTCACTGAACTTGCGGCATACCATGGCGCAGCCCAGCGAATGTCTCCAGGAGATAGCGGGGTCCAGAACCCAGTTTTTTGCCGGGAAAGCCTGTCCCAGGCAGCAGGTAAGGAGTATGGTTTCGACGCGGCGCAAGCCCAGGCTGATTACTGCTCCTTTAATGGATTTCGGTGGCTGCGCCAAGCCGAACAAGGGCGATGCGGCCATCCGCAGGCATTGCGCGGCAATAGTGTGGTCGTAAGACACCAGGCGTACCACTTCGTTCAGTTCCAAGTCTTCTTCGGAACCACTCAAAAGCTTCAGCAGCGGTAGAAACACGGCTGGAATGGCAGGCATGGTTTCGATCTGCTGCACACGCTCGCGAATTGCCTCGGTGAAAGTTGTGATCATAATTTACCGCTCTGCAGAGATGGCTTCCAGTACGCGATGGCTCCGGGAAAATGGATCAGATGGAACTGCTCATTCAACTTCATCAGCGATTCCGAAGTTCCCAGAAAAAAATATCCGCCAAAATTGAGGTTGCTGAAAAAATGGTTGATCACTTTTGACTTCGAAGCCCCGTCGAAATAGATCAGCACGTTGCAGCAGAAAACCAGGTCAAAACCCTTCATGAAGAGCATCTTGGAATCGTCCTGCAGGTTGAGCCGGCTGAAGGTGATCAGCTTTTTCACTTCCGGGCGCACTTGCAGTTTCTTGTCATCAACACTCGAGAAATACTTGCGCTTGAAGTAGTCGGTGGTCGAACGCAGCGCGTAGTCGCCGTAGACTCCAGCCTTGGCGGTTTCCACGGAGCGGTCGTTTAAGTCGGTAGCCACGATCTCGATGGTCCATCCCTTCAGCAGACGATCGCTTTCCTCGAGCATATTGATAGCCAGGGTGTAGGATTCTTCGCCGGTTGAGCATCCTGCGCTCCAGATGCGCAAACGCTTTGTGATCTGCTTGGTCTTTTCCGCTACCAGTTCCGGGAGAATTACTTTCCGCAGCGCGTCGAGCTGAGGCTGGCTGCGGAACAGGCATGTCTCGCCGATTGTGATCTCGTTCAGTAACTGCCGGAGTTCCCCATCACGGCTGGGATGGGCGGTGAGATGGTCCCAGTACTCGGACGGCGTCTTCGTCCCCAAGTGTTTCATTCGCCGCCCGCAGCCGTCGGCCATAAGGTAAAGTTTTTCCTCGGCTTTATAGATGCCCGAAACTTTGTACACCAAGTCGCGAATTTGCCGGTACACGGGGTCGACAGTTCCGCTGCCAGGCAGGCGAGCGGGCAGCGGTAGGGCGGGTTGTGGGATGATCGTCATTTTGCCGGGTGCTCCACAGTGACCTGAGTCTTCAAGTCAACGTAGGGTCGAGAGCCACGGCTCTGCAGGACCCGGCGAACGATTTCAGCAGCCAGGTCATTAAGGGGATAGACGGCATCGGCCAGTCCTGAGGCATGCACCAGGCCAGGCATCCCCCAGACAATGGAGGAAGCTTCATCCTGGATAATGACACTTCCACCAGCGTCGCGAATCCTCTGCGCTCCAAGTGTGCCGTCGGAACCCATGCCGGTCATCACGACGGCAAGGACGTTTGCGCCGCAGGCGAGCGCCACCGAACGGAACAGCACATCGACCGCCGGGCGGCAGAAGTTCTCGGGTGGGGTCTGATCCAGCTTCAGTCGCCAATCCACGCCCGCCCGTATCACCTTCATATGGAAATTGCCCGGCGCGATCCAGGCGTGCGCGGGCGAGAGAATAGTGTCGGCACGGCCTTCTTCCACGGGAATGGCGGAGCGACTGGCAAGCCGTTCTGCCAGCAACCGGGTAAACACCGGCGGCATGTGCTGCACTACCACGATCGGGACCGGAAAGTCCCGTGGGATCCGCGGCAGGACTTCGGTCAGGGCATTGGGTCCGCCTGTGGATGTGCCAATTGCCACAATTTCGATGCGCGGGTTCAGCCGCACTCGAACTTTCAATGGCGGACGGGGCCCCGGTAAAGGCACAACTGCCAGGGTGACTACGCCACAGAGCGCCTTGATTTTTGGTATGAGTTCGGCGCGAATGCGCTCGATCGCGACCTCCAGACTGCCGCTGTTGCTCGGTTTGGTGACATAGTCCGACGCTCCCAGCGACAGCGCGTCCAGGGTCGCCGCCGCCCCGCGCTCGGTGAGCGTGCTGAACATGATGACCGGCAGTTTGGGATACAACTTGCGCAGTGCTGTGAGGGTTTCCAAACCGTTCATCACTGGCATCTCGACGTCGAGCGTAACCAGGTCGGGTCTTAGGAGTGCTATCTTCGCCAGCGCGATTTGCCCGTTGCTGGCCGCACCCACCACCTCCAGGGTGGGGTCGTTCGCCAGGGTGTTGCACAGCAGCTTGCGAATCACCACCGAATCGTCCACGATCAGCACACGTATGGGGGCTTTTTCCAATGCGGTATGTTCCTCTCCGTGATCGACCCAATCGCCGCAGCGCAGATTTCACCCTGCTACTGCTGCCTGGATTGAGCGAAGCGCGTCCGCGCACGCTACTCCAGGCTCCACTCAAGCCCGCAGCCTCTACGCCTAGGCATGGGCCGCCTTGACCTTCGACGGCGCATTCCTGTCATTGCCACCGCTGCTGCCAACGTTGAACTTTCCAACCAGGTCGCTAAGCACTTTGGAGGTCTCGACCAGTTGCTGGGCGGCCTTCTGGGTGTCGTTGGCTCCCCGCGTCGTGCTGGCGGCCGCTTCGGCGACCCCGGCGATGTTTTGCGTGATCTCGCCGCTGCCGTGTGCGGCTTCACTAACGTTGCGCGCCATCTCGTTGGTGGTAGCGTTTTGTTCCTCCACCGCCGTGGCAATAGTGTTCGAGATGTCGTTCACCTGATTGATGATCCCGCTGATCGAGGCGATCGCATCCACCGCCGCCTTGGTGTCGCCCTGAATGGCCTCGATCTTACGGCTGATGTCTTCAGTCGCTTTGGCTGTCTCCTTCGCCAGTTCCTTCACCTCGTTGGCAACCACGGCGAACCCTTTACCCGCCTCTCCAGCGCGCGCGGCTTCGATAGTGGCGTTCAGAGCAAGCAGGTTGGTCTGCTGCGCTATCGAGGTGATGACCTTGATCACCTGGCCGATCTCGGTGCTCGATTCGCCCAGTTTGGCCACGGTGGCCGTAGTCGTTTCCGCGACTTTCACCGCCGCCGTGGCAACCTTGGCGGACTCAGTCGCGTTCTTGGCGATCTCCTTGATACTCGCACCCATCTCCTCCGTCCCGGTGGCCACCGTCTGCAGGTTCTTATTGACCTGTTCGGAAGCCTTAGTGACAACCGTGGCCTGGGTTGACGTCTCTTCCGCGTTGGCACTCATCTGCTGGCTGGTTGCCGTCAGTTCTTCCGCCGCACTCGACAGCGCCTGCACGTTTTGGCCGAGCGTCTCCATGCTCCCCCGGAGCGTGTCGGCCGTCTTGTTGGTGGCTTTCCCGACCTCCGCAAAGACTCCCTGGTATGCTCCCTGAACGCGACTCGTATAGTCGTTCGCCGCCATCAGTTGCAGAACCTCGTTGGCCTCCACTAACCCGCCCAGGCCATCAATGCAGGCGTTGAGGTTGTTCTTGATGTTGTTGAAATCCCCGTTGTAGGAGTCGGCGATCTTGAGCGGCACGTTGCCTTTGGAGATCTCGTCCACATACTTGGCGGCCATGTTCAATGGCCCGATCACCGCGTCCAGTGTGCTGTTGAACCCCTCCACGATCTTCCGGTATTCACCGCTGTGCTTGGTGGCATCGGCGCGGATCGACAGTTTGCCGTCAACCGCCGACTTCGACAGCATGACAACGTCGGTGATCACGGCGTCGATGTTGTTCTTCATCAGCACCAGCCATTCGTGAATCTGATCGGCATCGGAAGCCTTGGTCATGGTGGCCGACATGTCGCCGTTGGCAATCGTGGTGGCGTAGGCAATCAGCTCCGTCAACCAGGCATGCACGCCATTGATGGCATCCTTCATTTTGCGCGTGGTCACCCTTGCATTCGATTGTCGACCTTTTCCCGCAAGTTGCCGCCGCTGATCAGACGCAGGATGCGGTTGCCCTCGCGATCGGCAGCAGGATCGCATCGAGCATCGGTGTTGATGCCGACTGACAATCTCCGCGTAGACGCCCTGGAAACTGCTCCGGCTTGCCACGGTCGGAGAGCTGGCCGTGCTTGCTGTAAGCTTCGATCAGACGGGCGAGTTCCGTCTGGAGGCCCTGCACCACGAGCGCGATGTTGTTGATCGCTCTGCTTCATCTTCTCGTGGTCGCCCTTGTAGGTCTGGGCAATCAGTTCGTCGACCTTGCCGTTCGAGACCTGGCCGAGGATGCGGTTGCCCTCGCCGATCGGCAGCAGAATGGCGTCGAGCATCGTGTTGACGCCGCTGCACGATTTCGGCATAGGCTCCTTGAAACTGCTCTGGCTTCGCCGCGATCGGAGAGTTGTCCCTCTTTGGAAGCAGTCGATCAGGCGGGCCATTTCCTTCTGGAGGCTTTGCACCGCGACCGCGATACTGTTGACCGCTCTGCTTCATCTTCTCGTGGTCGCCTTTGTAAGTCTGGGCGATCAGTTCGTCGATCTTGCCGCTGCGAAATCTGGGCGAGAATGCGGTTGCCCTCGCCGATCGGCAGCAGGATGGCATCGAGCATGGTGTTCACGCCGCGCACAATCTCCGCGTATGCCCCTTTGAACTGCTCCGGTTTCCCGCGATCGGAAAGTTGCCCGTCTTTGGAAGCATCCGTCAGGCGAGCCACTTCCTTCTGCAGAGCCTCGATACTCTCCATCGTCGCGATCATAGGTGGAACAATTTCGTCCTGTTCAGACCTGCGACCGATCTTCTTGTAATCCGACAGATCCTCCATGTTCCCTTGAGCAACTTTCCCGAGGGTACTGGTCAAGTGGCGGACTCTCACCTGCGCCGTGTTAATGGCAACCGCCAGAGTGGAGAACATCCCAACATAATTTCCCTCCACTCCCTTGGCGTAGTCGTTCACCGCCATCCTTTGCGTAACGGAACTCGCTTCCCGCAGGGCGCCCAGCCCATCGACGCAGGCGTTTAGATTGCTTTTGATGGTGTTGAAATCGCCTTTGTACGTGTCCGTGATCTTCTCGGGAATGTCGCCCTTTGAGATCTGGCCCACAAACCTGGTGGCAAGATTCAACGGGCCGGCGACCGCGTCCAGCGTGGCATTCATCCCGCGCACAATCTCCGCGTACGTGCCCTGGTGCTTGCTGGCATCGGCACGCGTCTCCAACCTGCCTTCAACCGCCGCCTGCGATAGCATGACAGCGTCCGCCAGCAGGGCCTTGAGTGCCAGTTCTTGCCCCGAGACGTCGGGGGCGTTGTTTTGTTCCTGCGATGACTTCACCGCAACGTTCGTCTTCTGCTGCTTTTGCGCGCTTTTCATTTCCATTCTCCTGAGGTCAATGGTTGTTCAATTGGTTAGGTTGATCTGGTCACGATCTGCTTAGCCCGGGACCAGGCGCACAGAGCAGCAATGCAGCTCCATTCAGAGTTTCAGGGACTCCTTTGTCCCGCGGTCGGGCTGGGATCAGCCACGTTCACGGCACGCGCCGTGTCCAGAACCAGCAGCAGACGTTCGGGCAGTTTGTGAACGCCGCGAATCATTTCCCGCGCCATCCCCTTCAGCGTTTCAGGCGGCTGCTCGAACGTCTTTTCTTCAACCTCGATGACATCGCCGATTTCATCGACCAGAAGGCTGAGCGCTCCGTCGTCGGTGCGCACTACAACGTTCATCGGCAACTGGTCCGCCGGGCGTTCCGTCATACCCAGACGCCGCCGCAAGTCGATGGCGGTAACAATTTGTCCGCGCAGGTTGATCAGTCCGCGAATGACCTGCGGCACCAGCGGCACCTGCGTCATCTCCTGATAGCGGATGACTTCCTGGACCTGCTGCACGGGCACACCGAAGAAGTGTCCATCGAGAAAAAACGTGCAAAATTGCGCGTTTTGCGACATGAGAACCTTTCCTCCTCTAAACCGCGGCGACTTCCGCAAAGAAACCGGGTTGCGCCGTCCGTACCACGCCCTGAACATCCAGCAGGTCGGTCACACGCTGCTGGACCACCGCCGAGCCCAGAATTCCGGCACGCTCGGCCATATGCTCGAGCACCACATCCTCTTCCACAATGTCGAGGATGCGCTCGACCACCAGTCCCACGCTGCGTCCGTCCTCGGCATAGACGACGACCTGCAGCGGGGATTGCGCATCGACCGCGGTCTTGTCGGCGTCGCCTTGCGGCGAGCCCACCGCCTCCGCGATGCGGATCAACGGCATGATCTGCCCGCGGTACTGCACCACCTGACGCTGTCCCGCGCTCTCCACCGCGCTGCGCGCAAACTCCTCCAGGCGCGCCACCAGCGAAAGCGGAATGGCCATTCGCCCTTGTTCACCCGTTTGAAACAGCAAGAGCGTCTGCCGCTTACCGGCGATCTTGTCCACGGCAGAGCTCTCCCTGCCTTCCACCGCATGATCGTGCACCGCGCTGATCACATTGGCCCGCTGTGCCAGTCCCAGCGCGTCCAGAATCAGCGCCACCTTCCCGTCGCCCATGATGGTGGCGCCGGCAAACGTGTTCACTCCCTTGAGCTGCTTGCCCAGTGGCTTGACCACGATTTCCTCGGTGTCGTTGATTTCGTCGACGACCAGCCCGAACGGGCGGCCATCCGCTTGCAGCACCACGATGTTGACCGCATTCCCCTCCTGCGGCCGCAGGTCCGTAGACTTGCCCATCTGCAGTTCCCGGCTGAGATACAACCAGTGGCAGCAAAGTGCCGCGCAGCCGGTGGACGGGAGCGCCGTGAACCATTTCAATGCCGTTGCGCGCCTGGTCGGACGCTCGAGCCGCACCAGTTCGAGCAGGCTCACCTGGGGAATGGCGTAGCGATCGCCGCCGCAGGTCACCACCAACGCCGGAATGATGGCCAAGGTCAGGGGAATCTTTACCCGAACCGTCGTGCCCCGGCCCATGGTGGACTGAACATCCACCGTGCCGCCGATTTTCTCGACATTCGTCTTCACCACGTCCATGCCGACGCCACGCCCGGATACGTTCGTGACTTTTTCCGCGGTGGAGAATCCGGGAAGAAAGATCAGATTGAAGATTTCCCGCTCCGTCATGCGCGCCGCCTGCTCGGCCGTAATCACTCCGCGTTCCACCGCCTTCTTGCGGATGCGCTCCACGTTCAGTCCCGGCGCCATCGTCGCTGATCTCGATATTCACCTGTCCGCCTTCGTGAAAAGCGCGCAGAATCAGACGTCCCGTCCGGTCCTTGCCAGCCTTCACCCGATCTTCGGGAAGCTCGATGCCGTGATCCACCGAGTTGCGCACCAGATGCGTCAGCGGATCTTTGATCGCCTCGATGATGGTCTTGTCCAGTTCGGTTTCCTTGCCCTCCATCTCGATGTTGCACTTCCTTGCCGCAACCCAGCGCCACATCGCGCACCGTCCGCGGAAATTGCCCCCAGATGTTCCCGATCGGCTGCATCCGCGTCTTCATAACGCCTTCCTGCAGTTCGGTAGTGATCAGGTTCAAACGCTGGGAAGCGGCCAGAAAGCTCGTGTCCTTCATACGGTTGGCGAACTGCAAAACCTGGTTCCGGGCCAGCACCAGTTCCCCCACCAGATTCATGACTTTGTCGAGCAGTCCAACATCCACCCGGATCGTGCTATCAGAAGCGGTCGCCTGCACGCGGGACGATTGCTGGATGCGAAGCGCATCCACAATGTCGGCCGGGTGCGCCGCGCCATGCTCCACCAGAATCTCGCCCATGTGGCGTGGGTCGCCTTCTTTCTGCATCTGAGCAGCCAGTAGGATTTCCGTCGGCGTGACGCCTGCCCGTTGCATCAGAATGTCGCCGATCGAAACTGGCATGGCGCCAGTTTCCGAAGGGTTCTCCTGTAGGGGAGCAGCAACCTCAGTCCTGGGCCGCTCTTCTGGCAGGCGTTGCAGGCGGGTCAGGGTGGCAATCAGAACAGAATCGTCACGCTCGCCTTCCTGGCCGGCGGCTTCGATCTGGCTCAGCATCTGACGAACCGCATCCACCATACTGAGCAGCGCCGTGGTGATCTCCGGAGTCAGCGTAAGCTGCCGGTCACGCAGGCGGGTCAGCAGGTTCTCTCCCACATGCGCCACCGCCTCGAGTTTGTTGAAGCCAAGAAACCCGCAGGTGCCCTTAATGGTGTGAATGGTGCGGAACACGCTGCCCAGGGCGTCGCGATCCTCAGGATTCTTCTCCAACCCAACCAGTTCGCGGTCCAGCCGGTCGAGGTTCTCGTAACTCTCCACCAGGAACTCTTTTACGATTTCGGTGTCGCTCATTGCTGCCGGTTCCTTTCCAGGCTGGGGTGATCAAACGGAGCGAGTTCCGAGGATGTGGGCACGCGCTGCGTTCGAGCTCCTCAAACTCTCTATCGTCCATTCCAATATTTCCATTAGGGGAGTCCCTTCCCGCCGATTGATCTGGCATGGACTGGAGCGTGGGTGCGTTACTACGCCTCCGAACCCTCTAAGGGCAGGCCACCGTGCAGCAGTTGATCGAAGCCGCACCCGTCCTATAGGGTTGGATTGGAGCTGGCCCCTGGACATCTATCTAGTCGACGGTACCTACGAGCTGTTCCGGCACTACTACGCGCTGCCGTCTGCAAAGGATTTGGACGGGCGAGAGATCGCTGCGGTCCGAGGCGTCCTTAGGTCAGTGCTGGGATTGGTGAACGGCGGCGCCACCCATATCGCAGTTGCCACCGATCACGTGATCGAATCTTTTCGCAACCGACTGTGGCCCGGCTACAAAACCGGCGAAGGCATCGAGCCTGATCCTGTGGGCGCAATTTCCGCTGCTCGAAGACGTCCTCTCGGCAGCCGGAATTGTCGTCTGGCCGATGGTTGAGTTCGAGGCCGACGACGCGTTGGCGGCGGCAGCGGCCGCAGCGGGTGGTGACCCACGGGTCGATCGAGTGATCATTTGTACTCCCGACAAGGACCTTGCTCAATGCGTGCGCGGCACGCGCATCGTGCAACTGAATCGCCAGACACGCGTCACCTTAGATGAGGCCGGTGTAGTCCAGAAATTCGGCGTTACCCCGGCCTCGATTCCCGACTATCTGGCACTGGTGGGCGATACGGCAGATGGGTATCCAGGACTAAAAGGCTGGGGCGCCAAGTCCTCGGCTGCCGTTCTCGCCAGGTTTGTCCATCTCGAATCCATTCCCGCGGACTACCGCGAGTGGCATGTACGCGTCGCCAACGCGAGTGCTCTCGCAGACACTCTCTCCCGCGAGCGGGACCGAGCGCTGCTCTTTCGCAAACTCGCCACTCTCCGCACTGACATTGCGCTGTTCGACAGCGTGGACCAGTTGCGCTGGAACGGCCCTACACCCTCGTTCGCCGCGCTGGGGGCCCGGTTGGATGCGGCCGTTGCCGAGGGACGGCGTCCCAGAGCCAACAGATCCTGAACTCGTGTCTCTGACGCGAGAATGGGCGGCGACATCAATGGAGTCGCACAACATTTCTCAGAATGCTTTAGAGTGACAGGAGAAACAAATCATGACTTCTTCAACCACCAGAAAACATGCAGGCCCGGCGCCAGCGAGTGACCAGCCAACAATCCCTGAGCCTTCGTTCGCCGAGCGTGCCCGCACCCTGATGTACCTGGGACGCATGGGCAGCCTCTCGACTCTCTCGCGGAAACAAGCGGGGTTCCCATTCGGATCAGTGATGCCCTATGGGTTGGACGACCACGGACGTCCCATCTTCCTGATCAGCACCATGGCCATGCACACCCAGAACTTGCAGGCGGATCCGCGCGCCAGCTTGCTGGTCACCCAGAATGACACCGACGGTGATCCGCTCGGCGCCTCAAGGATTACGTTGGTGGGAAAAGTATTGCCCATTCCACAGCCAGAAATTCCGGAAGCGAGAAACCTCTACCTGGCGCGGCATGCCAACAGCAAGTATTGGGTAGATTTTGAAGATTTCTCTTTTCACCGCATGGACGTCGTGGACGTTTACTACGTGGGTGGGTTCGGAGTGATGGGCTGGGTATCCGCGGTCGATTATGGCAGCAGCCAACCCGATCCGCTATCTGATTCAATGGCCGAAATCATTCAGCACATGAATGCCGACCACAAGGATGCGCTCGTCCTGCTGACGCGGGAATTTGCTCACATTGAAGCGCAGGAAGCGACGATGACAGCCGTCGACCGCCTCGGCTTCCATGTGCGTGTGAAAACCCGCGATGGCATCCGCGGCGCCCGCATCGCATTCTTGCGGGAAGTGAGCAGTCCCGGGGAGACCCGAAAAGCCCTGGTCGAAATGGTGCAACAAGCGCGCTCGCAGACTCCGCTCAAGCATTGATTGTTGGCGTCCCCGACGGGATTTGAACCCGTGTTACCGCCGTGAAAGGGCGATGTCCTAGGCCAGGCTAGACGACGGGGACCATGTAGGCGGGCGGTTGATTTATCGATGGTAACAGCGCCTATGCACAGTGTCAAAACCGATCTCAGCTTGCGGATTTGGGGCGCTCAAGGATATTGGATCTGGTGCGGTGTGCCCGGGGAGTTCTCAGATAGAATCGGCAAGAGTACGAACTGAAATGGAGGACGCGTTTGGTGGCCGATTCGCTTTACCTCAGCCTGTGGTTTCCTAGTTTTGAATTGGACGAGATGTTGCCGCGAGCTTTGGCGGTTATGCAGCACTTTCCATTTTCTGCCCAGCAGCCTGGCATCAGCTATGTTGCCATGCATCCGGTCACCTGGAACGAGCCCACGGTCCTTGAACAGCGCTTCAGGCCGGGCGTCCCTCCCGAAGAAGCCGCGCTTCTTGCCTCGGATTTGCTTCACGACGACTTCGCCTATCTCTTTGAAGCGTTCTGGGATCTTTGGATTTTTGCCCCTGACCAGCAGGAGTGGTCACAGCAGCCCTCGCTGGTAAGATTTCTGGTTCACGGCGTCGAGTTTGACGAAGGCACTTATCGGCAGGCCGGCCATGTCCAAGTGGACTTCGGGATCGACTCGCCTTTCCTTCAAGACGAGGTGCAACTCACCAGCGAGGCTGAAACGCGGGTTCGCGCCAATGTGCAAAAGCTGGTGGAGTTCACCAGCAAGGCAGAAAAGGCGTCTGGCGCCAGCGGACGGTTGCTGTGGTCAGAGTCGGAAGAAAACTTCGCCCAAAAGCTGATCGCCCGCCTGCAGAGAGTGCAATAAATCGGGTACTACTTGGTCCTGCCGCCCTCGACTTTCAACTTGTCGCTGGCCGCCGCTTGAGCTGCCGCCAACCTGGCCGTCAGCACACGGAAGGGTGAGCAGGATACGTAATTCAGCCCGATCTGGTGGCAGAATTCGACGGAAGATGGTTCGCCCCCGTGTTCGCCGCAGATTCCGACCTTCAAATCTGGACGCGTCTTGCGCCCGCGCTCAGTCGCCATGCGAATCAGTTGTCCCACGCCTTCGCGATCGAGCACCGCGAACGGATCCTGTTTTAAGATTCCTTCCGCAATATACGTCGGTAGGATTTTGTTCACGTCATCGCGCGAGAAGCCGAAGGTGGTCTGGGTGAGGTCGTTGGTGCCAAAAGAAAAGAACTGGGCTTCTTTGGCGATTTCGTCAGCAACCAACGCGGCTCGTGGCAGTTCGATCATGGTGCCCACCAGGTAGTCGACGGTTTTTCCCTTCTCTTTGAAAACCTCATGAGCGACCCGATGGACGATGGCCGCCTGATTGGCCATTTCTTTCAACGTGGCCGTCAGTGGAATCATAACCTCTGGCTTTACCTTCACGCCGTCCTTGGCTACGGTTACAGCCGCTTCGAATATGGCGCGAACCTGCATTTCTGTAATCTCTGGATAGGTGATTCCCAGACGACAGCCGCGATGCCCGAGCATTGGGTTAATCTCGTGCAACTCTTCCACCCGTTGCAGAAGTTTGCGCAGGCCTGCCAGCTTTGACGATTTCGGTTTCGTGGCTTCGAGTACGGCGATCTCGACCATGAGGTCTTCACGGCGCGGCAGAAACTCATGCAACGGTGGATCCAACGTGCGGATCGTTACTGGGAAGCCGTCCATCGCCTTGAAGACGCCAATGAAGTCGGTGCGTTGCAACGGGAGTAACTTCTTGAGCGCAGCACGGCGTTCCTTCTCGTCACGAGCCATGATCATGGCTCGCATGTGCGGCAGCTTCTTTTCGCCGAAGAACATATGCTCGGTGCGGCAGAGGCCGATGCCTTCTGCTCCGAACGCGCGGGCCTGAATGGCATCTCGCGGAATGTCGGCGTTTGCCCGTACGCCCAATCTGCGAAACGGTTCTGCCCAAGCCATGAACTTCAGCAATTCAGGATCGTCGGACTTTGGATCGAGAGTATTGAGCTTCCCCTCGATCACGCGGCCGGTTGTACCATCGAGCGAAATCCAATCGCCCTGCTTGAACACCTGGCCTTTCACCCTCATCTCCCGAGCCTTCTCACTTACCTCGATATCGCCCGCGCCAGCGACACAGCACTTACCCATCCCGCGTGTGACGACCGCCGCGTGACTGGTCATTCCTCCCCGCGAAGTCAAAATGCCCGCCGCCACTTCCATGCCGTGAATATCTTCCGGCGTGGTTTCCGCTCTCACCAGGATGACGGGATTTCTCTTGTTGCCGTGCCCGGCTTTTTCCACCGCTTCATCCGCCGTGAAAACAATCTGCCCGACGGCAGCGCCTGGGGACGCCGGCAACCCGGTTGCCAGAACTTCGATCTTTACTTTCTTTTCGTCCAGACGCGGAACCAGGAAGTCATAGAGCTGGTTGGGTTCAACGCGGAAGATGGCCTCTTCTTTGCTGATCAAGCCCTCTTCCACCATCTGCAGGGCCACGCGCACGGCAGCAAGTCCAGTGCGTTTGCCGTTGCGGGTCTGCAGCATGTAGAGCTTGCCGTCCTGGATGGTGAACTCGAAATCCTGCATATCACGATAGTGCTTTTCCAGCCGGGTCGTGATTTCGCGAAGCTGGTCGTATACATCGGGCATGATCTTGTGCAGTTCGAGGATCGGCACCGGCGTACGCACGCCTGACACCACATCTTCGCCCTGCGCATTCATCAGGAACTCGCCGTAAAATTCCTTGGTGCCGATTGCAGGATTGCGCGTGAAGCCGACGCCCGTGCCGCTGGTGTCGCCGAGATTGCCGTACACCATCCACTGCACGTTGACCGCGGTTCCCAGCATGTCGTCGATACCGTTAATGCGGCGGTAGGTCTTTGCGCGGTCGTTCTGCCAAGAACGAAACACGGCGTCGCGCGCCATCACCAACTGCTCGTGCGGGTCCTGCGGGAAGTCGCGTTTGGCATGCTTTTTGACAACCTTCTTATATTCCACGATGACTTCCTGTAGCGCCTTGGTATCAAGATCGGTGTCGAGCTTTGTCTTCCTCAGCTTCTTCTTGGCGTCAAACACTTTGTCGAACTCCGACTTCTCGATGTCCAGCACTACATTTCCGAACATCTGGATCAGTCGCCGGTAGGAGTCGGCCGCGAACCGCGGATTGTTCCAGCGCTTGGCCAGCGCCTCCACGCTCTGATCGTTCAATCCGAGATTGAGGATCGTATCCATCATGCCCGGCATGGAAAACTTTGCGCCGGAGCGCACGCTAACCAATAATGGATTCTCGCCCTTCCCGAGTTTCTGGCCTTGCAGTTGTTCCAGATGGGTTAGCGCTTCCTCCATCTGGCGATCAACCTCGGGGGAAACGGAGTTCCGGCGCATGTATTCGCGGCAAGCTTCCGTCTGGATGGTGAACCCCGGAGGCACTGGCAGGCCCGCATTGGTCATTTCGGCAAGGCCCGCGCCCTTTCCACCGAGTTCGTCTTTCATCTTGCCGTTGCCGTCGGCCTTGCCGCCGCCGAAGAAGTAAACGTATTTCATGGATGGCTTTTTTTCTTTTACTTCGATCTCAGCTTCGGGGAGGGTTTGCGTTGCCATAAATAAGTCCTTTATTGTTGCAAAGATTCCTTGGGTTCATTGCCTGCGGTGACGATCTCGGAGAAGTCGGCGATGGTGGAGAAGTTCCTTAGCAAGGTTTGCAACAGTGCAAGCCGATTCGCCCGGACGCCATCGTCATCAACCATGACCATCACCTTGTCGAAAAAATGGTCGACTGCGGGCCGGAGCTTTGAAATCTCGACGAGAGCATGCTCGTAATCGCGCTGTGCGCGAAGATCATCAACAAGCTTGGCCGTCAGCGGAATTTGAGACGCCAGTTCCATCTCAGCCGCATCCTGCAGAGCCTCCGCCTCGACAGCCGACGCCACCCGCTTCTTGGCTTCGCTGGCTTGACGAAGAATATTCTTGATGCGCTTAAAGGCGATCGAGATCGATTCGAAATCCGCTGACAAGCGTACTTTGGTCACCGCTTCGGCTCTTGCGACCGCGTCCACCACATCGTCAGAGCCCGCGGCCAGCACCGCATTCACTACGTCATACTTAAACCCGAGCGCATCGCGGAGATAGAACTCAAGACGCTCGCGGAAGAACGTTCGTAGCGCGCCTGCGTAATTAATCTCTTTGGAAAACTTCCCTTCGGCCGCCGACCCACGGTAGATTTCACGAGCGTCCGCGAACAATTGACTCAAGCTGAGCGGCAACTTCTTCTCGGCAATCGTCCTTACAATCCCGTTGGCGTGCCGGCGCAATGCAAACGGGTCTTTCGATCCCGTAGGCTGCAGTCCCAGGGCGAACATTCCTGCAATGCTGTCCGCCTTATCCACGATTGAGAGAACCGCGCCCTCGACCGACCGAGGCACCGAGTCTTCCATGGACTCCGGCTTGTACTGATCGTAGATAGTTTGAGCGATCGACTGCCGGGTAGCGTCCGGCATATCCGGATCGAGTTCCTGCACGCTGGCGTATAGCCCACCCACGATTCCTTGCAGTTCCGTGAACTCTTTCACCAACTCCGTGGTCAGATCGGTTTTTGCGAGCGACGCTGCCTTGTGCACGATTCCAGGGCGAATTGCCACACCGCTCTGACGGATGATTTCGCACACCCAACTCGACAGGCGCTGCACTCGCCGCGTTTTTTCGTAATAGCTGCCCAAGTCTTTTTGAAAGGTGACGTGCTTCAGCCAAGTTGTGCGCTCGCGTAGCGGGTGCTTCTGATCGGTTTGCCAGAAGAAACGGGCATCGTTGAATCGTGCCCGCAGCACGCGCTCGTGTCCATGTCGAATGATGCCTCGCGGATCGCCGTCGGTATTAAGAACCGCCAAAAAATGGGGTAGAAGCTTCCCTCCAGCATCCTCGATCGCGAAGTACTTCTGGTGATCCCGCATCACTGTGACCAGGACTTCCTCGGGCAATGCCAGGAATTCCTTGTCAAAACCCCCAAGGATTACCGAAGCAAACTCGGTCAGATTCACGACCGAATCCAACAAGCTCTTATCCTCTCGCCAGCGAGCACCGGGAACGGTGCGTGTTGCGGCATCGAGCGTCTTGCGTATTTGCTGCTCGCGTTGGCCACGATCCAGAACCTTGGCAGCGCGCAAGGCGTCAACGTAAGCGGAGCCCGCTCCCGGAATAGAAATCGGGCCATCGCTCAGAATCCTGTGCCCTCGCGATTGGTTCCCGGCGCGAATACCGTCAAATTCCAGCGGAATTATTTCTTTATCCAGCAAAGCAACAAGCCAGCGCACCGGCCGGACGAACTTCTCGCTTGGCTTGCGCCAGTACATATTCTTCGGCCAGTAAATCGAATTAATCTCTTTGGAAAGGAGTTCCGAAAGAACCTCGGGCGCCGGCCGGCCCTTCTTGGTGATTTTCGCGGCCAGGTACTCGCCCTTGGCAGTCGTGACTCTCTCCAACTGAGAAACATCCACTCCTGCTTTTTTTGCGAAGGCATGAGCAGCCGGAGTCGGCTGACCATCCTTGAAAGCCACGGTCGCTGAAGGCCCGGTGATCTGCTCGGTAACATCCGGTTGAGTAGCTGGGATTCCGGCTGCCAGAACCGCGAGCCGACGGGGAGTGTCGAATTGTGAGATGGCTCCTGCGGCGGAAAGGCGTTCCCGGTCCAGCAATTTCTGGACGCGCTCGCGCAGGTCGAGCGACGCAGCATCGATCATCCGCGCCGGAATCTCTTCGCAACCGATTTCAAGTAGAAAGTCTGGCATGACGTAAGTTTCTCGTCCTCTGCCGAGGACGGTAGCGCACGAAAACACTCACACGATCACTGGAACGGTTTCTCGTTTCACCTTCGGCTTCCTTGCCGGTTCCGCATCTGGGGATTCCGTGTCGTCCTGCTGCTGATCCACATACGCCTTCGCAATCCCCACAGCCAGCGCACGCACTCGCGCGATCACGCCTACGCGCTCGGTGACTGAAATCGCGCCACGAGCGTCGAGGATGTTGAACAGGTGCGAACATTTGAGACAAAGATCGTAAGCAGCCAGGACAGGAAATCGCTTCTTGTTCTGTGGCTGTCCATCCGCACCGGCTTCCGTCTGGTATTGCGCACTATATTGATCCAACAGCGCTCTGCATTCCACTTCACACAACTCAAAATGCTTCCACGCTTTTCCGACGTCGGCTAATTCGAAGTTGTACACGGAAAATTGCAATTCGTCCGCCAGTCGCACATCGCCGTAGGTTGTAACTCGGCTGCTGTCGGGCTCCCGCGCCCATACGATGTCGTAAATCGAATCCACATCCTGAAGAAACGCGGCAATGCGCTCCAGACCATACGTCAGTTCAGCCGAAATCGGGTTCAAATCCACTCCACCGCACTGCTGGAAGTACGTGAACTGCGTGACCTCCAGCCCATCCAGCATCACCTGCCAGCCCACGCCCCATGCGCTGAGCGTCGGCGCCTCCCAATTATCTTCTTCGAACTTGATATCGTGCTGGCGCAAGTCAACCCCGATCGCGCCGAGTGATTCGAGATAAAGCTCCTGTACGTTATCCGGCGGCGGCTTAAGGATCACCTGCAACTGAGTGTGCTTGTAAAGGCGATTCGGATTCTCCCCATATCGTCCATCGGCAGGCCGGCGCGAAGGCTGCACATAGGCCACTTTGTACGGATTCGCCCCCAACACGCGCAGAAACGTCTCCGGCGCCATGGTTCCGGCTCCGACCTCGACGTCATAAGGCTGTTGCAGAACGCATCCCCGCTCCGCCCAGAAAGTCTGGAGGCGCAGGATGAGTTCCTGAAAAGTTAGCGGATTGGAATTAGTCTGGATCAAAATGTGAGTTGAAGCACTTGGCACCTGGCATTTAGCCCTTGGACATCCCGGCGAGAAGTTAACAAGAACTCTTCTTGGCCAAGTGCCAAATGCTAAGTGCTGATTCTCTCCAGCATCCCTGCCGTCACCAATCTCTTTTCCATGTGTCGCTGGAGAGCCTGCAGCAGGAACTTACGCAGATCGGCTGCTTCTGCCCGCCGGCTTGGCATCGCCGCGAAACCGGCAACCGGCGCACGCAACATTTGCTCCGCCAGTTTGCGCGATTCTCCCGAAATCTCCGACGAAGCCAGCCGCTTATCCCCGGCGCACATCAGTCCGTCGCTCAGCACATGAAAAAACGCCCTGCTCCCGTTCAGCGTTCCGCCGCATACGATGCATTCGGAAAGGTCCGGCAGATAGCCCATCAGCCGGGTCATCCAAAGCTCGAAGTACGTGATCGGCATCCAGATATCAGATCCGCGTAACCCGGCCAGTACTGCGAGCGCAAGCCGGAAAACGTCGTCGTTGGCTTCGCGATCCGGGAGCAACTCGTCCAGCAACTCCGCTACGTGCCCCAGCGCAACGGCCCGTGGATAACTCACTTCGAACGCCAGCGGCGACTCCAGAACCTCGCAGGAATCCAGTCGCGCCAACTCCTGCCGCTCGCGATCCTCGTAATAAGCTCGGACGTACGTCAACGGCTCCAGAGCCCCGCCAAATCTCCGCTTGGATTTCTTGGCCGCGCGCGCCACTCCTCGGACTTTACCTTCCAAGCGGGTGAACAGCGTGACCAGCAGGTCGGCCTCGCGTAACGGGTACGTCCGCAAAACAATCGCTTCCGACTCCTTCAGCGCCATGGGAGCCCAGCAGTGAATCTTTGATTGTAACGGAGCGCCGGAGAGATGGAAAGGCAGCGGCTACAGACGTGGCGTTTTGCCACAGCGCGAGTTCCGCCTCAACGCGCTTTCAGCACCCTCGCGGGCACACGGAATCCAATCTTTCGCCTCTTGCGTGGCTCCGGAGCCATCAGTTCGTCGATCGCGGCAATGATTGCCTGGATCGATGCGCCGTGGCCCTTCAGTCGACGCTCCAACTCAGCCAGTTTGCTCGCAACCTTGCCATTGGTGGCCAGCATGTCACGCAAGCGGACAAACGCTCGAACTACGAACACGCTCATCTCAATCGCCCGCTTCGTGCTGAGTACCGTTGCCGCCATGATTGCTCCGTGTTCCGTGAACGCATAGGGCAAATGCCGACGACCGCCATGGGCAGAACTTGAGGTCGCAAATTGCGACCTCAAGTTTTTCTCTTCAGCGGGAGAAAGTTGGAACATGAAGTCCTGCGGAAAGCGCTCGGCGTTCCGCTTAACCTGCTCATTCAAGCGCTTGACCTGCACGCCATATAGTTCCGCCAACTCAGAATCCAATACAACTCGCATACCCCGCAGGACAAGAATTCTTGACTCGACGGGCTTAATAAGCACCATTTGAGCAACGCGCATGGAATCTCCAAACTGCTTGAGGTCGCATTATGCGACCTCAAGCGAATCGGCTATTTTCTCGATGTTAAGCAGCGGGTGGGAATCAGGGAAGGAAAAGGCGCACGCTTTTCAACAATAGGCGTGCGCCCGGTTCAAATAGGGAATGTGGTTTAGCGGCCAAAGTACTTGGCATTCCGCTCGGTAAAAGCTTTCCATTTCTCCGGCAGATCATCCAGCGCAAAAATCGCCGAGACCGGGCATACCGGCACGCAGGCTCCACAATCAATGCACTCCACCGGATCGATGTACAACATCTCTTCTTCCGCGTACGCCGGCGAATCCTTTTTCGGATGAATACAATCCACCGGGCAAGCGTCCACACAAGCGGTGTCCTTGGTGCCGATGCACGGTTCTGCAATCACATATGCCATAAAGTCTCTCTCCCTGAGATGTATGCGGAACTTAACGGAACCGCACATTCTACCAAGAATGTCGCCAGCGGTACAGCATCCACCGGCGAAAGCGCATCTGCCGGTCAGTAACTCCGCCGCGTTAGGCCCCTACCAACTCCCGCTCCGCGCTGGGTTCGTATTCGACGATATGCCCGGCAACCGCGCTCGCCGCCACGGTAAGCGGACTAGCCAGATACATCTGGCCGGGCCCGCTGCGTCCCGGAAAATTCCTGTTCTGCGCGCTGATCACAACCTGTTCCGGCCGCGTGGTCACACCCGGGCCAGCGTTGATGCACGCGCCGCAGCTCGGCTCGATTACGTGCGCCCCAGCCTTTTGGAAAATGTCGAGATAGCCCTTGCGCACACAGTAATCGCGTGTCTCCTGCGATCCGAACTGGATGTAGAAATTTACCGAACTCGCAACCCGCTTGCCCTGTTTGAGCGCATCCGCGAGCACGAGCGCGTACATATCCATGTCTTCGTTCTTGCCCGCGGTGCAGGTGCCGCCATAGGCGAGTTCCACGGGTACGGGAGTATTCAACTCACGAATGTATTTGCCGTTTCCGGGATCGCCTGGCGTTGCCACCATCGGCGTAATCTCGGCTGCATCGAGTTCGATCACGTGGGCGTAATGCGCATTGGGATCGCTGTAGAGGCCCGCGATCAGGCTTTCGGCTTTCTTGCGATCCATCCCGCGGCGTTCCGCCAGAAAATCCACCGCCTTGGCGTCAGGCGCCACAATCCCGGTAAAGCCACCGATTTCCGCGGCCATGTTGGTCATAGTCGCGCGCTCGTCGACGCTGAGTTCTTCTATGGCCTCGCCAGCATACTCCATCACCTTGGCCAGCGCTTTGCCGCTGCGGACATAGTCGAGGCTGAGAATCTTCAGAATGAAGTCCTTAGCCGTTACATTCGGATGCTTCCTGCCCCGAATTACGATTTTCACTGACTCCGGCACCTTCACCCGCACATCTTTTGTGATCCACGAGTTGAATACGTCGGTCGTACCAATGCCGAAGGCCACGCATCCAATTGCTCCTACATGGGGCGTGTGCGAGTCGGAGCCGATGTTCAGCTGGCCAGGCAGTGCGTAGCTCTCCAGCACAATCGAGTGACAGATCCCTTCCGAGCCTTTTCGGTCCTTCAGTTCGCCGTGCAGCCTGATTCCTTGTTTGGCCGCGAAGTCCTGTTGCTTCAGCTTCAACTGCGTCGCCAGGTCCAGCAACCCAAGCTTCTTCTTCTCCTCGGAGATCACCTCGTCGAGAAACGTGAGGTGGTCGCGGAAGAACAGAATGCTGGCGGGATCGTTCACCATGGCGTCCTTGCCCACGTAACGCTCGAAGAAAATTGCGGCCATTGGCGTAACGTATTCATGGCTGAAACGCAGATCGGCGCGGGCAAAGCCGGTGTCGCCCGGTTTCACGCACGGGACACCCACGTTCCCACGTTCGTTGATCATGTGCCGCGCAAAGATTTTCTCCGCCAACGTCATGGGACGCGTCTCTGTCTTGATCGGAGGCAGAAACACCTTCTTCTGCATGCGGGCGACGTTGAAGGGGAAGAGCCCGCCGTACTCGATGACCTGCCGGGTAATCTCATCTTCGCCGACCGTGAACTCGCTGAGAGCAATCTCTTCCCCAGCTCGAATCTGGTCAATGAGCGAGAAGTTGGTCGAAGTCAGCAAGCCCAGGTTCTGACAGTTTTGCTTATAAATCCGCTCGATGTTCTCTGCGATGACCACGCGAATTCCGGCGCACATCTCGGCGTAGGGGGACTGCTCACGGCTCGATCCCTTGCCACGCCGCTTGCCGCTGATCGCGCAAACGAAGTTACCTTTTTTCACCTCAGAGCGGCCAATCGGAAATACACTGCCACACTTCAGGCCAAGATAAGGAATTTCGCCCAGGGTCTCGTCGAAATAGAAACAGTAGTGGGCAGGAGTGATCTCATCGGTCGAAATATCGTCCCGCAGCTTGGGATTGTTTGCCGGGTTCTTTGTGTCCCAAGGCAAGTCCTCGCCCGCGAGCTGTCGCTTGATGAGTTCGGGATCCTCGGTTAGGAAAAGAATGCGGCCTTGCAGACGTACTTTGTCGGGACGCTTCTCGATTTGCCGTTCCAGCAACGAATTAATCACGTTCCATAACCCAGGTTACGAGGAATAAGCCACATCTCTTATTGTAACCCGTGCGGCACGGCAATTTAGTGATGGCCATGGGTGTGATCGTATTTCTCGCCCGCCGGAATCGCCACCGCCAGACGATTCTCCTTCGGCGCCAGCGGACAGGTGGCGTAAGGCGTCACCGCGCAAGGCGGATTGTAGGCCCGGTTGAAGTCAATCACTACCGTCCCATTTACTACCGGATCGGTTTCAAGGAAACGTCCTCCCGGGTAGGTGTCGGTCTTGCCCGTCAGATCGTTGAACACGAAGGACAGGCCTTTCGACGGATCGCCACCTAAATCCGTAAGCTGCACTTCCTGACCGCTAATCTTGAATACAACCGTGCCCGCCACCGGGGTCGGCGTAGTGTCGCCTAGAACGTTGGGTACATCTACCGTCTTCTTTCCCTGCGAAGGTATCCACGTCGCGGTAACCCGGTAAGACATGTCCAGCGGGAAGAACACCATGCCGCGATAATTTTTCGCCTGATCACTGTCGAGGTCGTACAAGCGGATGCCGATGCGCTGACCCCGCACGATGGCTTTCATGCGCAGCGAGCCCAATTGCACCACGGTCGGTTTCCCGGAAGTATCGGGATCCAGTTTGAGGGTGTTCACCGCTTTGCCATCGACGGTGGCGTGCGCATCGGGAGAAAATTTCGCTACCACATCTGTCCCCTGCAAATCGAAAACGCCTGCGTGAGCGGGGCCCTTGGGAAACAAGACGGCATTGCCAGCATCCGTGCCAAAAGTATTGGCGCCGGGTTTGAGCCAGAACAAACCCGCTAGGGTCAACCAGTTTTTCTTGAGGTCGTCGACCTGTCCGGCCTTCCATTTCTCGTACGACTGGAGGTACGCGGCGTCGGGCGCGGAAGCTGGCGAATTCCTATCGACGGGAACCGCGCCGGCAAGCAGGGACGCCGCTATCACCAATACGGGCAAAACATTCCTTTTTCGTTTCATAGGCACAATAAGCAGCATGCTCCACAGAATCTTGTAGACGGAGCTGGCTGCGTCTCTACTTCCGAAACTCGGGCACAGCCGGCAACGGCTCCAGGTTTTTCCCACTGAAAATCTGTTCAAACTCGCTCAGCAAAGCCGGGTGTACCAATCCGTTCGACGCCAGAGTTTCACGGCTGTTCAGCTGGAATGGACCACCCTTGAAAGTCGGTGACCTTCCCGCCAGCTTCTTCCACGATCAGCACACCCGCGGCGGTGTCCCAGGGATTGAGATTGAATTCCCAGAACCCGTCAAAACGGCCGCAAGCCACACAGCATAGGTCAAGGGCCGCCGAGCCCGCCCGCCGCACTCCATGCGTGTGCAATGTAATCTGATGGTAGAAAAAGATATTTGGATTCTTGTGACGTTTGTGGCTGGGAAACCCGGTGGCCACCAGGCACTCGGTCAGATTCGCGGTGCTCGAAACGTGGATCCGCTGTTGATTCAGACAGGCGCCGCTGCCCTGCTCCGCCGCGAACAATTCGTCGCGGGTTGGATCGTAGATCACCCCGGCGACCCGCTTGCCTTTATAATCCAACGCCATGGAGACGCAAAACACCGGGAAACCGTGCGCGAAATTCGTGGTTCCGTCGAGCGGATCGACGTACCAGCGGTAGTCGCTGCCCGTGTCCTGCAGACCACCCTCCTCGCCGAGGATGTCGTGCGTGGGCCAGAGCTTGGCGGATGCGCTCCCGGATAAGAGCCTCTGACTTGCGATCCGCCACCGTGACCAGGTCGGCGTCACCTTTATATTCAACTTTGACGTGCTTTCGGAAATAGTCCATCAGCAGCGCGCCGGCTTCGCGCGCGATTTCTGCCATGGCGGGAACGAAATCTTGGCTATTCGAGGAAGATGTCATCAAAAATCGTTCTCTTGCGCGGCACGACCAAGCCAACTACCTGCCTTTGCTGCCATCCTCCGCAATGTACATAATTTCATGTTTGAAGATGAAGAGATTGGGCTTGCCGTCGCGGGTCAGCCTGACCATGTTCTTGTCGTAATACTCGATCCAGCCGTGGACAACTTCGCCGTCCGCAAGTTTCACGCTGACCGGCTTCTGCTTTTCCCCCAACGATTTCAAATACACGGCCTCTTGCGAGGTTTCCTCGGGAGGACTGACCTTGGCCTTGCGGGGTGCGCCGGGACCTGCTTGTCCATTAAATACCATGACAGCATTTTACACGGGTTTGACCAGTCGACCTTTGCGCAACGACAACTGCTCGCGCTTCACCAGAACAAACTGCACTAAAACGACACCTTCAACGAAAACTCGATCACGCGAGGGGAACCCAGGGCAAACACTCCCGAACCCAGACCCAGGCGATTGCTGTTGGGCTGCGCTCCCGCGGTACCATTCACCGATCCTGGCGTTCCACTCAGGGCGCCACTCAGCGGGTTGTTCGGACCGTCAAAGTTTGACAGATTCATCACGTTAAAGAACGAAACTCCTGGTTGGATCTCAACCCGCTCTTTGACTCTGTAAATCCAGTTCAGGCTGAAGTCGAAGGCCCGCAGCCACGCCATGTCGGCCTGGTTCTGCGGTGCCAGCGGAATGACCTGCTGCAGTGCGCCTATCGACTGCAATTGCCCCTGCGTGAACAAACCGTTGCTCATCAGTACGAGGCCAGCCGGGGTGGGATGGTTGGCAAAGTTATTGTTGTAATTCTGGATCTTGCTGTTGATGTTGCCGCCATTCACCCCACGGGCGAAAGACCCGACGTTCGTACCCGGCAGTACGTCGCCACCTCCACCGTTAGCAGCGAAGCTGCCGTCGCCGGTACCGTCGCCGGTAATGTCGGTCACAAATATTCCGCCGGCACCCCCGGTCGGAGCCAGCGTAAGCGTCACCGGAAGCGGACTATAGAAATGGCCAATCAACCCGACACGGAATGAATACGGCAGATCGATCGTGCCCCCGAACGAAACTTGATGTCTGCGATCCAACCCGCTGGGGCCGAGATAATGCAATGGATTATTGAAATCGGTGGCGATGTTGACAAAGTCACTGTCACTGGCCGCCGCAGTATATTTTGAATACGAATAGGAAACCTGCAGGTTCATTCCCTTGCTGTATTTGAATGGGTTTTGCAGATTCTGTTTCAGCGAGAGCTGCAGGCCATCGTAGGTTGAACGCCCGATGGGCGACAACATCTGGTTGGCCCCAAGGTTCGCATTGATGCCGGGAAAAGCTGCGGTCGGACAAGGTCCTCCGCTGCACAGCGAGTACCCGGAATCGAGGCCGTTGCCGGCGAAATCGGCGACTTTCGCGCCTTGCTGAATGGCACAATCGATCTCAGCTGGCGAATATCCTCCCCCACAGCCAAATTGTCCGGTGGTGGCCGCAATGGCCGCCCGTGCATTCGCCAGATTGAAATACCGGGAGTCGCCGACGTGATTTGTATCTATCGCCAACAGCGTGTGGGTCTCGATGTTGCGCAGGTAGTCCACGGTGAACACCATACCCTTGCGAAACTCCTGCTGCATGCCGATGTTCATCTGCACCGAGCGCGGACTTACGTATTTGGGAGCAAACAAGATCGTGCCCGTGGCGTTGAACCCGTCCGAGAGCGCGTTGCCTATGTATGAGGGATTAGTTGCCGGCCCGGCAGCCAGCGTGGAGGCTTGATACTGCGCCTGGAATGCGGCAATGGCGCCGGCTGCCTGGCCGATCGTGTCTCCACAAAACGTAATGGGAGGCGTGGGCCCGGTCGGCATGGTAAAGGTGGAGTTCGGCTGGCCATTCGAGCAAACCGTGGGATTGGCCAGAAAGAGTCCCTGCGGAAGGCGTGCTGGACGATCGTATAAGACATTGTTCCAGACCGAATTCTCGTAGAAGATTCCGATGCCGCCGCGAATCACGGTCTTGCCAGTGTGGTTCGGATCCCACGCAATCCCCAGTTGGGGAGCAAAATTCAAGTTTGGCTGATTCACCCGATTTCCCAGCCCTGAGCCAAACTGCTGCAGGGCCGGAATCGGCCCGATGTCGCTGTCGGTGCGCCCGGTGTCGCGAGCGTAGCGCAGGCCAAGAGTCATGGTCAGGTTCGGTTTAAGCTTCCATGCGTCCCCAAAATAAAGGGAGATCCGGTTGTCGGGGCCAAACGCGCCCGCAGGAAACCCGAACGACGGTATCTCCGAAGAAAACCCAATCCCATTGCCCAACTGAACCGTGCTGGCGGGATAGTTCAGCGGGTTGCTGGCCCCGCCGGGCAGCGCGAGACATATCGCGCCACAATCGCCGATCGCCGCCCCAACCGCTGGCGCCAGTTTCAGAAAGCTCGCGAAGCCTCCTCCGAGGATGTGATTGAATCCCGCGCCGTAGCGGAAAATATGCTGGCCCCATGCCTTGCTGCCGTCGTATTTGATCTGATGATCGGACTGGTAAGTCTGCTGGGGCGCCAGAAAACTTGGGCCGGAGCAGAAGAAATTGGCCCCCGCTGTCAGGCAGTCGGGATCGTCACCGATCGCCACCTCCAGCCCCGGCGCCGGGTTGTAGATGCCCGTCCCCGCAGTCGCATCTACGATTCCGTTGCGAAACTTGGTATATCCGAAGCGAATGCTGTGGGTGTAGCCACCGGTGCTGAAGTCGAGTCCCCCGGCATACACCGGGGTATGGTTCACGTTGGCGAAAGGCTGAAACGAGTTCGGGATGATGGCCAGCACGCTCCGGTTCTGGTCGTAAGAGAAGCGAAAGAAGAATTTGTATTTGTCATTGATCAGCCAGTCCAACCGGCCGACTACTTCAGATTCCGTGAAGGGAGAATCGTAGTTTCCAGTGATCGCCTGGAATGGACCGCTCGACAACACCGGGTTAAGCAGGTCCTGCTTGGTGTGTTCGCCATCTACGAAGAAGAAGAGCTTGTCTTTAATAATCGCGCCGCCGAAATTTCCCCCAAATTGGTTGCGCTGGAAATAGTTATTGGAAGCGCCTGGGAGATTGGCATCCAGCCCCTGGTCACGGAAATAGTAATATCCCTCTCCATGGTAAGTGTTCGTGCCCGATTTGGTGGTGACGTTCACGGATCCAGAGGACGTTAATTCGGTGGACAGATCGAGAGAAGACTGCTGAATCTGAAATTCCTGAATTGCAGTTGCCGGGACGTTCTGGGTTGTCGTCCCAACGGTTTCGTCGCTGATGTCGAGGCCGTCTACCTCGATGCGCGCGGTTCGCCCAAAGCGGCCACCAAATGAAATGGAGGAGAACCCGTTCTTAGTGGGATCGAAATTTCCACCATCCTGAATTTGCACTCCCGGCTCGAGTTGTGCCAGATCAAGGAAGTTGCGCCCGTTGATGGGCAAGTTCTCAATCTGTTGAGCGGTCAAGACGCCTTCAACCGTCGCCTGTTCGGTATTCACCTGTTGTTCAGACGCCACGACGACGACAACTTCCTTGGACTCTCCAACCTGAAGCTTGTAATTACCCGAGGATGTGACTCCGACCTGCACCGTCAAAGATGCCTGTACGGTCTTGAACCCTTTCGCTTCCACGCGCACGGCGTAATCGCCTGGCGTCAATGCGCCGGATGCGTACGCACCCGCGGAAGTGGTGGTGGCAACATTCACGCGACTGGTGGATTTGTTGGTGATCGTGACCTTGGCGCCGGCAACCAGCGCGCCGCTCTGGTCGGTCACCGTGCCCTGAACACTACCCGTTGAAATCGTGGTTTGCGCGTACAGCGCGATGGAGAACCCAGTGAGAACGGCTATCGTCAGCAGTACATTTTCCAGCTTGCGAAAATGGAGACTCGGCGACATTACCTACCTGCCTTTCAAAATGCCACACGCATACAAGCCTCGGAGACGTTTGAACGCAGTACGTCGAGGATTCGTGGGCTGTTACTTAGTTATAGCAAATTAAGGATGCCGAATCCTGAATTCTGGCAAACATGCAACGAAAACGCTGCCAATCGTTGCGGGGCATATCGGATTTGGTTTCGCTGGCCTCGAACTCCTCCCGTGGTGAGCCATCGAAATCGTTGCTATAATCTGCAGGGAAACCCGCCGTATACCAACATTCATGCCGAACAACCCATCTTCCGAGGCATTGCCCGAGCAGTATCTTCCCGGCTGTGAAGCCCGTCATCGTTTGCTTTTTGAACACAGCATGGACGGGATTCTTCTGACGTCGCCGGATGGCAGGATTTTCGACGCCAACCCCAGCGCCTGCTCCATTCTGGGCCGCACGCGGGAGCAGATCATCGCCGCGAGACGAGAGGGTGTCCTGGATACTTCCGATCCCCAGTTAGCTCGTTTGGTTGAGGAACGGAAACGCTTAGGCAAGACTCACGGCGCGCTGACGGCCCGACACTCTGACGGAACCACATTTCCCATTGAGATATCTTCGGTCGTCTTTCCCGACACCGCAGGGAACGAGTTTACTTGCATCATCTTTCGCGACATCAGCCAGCGGAAACAGGCCGATGCCGAACGCGAGCAACTGATCAACGAACTCCAGGAAGCTTTCAGCAAGGTGAAGTTGCTGAGCGGATTGCTGTCGATCTGTGCATCTTGCAAGAAAATTCGTAACGAGCACGGCCGCTGGGAAGTTCTCGAGACTTACATCCGCAACCGGTCTGCGGCTGACTTCAGCCACGACCTTTGCTCGGAATGCATGCAGAAGCTCTATCCGGCATTCTCTCCGCGTTGAGAATTCGCCGATTTAGGCAGCCCAAGTTTCGATGCACCCGCCGAGGTCAGCCGCGGTCCGCTTTACTGCCTAGAAATGCGACTTGGAGGTATAGTACCCAGTCCGGTGTCGTGCCGTGAAAGTAGCGCCGGCAGCCGCTCCGTCGACTTTCACTTCAATCCGGCGGAAACTCGAATCGGAAAGCCGTTGCGACGGATAGTAGGCCAACAGGTATTGCGTGCGTAGCTCGTCACTGATTCTCTGGAACGCGTCATCCAGTTGCGGAATCGAGGTGGCATAGAAATACTTGCCGCCCGTATCCTCGGAAATCTGGATCAGGGCATGCTCGCCGCCGGTATCGCGTCCGGCGCTGGCCTCGACCGGAACCACAATGATGCTGTAAACAATGGCTTCTGCTTCCTGGGCGGCGCGCACCGCTTCCTTGTAGTCGACCTGGCTGGCCGTGTCACCGCCGTCGGTGATCACCACCAGAACCTTTCTTCCCTTCCGCGTCTCCAGTGCCTGCGCTCCGAGATAGAGAGCGTCGTAGAGCGCAGTGGCCGCTCCCGGACGCACTCTTTCGACACCGTGATCGATTGTCTTAAGGTCGGAAGTGAAGGGCACAACTTCACTGACGATTTCACTGAACGAGTACAGCGAAAGCGTGTCGATCGGCCGAAGAATGGCATGCGCAAAACGGCGCGCGGACGCCAGTTCCAGTGGCAAGTCCTTACGCGTGCTCAGGCTGGTATCGATGTCGAGCACAATCGACAGCGGTAGCGCCGATTCTTTATCGAAGACTGAAATAGTCTGGGGCTTGCCATCTTCCAGTACTCCGAAGTTTTCCTTCTTGAGGCCAGCCACCGGGGCGCCGTGCTCGTCCGTGACCGTGACAAACACGTTCACCAACTTCACATCCACTTTGAGGGTAGTTGAGGAATCCTGAGAACCGTCCGCGCTCTCAGCATCTTTCGACGTGCTCGAGGACGCTGGCTTCGACGCCCGCGAGCCGCCACTTGCCCAAGGTGGTTTAGGAACCTGCGCATGCGAGAGAGTCGCGGCGATGATCAGGAAAAGAAGCGGACGTCGCATTCGAGAGCGCAGAAGTAACCCGCTCACTTAGATGCAGACCTTTCCGAATGGCTGCCTTCGGCGGTAGGAATCGCGGCGGGGAAAGGCTCGCCATCGGCCCAGACCGCCCCATCCTCGAAAAATTCCTTCTTCCAGATGGGCACGGTGCACTTGATCGTGTCAATGAGCCAACGGCAAGCGTCGAAGGCGGCTGCCCGGTGCGCCGATGCCACCACGATCAAAATGCTCGTCTCGCCGATGTCCAACCGGCCCAGGCGGTGCACCACGGCCACGTCTCGTATGGCAAACTGCTGCAGAGCTTGCTCGCCCAGGGCGTTCATCTGCTTGAGGGCCATCTCTTCGTAGGCCTCGTAATCAAGGTAGAGGGCACGCCGGCCTCGTGTGTTATCCCGAACCACTCCTTCAAATACAACGGCCGCGCCGTCCGCCGGCTGTTTGAGTTTCGCCAGCACCGCATGGGTATCGATTTTCTCCCGGACAATCGACGAACGGTGCCCGCCGCGGGCAGGCGTATCACTCGCGCGATCCTGCAAACCTCCGCTTACCGGCGGCAGGAATGCGATCTCGTCTCCGTCTCTCAACTTCGCATCAAGCCCTGCAAATTCCTGATTCACCGAAATCGCAATCGAAGCTGCGAGGTTGCCCAGTCGGGGAACGAGTTTTTCATAGTGAGTGAATACGTCACCCGGAGTGGCGTGATCTGGCAGGTTGAGGAGGTCACTGTCTCGTCCCGCAAGATCCTTCAACATGCCAAAAAACAAGATGCGTACCTGCATGAAATCCCCGTCGCCGGACCCTTGGCACTTGCCATTAGTGTAACCCGGTGGCTCCGCTCGCCGCTCTTATCCCGCAGAGAAAATGCCAGTTCCCTCTCGAGAACTGGCAAAGTTGTGATGCTGCAAATTAGCTAGAACGTCACTGGTGCGGCTTGTCCTCGTGCGCTGGTTGCGGTGCTCTCGCCTGCGGCGGTTGCGCGTGCACGGGTTGCGCTTGCACTGGTTGGGTATGCACTGGCTGTACAGCGTGTGGGGGTTCCGGCTGCCGCACGGTTTGCCGAGGCGCCGAATTCTGGCGCTGCTGCTGCCAGGCGTTGAACTTGGATTGCTCGCTCTGCTGCTGATGAGGATTCTCCTGCACCGGAGGAACTGGTCTCACCAGCGGATTTCCATTCGTTCCGGCAGAGGGATGCGGCGTGGGACGATCTGTGGGACGCTCGGGCTCCGGTTGACGTGAGAATTCTGGTTGGCGCGACGGTGCGGGAGATTGAACCGTTGCGGGCCGTGGCACGGTGGGTGATGCGACCGGATGGCTGCTGGTTGCGCTCGGCGGCTCTTGCGAACGACCAGGCTGGTTAGCCTGCATCGTAGGCGGTTGCGGCCGGCCTATTTCATTTGGTTGAACTGGCTGCCCAGGCCGTGGCGTCTCGACCGGCGATCGAGACAGAGATTGCGCTTGCCTTGGAGTCTCCGTGCGCACGTTTGGCTCTACGATCTCTCGTTGCGCAAGCGGGGCTCGCATCGGCGCCGGCTGCCTGGTCGCTACCACCGGCCGGTTCATCACTCTGGCCGGAGGTATTGCCGCCGTGGGCCGACCTGCTCCCATCACACTTGCCCGGTCCGGTTGTACTGGAATTACGCGAGTCACAGGCGCTTCCGCAATCTGCCTCTGATCCACGTTGACCATGTTCGCCGCTACCGGACGGGCATTCACAAATGCATCGTGGTGAACTGCAGTGATGCCATTGGTCACGTGCTGATTAACGTAGTTGATGCGGGTAACATTCGTCGTATTGTTGTTGATGATCGTTGTGTTGTAAACGTTTGTCACCTGGGTTACGTTAACCCGGGTGTTGGTGATGTTCACATTGTTTACGTAGGCAGGGCTGGTCCGATACCACGGCACGTACACTTCGCGAGGAGCGAGCGGGAACCATGCTACGCCGGCCGCGAAGCCGCCTCCGCCTACAAACGCGACCAGGGCCGGCGCATACACCGGGCGGACGTAAACCGGACCCGGAACCCAGCACCATGAACTCTGCACGTATGCCCACCGTCCGTAGTGGAACGGAGCAAAACCCCAGGGCTCATCTTCAACCCACGTCCAGCCCCAGGGCGAGACCCAAACCCAGTGGCCGTACCGGTAAGGAGCCCATCCTGGCACGACCACCGACGGCGTCCACACTGGGCCGTACTCGGCAACATATCGCCAGTGGCCGTATTCGTCGAGATCCTGGGCACCCGTCATCTCGGGAGAAATGTAGTTTGCCGACTCGGAATGATCCTCGTGATTGTCCCGGTTGAAAGCCCAAGTATCGAAGTCGTCCCGTCTGGGTATCTGGTAGATCTCGTGATCCAACTGGTCCGTCCCAGTGAATCGCGCTCGTTGGCCCGCAATTACCACAAACGAGGCTCCGGCGCCTGTCGCTTCGCCCCGGCCATGCCAAACCGTTGCATTGGTTTCATTCCCATCCGCATTCACATCGATCCGGTATTCGCCGGTACGCTGGATCTCAAACGCGAGGTTCGGGGTATCCACTTCGACGTGATCCTCATCATCGAGGTGTTGCACCCGCACAATGATCGACCCCTGGGACAGCTTCAACTGGGTCATGCGATCGTCGAGCTGAAGCAGAGTCAGACTGGTTTGCGAATCGATGCGAATTGATGTCGATCCGGTCTGCAATTCCGCCCGTGAATCCTTGTCGGCCCAGAAGTTGTCGCCGCTGCTCAAGGGCCGATTTCTGACTGCTTCCACCCAGTCGCCTTCTCCACCAGGCTGAAAAGAAACCGATCCCACCGAATAACTCAGGCGCGCAACGCGGCCCGGAGGATCGTGCTCTGGTCCCTGATCCTGCGACGGCTGGTCTTGCGGCTGGTCTTGCTCTTGTGGCGGCGGCTGTGGCGGTCCATCCTGCGCGAAGCCTGCGCGCGGCGCTTGCAACATCAGCAATACCCCCGCCAGCACAGTTGCAACGAACCAGACTCTAGGCGTTTTCATTGGTTTCCCCTCGCAGTCCTTTAACAGCACTACACTACCTATTAACACCTGCCTGCGCGATAAGTTCTATACCCTAGAGTGGGTACGGAAGTAACTCTATCTCAACAAACAACATGCCAGCCTTCGTTTCCGAAAGCTGGCATCTGGTGTGATAACCGTCCTGCTGTTTACCCTACCGGCTGTTCGCTCAGCACTTTTTCTCGTTCCTCCGCATCCTGCTTCTCCTGGCGCGGCGAGGAAGGGAGGGCAAGTTCGAGGACCTCCGGGATGGTCTTTACGTAATGGATGCTCAGGTTCTCCAGTTGCTCGGAGGTTAAATCCTCTTCCACATTCATCTTGTTGTCCGCCGGCAGAATCACATCGTGAACTCCTGCCCGCTTGGCCGCCAGGACCTTCTCTTTGACTCCTCCGATGGGAAGCACGTTGCCACTCAAAGTGATCTCGCCGGTCATTGCGGTGAGAGGACGCACCGGATGCCCAGTCAACAATGAAACCAGCGCGGTGGCCATGGTTACTCCAGCCGACGGTCCGTCTTTTGGAATCGCACCTGCAGGAACGTGAATGTGGATATCGTGCTCGGCGAAGAACGTCTCGGGAATTCCAAGTTGCTCCGCGTTCGACCGCACCCAGGTCAGAGCTGCCTGCATGGATTCCTGCATGACCTGGCCGATCTGCCCGGTCATAGTGAATCCACCTTTCCCCTTCATGGTATTGGCTTCGATGAACAAAATGTCGCCACCAGAAGGAGTCCAAGCCAGGCCCACGACCACGCCCGCCCGTTTGGTGCGTTCGGCGATTTCGCCTTCGCTGCGAATCTTGATGCCGCCCAGGAACTCCTGAACAATTTCCGGGGTCACCACCAGCTTCGCGCTCTTGCCTTCAGCAAGCCGGCGCGCCTGCTTGCGGCAAACCGTACCGATATTCCGCTCCAGATTCCGCACCCCAGCCTCGCGGGTGTAGTGCCGAATGATGTTGCTGACCGCTTCTTCCGGAAACTCGATCTGCTCCGGCGTGATGCCGTTCTCTTCAATCTGCCGCGGAATCAGATATTGAAACGCGATGTGTACCTTCTCTTCCTCGGTGTAGCCCTGCAATTCGATGATCTCCATGCGATCGCGCAACGGCTCCGCGATCGGATCGAGCATGTTTGCGGTCGTGATGAACAGCACCTTCGACAGATCAAAGGGCACATCCAGATAGTTGTCGCGGAACGTCGAGTTCTGCTCCGGATCAAGCGCTTCCAGCAAAGCCGAACCGGGATCGCCACGGAAATCACGTCCTACTTTGTCGATTTCGTCCAGCATGAAAACTGGATCCTTGGTTTCCGCGCGGCGAATGCCCTGGATGATTTGTCCCGGCAATGCGCCTATGTAAGTGCGCCGGTGACCGCGAATTTCGGCTTCATCGTGAACCCCGCCTAACGAAATCCGCACAAACTTGCGTCCCAGAGCTCGCGCAATGGATTTTCCCAGAGAAGTCTTTCCCACGCCCGGAGGCCCGACAAAGCAAAGAATCGGCCCCTTCATCCCAGGTTTGAGGCGACGCACCGAAAGATAATCCAGAATACGATCTTTCACCTTTTTCAGATCGTAGTGATCCGTGTCGAGTACTTCCTTGGCTTTGATAATGTCAACATCGCCGCCGGAAGTTTTGGCCCACGGCAGCACCGCCAGCCACTCAATATAGTTGCGCGTAACCGAATAATCCGCCGCCATCGGTGACATGCGCGAAAGCCGTCCCAACTCTTTCAGCGCTTCTTTCTTTACTTCATCGGGCATCCCTGCGGATTCAATCTTCTGCCGCAACTCTTCCGTGTCCCGCGCGCCTTCATCCTGCTCGCCCAGTTCCTTCTGGATGGCCTTCATCTGCTCGCGCAGATAGTATTCGCGCTGGGTTTGCTGCACCCGGTCCTGCACTTCCGACTGAATCTTGTTTCGCAGTTGCTGAACTTCCAGCTCTTTTGCCAGATGCTGGTTGATCTTTTCTAATCGCACCCGAACGTCGGTGGTCTCGAGCGTGTCCTGCTTGTCCGCCGTCGACAGAGACGGCAACGAGGAAGCAATGAAATCCACCAGGCGCCCAGGCTCTTCAATATTCATCGCCACGGTGGAGAGTTCGTCGGACAAAGTCGGAGATCCTGCCACAATCTGCTGAAACAAAGTCAGGACGTTGCGTTGCAAAGCCTCGACTTCCGAACTCTTGGGAGGAATCGCCTCCGGTACAGAGTCCACTCGCGCCCGCATGAAGGGAGCTAGCTGGGCGAACTCCACCAGTCTTACCCGCTCCAGACCCTCGGCGAAAACGAACAGGCTCTGGTTGGGCATCTTCACAACTTTGTGCACTACCGCCAGCGTTCCAACCGTATAGAGATCGCTGGGTTGCGGCGTGTCAACGCGAGCTTCCCGTTGCGCCACCACCACTATGGTCTTGTCCTCACCCAGAGAATTGATCAACTGGACAGAGCTATCCCGACCCACGGTCAAAGGCAGCACAGCATGCGGAAACAACACTGTATCCCGCACCGGCAGGATGGGAAGCGCCCGGTCCTCGGGCTCGATATGCCCTGTGTTTTCTTTGACTTCTTTCGCTTCCTTCACTTCTTTCGGTTCTTTCGCAGTGCGCGACGACTGTGCCATGATTTCACCTTGAGTGTAATATGCTCAAGTTTGATGAGATGAATGCCTCGGAGGATGCAAATGACCCTCCAGAAATGATTTCTGTGAACTGTTCGGATTCTAAACCTTCTCACTGGTGTTTGCACCAGACCGAAGGTACACCGGACGATTGCACGCAATATCGCTCAATTTTGAATGGGTAGACCTCATTAGTCCATTGGTATACGACTGGGTTCCTCATGGCCCAAGCGGGGATATGCGCGCCAAGCGCAGCCTGGAGGCGTGGCAATCCCCTCGTTCCGGTTGAACAAGCCTTTCAGAGGATTAACTTACCCTCAGAAAACGTGCTGCGCCAGGTCCCCTTGAAAAACCAGGATTTGAAGAACTCGCTCGTTGGCGGCATTGAGCACATAGGTCGTCTCCGTTCGCACGGCCTTTTTCGGCAATGGGATCAATTGGCATTGCACACGAGCCTCAGCCGGCTGTTTGCTGAACTGCTGCTTAAAAATCATGATGTGGCGCGTGCCGTCCATAGTATGAAGCACCAGATAATCACCTTTGGGCAGCAGCGTGTCGCCAACCCGCATGGGTTCAGTAAAAGTAATGTTGCGGCTGCCGGTTACGCCAGGATTCTTCTCACCGGCACTAGCGAGCAAGCCCAGCCCCAGAACACATAATGCGACCACAGATGCAAGCTTCAAGAAGCGCATAAATCCTCCATTTGAAACATCCCGAATGGATGTCATCTACAGGATATGGAGGCAAGACAAATACATACTGTGCCGCGCCTCACACGCGCTTGTGACGGGCGAACCGAGCCCGGAGGATTCGTTGCTCCAACATGATCACGCGGCGGGATATACACCCAACACCTTCACCGGACTCGCACTCTCGGCAAGATGGCGGAGCGCGTTACGGGCGATCCCATCATCGCCGCGAAGAAAGTCCACGTAGAAGACATACTCCCAAGGCCGCCCGCGCATGGGGCGAGACTCGATTTTGCTCAGGCTGATCTCGCGCAGCGCAAATACGCTCAGCGCTTTGAACAACGCTCCCGGAATATTTTTCAGCGCGAACGCAATCGACGTCTTGTTGGCGCCAGGAACAATTCGTCGGCTCTTGCGAATCAGAAAGAAGCGGGTAAAGTTCTGTTTATCATCTTCAATGCCCGCCGCCAGTATCCGGCCTTTATAGACGGTGGCTGCGTGCCGGCCCGCGATCCCGGCCGCGTCCCGCAATCCGCTCTCGATCACATGCTTGACGCTGCCCGCGGTGTCATAAAAAGGCGTAGCCTCGATTTTCGGATGCTTGCGAAAGAAGTCGCGGCACTGATCCAGCGCCACCGGATGTGAATAAACCCGCCGGATATCGCTTCGCTTCACCCCCGGCGCTGCAATCAGGTTGTGCACGATCCGCAGGCGGTATTCCTGCTGAATGAAAGCCGTCCGGGTCAGCAGAAGATCAAAGTGCTCCGCCACCGAGCCCGCCAGCGAGTTCTCAATGGGAATCACTGCGGCGTTCACCGAACCGCGTCCCAACCGGTCGAAGACTTCCGCCGAGCGCGCACACGGCACGATGCTCCATCCCGGAACCATGCGCTTCGCCGCTTCATGGCTGAAAGAACCCGCTTCACCCTGGATCGCAACTTTCATAGAAACAACTTACTTGTGCCCGGACTGCGAAAGCAATTCCTTCTCCAGCACAAACGCATCCACCCCATTCGAGTAGTAGCGCGGAATCGTCTTTACCACGCTGTACTGGTGGCGTTTGTAGAAAGCCAGGGCGGCGGCATTGTCCACGGCAGTTTCCAGCACAACGCTATGACAAGCAGCCGCGCGCAAGCGTTCTTCGGCCTCGGCCAGCAACTTCGAACCAACCCCGAAATGCCGGTTCCCCGGAGCCACGTCAATGGTGAGGATGTGACCAACCGCGCGGCGCGTCGCCTGCGCTACGATGAAGCCCAGCACTTCCGGCTGCGCCCGTTCACCGTCGTCGCCGGGGCTCTCGGCCACCACGGTAAAAGCTCCCCGCAGACGAATGTAAGCCGCCAGTTCCAGCCGGGAGTATGCAATTCCTGGCACAAAACACGCCTGATCAATTCTCCACAGGCTGTCGAAATCGGCGCGCCGGAACTCTCGCAGGACAAATTCCACCCCGTTATTGTAGCCGCAGAACCGGCCAGACTCCGCCTTGTTGATGAGTCTGCTAGGGTTAGGAACCCCCCAAAAATAGTCCACGAAACTGTTGCCTGCCTTGCACCCCAAGACGTACCATTCGCATCTGAGGATTGTTGTGGGGCGCCTCTTTCTGATTGACGCGGCTGGCGCAGTTGCCCTGGTGGGCCTGTGGTATTTCTGCCTGGCCAGCTACAACCACCGCCGGGGAGTCAAAGCCTTGCGCTGGGTGGAAGCCGCCTGCCTCAACCGCGGCCAGGTGGTCGAGGCTCGCTGGATCGGCGCCTCCCGCTTGCAGGCGCATCTGCGATTTGCTGCCCACTGGTTTGACAACGTCAAAGTAACCATCCGCCTGCTTCCCCGCCCATTGCCGGTTCCGTGGTTGTTGAGTGTCTGGCATAAACAGCGAGAGACGCTCACCTTCGAAGCCGATCTCGATTGCGCTCCGGGCATCCATCTGGAAGTGTTGCGCCATCGCTGGCTCACCCACAGCGACAACAAGCTGGTCAGAAAGTCGCGCAACTGGACAATCGTTTCCCCCGGCCCCGTCGTGCTTACCAGCTCCACCGAGTGGAAGCGGGAAATCCCCCCGGTGATCAACACCCTGATGACGTCTCGCGGACATAACCTGCTGAGCGTGCGCTTCCGTCCCGACTCTCCGCATCTCGCCGCGACGATCGACCTCGAAGCCCTCTCCGACCAGCAAGCCGCCGCCGGCTTTCTCGGAGTGCTGCGCGACCTCGCCGCCGGCGCTTCGACCCCCAGACAGTAATTCCGCCGAGAACCCGCTAGGGTCGAAAACCTTTCCTCCCCGGCACCCGGCATCGGACCCCGGTCCCGAACTGGAATGGTGGCCCACTCAAGCCGTTCTTTGGCTTGAGTGGGTATGTTGTCGGACGTAAGCTGAGTTCGTGCCCTGGGAACTGAAACGATTCCATCTGTCGGGACAGACTCACTTTGTAAATTCTGCTGCTTCCGTCGCCATCCCTCGACGCTGTGCTGGAGCGCCGCGAGAAAATGGGAAAGGGCAACTGGTGAATTCTGGGAAAAGCCCCACTCAAGGCAAAAGGCGGCTTGAGTGGGCCACCAGCCTGCAATTGGGGCTCAGCCGGCAATTCGTTTCGGAACGACGTCACCGGCGACAACGTTCTCGGCATGGGTACCACGAAAACGTCTTGGAACCTTCAGTAGGAGCATCCAATGAAACGAACGCTTATTGTTCTGGTTCTCACGATTGCAGCGTACTCGCCCTTGGAGGCGCAGGACGAATTCTGTTCTCCTGTCATGAGCACATCGGCCAGCTCGATTACATTCCTCGAAGAGCAGAAAGACACACGTCAATCAGCCTGCATATCGTCGGTCATCAAGCATTTGGGACAGGCCCATGATGTAGCTGCTGTGCATATATTGGTTAGCTATTTGGACTTTGTCGATCCAACAACGTTACCCCGCCCCGACGGGTTTTCTGACGTTAGACCAGAGTATCCAAGCGTAGACGCGCTATTCCTTATTGGAAAACCGGCGACGCACGAGTTGTTGGCCAGTATTCAAGTTGGCGAATCACCGAAAATCCGACAGAACGCCGTAAGGACATACCAGGCAGTGTATCGGGACGATCTGGCGTTGGGCATTCGGCTGCTCAAGAAAGAAGAACTAGTCGCTATATCGTCAGATGCCCGACATAGGCTGAGAGAGGCAGCCGAGTTGCTGTTTGACGATTGCAGTAAGCGCAGCGAAACGGAGGCGCGACGGTGCAAAAACGTCGCTGGAGGATGATTGAAAAGAGGATTCGTTAGCGTTTTCGCTGTTAGCTACTCAAGCCGGACTGGGTGGAAGCCTGCACGGCTCAGCCAGCCACTTGCTTCAACTCTTCTCCGGTTCCGGTACGAACCTGTAGCCTACCCCGCGCACCGTCAGCAGATGCTTCGGTTTTGCCGGATCGTCTTCGATGTAGCGGCGCAGGCGGACGATGAAGTTGTCTATGGCGCGGGTGTCGGTGTCTTCGTGCAGGCCCCAGACTTCTTCAAGGATGGCCTTGCGGGAAACGATGCTGCCCCGATCGCGGATCAGGTGGCGCAGGAGTTCCGCTTCCATCAGGGTAAGTTGAATGGTGTTTCCGTTGACGCGCAGTTCGAGCTTTGCAAAATCAATGGTGCGTCCATCGAAAGAAAAGGCGTCGGCGGCGGGCGCTTGGCTGACGCCCATCCACTCGCGACGGCGCAGCAAACCCTGCAACCGGGCCAGCAGGATGGGAAGCTCGAAAGGTTTGGGAAGGTAGTCGTCAGCGCCCGAGGCGAATCCCTTGAGCACATCCTCGGGGCGGCCGCGTGCGGTCAGCATAAGGACGGGAACAAAATTCTTCGCCGCACGCAACTCGCTGGCAACCGCAAAACCATCCTTGCCGGGAAGCATCACATCGAGCACCACCGCATCGAACTCCTGGCGCGGGCTGGGTTCGCGCTTGCTGGCCCCGCGCCTGCCGTTTTCTTTTTTGCCGTTTTCTTTATCGCCAAGGAGCAACTCGATGGCGCGTTCGCCATCGCCGGCAACTTCGACGCTGTGCCCTTCCGCTTCGAGATTGAAGCGCAGCCCCTGAGCCAGATGGGCTTCGTCCTCGACAATCAGCACGCGGCTCATGCTCTGCGCTCCCGCGTCTGATTCTCCCGTGAAAAACTTCGCGGTAGTTCAAGAACGATGGTGGTTCCCTGCCCTTCTCCCTGGCTCTGCGCAAATACGCGTCCACCGTGCTTTTGAGCGATGGCGCGAACGATGAACAGGCCTAAGCCTGTGCCTTTCACCTGAGCCAGTGAGCGATTGGAGACGCGATAGAAACGCTTGAACACGCTCTTCAGTTCGCCCTGCGGAATGCCTACACCGTGGTCGCGGACGCTCAACCTGACATGCTTTTCATCCGGCGTCTCGATGCTTACGGAAACATCCACCCGATCGCCGGAGTACTTGATGGCATTGTCGAGAACGTTCGAGATGGCTGTGTGCAGTTCCCCGGGATCGCCGGTGACCGTCGCGCCAGCGTCGCTGTCGACCACCGAATCGAAGCGCAACGCCTGCGGCTGCAAGTGATGGCCCGTGCGGGCAACTTCCACGCACTCGCGGACCAGACTGTCAAAATCAATGGCGACGCGTTCGCGGCTGCTCTTCTTGTGTCCCGCTACTCCGGCTTTCAGAACCTGCTCGACTGTGCCCAGGAGACGATCGGTGTCGTCGAGCATGCGGCGGTAGAACTCGCGGCGCTGGACTTCGTCCACGTCACGATGTTGCAGGGTCTGCAGATAAAGGCGAATCGAAGCAATCGGCGTTTTGAGTTCGTGGGTGACCGCATTGATGAAGCTGTCGTGTTGCTCGTTGCGGCGAATTTCGCGGATCAGGAAAATCGTGTTGAGGACCAATCCGGCAGTAATAGCGCCGAAGAAGATCACGCCCAGAAAAACTTTAATCCCTTCGCGCCAGTTAACGATGATCCAGCCAAAGCCGACCGCTACAGCCACGCCGGCCAAGCCGACGCCTAGCACCAGGAAGGTGATGGTCGCTTTGCGCCTGCTGGTAATGCGCATGGCACGATTCTACCGCGAAGGGGAAAGAAACCGGAGAGTGGGATGAAAAGGAGGGAAAAACGTTGACCGTTGCCTTGGCGAACCTTCGTGTCCTTTGTGGTTAGAGATTTTAAAGGCATTAACCACAACGGACACAAAGGAATGCAACGGAACCTGTGCTTAGACCGAAGCCAACTCGGGAGCCGGAGCCGTCTTTGCTTCTTCCTTGCAGTCCAGTTCAGAGAGCTTAATGCGATACACGTGCCGCGCCAGACCCAGCTTCTTGAGGGTCCAGATGCCGTACCAGTTCATATCAATTTCATACCATCGTAAACCGTGCTGGGCGGAGACTGGATGCGCGTGATGGTTGTTGTGCCAGCCCTCGCCAAAGGTCAGGATCGCAACCCACCAACTGTTGGTCGAAAGGTCTTTGGTGACAAAGCGCCGAGTACCCCAGCTATGCGTAGCCGAGTTCACCAGCCAGGTGGTATGCAGGCCGATCACGGTGCGCATGAAAACTCCCCAGAGCAGGAACGGCAGGCCGCCGATGGCGAACAGGACGACGCCCAGGACGATCATGGGGACGTAGTGATATTTCGTGATCCAGACGTGGAACTTGTCTTTTGCCAGGTCAGGCACATAACGTGCCAGGGTTGTGGTGTCGTGATGCATGGACTTTCCGGTCAGAATCCAGCCCATGTGCGCCCACCACTTGCCGTCGATGGGAGAATGCGGGTCGCCTTCCTGATCGGAAAACTGATGATGAATGCGATGCGTCGCCACCCAGAAGATTGGTCCGCCTTCGAGCGCCAGGGTCGCGCACGTGGTCAGGAAATACTCGACCCACTTGGGAGTCTTGTAGCCGCGATGCGTGAGCAGTCGATGATAGGCCATGCCAATGCCCAGGCTTCCCGACACCCACCATAGAAACATGGATACGAAAAATGCTTTCCAAGTGAAGAAGAAGAGCGCGGCAATCGCCCCGACGTGAAACAGTCCCATGAAGGTGGCGGTTACCCAGTTAATTTCGTTATCGGCGGCTGGCTCGCGGTGCAGGGCTTCGAGTTCCATTTGTTGCGGATCCCTTTAGTCGTGGTGGGTGCTTATGACCTTAGGCTAGCAGGGACTATCGGCGCACTGTGTAATAGTTGTGTAATAGCGGTTACGTGAGTACAGGACTGCCGGAGCAAAGTGGCCCGCAGCGGCGATTTGTGAGGCAAAGGCATCAGGCATCGAATACTATGACCCGCGGTCGTCAAATTATGCTGGTGCAAACGGATGTCGCTCATGCATAGCACCGAGTCGCATTGGAACCAACTCTACGCGAATCCACGATTCCGCCCCGTCTATCCCAACGATCAGGTTGTGCGCTTTCTGATGGCCAGTCGCGGGCTTCTGGAAAGAGGCAAGCCGCCTCGTCTTTTAGATATCGGGATCGGCGCTGGACGCCATTCCAAGCTGGCATCGGAGTTGGGGTTCGAACCTTACGGCATCGATCTCTCATTTGCCGGACTGCAGCAGGCACAGCGACGACTCGCACTAGCAGGAATGAGCCCGCGACTGGCGCAAACTTCCATGGTTGCGCTTCCGTTTGCGGAAAGCACCTTCGACGTGGTCGTCGGTTTTGGGGTGTTTAACTACGGAACAGCTGCCGACATGAAGCAGGCCATCGGGGAAGCACATCGAGTATTGATTCCCGGGGAGAGGCTGCTTGTGGTCCTGCGTACGACCGATGATTATCGATTTGGCAAGGGTGAAAAACTGGAAGCCAACACTTTCAGCCTGAGCATCGAGGACACCAACGAAGCCGGAATCGTGCAACACTTTCTAGCGGCCGACGACCTGCCCACTTATTTTGCGGCGTTTTCAAGAATGAGTTTCGAAAAGACTGAGACGACCTTTGCCGGGCGGACGCGCCTGGACTCCGACTGGGTGATTACGGCAGAGAAATGATTTGCGAGGAAGATCCATTGCAAATGTCTCAGGGGTCGAAAACCCTTACTCATTTGAGGATGGGATATCGCAGCGCTGGAAGCGCGGCGCCGCCAAAATCGCTTGTCAGGCGGATGCGCCCTTTACTTCGACACCCGCCCATTTTTCCAGCAAGGTAAGGGTTGCTGCGTAGTCGAGATCGCCGTGACCGTCCTCGGCGGCGACTTCATAGATTTCTTCCACCGTCTCCAACCCGGGCAGTTTGACGCGGGCTTCCTTGGCCGCTTCCAGCGCCAAGCGGAGGTCCTTGTACATCAGCCGCAGCGGAAAATTCGGGGAGAAGTCGCGTTTCAGCACAAATGGAGCCTTGTACTCGACCACGCCCGAGTTCACCATGGAAGCCTGGATCAAGGGCAACAGTACCTCGGCGTCGACTCCAAGTTTCGTGGCCAGGGTCAGAGCCTCGGCAAAACCTTCATAGATAAGCGCGATTTGAAGATTCATTACCAGCTTGGCGGCTTGCCCCTTACCGGTCTCACCCATGCGGAAGAATTTCTTGCCCGTGGCCGCGAACAGCGGCTTCACCTTCTCGATGGCGGAATCCTCTCCGCCAACGATGAAAATCAGGGTACCGCTTTCCGCGCCAGCCTTGGATCCAGTCATCGGAGCGTCAACGTATTGCACACCCTGTGCGCCAACCCGCTCGGCAAACTGACGAGTCGCTGAAGGGGAGATGGTGCTCGAATCCACGATGGTCATTCCCTGCGCCAGAGATTCATGCACGCCCTGCGGTCCGAATAGAACGCTTTCGACCGCTGCAGTGTCGGAAACGCATGTCCACACGACTTCCGCCCCGCGAGCCGCCTCTGCCGGCGATGCCGCGCTTCGCGCTCCTTCCACATCTTTACCAGGAGTGCGATTCCATACTGTGACTTCGTGGCCCGCCTTGGCGAGATTAATGGCCATCGCCCGGCCCATGATTCCCAGACCTAAGAAAGCAACACGCATCTTCGCTCCTGGCTCCTGTGAATTCGTCCTGCAGGGATGTGCTTTTCCTCACGAGTTGTGCACTCACGCCCCGAAGACGTAGCAAGCTACGTTTCTACATTAGGTTGAGAGTTACTCGTAACGTCTTGGCCTGGGGCCGCAGCGTTCAAGGAGAAGTGTTCCACAAGGATTAGAACTGACTGCCGCATTACGGTCAAGCAATCGCCAGCGAATTGTCTTAGAATGACAACAGCTCTTTCGCCCAGACATTGCAGGCGTGGGAAACGGTTTCCCAGCCTGATGTGCGCTTGAACAGTTGTATCCGGATGCAAGCCAGGTTCGGCCAGGAGCAGATGTTAAAGCCAACGCTTACGAATCCCGTTCTGCGAAAGCGCGCCCGCGCGTTTGGCACTCTCGTGCGGCACTCAGCGGTCACTCCTCGAACCGGCCAGACCTACAAACCCAGATTGGTCAGCAATGGAGATCTGGGCCTGACCTTCATTGGCCACTCCAGCTTTTTCGTTCAGATCGGCAACCAGAACGTCGTCATCGACCCCAATTTTGCGCGCTGGCTGTTTGTGTTAAAGCGTCTGCGCCAGCCGGGAGTGCAACTTCGCGATCTTCCTCCCATCGACCTGGTACTGGTTACACATGCCCACTTTGACCATCTGCATCGGCCGTCACTGCGCGCCATCGTTCAACAGGCGCGCAGCCGGCAGGCTGCGCCTCCGATCATCGTGGTACCGCATCACGTCATGGATCTGGTCTCAGACCTGGGCTTCGGAGACGTAGTCGAACTGAACTGGTGGAACAGTTACCGCCACCTCGACCTGACTGTCACGCATGTTCCTTCCCGCCATTGGGGAGCTCGCATCATCAAGGATTCACATCGCGGCTACGGTGGCTATGTACTACGCGACGGAAAGCACTCGCTCTATCACGCGGGCGACACCGCTTATTTTTCCGGCTTCCGCGAGATAGGACAGCGACTGGCGCCGGAATTGGCGCTGTTGCCCATTGGGGCTTATGATCCGCCATCCTTCCGCAATGTCCATGCCAATCCCGCCGACGCCACCCGCGCCTTCCTTGATTTAAAAGCTCAATGGATGGTGCCCATGCACTATGGAACCTTCAAACTCTCGCACGAACCCATGGAGGAGCCTTTGCAGTTGCTCGAGCAGGAGGCCAAGGCAGCCGGCATTGAGGATCGAGTGGTAGTGCTGCAGGAAGGTGTGACCCAGTTTTTCTAGAGCCGTCCAGGCTGTAGTTCCTCAGGCTCGCGGGAAGGTCAGTATCCAGTAGGTGCTGATCAAAAGCAGAATGAACGCGACTGCCACCACCGCGACCCGCGGTCCAAAGATCGCGAAGCGCTGGCTGAGCGCGGTCAGGAGCAGCACGGTGGCCAGGAAGACGGTGACCTTTACGTACTCGTCGCCGGTTTCACGCGTCGTGATTCCCTTCTCGAAGTAGCCATTTGCCTTCTCCGCGAGATCGGCTGCCTCCAGGCTGTTTGCGCTCTTGTACTCCGCCATAAAGATGGGTCCGGCGGGCGCAGACGGATTGTTCATGGGGTCAAGCTTCTGCCAGGCCACGAAGGCAGTGGCATACTCGGGGCGGAAGCGGCGCTGGAAAAACTCGACGAGCTTCTGATTGCCCGACATCTTCGCAGCGACCCAACCGTTGAAAGTGGTGATGTCGTAAAGGCGGTCCTGGCCGGCTAGCGTTGCCTTCTCTTGCGAAACCACGATCGTGCGCGATGCCAGGTTGTATTGCTGGGCCGACAAGGCATCCCACTTCGCCGCCTGGTAACCGCTCCAGGCGGTGGCGACGGCGACGATCGCCAGTACCAGCGCCTCAGCGATTTCTACCAGTTGCTCGCGGCGGTGCTGCGGCGATTGGTGACCGTGACCCTGCTCGTGGATCCTGTGAGCGAACTCGACGTTCGACGTTATTTCCGGCATCCGTTGTGTCACCTTCGTCGAGGATTATGGTGCTTTATCGCGGTCAGAAGAAGCAAGCGGATTGTATACCGCGCCCTTAGTACGCAAGCAGGATTCTCAGGTCGCGCAGGTTGTTGCCGGTTGGACCGGTCGTGATTGCGTCGCCTAACGCATGAAAGAACGGGTTGGCGTTGAAGTCGAGCCGGCTGGCTTCCGGCTCCAACCCGCGGGACTTTGCGCGTTCCACTGTAGTTCCGTCCACGATCGCGCCAGCGGCGGGACTGTTGCCGTCGATTCCATCGGTGCCCGCGCTGAGCACGGTGATGTTTTCGTCTTTGATCTTTGGCGCACAAGCCAGAGCAAATTGCTGGTTGCGGCCCCCCAGGCCTCCGTTGCTGACTTTCACCGTAACTTCTCCCCCGGAAATGAGGCATACGCGCTCCGACTTTTTTCGCAATTCGCGCAGGCGATCGAGGAGATAGTCAGCCGCGCGCGCATAGTCCCAGTCGTCGCAACTGTTGTCCACTTCGACGGTGAAGCCGTGGCGCGCCGCTTCGGCCTTGGCGGCGTCAAGCAAAGTTGAATTGGACAATACCGTCCACCATCGGCTGCGATGGAATGCCGGATCATCCGACTTTGGAGTTTCCTCCAGAGCATGGCGTTCAAACAATTCACGCACTGACGCGGGGAACTGTTCCAGCAATCGATGCCTGGCTGCAATGGCATGACAATCTTCCACGCTGGTGGAGTCCGGCATGGTTGGGCCGGAAGCCACGGCGTCCGGCGTGCTGTCGGGAACATCCGAAACCAGGATCGAAACCTGCTGGGCCGCGAGAGCCGCCCGTGCCAGTCTTCCCCCTTTAATCGCCGACAGGTGCTTGCGAATGGCATTGATTTCCGCGATAGGCGCGCCGGAGTGCACGAGGACGTGGTAGGCGGCAATCAGATCAGCCAGCGAAATCTCGTCGTCGATGGGCTTCTCTGCGATCGAAGACCCTCCTCCGCTCAGCATGAATATCACCAGCGACGAAGCATTCTGCGCGCTCAGTGACTTCAGCATGGCTTCGGCGGCGCGAATCGATTCCTCATTCGGCGTCGGATGTCCGCCCAGAAAATAGCGGAAGCCACGCGCCTGCGATGTGGGCTGCACCGAACTGGCGACGATGCCTTCAAAGTTGGCCCCGGCCTGAATCTCCAGGGCGCTCACCAGCGTGTGCGCGGCTTTGCCAATGGAAACCACCAGCACGCGGTTGTAGGAATGAAGATCGTAGAGATCTTCGCAAACACGCAGTACTCCGCGCTCACAGCAAATATGGCGCTCAAACGCGCGATCAATGCTGGATTCGCGCAGAGCGTGCTCGAAGAGGTGCCGCGCGGTAACCCGCATCTCGATTGCCCATCGCTCGCGGCTGGCCGCAGACATGGAAGGATTATAGAGGGCGGCTGTGTGCGCGTGACTATTGTGGGAAGGTTTCTGTTATCCAAGATTCAATGCTCTCGCGCAGTTCTCGCAAACGGCCTGCAAAAAAATGATCCGCGCCGGGAATCAGCACCAATTTTCGTGGTTCCGGTAACGACGCGACAACTCGTTCCAATTGCTGCCGTGGCCCGAACTGATCGCGGTCACCGCTTACGAACAACTTGGGTTTCATGCAGCCCTGCAGAAACTCGAAATCGTAAGTTCGATCATCAATCGCGGCCACGGGCAGGCCGAGCCCAACTACTGCCCGCACCCGCGCATCCGGACACGCAACACCCAATCCCACGGCAGCTCCAAAGGAGAATCCGGCAAAAATCATAGGCAAGTGGAATTCGCGATGCAGCCAATCCAGCGCGGTGCGGACGTCCTCCACTTCACCGTCGCCGTGATCGTGCTCGCCCGCGCTTAATCCCGCGCCGCGAAAGTTGAACCGCAACACCGGATATCCAAAGCTGTTCAGCGCTTTCATGGTGTGGAAAACGACTTTGTTGTGCAGCGTTCCGCCATAAATAGGATGCGGATGGCACACCAGGGCGGCGTGAGTCGCATGCTCGGCGCCCAGGTTGAGCAGGCTTTCCAGCCGTCCGGCCGGGCCGTCGAGGAAAAGAGATCTGATCGCCGAAGCCGACACGTTATTCAGATTACACCGTAGGAGCGTGCCTCAGGGCTTCGCCGGGATGAACGGCCGGGGTTGCCGTTCCGACGCGCGCTCATCGTCCTGGGTTCATCGGCCAAGACAGTCTTGGCTCGGTGGGTTATCCTCTCTCCCATGGACGTCGTCGCTCTCACCCGCCAACTGGTTGACATTGAATCGATCACCGGCAACGAAGCCCTGGTGGGCGATGCCGTTCACGCCGAACTCCAACGCCTCGGATACGTGGTCAACAAGATTCCAGTCGAAGGCAACCGCTGCAACGTGTACGCAACCTCGTCCCAACAACCGCGACCCGCGATTGTTTTCTCGACGCACATGGACACCGTCCCACCCTTCATTCCGTCTTCCGAGGACGACACGCGGGTGTACGGGCGAGGATCCTGCGATGCCAAGGGAATTATCGCCGCCCAGATCGCCGCTGCCGAGCGCTTGCGATCCGAAGGCATACACGTGGGGCTTCTTTTTCTGGTGGGCGAGGAAAAAGATAGCCTGGGTGCGAAAGTCGCCAATCAGCAAGCCTCAGGCTGCAAGTTCCTGCTGAACGGCGAACCCACCGAGAACCGTATTGCCAGTGCGTCCAAGGGCACGCTCCGGGTCAATGTGATTGCCGAAGGCCGCATGGCACACTCCGCATATCCCGAACTTGGCGAGTCTGCAATCGACAAACTTCTGGAAGCCCTGAGTCGACTTCGCGTCATGAAGTTGCCGGTTGAGGAAGGCATCGGTCCGTGCACTTTGAATATCGGAATGATCGAAGGCGGCCGCGCTCCCAACGTGATTCCCGATAAAGCTCGCGCGCAATTGCTCTATCGACTGGTCGGCCCTGCGAATGCGCTGCGACAAGAGATTGAAAAGACCGTCAGGGATTTGGTCAAGGTCGAGTTCGTATTGGAAATTCCCTTCGTGCGCCTGCGCACCGTGGACGGACTTCCGAGCATGGTCGCGGCGTTCACCACGGACATTCCATGGCTCACCAATTGGGGCCAACCACTGCTGGTGGGCCCCGGGTCGATCCATGTGGCACACACCGACCGCGAGTATGTGGAGAAGAAGCAGTTGAGTGACGCTGTGGATTTGTACTGCGCGATTGTGAAGAGTTTGATGGGTTGATGCGGATAACCCCTGCATCGTGCCTATTGACATGCCGACCAGGGAGCACGTAGAATAGTGCTGCACGTAAATGCGTGCAGGCATGAAAACGAATATCACGCTGAAACTGGACGCCGCCCTCCTGCGGGAGATTCGGGTGCTGGCAGCCGAGGAAGGCACATCGATTAGCGCCTTGCTGGCCGCTCGCCTGGAGCAAATCGTGCGCGAACGCAAAACTTACGAGCGCGCTCGAAGACGCGCGTTGGCTCGACTCCGTGAGGGACTCGATTTGCAATGGACGCCTCCCTATTCACGGGATGAGCTACATGAGCGCTAAGTTGGTTATCGACTGAGCAATGGCTGACAAGTACTTCGTTGATACGAACATTCTGATTTATGCGCACGACCGTTCCACTGGTTTGAAGCACGAGCGTGCTCGCCAGCTGGTCGAGCGTTTGTGGGTTTCTGGCCAAGGGGTATTAAGCACGCAGGTGCTGCAGGAGCTTTGCATCAACCTTCGCCGCAAGATTGCACGTCCGCTCCCGATGGAAGAGGTCCGCAGTCTCATACAGGATTACCTAAGCTGGGAAGTCGTCGTCAATACTCCGGCATCGGTCCTGCATGCGTTGGAAATCGAGGTGCGCTACCAGATCTCTTTCTGGGATGCCCTGGTTTTGCAGGCAGCCGAGACCTCTGGCGCAGCGATTCTTTATTCCGAAGATTTGGCAGCGAGGCAGAGATACGGTCCGGTTCAGTTAATTAATCCCTTAAAGGATTTATGAGGTTCGGTCTGGCTTCCCCCGAGCATGCTTGAATCAGCGATTGCTGCCCGCACCGCTTTTGCAAGTCCAATCGCAAGAAGCAAACTCCAATCGGGACTCTCCTTTCCCGCTCCGCCGAGGATCGCAAAGCCATCGCTATTTGTCGGCGATAACAAAATTGACTATCGCAGTGCTGTTTGGGTTGACTGCGACTTGCTGGCGCCAGGTCTCGGGCAAGGAGAAAACGGGGCGGTTCACCTTGTCGGTCGAAGTAACGTCGAATGAAGGTTGTTGACCCACCACGTGCCAACCTTCGTGCCAGGCCACAATTTCATACTGCCCGGGCGGCACCCCGTCCAGTTCAAACTTTCCTTTACTGTCGGTCACGGCATAATACGGATTGTCCGCAACGATGACGACGGCATTCATCCAAACGTGGCCGCCATTGCACTTAATGGTGACTACTCCGGCATGGAGCATCAGCCTGGATACCGGCCGGCCGGGAAAAGGAAACGGCAGGTTATAGGTCGCAGCGCCTTCCATATGAACCGTGTGCAGCACCGGGTCGGAACTCGTCATCTCCAGCGTCGCATTGGCGGGCAACAGGAGAATGTGGGGCACGTAACGGCAGCGTTTCTGATCCAGGAAACGCCGGGGTCGAAGGATCTCCATCGCCTTTCCGCTGGAGATGTTTTTCAGGAACACGACGGTGTTGGCGACGCCCCCGTCGGGGCCGACCTCCAGGCGCTCCAGATCCGCGATCTTGCTAGATTCAGGATCGCAAACCGTGACGTCTTTATTGATGGGGAAAGTGGGAACGCGGGGCATTGGGCCGGACCACTTGACGGTCCCGGTAATGGTTCCGGCATCCGCGACAGAAATGACGCGGTAGTCACTCTGGGCGGCGGCAGTTTTCTTTCCAGCCGGCAAAAGCACGAGTACGATCAGCAGCGAAACCGTACTTGACTCAAACGTTCTGTACCGATTCGCGCAGCCAGGCCAACTCATCCGCGTAACACCATTTCTTCCTGACTGCATCCTAGTGCGGCGCTCCAGCGAGCCACAAGTCACGGAGGTATAAGCCAGCACCTCGGTTCTCGACCTTCGCAGCAAGCGTATAGACTGAAGAAGCCATGACCACATCGGAACTCAACTCCCTCAGCAATGCGTCTTCCGCGTACTTGCGTTCCGCCATGCACCAGCCCATTCGCTGGCATGAGTGGGGCGAAGCCGCATTTTCGACCGCGCAACGCGAGAATAAGCCCATCCTGCTCGACATTGGCGCGGTCTGGTGCCACTGGTGCCACGTGATGGATCGCGAGTCCTACGACAATCCCGAAATCGCCGCGATCATCAACCAGCGGTTCATCGCGATAAAGGTTGATCGCGACGAGCGTCCCGACATCGACAGCCGGTACCAGGTCGCCATCAGTTCGATATCCGGTCAAGGGGGCTGGCCGCTGACTGCGTTCCTCACCCCCGATGGCAAACCGTTTTATGGCGGAACCTACTTCCCTCCCGATGATCACTACGGCCGTCCCAGCTTCAAGCGCGTGCTGCTCTCGATCTCAAACGCCTATCACGAGAAAAACGAAGATGTGATGGAACAGGCCAAAATGGTTGAGGGCGCTATTTCCCATGCGGAATCATTCGCCGGAAAGAGTGGGGAGCTCTCCCCCGCGGTGATTGACGCCATTGTGAAGTCAGCGCTGGGGATGTTCGATCCGCAAAATGGCGGCTTCGGGAGCGCTCCCAAGTTCCCGCATCCCGCTGCCCTGGATCTGCTAATCGATCAATACACGCGTTCCGGCAATGAAGAGCTGCGCAACGTATTCGTCTTCACTCTCGAAAAAATGGCCCGCGGTGGCGTCTATGACCAACTGGCCGGCGGATTTCACCGCTACTCGGTTGACGAACGCTGGGTGGTGCCGCACTTCGAGAAGATGTCCTATGACAACTCGGAATTGCTGAAGAATTACGTGCACGCCTATCAGGCCACCGACTCTGAGTTCTTCGCGAGCGTAGCCCGCGACATCATTCGCTGGATGGATGACGGGCTCAGCGATCGTGAGCATGGCGGTTTCTACGCCTCCCAGGACGCCGATTACTCCATGGACGATGACGGCGATTACTTCACCTGGACGCTGGCGGAAACCCTGTCCGTCCTCACGGAAGAAGAAGCGCAAGTCGCGTGCCTGCACTATGACATCGGCGAAATTGGGGAGATGCACCACAATCCCGCCAAGAACGTGCTGCACGTGCGCGCCACGGTGGAAGAAATTTCCAGGCGTTTGAGTCTTCCGCAATCACAAGTTGATGCCTTACTGCAATCGGCGAAAAACAAGATGTACGCTGCCCGCATGAAAAGACCGACGCCATTTGTGGACAAGACGGTGTATACGGGCTGGAACGGGCTGTGTATCTCGGCGTATCTCGAAGCTGCCAGAGTGCTAAAGCTCGAAACCGCGGAACACTTCGCTCTGCGCTCGCTGGATCGCATTTTGTCCGACGCATGGAACAAGGAGGGTAGCCTGCTCCATGTGCTTGCCTACTCGGACGGGACGGCCGAACGCCGTCAGGTTCCGGGCGTGCTCGATGATTACGCTTTCACGGCCATCGCCTGCCTGGACGCCTACGAATCCACCGTCGATCTTAGCTACTTCCACTTTGCGCAGCGCATTACGGATGCAATGGTAGAGCGTTTCTTTGATCCGGTTTCCGGCGGATTCTTCGACACTGAAAAGGCGGCTTCAGATCAGAAAATTCTGGGCGTGCTGGGCACGCGCCGCAAGCCCTTCCAGGACTCGCCCACTCCGGCGGGAAACTCGGTGGCAGCGATCGCGCTGCTGCGGCTCCACGCCTACACCAATCAGGAAGGCTTGCACGAGAAGGCGGAGCAAACCCTTGAAGTAATTGCCGGTCTGGCTGCACAGTACGGAATATTTGTCGCCAGCTACGGAATTGCCGCAGTTCACCTGTCGCAGCCCCACACCCAAGTCGTGATTGTCGGAAATGGTGAGCTTGCAGGCCGGCTCGAGGCGGTCGCCGTTGCTCCTTATTGCTCGGGCAAGGCAGTGCTCAAACTGCCAGGCAGCAGGATTGTGCCCCAGAATCTTCCCCCTGCTCTCGCCGAAACCATCCCGCAGCTGCCTGCGGTCAAGGCGGGAAACACCGTAGCCGTCATCTGTTCCGGATTCAGCTGCCGCCCCCCGATCTCTGACGCCGACGAACTTGGGCGCGCTCTACAAGGGCTCCTGCAAACAAAAAAATGAGGCTGGCGTTGTTTTTACAATCGCCAGCCTGCTGAATTTTAAAGCCGCCTAGCGGCAGCTTGAACTAAACCAGGCGCCTTAGCGGCACCCACGTCCTGTGCATGCCGGAATCGGCGCGCCGTCTGACGGTGTAGGAACCACCGGCGCGGCAAGCGCTGTGTATGCGCAGATCAGACCTACCATCAGGAACAACATCCTGACTGCTTTCATTGGATTGTTTCTCCTAGTACGGGTCTCCTGGGAGCGGCGACCCTCACTGGGCACGGATTATACAAGGTCGTGTCAAGTCCCCTCGCCCAATTCGCTTAACCCTCACGGCTTAACATCCCAGCTACACCCCATTCACACGAGGCCGCAGAATTCCCTTTGTGCATTATTTTTCAACCAGATAGACGATGACAATTAAAACGGTTTAAGGCGGGTTCTTTATAGCAGATTGGATAAACAGGCTGTCTGGAACTTGGACAGCTGCTCTTAACGCACCAGGTCTTTTGGCAGAACGCGAGAAGAAAATTTAGAAGGTGATTTGCCAGGAATCGACACCTTGTGGACGAGTCGCTTTTCCTCTACTGCCGCACGCTCGGGCTCCCTTGGAGTTCCGGAGAACGCCCGGTCCACCATCTGCTCAAACATGGGAATCAGCGAATCGCCGGCAGCCGGATGACGCACGTCACTGAGGCCCTCGTCCCAGCGCTGCGATAGCAGCACTTTGGCGGAGGATGCCTGCGAGGTCGCCCTCACCGACATATATCCCATCCAGACAAGAATGGCGAAACTGTATGCCGTAGTGTTAATCAAACTCAACGTCGGCGGGTGGATCTGGCCCCCGGAGAACAATGCCAGGCCAATCAGTTCGACGCTGGCGAATCCGCCAAATCCAAGAGCAATCCCGAAGCTCGGCTGCCGCCACGAAACGCCGAGATGCCGCGAGAAAAACAGCAGGAACAGGATCAGGCCGCATTGCGTGACTCGCACACAGCGTTGCACGATGATCACGGCCTGCGACAGCGGCGTGTCGGTTCCCGGCTGGCTCGCCGCCGTTACCACCATTGCCACCAGAAACATTACCAGCGCCGCCCACTTGAACAGCAGCGTTCCCAGGTCCTTCAGGTTGGGATAAGGACGAAGCACATCCAGAAAGATCTCGTGAATAACCTTGAATCCGATCGCCAGGCTGATGGCCGCGCTGATCCAGTACACATAGAAATAGGCCATAATGCTGCCCCACCGGTAAACCGGGAACAAAATCCCGAAGTCCAGAACCTCGAAACCAATGTAGGCGAAAAAGACCGGAAAGGTGCGGTGAAGACCTCGCTTGAACATAATGACGACCAACACCAACTCCAGGATGGGGTGGGCGATCCAGAGCGCGAGCTCGATGTTGGCATTCATGGGGGTTAGCTCATTAACTGGCTATCTACGCGTAAACTTGACCCTCGTTTCTGCTGGCTTGACCTTATCAGCTCTGGCGGAAGGGTCAATGGACGAAAGTAACCAAAGGTAACAGTTACCCTGCCCTGCTCTCCAAATAATTGCAGCGCTGAAAGATGGTTCGTGTCCAAACAAGCCCCCTGGGGAAGCTCGCACGTCCGGATGGTTACTACCGGGGACAATACCCGCTGTGCCCCGCTGTGGCGCTGTAACCCCTGAATCTGAACCGAGGTGAAAAAATCCAGAAGAGTTCAAGAAAAGTCCCCGGCTGCACTGGCAGGAGCGCAGCCGGGGTTGCGGCGGGGGTATTACGGTGTAACCATGAACACAGTGCCTAGACTGTTGGCGCCGCCTTGCCGGGTGGTTCCATACAAGTTGCCGGCGGCATCAGAGATCAGGCCGGCGTAAGGTCTGCCGCCATCACTTCCGCCGCTGAAACTGAACACCACTTTGTATTTCCATTTGCCGTTGGTTTCGAGAGTCTCTTTGAAGACAACCCCCGACTGCCCACCCGAAGCCCCCGTGCCATAAAGGTTGCCGGCGGTATCGAGCATCAGGCCGCCGTGGGGTTCGCCGCCGTCTTTGCCATCCGTAAAAGAGTGCAGAATGCTCTCCTGCCATTTGCCCTGGGAGTTGAGCGTGAGTTCGAATACGACTCCGTAGAAGCGGTCCTGGCCTCCAGCCACGGTCGTGCCGAAGAGATTTCCATTGGAGTCGATGACAATAGGCGCTGCCGGAGCGGATCCGTCATGTCCGTTGCCCGGATTGAAAGTGTGGATGATCGTCTCCGTCCATTTACCGTTGGAACCGGGCGTTAGCTCGAATACGACCCCATCGGCGTTGGCGCCTCCAGCGTAAGTTGTGCCGTAGAGATTGCCGGCGGCATCCAGAGTCAACCCGGCTAACGGGTCGGTGCCATCATGGCCGTTGGGATTGAAGCTATGCAGGCTCTTAAACGTCCACTTGCCATTGGTGCCCGGGGCGAGCTGAAAAACCGTTCCCGATTCATGCGCTCCACCCTCTGCGGTTGTGCCATAGAGGTTTCCGGCTGGGTCGAAGACCAGCCCGGCGGAGGGAACCCCACCCGTCGTTCCCTTGAACTTGTGAAGCACCTTGAGTTTCCATTTTCCGCCGGCGCCGGGAATCAGGGTGAAAATGGTGCCACTTCCCGAAGCACCGCGAGAAGTTGTTCCGTATAAATTACCGGCGGAGTCGAAGATCAGACCGCCCAGTGGATTCATACCGTCCGACTTACCGGTAAAACTGTAGATGACGCTCTCCGTCCATTTGCCCCCCGACGCGGGTGCGAGTTGAAACACGGCGCCCTCATCCTGCGACCCGCCGTACTGAGTCGTTCCGTAGAGATTACCCGCAGCGTCGAAAATCAGGCCAGCGACAGGCCCGTTCGCGTCGTTGCCGGAACCGAAGCTGTAAAGCACCTTCTCGGCGCTGGCCTGGGCATCTGTGATCAGCAAAAGGTTCACTAGCAGTGGAGCAGAAACGATCGCCAACGCTGCTCTGAAAACCATCCAAAACATTTTCCGGGTCATGGCGTACTCCTTAGGTCATGGGGATTGAAGGAGTCCTCGCTCCCTACCCCCGATCATCCTCATATCCCCCCAATAAGGAACTGGGTGATCCGGGGCCTGGGAGCAACGGAACTAAACCTCTTGCTGATACATGCGAAAAAACGGGACAAATTGCCTCATGCTAAATACAGGAAAACGAACGACTTTGTTAAGTTCTGTGTTTTCAGATGGTTGACAGTCATGCCAGAACGGGATATGCTTCGCGGCCAGCACGTTATGGTGCGAGCGGGCGGTAGAGATCGTGTATCAGGAACCTTCGGGCAGGGTCACGCAATTACTGGTACGTTGGCGAGACGGGGATCAAGAGGCGCTGGACAAACTAATGCCTCTGGTTTACGACGAGCTGCGCCGCCTGGCGCAACACTACCTTCGTCGCGAACGTGCCGATCATACTCTGCAAAGCACAGCGCTGGTTCATGAAGCCTATGTGCGGCTGGTTGGCCGAGATTCTCCCCCTTGGCAGAGCCGGGCGCACTTCTTCGGCATAGCCGCGCGGCTGATGCGGCAGATCCTCGTCGAGCATGCCCGCGCACACCAGGCGGCCAAGCGGGGCGGCCACACCTTCAAGTTGACCCTCGAGGACGCAGCGGCCTTTGCACAACCGGCGAACGTGGATTTGGTGTCGTTGGATGATGCGTTAAAGAAGCTATCGGTACTGGACGCACGCCAGAGTCGCATTGTGGAGTTGCGGTTTTTCGCGGGGCTCACCATTGAAGACGCGGCCGAGGTGATGGATATCTCCCCTGCCACCGTCGCCAGAGAGTGGACCATCGCGCGGGCATGGTTGCATCGCGAGATTGCGAGAGGCGCACCGGCATGAAAACCGAGGAGTGGGAGAAGGTCAAGAGTCTGCTGGATGCTGCGCTTCCATTGGATGGCGAGCAGCGCCACAAGTACCTGCAGGAGGTTTGCGCGGGGAATGACGATCTCCGGCTTGAAGTCGAATCCCTGCTTAGTTCTCACGAGCAGGCCGGAAATGAATTTCTGAGTGTCCCGGCGTTCGATTTGCATGCCAAGAGCACCAGCCGTGCCGGTCATCGGCTGGGACCGTACAACGTTATCGAAGAAATCGGCCGCGGCGGTATGGGAGAGGTCTACCGCGCCGTACGGGCTGATGGCCAATATACGAAAGAGGTAGCGATCAAGCTGGTGCGCGGCGGCTTTGATAGTGCCAGAGTCCTGGAACGCTTCCGCAACGAGCGCCAGATTCTGGCCACCCTCGACCATCCAAATATCGCGCGCCTCATGGACGGCGCAACCGAAGACGGAGTTCCGTATCTGGTGATGGAACTCGTCGAAGGCGTTCCCATCGACCGCTACTGTGATCAGCACCGCTTGAACATCACCCAGCGCCTGCAGCTTTTTCGCGACGTTTGTGCCGCCGTGCAGTACGCGCACCAGCGTCTGGTCATTCATCGCGATATCAAGCCTGGCAACATCCTGGTAACGGCAGACGGAACTCCCAAGCTGCTGGATTTCGGGATTGCGAAGATCCTGGATCCAACGGTCCGCGCAGAAACCACGCTGGCGCATCCCATGACGCCCGAGTATGCCAGCCCGGAACAGATCCGCGGAGAAGCCGTTACCACTGCGGCGGATGTCTATTCGCTCGGGGTCGTACTTTACCAACTCCTGACCGGACGGTCGCCGTATCCGGGAGACACGCGACTGTCGCATGACCTGGCGCGAGCTATTTGCGAAGCCGAGCCGGGACGGCCGAGTTCGGTGATTCTGAAGCCGGAGGAGATTCAGCGGGACTGTGAAACAGGGCAACCCTCGCCGTCCTCCACCAGCAGCACTCGCGAAGGTTCGACTGCAAAGCTGCGACGCCGGTTGCGCGGTGACCTCGACAACATCGTCCTGAAAGCCCTGCGGAAGGAACCACAACGCCGCTACGCATCAGTAGAACAGTTTGCGGAGGACATTCGCCGCCACCTGGCGGACTTGCCGGTCACGGCGCGTAAGCCGTCGTGGAACTACCACGCGGCAAAATTCATCGAGCGCCACCGTGCCGCGATGGCCGTCGCCGCACTCATGGCCGTAACCCTGATTGCAGGCGTCATCCTGATAGTCCGCGAGGCAAGAATTGCCAAAGCCAATGGGCAGCGTGCCGAGAAGCGCTTCAACGATGTTCGCAAGCTGGCCAACTCGCTGATTTTCGAACTCCATGATTCCATCCGGGATTTGCCTGGTTCTACGCCGGCCCGGAAGTTGCTCGTCAACCGCGCGCTCGAGTATCTGGACAGCCTCGCCCAGCAGGCAAAAGGCGACGCCTCCCTGCAAAAAGAACTTGGCACCGCTTACGAAAGAGTGGGCGATGTCCTCGGCTACCCGTACGCGGCCAACCTCGGCGACACTGCCGGCGCATTGCAGAGTTATCGCAAGGCCTTGGCGATTCGCGAGTCACTGGCGATGACGCGTCCCGACGATGTGAAACTCCAGGGCGATCTGGTCGAAAACTATTTTCGGATCGCGAACGTTTCAGAAATGACTGGCGATTTCAGCGGGGCGATCGACGAAGTCCGCAAAGCTCTGCCGATCACGCAGCGCATGGCGGCTGGAACCAACGACCCCGTCCTCGCCGATCATCTGGCCGGAAGTTACTACTACATGGCCGGATTGCTGGGCCAGACCGGAGACCCGCTTGGCGCGCTGGAGAATTATCGCCAGGCCGCCTCCATCCGGCAAGCAGCGCTGCAAGCCGACCCAACCAACGTGTTCTTGAATACGCATCTGGCAGCCGACTATGCCGGCATGGCCAAGTCGATGCAGCGGAGAGGCGACCTGGTCCAAGCCATCCAGATTCAGGGTCAAGCTGTCGAAACTCTGGAACAGATATCGCGCGCCTACCCCAACAATGCCACGCTCCGCGAGTATGGCGCTGAAGCCATCAACCGGCTGGCCACGTTCCGGGAGAATCACGGCGACGCGGCCGCCGCCCTCGAGGCGTACCGGCATGCACACCAGATCTTTCTGGAGCTGCGGACGGCCGATCCGGGAAACCATCTAGCAAAGTCAAATTTCGCATTCAGTGACAACGGGATCGCCGAGTCTCTGGTCGTCCTGGGCAAACCTGCCGCGGCGGTGAAAGTCTACCGTGAAGCAGCGACAACCTTCGAAGCCATGTCTCCAGGCGCCTCGATCAACCGCTACATTCGTACAGGATTGGCGGCCGCTTATTCCGGATTGGGTGATGCCTTTTCCGCACTGGCTGCTCAGCCCCGCACTTCCCCAGACCAGGCGCGAGACCACTGGCGTGAAGCCCGTGCCTGGTACGAAAAAAGCATTGCGGTATGGACCGATAAAGACAAGCGGGGGGAACTGGAAAGCGACGAGCGCGACGAGTCACGCCTGGTGGTGCAATCCATAGCCAAATGCGACTCGGCTCTAAATCGAGACTGAAGCTGCCCACCCGCTGTCAGTCCGAACGTAATCGAGGAACATTGCGTTCCCGCAGCGACGCTTTTCGTCGCCGAGGGATCTACACTTCCGGCGACGCCTGGATGTAGGCGCGCATCATGCGCACTTCGTGATCTTTTTCGTTGAGGTCGTGGAGCAGGATATCGCGCAGGGAGACGATTCCGCGGAGTTCCTTGCCTTGGCACACCGGCAGGTGGCGGAAGCCGTGGCGCCGCATCAGCAGCATGCAGGTCTCGAGATTCTCCTCCGGACTCACGGTGAGCGGGTCTTCAGTCATTACGTCGCCCACCCGGGTCGTGCGCGGGTCGCGGCCTTCGACCACGACGCGCTTCATCAGATCGCGCTCGGAAAAGATGCCTACCAGGAGTCCGTCGCGCAGCACCGGCACGGCGCCGATGTTGCGCTCGACCATCGCTTGCGCCACTTCGAGCACGGTCTGGGCGGCATCGGCTCGATGCGTCTCCTGCGTGTTAATCAAATCATAAACATGCATTGGCTCACCCCCTCGCAAGCACCCCGAAAATCAACGCCGGGCGCGAGTATATGACGAAACGCCGCCAATGAAAAGAGGAAGAATCATGTATTCGGCATTTTGAAACGTCTGCATAGGTCAGATTGGTCCGGTTGCAACCGGACGGGTTCAGGTTTCTCCGATGAAAACAAAATACGAGCAGGCCCAGAGCGGCGTCGGAATGCTGCCGCGCGCCCGCGTCGTCAGAATTATGTTGTAGTCGTCAGATGGCTGGAGACTCTCAACCACCGAAGGCGACGGCTGCGGCTCAATAACCGCCAGATGAGCGAGGAACCGGTAAATGTCGGGCTCGCCGCTGTAGCCTTGAGAGACGAAGGAGATGTCCGTGTTCTCGCCCGCGAAGTGCCAACTCAGCGAGGCCGCCAGCGCGACCGCGTCTTCGTATGCTTTCTCTGAGACCGTTTCTTTGGCGGGATTGTCGAACACGATTCGCAGCTTGCGCTCATCTTCCCGGCTGAACTCCCGCACCTTGAGCGAACCCGATTTGGCTGTCGCTTTCCAGTCCACGTGGCGAGCCGAATCTTCCGGCATGTATTCGCGAATCAGGTACAAGTCATCGCCGCGGCCGCGCACGAAGGTTTCGAACTCGCCGGTAATCATGGGCAAAACTTCGAAAAATTCGTCCGCTGGCTCGACCTTCGGATACACGATGATCTCGCGAGCCAGCGGCACATGCCGGGTCTTGGTCAGAAACGCGAAAGGAAAACGCGTCGCCAGCCCAAAACCCTTCTGCTGGTAACGTCCGCGGCGCTCGAAACGCAGCTCCAGGTCAGCCTTCAGGTCGCTGCCTGCGGGGACGTAGGGAAAGTACGCTGCACCATCGAAAATATCCGGCGGGGTGGTGATGTTTGAGACTCGCCGCAGTTTGTAATCGCGAAACTTAATCCACTGCCTTTCCGGAGGACGTCCCGGGGGAACTGCAAAGGTTGCCGGCGTCCACTGCCAGTGCTTGCCACCACGATCTTTCTTCACCGGCACTACGTTCACGGAAAACGACGGCAGCCAGCGCCGTGGATTCCGCAAAATAATTCTGCCCAGCATCGTGCGGCCTGCGAACACGTGCTCGGGCAGGCGGACATCGAGTTCCAGATCGCGCAACACGATGGCGGAGGCGAATCCCGAAACCATAATTGCCGCCAGCATCGCGGCGACGACGATGTAGAGCAGATTGTTGCCAGTATTCAGGGCGGCAATCCCGATCACCAGTACGATGACCACGTACACGATTCCAACCCGGGTAACGTCGTAATCGAAGGCATCGCGAATGCGAGCGCCCGCAACCCGCCGCGCGAGATATGGAACCGTGGTCAATCCCACGATGACCGCCAGCATCAACGCTGCGGACGCCAGCACCAGCGTCGCCCAAAGATTACCGGACTCTCTCGATACCGTCGAAAACAGCGCAGCACCGAAAGCCAGGCTCAAGCCAACAATCGCCAGCAGGAAACGAACCCAGACTTCGGGAATGTCGAGATGGAGGAAACGAGAGAATCGCTGAATGACCGAAAGACGCGGAGTATTGGGCGGCTTCATCTGCTCGCCTGAGGTTAGCACCGAGCGGGCGGAGCATCAATCCGGTTTGCGGTGGGACAAGCGATGAAGCCAGACGTGAGCCTTCGCGCTAGCCTCATCGGCGATAGCGCCCAGCTTGGGGAAATGATGGCGCAGCCGCGAGATCAGGTGATGCGCCCAGACGTATTCCGAGGAAAGAATGATCAATCCGATGAGCAGAAACAGAATGCCCTGCAGCACCGGCAGAAACAGACCGACGATTCCCAGCAGGATAAAGCCCCAGCCGAGCGCCAGAACTAGAGCGCGTTTTACGTAAGCATTCATCGCGAGATTTCACAACAAGAACTCAGCCACGACGCGATTGAATTCGTCGGGCACTTCTTCATAGGGAAGGTGTCCGACACCCTCGAACATTACCAGCCTGCAATCTCTGAAGTATTGCTTCAGTCGCGCAGCTGACTCGGGAAATACGGCCGTATCCAGACTGCCCCAGATCAGCAGGGTTGGGATATGCGCAAGGCGGGGCAACACAGATTCCAATTCTTTCAGATCGGAGTTCCAGGAACGCGCCACGGCCAAGGCGTATTCGTAGGATCCTGGGATGCGCATCGGTTTGCGGTAGCCTTCGAGGCTGTCGGGCGGAATGCGGCGCGGATCGCCAAACATCCGGCGGTGGTAGTACTCGTCGAGGATGCGTGCGCGAGGCGCGATATTCAGAAAGAGTGGCGCGACGAAAGGATTGCTGAGAAAACGAGTCAACCTCCTCCCGTGCGCGGACCAGGGGTTGACGGGATCCACCAGGATTAAGCGCCGCACCCGTTCCGGCGCGAGCGCGGCCGCCCTCATGGCTACCGCACCGCCGTGTGAGGTACCCAGAAGATCGCAGGAGGCGAGACCTGCTTTGTCCATGAAGCGCAGCAGACGCTCGGCGCTGGCTTGGAGCGAGCAGTCGAGATTCGGCGGCCGGTCGGAGAATCCCGTTCCCAGCAGGTCGATTGCGTAAACGGTTGAGTGTTTGGCGAGAGCGGGGATGACGAAGCGCCAGGAGAATGAGTATCCGAGCAAGCCGTGAACCAGCAACAATGCCGGACCTGAACCGGCGCGCAGGTAGCGCATGCGAGTGTTGTCCCGGGCAGCATCCAGGGAGATCCAGTTTTCTTGGATGGAAACTTCGGATCGAGGATTTGTTTCTGGGAGCCAGGTGTTGTTCACGGTGATTTCTCTGGGCGTCATGACACAACTGCCATAGTATCGCCTCCGCCGCTTCGGTGCGGAGGCCAGAAATCGGAAAGTCGTTTGCTGGTATATCTGACAGTTGTTTTTCCTTGTTGCGAAGACTTCCATTAGAGAAGCCGAATCCATAGAAGCGGATCGCTAAGACATGTGCTCGGCAACCCATTCGCATTCGGGACCTTGAACAATCCCCTGTTCACAGTCGGGATAAAGCAGGAAGGAAACACTTATGCGACTTACCTCAAGATCAGCAATCAATCGTCACCGTTCAGAATTCGCGCTGGCTGGCATCCTATTGTCGATGGGCGTGCTGCCCTCGGCGGCGCAGCAGATCACCGGTACTCCCGGCTCGCCCAGCGCCACCACCACTCTCAACGGAAAACAGCTTCCGTCGCCCGATCCGAAGTTCGGCGGCGTGATCGAGGAAAGGGCGTCGCAGTCGAAAGCGTGGTGGCCGCCGCGGGTCGTGCCGCCCAAGGGCGCACCCAACGTGCTGCTGATCATGACCGACGACAGCGGGTTCGGCGCGCCCGGCACATTCGGCGGCGTGGTGCCGACACCTGCAATGGATCGCATCGCGAAGAGCGGGCTGCGTTACACGAATTTCCACTCCACGTCGCTGTGCTCGCCCTCGCGCGCAGCCTTGATCACGGGGCGCAACCACCACGTGGCCGGCTTCGGTGTGGTCGGCGAAATCGCCACGGGATTCCCCGGCTACGACTCAATCATCCGCAAGGAGAACGGCACCATCGGCGAAATCCTGAAGCAGAATGGCTACGCGACCTCGTGGTTCGGCAAGGATCACAACACGCCCTTCTATCAGGCGACCGAGGCCGGGCCCTTCGATCAGTGGCCCAACGGGATGGGCTTCGAATACTTCTACGGCTTCGTTGGCGGCGACACCAGCCAGTGGCAGCCGGACCTGCACCGCAATACAACCGCAATCTATCCCTTTGAGGGCAATCCCGGCTGGAACCTGACTACAGCCATGGCCGACGAAGCGATCCAGTATATGAAGGAACTCAAGGAGATCGCGCCTGAAAAGCCGTTCCTGGTTTATTACGTGCCCGGCGGCACGCACTCGCCGCATCATCCGACGCCAGAATGGATCACGAAGATCAGCGACATGCATCTCTTCGACGGCGGCTGGAACAAACTGCGCGATACCATCTTCGCCAATCAGAAACGGCTGGGCATCATGCCGGAGAACGCGAAGTTAACGGCGTGGCCGAAGGATCTGCCGGCGTGGGATTCCCTCAGTTTTGAAGAGAAAAAGCTCTTCATCAAGCAAGCCGACGTCTACGGCGCTTACCTCGCTTACACCGATCATGAAATCGGTCGCGTCATCCAGGCTGTCGAGGACATGGGCGAACTGAACAACACCCTGATCATCTACATCGCTGGCGACAACGGCGCGAGCGCAGAAGGCATGCTCAACGGCACACCGAACGAGTTCACCACGTTCAATGGCATTTCCGTGCCGGTCAAGGACCAGTTTCTCTGGTACGAGTTTTGGGGGTCCGACCGCACTTTCCCGCACTTTGCGGCCGGCTGGTCGTGGGCGATGGACACGCCCTTTCAATGGGTGAAGCAGGTGGCATCGCATTATGGTGGGACGACACAGGGTATGGCCATGTCGTGGCCCGGCCACATTAACGATGCGGGCGGCATTCGCCGCCAATTCCACCACCTGATTGACATTGTTCCCACCATCCTTGAAGCGACCGGCATTCCGGCGCCAGATACACTCAACGGCATCAAGCAGCGCCCCATGGACGGCGTGAGCATGACGTACACATGGGACAAGGCAAACGCCAATGCCCCGTCCCGGCGTACCAAGCAATACTTCGAGATGCTCGGCAACCGCGCCATCTACGACGACGGTTGGGTCGCGGCGACGACACCTGCGACCATCCCCTGGAAACTGAGCACCGCCGCAGCGCCAGACGTGATCGACGGGTACAAATGGGAACTCTACAACGTCAAGGACGATCCCACCGAGTCCGACGATCTAGCTGCAAAAATGCCCGACAAGCTGAAGCAACTGAAGTCCGTTTTCTATCAGGAGGCGAAGACGCATGACGTGCTGCCGCTCGACAACACGTCGCTGACGCGCTGGAACGCTCCGAAGCCGAACCTCACACGGGGCCGAACGGTTTTTACTTACTCGGGAGTTCTGACCGGCGTCCCAAACAGCGGCGCTCCCAGCATCCTGAACAAGTCCTACACCATTACCGCTGAAGTCGAGATCCCGAAAGGTGGCGCGGAAGGCATGATCGTCACTGATGGCGGTCGCTTCGGAGGCTACGGCCTGTTTCCTGAGCAAGGGCGAGTTGGGAATGGGCCGCGGCAAGGTGGTTTTTCTGTATAACCTGCTCGACCTCAAACGCACCACCTGGGAAGGACCCGAGTTGGGCGCCGGCAAACACACCATCGTCTTCGACTTCAAGTCCGATGGTCCGGGCTTGGGCAAGGGAGGGACAGGCGTGCTCTCCGTGGACGGCAAGGAAGTAGCCAAAAATTCCGTGGAGCACACTACACCGATCACGTTCCCGGAGGACGAAACCTTCGACGTCGGCCAGGACACGCGCACCGGCGTCGCGATGGTGGAGTATCGCTACGATGTTCCGTTCAAGTTCACCGGCGCAATCAATAAACTCACCTTCAACCTCGAACCGGAGCAGTTGACGTCAGAAGAGCGCAAACAACTTCCGGCCATTGCCGACGCGGTCGCCCGCGCGAAAGATTAGTCGCGTGAACAAACTGCTGGCTGCCGCCGCTGTGGCCGAGGCGTCCATGGGCGTGGCATTGTTGGCTGTGCCATCGTTGGTTGGGCAGTTGCTGTTAGGCGCAGCAATGACCGGCATTGCCCTAGCGGTGGCGCGGGTGACCGGCATCGCCCTGATCGGATTGGGGGTCGCCTGCTGGCCGGGAACGCCCTTGGTCGGCATGCTGACCTACAGCACGCTCGCTACGCTTTACTTCCTGTATGTTGGCATCCGCGGCGAATGGGTCGGGCCGCTGTTGTGGCCAGCCTTCGTGTTGCACGTCGGCCTGACCTTCCTGCTTGCCCGGGAGTGGCGCGATCCAAACAGGTGATTGACAACGCTTGCAGGTTGGCGCGCGTGCGGTCGTGGCTAATACGTCCAGAGGCATGGCGGTGCTGCTCAACAACGGCGACGGCACCTTCCCAACTTCGTCCCGCATCCATGATCCGATCAAGAATCAGGGCGGCTTCTCCATCGCCGCCGGCGACTTCAACAACGACAACGCCCCCGACCTCGCCATCCCCATTCAGAGCAAAGGCAAAGTCGCGATTATGCTCAACACCCAATGAGTCCGGCAGTGTTTCTGGATTGAAATTTTCGCCTCCCACCCTTGTCGCAAAGTGCGCGACAAGAATGGGGCACCCTCATACTTGCCGGATCGGAGAAAGGCTGGGCCAGCGTCCGGCCCGGACGGGGGGTCCGGGCTACGTGTGGGCTGGCTTCTTTCGCAGCAGTTTTTTGAGAACCCGGATGCCCTTGTCCACGTGTTTTTCCTGGAGGAGAAACGGGGGGAGAAAGCGAAGAACCGTGTCCTGCGTGCTGTTGAAGAGCACGCCTTCGGCGAGGGCTTGCTCCACGAACGGGCGCGCGGGGACGTCGAGCTGCAAGCCCTGAATCAGGCCGCGGCCGCGCACTTCGCGAGCCATGGAAAAGCGTTCCACTACGGCTTTCAGTTGTTCCTGCAAATATCCGCCGACCTGGGTGACGTGCGCCAGCAGGTTTTCTTCTTCGAGGATCGCAAGATACTCGAGTGCGACACGGCAGGCGAGCGGGCCTCCGCCGAAAGTGGTTCCGTGCTGGCCCGGCGAAATCGCCGAGGCGAATTCCTCCTTCACCAGAAACGCCCCGAGCGGGATGCCGGCGGCGATCGGCTTGGCGATCGCTACTATGTCTGGAGTGACGCCGAAAGTTTGGAAGGCGAAGATAGTTCCAGTGCGGCCCAGGCCGCATTGGATCTCGTCGAAAATCAACGCGGCGCGATGGCGGTCGGCGAGCGCTCTGCACTCTTTCAGAAATTCGACCGAGCACTCATAAATTCCGCCTTCACCGAAGATGGGTTCGAGCACGATGGCGCAAGTGTTGTCGTTCACCGCGGCGCGCAGAGTTTCGACGTCGTTACGCGGGACGAACTTCACGTCTTCGAGCAGCGGTTCGAAACCTTTTCGATATTTGTCCTGCCCCGTGACGGACATGGATCCGAAGCTGCGGCCGTGATAGGAACCTTCGAGCGCGACCAGTTGGCTCTTGGCTGCGCCGCCGGTGCGATGTCCGGCAAGGCGCGCGAGTTTGATCGAGCCTTCGATCGCTTCGGTACCACTGTTGGAAAAGAAAGCGCGCTGCAGACCCGAGAGCGTGCAGAGCTTCTCGGCCAGGCGTCCCTGGTATTCGTTGTAGTAGAGATTCGACAGGTGAATGGCGCGGGCGGCCTGATCGCGGATGGTCTTCACGATTCGCGGGTGGGCGTGGCCGAGCGCATTCACTCCCAAGCCGGCCACGAAGTCGAGGTACTTCTTGCCATCGAGATCGAAGAGAAAAACTCCTTTGCCTCGCTCGATGACCAGGGGATAGCGGTTATAGGTCTGAAGCAGGAACTGTCTTTCGCGCAGGATGACTTCTTCGGTAGTGGTCATAAGGAAACTATGATTCTACCGGAGAGCGGCGGGCTGATGAAACGGGTGCGGCGTCGCGGGTCTGGACGGACATCCGCGACGCATCCCTTTCATCGTATTCTCAGTCGATCAACCCGATCACGGTGTGATCTTGTAGACGACGCCGCTTCCGGAGCCACCGAGCACGGTCGTTCCGTAGAGGTTGCCGGAATCATCCTCGGTCAGGCCTCCAGTCGGGAGCCAGCCGTCGGCTCCGCCGCTAAAGCGGTACAGCACGGAGTATTTGCCCCCGTTGGTCACGCCATAAACGACGCCGCAACCGAACGTGCAGGTCGAGTTCGCGGTTCCACCGTAGAAGGTCGCACCGTAAAAGGTAGCGTCTACGTTCAAGAGTCCGCCGGCAGGCTCCGCTCCATCCGTCGCTTTCTTGCCAAAGGTGTGCAGGACGCGTTCCTTCCCTGAGGCGTTTACGGTGAACACAACGCCACAACCGGAAGACCCGAGGGCGCAGGTTGTGGTGTTACCGCCAAACTGAGTAACGCCATAAAAGCTGCCGTTCGGACGGCGGATCAGACGCCATCGCGGAGAAGTCCCGAGCGCGCCGCCGGGGAAGGTATACAAAGTCGTTAGCGTTCCGGTTGTATCCATCTTGAATATGGTTCCGCCGTTGCCATGGGCATAACTTCCCCCCGTGGCTCCGTAGAGGGTGCCCGCCTGGTCGCGAATCAAATCCTGGGGAAATGCGCCGTTGGCTTGACCATCGAACCGGTACAAAACGGTTTCCTTGCGGGATTGGGTGACCTTGAAGACTAGTCCGCAGCCCAAGTTCGGGTCGCAGCTGGTTAGACCGCCAAAACTGGCCGAGCCATACACGTCGCTACCGATTAAGACCAAACCCAGTTCGGGCTGTCCCTGGTTCTGCGAGCCGTCCTTACCGCCCTTGAAGTTATGCAATACGGTCAAGGTGCCGTTTGGCTTCAATTTGAACACGGTGCCACAGCTGCAGGTGGGGTCGCCACCGAGGGAAGTGATTCCATAGAGGTTGCCCCCTTTGTCAAGAATCACGCGGCCGATTGGGATTCCTCCGTCCGCACCGCCGCTAAAACTGTAGAGGGTGGTGTTCTGGCCGCTGGAATCGAGCTTGAACACTACTCCTCGACCCTTCGCGCCCCCGAATTGGGCGGTTCCGTAGAAGTTGCCTGCCGCGTCGCGGATTAAATCCCCGTTGGGGGAGCTTCCGTCGGACCCGCTGAAGGTGTGGAACACCTTGAAAGTCTGCGCCGTGGCGGCGGTAAGGAACAAGGTCATCATTAAAATTGCGGGGGCCAGTTTCATCGATTCCTCCTCCCAGGAGGCGACGAAGTATAGCATTTCCCGTCTACCGCGGACGGATTGCCTGTCTGCCCCAGCTAAAGTCATATCGGACTTCTGGTTACAAAATATGAAATATGCCATTCCAAAAAACATAGCCGGACTATGATTGCGCATCTATAATTGTGGAAGCTGTTGCATCAAGGCTTCTTAGAGGCTTCCCCATGTCTCCACTGATGGCAGTGAAAATGCAGAAGAGGGACACAGAAAGTTTGCTGTTGCGGCCTCCGGAGCCTGCTCGGTCCATGAACCGGGATTTCCAAATCCGATTTGTTGCCATCCTGCTGGCCTTGCTTACTGCGGCCGCAGTCATTTACGCCGGTTATAACCTTCAAGCAGAACGCCAATTCCAGGTTCCCGACGACGGCGTCTGGTGGGTTGAGCATCAGGGCGGGCTCACGGCGGCGCGAGTGGAGGCTGGCGGTCCGGGAACTCGGGCCGGTATCAAGGTAGGCGACCAACTTACCGCGATTGACCAACATGAGGTAAAGAGCACAGCCGCTCGCACTCATCAGCTGTATCGCGTGGGCGCCTGGTCGAAGACCACCTACTCGGTGATTCGACAGTCGGTACCCGTCGACGTGGTGTTGATTCCGGTTCCGGCGGAGCGGTCGCAGTACAACTGGCTGCGCTTGATTGGTCTGATCTACCTCGGGATCGGGCTGTATGTATTGCTGCGGCGCTGGACCGCCCCCGGTTCAACCCACTTCTACATTTTCTGCCTGGTCTCGTTTATTTCCTACGCGTTCCACTACACGGGAAAATTTAACGGGTTCGATTGGACCATCTACTGGGGCAACGTCGTCGCCGGATTGCTGGCGGCTGCCCTTTTTCTGCATTTCGTCCTGACCTTTCCAGAGCAGCACTGGTTTGTCCGCAAACACCGCTGGGCTATTTCGGCGATCTATATTCCGGGATTGACGCTTTTGAGTGTGCACGTGCTGGCACTGTTGTTCTTGAAAGCCAGCGAGGTGCTGCGCTGGAATCTCGACCGGTTGGAGATGGGCTGCCAGGCGCTGTTCTTCGTGGCCGCAGCGGGAGTGCTGCTCTACAACTATCGCCAGGCGAGTACGCCGATCCTGCGGCAGCAGTTGAAATGGATCACGCGGGGCACGGTTCTTGCGATCACGCCATTCACGCTGTTTTACGTGATTCCTTACCTGACCGGGGCGATGCCCACGGCGACCATGAAGGGTTCCGTGCTGTCGCTGGGAATCCTGCCTCTGACTTTCGGCTACGCCATCTTCCGCTACCGGTTGATGGACGTGGATCTGATTTTCAAGCGTGGCATGGTGTACACCTTGGCCGCGGGTGCGATTGCGGGTGCGTATTTTGCGGTGGTAGCGGGCATCGCCGAATTGGTTCACCTGCAAGTGCCGAGCACGGGACCGATCGGTCTGGTACTCGCCATCGTGGCCACGGCACTGTTGTTTGACCCGGTGCGCAAGTGGATTCAGGTGCGCATCGACCAGTTTTTCTATCGCACAGGCTATGACTACCGCAAGACGCTGATCGAATTCGGGCGTGAGTTGAGTTCGGAAACCGATATGGACAAGATGCTCAGCGCGGTGGTGGACCGCTTGTCACGGACGCTGCTGGTGGATCGCATGGCCATTTTCCTCTCAACCGGGGAGGCGTCCCAGCAGTTCGTGGTGGCCAAGTCCTTTGGCATGACGCAAACCAGCGGCCTGGATTTGAGTTTCCTGAGCACGCCGCGGCCAGAAGATGAAGTCGGACACCTGTTCTTCGACAACACCCACCAGGTTCCACGGGAAACCGTGAATGCCCAGCAAACCATCGCGAGACTGGACCTGAATTATTACATTCCCTGCCGCGCCCAGAAACACACCATCGCCGTGCTTGGTCTGGGCAAGACGGTGGAAGGGGATTTTCTGACCAGCGAGGATGTGGAGTTGCTGGAGACGCTGGCCGGGTATCTCGGAATTGCCATCCAGAACGCCCGTTTGTACGCCTCCCTGCAGCTAAAAGTCGCCGAATACGAACGCCTGAAAGACTTCAATGAAAACATCGTGGAGTCGATCAACGTGGGCGTGCTGGCGGTGGACTTGGCCGACCGCATCGAGTCCTGGAACTCGCAGATGGAAGTGATGTATGCGCTGCCTCGGTGGCAGGCGCTGACAAGGCCCCTGGGCGATGTCTTCCCGGCTAAATTCGTGGAGGAGTTCTACCGGGTGCGGCAAAATCCCGGGATCCACAACCTGTACAAGTTCCGGTTGGGAACCCCGACGGGCGAAAGCCGCGTGGTCAATGTCGCGATTGCACCGCTGGTAAGGAAAGATTTTCAGGTCATTGGCCGGTTGATCATCATGGATGACATCACCGAGCGCATTGAACTGGAGGCGCAACTTTCGCAGGCGGACAAACTCTCATCCATCGGGCTACTGGCCGCTGGTGTGGCGCACGAGGTGAACACTCCGCTGGCGGTGATTTCCTCTTACGCCCAGATGCTCTCGAAGCAACTTCAGGGCGACACGCCAAAGGGCGCGCTTCTGGACAAGATCACGCGCCAAACCTTCCGGGCCTCGGAGATCGTCAACAACCTGCTTAATTTTTCGCGGACCAGCGGAACCGAGTTTACGGCGGTTGATGTCAACAAGATTATCTCGGACACGCTGGCGCTTCTGGAGCACCAGTTCAAGGTCACGCGAATCAAGGTGCTGGATGAGCGCAGCGCCGAGATCCCACCGATTCACGGAAACGCAGGACGATTGCAGGGCAGGTGTTTCTGAATTTGTTCCTGAATGCCAAGGACGCCATGAGCAATGGTGGCACGTTGCGTGTTGCCACGGCCAATGGAGAAAGCGTCAGCGTGGTGGTTTCAGATACAGGCACAGGGATTGCGCAAGAACACATTCAGCGGATTTACGATCCCTTTTTCACCACCAAGACGGCGCCTCGCGAAGGCCAACCGCGTGGCACGGGATTGGGGCTGTCCGTGACCTACGGCATTATTCAGGAGCACGCTGGGAAAATTCGAGTGGAAAGCCGCCATGGCGAAGGCACGACCTTCTACCTTGATTTTCCTCTGACCAGGAAGGCAGTCAATGTCTGAAGCCGCAGTGATCGTGCGTAATAACCCGGGCGAAATATCGATTCCGGCAGCCGGTTCGGTTTTGATCATCGACGACGAGGCCGCAATCCGCGAATCGCTGGAAACGCTGCTGGAGCTGGAAGGTTACGGAGTGGCATCTGCGGCGACCGGCGAAGAGGGGTTGGCACGAATCGGCGAACGCAGCTTCGATCTAGTTTTGCTGGACCTGGCTTTGCCGGATCGCGACGGTATGGATCTGCTGGCTGAAATTCGTCTGCAGTATCCAGGCCTCTCGATCATCATGGTCACTGCCTACGGGACGGTGGAAAATGCAGTGAAGGCAATGCAGGCGGGAGCGGCCAATTTTGTCCAGAAGCCCTGGGACAACGAGAAATTGCTGGCCGACGTGCGAGCAGCGGTGGCGCGCCATCGCGCCGAAGAAGAGAACGTCCAACTCAAGCGGGCGCTCAAGCAACGCTACAACTTTGAGAACATCGTCGGCAAGAGCGAGCCCATGCTGAAAATTTTCGACCTGGTGGCCCAGGTCGCTCCCAGCCGATCCACGGTGCTGCTGCAGGGTGAGAGTGGAACCGGCAAGGAACTGATCGCCAAGGCCATTCACCTGAACTCGCCGCGCCGCGATCGTCCTTTTGTCCCGGTCAATACCGGCTCGATGCCGCCCGACCTGCTGGAATCTATTCTGTTCGGACATGTGAAGGGAGCATTCACCAGCGCGATCGCTTCCAAGAAGGGCCTATTTGAAATTGCCGACCGAGGGACCTTGTTCCTCGACGAAATCGGCACCATGAGCCTGGACACGCAAAGCAAGATCCTGCGAGTGCTGCAGGACAAGAAGTTCATGCATCTGGGCGGGGTGCAGGAACTCCAGGTGGACGTTCGCATCATTGCCGCCACCAACGTGGATCTTAAACAGCAAGTCAGCGAAGGTAAATTTCGCGAGGATCTTTTTTACCGGCTGAACGTCATCACCATCGATCTGCCGCCGTTGCGCCAACGTAAGGAAGACATTCCCCTGCTGGCGGGATTCTTTCTGAACCGGTACTCGGTGGAGAACGAGCGCCCCACACGGCACATCACTCCCGAGGCGCTGCGCCCGCTTCTGACCTATTCCTGGCCGGGCAATGTCCGAGAACTGGAAAATGTTATCGAGCGTGCCGTGGTGCTCTCGACCGACGTCGAGGTTGGTCCGGAACTTCTTCCCGACCAGATTGCCGGCCGCGCAGCCGCGTTTTCTGGACTGGAACGGCGCGCTGATGCGTCGCTGTTCGACATCATGGAAGACTGTGAACGCCAGATCATCGTCGAGATGCTGCAGAAATGTAACTGGAACCAGACCGACGCAGCCGAGCGTTTCCGAATCCCGCTCTCCACCCTGAATCAGAAGATTAAGCGTTTGAGTATTGATATCAAGAAGAAAGTGCGAGAATAAGCTGTCAGCTCTCAGCCGTCAGCTATCGGTTTATAACCAACCTATACTTTGATCGATACAGGGCTGCTCGGCCGTTGCCTCCAGACTTTTCGTTGAAAGCTGACAGCTGATAGCTGAAAGCTTCCCCGCCCTCTGCTATAGTGCGGAAAGAACACGCATGGAACTGATCTCTCCCACGGAGTTCGCAAAAGACACCGTCCAGACCGTTCAGGACTATTCCCGGCTGGCGGGACAATCGGTTGCAAGCCTATTCCGCTATCCGCGCTATTTCGCCGACATGCTGCAGCAAGCCGACCTGATCGGCGTGGGCTCGCTGCCCATCGTGATACTTACCGGATTCTTCACCGGGGCGGTTCTGGCTTTGAACAGTTCCACCACGCTGCAGAGATTTGGCTCGCTTTCCTTGCTCGGTCAGCTGGTTTCGGTGGGCATGGTTCGCGAGTTAGGCCCGGTGTTGACTGGACTGATGGTGGCCGGGAGAAACTCTTCGGGCATGGCCAGCGAACTGGGATCGATGGTCGTGACCGAGCAGATCGACGCCATGCGGGCCTTGGGTACCGACCCCATGAAGAAGCTGATTACCCCACGAGTCGTCTCGACGGTATTCATGCTCTTCTTCCTGACCATCATCTCTGACCTGTTGGGCCTGGTGGGCGGCGGAGCCGTTGCCCAGGGCTTGCTGGGGATGAACTCCCACGAGTACTGGAGCACGGCCTGGCAGATCCTGGCGTTTCAGGATGTTTTCATGGGTCTGGTCAAGCCTCTGCTGTTCGGGTTTATTATTTCCACCGTCGGTTGTTATTACGGGATCACGGCCCGGGGCGGGACGCAGGGTGTGGGCAGGGCAACCACCCAGGCAGTGGTAGCGTCCTCCGTTTTTATCCTGCTGGTAGACTTCTTTGCGACCAAATTCCTGATGGCGATTTTCGGTTACCGCTGAGCCATGGCCGCACCTCCTACTGCGATCGAACAGCGCGTGCCCTCGAAACCGGACGGCGCAGCCGATATCGTTGTGTTCGAGAACGTATCGATCGCTTTCGACGAAAACCGGGTGCTCGACGGAATCTCGTTTCGCTTGGCGAAAGGCGAAACCAAAGCCATCTTTGGCGTTGCGGGCGCTGGAAAAAGCACCATCCTTAAACTGGCATTGGGGTTGATGAAACCGGACGCCGGACACATCTACGTTCTGGGCGACGACGTGACCCAGATGACTGAAGATGCGTTATTCGAGTTGAGACGAAAGATCGGCATGGTATTCCAGGAGAGCGCGCTCTTCGATTCGCTTCCAGTCCGCGACAATGTCGCTTTCCGCCTGCTGGAAGAGGGGAACGTCCCTGACGAGGAAGTTGAAAAGCGAGTGCGGGAGGCCTTGAGCTTTGTGGAACTCGAACACACGGTTGATATGCTTCCGTCTGAACTCTCGGGAGGCATGCGCCGCAGGGTCGCCATTGCGCGCGCCATCATCACCCAGCCCGAGATTCTGCTTTACGATTCTCCGACCGGTGGCCTCGACCCGGTCACTTCCACGACCATCATTCAGTTGATCGTCAAACAGCGCGACGTTTACAAGACCAGTTCGTTGCTGGTCACTCATCGGCTGCAGGATGCCTTCACCATGGCGACACACTACTTCGACCGCAAGGCCAACGAAATGCGGCCCCTGCCGCCAGGACAGCGCGGCGAAGTACCCATCACGTTTCTGATCCTGCGCGATGGGAAAGTGATTTTCGACGGCGATGCGCACGAGTTGGCGCAGTCGAAGGATGAATATATCCGGGAATATATTGCGTAACCAATCTTGTAAATCAATGAATTTGGTAATCGGGTAATTTGAAAAGAATTTCTCAATTACCCGATTACACAATTTCTAAATCAGCTTAGGCCTTGGCCGCCTTCGCCATCGCCTCGCGGCGTGCCGCCACCTGCCCCTCCACGTACTTCAACCACTCGCGGCCCTGTTTGGTGTTGTTAATCAGTTTTTCTATGTTTGCGAACATGCGCGGATTCTTCATCTTGGTGCGCAGCTCCCCTAGGAATGGCTTTATTTTCGCAAAAATGAAGAACATTTCTCCGCTAAAACTGGGATCCAGAAAAAGTTCTTCGTTGACCGCGCCTGAAAGAGCGAGCGAAGCAGCCAGACTCCAGTAGCCTGCCGCTTGCCGCATCCAGTTATTTTCCTGCGTCCCCATGGCGCCGCCTATTTTCATGATGTCGTCAGCGCTTTCGGGCCAGAAGGTTACCAGCCACCAGTTGCGGGCTTTCCGAATTTCGGCTTCGCGGCGGAGATCGTAGAGCTTTAGGATCAGTTCTGCATCCGCGGCAGTGGGCTTCTTAGGCATGAAAAACCTCCAAAACAATTTGGGATTGTGTAGCGGGAAACAGGGTCATTTCCCACTCTACGAGATGCGGGAATCCGGGAAACGGTGCAGTATTTGAAAGAACAGCTTTCCGACGACCACTTCAGGAACCCGCGATTCTAAGCTGTCGCAGCCTCCGGCGGAGCTGGACGCTCGTAATCGCACTCCTTGTTGGGGCACGCAATCACCGGGCCAGCCTTCAAGAACTTCTCCACCAGGTATTCATGGCCGCAGGTAGGGCACTTTTCCGCAATAGGCTTGTGGGCAGACGTGAACTTGCACGTGGGATAATTTCCGCAGCCGTAGAAAGTATTTCCCTTGCGGGCCCTTTTCTCGACCAGGTCGCCCTCATGGCAGAGCGGGCACTTTACTCCGATGAAGTTCTGCTTCACGTACTTGCATTCCGGATATCCGCTGCAAGTGGTGAACTCGCCATAGCGACCGTGGCGGATCATCATGTTGCGGCCACACTTGGGGCAGACTTCGTCCAGCGGAATGTCTGGAACTTTCTTGCCCTGATCGAGGCGGCGCGTGGTCTTGCAGTCGGGATATCCGGTGCACGCCATGAACTGGCCAAAGCGTCCGCGTTTCAGCACCATCACCCGGCCGCAGTTCTCGCAATACTCCTCCTGGGTGGTTTCCTGCACATCGGCGGAATCTAGGTCGGGCAGGTTGATTGGATTTTCCTTGGTGAAGGTGCAACTGTCGGGGTTTTCCTTGTCATAAGAACTGCAGGCATAGAACGACCCGTGCTTGCCCCACTTGATGACCAGCGGTGAACCGCAACGCTCGCACTTCTCATCGGTCGGCTTCTCCATCCGCTTGATGTTTTCCATGTGCTTGGCGGCGTAACGGAGATCCTTCTCGAATTTCTTGTAAAACTCAGCCAGCGCGTCGGTCCACTTCTCTTTGCCTTCTTCAATCTCGTCCAGTTCTTCTTCGAGACGAGCGGTGTACTGAACGTCGAAGATATCGGCGAAATTCTCGACCAGCAAATCGGTTACCACTAGTCCGATCTCCGTGGGCGTGAACTTGCCCCCCAGTTTCTGCACGTACTGCCTTTCCTGAATGGTGCTGAGAATGGCGGAGTAAGTCGAAGGCCGTCCAATACCACGCTCTTCCAGTTCCTTGACCAACGAAGCTTCGTTGTAGCGGGGCGGAGGCTCGGTGAAGTGCTGCTCGGGTTTCAGCGCTTTGAGTGTCAGGGCCTGACCGGGTTCGAGCGCAGGCAGCTTGTGCCTGAGTTCTTCATCTTCCTCGTCCTTGCCCTCCTTGGACTCTTCGTAGACTTTGAGGAAGCCGTCGAACTTCATCACCGAACCGGTGACGCGGAACCAGAATGTGTCCACGCCTGACTTGGCGTCGATATCAACCGTGGTCTGGTCGAACACCGCGGGTGTAATCTGCGAGGCCACGAAGCGTTGCCAGATCAGCTTGTAAACCTTGAATTCGTCTTCTTTGAGATATTGCTTGATCTGGTCCGGATGGCGCATGACCGAAGTCGGCCTTATGGCTTCGTGGGCCGCCTGGGCCGCCTTTTTCTCTTTGTAGGCGTTGGGCGCCTCCGGCAGATATTGATCGCCATACTGAGATTTGATGTATTCGCGGACTTCGGTCAGGGCATCATTTGAAACGCGCACCGAATCGGTACGCATATAAGTAATGAGGCCGACCAGGCCTTCCTCGCCCAGTTCCACGCCTTCGTAGAGCCGCTGCGCGATCATCATTGTCCGCTTCACGCTGAAGCGGAGTTTGCGGGAGGAATCCTGTTGCAGCTTGCTGGTAGTAAAGGGCGGAGTAGCGTTACGGCGACGCTCTTTGCGATCGACTGTACGTACGAGCCAATCGGCCTTTTCCAACGCGGCGCGAATCTTCTCGGCATCCTCGCCGTTGGTGACTTCGATCTTCTCTTCGCCCTTGCCTAGAAAACGCGCGTCAAAAGCAGGCGGTTTAGAACCAACAAGATTTGCATCGATCGTCCAGTATTCTTTTTTCTCGAACGCCTTGATTTCGCGTTCCCGCTCGACGATGAGGCGCAATGCAACCGTCTGCACCCGTCCGGCCGATAGACCACGCCGAACCTTGTCCCACAACAGGGGTGAAACTTGATAGCCCACGAGGCGGTCTAGAACGCGCCGGGCCTGCTGCGCATCCACAAGATTCTGGTCGATGTCGCGAGGGTGCTCGAAGGCCTCGCGGACGGCGCGCTGCGTGATTTCATTGAAAGTGACGCGGCGTATGCGATCGGGCTCATCGCTCTTCTTTTTTTTCTTCTTCCCTTTGGAATTGTCTCCCAGCTCTTCCGCCAAGTGGGCGGCGATGGCCTCGCCTTCGCGATCCGGATCGGGCGCCAGGTAGATAGTATCCATGCCCTGCGCCAACTTTTTCAGCCGGGCTACAACTTTCTCTTTGCCAGGAATGACGACGTATTCAGTCTCGAAATCGTTTTCGACGTCGACTCCGAGCGTGCTTTTGGGCAGATCTTTCACATGCCCGAGCGAAGCTTCGACGGTGAAGCCCTTGCCCAGATATTTCTGGATGGTCTTCGCCTTGGCAGGCGACTCGACGATAACTAAACCTTTGGCCAATGTGTCCTCTATTCGATGGCTTTGTTTTTGAAGCTAGCACGAATGGCAAGCTGGCAACAAGTTTCGTGCTTGCAGCTCTTAGCTCTTAGCCGTTAGCTTTTAGCGTGAAACCTATGCTGTGAGAGCGTTTCTCAGTCTCTGCGATAGCGAAGACAACATGCGCATGACTTCTCCTAATTCGGAATCCAAGCGGGCGTAATCCACGGCCTTCAGAAGACCTAGATCCTTCGACAGCAGGAGGTGATACGACAGCTCAGCACCTGATCCCATCGCGATCTGGACGAAGCGAGCCATCTCTCCGTCTGACCTCCTCCCACAACCCTCCGCCAGATTCGCAGGAATAGAAGAACACGAGCGCCGAATCTGACTTGTCAATCCGTACCGTTCTTCAGACGGAAAGCATTGCGTATCTTTGTATACCGCCTAGGTCAGGGTGTGCGCTTTCTCCCAAACATGCAGGTCTTTATAATTCCTCATACTAGCCCTCCAATTGCAGGTCGATCCTGGGATTCAAGCCAAAAGCCAAGAGCTAACAGCTAAAAGCTTCTTACAAAATTCTTCCCCGGCAACTGCTTCACCTTTCCCGCCAGCTCCAACTCGAACAGCGCGGCAAATATTTCGGAGGAGGACAGCGCTGGCTCCAGCCGTTCCACAATTTCATCGATGTGCGTGGATTCGTCCGCCTTGAGCAACGCGAAGATCTTTTTCTCGTGGGGCGAGAGCTCGGCTTCCCCGAATAGAGATGCGGTTTGCCCGGCCTGCGATTCATTGGAGCCTTCGGGCTGCAGCGTAAGTCGCACTTCTGGAGGGAGTTCTTCCCAGACGTCTTCCCACGTTGCCACCAGTTTTGCGCCCTGTTTGATCAAAGTGTTCGGAGTCCATGAGCCCTTGTTGGTGACGTTGCCCGGTACCGCAAAAACTTCGCGGTTCTGCTCCAATGCGCAGCGCGCGGTGATCCGGGTGCCGCTGTATTCCGCCGCCTCGACGACTAACACTCCCAGAGAGATTCCGCTGATGATGCGATTGCGGATGGGAAAATTTTGCGGCGCGGGAAACGTCCCCATCGGAAACTCCGAAATGACCGCGCCGCCCAGCCCGAGAATCTGCTCGACCAGGCGCGTGTTCTCTTTCGGATACACGACATCGACTCCCGTGCCCCACACCGCCACCGTTTTGCCCTTGGCCGCGATCGCGCCGCGATGGCCGGCCGTGTCGATGCCTCTAGCCATGCCGCTGAAAATTACCAGGCCGCGTGCCGCCAGATCGCAGGCCAACCGCTCCGACATGCCTGAACCGTAAGGCGTGGGATGGCGCGTACCGACCAACGCGATTCCGGGTTGCGAAATCACGGCCTCGTTTCCGCGCACATAGAGAACCAGTGGCGGGTCATAGATCTGTTTCAATTGGGCGGGATATTCGGGATGGTCCAGAGCGACGATCCGTGCACCAGCAGCGGCCGATTTCCCCAATTCGTCATGCGCTATTTCCATCGAACGCCCCGTCCCGAGCGATTGCGCCGACACTGCGCGCAGGCCCGCCGCCTCTAATTCGGTGAGGGACGCATGGAATAACGCTTGCACGCTCCCGAAAAACTCGATAATCCGGCGCGCTTTCGTGGGCCCCAATCCAGGTGTAAGCGCCAAGGCCAACCACTGCATTGAGGTTTCGCTGGTTCTGCAGACGGGGACAGCTGCTTCGGACACGGCAACCTCCAAGATTCCTCTAGGCCGCATCTATACACGGCAGGAAAGCAGAGTCAAGGTTGGATGAACATCGGTTTTTACGCCGAACCGGATGCGGGTTGCCTAATACATCCTGCTAATCCCGCACGGGCGAGGACACCCGCGCCTACAATCGGTTAAGATTAATTATTCATCGATGAAACCCCTTCGGATCTCCGCGATCTCCTACCTCAACACTGCGCCCCTGATGTGGGATTTCGAGCACGGCGCTGGATCGTCCTTCGAAATCTCCTACACGCTGCCATCTCAATGCGCCGCCAGTTTGCGGGATGGCACGGCCGATATCGGTATCATCCCCGCGGCCGCCTACGCTAGCATTCCAGAACTCGCAATTCTTCCGGGAGTCGCCATCGCTTCGCGGCGGGCGGTTCGATCCATCCTTCTGGTCAGCAAAGTCCCGCTGGAAAAAATCCAGACGGTCGCACTCGACACCTCGTCCATGACCTCGGTCGCGCTGACGAAAGTCCTGTTCGCGAAGTGGTGGGGAGGTGGCAGAACGTTTACCGCGATGGCCCCGGACATCAAACGAATGCTGGAGACGCACAATGCCGGCCTCGTGATTGGAGATCCCGCGCTAAAGATCGATCGCTCCCAGTACATCACTTACGATCTGGCTGAAGAGTGGATCCGTCTAACAGGCAAGCCCTTTGTCTTCGCCTTCTGGGCGGTGCGGCAAGCGGCCTTGAAGGACGTACCGGGTGATTTGGATCTCGCCACAACATTTCAGCAATCGCGCGACCACGCATTGCTGCCGGGGAACCTTGAAGGCATCGCACAAGAATGGGCGCCGCGACTGGAGTTGAGCCAAAAAGAAGTCAAGAGCTATCTGACCGAGAACATTCACTATTTCCTCGGCCCCGATTGCATCGACGGCTTACAGCTCTTCTATCAATATGCACAGGAATACCGTGCCCTGCCGTCTGCGCCAAAGTTGTCTTTTCTCGGTGTGGCCAAAGCGGCGGCGATTTAGTCTTTACTCCCTGCCTTACAACTCCGCACTGTAGACTAGCCTCTACCTCCACCAGGATGCTTCACCACCTCCACGCTCTGCTCGCCGTCTCCACTTGGGTACGACTGCGCCGGTTGGGCGGTTGGGGACTGGTTCTGTTGGGAGTCGCGGATAACTCCGTCGTCCCGCTGACTGGAAGCATGGATGTGCTGACCATCTGGCTGGCGGCCCGCCATCGCGAGCCGTGGACTTACTACGCTCTGATGGCGACGATTGGAGCCGTGCTCGGCGGATACATCACTTACCGCCTGGCCCGAAAGGGCGGCAAGAAAGCCATGGAACGCAGGCTGTCCAAGAGAAAAGCGGCGAAAGTTTACCAGAGATTCGAAAAGTGGGGATTCGGCGCGATCGCGATTCCTGCATTGCTGCCTCCCCCTTTTCCCTTCGTGCCTTTCCTGCTGGCGGCGGGCGCGATGCAATACTCGGAAAAGAAGTTCCTCAGCGCCCTTTTCCTCGGCCGCGGGATTCGCTACTCGATCGCTGCCTACCTCGGAGCGCTTTATGGAAGCCACATCATGCGTTTCTTTGCCCGCTACGACAAACTGGCTGTGGCCGTGCTGGTCGGCTTGGCGGTTGTAGGCGGGCTTGTTACGCTGGTGCAGTATCTGCGGTATCGATGAGTATCAAGATCACCGGGAATATTTGGAGTAAGCGCGGCAGCTCCGTTAGAATTGTTGTGATCGCCCATGACACTGACTAAACAGCAAGCCCTCGACTTGTTCCGTTCCGATGACCTGATCGGCATCGGCATGGAGGCTAATGCGGTGCGCCGCAAGCTTCATCCCGAGGGCGTAGCGACCTACATCATTGATCGCAATATTAATTACACTAATTTCTGCACCGAGTACTGCACATTCTGCGCTTTCTATCGCCCCCTGAAGGGGCCCCAAGCTAAAGAGGGATACATTCTCGACTTCGAGACGATCTACGACAAGATTCGTGAAACCGTCGAGATGGGTGGAACGGGAGTGCTGATGCAGGGCGGATTGCATCCCGACCTGAAGATTGAATGGCACGAGCAGATGCTCGGCGGAATCAAGCAACGGTTCCCCAGGATTCACCTGCACTGTTACTCGGCTTCAGAAATTATCGCGATCGCGGAATACAGCGAACTCAGCATCCGCGACACTATTGGCCGGCTCCGCGATGCCGGTCTGGATTCCATCCCCGGGGGCGGAGCAGAGATCCTCGACGACGAGGTCCGTTACAAGATCGCGCGCCTGAAGTGCCTGACCGACGACTGGCTCAACGTGCATCGTACCGCGCATCAGTTGGGCATGAGAACCACGGCAACCATGATGTTCGGCGTCGGCGAAAACTACGAGAACCGGGTTAATCATTTCCAGCGGCTCTACGAGTTGCAGGAAGAAACCGGCGGGTTCACGGCATTCATTCCGTGGAGCTTTCAGCCTGCGAATACGGCGCTCGGCGGTCGCCACTGGGAGGAAGCCACTGCGGTTGAGTACTTAAAGGTGCTGGCAATCTCCCGGCTCTACCTCTCAAATTTTCTCAACGTGCAATCCAGTTGGGTAACGCAAGGACTGAAAGTCTGTCAGCTTGGGCTGCAATTTGGCGGGAATGACGTCGGCTCCGTCATGCTCGAAGAGAACGTCGTCCGGGCTGCGGGCGTGACCAACTGCACGACTGAAGAGGAATTACGCCGAATCATCCGCGATGCTGGATTCAAACCTGTCCAGCGCGATACGCTGTATCGCACTTATTTCCTGAACTGATTCCGGGATTTTCTTCCATTTCGAAAAACACGGATCCACCATCGGCGACGAGATGGTGCGCCCGGGGGTGGACGCGTTCGTCGTGGAGGATGGCAACGAAGTCGCTGCGACGGAGCTATTTTAGCGAACTCTGCTCTTTCCGCCCCTTACCGATTGCAAAAAGAAGGGACCCAACATTGGATCCCTTCGCCAGAGGGGTTTCTGCTACTTCACGGACGGCATATCGAAGAATTCGGATGGCGCTTGCAAAAATCTGAAATCGGCCCAGCCGAACTCACCTCGCACAGCGTCGCCGCCAACAGCAACACCAAGATCGCTACAAACCTGAGCTTCATATGTTTCTCCTGGTTGGGGTTTCCCACTGAGTCACGGCATATACAAACCCAATGGATTGGGTAACAAGGCAGTAATCTACATCTTCTAGAAAACCGTTTTTATTCTGTGGGATCAATACACCGACTTTGGCTACCAATGCTCGTATTTGCGGAACGTAAAGTCCGCCGAGGTCCAACCCTGAAAGGTAAAAACACCCAAACCCGCGGGACCGAGCTTTCGTTCGGGTACAATGAGTGGTTCAGTTGCGCTCCTTGCGAGTGACTGAAAGTCTCCCCCACGGAACCGCATGATTCCTTCGTCGTCCCTGCAGTTGCTGGCTTTCGCGCTCGCCCCGAAAGGTATCGGGCAGTACGTCCGCCAGCATTTCTTCGACAAGACCTTCCAGGGTCTGTACCATCCAAACGCGTTTGACACGGCCTTGCTGATTCCCTACTTCATCGTCCTGATCCTGCTGGCGTCGTATGGCGCGCATCGCTATGTCCTGGTTTATCTCTATTACAAGAACAAGAAGAACCGCACCACCGAACCGCTTGCGCGCTTTTCCGAACTGCCGCGAGTCACAGTGCAACTGCCTATCTTCAACGAGCAGTTCGTGGTGGAGCGACTGCTCGATGCCATTTGCCGCTTGAACTATCCACTCGATAAGCTGGATATTCAGGTGCTGGACGACTCGACCGATGAAACCGTAGCGGTGGCGCGAGGGCTGGTCAATTTCTATGCCGCCAAAGGGTTCCCAGTCACCTACCATCATCGTTCCAACCGCGAGGGATTCAAAGCCGGCGCCCTCGCGGAGGGCCTCAAAACCGCGAAAGGCGAGTTCGTCGCGATCTTCGACGCCGACTTCGTCCCCCCCGCGGATTTTTTGCTGCTAACTATTCATCACTTTACCGATCCAAAGATTGGGATGGTGCAGACCCGCTGGACCCACATCAATCGCAGCTACTCGTTTCTCACCGAGGTTGAAGCCATCCTGCTGGATGGGCACTTCGTGCTCGAGCATTCTGGCCGCGCCCGCAGCAACGTGTTCTTCAATTTCAATGGAACTGCAGGTGCCTGGCGGCGCTGCGCGATTGACGAAGCGGGCGGCTGGCAACACGACACACTAACGGAAGACACCGATCTTTCCTACCGGGCCCAACTCAAAGGCTGGAAGTTTGTTTACCTGCAGGATGTGGAGTGCCCGGCGGAACTCCCGGTGGAGATGACTGCCTTCAAGACGCAGCAAGCTCGCTGGGCCAAGGGCCTGATCCAGACCAGCAAGAAGATTCTGCCTCAGGTACTCAAGAGCGACCAGAGATTCCACGTAAAGCTCGAGGCCTGGTATCACCTGACGGCAAATCTCAGCTATCCCCTGATGATTGTGCTCTCGGTGCTGCTATTGCCGGCGATGATCATTCGCTTCTACCAGGGCTGGTTTCAGATGCTCTACATCGATCTGCCGCTGTTCATGGCTTCGACGTTTTCGATTTCAAGTTTCTACCTGGTCTCGCAGCGGGAGTTGTTTCCCGGAAAGTGGTTTCGCGCCCTGCTCTATCTTCCCTTTCTGATGGCCCTTGGCATTGGCCTTACCGTCACCAATACTCGCGCGGTTCTGGAAGCGCTTTTCGGCAAGCAGTCTGAATTCACCCGAACGCCGAAATATCACGTGGAGTCAAAGAAGGATAAAGTGCGCGCCAACAACTATCGCCGCGGCCTGGGCTGGGTGCCATGGGTAGAACTGCTGATCGGGTGCTACTTTGCCATGACCGTCTATTACGCCATCGACAACGAAAATTACATCACGGTCCCGTTCTTAATTCTGTTTGTGGTCGGCTACTGGTACACGGGATTGATGTCCCTGTTGCAGGGACGATTCGCAGGCATCTCGCTCAGCGCGGAGAGCCATACCAAGCCGTTCCCGGTCGGAGTTTGAAATCAATTTGAAGCCTCGAGGAACTCGAATGCGCAAAGTCGTTTTTGCTGTTCTTCTACCACTCATACTTCTTTCTCAACTGAGCTTGGCTCTGGATCGCCAACCCAATGCCGACTACCGCGCCCGGCGGCAGGCTTTGGCCAACAAGACCAATGGCGGCGCAGTTCTTTTCTTCGCGCCCAACGAGGCCGAAGGTCCAAACGCAATCTATGGATATCGTCCAGACAGTGATTTCTTCTACCTCTCCGGATGGGTGGAACCCGGCGCAGCTCTGTTGATCGTGCCGGCGACCGAAGCTAAGGGGAAAGAGTCGGCGCGTCCTTACACCGAAATTCTCTTCCTGCCCGCACACAACTATGTTCAGGAGAAATGGACTGGGCCCAAGCTCGGTCCGGAGAATCCCCAGGCCGGCAACATCACCGGATTCGACCACGTCGAAGTATTGGACAGCATGCGCGACGAACTGGTCCGCCTCCTGCCCCAATCCATGGCCACGGTTTTTACCGACGTCCCCGCCGCCGGCGAGACTTCCAATTCCCAGACTTCGTTGGAATGGCTAAACCGCGCGAACGCGTTTCCTTTGCGAGTTTCCTTCCAGGATATTCGGCCGCTACTGGCCTCCCTGCGCACTTACAAAGATGCAGGTGAAATGAGCCGCATCCAAAAAGCTGTCGATGCTTCGGTCGCCGCGCACCTGGCAGCCATGCACACTGTGAAACCCGGCACCAGCGAACGCGAGGTCTCTGCCCTGATGCAGTACGAGTGGGGCAAACGTGGCTGTGAGCGCCCGGCCTATGCGCCGATCGTGGGCTCGGGGCTCAACTCTACGGTCTTGCACTATTCCGACGATTCGGGAGTAATTCAGTCCGGAGACGTGGTTGTTATCGATGCGGCCGGCGAGTATTCACTGTACGCGTCTGACATCACTCGTACTCTACCGGCTACTGGTAAATTCACAGCCCGCCAACGGGAGATCTACGACATCGTCCTGGGATCGCAACGCGCGGCCATCGCCGCATTCAAGTCAGGAAAGTCTCATCTCAGGCGTGATCTGGCCGACTCCATCCACAACGTGGCATACGAATATATCAACACTCACGGCAAGGACCTGCACGGAGATCCCCTCGGAAAATATTTCATCCACGGTCTCGGACACTTCGTCGGCCTCGATGTGCATGATCCCGGCGACTACGACGCCCCGCTTTCGCCCGGAGCGGTGTTTACCATCGAACCCGGCATCTACATTCCGGAGGAAAAGCTGGGAGTGCGGATTGAAGACATGTATTATGTCGACCCCAGCGGCAAGCTGATCGAGTTGACCGCGGCGCTTCCCCATACCGCCGATGAAGTGGAGCATGCCATGGCAGGCAAGTGATATCGGATCGATCGGCGCTGGCCCCTGCGTTTTGATATCCTAGGGTCTTGTGCGGATGAGTTGGTTATTTCTGATTCTCGCTTTCAGCGGTGGAGCGGTGCTGTGGGCGGGCATAGCAGCTTATCTTCGCGTGCGCCGCCACATTAAGGCCTCGGCCGCGTTGAAGAAGAGTGGCGTCCATCACGAGGCGGACAGTCTCTAGAACCAGTTTCGAGAACCGTGTTCACAAGGCTTAATCATGACAATCATTGCCAATTCCGATCACTCGCCCACATCCATCGCAGAAGGTAAGAATTCTGCGCGCGTTGAGCCATCTGACGTGCGCGAGATCACGGTCGCTCACAGTCCCGACTCCGACGATGCTTTCATGTTTTACGGTCTGGCCACCAACAAAGTTCGCGTGCCCGGACTACGTTTCACCCATACGCTTTGCGATATCGAAACCCTGAACCGCAAGGCCATGCAAGGCGTCTACGACGTCACTGCGATTTCGTTTCACGCCTATCCCTACATTCAGGATCGCTATGCTCTCCTCCCCAGCGGCGGCAGCGTTGGAGACGGTTACGGCCCCATGATCGTGGCTCCTCGCGCCTACTCAGTCGCCGACATCAAGCAAAAACGCATTGCCGTCCCCGGAACCTTGACCACCGCATATCTGGTTCTCAAGCTGTTCGCTCCCGGGATCGAAACAGAAGTCGTCCCTTTCGACCAGATTATCCCGCAGGTGCTCGAAGGTAAGCACGAAGCCGGCCTTATCATTCACGAGGGCCAGTTGACGTACGACAAATCCGGACTGCATCGCATCGTGGATCTGGGAAAATGGTGGCAGAAAATCACCGGCCTGCCTCTGCCTTTGGGAGGAAACGCCATCCGCCGGAGCCTTGGGCCGGAGCTGATGTCCAGCGTCGGCGGCGCGCTACGGGAGAGCATTCAGTACGCCCTGGATCACCGCGATGAAGCCCTGGCTTACGCCATGCAGTTTGCCCGCGACCTCGACTCCCAGCTCGCTGACAGGTTCGTGGGAATGTACGTGAACGAGCGTACCCTCGACTATGGGCCCGACGGACGAGAAGCGGTGCGCCGCTTGCTCGAAATGGGCCACGCTGCAGGAATCATTTCGCTGGAGTCCAGGGTTGATTTCGCGGCGTAGCTCGAACTTACGGGAAGGACACGGCTTCACTGGTGCGGACAAGCGTCGAAATCGGCGACCGGAGTCTTGAAAGGGCGCGGCCTAAGCCGCGCCGTATATCATTTCCAAGGACTTGCGGCACGGCTAGGAAGCCGTGCCCTTTCAACACATCAACGCCGGGTGTTTTTCGATAACCTCTTCAGCCGTGCCATCCAGGTCGTCTAAGAGTGGGTTTCAGATCCTAAGGGCGATTCTTCCAGCAACTTCACTAAACTGTAGAGGGTCTGATTGACAGGCGTGGGCACGCCCAACTCATGTCCTCGACGGACCAGAAAACCGTTCAAAGAATCAATCTCGGTAGGCTTTCCGCGAGCAATGTCCTGTGCGGTTGAAGAGACGGCTTCTGGTATCGCCTCACTGCCAAGCTTCAGCGCCGCCGCGATCATGGTATCCGCGGACAACTGAACTCCTTCCGCCTTCCCCACCGCCACAGCTTCGTTGATCACATGCGTGATCACTTCAATCGAGCCAGCGTCTCGGGCGATGCGCCCATACTTCGTGCGCGAGAGCGCCGACACCGCATTGAAGGCGCAGTTCATGATGAGCTTTTTCCACAGCTCCGATCGAATGTCCCTGGAAACACGGCAAGGGACGCCCGCGCGCGTGAAAACAGACGCGACTTCTTCGAGTCTTGATTCGCTAAAATGGTGATCCGGCGACGGGCTTCCGATGATGAGATCGCCGCGCCCCGAGTGCTTGATCCGTCCCAATCCAATCATCTCCGCTGCGATGTAAACGACCGCGGGAACCGCGTCGATGCCCGCGGCAAGATCGATTCGTTCAACGTTATCCACCCCGTTCTGAAGAGAAACTACTAACGTCTGGGGAGCAAGCAGTGGCGCCAGCAATCTTGCCGTGCTTTCCGTGTCTACTGTCTTCACCGAGAAGAGAACCAACTGGGCCTTGCGCACTGCCTCTAACCCGGTCGTCGCGGAGACGGCCACGCTCTCCTTGAAATGAATGCTGTCGATAAAAAGTCCGTCACGATTAATTGCTTCGACATGCGGAGCCCGCCCGATCAGCGTAACCGAAGCGCCCGCCCGCGCCAGCATCCCCCCGAAATAACATCCCACGGCGCCCGCACCGACCACGGCAACCTGTGGCCAATCCTCCTTCTGCATAGCACCTCTCTCACTGGGTTTTATTACCGGAGTGACACTTCAAGCCAAAAACTCAGAGCCAGAAGCTAAAAGCTCTTGAACACATACACCGGATCAATATCGACTGGCAAGGCCGCTGCTGACTTCAGGGAGGATTGCAGCTCCGCCGGCATCACGTCGTATTTCTTGAACCAGTTTTCGGCTCGCGCCCGGTCGCCGGTCGCTTCGATCTCCAACAGTTCTTTGGCCAGGTCATTGATCGTTCCGGGCATTCGCGTGTAGTCGATCGCGTACCGGCCCGAAGATTCTCGTATGACGGCCCCATGCTCCGTCAGGTAGTTGAACTCCATCATTTCCGCCTGCCCGTGAGCTTCGGCGATGCCAAACCGAACCGTGCGAAAAATCCCTCCGACATACGACGCGTAATATTCTTCCAGCTTGCTCTTAGGCAGCACATCGTGGTCTATCAGCCATTTCAAGCCAAACAGTCCGACCACGTCCGCTTTGGCTTCTTCCAGACCGCTGTGAATCGGTCCGATGGATTCGCGAATGTCCACTTTGCCCGCCGCGGTCCGCGCGAACGCCGGGCCAAGCCCGTGTGCAATCTCATGCATGATGGTTGCCTGCACGTAGCCCTCGCCAGATACCTTCGCTGCCTGCGATGGCAACATCAGATGCTGCGCCACCGGCAGAATCACATAATTCACCCGGGCATCCATGAAATCTTTGAAGAAAAGCTTCTTGCTTCCCTTTTGTTCATGCACTCGCGGATCATTCGGCAGATTGTCGGCAACTCCCTGATACCCGTGTGTCAGATCACCCGCGCGGAACGGCGTGTCCATGACCTCCATTGGGGACTGAAGGCCGCGTTTGGACGGCCGGTCCTCGGGCGCGAGCGGCAGCGCATCTTGAATGTCGGCGACATATTTCTGAAACATGTCCAGCTTGCGGCTCTCTTCCACATTCCGGATCATCACGGCTGCGCCGTAAGTTGCCTTCACGCCGAGCAGGCCATCGTCGTAGGTCTCGTCCGGGGCGAACGCCACATCGAATTTCGGATTCTTCAAATCCAGCCAGGCCAGGTTGCTTTTGAAATAGTCGTCCGTGAGCAATGCGTCGGCCCGCAAACGCAGAAAATTGGCGAATGCCGGATCGTCGCTCAAAGCGGCGGCCTCGCGCAAGTCTTTCGCCGCAGACTCCAAGAAGGATCGGTAGGCAATGTGGTAAGGAATCCCTTCCAGTTCATCCCCGTGCCAGCGGACCACAGTAAACGAACCGTAAATCTCATCCTTTTTTTCAGGGTGGGCTTTCACGTATTGCTCGATCTGGTCGCGAGTCAGGTTCTGTGGATAAAAACCCCGCCCCGGCGGCATGGGTGTCGTCCCAACGAAGGGTTTGTTGTTGTCGAGAAGATCGAATCGCGAGGCATTGATCCAGAGATAGCGCCGCAGCATCTCATCCTTGGGATCCTTGCTCGTAGCCAGCGATTCGAACAGCATCAGGCCGTCGGGATCAAGCTGGCGCCAGTAGATCTGATCGAGATAGCGCGACGCGTCCACCAGTTTACCCACCATCTGCACTTCGCGCGCGGTCAGGCCCGCGGAGTGAAACGGTATTTGCACCCTGCGGAATTTGGCGAGCCGCTGCGCCAGATCTGGGGCGACCTGCATCCCAGCCGATTCCGCGCCTTTGGCGGCCGAACCAGTCATCGGCTTATGATCTTTTTGCGATGTTCCAGGGAAAATAAAGAAAGCAAAAAAGAGGGCAAACCAGGGACCCGGTATCATATGCATGGATGATATATTTTAGCAGAGCATGCCTTGTTTTATCGTTTTACTTAGAGCGAATCAACAGTGACATCACAATCGTGTTCCGTTATGCCGCAGGATTTAAATCGCCCACAGACGCTGCTAATCGATGCCGACGATACGCTCTGGGAAAACAATATTTACTTCGAGCGCGCCATCGCCAATTTCATTTCCTTTCTGAACCATCATGAGTATTCCCCGGAGCAGGTGCGCGATGTCTTGAACCAGGTCGAGCGAGAGTGCATCGTCAGCCACGGCTACGGTCTGCACAGTTTCGCCCACTCCCTGGTGCAAACTTTCGAGCGTCTGGCGGTGGAGCCACTCACTCCCGCCCTGCATGAAACCATCAGCGGATTCGCCCACACCATCGCCGAACATCCGGTCGAGATCCTGCACGGCGTTCCCGAGACCTTGCGGTATTTGTCGGAACGCCATCGTCTGATGCTGCTGACGAAAGGCGCCTTCGCCGAACAGGCCGGCAAGGTCGAGCGCTCGGGTTTAAAGGACTACTTTTCGGTGGTGGAGATCGTGGCGGAAAAGGACATCGCCACCTATCGCACCATCATTGCGAAATATGACCTGCCCGACGATTCCACATGGATGATCGGAAACAGTCCGAAATCCGACATCAATCCCGCACTGGCGGCGGGACTCAGCGCAGTTTTTGTTCCCCATGGAAATACGTGGATTCTGGAGCACGAAGAAGTCGCACAGGCTCAACCCCCAAACCGTTTGCTGATCGTCGAGACCTTCGCCGGCCTGCGCGACCATTTCTGAATAAACATGTCATGCTGAGCGTAGAAACAGATTCGCACCAGCGAATCTGTTTCGAAGTCGAAGCATCCCTACCCGGAATCTGCTGCCGCAGCAGGGATTCCTCACTTCGCGCCCGGCATGACAACTCCCGGACTGATCGGTTTATTTCCCGGCGGGAACCGCGCAAAACTTGTCGAAGGTTTTCTTGAGTTCGGCTGCGATGTCCGCCGCTTCGCGATGTTCAATGTCGCTGCGCTGGATCATATGAATCAACTTGCCGTCGCGAAGCAGTGCGATCGAAGGCGATGACGGTGGATACCCCGTGAAATAGCTGCGAGCGCGGTCGGTGGCCTCTGTGTCTTGTCCGGCAAAAACTGAGAACATCTTTTCCGGGCGCGCGGAGTTCTGCAAGGCTATGCGTACGGCGGGACGCATCCGGCCAGCAGCGCATCCGCAAATAGAATTCACCACCACCATCGTCGTTCCTGGTTGGTTCACAATGGCCTTATCGACTTCCTCGACGGTGCGCAACTCTTGAACTCCCATGCGGGTTAACTCTTCTCGCATCGGAATCACCATAATTTCTGGGTACATTGAATCTCCTTTAAATAGGGCTCTAACAGCCTATCAGAAGTCCCAGCCCACAATGGGACCAGGTTTCAGCCCTCGCCACACCAACGTACTACGGCGTGCTAAACCCTTTTTTTCTTCGTATATAGTGGAGGTAACCACCGATGATCATCAGCGAAAATGTTCCCCTGGCCCCGCTCACCACCCTCAAAGTCGGAGGCCCGGCCCGCTATTTCATTGAGGCGACGACGGTCGCCGAAGTATCGCAAGCCGTCGAATTCTCGCAATCACGCAGTCTCCCCCTATTCGTCCTGGGGGGCGGCAGCAACCTTGTGATCTCCGACAAAGGCTGGCCGGGTCTGGTGCTCAAAATCGGGATCACCGGGATCAATCATCGCCACGGCGAGCAGGTCGTGTTTGAAGCCGGCGCCGGCGAAGACTGGGACAAATTCGTCGGCCTGGTCGTGGCCCACAATTGTGCAGGGATCGAATGCCTTAGCGGCATCCCCGGATGCGTAGGAGGCACTCCGGTGCAGAACGTCGGCGCTTACGGGCAGGAGGTGGCCAACACGATTGAATCCGTGATTGCGCTGGATCTTCGAGATGGGCAACTGCACGAACTCTGCAAGGAAGCGTGTGGCTTCAGTTATCGCACCAGCATCTTCAATACGACAGAGCGCGGGCGATACATTATTTTGCAGGTGAACTACGCCCTGAAGCATGGTGGCGACGCCTATATCGCCTATGCAGACCTCAAGAAATACTTTGCGGGCTGGAGCGAGAAGCCAACCCTCGCCACCACTCGAGACGCCGTGCGAAAAATCCGGGCAGGGAAAGGCATGCTCATCACGGCTGGGGACGATGACTGCCGCAGCGCAGGATCCTTTTTCAAGAATCCCATCGTTTCTTCTGATCAATATCAGACACTGACGGCACGAGCTGCGGCTAGGAATCTCCAGATTCCCAGTTATCCCGCCCTCGATGCCCAGAAGAAGATTTCCGCCGCTTGGCTGGTGGAGCATTCCGGATTCAGTCGTGGATACGGCAATGGCCCTGTCGGTATTTCTCGCAAGCACGCCCTGGCCATCGTAAACCGGGGAAGCGCAACTGCTGCCGATGTCCTGGCGTTTAAAGACACGATTCAACAACGCGTAGAAGATATCTGGGGAATCCTCTTGGAGCCCGAACCAGTCTTCGTTGGATTCAAAACAGTGTAGGCGTGAGCGCCCTCTCTCATGCTGCGCAACAGCAATTCAAAAAGCGCAATGCGTCATCCTAGAGACTTACCGCATTGGCACGGCAAGCACGGGAAAGGCGGCCATCGCCCCAGATTGCGACCCTCTTGTTATAGATCCCCAGCGTGGGGAGGGTGAGCTTTCCGGCCCCGGCGATGCCCGCCTCTTTCACTCATCGGCAATTCTTGCTGCCTCTTTAAAGATTCGAACGAACATCTCGCGGGTCAGCTTTCCGGTTTGCGTGTTCTGGTTCGACGGATGGTAGGAAGCCAGTAACGTCTTTCCATCTGGCAGCTTGTACTTGGCTCCATGCTGGAAATCGTATCCCTTCCGGCTGCTGACCTGGCGGCATCGCTTCAGGTAATTGAGATACGCGTCAAAGCCAATCCGGCCCAGCGCAACCACAACTCTCACATGTTTGAGCCCCTCCACTTCGCGGTCGAGGTAGGGAGCACAGTTCGCCAGTTCTTGCGGAAGCGGCTTGTTGTCGGGCGGGGCGCAACGAACCGCCGCCGTGATGTAGAGACCCTTCAGTTTGAGTCCATCCTCGCGATCGGTAGCGTTGGGCTGGTTGGCAAAACCGGTCTCGTACAGTACCGGGAACATGAACTTGCCCGACGCGTCCCCAGTGAAAGGCCGGCCGGTACGATTCGAACCGTGAGCTCCGGGAGCTAAACCGAGGACGAGAACTCTTGCCCCGGGATCGCCAAATCCGGGCACCGGCTTTCCCCAGTATTCGCAATCGCGGTATGCGCGCCGCTTCTCGCGGGCAATCCGTTCCCGATACTCCACCAGGCGTGGACAGCGGGTGCAGGCGACCACCTCGGTGTTGAGTTGAACAAGCCAGTCGTTCTTCATTGCTCAGTTACAACCCTATAACAGCATCGCTTCCGTTGTAACGACCGAGCCATTTTTGTCACTACTTTTCAGCTAGGCAGCTGGGCACGCCGAAAAGTCTGCTCGCTTGGGGAGTTGACCATGGAGCATAAGGGCGCCACCGCACGCACGTTCGGAATAATCGCCATTGTCCTGTTGGGGCTTACGATTGCCTTCGGGCTATGCTCCTACCTCTACGTCACTCGGGAATCGCAATATCTCACCGAGAGAAACCTGCGCGAACTGAATCGTCTAGATTCGGTATTAAAGGCTCGCATCGAGAACTACACCAACAAAGTTTTGCCTAACTTGGTCGCGAAGGCAGCCAAGGACTACCAAAATCATTCGCCTTTGTGTGATGTTGAGGCTGCGGAACATCCGGGAAAGTCGGCCGCTCCGGATGCCGACCTTTTCACTTCATATCTCCTGTGCGCCATGAAACCTGCGCCTAACCTGGGATTGGTCGGCAAAGCAGTATTCACTCCCCAGCCGATCAGTGCGCCGCAAGCGTCCGTGGATCCGAGGCAAGAGGACGACGCCTTCAATATTTACATCGCTTACAAGGGTCCCGAGGGCCAGGAGCGGGGCGTCAGCTTCCGAGCCGTGCTCCGCATGGAAGATCTTTTGCGCGGCCATCGCGGCGACGTATTCGATGACCTCTTCATCGCCAGCCTGGACAAGAGCCTGGACAAGAGCAAAGACGGCCGCGTCATCTTCCAACGCGCGACTGGAGAACTCCGTCTCGACGAACTACCCCCACTGAATGAGACTTCCGGAAAGAGTGCGGCAGGGCAATCTGATATGCCCGGAGGTTCTTCGCCCCCCAAGGTGGCTGCTTCGGGTGTGTTTCCAGTTCGCCTTGGAGGCACGGATTACAAACTCTTCATTCACCCGCTGCGGCTTGTGTTATTGGGTGGAACGGCTAGCAACACCGAGTGGGCTCTGTGCGCCTTGGTGACGGCCGCTCGCTTTCGCCAGGAGAGCTGGGCGATCTCGAATCCGCTTTTGTTGCTATTTCTTTTCGCTTTCGCACTGGTGATCACGGGTTATCCACTCCTGAAACTTTGGGGCCTCGGACCAACCGAGCAATTGGGAAAAGCCGACGCGCTATTAGCCTGCGTGTCCGTGCTGATGGTCAGCAGCCTTCTCACCTACTTTCTTTTGGATGTGTACGCTTACCGGCACCTGCAAAAAGAACTCGACGGCCAACTCCGAGAATTTGCCCACAACATCCAAGAACACTTTGCCGGCGAACTCCAACAGTTGTGCAAAATGCTGAATGATATGAACCACGCAATGGCCCCGGAGAGCTCTGGGCCAAAGAAAGAAATAATCGAAACCTCTGTCCTTTGTCAGGGTAAAGATTGCAAGAGGCCTGCATGGATTGACGACGAGTCGCCTTATTTCCAAAATACGGCTGTGGTACATCCCGACGGGATGCAGTTTGCCAAGTGGGCCATTGATAAGGTCAGCGGCCCAGCCATTTCCGTCCGCCAACGAGCCTACTTCCAGACTATTAACCAGGGCTTGGGGTGGAGACTACCGAACAACAACGATCAATTATTTTTCCTGGATTCCGTCCTCTCCTGGAACACCGGCGACCCGCAAGCCGTGCTCGCAATTCCGTGGATGAATCACAACCAGACCCAAGGGGTCAGCACGGTCATCGCAAAACTCATTTCGCTGCAACAAACCGTTATTCCTCCGGGCTTCGGCTATGCGGTAATCGAAAACAGCGGCAAAGTAATGTTTCATTCTGAAGCCAGGCTTGCCCAAGCTGACTTCTTTCAAGAGTGCGACGGGGATCGTGAACTGCGCAGTCTGGTATTCGCGCGGATCGACAAAGTCATTGACGTACGCTGTGCCGGCCGGTACTTCCGCCTGTACACGCTGCCGCTCGAAGGCTTGCCGTGGACCATGGTGACCTTCAAAGATTGGGAGCCCGTCCAGACCGCCAATCTCGAACTGCTTTCCGCCTCTTTGATCCTCGGCATTCTTTACGCCGTGGTGTTCCTGTTCCCCGTTCTCTGGCTCTGCTTCCGCCGCAGGGAGTGGCTGTGGCCTGACGAGCAACGCAGCCTTGACTACGGAATCCTGTTGCTTGCGAACCTGGCTTTGATCGTAGGGCTGGTGGTGAAGGATTTCCTTCTGGTACCTCATCACCACGCTCCCGCAGCGGCATTCGTAATTCCCCCTTTTGCTCTGCTGCTGAACTGTTTGAAATTGAAAGGGGCGAAACCCGCGCGCTGGACGGAACATCCCAGTTTCGTGCTGTTGCTGGCATTGCCGATTCTGCTGCTGGGACTGGGCTGGGCGAACGGCGAGGTGGTCACACCGCACGGCTACAATTTGGAACGGTCAGGGTGCCTCTCTCTGGCCCTGCTGATGTGCGCCGCGCTCGCGTTCGTGTTTTTTACGCCACGCTCCTGCGTCAAAACGGTCGAGACCTACTCCTGCAGGCCGGAGCTGCGGTCTGGAAGCTCATACCTATGCATGGCCCTTTCGATTGTCGTGCTGGTGAGTATACTTCCGGCCCTTGCTTTTTTCCGTTCTGCCCACGACAACGAGATGGAAGTCGTAGTAAAGCACAGCCAGTACCGAATCGCCCGTTCGTTCGCCGAGCGAACCCAAAGGATCAGTCAGGAGTATCAGGATGTCCCGAAACCACCGGACTTCATCGAAAAAAGGCTCCAAGCGGATAGCGATGTCTACACCTCCTTCTTCTATAACACCGGACCAGGGGAAGTCCTCGCCACCGTGGAATCCGATGAACTGCATTTCTTCGACAGATTGATGGAGGTGATCAGGCCACTCTATAGCGACGCAGGTGTCGAGACCCACGAACTGCTGCGGGATGCAAGTGCGGACAGTTCCGCGAAATGGCAGCCCGTGCAGTGGCGCCCTGTATTGCAAAGCGATCAGACGCAACCCGCACCCGTCGCTGGAATTGAACTAACTGCCTCCACCAACCTGCAATTGTTTTCCTCGGTTCCGCTCTTGCGATGGCCAAATACCCTCGGATGCTGGTTGGTCCTGCTGCTGGCGGCTCCAGTGTTTCTGTTTTCCATCTACGCGTTATTGCGTTGGATGGCGGAAAGAATCGTTCTTTTTGGCCTGCGTGTGCCCGCGCTTTCAAAAATAGCGGTATGCGACCTGGGAACTGTCACCGAGAACACGCTGGTGCTGGGCACTCCGCATTCGGGCAAAAGCAAGCTGCTCGCCAGACCAGACTTCTTCCTCGTGGACCTGCGCCTGATCGCGTCCGCCAACAGTTGGGATGAAGCGTTAAAGCAGGAACTGCCAAAAGACCGCGCTGTCATCGCGATTGACCACCTGGAGTACGAGATGAGGAATCCGGAGTGCAACATCCGGAAATTGGCATTGCTGGAGAAATTTCTGTACTCCAACCGCACGCTGGTCGTTGCGTCTATCGCCGACCCCATGGACTTCCCCATCGCCACGGGCACGGGAGAGAAGGTCGACGACGCCACCGGCAATCAGAATACGAAAGACAAGAAGTCAGGAGTGGTGGACAGCGGATCCCATGATGATTCGATCGACGCCGACCGCTGGGCGGCGTTTTGGAGCACGTTCACCCGAAAGACTTATGCGGCAAAAGAAGAAAGCGCTGCAAACAATGAGGAGGCCTTAAAACAAGCTGTTTCGCAGGCTAAGTTGCGAGCCCCTTCAGCTATTGCCTTGCTGCGCGAATGCCGGTCCACGGAACGGCTGCGACAGATCGGGATCGCAATTTCGGTGGCACCCGGACATGACCAGTTCGATGTGGAGCAGGTGATCGCGGAGGTCCTCGACCGGGCCCGCGCCTATTACCGGGCACTATGGGCTACCTGCTCAAAAGAGGAAAAGTCCGCGCTGTTTGATATGGCGCGAGACGGCTTTGCCAATTCAAAGAACTGTGGACTGCACCACCTGCTGGAACGCGGACTCGCCGTGCGGAAACCTGAACTGCGCTGCCTCAACGAGAGTTTCCGCAGATTTGTGCTGGAGACCGGCCTGCGGGAAGGGCTGCCGGATCTGGGCGCCGACGAGTGGAGTCATTGGAAGTTAATTCGCAGTACTCTGCTGTTCATGCTGGTCGGCGGAGGCCTCGTCGTATACCTGACTCAACCGCAGTTGTTGAACACCTCCTCGGCGTTCATTGGAGCCATCGCTGCGGGAATACCCGCATTGCTCAAGGTCTTCGACTTACTTCGTGGCACGCAGACAAAAGCCGGATGAATCCACTCAGTTCCGTCCGGGTGGCTTGATTCCGCCGTCGATGATGAAAACCCGGCCGGAGTGGAAACCGTGAACCCCGCTCCATCCCGAGGTGATCAGAAAATCCGCCGTGCCGTCGCCATCCACATCGCCCAGGGTCACGGAGTCAAAACCAAACGTGTCGCCGGGAGTGCGGCAAGTGTAGGTTTTCATCAGGTGGCCGTCCTTACCGGAGTACAGGTAAGCGCGTCCGCCGCTAACTGCCGCGCCGCCGTACTGCCATGCCCCCACAATCAAGTCGGCATGGCCGTCGCCGTCCACATCGCCCGCGACTGACGGGCTGGTACCGAAACCTTCGCCAGCAGTTTCTCCCGTCAGCGTCAAAAGGTGGCTGCCATCTTTTCCTGAGTACACATAGACGCGGCCAGTGGAAGGCCCCTTGGCGTTGTTCTGCCAGTCCGATGCGTACACGTCGGGAAAGCCGTCTCCGTCGACGTCGCCGGGCACGGACACGAACATGGCTCCCAGTTGCGAGCCCGTTTCATCGGCTTCAATGATGAACTTAGGCTTGGACGAAAGCGAGTCGTACACATAAGTTCGCCCCGTATGTTTCTGTCCCGCACCGGGTGCGCCGACCAGCAGCAGCGTTCGATCTTTGTCGGCAAAGCCCGCGACGGTGCTGCCAAACGCGTCGCCCGCCCGCTCCCCGCTCAGAGTCAGCAGCAGGCGCCCGTCCTTTCCGGAATAAACATAGGCCCGGCCCGCTTTGGCTCCGGCGGCGCTGTTGCTGGGCGCGCCGACGATCACATCGGCAAAGCCATCACGATCAACATCGCCCGCGCCGCTGGCGTGCCGTCCAAACTCATCCTCTTTATTCTCGGCGCGCAGCGTCAGCAGCACGCGCCCATCCCGGCCGGAGTAAACCTTGGCGTAACCGCCACCCGGGGCGCTTGCAACCACATCCGGAATTCCGTCACCGTTGGTGTCTCCCACTGCTTCCACGCCCGTGCCTAATTCGTCGCCCGCAGCGCCATCGGCAGCCCACAGCAGCTTTCCGGATTTTGTGGAATAAACATAGATCCGCCCCGCATCATTGCCGCCATGGTTGCTGCTGGGCGCGGACGTGACCACGTCCGCTACGCCATCGCCATCCACATCTCCGATGTTGCGGGCAATCCAGCCAAACTGATCGTTCGCAGACTCGCCATCCCATTCGCGGATAATTTTCACCGGCTCGACAAAGGGATCGTCAAAATCAGCGCGGGTCGGCAAGAGGGCAGGATAACGCGAGTCGCCTTTGAGCACCGCCAATTCCGGCGTCGCCTCGACTTGCGACATATCTACTTTCCGCGTGGCCTTGGCCCTGGCCAGCCAGTAGAAAGCCTGCTCCTTGTCGCCCTTCGCAGCCTGGATCACGCCCACACTAAAAAGGGGAGCGGGCATCCCCGGTTCAACTTCAAGCGCCCGCTGGTCGGCTGCAATAGCCCGGTCCCACTGCTTGAGGTGCTGGTACGCCAGTGCGAGGTTGCGCCAGGCGCGCCCATTTTGCGGCTCCCGCGCCGTCACCTGCTCCAGGATCCTGGCTGCACCCGCAAAGTCACTCGCCTGCATGCGGGCAACTGCCGCACCCAGGGTTGGCTCTTCCGCGGCCGGTTTGCCATGCGACGAGCAGCCTGCGGCAGCAAAGATGATTAAAACAAGGGCAACGACAGACCGGCGGGAAATGGGAGACATCGGCATATCTTCAATGTGTAGACGATCGCCGACTCCCCTCGCTATCAAAATCTTGCGCTGGCCCGGGGACGTCGCCCGTGCGCCCGAACCCGTGACGGGGTCTGCGCGAACTGGCGCCGGAACGAATTCGTAAAATGGCTATGGCTGGAGAACCCCGCGTCCAGGGCGATGTCCACCAGTGGCCGCCCCGACTCGATCACCTCCCCGAGCGACCACCGCAATCGCAGATCCTGCCGGTATTGATGAAGGGTTGTGCCCGTAGCCCGGCGAAACATCCGGCACAGATGGTACACCGACATTCCCACTTCGCGCGCAATGCTCCGCAGAGTCAGGCTCTCTCCCCAGCGTTCGCTGAGTAGGCGTTCCACATGATGGACGGCATCCCGCTGTTCCGGACACTGCACCCGCGGGCGCTTCAGTGCGCAGGCTCGATACGCCATTCGCATCACCCGCTCCAGCAAAGCGATCACCGCCTCTTCAACCGCCAACGGCTCGCCGGGGAAGCCGCTGGCCACGGACTCAAAAATTCTCCGCTGCATCAGGTAGGTCTGCGCATCGCTCCATCCCCGCGTCAGTCGAAACGGTTGCTCGGGACGCGACTCAAACCCTGAGTCAAAAGCGCCGATCACATCCTGCGCAATCTCCAGATCCACTCCAAACCAGTCGCAACGGTCGCCCTCCGCGCTGATCGCGCTTCTCCGGTAAGCCTGGCCTTTGTTGTAGAACGCCACCACCCTGGGGTTACCAACAAACGCGCGTTCGTGTTCGTGCTGTATTTCGACAGCCGTACGCGGAAACACGAAACACCAGTTTCGGCTTGGCCCGGAATCGCGAAAAGAAGGATGCGCCGGATCGCAGCGGAAGGCCCCGACCCGGACACTCCCACTGTCAAATACAATCTGATCGCATGCGGCCCGGTCGAGCATTCATCCCTCACCACACGCGGCAGCGATTCTCCGGCGCCATCGCTTGTCCCGTCTTACAGCTGAATGCGTCCTGGAACTCCGGCATGTTCGAGGTTGGACCCATGAGCCGGAACTTCCCCGGCGAGTGTGGATCCACCCGGACCAGCACTCGTGAAAATTCTGGCGAGACATTCTCGCAACGGCTGATCGCGTAGCCCAGAAACACTCGTTGCGCAGGACTGAATCCATCAACCACTTCCGGCTTCTGGCCTTGGTGCGCCTTCATATAGGCTCGATAAGCCATCCTCAATCCACCGTTGTCGGCCACATTTTCGCCCAGGGTCAGCTTGCCATTGAGGTACAGCGGCTTCCCGTTCCCATCATCGACGGGTGAATACTGCGAGTATTGCTTCTCGATGCACGAAGCCCGCTCTTCGAACGCCTTGCTGTCCTCGGGCGTCCACCAATCGGTCAGATTGCCATCGGCGTCGTACTTCCGCCCCTCATCGTCGAAGCCGTGAGTCAACTCATGGCCAATCACCCGGCCGATCGCGCCATAGCTGTAAGCTTCGTCCGCCGTTCCATCGAACATCGGCGGTTGCAGGATGCCCGCCGGCAATACGATTTCCGATATTTCCGGCGAATAGTATGCATTGACGGTCGGCGGTGTCATGTCCCATTCCGATTTGTCCACCGGCTTTCCAATCTTGTCGATTTGCCGTTTCGATTCAAAGTGGCTGGAGCGCGTGTAATTTCCCGCGTAGTCGTCACGCTTGATCTGCACGCTCGAATAGTCGCGATAGCGGTCAGGAAAGCCAAGCTTCGAGCTATTGATTTTCCCCAGCTTGACTAGCGCTTTTTGTTTGGTCGCTTCTGACATCCAATCCGATTCTGTAATGCTCAGTCGAAGCTGCTCCATCACGTTGTTTACAATCTCCCGGACTTTCTGCCGGCCTTCCGCGCCAAAATATTTGTCGACAAACATCTGCCCCGAGGCCTCGCCCAGTTGCCGGTCGACTGAGTTCACGCAACGCTTCCACCGTGCCGGAATCACCTTGGCGCCCCGCAGATACTGCGTATTAAACCTGTAGTTCTCATTTTCGAAGTCGGAGGAAAGCATCGGCGCCATCGCGTGCATAACTCGCCATTGCAGATAGACCTGCCATTCATTCAACGGAACGGAGTCAATCAATCCGCTCAGCGCGCGGAAAAAGTCTGGCGTGGCGACGTTGAGCGAATCGAAACCTGGCGCGTTGGCGGCTTTCGCAAAATCCGAGAAATACAAATTGGGAGCAAGCGCGTTGAAGTCCTTGAGCGCCATCTTGTGGTCAAGATTCTCTGGGCTGCGACGCGCCGTTCGATCCATGGACGCCTTCGCCATCTCTGTTTCCAGTCGCAGCACAATCTCAGCATCGCTTTTGCCTGCGCTCTCGGAGACGCCAGTGAAAGAAAACATCTTGGCAACGTGACGTTTGTATTCCTCACGCTGCGCGGCGGACTGGGCGTCGGTCTTCAGGTAGTAATCCCGATCCGGAAGGCTTAGGCCTCCCTGATCCAGCGCCGCTAATTCCATGGAAGAATTGTGCCGGTCAGGCTCGGAACTGAACGCGAACATCATCGGCATGCCCTCGTCTTCAAACTGGGCCGCCAGGATCAGCAGCGCGCGCTTGTCTTGCAGCGAAGTAATGCGCGAAAGGTAAGCCGCGATCGGTTCAGCCTTTTTCCCCTCCACGCCGCTTTCGTCCATACATGCCGCGTAGTAATCCCCGGCTTGTTGGGGGGCAGCGTCTTGCTTCACCCCAGGTTGGGCTGCCGCCTCGAGCAGCGTGCGCATTCTTGCCAGATTAAGTTCCGCCATCTCGTCATAGCGGTTGTAACGGGCTCGGTCCGCCGGAAGCGGATTCTTGGCGCGCCAGCCCCCACAGGCAAACTGGTAGAAGTCCACACAAGGATCGGCCGCGCGATCAAGCTGCGAAACATCAAGTCCGGAGCGAGCCTGCCCCCAACCCAACGACGAACCCAAGCCAATGACAACCACGAAACATGACTTTACCCAACGTTCTGAAAGAGACAAGTTGTGACCCCCAACATTGGACTCAATAAGCGCGCAGAAGTTAGCCATCTAATCAGATGCATCCCCCGTCGACTCCTTCAACTAAAGGCTAAATCACGCATTCTGTCATCTTGAGCGCAGCAACTTCCTCGCGCAGCGAGGAAGCTACGGGGCTGCCCGGTGGCACGCTCCACCAATTTCCATTCATTGTCGTGTACTCGATTCTTGCGTCCCACACTGTCGTTTTGGCAGTCGCCCATGGCCACCGGCGTCCGGGCTACTGGATGAACCGCATATGACAGTGTTACTAAAGTCCCAAAATGGGCTTGAAAAATGCCTTCCCCCGTTTGACGCTTCTCTCCCTCTGTCTTTACACTCAAGACTGTAGGCCGGTGGCTTGGGGCGGTCCGAATTGACACGGGCTCCTGAATCCGCGGGCTGACCGACCGAAAGGTAAACGTGAGCCCCACTGAGACCAGCAGCAGCACCAAACGGGAGATCCAGGTGGAGATCCCGGCCGCCGACGTTGCCCGCGAGACCGAGACCCTCATCCAGAAGTATCAGAAGCTTGCCCGCATCCCCGGCTTCCGCACTGGCCACGCCCCCGCTTCCGTCATTAAGCAACGCTTTGCGGAAGGCATCAAGAGCGATGTCGTGGAATCCCTGGTGCCTCGGTATTTCCGCAAAGAGGCCGAAAAGCTCGGCCTGACCCCAGTGTCGCAGCCCCGAGTTACCGATCTGCACGTGCACGACGGCGAGCCCATGACTTTCAAAGCCAGCTTTGAAGTGATGCCGACCATCCGGGTCGAAGACTATAAGGAGTTGCGCGCCGACAAGCCGGATGTATCGATCACCGACGAAGAAGTCGAGCAGTCGCTCAAGAGCCTGCAGGAGCAGCGCGCCGCCTTCACCTCGATCGAGGGTAGCCCGCTGGGAGACGGCGACTTTGCCCAAGTCTCGCTCGATGGCAAACCGAAGGACGCCGAAATCGCGGCCGCACCGGGTCCCACGGGATCGAACCCCGTACACATGGACGACATCCTGGTAGAAATCGGCGGCAAAGGCACCATGCCCGAGTTCACCGAGAACTTGCGCGGCACCTCCGCGGGAGATGAACGCACCTTCGATGTGCTCTATCCCCAGGATTTCTCTGACCAGCGCCTCGCCGGCAAGACCTTTACCTACACCGTGAAAGTAAAGGCCATCAAGCAAAAGACATTGCCCCAGCTCAACGACGAGTTCGCCAAGGAATTGGGAGAATTTGCCAGCCTCGAAGATGTACGAAAGAGAATCCGCGAAGGTATGGAGGCGGAGAAAAAACATGCCGCCGAACGCGAAGCCAAGGATAAGCTGGTGGCGGAACTGGTAAAGCGTAACGATTTTGAAGTGCCGGAAGCGCTGGTGGAGAATCAGATCGATCTTCGCCTGGAGCGCGGACTGCGAGCTCTGGCGGCGCAAGGCATGAAATCCGAGGACATGAAGAAGATGGATCTCAACCGCCTGCGCGCGGGTCAGCGAGATCAAGCCGTACAGGAAGTGAAGGCCGCACTGTTGCTGGAAAAAATCGCTGAGGAGGAAAAAATCGAGGTCAGTGATGCGGAAATCGATCGCGAAGTCGAAGCCGTGGCCGAGCAATCGAAACAGTCAGTCGAGATTATCCGCTCGCGTTTGACACGTGATGGCGCGCTGGATAGAATCCGAAATAGAATCCGCAGCGAAAAGACCCTCGATTTTCTATATCATCAGTCCGCATAAAACTCCCAAAGGCCCAAAGCAGTCCGGGCCGGAGTGTGAAAGGCAAAGGTGACCGAGTGCTCGTGCCCATGGTAATCGAACAAACCGGGAGAGGTGAGCGGGCTTATGACATCTACTCGCGGCTGCTCCGGGACAACATTATTTTTATTGGCACACCGATTGACGACAACATCGCCAATCTGGTGATTGCGCAGATGCTCTTTCTGGCGCAGGAAGATCCGGAGAAGGACATTCAGTTGTACGTCAATTCGCCGGGTGGGTCGATCACGGCGGGCATGGCGATTTACGACACCATGCAATACGTCAAAAACGACGTGACCACGATTTGCATCGGGCAAGCGGCTTCGATGGCTGCGCTTCTGCTGGCGGCGGGAGAAAATAAGAAAAGGCTGGCATTGCCTAACTCGCGCATTCTGATCCATCAGCCGTCGATGGGCGGGTTGTCGGGTCAGGCTACCGACATTGACATTCATGCCCGCGAAATACTGCGTATGCGCGAGATTACAAACCAGTTACTAGCCAAGCACACGGGGCAAAAACTGGAGAAGGTGGAGAAGGACGTGGAGCGCGACTTCATCATGAACGCGCAGCAGGCTAAGGAATATGGAATCATAGACGATATCATTTATAAGACCAGATAAGGGTATGATCGGCATTCGCCGGTCAGATTCGGAGGTCTCGGCGCAAAACGATCTCTCCCCGCTTCCCCACGGGTACGGAGCGCTAAAGAAGCCGGGAGGTTCAGGCAAAACGAGGTCAGGTGAAACAAGGAGTCAAGCCGAGTGAAAAACAGAACAGGCACTGAGGAAATCCTACGCTGTTCGTTCTGCCATAAGTCGCAGGATGCGGTGGCCAAGCTGATTTCGTCGCCCAGCGATTATCCCCGAGCCTACATTTGCGACGAGTGCGTGGCGGTCTGCAATTCGATTCTCGAAGACGACCGCGCTGCAACCCCCGCAGCCAGCACACCGAACACGCTTCCCAAACCGCAAGAGGTCAAAGTCTTTCTCGATGAGTACGTGATCGGCCAGGAGCAGACCAAGAAGAAGCTGGCGGTTGCGGTCTACAACCACTACAAGCGGATCTACATGAACCGTCAGCGGACCAGCGACGGCATCGAGCTGACGAAGTCGAACATCATGCTGATCGGCCCGACCGGGACGGGGAAGACGCTGATGGCGCAGACCCTGGCGCGCATGCTGGATGTGCCGTTCGCCATTGTCGACGCTACCACTCTGACCGAAGCCGGTTACGTCGGCGAGGACGTGGAGAACATCATCCTCAAACTGCTGCAGGCAGCGGACGGGGATGTGGGACGGGCGCAGACCGGCATCATTTATATCGATGAAGTGGACAAGATTGGCCGCAAGGACGAGAACCCATCCATCACCCGCGATGTTTCCGGGGAAGGGGTGCAGCAGGCGCTGCTGAAGATTCTCGAAGGCACGATTGCCAATGTTCCGCCGCAGGGCGGTCGCAAGCATCCGCATCAGGAATTCACGCCGGTAGATACGACCAACATTCTGTTTATCTGCGGTGGCGCGTTCGTTGGGTTAGAAAAGATCATTGGCCGGCGCGCAGGCAAGAAGTCGCTGGGCTTTAAGGTGGGAGAAGAGGGTGAAAGCGAAGAGCCCGCGGTGGCGCGGAAGCGGAATTTCGAGCTGTTGAGCGAAGTCCAGCCCGAGGACTTGATCAAGTTTGGATTGATTCCTGAGTTCGTGGGACGCTTGCCGGTGGTGGGCGTGCTGGAAGATCTGGACGAGTTTGCGCTGATCGAAATCCTCACCCGCCCCAAGAACGCTATCGTCAAGCAATATCAGCGTTTATTCGAGTTTGAGAATGTCCGCCTGAAATTCAGCGAGGAAGCCCTCCGGGCGGTCTCACGGCAGGCCATGGCTCGCAAGGTGGGGGCACGCGGTTTGCGCATGATTCTAGAAGAATTGATGCTGGATTTGATGTACCATCTGCCGAGCCAGAAGAAGGTAAAGGAATTCGAAGTGACGCAACAGATGGTGGAGAAGCACAATGCTTCGTTTGCGATGATGGAGAAGGCGGGATAGCTGTCAGCCATCAGCTTTCAGCTGTCAGCCAGGAAAAGCTGAGAGCTGACGGCTGAAAGCTAAGAGCTGAATTTTGGGAGACTCAGTGACCACATCCAAGGAAAAATTCGAAACCAAGAAGTTGCCCATGATGCCCATTCGGGATGTGGTCATCTTTCCCTACATGATGACGCCGTTCGTGGTGGGGCGGGAGTCGAGCGTGCATGCGCTGGAAGAGGCGCTGGCCGCGGACAAGAAGATCTTTCTGGCGACGCAGCACGATGCCAGCATTGACGAACCCAAGCCCAACGAGATTTACCAGGTGGGCACCGTAGTCAATATCGTGCAGAGCCTGAAGCTACCCGACGGCAACATCAAAGTACTGGTCGAAGGCATTGAGCGCGGCAAGATCCTGCAGGTCACTGAGACTGAAGGATTCATGCAGGCCTCAGTGCGCCTGGCGCGTTACGCTACCGAGACCAATCCGCAGATTGAAGCCGGCATGCAGCGGGTGACGGGACTGTTCGAGCAGTACGTGAAACTTTGCCAGTCGCTGAATTACGAGACCATGATCGCGGCCGTGCGCATGGAAGATCCGGCCAAGCTCACGGATACCATTGCCGCCAACCTGCAGCTTTCCATTGAAGAGAAGCAGGAACTGCTGGAGATCTTTGATCCCAGCGGAGCGACTCAGCCGGATTGGCGACGTGCTCGATATCGAGATCGAGAAGCTGAATATGGATCGCACCATCCAGTCGCGGGTGAAGCGGCAGATGGAGCGGGCGCAGAAAGAGTATTACCTCAACGAGAAGATCAAAGCCATCCAGAAAGAACTGGGCCGCGGCGAAAAGAGCGAGTTCGACGAGCTAAAGAAGAAGATCGACGCTGCCGGCATGCCCAAGGATGTGCGCGACAAGGCGATCCAGGAACTGAAGAAACTCGAGGCCATGCCGCCGATGTCGGCGGAGTCGACCGTCTCGCGTAACTATCTGGACTGGCTGCTGGCGGTGCCGTGGAAGAAGCGGTCGAAAGAAATCCGCAATATCAGCCGCGCCGAAAAGGTCCTCAACGAAGATCATTATGGGCTGGAGAAGATCAAGGAGCGCATTCTTGAGTTCCTGGCCGTCCGCCAGTTGGTGAAGAATCCCAAAGGGTCAATCCTTTGTTTTGTCGGGCCTCCGGGAGTTGGTAAGACTTCGCTGGGTATGTCGATTGCCAAAGCTACCGGGCGGAAGTTCGTGCGCATGTCGCTGGGCGGAGTTCGCGACGAAGCGGAAATCCGCGGCCATCGCCGCACCTATATCGGCGCTTTGCCGGGACAGATTATTCAGATGATGAAGAAGGCAGGGACAAAGAATCCTGTCTTCATGCTGGACGAAGTGGACAAGATGTCCATGGATTTTCGCGGCGATCCGTCGGCGGCGCTGCTTGAAGTCCTCGATCCCGAGCAGAATTTCATGTTTGTGGATCATTACCTCGACGTCGAGTACGACCTCTCGCAGGTATTTTTCATTGCGACAGCGAACGTCATCCACACCATTCCTGCCGCGTTGCAGGATCGCATGGAAGTGCTGCGACTGCACGGCTACACCGAAGAAGAGAAAGTCGAGATTGCCAAACAGTTCCTGGTGAAGAAGCAGATGGTGCAGGCCGGCCTGACCGACAAGAACATCAAATTTTCCGATGAAGCCGTCGCCGGGCTGATCCGCTCCTACACGCGGGAAGCGGGGGTTCGCAATCTGGAGCGCGAAATTGGCAACGTCTGCCGCAAGATTGCGCGCAAAGTGGTCAAAGAAGGCGAGACTTACAATATCGCGGTCACGCAGGATAACGTGACGGATTACCTGGGCGTGGTCAAGTTCCGCGACACGCTGGCCCACGAACGCAGCGAGGTGGGACTGGTTACCGGGCTTGCCTGGACTGAAGTGGGCGGGTCGATCCTGAGCACGGAAGCGACGGTGGTCGATGGCAAAGGCAAGCTCACTCTTACCGGCAAGCTGGGCGATGTGATGCAGGAATCCGCTCAGGCCGCGATGTCGTACATACGCTCGCGGGCGTTGCGGATGGGGCTGGCGCGCGACTTCTACCGGAACATCGACATTCACGTGCATGTGCCGGAAGGCGCGATTCCGAAGGATGGGCCATCGGCGGGCATCACGATCGCGACCGCCATCGCCAGCGCTCTGAGCAAGATTCCGGTACGCCGCGATCTGGCGATGACCGGCGAAATTACGCTTCGCGGCAAAGTATTGCCGATCGGTGGGCTGAAGGAAAAACTTCTGGCTGCCCATCGAGCCGGCTTGTTCGAGATCATCCTGCCGCAGGACAACGAGAAGGACGTCGCGGAAGTCCCGGAAAACCTGCGCACCGCGATGAAGTTGCACTTCGTCGATACCATGGACCAGGTTCTGGCCGTGGCCTTGGAGCGCCCGCTGCCCGTGCCTCCCGCGGAAGCGGAGAGCGCGGAGACGATTACGCCGCTGGCACCCCCAGCGGAAGGGCCCACGGCGCATCAGTAGAAGGTGCGCGAGGGCTTCGCGGGACCAGTGTCGAAGAGTATCCCCTTTCTAATCTGGATTTTCCTCGGATCGGGGTTCTGATTTGCCTATGTGATAGTCAAGGTGAGGGCGTGGCTGGTGCCACCGCTTGTGCAGCCAAGATCGCCCGAGTTCCCGCTCGGAGTTTTCACTGACACGCTTGCCGTCCCCGGAGCCGAGATTATGGCGGTCGTGATCGTGACCTGCATCTGTTGGCTGCTGGTCACATTGGTGCTCAGCGTCGTCCCGTTGATGACAACGACCGAAGCTGAAACAAAATGGCTCCCATTAACAGTGAGAAGAAAGCCTTGCTGCACTTCAGCGAAAGTAACCGTGCTTGCGGAAAGAGACCCAATGATCGGGGCTGGGCGAGCACTACCGCACAAAGGATTGAGCGCGCCGCAGCCTTGAAAAATTAACAAGGCCAGCAGAACCGCGCTGAGAGGTCGCAAGCAAGGACTAATTCGTTTCACGCAGCATCGTAACACGCGCGGAACGAAACGCCGGATGACTGTCGTAACATCGCGCTTACCGCATTGACCCTGGTTTTGAGGGTAGCCGGAGAGAGGCTTTCTCATTCCATCTGATTGCGACAAGTACCGCCGAGGCAGCCCGCTTCAAGTCAGTTGTGGAGGACAGGCAATAGAAGTTAGCGGCTCAGTCGAGAAGGAGAATCCCCGCCAAGAGGCGCGGGTGGGCCGAACACAATGGTACACTTCAGCCGTTATCTCTGGAAGCAAGATATGAAGGCCTCTCTGTTGTATCGAATCGCGGCTGTTCTTCTGCTTTTTTTTGCGGTCGGACATACACTTGGTTTTCGCCAGTCCGATCCCGGTTGGGGAGTGGATGCACTGCTGGGGTCGATGCGGTCCATTCACTTTGACGTGCAGGGGTTTAGCCGGACTTATTGGGACCTTTTTGTTGCGGCTGGATTCTGTGTCGGCGTGTTTTATTTTTTTGCGGCGATCTTAGCGTGGCAACTTGGTGGCCTTCCGGCAGAGACTTTAGCGATCATGCGCGGCACTGCGTGGGCGTTCGCGGCTTGCTTTGCCGCCATCACGGTTGTGAGCTGGAGATACCTCTTTATCCTCCCTATCGTTTTCTCGATGGTGATTACCGTGTGTTTGATTGCAGCAGCATGGCTTTCTGCGCGGGCCAAATGAGGTCTCACCCTCCTCGAGCGATGTTTGGCTTCGCGGCCACGGGCGAGGCGTCCAGGGCTACGTGGGCGTAGACGCAAAACCGGGATAGAATAAATGGTGCGGCTGTGCCGCGTTTCAGAAAACCAAGGCAGTGCCAGGAGTATTGAACCATGTCCAGTTCCGACTTGAGGAACGGGGAAGTTGGGTTGTTTCCGGAGTCGCAAAGCGAGGCCAGTGAAGGCCGGACTACGGGCATACTCCCGTCGCAGGCGATCCGGGAGTTGATCGCCACAGGGCGGCTGGTGGCAACGCCGCCGATATCCGAGGAGCATATTCAGCCGGCGAGCCTCGACCTGCGGCTGGGAGATATTGCGCATCGGGTGCAGGCAAGTTTCCTGCCCGGTCCGAATAGCACGGTGGAAGCGAAGATCAAAGAACTGCGGATGACGCGGGTTGACCTGACCAAGGCTGCTGTTTTTGAAAAGGGCTGCGTTTATATCGTGCCCTTGGTGGAGCAGCTGAATCTGCCGAAAGATATTTCCGCGAAAGCAAATCCCAAGAGCACGACTGGCCGTCTTGATATTTTCACGCGGCTGATAACGGATTACGGGGTCGAATTTGAGCGGGTGCCTCCGGGCTATAAAGGCAAGCTCTATGCGGAGATTGTTTCGCGCACGTTTACCGTGGCCGTGAGGGCGGGGATGCGGCTCAGTCAGCTGCGTTTTGTGCGCGGGAATCCGATTTCTCCGGACAGCCTGATCAACACGTTGGATGAGCAGGAATCGCTCGTGTACATGGACGCGGAGAACGCGGTCAGAGCGCATGTGGATCGCGGTTTGAGGATCACGGTGAACCTTGAGGCTGCCGAGCCTGGCGAAGTGATTGCGTACCGGGCGAGAGGGCATGCGCCGGCAATCGAACTCGACCGGATCGCTCACTATGCGCCTGAGGAATTTTGGGAACCTCGCCAGCAAAGCGACAACAAGGCCCTCATCCTTGAACCGAACGATTTCTATATTCTTGCGTCGCGGGAAAGGGTTCGTGTTCCTCCGGACTATGCGGCTGAGATGGTTCCCTTTGATGCTTCGATGGGCGAGTTTCGGATTCACTATGCGGGATTCTTTGACCCTGGGTTCGGATATGGATCGAGCGACATTAAGGGTACGAGGGCGGTGCTCGAAGTTCGGGCGCACGAAGTTCCGTTTCAGATCGAGCACGGGCAACTGGTTGGGCGGTTGACCTATATGCCGTTGTTGTCGCGGCCAGACAAGATATACGGCACCAATATCGGATCCTCGTATCAATATCAGGCGCTCACGCTGAGCAAGCAGTTTCGGCGGCAATAGTCTGTAGTTTTTTTGTGAACCTTTTTGTCCTTTGTGGTTGATGCCTTCAAGAAGCGTTAACCACAAAGGACACGAAGGTTCACAAAGGGTTGCTTTTAGGTGATGTATGGAACCCAATCCTCAGGCGGGCCAACCCAGAGTCTCCTTCAGCGGGGCGACCGGCCTGATTGTCGCTGTTGCCGTAGTGGCGATTCTTCTGATTGCATTTCCGGCCTACCGGTGGTTTTTCCTGATAAGTCTGGGAATTGGGCTGGTGGTGGCGGCGATTCTTTTTCTGTGGCATAAGTTCAGGCCTATCCGGGAAGAAGATGTCGAGAATAAACGGCCTCTTGGACTGGGATAGCGGCAGGCTCTGAAAGTCCACCGCCTGCGTTCCCGCTTGCAACTTGGACGTTGAAACTGCAAACTGACCCATGCGAGTCCTGGCTCGATTCATGATGTCGGCGATGGATGCCAGCCACTTCCCTGCTCCGACGCTTCCTGAGGTTGCGTTTCTCGGGCGATCGAATGTTGGTAAGTCGAGCGTGATTAATTCACTGCTCGGGGCGAAAGTGGCTAAAACCAGTTCTACTCCGGGGCGGACCCGAAGCATCAATTTTTTCGAGCTACGCTGGGCGGGGAAGCCGCAACCCGAGCTGATTTTCACGGATTTACCGGGCTACGGGTACGCCAAGATTTCGAGGGAGATTTCCAGCCAGTGGCCCAGTTTCATCGAGCCTTACCTGGAGCATCGTCCTTCGCTGGCGCTGTGCCTGGTGTTGGTGGATGTCAATATCGCTCCGCAGGAGAGTGACCGGCAGTTGCTCGATTTTCTTTCTGCGACCGGACGCCCGTTCCTGATTGTTGGCACCAAAAGCGACCGGCTGTCGGGGAACCAGTTGCGCAATTCTCTGCAAACCCTGACCCAGGATTTTCCACAGAGTCGGATTGTTCCCTTCTCGGCCAAGAGCAGCGCCGGGCGCGAGGAGTTGTGGAAGGAGATCCGGGCAGCGGTGGAGAGCCATCGGGTTTGAGCCAACCTGCATTTCTGATTTAACGGTCATCCGTTATGATCTAAATATATATGTCAACTTATCTGGTTACGGGGATTGCGGGATTTATTGGGTCGGCGCTGGCCCGGGCGATATTGGCCCAGGGCGACAAGGTGCGGGGTGTTGACAATTTTTCCACGGGCAAGCGAAGCAACATTGCAGAGATTCTGGATCGCATCGAAGTGCGAGAGGTGGATTTGCTCGATCTGGAAGCGATGCAGTCTGCGTGCAAGGGTGTCGATTACGTTCTGCATGAAGCCGCGATACCATCGGTGCCGAGATCCGTGGTGAATCCTCTGGAAAGCAATCGAGCCAACGCCGATGGGACGCTCAATGTGCTGGTGGCGGCCCGGGATGCGAAAGTGAAGCGGGTGGTTTATGCGGCATCGTCATCCGCTTATGGAGATACTCCGACGCTGCCCAAGCATGAAGGCATGTCTCCCGACCCGATCTCGCCATACGCGGTGGCGAAGCTGGCAAGCGAATATTACATGGCGTCATTTTTCCGCTGCTATGGGTTGGAGACGGTGGCGCTGCGGTACTTCAATATCTTCGGACCTCGTCAGGATCCCACCTCGCCGTATTCCGGCGTACTGGCGAAGTTCATTACGCAGATGCTGAAGGGAGAACAGCCCACCATTCATGGTGATGGTGAGCAGAGCCGCGACTTCACATATGTTGACAATGTGGTTCACGCAAATCTGCTGGCTTGCAAGGCGCCGGCCAATGAAGTCGCCGGGCGAGTGTTCAATGTGGCGACTGGTACGCGCATTGATTTGAATGACATGTTCCGCGTGCTCAAGAAACTCACTGGATACCCGGGCGAGGTGAAATATGGTCCGGATCGCGCGGGAGATGTAAAGCATTCGCTGGCCGATCTGTCGCGGGCGGAAAAGCATCTGGGATACAAGCCGCAGGTGGACTTCGAGGAAGGACTGCGACGAACCGTGGACTGGTACCGCAGTCAGGAGAAGTCGGCCAGGGCGTAAAACGAGGCTTCATTACCTTCGTTATCTGTGGCACGGTTACGCGTCAGACTACAGTTGCGGTATGACACTCTCATCCATGGTGGTCTCTCGCGATTGGTCTGAAGTCAGCGTATTGGAATGCATTCTCGGTGGTTTGCATATTGGAGTGGATGTAGAGCCGGAACCGGCGCGCGCTCGCGCCAAACTTGCCAAATCCAAGATCGACGCCTTGATCGTGGACTGCGACCTGGATGGGACCACCAGCTTTCTGCGTTCGCTCGGGACAGGACTCAACGCGGTGCCGCTGGTCATTGTCAGTGGCTCAAACGGGCATACAAACCTGCAGGACACCGGGGCCACGTTCGCTTTCAAGAAGCCGATTTCAGTGGAGCAAGCTGTGCGTACGCTTTCGGCGGCACGCAACATGATTCTCGATGGGCGACTGCGCTACAACCGCCATGCTCTTGATCTGCAGGTATCGGTTGCTTGCGGCTCCAAGAAACGCATCGAGGCTCACCTGATGAATCTCAGCCAGGGGGGCGTCGGGATCCGCTTACCGCAGCCGCTGGCGTTGCCTGGCGCAGTGCGAGTCAGTTTTCAACTTCCCGATAGTAAAGTTCGGATGAAGGCCATGGGAGAAGTTGCCTGGACGGATAAGATGGGCAACGCTGGAATTCGTTTCCTCGACATGAGCCCGGAAGTGAAGCGCGACTTGAAACTTTGGCTGGCGCAGCAGTATTTGACGCACTAGGGCGGGTTTGAAGCGCTGCCATCCTGCCCCTCGTAGTTCTCGCATTCGTACTCCGTCAACCACGATGGACACGAAGGAAGAGTGCACCATCCGTGTGTACTCCAGATCAGAACTTAGCCGTCGACAGTTGCACTGTGGGCTTCCCAATTCCAATCTTTGTAGCTTTTTCGCAATGCTGATTTCAGCAGCTTTCCCGTGGACGTGTGTGGGAGTTCCGGCACAAACGCGAAGTCATCGGGGAGTTGCCATTTCGCGAATCTGCAGGCAAGGAACGAGCGCAACTCGTCCTGGCTAACTGCGCTTCCCTGCTTCACGACCACAATGGCCAGGGGCCGCTCTTGCCACTTGGGGTGGGGCACAGCGATCACGGCGGCTTCGGCTACGCCGGGATGAGCCACCAGGGCGTTCTCGACGTCCACCGAACTGATCCATTCTCCGCCCGACTTGATGAGGTCTTTGGTCCGGTCGGTGATCTTGACGTAACCGTCGGGGTCAATGGTGACGACATCTCCGGTGCGGAGCCAGCCGTCGGGTGACCAGCGACTACTTTCTTCCGGCATTTTGTAGTAACTGGCGGCAACGAAGGGGCCTCTCAGCTCTAACTCGCCCGGTGTCTCCCCGTCCCAAGGTACTTCTCCGTGATCGCCAACTGCCCGGATCTCGATGAATGGCGAGGGCAACCCCTGTTTGGCACGAATCTCGTATTTTTCATCTTCCGGCCACGAGTCCATGTGAGGCTTGAGGGTACAGACGATCGCAATCGGCGATGTCTCCGTCATTCCCCAGGGCTGAATGACGCGCACCCCAAATTTGTCAAAACGACGGAACAGGGTTTCTGGGGCTGCGGATCCAGCCATCAGCACGCGAAGGCCTGGCGCCAGGGACCAGCGTCCGGGTTGCCGTTCGAGCGCATCAATGACACCGAGCCATACCGTGGGGACAGCGCCGGTCAAAGTGACTTGCGCGGTAGCGAGCAGATCCAGAATCGCGTCGGGCTGCAAATTTGGCCCGGGGAAAACCAGGCGGCTGCCATTCATTACCGAAGCATAAGGAAGGCCCCAGGCATTGGCGTGGAACATGGACATCGCCGGCAGTATCGTGTCGTTGCGTGAAATTGAAAAGTTGTCGGGCAGCGAAATCGAATAGGAATGCAATGCGATAGTTCGGTGGGAATACACCACGCCCTTTGGTTTGCCGGTTGTGCCCGAGGTGTAACACATGCCGGCGGCATCGGTTTCATCGAGGTCGGCATAGGTGGGGTTGCCGCTGCTCTGGTGCAAGAGCACTTCGTAGTCCTCGTAGCCGGGCGGGATGGGATTGCCACCGAAAGGGACGACGATGACACGTTCGGGGCTCACTCTGTCCCTGATCTTTTCGAACACCGGCAGCAGGATGTCGTCAACGATCAGAAACCGATCCTCGGCGTGGTTGACGATATATGTCAATTCGTCCGCATGCAACCTGAGGTTGAGGGTGTGCAACACGCCTCCTACGACGGGGACGCCGAAGTATGCCTCCAGATGGACGTAATGGTTCCACATCAGCGTGGCAACGCGATCACCCGGCCTGATCCCGTAGTCCTGAAGGATCGCGGCCAGGGCGCGCGCCCGCCGGTACAAGTCCCCGTAGGTGTACCGGTGCGTCGAGCAGTCCGGCCGCCGGGAAACGATCTCCACTTCTGGAAATAGCTTGCCGGCACGCTCGAGGAGCGGGATCAGAGAGAGCGGAGATTGCATCATGGTGCCCTTTCATGTGTTTCCAGCTTCAGCCCTGGAATACGGTCAGCGCCGCGATCCAAACCGAGAACTGGTCACGTGAGACACCCTACGCCTGGTGGTTCGCGGTTGCAACTTCGAAGGGCGCGCTGATTGCGGCCAACAGCCGGTTGAAAGCAATGCGCTCCACGTCGTCCTTGGCACCGATCATCAGGGCTGCACAATCGCGCACGTCAGCCGGCAAGGAGCGCGCCTTCCTCGCGGTCTGGTCCAGGTGGACGGCGACCAGAAGGCTGGTTGCCGCTACCTCCTCGGTCTGGTCATTTCTCATTTCATGGATGAAGCGAATGGACTTGTCTTTCACTTCCAGGACAGCCGAGCGAACCGTGACACTGTCACCCGGATGCAGCTCGCGCCTGTAGTTGACGTGTTGTTCGACAGCCGCCATAGCGGTGCCGTCGTTCCGGAAGCGCGCCGAGGTGAGGCCTAGATTCGACAGTAGTTGCCAGGACGCCTCGTCGAATTTTCCGGCGTACCACATCACATTCATGTGGCCCATGTGGTCGCATTGCCAGGGATAGACGGTCCCACGATAAGTAATCAGGAATTCAGCCATATTTTTTCTCTCTTGCCTTCTACTTGAGATATCGAAAACCGAATGGAAAAGACGCCACTCGAAAAAAAGAAGTTGAGACGGTTGGCGGATGGTGGACACCAGGTTTCGAATTCCGGCAAAGTTCGGACGAAACTAATCACCGCCAGGGCTTCGCAATCCGAAATGTCCGCCGGACTGCCGAAGGCGAGAGACGTACTCCCCCGAGTTCCGTCTCCCGCCTCTGTGGCTTCCTTCAGACCATGGCTAGGGATTGCAAGTGCCGTTGCCATTGGGGTTGCTGCACAGCGGACCGAGATTCGTACCGGCATCGGGCACGCTGATCATGGCCACCGGACCCGCCTTGTGCTCTCCGTTAAATGGAGTGGGCTTGTTCGGGTCAAATCCGCATTTCGCCGCGGTCTTCGGGTTGTTGAACCAGAAGCCCACATGAAAGGTGTTGAGCGGAGTCAAGGCGGCGTCAGGATCAAAACCGAAAATCTGATCTAACAAGATGGTTTTGATGGTTGTGGTGAACTTACCATCGGCATCCGCCTGCAGATCGGACTGATACCAGGCAAGACCAAAATTGGTGAATGCGGGGTCCACGCTGCCGTCAGGCAGGAGCAAGCTGCGTTGAACCGTAAACAGGTCGAAGGCAACGTGAGGGTTAAGGTTCTTAGCGGAGATGACGAGCGTATCGTTGAACCGGCCACGGGATACGGTGACGTGGGCGACAGGCGTAGGCCCGTTCTTGGTGGCCAGACAACCGACCACACCCGGATTGGGGTGGAGGTCAAACTCGATTGTCTTGTTCTGCGCCGCCAGCGGCTGTGCTGCAACCACCCAGGCGACAAAGGTAAAAGCTCCCATCAGGATGAGACGCTTGGCATTTTTATTGGCTTTCCGAGCGAAGTTCATTACTGCGATCTCCTTTGAATTATGGTTTGTTTGAGTTTGCGGAATCGTGTTTTAGGGCGTAACTGACTTTCAGCAGATCAACCGGTCAGACCCGTATCCCGCGACGCAAGGGCATCGTGCGATAGATCCGGGCGGAGCGTCCTGAGCGGAGTCTAAAAGTTATCTAAAAGAGATCTAAATGACCCGGGAAACTGCTATCTCTAAGAAAACAATCGCCGAGACTTAATTCACGACTTTGAAAATCGAGGTGGTTTTTCTGAAAGTCTCTGGATTGGAGTTGTCGTAGAATTGATTTCTCTTGGGTCCTGGCATTCCTCGACCAAATAAAGTCTCGGGTAATTTGCGCTGGTGAGGAATCTGATCCTCAGGCTGGCGTCCTCCGAGGCGGGGTTGGCTGGTTTGCCGCCAGGGGACGCTCCCGTAAAGCTATGAAAGCGGTCAACCGATCCGCGGAAGTCTCGATGCCGGAAAACCAGTTCTACGAGTTCGGGCCGTTCGTCCTGGATACGGTCCAGCACGTGCTGCTGAAGGCGCAGCAACCGGTGACGCTTACCCCCAAGACCTATGACGCCTTGCTGGTGCTGGTTCGAAACAGCGGCCGAATGCTTTCCAAGGAAGAACTGATGGCCGCTCTGTGGCCGGATAGCTTCGTAGAGGAATCGAACCTTACCCAGCAAGTCTCAATGATTCGCAAGGCTTTGGGAGAAAGCCCCGGGGAAGATCGCTACATCGTGACGGTGCCGGGACGAGGATATCGCTTTGCAGCCCAGGTAAGAGCGTGGTCGGAGGAAAGAGCGGCGGCAGTAACCGATTCCGAAAAAGTGCTGCGCATGGAACCGCGCAACGTGGCCGGCGCGGCAGAACTCCATTCGCCGCGCACGGGGGGTGAAGGCCCGCAATCAGTACCGATGGAGGCGGCAGCGGGTGAGACCCTAACCAAGCGACGGGAACGGCTCGTAATCGCTGCGCTTGCTGTGCTGGCAGTGGTAGCGATTCTCGCCTACTCCGCATACCGAAAGCAGGCAGCAACGGGGGCGTCCCTGACAGGACCGCGAAGCCTGGCCATTCTTCCATTTCAGAATCTCCGGCCAGATGCCGACAGCGACTTCCTTGGATTTTCACTGGCCGACGCTGTGATTACAAAACTTGACTACGTGAGGTCGCTGACTGTCCGGCCCTCGACCGCTATTCAGAAGTATCGCAATCAGGTGATTGATATCCCGAAGGTTGCCACCGACCTCAATGTAGACACGCTGCTGACCGCAACTTTCATGCGCGATGGCGATGAGCTGAGAATTACCTATCAATTGATTGAGGCCAAGACGGACAGGATTCTGGGGCGAGGAACAATTGATCTCAAGTATGAAAAGCTTTTGACGGTGCAAGACAACGTAGCGCAACAGATCATCAAGGAACTTGAGATAAAACTTTCTCCTTCAGAAGCTCAAAGCATCGGGCCAGGCGAACCCGTAGTTCCACAAGCTTATGAATATTATCTGCGAGGTGTAGACCTCTATTCGCGACATGATTTTCCTCCCGCGATCAAGATGCTGGAGCAATCCACGGCCACTGATCCAAATTACGCGCTCGCCTGGGCTTATCTAGGAGCAGCCTACACATCCGACGCGGCGTTCGAGTTCGGAGGACGCGACCAGTATGGCAAGGCGCGAGCCGCCTATGGGCGCGCGCTGGCGCTGCAGCCGGCACAACTGGAAGCCAGGATCTTCCTGGCAAACCTCCTCATCGATACTGGCAAAGTTGAGGAGGCCGTACCGCTGTTGCGGGAGGCGTTGAAGACCAATCCAAACCACGCCGAGGCACATTGGGAACTGGGATATGCGTACCGCTTTGCCGGCATGTTGCAGGAGTCGGTGGTGGAGTGCGAGCGGGCGCGCCAACTGGATCCGCTGGTGAAGGCCAATGGGTCGGCGCTGAACACCTATCTGTATCTTGGGCAATACGACAAGTTCCTTCGCAGCCTGCCGGATCTTAACGACTCAGCTTTTGTGGTTTTCTATCGCGGATTCGGAGAGTACTACGAGAGGAATTGGGAACAGGCCGCCAAGGACTTTGATCGTGCCTTCATGCTTGATCCTTCACTGTACGCGCAGATCGGAAAGGCCCTGGGGGATTCGATCGCACACCGCGAAGCGGACGGGCTCAAGGTCCTGCGCACGGTGGAGGATAAGATGGGAGAACGTGGAGTCGGCGATCCCGAAGCAATGTACAAAATCGCACAGGTCTACACTGCCCTGGGCGACAAGACTTCGGCGCTGCGCGCGCTGCGTAGAAGCATTGACAACGGATTCTTCTGTTACCCGTATTTCACAACCGATCCGCTGCTGAACGGGCTAAGGAATGAGCCTGAATTTGCCACGTTGTTGAACGTAGCTCGCCAGCGCCAGGAAGCTTTCAGGAAGAGTTTTTTCTGAGCTGAGGTGCTCTAGCGAAATCGCGCCTGATCTTCTTCTCCACTTATTCCCCGCTCGGAGCATGCAAGGTTAGCCAAACGCTGGCCGGGTGTGCTGCGAAACCAGACGGCAAACAGAAACCAGTACAGCGTCCCAAAGATCGCCGCAACCACGGTGGTGAGGGCTAACGTGACCAGCCATGCGGAAAGAACACTCGTCATCACCATCGAGATGACCGTGAAGAGCAGGACAGCGCACAGCACGACCAGGCCATCCACCAGTTTGGCGAGCGCGGCCAGTGAAATCGGAACCGGGCACCACAGCAGCCGCACCCGTCGAGGGCGAACGGCCGGGGGCGGCAAGCGGTTCTCCAGCCGTTCGACTGAAATGGCTGGCCGGGGAGAAGCAGAGAACAATAGTTCATTGGCTCCTTCGGCCCGATTGCCGTCAACCGCTACGGATTCGCCCGGGGCGAACAGATAGGCAGCGGAAAGAATCTGGGTGAAGATCCATTCCTTCAGCAAACGCTGGGATCGCGGAGGCAGATCAAGGAACTGGACTCCTGCTTGTCCCCAAGAATCGGTCCAGACAACCCGGCCGGCTGCTTCGATGTGGACTCGCGGAGCTGGCAACTCAAAGCGAACATGTACCTGTTGATCAGAGGCAAGAGGAGTGACGGCTTGCATGGCGATCCCGAATTCATTGAGATCGCGAAGAACAGCTCCGTGAGAGGTGTCGAGGTTGACGCGCGACAAGGTGCGGATCTTGTGCCGGTAAGGGCGCTGCGGGTTGCGCCGAAGGGTATTGGCGCTTCCAGTTCCCTTAGTTTCGGCGAGATTCGACCCAGCCTGCATTGTTAAATCTTATTCTTGAGCTGGGGAGGAGGCTCAGTAACCGTGGTGGTTCGGGCTTCAGGACGCGGTGCGGTGAATTTCGGGCTGAACTTCCGGACGAACTTCAGTTCTCCGAGTCCGATCACGCGCGATCAAGCTATTGAGGTCGTAGCTATACGGCCCGTAGGCGCGGAAGGCCTGCTCATCGAACAACCGCTTGATGCCACAGCCCAGGCAGACTTGATAGGAGTGATCCTTGAAACGAACCGGCCAACTCATCTTGCTGTGCCAGCAGCCGCGAAAGATCACGACTCCGGCGGCGCCCAGTCCGGTGGCAACCACACCCAGCGGCCACAACCAACCCGACTTCTTATTCTGTTCGCTCACCCGCCACAACCTGTAAGTCCTACCAAAGGCTAAGGATATGCTGAAATGCGTGAGTGCGCAATGGTCTTCGGAAAGCTCTGAATCGGCAAGGGTTCCGGGTGTTTAGGAGACTGCACGGCGGTGCCTCCCACTTTCGTGCGCCGGAAACGTTGCGAATACGGCCAAACCCTTGTAACTTACGAGTAATGCCACGGCCGAAGGCAAGGGGACTCCGCGGAGGCCATCTGCGGGAGATCCCAGATAGATAAATTGTAATACGATTTCTCCCCTATAAAATTGGTCGTTGTGCGATCGATTGTCCCGAAACATAGTTTTCTACTGTTTCCATGAGCGCGAGTCTGAACAACGCGGGGTTGGAGTTGATTGGAGAAGGAACCTCAACTGTTCCCGCGCAGGCTCCAGAGCATACTGAAATCCCGGGCCGCGAAGCACTGCAGGCTCTGCTCGCATTCTCTGCACTGCACGAACAGATCCGTACCCGCCGCGCAAAGCAGTTGCGCGACGGCGTGCTCACGGAAGATGACTGGAAGCTCGAGCAATTCGTGCTCGACGAAGTTCTGCAACTGGTGGCGGAGCGCGCGCTGGCAATTACCGGCGCGGATGGTGTGGCGGTTGCCTTGGCTGAGGACAACGCCATCGTGTGCCGGGCTTCGGCGGGAAGGATCGCCCCGGACGAGGGAATACGGCTCGATCCGAATTCAGGATTTTCCGGAGAGTGCCTGGTTTCTGGACGCATCGTCCGTTGTGATGACGTTGACAGCGATTCGCGAGTCGATCTGCATGCCTGCCGCCGCCTGGGTGTCCGTTCCATGCTGGCCGTACCGCTTTCGGCAAAGCAAAATGTCATTGGATTGTTAGAGGCTTTCTCCAGTGAACCCTACGGATTCAATGACAGCGATGTGCGTAGCCTGAGCCTGCTGTCAGAACTCGTTCTCTCCGCGCTGAGGCCAGCGGAAGAAGATCGTCTGGCTGAGATTTCCCAGCGCGTAGTCCGCCGGGCAGTCACACTCCCGCCGGTTCCTGAAGTCGTACCTGAAACTACGGAGGTCGAGCCCACGCTTGCTTCACGCCCAGAATCGCAAGGTTCCGAAGGCTCACCCGCAGATGCTGAAAGTGATTCAGGATTAGCTGCACCGGAGACGCCGCGTTCGATCGACCATTCCTTCGACGTCGCGGAGCATAAACCAGTTCATCGTTTACGGCCGGGCCTTGCCGTCGTGGTTGCGGTCGTGATAGTTGCGGTTGGCTTGGGCGCCGGAGTATGGTGGGCCCTCGGCCATCGCGCAAACCTGGTCAGAGCAAATTCTCGCCCAGTTGTGCCGCTGGCAACGCCGCAAGCAGCTCCAGCCACCGCTGCTCCGGTCACACCAATTGCACCACTGACCGCTACTGAAACAGTTGCAGAAGATGAGAGTGATGCCTCTCCGACGACTCCCGAAGCGGCTGGCGTACTACCGCAGGTAACCGGTGTCCGGCACTGGTCGTCGGGTGAGTCGAGCACGGTAGTGATTGACCTGCAAGATCAGGTCCAGTACGAAGCTCACCGGCTTCCCAAACCGGAACGGATTTATTTCGATCTGCACGACACAACCCTGACAGCGGGGTTGGCCAATCGGATCATTACGGTGAACGACGCGCTGCTGGAGCGGGTTCGCGTGGCTCAGCCCATGGCGGGTGTAACGCGCGTGGTGTTGGAGACAAAAGGCGCGTCGGATTTCTCGGTGAGCTTGGAGTCGAATCCGTATCGCCTGGTAGTCGAAGTCCGCAAGCTCGGAACCAGGCCGCGGGACCGGGCGAAGATCGATCTTTTCGCTCCAGTGAATTCTGCTCCCTTGGACCAGGCCGGAATCAAACAGCTTCCGACCGGCACGCCCTCTGGAGATCAGGTTGCCGCGAATCAGATTCCGCCCAATCCCAGCGTGATGCGACCGGATTCAAAGAGTCCTCTAGCAACGCCCAATAGTGACGGCAAGCGGCCCGCAGCATTTTCAAGCCCCCTGGACACGGCGCAGACACGTACTCCTGCCGCGACCCCGAAGCTTCGGGTCGTACTCGATGCTGGCCATGGCGGCTGGGATCTGGGCACGGTCGGGCGCAAGGGTCTTCTGGAAAAAGATCTGGTGCTCGATATTGTGGAGCGCCTCGGACACCTGGTCGAGAGCCGCCTCGGAGCCGAAGTCATTTATACCCGGGAAGATGATCGCTATCTTGCGCTCGAAAAGCGGGCGGAAATTGCCAACCTGGCCCAGGCCAGCCTCTTCGTGTCCATCCATGCAAATTACAGCGACTTCCCTTCCGCACGCGGAGTTGAAACCTATTACACGAACACCTATTCATCGGTAAAAGCGCGAACCGAAGAGGCCGATGAAGCGGCGGCCGCAGGGCTGAAGACAATTGATTGGACGAACGTCGATATTCGCGCCAAGGTACACGAGTCGCGCAAGGTTGCCGCCAGCGTACAGCGGGCGCTGTACGCTATGCTGGCCGCGAAGAATCCCGGCCTGCGCAACCGTGGTGTCAAGGAAGCTCACTACGTAGTTCTTACCGGAACATCCATGCCCGCAATCCTGGCTGAAGTTTCCTTCGTCAGCAGCCCCACCGACGAAAACAACCTGCAAAGCTCGACCTATCGTCAGCAGATTGCCGAAGCCCTCTACAACGGAATTGCCCGCTACCAGGCATCGAATCGGGAAGTGAAAATGGCCAGCGCGTCGGCGAAACCTTCGGGGAAATAGGCGTTGAATGCGGACATTAGTGTGAAGCGCCCGCGTTTCCCCCCGCTTCTGGTGCCTCTTTTTCCATATACCGGCCGACCAGGGCGGCGCACGACTCAATGAATTTCTGCTCCGGCGCGGTGAAGGTGTCGGCAAAGTAGCTCTCGATATCCAACTCTGCCACGACCTGATTTTTCAAGAAGATCGGCACCACAATATTCGATTTCACGAGATCCGACCCAAGGTAGCGGGAGTCGACCACAACATTGTTGACCACCACAGTCTTGCCGGATGTGGCCGCCGCTCCGCACAATCCTTTGTCGAGCGGGATGCGCAGCGTAGGCACGAAGCTCCCGACGTAGGGGCCAAGCACGAGAGCTTTGGACGGAGTGAGTTCCATCAAATAAAAACCAACCCAGTTATAGCGGGCCATCCCTTCATGGAGGATCTGGGCGACGCGCTGCATAACAGACTTTGTCCCGTGAGCGGAGCGGGCGTATGACTCAATTTCTTCCAATAGTCTGGCATGGCTAGACATCTTCGCCGGAATCTCCTCCCTGGCTCTCCGAGACAGCCGCCATTCTACACGGATTTGCCTGATCGCCCGCTGGGTATACTACTCGACGTGGATTTCGGCGAGCACCGTTCATCGGGTAGCAGGAACTCCGCCGTATTTTTCCAGCCACTTCAGCTCTTCCCGCACTTTGATCTTGCCGTGCCACGGATTCTTGGTCAGAGAGTGGTCCTCCCCAGGAAAAATTAACAGAGCGCTGGGAACGCCGAGGGCATGCAATGCGTGATCGAGAAGATAGGCTTCGGCCACCGCTACCCTGATATCTTCCTCGCCGGCGACGATATGCGTGGGAGTGCGGACTTTATTCATCTGGAAGATCGCGGCTTCGTCGTGATAGCGCTGCGGCGTTTCCCAGGGCGTTCCCCCCAGGAAATAAGTGTCATCGAAGGTGGTATCGTCGTTGCCCCAGTTGGCCACGTTCTCGACTGCGCCTCCACCGGTGACTGCAGCCTTGAAACGAGTCGTCTGCGTGATCAGCCAGTTGGTCAAAAAGGCGCCGGCGCTATAGCCGCCAATCGCCAGATGTGCAGGATCGGCAATGCCATCTTTCACCAGCGCATCCACACCTTCAAGAATGTCCTTGCCCGGACGGGAATTCATTTCAGGGACAATCCCCATGAGGAATTTGTCGCCGTAGCCTTCCGATCCCCGATAATTGGGTTCGAAAACCAGCCACCCATTGTTCGCGGCCAAGCGGTCCCACACGTACCAGTCAGCCTCGAAGTGATTGCCGTCGGCATCGTCCGGACCGCCGTGGATAGCAACAAACAGGGGCAAGTTTTTGGCCTCAAACTTTCCCGGCGGATACATCAGCATGCCTTCGACCTGGGTGCCATCATCCGCGGTCCAGCGATAGGGTTTGCCTTTAGGCAGATCGCGCTCGGTAAAGAGCTTGTTTACTGAAGTGATCGGACGAGCTTCCTGCAGCTTGTCGATACTCTCGGCGATGTAGACCTCGGCAGGTTTTTCCAGCGTCGATTGCACGAACGCGATGCGGGGTGAGCGGTCGGCCGTGGAAAGTTGTTCGTAGGTACCATTCCAGCCCGCAGCCTGGGTAAATGGCCCAGAGGCTTTGGTTGCGAAATACAGTTGCTGCTCTGTTCCCACGCGGCCCGCAACTACGACTCCGCCATCGAAAGCATCGGCGTGCTCGTAAATAGCGCCGTCGAAGTCTCTCGCCCAGCGTTGGATGTCTCCCTTATCCGCGTCGACCCAGTACAGTCGGAGCTCCGTATCTCTGTAGGGTCCTTCCACCGAACCGTATTCCACCTCGAAAAAAATATGCTTGCTATCCTTCGCCCAGTGCAGAGTTTGTTCTTCGGCCTGGTTGTGCGTGATCTGTCGCGGCGGGCGGCTGAGACTCGCGTTGGCCACGTCCACGGTGTAAATTTCGTATTCGTCGATCCTTTCCTCGCGGCCGGAAACCGATTCGGTTACAAAAGCCAGGCGGCGTCCATCCGGAGCAGCCACTAGTTCCAAAACGCGCCATGGTGTACTGGCCAGAGGCCGGGACCCGGGAGTCGCGCCCGACTCAGCATCCGAATTATCAGGTTGAATCCCGACGGCCGCGCGCCGGGCGACTGCGCCGGCCACATCAAGACTGAAAATCATGTCTCCGCGTTCCGCGCCACGATATCGCAAAACGTCCTTCCATTCTTCCTTGTAGGCGTCCTTCTGAGCCCTGGTCCAGGGCGCACGCGTGGCGAAGTAGAGAGTGCGGGAGTCCGGTGACCATGAAAACGAGTGCACTTCCTCCTCCCCCTGTGTCACCGGAAACGCTTCTCCACCCGCGAGCGGAATCAGATAAAGCTGTGCCGTCGGCTCTTCTGTGGTGCTGGCGTTTCGTTGAGAAAGAAACGCAATCCAGCGTCCGTCAGGAGACCACTGGGGAGAGCTATCCCGCCCGGATTGGGTGAGCTGGGATAGAGTTCCTCCTCGGCCGTTATCGCGGTACAGCCAAAGATCGGTGCGATAGACACTCTGCTCCCAATCAGCCCGATCGGTGACGATTACGATTGAGCGTCCATCGGGAGATATTTTGACCGCGTCGAAGCCGACGAAGTTGAAAAATTCATCGAACGTAACTCTTGGTTTGTCCGAAGCGCGAGCGAAGCTCATTAGAGCAAGAAGAGAAACAAACAACACCTTTTTTTTCATCATGGGCTGAAACAGAGATATACCGTGAGCAGGAGGAGTTTGTAAACCTGAATCAGAATATTGAACCGCCGGTCACATAGACTCGGCGCTAATCTCCCATGGCCTTCGCCATGATCGCTCCCCGTTCACCGGAGAAAAAGACTCGCGCTGCCATCCGTGACACGTCAGGGCGCGGGTTCGGCGTCCTTCAAGGCATCGTCAAGACCCTCATTGCTCTTGGGCGCGCTGCCCTCGATAACACGCCAGCCATCGTCGTATTGCCGGAACCCCACCGTGGATTGGTATTGAACTCCGCCGGCGTAAAGCGCCGCCCCGACTTCATTCAGCGGAATCCACTTCCACAAGAAGTCCACATCGGCGGTGTTGCCACTCTTGCTGATTCCGGTTATTCCCGTCAGTTGCCTGCGGGCTACGGGCACGTTGAAGTATTGCGAGTCCGCGGCGCCATTTGGAATCAGATCGTGAAAAGTCTCCACTCCAATCGGGGTTAGAGCAACCTGCCAGCAAGGTGGAGGAGCAATCTCCAGCGGGCAACGGTCGGTTGTCCCGGTGATCCAGCCACGGCGCTGCAGTACCAGATACTCAGGGGAAATATAGTCCTTGTTTGAGATGACACCGGTTCGGAGTCCGAATTGTTGCGTACTCTTAAACGTGTCAGAGCTGGCAATCAGATCGGAAGCGAGGCGCCGGGTGAGGAAGTCGCGCGGCGAGCAGGCGGTTGCGAACAACAACAGGGCCAAGGCGAGCGCGAATGGCAGTGCCAAGGCGGGTGGGGGCGTCCACGCCCATGCTGACCCGCAACGCCCTTCCTTCGTGTACCTTCGTGTCCCTTGTGGTTCCGGCATTGGAACTTCGTCAACCGCGAAGGACACAAAGGTACGCAAGAAAAATGATCGAACCTTACGCCTCGTCGCCCACCCTGCGTCCGGGGTGAATTTTATGCTCAAGTCAGAGTTTCCCTACAGGATTGTAACTAAACGGGGGCCTTGCTGTGGCAAGAAAGGGCGATCTGTAATCTGCCCATCGAATTTGAGCGCCCAGCGGCCCGGAAGTGCAGTCTTACACGACGGGCAATTGCCCTCGGGAGTCAAGCCGTACTCTTCGACGAAGTAACTGCGCCGTTTTATCAGCGTATCTCCGCAGTTGTGGCAGCGCGTGTTCTCCTGATCGCCGACCATGCCGGGCAGGTTACCCGCGTAAATATAGCGCAAGCCGGCCTGCTTACCGATCTCGACGGCGCGCAACAAGTCCTTCGGCCGGGTGTCTTCAGGATCTTCCATCTTGTAGTCTTTGTGGAATGCAGTAACGTGCCAGGGAATGTCGGGGGAAACGCCAGCTAGAAAATCGGTCAACCCGCGAAGTTCGTGTTCCGAATCATTGAAACCGGGGATGAGCAGAGTGACGATCTCCAGCCAGACACCCATCTGACGCAGGCTTCGGATAGTTTCGAGAATCGGCCCGATGCGTCCGCCGAGTTCGTGATAGTGGCGATCGTCAAAACTCTTCAGATCAACTTTGTAAAGATCAATCCATGGACGCAGGTATTCGAGCACTTGCGGCGTGCCGTTTCCGTTCGATACAAATCCCGTGATCAAACCGGCGGCTTTGGCCTCTTTGAACACCGCGACCGCCCACTCGCTGGTAATCAACGGCTCGTTATAAGTGCTGACCAGAACCTTTGCGCCCTGCCGCAGTGCGTCGCGCACCAGCGCCTCCGGCGACGCTTCGAGCGGCGTTGAAACCGCATTCGGATCGCGCAGCGCCTGCGACGTGACCCAGTTCTGGCAGTAGGCGCAATGCAGATCGCAGCCGAGCATTCCGAAGCTGTAAGCCAGCGCGCCCGGGATAGGCGTGGAAGAACGGCTTCTTCTCGATGGGATCGCACTGCACGCCGCCCACATATCCCCAGGGCACGTACAGAGTGCCGCCGCGGTTGTAGCGAACCTTGCAGACTCCGGGCTGCCCTTCCGGGATGGGACAGCAATGGCCGCAGGCGAAGCAGCGAAGCCGATTGCGGTCGAGCTTTTCGTAAAGCTCGCCTTCGCGTGCGTGCTGGTAGACGACATCGCGGAGGGTGGCCACCGGGAGAACCTCTGGTTACTATTCTAGACCTCAGCATCAAGACCCGAATCGGCAAGGCGCGGAATATCAGTGTTCAGCGGACGCCGGATTACGGCGTGAGCTTGAAAACGGCGCCGTAACTGTGGGCCCCGCCGTACTGGCTCGTCCCGTAGAGGTTTCCCTTCTGGTCGAAGATCAGTGGAGTCTGAGGATCTGCCCCGTCTGGGCAACCGGTCTGCGGACAAAAGCTGTAAAGGACAGTCTCCTTCTCTTTGTCTTTCGGGGTGATTTTAAATACAACGCCGCAGCCCGCGTTGCCAAGGTCGCAATGGCCATAGTAGGCCCCGCCGAGGTCGGTCGTCCCGTACAGGTTTCCCTTCTGGTCGATGATTAGGCCTACCAGGGGCGCCTGCCCATCCGTGCAATTGTTCTGCGCACAGAAGCTGTGGAGAACTATTTCCTGGCCTTTGGGAGTGAGCTTGAACGCGGTGCCAGTAGCGAATTCCCCGCCGAATTCGGTTGTCCCATACAGATTGCCCGTCTGGTCGAAGGCCAGGCCGACATTGGGAAACATCCCATCGCTGCAGTTCTGACCGCCTAGCGCACAGAAGCTGTAGAGGACGGTCTCTTTGCCTTTGGGAGTGAGCTTGAATACGACGCCGCAGCCGATGCTCTCTAGTGCGCATACCTCGTGGATCCCGCCGATGTTGGTTGTCCCGTAGAGGTTTCCCTTCTGGTCGAAGACCACGCCATTGGGATTCGCCCCGTCGAGGCAGTTGTTGAGCGCACAGAAGCGGTAAAGAACTGTCTCCTTGCCTTTTGGACTCAGCCTGAATACGACGCCACATCCTCCGCGGCAGAAGCTGCTTTTGTAGGCTCCACCCCAGTAGGTTGTCCCGTAGAGGTTTCCCTTCTGGTCGAAGACCAGCCCTGCAGTCGGATACCGCCCATCGGCGCAGCCGCGCTGCGCACAGAAGTTGTAGAGGACTATCTCCTTGCCCTCGGGAGTGACCTCGAATACGACACCGTATTTGTTGGCGCCTCCGGACCCTGTCACCCCATACAGGTTACCCTTCTGGTCAAAGACCAGGACGGAGGCGGGGTATTCTCCATCGGTGCAGTGGCTCTGTGAGCAGAAATTGTAGAGAACTGTTTCCTTGCCTTGGGGGGTGAGCTTAAAAACGACGCCGCGTCCGTGGGCTCCGCCTTGCGAGGCCGTGCCATACACATTTCCCGCCTGGTCGAAGACCACACCTGCAAACGGAATTGCCCCATCGGTGCATTTGCTGCCGCCCTGCGCACAGAAACTGTAGAGCACCGTTTCCGTCTGGGCCCATGCCACACCCAGCAGCCCACCAAGAACCAGAGGCCCGAGTAAGGCGCTTCGCTTCGTAAGAGGTATTTTCCGCATATGATTTTCCTCCGATGGCGGGTGGTGCCCAACCATCTGGGCGCGGGTAGGGATTCCTCGCTTTGCTCGGAATGACAATAAGGAGACCGGCCTGGTTTCCTCCACGCGGGATGAAGACCACGAACGCCTGCGCAGCAGAAGTATACGCGGCACCCAGCATCCATGGAAGTTCTGGTTACCTATAATGTGCACCGGCTTGCACCTGCGGGTTCTGGCGGTGTCCCGCGGTTTCTAGCTAAGTAGCGTTGTTCTAGCTATTTGCGGAATACCGGCATGATGGCGTTCAAGCTGCATTTCTCTCCCTGCCTGCCGCCTTGAGGCGTAGATCGGGGTCTCAATTGTTAAGCTGGACGCAAGACACTGTCGTCACCGTTCCCAAGACGCTGTCCGAGCCGAAACCCAAGCGCAAGCATTCCATGCTCCCCGTCCTGATCGTGCTATTCCTGATTTCCTACGGCCTGATGGCCCTGCTGGCGGTGGAACAGGATCGCACCATCGCTTCACAGCGTTCGCTAATCACACAGCTGTTCAGCGACAGCGCGGAGCTAAGCAGTCTTAAAGGCAGATTCATTCAGAAGCAACATGCTGAAGCCCAGGCCCAGGCTGAGGCAAGAGCTCGCTCCCAGGGACAAGGTTCGGCGGCCCAGAATCCGTCGGTCCAAAACCCGTCAAACCAGGCTCCATCGACCCAGGATACGCCGGGAGGCACCGCCCAGAGCAACCACAATGCAAGCAAACTCCGGAAGGTCCCGCAAAGGCCGCCTTTGGGAATTGAGGACATCGTGGATGGACGCAGGATCGTGAAAACGATCTGAATTCAAGGGCCCGGTAAAGTAGATGAAAACTCTGACCCTTCTATTGGCGTTGTCTTTGCCCGGTGCCAAGATCGCGGCCCCGGTGCCCCCTCCAATTGATATCAAGATGGCCCGCCATGTGCGCGAGAGTGGTAGCTGGTACATGGCGGAGAATGGCCATGCCGTGTTCTGCTATGGCCCGGTCATGCTGCTGAAGCAGCCAAACGGCGGCTTCCAGCATGTCGCTACTTTCTGCCGCGGTAGCCAGGCTATGGTGCCGTTGAAAGACTAAATTAGCCTGCTAGTTCCTGCCCTGCCCAATAAGACGTAGGTCTGTCCAGACGCGTAAGGTCGCACACACAAAATCCTGGACGAGGCTGGCGCCTATGACGCCCCTTCCCGCCCAGCAGTTTATTGAGTCCATCTAAATCCTGTTACATTTTATGAATGCCCACGTTCGAGAAACACATTTTCATCTGCGGGAATCAAAGGCCGTCTGGACACCCACGCGGTTGTTGCGATCCTGCAGCGACTGGGGCTCTACAGAAGCTGTTCAAGCAGAAATTGGCGGAGCGTGGCCTTAAAGGCAGGGTTCGAGCGAATCAGGCGGGATGCCTGGACCAGTGTGAACATGGGCCGAATCTGGTGGTCTATCCGGAGGGCGTCTGGTACGGCGGAGTGGCAGCGGCCGACGTTGACGAAATCATCGAGTCTCACATTGTTGGAGGGAAACCAGTCGAGCGGCTGAGGTTGCGCGATTCCTGTATCAACACACCCAGTTGTGAACATAAACCCCGCCCGGGATCGACCACTAAAGGCGGCTGAGAAGCAGCGGCCCCGCCGGCGGATTCGCCTCAGTCCAGGGGCGCGGCATCTGGATTGATCGTCAATTGCGGGTTAGTTCGCCTTCCTTCTTTCCAGTGATGGTAACGAACCGAATCACGCCCTCGCTGTCTTCAAAAATCAGACCGGTTCCTTCGGAGTTCACGACCGCCGTCACCAACCGGCCATACGATTTTGGTATGCCCCCGTGGACCGGGATCTGGTCATAGCGAGCCAGTTCTCCCTCTTTCATACCGGTAATGCTGACGAAGCGAATCACGCCCGCGCCATCCTCGAACACCAGCCCGGTTCCGATGGAATCCGGGATAGCCGCAACCAGGCGACCATACGATTTTGGCACAGTGCCCTGCTGAGGAGCACCCGCGTAAGCCACTGTCGCGCCTCTGTTCCCTACGGAATATCCAGCGATCAGCAAGAGAGCACTACCCAACACAAGTAAAACCCTATTTCGCATCAATCTCACCTTTCTCGTATCAACCCTGAAGGTCATTTTGCCTTGACCAGGATTTTGTGCATCATGCCAAGATCTTCATGCAGCAGAACGTGACAGTGGAACACAAAGGTGCCCGCGATTGTCGGATCACGGAAATCCATGCGCATCTTCACACTGTGGTAAGGATGACCGGGTCCCTCCCAGAACGGAATCTCGATGGTGTCGCGAAGGTCCTGATTCTTGACCGGCTTTCCATCCACTTCCGTGACCAGGAAATGAATCTGGTGCATGTGAAATGCGTGGGTCTCAAGGGCGCGGTTTTCCACGATCCAGTCTTCGACCGCCCCAACTTTGGTCGTGATCACGGGTTTCTCGTTGGGTTCGAAAACCTTCTGCTTCTGTCCGTCGACAGTAATGTAGAACTGGATCGGCCCGTTGGTTCCACCAAATTCCTCGGAGAAATAGAGTTTCCGCAATGCGGTGGGTTTGAGTTTGGTCAAGCCCTGGAACTTGACGTTCGCCAGCGTCTGCGGGGCCACCGGAGTGGGCGTAGCCTCGTGGACTTCCTCGGCGCTGCCGTTGATATCGATTCTAGCCAGTTCCTGCTGTAGATCGGGATTGCCGGTCGGACCGGTTGAGTAAAAATCGGTAAGGAAACTTGCCGTCGTGGAATTGGAGGTTGGAGCTTGCACGATAAACTCCGCCCGTCCAGCTGGAGGCACCAGAATGGTGTCTTCGAACCGAGGCTTGGCAAGCGGGTAGCCGTCGAGAGCAATCAGTTGCAGCTTCTGCGGCTTGCCATCAAACGTCACCTGCAACGGCATGAAGTCCTGGATGGTTGCGTTTGCCACCCGCCAGAACTGTTTTTCCCCGGGTTTCATCTTGATGATGGGCGATGGGAACGTGGGAAAAGCGGCCACCTCGTAGTTCAAGGTTAACTGGTAGGGTCCCGGCACCCAAGGAACCAGGTACTGCTGGCGGACGACGAGCACGCGCTCTGCGAGCCCGGCGACTTCCGGGCGAACCTTCTCCATCCCTCCAATAATCAGCGCCCCGGCGGCGCCGCCATTGACCTGGAATTCGGTGAAGCCATGCACATGCGGATGGTACCAATACAGTCCTGGGGGTTCGTTCTTTGGAATCTGAATGTTAAATTCAAACGCCGGCTTACCTGGCTGAATTAGCGTCGTGAGTACGTTGTCCTGATGACAGGTAGGCGGAATATTCAGACCGTGAAAGTGCACGTTGGTGGAACTGATGGTCATGTTACCACCGTGGCCACAAACCTTGGCGGGGGAACCCGACATGTCCATCTGGCCGGATGCTTCCATGCCGTCAATGTCGATGCGATCTTTGACACGCAAGATCAGTTGATCGCCTTGGGTGAGACGCAACGTCGGGGACTCGATATCCCCCGTGTCAGTCTTGTAGTTGAAGCAATAGTGGGTGTAGCCGCCGTTGTCGACAGAGTGGCGCATGGTCAAGTCGGCGTCAAGCACGCCGTTCACACTGTTCAGGCTGAGGGCATCTTGCACGACGGTCCCGGTATTAGGGCGATCGGGACATTGCGCCTCCAGCCTCAGGAAAGAAAAGCCACACATGACAACCACAAGCAGACACCTGGATACAGAGCGCATGATCAACTCCTTAATCTTCGACATTAGTCCACGCAAAACAAGTCACGTTTTAGTTAAAACGATCGAGGCGGAAAGGTTCCAATCGACAAGAGCCCCGGGCTATTCGGATCTGAAACTGGCGAGTTGGGTAATTCCTTCAGCGTGCACTTCCCACCCGCCGATTTCACTCTAACCATTGCGATCGAGGAGGGCGCGCCGAACTCTGCCGCGTACACCACTCCCCCGGTCCCAGTTGTTTCTTTCAGGGCCAATCCTGCAAGATACGACCAGCCGTCCACGTAGCCCTTCAGGAAGCCGGAGGTGCACCCCTTTGAAACCTTGCCCGTGGTTTTGTCAAAAAAAGCGGCCGTCATTTTGTCGCCTTGGGTGTTGCTGATGTACAGAAGGGTCTCATCCGGGCTCAGCATAATGTTGCTCGAACTCTGTACCTGCCCCAGGTGATAGACGACAGTCGGGGTCAACACGCCTGACGAAATATCCGACACTTCAATCACAGTGGTCGTGGCCGTATCTCCGAAAATGGCAAAGTGCCCATCCGAGGTGATATCGACTGCGCTCGGATAAGTGTTGCCTCCGCGCGAGCCCGTCGAATTCTGCCGATCGCCATTCGACACCGGCATCCCCCCTGCGATGTTGAAGGATTCGATGGAGCCGTCCGCGTAGGTGCCAATCAGCATGTTCCCATGCACAGCCATTCCGTCGATGACTCCGCCCTGGAGCCCGCCTACGGTGATGTCGCCCACAAATGTGATCTTGCAACCCGGCTGCACCTGAAACGTACCGATGGTGTTCGAGTCGGTGAAGCTGGCATATAGGTATTGGCTGTTCATGGCCAAGCCGACACCATTCGAGCCTCCCGTGTCCTGGGAGGAGCCAGTCGTGTGGCCACCAATTTTCAGCGTCTTCACGGCGATTCCCTCAATCTCACCGCTCAACGCCTGGGACATGTAAACGCACTCAGCATTTCCGCTGTTAAGCACACTGATCCGGTCGGTCGCAAAATAGCCGCCCGCTATGCCACCCCGGGCCGTCAGCACTTTTGTCTTCAAGGTCAGGGTGCCGTCCACGGCAATGGTGTAGAACGAGACGCTCGAGGAAAGCACAGGTGGCACGTCGTCATTGGTAACCAGATAATGCGGCTTAGCAGCACCCGCCGCAGCGATCCCGCTCGCGAACCCGATCCCGACCACTACTGCCGTCATACGCATCAACCAGGACTTGATCAATATTTTCATGATGATTTCCTGCTCGCTAGAGGATAGCGGCTGCACAAGCTAATCACGAATGCAGCGATCATTCAACCATATTGATGTAATTTCTTGCGCCACACCGATCAGGTTGAAAATGTTTGCGGAATAGTGGAAAAACTGCCGCACGCTCCCCCAAAGAGGCTTTGGATTTGGCCCTCGCCTAACCATTGGGCAAAAACCGCAGCACCACTTTACCTGAAGAAATCAACTACTACCTCGCTTCGTTTCAGTTCTCGTCGATATTCTGAACCCGACGTCTTTCGCTTGCCAGCGGGCTGTCTGGGTGTGTTACGATTGACGCCCTGCGCTTCGCCTCTCAGCCGTCGCAGCTCTAGGAAAGGTTATCCATGACGCCCAAGAAGCAGTTTGTTGCCATAGCTCTACTTCTGCTCTTTTCCTCCGGAGTTTTATTCGGACAGAAACTGCGATCCCTGGTGAATCAACCACCAAACGGGGCGGGAATAGGGTTTCTCCTGACCGATGGTACGGTGATGTTCCAAGGCGGCAGCTGCTCGGATTGGTGGAAGCTCACACCCGACAATTTTGGAAGTTATGTCAAGGGCAAGTGGAAGCAAGTTGCCAGTTTGCCTGCGGGATACTCGCCCCTTTATTTCGCCTCCGCAGTACTGGCTGACGGACGGTTGGTGATTGAAGGCGGCGAATACAGCAATTGCGGTGGCGAATTCACGCTGACCAATCAAGGCGCGATTTATGATCCGCAAACCGACAAGTGGACCATCCTGAAACCGCCCAAGGGCTGGAAATATACCGGAGAGCCCGCCTCCGCCGTACTGCCGGACGGCAGGTACTTGCTGGCAAATAAATTGGATAAGCGAGTGGCGGCGTTAGATCCCACAACCTTGCAGTGGACGGCGATGGGTTCGACCGGCAAAAGCGATTTCAACGCCGAGGAGGGTTGGACTCTCCTGGCTGATGGTACGGTGCTGACCGCAGACGTAAAGAATGCGCCGCACTCCGAAAGGTACCTTCCTTCAACGCAAAAGTGGGTAAGCGCAGGAAGCACGATTGTGGACTTGCACTCGCCGCACCAGGGGGGCTGCGTCCAATATCCTGGCGGTTGCTACAATCCTCCCGGGGAGATCGGTCCTGCAATACTGCGTCCGGATGGAACGGTCCTGGCCACGGGTTCAGGATCGAATGGGGGCTTCGGGCCCGGCCACACCGCGATCTACGATACCGCCTCGGGAACCTGGACAGTCGGCCCCGATTTTCCGAATGGGGATAACGCCGGCGATTCGTTTGCTGCCCTGCTGCCTAATGGCCGTCCGCTGGTGTTGGGGGCCTCGGGAACTCTTTATGAGTTCGACGGGAAAAAGCTGATCGCCGGACCATTTGCCTTCGGCAGTCTGCTGGTGCTGCCTACCGGCGAGGTGATTGTCGGCGGCTCTCAGGTTTACACCTCTTCGGGTAAGTCCTTGGCCGCATGGGCCCCGAAGATCACGGCGTTTCCAGCCAGTGTCACCCGCGGCTCCACTTACAAGATTTCCGGCAAACAGTTCAACGGCCTGTCACAAGCCGCCGCATTTGGGGACGAGGACGAAACCGCGACCAACTACCCCTTGGTGCGGATCACAAACAACGCTACCGGTCACGTTTTTTATGCCCGGACGCACGACCACAGCACCATGGGAGTCGCCACTGGCAAGGCAATCGTTTCGACAAACTTTGATGTTCCGGCGGGGATGGAAACCGGGGCAGGTTCGCTTGTTGTGGTCGCGAACGGCATCCCTTCCAAGGCAGTGAGTATTACGGTTAATTAGCGGGTGCGCATCGCAGATGCATTCAGTTTCGGGGCCGACGACTAGCGAGAAGTCTTGCATGGCTGGTGAATACTGGTTTTGATTTCCGCACATGAATCAAATTCTGGTGTACGCGGATTCGCTCACCTGGGGTATTGTCCCGAACACGCGAACGCGGTTGCCCTTTCATGAACGGTGGCCGGGAGTGATGGAAGAAGCACTCCTCGCGGATGGGCATCCGGTCCGCGTCATCGAGGATGCTCTAAACGGGCGGCGGACCGTTTGGGAAGATCCTTTCAAGCCCGGCCGCAATGGATTGCAGGGGTTGGAGCAGCGCATTGAGATCAACTCCCCGTTGTCTCTGGTGTTGCTGATGCTGGGCACCAACGATTTTCAATCCATGCATGAGCACAGTGCCTGGCACTCCGCGCAGGGTATCGCCACGCTTGTACGCGCCATTCGCCGGGCGCCGGTGGAACCAGACATGCCGATTCCGAGAATCATCATTATTGCCCCGCCACCGGTCCGAACGCCTAAAGGCTCGATGGCGCCCAAGTTTCGCGGCGCAGAAACGAAGAGCGTGGGCTTGGCAGGGGCATACGAGCAAGTGGCGAAGGAACTCGACTGTTTTTTCTTCGACTCTGGTAAGGTGACTGCGTCAAGCCTTATTGATGGCGTACATCTTGACGCCGAGCAACACGCGGCGCTCGGACGCGCCCTCGCAAAGTTTGTTGGTGAATTGCTGGCGGCGTAACCAAGCGCACTCTACTTCGCGCTCATCACCAGCTTGGCGATCGTGGCCAACTGCATGTTTGAAGTGCCTTCGTAGATTTTGCCAATCTTTGAGTCGCGCCAGTACTTCTCCACGGGATAGTCCTTGGTAAATCCGTAGCCGCCGTAAATCTCGATCGCGAGCGACGTGACCCGCTCCGCCACCTGCGAAGTGAACAGCTTGGCCATGGCGGCCTCTTTCACGAACGGAATGCCGGCATCTTTCATGCGGGCGGCGTTGTAGACCATCAGGCGAGCGGCTTCAATTTCGGTGGCCATCTGCGCGATCTGAAACTGGATGCCCTGAAAATCGGAGATCGGCTTTCCGAATTGTTTACGCTCTTGCGCGTACTTCGCGGCATACTCCCAAGCGCCGCGAGCGACGCCCGCCATCTGCGCGCCGATTCCAATGCGGCCTTCGTTCAAAGCCTCAATGGCGATCTTGTATCCCTTGCCAACTTCGCCTAACACATTATTTTTGGGAACGCGGCAATCCTCCAGAATCAACTCGCAAGTCGAAGAAGCGCGGATGCCCAGCTTGTCTTCCTTCTTGCCAACGGTGAATCCAGGAAACTCTTTCTCGATGATGAAAGCGGTGATGCCTTTGTATCCGGCCGCCGGATCTACGGTTGCGAACAGAATGAAGAGACCCGCTTCTTTGCCATTCGTGATCCACAACTTGCGCCCGTTAAGGACGTAGTCGTTGCCCTTCAGTTCCGCTTTTGTCTGCAGAGCAAACGCATCCGAGCCTGAGCCGGCCTCGCTGAGGGCGTAGGCTCCGCACAGGTTCGCAACCATTCGCGGCAGATAGCGTTTCTTCTGTTCCTCATTCGACCAGCGCAGCAGCGCATTGTTGACCAGAGTGTTCTGCACATCCACGATCACGCCGGCGGAGGCATCGACGCGAGACAGTTCTTCGACCGCTAAAATCGCCTCGAAAAACCTGCCACCCGCTCCACCATATTGTTCTGGTATCTCGATTCCCATCAACCCGAGTTGAAAAAACTGGTGAACGAGGTCTTTCTCAAAGACGCCCTTTTCATCCATCTCCTTCACCAGAGGGCGGATTTTCTCTTCAGCAAACTGGCGGATGTTGTCGCGGAACAGAATTTCGTCCTCCGTGAGCGTGGTCAGAGGAGTCGGCGATGGAAGCTGCAGAACGTCGGGCATGGGACACCTTCGAATCAGTATGGCGAACCAAGGATTTTAGCATCTTTAGGGTGGGAATTTGATAGCTGCGGCCTCTTACCGACGCAGTGCGGGCCCCCCGGAGACCTCGCCACAGGCGGAGGACGGCGGCTTATGAAGGCTTAGCTCTGTTTGTAGACCAGTTTCAGGCTGTCGGCTTGCAGAATGCGATGGATCTGATTGCGGGCGTGTATGGCCCATGGGCCCGAAGTATCCAGCTTCACGTATGCCCGCCAGTGTTTCAACGCCTTGCGGGGTTCCCTGACCTTCTCGTAGGCAAGCGCCAAATTGTAATGAGCGTCGCCATAGGTGGGAGCCAGTTGTAGAGCGGTGTTATACGCATGAATCGCTTCCGCCACCCGGCCGGTTTCGTCCAGCACATTTCCCAGATCGAAGTAAGCGAGGGCGTACCGAGGATCAATTTCAATCGCGGCGCGGTAGTGGTTCTCCGACAGCCGGTAGTCCTGCCGGTTGTAATAGAGCGTACCCAGATTGATATGCGCGGCGGCGTGCTGGGGATCCAAGTCCAGCACTCTCTGATAGGCTGCAATCGCCTGAACCTGACTGTTGGGATCTTCCTCGAGGGCGATGCCCTGGGCAAAAAGCCCTGCAACATCGGCTGGCACCGGGCCCGGCAGAGCGTGGGGTTTTGCGGTACTGAGTACCTTGTCGCGCGAGGAAAAGTCGAAGATGAATTGGCCGGCGATCGGTTCCACCACCCGGCCTTCGTGGCGAAAGGCAACCCGATGTCCGGTGCTATAAGCGCCAGCCTCAAGCAGCGGATTGTCCATGCCCGCAGCCTGCTTCTGCATGGCATCGAGGGACTGCCGGATCACTGCCGGGCGTACTTTTTGAGCGCAGAGGTCGCGAATCTTCTTGATCTGCAGCAGGTCAAAAAAGGAATAGGTGTCCGCGACGGCTACCAGACCAGCTTTTTCCCAAGCTGCCAACTGGCGCGCCGTAAGCCGAAGAATCCGGAGCAAGTCTGTACGACTATAGCGGTACACGGTTATAGAAGCTTCCTGCGCCCATTATCCGTAAGCCAGGGCTTTGTGGCAAGTGGAAACAAGTCTCTAAAGGAATCAGAAACATCAACTTGCATCGAGGCTGGTGCAATTCACCCTCGATCCGAGGCGCAGCCGAGCCAACCCGGGGACGCAGATCCAGACTGGTCACCTCGCTCCCGCAATAACGATCGAGGGTCGGTTAGCCAACCCGCCAACCTGTCGCGATTTTTAATATTCGCCAGAGACGAAAGTTCGACCTTCCAGAGCTATCATTACCCGTTGCCCAGAAAATCCATGAAACGCAAGGCCATCCAGGGGCTGGAGTCCACCAAAGAAATGACCGGACTGGTCGAGCAGGCATGCCTGGTCGCAAAGGACGCCGCATTCAATCTGCGGGATTTTCTCGAGAATTCTTCCAACATGGCTTTCATTGCGGTGAAAGACTGCGAGAAAGAACTCGACCGGGCGGAGCGCAAAATCGACGACGGAATCACGCACGCCATCACCCAGGTCACCGAAGTGGAGGCGCGCGAACTGCTCGCCTGCCTGAAATTCATCATCGATCTGGAACGCATTGGGGACCTGGCCTGGTCGGTGACCCAGCGCCTGCAGCGCCTGACTCCGAAAATCCTGCGCGACGACCGCCGGGATTTGATTGCGATGGCGGAGATCCTGGAACGAATGCTGGAAGTGGTCCACAAAGGATTTGTGAACCGCGACCTGGAATCGGCAAATTGGATATTGAAAGCCGACTCTCAGATTGATCAGGTTTGCCGCGCGGTCTTTCAGCGGCACCTGGAGAGCAAGAGTACCGAGCGGCGGGACTACAGCACCAATCTTCTACTGATGGCGCAAGCCTTCGAACGCGCCGGAGATCACGCCAAAAACCTGGGCGAAGAACTGGTGCACCTGGTCGAGGGCCGCAGCGTCCGCCACGAACCCAAAAGGTCACGCGCGGCGCAGGAGGCATAGGAAACTAGCTACGGGCATGAGGGGCACACCGGGGTCCGCGTCGCGAAGTACCCTAAGGTGACGGCGTTGGTGTTGATGGAATCGGTTTCGACGAAAAGCCCGTGATGGGAATCAATGATGTAGTATGCCACCGCGATGTCACTGTTGTTATCGACGTTGGTGGGAAAGAATTGATTCAACAATGCGCCCGTGAAGCGGTTCGCGGGACCGGTCTGGCTGGTCTGGAAGTTGCCACTGAGCGGAGTATCCAACGCCGGCGCGAAGAAAAAATTGGTATCCACAATTCCGGACACTGTCTGGGCGGTCCCATCCGCATTCAATTCGCCGACGGCGTCATTTTCGCTTCCAAACTGATTCTGGGAAAAGCTTACTCCGTACTTTCCCGTGAGCACAAACGGTGGCGCTGCCAGTGGATACGCCACTCCTGTTCCCACCGCAACTGGCCCGAAGAAGTTGGCATCGCCATCGGCATCGAGGATCAGGGGCGGGTTTCCATTGCCGGTGAGATAAAAGATCAATTGTGCGCCGGGCTCCGTACTGCGATGAGGGAAAGTCACGTGCGAGGTGACTCGGCCAGTCCCCTTGGGATCAACGGAGTATCGCCCCTTGAATGAGTCGCTAATGTCGGTGCCGGTAGCGGTCAGAAACTTGTCGTTGAAGCCGGCGGTCAGGTTTCCGGCTCCATCAGCGGTGAATGTCCCGGCCGACGCGAAGGAGGCCGGACTCAGAACGTAGAGGTCCATCCCTGAAACCCCAAACACGTACGACCCGGAAAATGCCCCTCGATCGAGGAAAGTACCGGTGGCAGCACCTTGGCAAATGGCGAGGCCGCCCATCGAACCAAAGCCTGTGCCCGAGCTATTGTCGCTCTCCACTAATTTAATGTGCACTGCGTCGACGATGTAGCCGGTTAATTCGATGGGAGTAGGGGAAAAGTCGGTCGTCAGTTCGAACTTGACCGCCCCAAATGAGTCGGGGGCCGACACTGTGCCGGAAATTTTGGCGTGCGGAAATACCGAACCAGCGAGGTTCTGATCCGCCAGACTGCCAGCTCCTGAAATTGTGTTGGGCGAATCAACATTAATGATTCCGCCCACCGCCATCGGGTCAAGAAAGGTGTCACTGCCATTTACGACGAAGGCGTAGCCACCCTTTGGCGCTGTTTTACTGGTCTGCAAGTCCATAGTCCCCGTCGATGATTCATTGCTGGCGAACTCAGTAATCGTTGGATCATCGATTTTCGCAATCAATGCCTGTGAACTGGAAAGGAATACGAGACTAAAAAACTCCGTGCCTTGCTGGCCAATGTTTATATCCCCGGTATTGATGGTAATCGTCCCTCGACCGTCAGGGCCGATATAGTAGGTGCCGCCGGTGATAGCGTCGGACACGGAGTGCGACGAGTTACTGTATGTCTGCTCGCCGGATGTAATCGCACCATTGCCATCGAGAACCACGGCAGCGGCAAACTGGTAGGGTCCCAGCGTTCCGGTTGTGAGGTCGACGTCAACTCCCATGGTCTGCAGAACGTAGGTGCCTTTGAAATTCCCGGCAAAGCCCTTGACGGTGATCGGAGTCACGACATTCTTTGTGTGATCAACGGCCGCGAACGCCACGATGGTGACGGTTTGGCTGTTGCCGGCAAGGGTTGGAGGTGGTGTGTAAGTGACCGCTTTCCCGCTCGCGGTGTGCAGGGAGCTTAGTTGGCCGCAGTTACTCCCGGCTGGACAGGGCAGCGACCAGTCCACTCCGGCATTGCTCGAATCATTCGTAACCACGGCGGTGAGTGCGGTGATGCCGTTTACGAAAACCGAATTGGCTGGAGGTGGCTGAAAAGCAACAGCGACCTTAGCTTGGGCTGGCGCAGGAGGATTTTGCACCGTCGTACTGCCTCCGCCGCAACCGGCCAAGATCGAGATCATCACGGTCGAAAGGAAATACAGAACCCATCTTCTATTTTTCATTGCCTGCCTCCTTGAGTTGGGCGATCCGTGAATGATCACGGTGAACCCCGCTCACCACCACGTGGAATCTTGCATTGCGGCAGCGGATTCCACGGAAGAGAAAAATCGGGGAAATAGAACGTCTCCTACCAGTCTCGATACCTGGTTCCATCCAGGGCGATTCCCTCGGCCCTGGAATACACGTCCCAAACTTGCTCTCCATTCCAGGAGTCGGATTCAGGATCGTCCTCCATGGAGTGAATGCCCCAGTCGCGATTTCCGGTCATCGGGTCTACCGGAATCTCTCGCAGAAAGCGCAACTTGTATCCGTTTTGCAGCTCGACTCCATTCACCAGCGCGTCCAGGTTTGGAGGGTATCCAGAAGACGGCGCTTTGAAAAACTTGCCTGCCGCCGACCCCTCTTCATATCTGTCGATAGCCTCGCGGATTTGCCGCAGGTTAGTTCGCAGGACGCGTTCTTTCTCGCGCTTGACCGCATGTGCAGCCAACGGAACCGCCAACCCGCAGAGAATGGACAATATCGTGACGCCGATGATCAGCTCGATCAAAGTAAAGCCGCGTGATGACGATTGCCCGGACGTCTCTGCCATTCCATTCGCGGACGGAGAAATCGCGTCTTGAAGTGGGGTTTGCGTCATTAAAAAGTCGTCGCCCCAATGCCGCGCAGGTACACCGTTTGGGTCTGTCCGACGGTGTACGTGATCGTAATCGTGCCCTGGTCGAATCCCACGATCTTGGGCGTGAACGTTATGGTCAACGTGCAACTGCCACCCGGCGCCAGGCTGGCTCCACAATCGTCAATTTCAGTGAAATCGCCTTTGACCAGATTTCCGGTGAAGTCTACGGTCCCGGAGTTTGGGTCCTTCGGGTCATTGAACAACGTAATTGTGAGCGGGGTACTCTCTTGGCCCATCGGCCAGCTGCCGAAATCCAATCCCGCACCGGGAGACATTCGTAGCGGACTGGGTAGGTTCGCCCTCACCTCCACGGGGAAGCGTCCACTATCGATTTCGCAGTTCGAGGTCGTGCCAGGGGAACACTGCAGAGTGTTCAACTCCAGGAAATAATCCAGGGCCGGAATAAATGGAGTCCCGGGCTGGGGTGCGAATGCGACCTCAAGGCTGCACGAGGACTGCGGAGCGAGCACCCTTCCTGAACAGGTATCGGCGGAAATCTGGAAATTCGGCTCTTTGCTGGTGGGATCGATGTCGCACACGTAGTCAATCGTAGAATTCGGCACGTCGGCCCGCGGCGGAAGGTTACCGCCAACGACCATCTGGAGGCCGGACACGGCACCCGACGTCACCGGCCGTTGCAGACGAACGTACTGGTTTGGGTTTCCGCAAGGTGGTGTACTCATAGCCGGCACAATTTCTACGGGAAGCGTGCCTTGATTAGTGAATGACAAGAGTTGGGGTGAGCTTTTTTCGGACACTGCCTCCGACCCAAAATCCAGTTCGGGAGTCGAGGGCGCCAAGGTGCTGAGCCCAGCGCCAGTGATCGGCACGGAAAATGCTTTGTCGTTATCCGCACTCTTTGGGCTGCTCACAGTCAGTGTTGCATTCAGAGGAAACGGACACAATGAAGGAGCCGCTCCGGCTGATGATGGCGGAGTTCCGAATGGCAGCCAAGGACAACTTTGCTGCGGCGAGAACGAAACCGTAATGGAGCAACGCTGCTGCGGGCCCAGAGAGAAGGGACCCACCGAAGCTCTGCAACCACTCCTCGTTGTTGGTCCGCAGGTATTGGTCTCCAAGAAGTTGGGTAGGCCGCTGAAGTCGCTACAGCCGCTGAAAGCGCCGTTGGCCCCTCCCAGCGGATCAAACGAGATCGACAGGCCGGTAAGCGTAGCGCCCGAGGGATCACTGTTGCTGAGCGTGATGGTCTGCGCCGTCGGCGACGATCGCAGACCTTGAGGAGGAAAGGTGACGATGGCCGGCGACAGCGAAATCGGCTGGGTGCAACCGGTTGCGCTTCCCAGATCCAGGCAGATGTTGCCTGCGTCTCCTGGGAGATTCGCGCCTGGGCAAGGCTTCGTGCTCACGCCATATCCATTTGTGCCGTGGAGAAAATAGCCGCCACCCTGGGCTGAACTCTCAAAAACGACGGGACTGGGATTTGTAGAACCCAGGGGTGCGCCGATTTGGCCTGCGTTCAATCCGTCACTCGCGAAAACCTGCAGAATAACGGAATTGCCGCTGATTCGGCCGGTCACAGAAGCGGTATCCAGGCAAGGGTAATTCTGAAAATTCAAACTGCCGGTAATCGTTGCGCTGCTGGCGCCGATATTGGCTCCTTGACCAAGCGTTCCAGTAACCGGGAAATCCTGGTTAAGAAGGGCGCCCCCGCCGGTACTGTGAAAAGTCCCCTGGACTGCTCCGCTAAGCTGCGGCACGGAGGTTGCGCTCCATTGCAATCCCGTTTGGGCTGTTCCGCAACCCTTGCCATCGGTCGCGGAATACGTACCCATCATGGTTGAGCCGTTTGCGCTGAGAGTTCCGTTCAATGTGAAGGTCTGCGTGCCAGCTACCACGGTGAGCATTACAGTCTGTCCGCTGATTGTGCCGTTCACCGGGGCCGCTCCACTGTTGCAGATTGTCGCGGATCCGCCGTTCTTTCCCGGCAGCACGACGGAGTAAACCACGCTTCCCGTCACGTTGCCCTCCTTCTGCAGCAGGAATCCGCCCTGCACACCGCCCTGGAAAGTGTTGTCGGACGGATTCGCCATGGCGAACTGCCAGTTACCGGCAAGACCTCCTACAGTGGTCTGCGAATTGGAAGCACCGCCGCCGCACGCCGACAGGATCACAAGGCTGGCGAACAGCAAGGCCGAAAGATTTCTCTTGCGCCTTTCAGAAGGCCCGACCCACCCCGGCGTTCGATTTTTTGTGCGTCTTTCCATGTTCAACTTTCTAGAAACTCCACTTCAGACCAAACTGCAGGGTGCGGGGCCGATGCGCATTGAGCGGATGCAGGAACGAAGCGCCGGTGACGCAATCCGCCCCTCCTTTCGCTTGAAACCCGGCAGAATAGTCGGGACCCGCGTAGCAACTGATGATGTTGTTGCCGCTGCTGCCGGGGTTGTCGGGATCGTAGATCCGGAACTGGGTATGGTTGAAAACGTTGAAGGCCTCGGCGCGAAATTCGATGTCGCTGGACTCCCCAACCTTGAAGTGTTTCAGCAGCGCCATGTCGAAGTTCAAGCGGTGCGGGTTGTTGAGGAAGTTCCGTCCCGCATCCCCGAAGGTGAGTCCCCGCGGGGCGACGAATTGCGTGGGATTGCTCAAGAGCGGGCCAACGCTTTGAGAGTTATTGGCGGGCTTGGGCAATACGGGTCCAAGATCGGGGTATGAGGCGGCGATGCCAAGCCCACTGGAAACCCCGGCGTTGTCGGTCAGCGAGATGCCGGTGTTGCCGGCGCTGTTGATCACCGTGAACGGCGTGCCCGACTGAAAGACGGTGATCCCGGATATTTCCCATCCCTTCCGCAGGATCTCACTTATGCGGGAAGGGTTCGCAGGCATGGGCGTTGCAGGGCCAGCTTCATCGCTCGGGCCACTCGCGCTGGAGAACCACTCGCGCAGGGAGTCGGTGAGGTGATCGAGCTGATATACGTAGCTGATGTTCAGCAGGTGGCGCTGATCAAAATTCGAGCTCGCCCGGTTCCCGCGAAGATTGTAAGAATCGACCAAAACCGGATCGCTTCGATCCGAGGCATCGTCAATCGAGTGGCTGTATGAATACGAGATTCCGGCAGTCAGCGGACCACGCGTGCGTCGTACCGTGGTCTGAATTCCGTGATAGCTGGAATTCGCAACATTTTGCAGGGAGAGAACTCTTCCCAGCCCCGGGTATGGGCGCGGGAGGGAATTTACATTTGGAATATTCGGCGAGGTGCACGCCGCCTGCAAGTAAGTGTATGCGGGGTTTTGCGACGTAACGATGGTTCCATTCTGTAGCAGAAACGGAGTGGTGCCATCCCCCGGATTGCCCCCTCCGCTGACAGGCGAAACGGTGCAATCCGACAGCGTCAGCGGTTCATTTGGACCGAAAGGATTCTCGCTTGCGGGCAAAGGCGGCAACTGGTTGAGCTGACGCTCGATCGTCAAGTGTGTTCCCTTGCTGCCGACGTAAGCCAGGTTGAGAACAAAGTCTCTGTGTATTTCCCGCTGAACTCCGAAACTCCACTGCTGAGCGTACGGCCAGACTGCCCGGGTCGGGATTGAGGTGACATCGAGAGGGTACACGGAGCCGGGCGGGGGAGCAGGATGCGCCGAATTGAGGGCGCAAGCGCTGTTGGTCGGATCAAAGGCACTTCCATAACCCGTGTTTCCGATGCATGAATAGTTAAGAGGAAGGGGCTGCGTCATGCTGAGCACCAGAGGCGCGCTCGCTTCCAGGGAGCCTGTATTCGCTTCGTTTCCCGTGCCATGCTCGAAAAAAATGCCGTAGCCGCCCCGTATCGAGGTCTTGCCATCCCCTTTGGGGTCCCAAGCAAACCCAATCCGTGGAGCCGGGTTGAACACGTGTCCTTTCATGCAGCCAGCCGGCGTGCCATTCACGCCGCACTGAACCAGACCCAGGTCTCGAACCACGCTGGGATCCAATTGGAATGTCTGAGGGTTGAAAGGCACAGGAGCCGACGAGGCATGCTTGTCGAGAAGCACGCCACTGAACGGATCGACCGCGAACCGGGACTGATTGAAGCGGGCAGCTTCCCAGTTCCACGCGTTGTGATACTGCTCCCGGTAGGTGCCGAATAGACTGACTCTCAATCCCAGGTTCACGGTAAGCCGGGGACTCACCCTCCAGTCATCCTGGAAGTAGGGCTCAGCGAGCTGGTAGCGCTGATAGTAGCGTCGCTGCGCGGAATCCTGGGTGAAACTTTGGATGAATCCAGTCGTGACTCCACCAAAAACTGCCTGCGCGAGGAAATCGGCGAATACATTCCCCGTACTGTGCGCCAGATTGCTGAAAGTCAGCAGCCCCTGTAAATCACCCGAAGCTGCGCCGATGGCGTTATTGGTCTGATTGCGCTGGGAGTAAACATATTGCGCCCCGAACTGCAGCGTGTGTTTCCCGATCGATTTGCCGACGTCATCGCGCAGCGCATAGGTTGGATTGCTATGGCTCCACGGCATATAGGAAGGATCGGCCGCGAAGCCTCGTCCTCCGTAAGCGGCGTTGGTGCCGAGGAATGAGACGCCCGGGAGTTTGCCGCCGAAACCGTTGTTGAATATATGGCCAATCGCACATTGCGGGATGCCGCTCACCGGATCAACACTCAGAAGGGGGTTGCACTGTCCGGGGGCCGCCGGGTCCACGACCAGCGGCTGATCGAGGGTGGGATTGCGCTGAAACTGAGCTCCCCCGGGCCCGTTCTGGTCAGCCAGCGAAATATTCGAATTGCCGTAGCTGAGTTCCAGATTGTTTACCAGCGTGGGCGTAATCGTATGAGTCAAACTGGCCACGAGGCTGATGCCCGGCCCTACGAAGCGGTTCTGCACGGTGGGAAACGTGTTGCGCACAACACCCCACTGCGGAGTCAGCACGGTTGTGTCCCAGGCATCGTGGATGTAGCGGAACGACGCCTTCAACCTGGGGGTGAATACTTGATCTACGCGAAATAGTTCCTCGCGCCAGTAAGTCGAAGGGGAAACCGCGGCGACGTAGCAATGATTTGGGTTGCTGGGGTCAACGTGATGATTTGGGTCGGTGAGATCAACGTTCGGCAGATTGAAGTTGCAGCCGTCGGGCGAGTTCGGCAGGGGTATCAGGTTCGAGTTCAATATCGACAAGGCATTTTTATCCACGCCAAGGTTCGATGGACCGCCCGACTGCTGGCCCAGCAAGTTGTAGATAGGGGTAAGACTGTTTGGATTGGTGCCGGTCGACGGACAATCCGGGTATTTCTGGCGACTAAAAGAAAAGGAGTCAGGAGTTCCGAGCAGTGGGCAGACATCGCTGAAATCGAATACTTGGGAGACTAGTCCGCCGTTGATGCTGGGCGGGCTTAGATTTGTCTGAATCCCATTGGCCGTCATGATCAGACCGCGCTCTTTCAGGGATGGCACCGCCTGGTTGTATTCGGTCGGGGTTTTCTCGAGGCGAAACTCCTCGGAAAAGAAGAAAAATGTCTTGTCTCTTTTGGTGTTGTAAACGTGCGGGATGGTCAGCGGTCCGCCGATCGTACCTCCAAAATCCTGCCGCCGGTAGAGCGGCGCATTGCTGCCGAGATCAAAGTAATTGCGCGAATTGAATACTTCGTTGCGGATGAAGTCGTAGATGTTCCCATGCAGGTGGCTGCCTCCGGATTTCGTAGTCACTTGCACGGTGCCAGATGCGGTGCGCCCGAATTGCGCGCCATAATTGGAAGTTAGAACCTTGACTTCCTGAATGGCATCGAGACTGGGGTAGACCATTAAGGTGCTGGAAGCGCCGTTTAGACCAGTATTGAGCACGTCACTGCCGTCAACTTCGAAAGTGTTGTACTCGACGCGACCTCCATTCACGCTGTACTTCACGCTGCCGACTACTCCCACCTTTGCTTCGTCCTGCCCGGTCTGGTTGCTGACACCGGGCGCGAGCGCGATCAACTGGGTAAAGTTCCGCCCGTTGAGTCCGATCTTCACAACTTCTTTTTCGGTAATCGTGCCGGAAATCGTGGCATTTTCAGCCTCCACTTCTCCCACGCCGCTGGACTCCACATTCACTTCGGTTTTTGTGCTGGCTGGTTCCAGAGATGCTTCGAGGGTCAAGTCGAGGCCGGCAGGCAGATTGATGTTGTCCAGGGTCTTCACCGCAAAGTTGGGAGCGGTGACCGACAAGGTGTAGACACCGGCATCGAGTCCGTTGAAGGAGTAGGCACCTTTCTCATCAGTTTGAGTTTCCTTCCGCAGACCCGCCGCGTTTGTCAGAACCACTTTCGCAGCCGCCACCACGGCCTGAGTCTGGTCGGTTACCGTCCCGTCGATGGCCGCTTTCGTGTCCGATTTCTTGGGCTGCTCCTGGCCGATGGCGCACCATGCCACGAGAAGCATGAGCGTGAGGATGCAACTGGCGCGCAAGAAATCGCGAATCGGAACACGTATCAAACGTATCTCTCCGAGACTGAATGTTTCGATGGATTCGGAAATCGAACGTGGATTCTACAGGAGCAGTTATCGCCGAATATTAAAAGCGCGTGAAATTTTGTCCACAGCCTGCAACGCGATGACCGCTGCTGTAACCGAGAATTCACCAAGCATTCAACTGGCTTTAACAATCCCGTGACAGTCGGCAGGTAGGCTCCCCCTAGAAATTTTCAGGACAGGTTTGGTGAGCAGTTCGATGAGCTGTGTCCGCCGGACCAACCTCAAGCACATGGCGGATCGGCCACTGCTGGAGGATGCAGCAGTGCATAAGCAAGAGCGAACCTGCGCGCGGCGCGTTGCCGCGCGTTCACCCTAGAGACATTGCTTTCCAACCCTACGAAAGGAACATCCTATGTCGCGCATGAAACCAATCTTCGCGTTGCTGCTTTTGACCGTGATAGTAGGCGTAGCGCCGCATGCAGGCGCGCAAACTGCAAAAGTCGTTCTTTCGGGATCGTCATGGGAGTGGCAGACGATCGCGCTGGCAGCCTGGAACAACGGAACCTGCCCTTCTCCGCATGGCAACTGCAAACATGCCACCTATGCGGGCGTGCACCTCAATGACACTCGCAACTCCTCGATTCCCACCGGCGAAACCGGGAATTTGTGGGTGGTTTGGGACGACAGCACCAATAACTACTGGGCCTACCTCACCGTGGACAGCATCGTTGGCGATCGCTGCTACTTTGCCCACCCGCGTTGCAACATAGGGAACGGCTCGGCGGGTCTCGGAGCCATACAAAACAAGATTGCCACTTCGATCTGGGGCGCGGACACCGATCTCGCGACCGAGAATCCGACGGTATACGCTCAGTTCACCGCCAGCGCAGGAGTCGTCGTGAACGCGGCGGCTACCGACATTCGTCCCGAAGATGCGCTGTTTGGCCAGTGCCGCGTAAATTCCAAGTTGGGTGGCGGCGCCGACGGCCTGGCGGGCTTAGGATGGGGCAACGGCACTTCCGGTGCCTGCCCGAAATTTACCGATCCTTTGGCGAATAAGATCGGAACTCAAATCAAGAGCGGTTACCCGAGCAGCACTTCCTTGGCGAATGTGGTCGCCTTCAACATCAGCGGAAAAGATCCTTTCACAAACCAACCAATCCCCGCGGCTCACACCGTGCCGGTCGGAGCCGGGGCGCTCGTATTCATCACCAACCGCCAGGGTGCTCTGGCGGGTGTGACCAATGCCACCGAGAGTCAGTTGCAAGCGGTATACTCGGGGGCAAATTGCAAAGGAAGCGCGTTCGCGGGCGGCGGCGCGGGCAACATCGCCGTTTACAATCGCGAACCCCTCTCGGGTACGATGAACACCGCGGAAGCCGATGTGTTCCGGCGTCCGGATGCCTCCGGCAAGAGCCAGGAAACCGGTCTAGGCGTAGCTAACCCGCTAGCCAATTTCCCCTGCAGTGCAGGTGGTGCGCGCTGGCGCTCTATCGGCACCGGTGAAGAGGTGAAGTTTGTCCTGAACTCAAACGGAAACTTTGGCATGGATGGCATCGGCTACACTGGCTTCACCTTCGGGAACGTTTCCTCCATCGCCAACAGCGCCAATTATGGATACCTGCAGCTGAACGGAATCGATCCCATCTTCCACAAATACGGAACGACGATCGATCCTGCCCAGCCTGCCATCGCCGGCGCCCTACCCAGCACTGCTACCCTTCCGGCAGTATGCGCTGGCCAGTTCCCTTGCACCGAAAAGCAGATGTGGAGCGGCAATCTGTCGTTCCCCAATCTGCGCAACGGCTCTTACCGCGCATGGGCTATCCTGCGTTTGGTCAGCGATGGAGTCGCTCTGGCCAACGTCAAGTTGCTGGTGATCGCGTCTCAGAGCGTGGCTGCGGAGATTACTCCTGACTACGTGCCCTTTGGAAAAGTGGCTGCGACTGATCCGGGGTTTCCGCTGCTGCGTTCGCACTATACGCAAGAGGGCGTCGCTCCGATTAACACGTCGCCGATCGGGGACAAAGGCGGCGACATGGGAGGCTGTATCCTCACGGCTACCTCACTGGTGGCAACCTCCGACACCACCACCAAACTGGCCCAGGGTGCTGAAGGAAGCTCGTGCGTTGTCGTCCCGTAAGCTTACCTAACCAGCTTTTCCAAGTGTCAAGGGCGAGCCGGTCAAAGCGGCTCGCCCTTTCAATACTCAGTAACACCACAAAAGGTTCGGGGCCACGAGATTCTAATCCGGATAAAGATGATAAGACGAAATTTGAGACGGTTCGTGGTGTTGAGAACGATTGCTCTTGGGATCGCACTCTTGTCCCTGCCCCAACCCAGCTTTGCTCAGCTTGTACCAGCATCTGCGCCCATTGCTGACCCAGCCGACACTCGCTTTACCGGTGTAAAAGAGGATTGGACCTCCCCCACATTAAGCAGCAGCAATTTGAGGCCGGTCCGGCCGCTCGTCGGTTATGTTAGCGATTACTCTGGATACACCGTCGAACTGGTCCAGGTGCAGTGGCGGTGGGGCGATCCCCTTGACCTTTATGTGATCAAGCCCAAGGGAATCGAGAAACCAGGGGTGATCCTTTATCTCTACGGGTATCCCGCAAGCACGGACCGCTTCAAGGATGAAGGTTTTCAGGAATCGGTGACCAAGGGCGGTTTCGCCGCCGTAGGCTTCGTCTCTGCGCTCACCGGACATCGTTATCACGATCGTCCGATGAAGGAATGGTTCGTCAGCGAACTGCAGGAGTGTTTAGCGGCGTCCGCGCACGACGTACAACTGGTTCTGGACTACCTCGGCACGCGAGGCGATCTCGACCTCACCCGGGTGGGCATGTTTAGCCAGGGATCGGGAGCCAGCATCGGAATCCTGGCCTCGGCGGTCGATCCGCGCATCAAGGTGCTTGATGCGTTGGATCCGTGGGGCGACTGGCCAACGTGGATGGCAACTTCTCCGTTCGTGCCTGAGGAAGAACGGCCGGACTACGTGAAGCCCGATTTTTTGAAGAAGATAGCGGCACTGGAGCCGGTCGAGTGGCTGCCCAAGGTACAGGCGGAGAAATTTCGCATGCAGGATGCGGTTTTTGAGCCCAACACGCCGCCGGCCGCTAAGGAGAAATTGCGGGCAGCAATTCCCGCTGGGGGAAACGTCGTGATCTACAAAACCCCAGAAGAATTCAACGCCGTGGTGCGCGCCAAGAAGGAACTGGAATGGATCCAGCAGGAGCTTCGATCTTTGCCTGACACGGCAGCAAACGGCACGGGTGCCCGTCAGAAGCAGTAGTGGGTCACGGTCGGGTAGTTGGCGTCTCTCTCCTACTTCTCACAATTGACTTGCGGCCCACTGCAAGAATGGAGCCGACGACCAGAGTTGAACTGGTGACCTGCCGATTACGGATTCGGTGGAACGACGGCACACCACGTAACCCCAATGACTTAGAGTGGGATTCGCTCACCTAACATCACCGAAAGTTACCTGATTTGTCAGTTACAAGACACCTTAACGGACAGTGGCTCATATTGTGCGGCAGGTTTCCGGGCTGCTCGCGCTGCGACTCCGGTTCATGCGCCAAAGATCATTGAGTGTAATAGAGAGTGGCTGTTGAAAAACTCCTTTTTCGTCCAAAACAGGCAAATTTGGGGGATAGAAAATGTCTACGAAAACTGAGAACGTCGTTTGTAGCGCATCCTGACGCGATTCTATTTTTGTGAATTTCGGGGCAACGAGTTTTTCAACAGCCACGAGATTTTTCATTAACAATCCCGCTTTGGGGGGCAGCCCACGAGGTCTGCCCTATCGTTTGTTGCTTGCGGTTATTCGCTGGCCCGGTTGTTGCGCTGCGCTTCCTTCAGCTTCTCGATGTCAGCCGGCGACAGCTGCGGCCGATCGATAGTTAACGTGACTCGATTTAGCTTGCCGGTGAAATTGAACGGGGGTTGGTAGTCGGCGTCGTTCACTCCGGTAAGAGTGTCAGAACCGACATCGAGCGCCTCGTCCCACTGGAGGATGAACGGAATGGTATGTTCCATCCTCAGCGTGGAAACGGCGGCGCCATCCTCCTTCAGCACACCGGTGCCGCCTTGGCCAAGGCCACTGAAGCTGCCGAACATCAGCGTGCCCGCGCCCATTCCGTCGTACTTGAAATCGAACTCGAGTGTGTGCTTGCCGGGGGTCAGCGCTGGGCCTTCCCACCGGATTCGCTTCAGGTCCAACAGGTTCCAGGTAAATACCGGTTTGTTCTTCAGCACGTAGAAGCCGTAGCCGCCGAAGCGGCCGCCCTGGGTGATAAGCATTCCTTCGGCGCCCGATTGCGGCACTTCGATCTCGGCCTTGAAGGTGTATGAACTGTTCAGCACGCTGGGCGCGTCGCCATTGGGCGTGCCAGTGAGGGGCAGAGTCCAGGTGAACGTATTGCGCCCGGCGGTGATGCTGGGTCGTGGCGTTACCAGTCGCCCGACTACGTCGGCATTGAGCGGCAGCACCTGGTGACTCTCCGCCTCTTTCCAGAACAGGTCTTGCATCTCTTTGAGCTTCTCAGGATTCTTGGCGGCCACATCGTCGGATTGGGTCCAGTCCTTATTCAGGTTGTAAAGTTCCCACGGGTAGTCGAGGACGCTCACCTTAGGCACGTTGTGGTCCCACGGAGCGCGCATGACTTTCGTGCTCGCCATCCAGCCGTCGTTGTAGATGGCCCGGTCGCCCATCATCTCGAAGTATTGCGTCTTGTGCGGCGAAGGCGCATTCGCGTTCTTCTTGTCAAAGGTGTACATCATGCTGAAGCCTTCGATTGGCGTCTGCTTGATGCCGTCCACGTACTCCGGCGCGGCAATGCCGGTCGCATCCAGGATGGTTGGCACGATATCAATCACATGATGGAATTGGTTGCGAATACCACCTTTATCTGTGATGTGGCCCGGCCAAGCGATGGCCATGCCCTGCCGGACACCTCCGAGGTGCGAGACGATCTGCTTGGTCCACGAGAACGGCGTATCGAACGCCCACGCCCATGGCACGGCCATGTGGTTGTAGGTCTTTTCCGTGCCCCAAGCGTCGTAGAAATACTTGAGTTGGTCTTCCACGGGCACATCCACGCCGTTGAACATGGCTACTTCGTTGGGTGTGCCGAGAAGAGTTCCTTCGGAGCTGGTGCCGTTGTCTCCTTCGATATAGATGATCAGGGTGTTGTCCAGCTTGCCCAGGTCATCGACCGCCTGGATCACGCGGCCGATCTCGTTGTCGGTGTATGCCGCGTAAGCGGCGAAGACGTCCGCTTGCCGGATGAACATCTTCCTCTCGTCGGCCGTGAGTTGGTCCCAGTTCTTGAGACGATCCTCCGGCCAGGGCGTCAGCTTGGCGTCCTGCGGGATCACGCCCAGCTTTTTCTGGTTGGCAAAGATCTGGTCGCGCAACTTGTTCCATCCCTGGTCGAATAGGTGCATGTCGCTGATCTTCTTGGTCCACTCCGGCGTCGGGTGGTGGGGCGCGTGGGTGCCGCCGGGCACATAGTAGATGAAGAACGGCTGATCCGGTGAGAGCGCATTGATGCGGTTCATGTAAGCAATTGCATCATCCGCCTGCGCCGTGGTCAGGTTCCATCCCGGCTTTCCGAGGAATGGGTAGATCTGCGTTGTGTTGCGGAACAGGTTGGGCTCCCACTGGTTGGCGTCGCCGCCAACAAACCCGTAGAAATATTCGAAACCCATGCCGATCGGCCACTGGTCAAAAGGACCGTCTTGACTGGCCTGGAATGCCGGCGTGTTGTGGTCCTTGCCGAACCAGGAAGTACGATAACCGTTGTCCTTCAGGATGCGGCCGATGGTCGATTTATCCTTGGTGATAATCGAGTCATACCCAGGGAAGCCGGTGGCCTGCTCGGCGATAACGCCGAAACCAACGGAATGGTGGTTCCGGCCAGTGATGAGGGCTGCGCGTGTCGGGGAACATAGCGCCGTAGAGTGAAAGTTGGTATAGCGCAGTCCCATGTTAGCGACCCGGTCCAGAGCGGGGGTCGGGATTACACCGCCGAAGGAACTGGCGACGCCATAACCCGCATCGTCGGTCATGATCAGCAGGATGTTGGGCGCGCCTTTCGGTGGCACAATGCGCGGCTGCCAGTAAGGCTTTGAGTCCTCAACGGTACGTCCCATGACACCGCCGAATTTCCCCGGTGGGGCCGGGAGTTGTTTGCCATCGATGGTGGTAGTTGCGCTGGGTGAGCCGGGAGTACCGGTGGTCTGCTGTGCCATTGCCGGAGCGGTTGCGACCAGCAGGGCCGCACTGAGTGCTTGAAAGACTTTAGTTCCCGATGATTTTCGCATGATTGAAGCTCCTTCGAACCGCGCTCAATGCATTTTGCATGCCTTTGAGGTCGACTCCGTTCTCCAGTGATCACCGTCTTTCCGCCGCGCGGCGCTTCCAGCTAGCTGGGTGTTAGAAATCGGATCCTTATCTCTTAGCATCGCCCGGCTTCAGACATACTCGTGCCGACAGCCAAGGCTACGAACATCATGCTGTTTTGCCAACTGGCAAAACTGTCAGTCCGCACGGAAGATCATTCAGGAGATTTTTGCGGCACGCAAGCGAGACCACCACGAAGAACTGTTACATCAAAACCAACGAGCGAGGATACGGCCGCAGCGATGGTGGAACTGGGCAAAAACTATGCTGAAAAAACGGCGGTCAAACCCTTCCGGACACCTATCGGACAGTAAGCCGGGACAGTAGCTCCACTCGCGGGGCCATCAACTAAGAAAACGTCAGGGATATGTGGAGCCGACGACCAGAGTTGAACTGGTGACCTGCCGATTACGAATCGGCTGCTCTACCAACTGAGCTACGTCGGCCCAAGTTCGATTCTAAATGGGGTCGCGTGTAGCGTAAAGGTGCTCTCCGATGGAGTCGGTCCCCACACGGGCTGTTGCGATCAAGATCGCGCTTATGCGGCGCTGGCGGTTCGCACTTCTTTTTCGTACTCCGCATCTGACTCGGCTGGAAGCAGAACCCAGAGTGTGTAGATGCCGAGCGCGGTGCCGAATGGGACGTTGAACAAGGCGAGGAAGGCGAGAATGATGGTGACCATGCGGGCCCAAGGTTCGCGCCGGAGCAGACCCCACGCGACGACGAATCCGGCCGCCGCTTTCGCCACCACCAGAATTGCGATGAAGCTCAGGAAGGGATGAAACCATGGGGGTGGACCACGGCCTTCATGCAAATGAAGGAACAAGGTATTGGCAATGACGAACAATACCACGGCTGCGACGGCATTGAGCGCCGAGATCGCCATCCACAAAATGCCCAGCAAGCGAATGTGTTCCCGCACGCGGCCTCTTCGTGGATAGCCGATCGCCGTTGGTTCCGCGAACTGCTTGCCACACCGGCTGCAGAAACGTTGATCCGCTTGTAACGCTGTGCCGCACTTGTCGCAGAACATGATTCCTCCTGGTGGGTTGCCAAAGGTCCTACATAAGATACGAAGTGTAACCCGGCGGGGTTCCCACACCTGGCGGGCGGGGGCGCCCGCCCCACACCGTTAATAAAATAAGTTAGCCCCAAAACGAAAAGGCCACCCGGCAACTTGGGCGGCCTTTTCTTTCAAGGGAGAATAGTTCTAACGGAGATCAAAGCCGTCAAAACTTTCTGGCGAAATCTTATGAGTCGAAAAAGGGGGGTGTCAAGAAATTTCTCGGAAATAAATACCTTTGTTTTCAATTGCTTAGAAAATAGGTTAACAGGTCCTGTGGGTTCCTCATTGTGAGACAACTTCGCCTGTGGACGAGCTTAAACTGCCTTGATTGATGGGCTTACAGTGTCATTCGCAGGCTCGCTAGGCTTTTCCGACAGGTGCAGCGAGATGAATTCCCGGCTTTGCGCCTGGTCGAACACGTGGTCGGGAAACAGGCGTTTGGCGAGGATGCGAATGCCGCCGAAGGCAACACCCGCAACCAGGGCGAATCCAATAATAATGAAACAGAGAATAATGACGTTTACCAAGAGGTTGGCGAGGTTGTCTCGCTTGGTGAAATACGTGTTCTCGTTCCAAGTAATGTTGGCGTCGTAATTCACGGAAGCCAGCAGCGACTTGCCTTCGGCTTGCGAGAGTGGGCCAGAGGCAACGACGACGATCGGCCCCGTCCGCTTGTCGAAGATCGGTCCTTGCAAAATAGAACTCGCTCCGGTGGTGGAGGAGATCTGGCGCGCGGCTTCGATGCGGCGAAGATGATCACCAGCAATCTGCGGAGTCGGATAGGAAATCAACATCAATGTCGCTGCCCCGCCCGAACTGTTGTAGCTCCCCAGCACCACTTCCGCGCCGCTGTTGAAGTCCACCAGGTCCGCCGGGACTGGAGGATCCATGGTTCGCAACGCGGCGGGCCCAACCACGTACTTCGCGGTGTTCTTCACATAGGATTGTGTCGGCAGATAGGCAGGCAATCCAGGCAGATTACGGGTATTGCCGGATGGAAGAGGCAAGCCGTCCGCCAGTTCGCGCAGCTCGGCGGCGGACATCGCGGAGAGCTTCTGGAATACGGCATCCACCAGGACGTTGCCGCGATAAAACAGCACCCGTTCGTTCATCGAGGCGGCGCCGTCGCCGATCTTCTCGATCAGCATTGTTGGCGTCTTGTAGTAGGTGTAGGCTCCGTAGGCGCCGCTGGCATCGCCGAAGCGGGCGGCTTTAAGGGTAAGTTTGCGGCCATCCTCGCGTGCATAGGTTGCGGATTCGAAGTCGGTGAAGCCGTATTCCTTTAGGACTGCCGCATTGACCGGATCCGCGATCGAAGGGTCCGGGCTAGTGTGAGAGGAGCCCGACATCTGCCACCCACCGAACTGCTTGGGAAGAGCAGAGGGAACCTCGCCTGCCAAGGCGCGCCCAGCAAAGGACACCGTGAGCACAACAGCGAAAATCAGTCTGGCGAGCTTCATGAACACTGAGACAAACGGACAACTCCCCCTATTTAGACTACTGGGGAGGCAGGAAAGTTTCCAGAGCCGAGTTCCCTGCCCGGCTCAAACCGCCAGGTAGCCTCCGTCGACAGGGAACACGGAACCCGTAACCCACGAAGACTCATCGCTGGCAAGATAGACGGCGAGACCGGCGATGTCCTCCGGTTGGCCCAGGCGGCCGCTGGGATGCACGGCGATTCGTTCGGACCGAACTGTGTCTGGGTTTGGAGCCTTGCTGACAACCGCAGCCGTAAGCTCAGTCTCAATGAAGGATGGGCAGATAGCATTCACCCGGATATGTTCGTGCCCGTGGTCAATGGCCATGCACTTGGTCAACAGAACCACGGCGCCCTTCGATGGTGCGTACGAAGCCCGGTTGCGGGCTCCATTGATACCAAGCACGGACGCCATATTGATGATGGAACCGCCTCCAGCATTTCGCATATGAGGAAGCACTGCACGCGAGAGCAACCAGAGACCGCGAACGTTGACATTGAAGGTCTGTTCCCACTGCTCCTCGGTGATCTGCTCGGCGGTTCCGATGTGAAGCACCCCGGCATTGTTCAGCAGAACGTTGACGCTTCCGAACTGCCCGACGGTTTGCTCTACAACCCGGCCGATTTCATCTTTGCGCGAAACATCGGCGGAAAGGACGAGTGTTGACGTACCGATTTCGCGAGCGGTTTCTTCGAGCCGCTCTTTCCGGCGGCCGACCAAGACAACTTTCGCGCCTTCGCGCGCCAGAGCAATTGCACAAGCCCGGCCAATGCCGCTGCCCGCACCGGTAACGATAGCAGTCTTGTTCTTGAGTCGGGAACCCATGGGCAGGAACTAGTGTAGACGATGAGGGCTGCGGAACGTTATTCCTCAGTAGCCGCCGCCCTCGAGACGTACTTTGCCGCGGAACATGCGGAAGATGAAAACGAAATACCCGAGTGCCAGCACAAACCCGACACACCACCAGGTAATCCCAACAACCAATCCGTGATGTCCCGCGGCGGAGTTGTAAATCGTCAGGCTGTAACTGGGATCGGTGCTGGCAGGCAGCACCACCGGGTATAAGGCGAAAGCAGCGCCGACTAGCATGCTGACAATGTAAATGCTGGAAGCGATGAACGCTGGTTTCTCCTTCTTCCTCAACATCGCCCGAATCATGGTCACGAGGCTCGCCATCACCACAATCGGGATCAGTATGCCAATCGGATGCTCGCGGTAGTTATCCATTACCTGGGGCTTGATTGAATAGGTCGCGATCAGGCTGACGATTGTCAGAAGAAGTTGGACTGGCCACATCATCAAAGCAACTCCGCGGGCGCGAAGGCTCAAATCACCTTCCGTCTTGGTGACCACGTAAAGCGCGCCGTGTGCCGTCAAAGTCACCAATGCAATCACGCCCGCCATAACGGTGTACCAATCCAGAATGCCGGGTTGAGGGCCTACACGGAAATCCGTCCAGAGCGGTTCGAAGAAGTAGCCATCCGGCCCGAGCGGAACTCCGCGGATCACGTTGCCCAGCGCCGCGCCGAGGAAGATCGCCAGGAGAGCGCTTGAGACAGAGAAAACAACATCGAAGAAACCCTGCCACACCGGGCTATCCATGTGTGCCCTGAACTCGATCCCGATGCCCCGCAGCATGAGCAGCCAAAGTACCATCATCAATGGAAGGTAAAACCCGCTGAAACTGGAGGCATAGAGTTGCGGGAACGCAAAATAGAGTGTTCCCCCGGCCGCTAACAGCCAGACTTCATTCCCATCCCATACCGGACCGATCGCGCGCAGAATCATGCGACGTTCCGGGCTGCTCTTAGCGACAAAGAGGTAGATCACGCCGGCTCCAAGGTCGAAGCCATCGAGCACCACGTAGACCGCGACCATCACCGCCACAACCATGAACCAAAGCGTTTCCATAAATCCTCTAGTGAACTGAAACCGCTTCCGCGGCCGGCCCATGCTCAATCTCTCGCCGAATCAGGAACAGGAACAGAATTCCCAGCACCATATAGATGCCCATAAATCCCAGCAACGTGAACATACCGTTTCCGGCTGAGACGGTTTTGGAGTATCCATCCGCGGTGAGCATCAAGCCGTAAACCAGCCAAGGTTGGCGGCCCAGTTCCGCCGTCATCCATCCCGCAGTGTTGGCGATGTAAGGAAAGGGCAGGCTCAACAGCAAGATCCACAGCATCCAGCGCGCATCGAATAGCTTGCCGCGCCACAGCAAAAACACTGACAGCACCATGATCGCGATGAAGATCGTACCCAGCCCAACCATGATGTGATAGCTGTAATAAAGCAAGGGAATGTTGTCGGGCCACAGCTTTTCGGGAAAGGAATCGAGACCCTCTACCTGAGCTTGCCACCGCCGATAGGTCAGGAAGCTGAGGGCTTTTGGAACAAGAAGCGGGTTATCAATCTTTCGTCCCGGCACGTCAGGCTGGCCGATGATGACCAAGGGCGCCCCTGGCTGGCTGGTAAACAACGCTTCCATCGCCGCCAGAGTTACGGGTTGATGCTGCGTCACCATGCGACCCTGCCCATCGCCGGTGGGGAAAAGCTGCAGAATGCTGAAAATACAACCTGCCACAACCCCGGTGCGCAGGAAAATCTTCCCGTGCTCTCGATGTTTATCTGAAAGCAGGTAGAAAGCTCCCACCGAAGCCATGACAAAAGCTCCGGTGACCGCCGCCCCGCTCATGTTGTGCGCGTACTGCCACCATGCCCACGGATTCAGCACTAATCCCCAGAAACTATTGAGCTGCGCGGAACCATCCGGCGCACGCTCGTAGCCCACGGGATTTTGCATCCAGGCATCGGTGGCAATAATGAAATATCCAGAAAGCCACGAGCCTAGAAAGACAGCCACCGCCGACCACCAGTGGGCGCGCGGACTGAGTTTCTTTTCTCCGTACAGGAAAAGCCCGAGAAATGCCGATTCCAGGAAGAACGCGAACATGCCTTCCATGGCCAGCGTCTGACCGATCACGCCCCCGGCGAACCGCGAGAAGTGGGACCAGTTGGTACCGAACTGAAATTCCATGGGAATGCCTGTGACCACACCAATCACAAAGTTGATGCCGAAGATGCGCGTCCAAAATCGGGCCGCCTGGTTGTAGGCTTCATCTTTGCGGCGGAGTGCCAGCGTCTTCAGCACCACGATCAGTGGCGCAAGCCCCATGGTGAGTTGAGGAAACAAGTAATGAAAAGTAACCGTGAACGCGAAGTGCAGGCGGTGAATTAAGAGAGCGCTATCCATGAAGGCATTCCATTTGACTGCGTGAGGAAACTTATCTCAGATCGACGAACGCCCGCTGTGATGTTCGTCACACGATGGCTTCCGGGTTAACGTGGGCCACTTCTGCGGCGTTCCAGTTCGGTACGGCGAAGGTCCCGGCGCCGCCCGGCATCATCGTAACGGCGCCGCTGATCGTCGTTTTCGGGGATGACGGCGGGAACCTGGAGATGACGCCCGCCGGCGTCGACGGCGACAAACGTCAAGTAAGCTGAACTCACGTGCTTGCAGTCGTCCAGAATGTAATTCTCCACCCAGGTCTTGACGCCGACCTCCATCGAACTGCGGAACACACGATTCACCGAAGATCGAAGGATAACGAGATCCCCAACGTGCACGGGAACCCAGAAATCCATGTGGTCGATGGCAGCGGTCACCACGTAGTTTCGGGAATGGCGATGCGCGGCCATGGCTCCAGCGAGGTCAATCCAATGCATGAGGCGTCCGCCCAGTAAGGCGCCGAGCGGGTTGGCGTCGTTGGGTAGAACGATTTCGGCCATCTCGGATTGTGAATCCCGGACGGGCCGTGGCAGTGTGAGATCACTGGTCTGGTTCATGGAGTCGTTGTTCTCGGGGTAAAGCCCGCCGCAGCAGGCTGGATTCTACGCAGTAAGTACGATTGCAAATAACATTCTGCCATTTTCTGCATGCGCGCTTCGGGGTGAAGCGATATCCACTGTCCGGTCAAGACATCGTATTCCAGAGTTCCGTGGGCGGCGGGACGGTGCCCTGATTCGCAAACAAACCAGAGCAGCAGCCGCGAACCATGGTCGCGAGCGATCGAAAATCTGACGGCATCGGAAGTTCGCTCGACGGGCAGGCGGGGGCAACTCGCGGCGTATCCCAGGTTACAGAGTTCCCGAAGTTCCTCGGTCGATGGCAGCGCGCCTTCGTGCCCAGGTGCAGAACAGTGGCCGATCCATCCACCACCCAGCGGAAGCCGCGTGGAATGAAGCCACCCGCCATCTTCCAACTTGCTCGTCGGCATGAAGAACGGACAAGCCACTCGCTGAAACTCCTTTTGAGGATGAGGGCATTGTACTCAGCAAAAGAATGGATCGCTAGTGTTGAAGGAAATCCCGGCGCAAAGCGTTCAGCGGGGCTTGTAGTAATCTCATATTCGAAGTTGTTTGACCGAGGACTGAGAGCTGCCCTTATGGACCGACTTGCAATGCTGAACGAAATTCTTTCGCAGAACCCCAATGATGCTTTCGCGCGTTATGGGCTCGCCATGGAGTACTCGAAAACTGGCGAAATTGAACGTGCACTGGAGGAGTTTGGAAATCTGCTTTCAACCCATCCCGACTACACGGCCGGCTACTTTATGGCCGCGCAGACCTTGGTTAGTGCGAATCGGGTTGATGAAGCGAGGAAAATGCTGGTGGACGGAATCTCTTCGGCGCGACGCACGGGCAATACCCACGCACAGTCTGAGATGACCGCTTTACTCGAGGAATTGAAATCCTAGCCGGGACGAAGACAAAGGCTCGAACCACGAAGGACGCGAACGTACACAAAGGATTACAGATCACAGCTTGGTGTTTTTTGTTCCCGCTGGCGCGCCATCTTCAGCATTGACCATTCGACTAACCCTGGGAACAATTGATACAGCTTGATCACCGGATGCATGGTCCACGGCACCACCACCTCCCGTTTTTCCTTCACATACCCTCGAAGCACTGCCCTGGCAACGCGCTCCGCGGTAATTCCTCGAACCTGGGCGGGCCGCACCTGCTTTTGTTCCTGGCCTTTGATTGCATTCGCGCCAAAGTCGGTCCGCACGTATCCCGGACATACCGTCACCACATTGACCCCGGAACTCTTGAGTTCGATGCGAGCGGCCTTGCCGACGGAGTTCATGGCAAATTTGGTGGCGCTGTAAATCGCATGGAACGGCAGCGGAACATGCCCGGCAACGCTGGAGATGTTGATGATCGTGCCCGAGCCTTGTTGCTTCATCACGGGAATCACGGCCTGCATGGCTTCGATTGTCCCAAAGAAATTGGTCTCGAAGGTTTCTCGGCATGCGGCCATATTCACGTTGGCGACTGAATCCAGTATTCCGTGACCCGCGTTGTTGATCCAGATATCGATGCGCTGGAAATGGTGGAGGGTAAGGCCAACAACACGGTCGATCTCTTCACGATTTCGCACATCGCACGCGAGCCCTAGCGTGCGTTCACTATGGCCGATGCGGCCACGGGCGGCTTCGACGCGTTCCGCGTCGCGTGAAAGCAATACTACGCTTGCGCCTCCATCGGCGAAGATCTTGGCAATCGCTTCTCCGATGCCCATCGAGGCGCCGGTGATCACAACGACTTTCCCGGAAGTTTCCGCCGTGTTCGATCCCATTTCGTGCTTCTATTCTTCTGGCGCCCTCAAGTCAAGCGGGGCGGAACCAAACTCTGGCGTACAATCCTAGAAATTCGCGTCGCGAAGGTTCTCGGAGGCTGTTCTTGAGCTCACTGCTACCGCTGTTTCCACTCGATCTCGTGCTGCTTCCAGGCACACCTTTGCCACTGCACATTTTCGAACCGCGCTACCAGGAGATGGTTTCCGAATGCCTCGACCGCAGCCAACAGTTCGGCGTGGTCAGAGGCAAGGATCAGGAACTTGCTGAGATCGGATGCACCGCGGAAATCCTCACCGTCACCAAGAAATATCCTGACGGGCGCATGGACATCGTCACCGAAGGCAGGGCGCGTTTCGAAGTCATCCAACTGAACCAGGAACGATCGTTCTTGCAAGCCGAGGTTCTCTACCTGCAAGACCAGCCCGAGACTGCCTCTCAGGAAGAAATGGCGCAAGCCATGAAACTGCATGGCGAAATCATGACGCTGGCCGGAGCAGAGCCGGAAAAATCCGCGGAGATTGGCGAAGGTCAACTCTCGTTCCACCTCGCTGGTTCGCTTCCTCTCGATCTCGATTTCAAACAGGCTTTGCTGGGGATGAAATCGGAGGCTGAGCGCCTGCGAGCGGTCATTTCGTTCTTTGGGACCATCCTGCCCACCATGCGTCGCACTGTGCACGTCCGCCGCAAAGCCGGAGGTAACGGGCACGCGGGATAACATTCGCGACCGGCGTATAATCGAGGCCAGAAGCAGTTCTGCCTGGGGGTTTTCTTATCATGACTCTTCCTCGGACGCTTGGCGAATTGCGCCACAGTCCATTTTCCGAAGCACAACTGCGAAGTCGGCGCGTGAAAGACGAACTACGCGACAACCTGGTGGCAAAACTTCGCCAGGGCGGACCGATTTTCTCGGGAATTGTCGGCTATGACGACACCGTGGTGCCGCAGATCGTCAACGCTATTCTTTCCCGTCATAACTTTATTTTGCTGGGACTGCGCGGCCAGGCCAAGAGCCGCATCCTGCGTGCTCTGACCACGTTGCTGGATGCCGAGACCCCCTACATCGCAGGTTGTGAGATTCACGACAACCCTTACTCGCCCATCTGCCGCCGCTGCCGCGACGAGGTGGCCAAGCACGGCGACGATACGCCCATTGCTTATTTGACGCAGGAACAGCGCTATGTGGAAAAGTTGGCCACGCCCGATGTGACCATAGCGGACTTGATCGGTGACATCGATCCGATCAAGGCAGCCCGGGGCGGCCACGAACTGGGCAGTGAGATGACCGTCCATTACGGTCTACTGCCACGCGCCAATCGCGGCATCTTTGCCATCAATGAACTGCCTGACCTTGCCGGCAAGATTCAGGTGGGCCTGTTCAACATCATGCAGGAAGGCGACGTGCAGATTAAGGGCTATCCCATTCGCCTGCCGCTGGATGTCGCATTAGTGTTCAGCGCCAATCCGGAAGACTATACCGCTCGCGGAAAAATCATCACTCCGCTGAAGGACCGCATTGGTTCCGAGATTCGCACGCACTACCCGGCCTCGATCGAAGAAGGCATTGCAATTACCACGCAAGAAGCCTGGACGAAGCGTGACGGATACAAGCTGCACATTCCCAAGTACGTGCACGAGGTCATCGAGCGAATCGCTTTTACTGCTCGCGAGGACAAAAAGGTAGATAAACGCTCAGGGGTAAGCCAGCGTCTGCCGATTTCGTGCATGGAGAACGTTATTTCGAACGCCGAGCGCCGTGCTATCCGCCATGACGAGAAACTGGTGGTGCCGCGCATCGGAGACGTATACGCGGCCATGCCTGCCATCACCGGCAAACTTGAACTGGAGTACGAAGGTGAGATGAAAGGCGCAGACCACGTCGCGCGAGAGTTGATTCGAACCGCCATCGCCAAGACTTACGACGGATACTTCAAAGGCACGGATATGAACCAGGTCGTGCAGTGGTTCGATCTGGGCGGCGAGATTCAATTGGCGGACACCGCCGGTGCGGGCGAGGCGCTGCAATCCCTGCGTGGCATTCAGGGCTTGATGGAAAAGCTGGTCAAGTTGAACGTGGGACCGAAGGAGAGCGCCGAGTCGCAAGTCTCCGCGGCGGAGTTTGTTCTCGAAGGCCTGCATGCCCACAAACGCATTGGACGGAACGAAGAGCGTTTGTTCAGCGCCGGAGAAAAACCGCCGAAGGTAGCAGAAAAACCTTTCGAGCGTGAAGATGTGCCATTCCGCGGCAGAAGGCCGTTTAACTAGTCGTTGGTCGTTGGCAAGCGATTCTGCGGAGCCAACAATTAGTGGCTAACGACCATCGGCCAACGACTGCTTTTATGAAACGCATTCGCTATTCTAAATACGTCCCCGACCCGGCCGGCGAAATGAGCATGGAAGATCTGCTCAGCGCGCTCTCCGATTATCTGTTGCAGAGCGGATTCCAAAATTATATGTACGACGAGTTTGGCGAGGGCGAGCAGACGCTGGCCGATCTGCGCCAGGCGATTGAGCAAGCACTAGTGGACAGCGACCTGCTCGATGAACAAATGCGGCAGCAACTCCAGCAGATGCAGGCGGAAGGCACCCTCGATGAACTCATCGAGCAATTGATTCAGCGCATGGAGCAGGAGGATTACATCAGTATCGACCAAGCGCACGATCCTTCGCGGCAATCGAGTGTCGGCGGGCAGGCGGGGGAGGCGCAACAAGTAAAGTTCGAGATCACCGACAAGAGCCTGGACTTTCTTGGCTTCAAGACGCTTCGCGATCTGATGGGGTCGCTCGGCAAGTCGAGCTTCGGCCGTCACGACACGCGCGACTTGGCCACCGGCATCGAGGCCAGCGGCGCGTCACGAACGTATGAGTTCGGCGACACGCTCAATCTCGACATCACCGCCACGCTGTCCAGCGCTATTCAACGCGAAGGTTTGAATCTCCCGTTGAATATTGAATACGCCGACCTGCAGGTCCACCAGTGCGAATACCAGTCGTCCTGCGCAACCGTGCTCATGCTGGATTGCTCGCACTCCATGATTCTTTACGGAGAAGATCGCTTTACGCCGGCAAAGAAAGTCGCGATGGCGCTGTCGCACCTGATCCGCACTCAATACCCGGGCGATTCTCTGTCTCTGATTCTGTTTCATGACTCAGCGGAGGAAGTGCCGCTGTCGCAACTGGCGCGCGTGAAGGTGGGACCGTATTACACGAACACTCGCGAGGGCCTGCGGCTGGCGCAGCGCATCCTGCAGCGGCAGCGCAAGGACATGAAGCAGATTGTGATGATCACCGATGGCAAACCGTCCGCGCTGACGCTCGAAGACGGACGCATTTACAAGAACGCCTTCGGCCTCGATCCACTAGTCGTAAGCCAGACTCTGGAAGAAGTTTCCAAGTGCAAGCGCGCCGGCGTCATGATTAATACTTTCATGCTGGCATCGGATTACGGCCTGGTACAGTTCGTCCAGAAGGTAACAGAAATGTGCCGCGGCAAAGCCTACTTCACGACTCCCTACACGCTCGGGCAGTATCTGCTGATGGATTACATGTCGCGGAAGACCAAAACCATCCACTGAGTAGGCCGGTTTCAGATCTAGCCCTCCGACTTCTTCACTGCCAACTCCGCGCCCTGAAATCCGATCTTGCTGTGCGTCCCATCGCAAAACGGTTTGTTGGTCGACCCACCGCAGCGGCAGAGCGAAAAGGCTGGTTTGCCGGTTAAGTCGTACTGCGTGCCGTTGACGTCTACCAACTCGATCGAGCCTTCAGGAGCTTCGACGCGATAAGGACCGTTGGGGCGGATGGTGATCTTGACTGTAGCCATGAGGCCTCCGATTGAGAATGTATTTGAGTTATGAAGATAACAGCTTCCAGTTCCCGGCTTCCAAAAAACTCTCGCATCCTTTGTGTACCCTTGTGTGCTTTGTGGTTAATGAACTGCAAATGCTTGAACCACGAAGGACACAAAGGCACACAAAGGAAAAAAGAAGATCTGAAGCTAGAAGCTTTTCATGCCACTGCCAACTTCGCTTCGACCAGGCTGTGATACAGCCGCACATACTCGTCGATCATGCGTTTGGCGGTGAAGCATTCGCGGGCGCGCTGGTACGCGCGGGTGGCATAGCCGCGGCAGAGGTCGCGATGCTCGTGCAATCGTCGAATCGTATCCGCCAGGCTCTCAGCGTCGTTTGCCTGAAAATAGACGGCGGCGTCGCCCCAGATCTCACGGAAGCATGGGATGTCATTGGCGACAATGGCGCAGCGGGAGAAGGCGGCTTCGAGCGGTGCCATTCCAAACGCTTCATATCTCGAAGTAGCCGCGTAGATGGATGCGCGACTGTATAGCGTGCGCAGTTGTGCCTGCGTCTGCGGTCCCTTCAGCGCCACGGAAATACGGTCGATCGCAAGTTTCACATCGGTGTGGATGGGAATCTCGGGATCGGCAACCTGCGCCTCTGAGCCCACGATGCACACGGGCAGCGGGTGGGCGTGCTGGGTCAACAGGCTAACTTGCTTCCCCGCGTCGCAGAGCCGTCCCACCGACAGCACGGAATCGTCTTTGCTTACATACGGATTAAACGACACTGGATTGCGCCCGTTGTAGATGACCGCATCGCGCCGGGGACGCGTATAGCAGGAACGAATCACATCCAGCATCCATATCGACGGCGCGACCACCGCGCTGGCATGCCATAAGCCGCGTGTCATGGCCTCGCGATACCAGCGCATCCAACGGGATTCTTTCGGCTCGTGACCGTGAACTTCTTTCCACCAGCTGATCAGATCGCCGTGGGCTACCACCACGCGCGGAGTGTCGACGGCAAGACCTCCATAGCACAGTTGGTTCAAGTGCAGTAGATCAGGATTGAGTTCCTTCACCAAGCCGGTGAGGTACGCGGAAGAGTCTCTCAAATCCTGTTCGGCCTCGTGCATCCAGTCCAGGCGAAACGCAGTCGGACGATACTCCAGGCCTTGCAGGTCGTCCATCCAGGAAGTTTGTTGGGGCAGCGGAATGTCGCCCAGGCTGACCAGTGTGACGCGAACTCCGCGATTGACCAGACCTGTGACCAGTTCCTGGGTGTAGGTCCACACCCCGCTCAACGTATCGGTGGTCACAAGGACGTGCACGCAAGTCTCTCCGGTAACATGTGGGAACGGGCGCCTCGCCCGTTCGCTGCCCGGGGAAAAGCTCAGAGCCCCTAAGCCGCACCATTCTATTTCGGAATGGGCGCGGATTGAAACACTTCTTTGAGCTGGATGAATTTCGCGAGTGCAAGATCTTGCAACTATGGCCGCAAGCGACTGACCTTCAACGCTCAAGTTACAATGAATCCATGCTTCGCCTGATGTGTTTCACCGCCCATCCTGATGATGAGGCGGCCAGTTTCGGTGGTTCGCTACGTCTCTGTCACGATCGTGGCATTGAGACTTGCGTGGTCTGTCTTACTCCGGGGCAGGCAGCGACCCATCGCGGCGGCGCCGCCAGCGATCAGGAATTGGCCGCGGTACGGCGAAAGGAGTTTGCCGCCGCTTGCGAGATTCTCAAAGTTTCCCAGGGCATCGTGCTGGATTATCCCGACGGCCAACTCCACCGCTTCGATCTTTACAAAGTGGTATGCGACCTGACGCTGCACATCCGCCGATTTCGCCCACAGGTCATGCTCACCTTCGGTCCGGAGGGATCGGTGACTGGTCACACGGACCATTCCATGGCATCGGTTTTCGGCACGCTGGCATTTCAGTGGGCGGGGCGGAACAACCGCTATCCCGATCAGCTTGCCGGCGATATCAAGCCGCACCAGACGCAGAAACTCTACTACGGCACCGCGAGCTTCTTCCTGCCGAATCGCCAGCCGATTACGCTGCCGCCAGCCACCGCCGTAGTTGAGATTGGTGATTACCTCGAAACCAAGATCGCTGCATTCAAGGCTCATGCCACCCAGGCCCCCTTGTGGCCTCAGTTTGAGTCCCACGTTCGCCAGCGCGGACGCCAAGAACTGTTCCACCTCGCCGCCCGGGCAACTCCGGGATCGATTGAGTTGGAGACGGATTTGTTTGCGGGAATTATGGAAAGCGCTTAATCAACACTACCGCCCCGCCCGCCACACGCGCAGCATATCCAGCAGCCCGCTTTGCGGCCCTAGAGGCACGGGTGCCAAGGTGAGAATCAGCATGACCAGGCCGAGTCCTCCAACCCAGCGGCGGACGCCGGTGACGCCGGGCCACTCCGGTACCATGGGATGCCTCATCCCCGTGATCCTCAGCAGAATTGCCCAGATCAGCCATCCTGCCCAGCAATAGAACGCCATTGGGAGCAGTGCCAGGATGGTCAGGCGAGAAACAGTTTTGTGCGCTCGTGGAGCGAGAGAGAATACGATATGTCCGCCATCGAGTTGGCCTCCGGGCAAAAGATTGAGCGCCGTTGCGAACATTCCCACCCAGGCCGCGATCGCAGTAGGGTGAAAGTAAATCGAGTGCAAGGTTGACGAGCCAGCTTTGAGTTGTGTGAGCGGAAGAACGTACCAGACCAATCGGAAAATCAGTGGATGCCCGAGTTGAATATCGGGGCTGGCCAGCATGGCCGCGGGCATTGCCTTGGAGAGCGGCATGGCAAAAACCAAAACTGTTACCGCTACCACAAACCCCGCGATCGGCCCGGCTATCCCAATGTCAAAGAGCGCTGTGCGGGAGCGAATCGGGGACCGAATGCGGATAAATGCGCCAAGCGTCCCGATCAAGGTTGGTGCCGGGATAAAAAAGGGCAATGTCGCATGCACGCCATAGTACCGGCAGCAAAGATAGTGTCCCATTTCGTGTGCCATGAGGATCAGCATCAGCGTGGACGCGAACGGTATACCGAGCAGCAACCGCGAAGGATCAGCCAGAATCCAGCGCACGGGGAAAAAAGGCACCCCGTCATCGCTCAAAACAAAAGCAGCCAGGCCGTGCTGGAAGTTGAATTCCATACGGGCACCGACCACCAGAGTCGTGAAGATCGTAGCCAGAAGCAAGACAACATGCAGCCAGTAGCGCTGTTTCGGCGGCCTTACAACGAAGACCTCGACGGGACGATAATAGTCGGTGGTCGAAGAAACTGGGGGAAGGAATTCAGGCATCAGGATTCTGTACTGTCAGGGCTAGATTAAGCGCGGGCAGGAACACCCGTATCTCCATCGTATGCGAACGACCGAAGCTCAGTCGATAGACTGCAACTCCTTGCCCGGCTTGAAGCGTACCGCCTTGCCAGGCGGGATAGAAACCTCGGCGCCGGTGCGCGGGTTACGCCCGATACCGGTCTTGCGCGGCCTGACGTTGAACACGCCAAACCCACGCAGTTCAATGCGATCGCCCTTGGCGAGCGACCGCTTCATGCTTCCGAAAACGGTTTCCACGGCCAACTCGGCCTTGGTCTTTGTGATTCCGGTTTTGTTCACCACTTCGTTGATGATATCGAGCTTGATCACAGGCGGCTCCCGGCGAAGGCGTCAGTAGGTTGCACCAAGTCATTGATGCTAAGGGAGATATTAGAGATTGTCAACGGTAGGTTATCTCTTTAGTCAAAGCGGCATGTTGAGAGCGCGCCCAGAAAATCAAAACCTGTAACCACAAAGGACACGAAGGTCCACAAAGGAACCAGAATCCACTCAGGCGTTTTTCCTTTGTGAACCTTTGTGTCCTTTGTGATTAATGAACTTGATTTTCTCGGCAGGAACCTGAGGCCGGACAACTACTTCCCCGCGTTCTCGCCTTCCTTGTACATGTACTTGATTGCGGGCTTGTAGATCATGACGTTAGGTGAACCGTTGCGGTTCACTTTGAGGCAACTCTTGTCGTACCACTCGATAAGTCCGTGGATTTCTTCGCCATCGCGAAGCACGATAACCATGGCGGTTTTCGCTTGCATCTGTTTCTGGTAGTAAAAATTTTCTGCGTTGGTTTGCTCGGGTGGCGCCGCCTTGCGGCCACCGCCGCCATTGCGGTCATTGCGCTCGGCGGGACGTTCCGGGCGATCTCGCCGTTCCGCTGCTGGCGGAGCCGAATGATTGTGATTGTGGTCAGTGCGACTCAGCGACGGGCGAATCAACTTCCGGTTGGCAAACCCTTCTGTTTCGCTCGCCCGCTCGGCAGGCATGGAATCAATCGCATCTTTCATAGCCATAGCACCACCTGTTTGACACGCTTTTTCATACCCGGGCCACAACCCGGCGCGAAATGATTGTGGGTTCTGAAGGCGTGAACTTTGCACTACCGTAGCACAGGAGCACACGGGATGACAATGGGGGAAAGGAGCGGTCAGCAATTGGCATTTAGTACACAGCCCTAGACACTTCGCTGGCTAACCGCCGAATGCTAAATGCTTCTTTCCAACGCCGTCGCAAACGCATCCAACGACAGCGAGCGCAACAAGTTGCGGCGCATCCCGCGCTCAACGTCGGCGAGGCGGTCGGAGGCAAGGGCAATCCAGGAAAAATCAGCGCTGGCAGCCAGGGATTTCAGTTCTGCCTGCATATCGGTGTTCCGAACCAGTTCTGGCGTCCCTGAAGTCAGGAACGTCAAGTCCTGCAGCAGGGAGTAAATCGCGCGCAGCAGCTTCTCCGTCTTATCGCGTCCCTCGGCTCCGGCGCGGTAAGTCTCCGTAATCTTGAATAGTTCCGTATGATCTGCGGCACGCAAAGCTGAGTTGAGCAGGGCGAAAGCGTGCGCGCGCGACGCCGTGTAAGCGGCCAGATCGAAGCTACGGGCGCGGCCTACAGCACCCTCTGAAAGGCGAGCCAGCAGGGCACGCTGCTTTGGGTTCCATTCAGGACGCTTGGCCGCCAGATACTGTTCGACTTCCTCGGCGGGCAAGGCGTTGAGCGTAACCATCATCGAACGCGACCGGATGGTCGGCAACAATTCGCCCGCGTTCTCCGTCAGCAGGAAGATGGTGGCGAACTCAGGTGGCTCTTCCAGCACTTTAAGTAGAGAGTTGGCAGCCTCTTTCATGAAAGCGGAGTCGGTAAATATATAAACCCGCTCCTTGGCTTCGCCGGGCCGGTAATGGATGGTTTCAATCACTCGCCTCACCTGGTCCACCTTGATCATCATCTGTGGCGGATCGGGCGGGATCACCAGCACATCTGGATGAGTTTGGACGAAAAGGCGGGTATCTTTCTTGTCGGTCTCGCGCAGACCTTCGCGGGCTTCGACAGCCTCGGCGAAACGGGCTTCGAGGTCCGCCGCCTGGGCAATACGGGTGCAATTGGAACACTGGCCACAGAAGTCAGGCAGCCCGCCTGTGACAACCGGGGAAAGGCAATTCATTGCTTTAGCCAGCATCAGAGCCAGCGTGTACTTGCCAGAGCCCGCAGGACCGGCGAGGATCACGGCTTGAGGAAAGCGCTCGCGCGCCAGCATGTCACGCAGGTGACGAACCGCCTCGGAGTTGCCGTAAAAGTCAGAAAAACCCATAAAAACTTCAAGCTGTCTTTGCCACCAACTTCAATTGCCGCCGCACAATCTCCACGATTTGTTTGTGCGTCTCTTTGGGAGTGCCGCGAGCATCCACCAGAACCACGCGGTGTGGTTCGCGGGCTGCGATCGCAAGATATCCATTTCGCACTCTCCCAAAAAATGCACGGCTTTCCTGCTCGAAGCGGTTCTCATCGCTCTTGCCACGGCTGTTCTTGCCCCGAGTTTTGTTGCGACGACGGGCACGGGCCACGCTCACCGCGACGTCCGAATCCATCAGGATTGTGAGTTCCGGCTGCAGACCGCCGCATAGGATTCGGTGCAGAGCCAGCACTGCCTCGCTGCCCAGCTTGCGTCCGCCACCTTGATAGGCTTCCGTCGAGTCCGTGAAGCGATCGCAAAGCACGATCCGGCCCTCGACAAGCGCAGGTAGGATGACTTCGCTGATATGCTGCGCCCGCGACGCAAACATCAGGGCCAACTCGCCCATCGGAGCAAGCGAAGATGTATTGGTGTCGAGCAGAAGGTGGCGAATTTTCTCTCCCGTAGATGTGCCGCCCGGCTCCCGAGTCACTAGAACGGACAGATTCTGCGCGCGCAACACTGCAGCCAACTTCTCCAGTTGAGTGCTCTTGCCGCATCCATCGAGCCCTTCGAACGTGATGAACCTGCCGCGATGAGAATGGGAGGGCACGGAAAGCATCATAGCAAAGTGTGCCCTTGCGCACGCGCGGGCGCGACGCGTCAAGAGATTGTCATCCCGAGTGGAGTGAGGCGAAGCCGAACGTAGTCGAGGGACCTTGCGTTATCCGCCAGTGCATTCATGCCGGTCAAATTGCCCTTGCAGATTCTCCGTAGCTTCCTTCACGCTGCGAAGCGTACTCATAGGAGCGGTAAACTGCTGCCTGCATGCAGTGCATTCGGCAACACAGGGTACAGAACCAATGTGCTTCACGATGCGAACCGTGCGTTTCGCCATCTTTACAGTCTCCCACAAGCCTGCCCGCGTGACCCTCTTTCCCTCAACTGATATATTCATTCATTTGTCGGGTACGGCTGACCATCTAGCGCTGAGGAGCCCTCACAATGACTTCTTTTTCTCGTTATGCATTTGTTCTAATTCTCTGCTTTGCAGCAGTGATGCCTATCGCAGCGCAGAAAACCAAAGCAGCGCCGAGATCAGCCGCACCCACGATCACGATCGCCGTGGATGCCAGCGAAGCGCCGCGCAAGATCTTTCATGCACACCTGACGATCCCAGCCAATCCCGGCTCGCTTACCCTCTATTATCCCAAGTGGATTCCCGGCGAGCACGGCCCGACAGGCCCGATCCAGGACTTGACCGGACTGAAGTTCAACGCCAATGGTCAGTCTTTGAAATGGCGGAGAGATCTGCTCGACGGATGGACCATACACGTCGAAGTGCCTCAGGGAGCCTCCTCTGTGAACGTGCAACTGGACTTCACATCTCCGGCCGGAGAGGAGGGAATCTACACCGCTGCCGCAACCGCCACCGACAAGATGGCGGTCCTGAACTGGAACACCGTCTTGCTATATCCCGCGGGTTTCACCAGCGATGAGCTCACCTACCAGGCCAGCCTGCGTTTGCCCGACGGCTGGAAATTCGGCACACCACTTCCTGTAGCTTCCCAGTCGGGATCGCAAATTAATTTCAAACCAGCATCCCTCACCACGCTGGTTGATTCGCCGGTGATTTCGGGCCAATACTTGCGCGTCGTTCCGCTGAGCCAGAACCCGCTTCAGGAGATGGACATTGCGGCCGACACTGCAGGAGCTGTGGACGCTCCGCAAGATGTTCTTGACGGCTACAAGAACCTCACCAATCAAGCATTGAAACTCTTCGGAGCTCAGCATTTTCGCGACTACCATTTCGTTTACAGCCTGAGCAACCACGTGGCGCACTTCGGACTGGAGCACCACGAATCTAATGACAGCCGTTCATCCGAACGCTCACTGGTGGACTCTGATCCCAGGCTTCTCGCCTCCGGGCTGCTGTCGCACGAATATGTTCACTCGTGGAACGGAAAGTACCGCCGCCCAGCGGACTTGGCCACGCCAGACTACGAGACGTCCATGCAGGACGATCTTCTATGGGTGTACGAAGGACTGACATCGTATTTGGGCGACATGCTGAGCGCTCGCAGCGGCATCCGAAGGCCGGAGCAGTTCCGCGACAATCTGGCCTTCCTCGCGGCCCGGCTGGATCACGTTCCCGGCCGCACCTGGCGCAATTTGCAGGATACCGCGGACGGAGTTCCCTCCATGCAGGGCGCGCCCGGGCAGTGGGAGTCGTGGAGGCGAACCGTGGATTACTACGACGAGGATGTTCTGAACTGGTTGTGGGCGGACACCATCATCCGCCAACAGACGCGTGGTCAGAAGTCAATGGATGATTTCTGCCATCTGTTCCACGGCGGGCAAAGCGGACCGCCGGAAGTGAAAACCTATACGTTCGACGACGTAGTGAGTGCGCTCAATCAAGTCGCTCCCTATGACTGGCGCGGATTCTGGACGGAGCGCCTCACAAACCACGGACCCGGCGCGCCGCTTACCGGCATCGAGGAAAGCGGCTGGAAACTGGTTTACGATGAGACTCCTTCGGAACTGACTGCCGTACGCAAGCGCGAACTCAAGGAGATCAATGCCGAGTACTCTATTGGATTGCTGCTTGAGGAGAGTGGAAACATTCTCGACACCGTCGTAGGAATGCCCACCGCGAGAGTCGGTATCGGGCCCGGAATGAAGCTCGTGGCAGTAAATGGGAAACGTTTCTCGGCGGAGGCTTTTAACGATGCGCTAAGGGCAGCAAAAGACAACTCAGATCCGATCGAATTACTGATTGAGAACACGGACTATTTCAAGATCTACAAAGTTGATTATCACGGCGGCGAAAAATATCCACATCTGGTGCGTGACACCTCGAAGCCGGACATGCTCACAGAGATCATCAAAGCGCATTGATTTTGGAGGGGCGCGACTGCAGTGACTGAAATGCCTTCAATCCGCATGCACCGTGCCCCTGTATAATCTGAGGTCAATCCCCTCTGGAAGGTGATCCCTTGAACACACCTATGTCTCCTCGCCCTGGACAACCGCCGCAAGGCCCACAGCCTCTTCCCGGCGTGGAAACGATTATCGCGGTAGGCTCTGGCAAAGGTGGAGTCGGAAAGACTACCCTCGCCGTGAACCTGGCGCTTGCTATGGCCAAGCTCGGACACAAAGTCGGCCTGCTCGATGCCGACGTTTACGGACCAAACGTCCCGCTTATGCTCGGCCTCAACACGCAACCCAAAGTGCTTGCCGACAATCGCATCGAACCGCTCGAAGCCCACGGTCTCAAAGTCATCTCTGTCGGGTTGCTGAATCCCGGGGACAAACCGCTGATCTGGCGCGGGCCCATGCTGCATTCCATCATCAAGCAGTTCCTCGGATCGGTAGTGTGGGGGCAACTCGACTATCTGGTCGTGGACCTGCCGCCCGGCACAGGAGATGTTTCACTCTCGCTGATTCAGACGGTTCCGCTCACCGGCGCCATCGTGGTTTCGACGCCGTCCGATGTTTCTTTGCAGGACGCCCGCAAAGCCATCGAAATGTTTCGCCAGATGAAGGTGGACATCGTGGGCATGGTAGAGAACATGAGCTACTTCGTCTGTCCGCACTGCAGTCACGAAATCGATATTTTCTCTCGCGGTGGCGCAGAAAAAACGGCAAAGCAGTTCGAGGTTGCATTTCTCGGAAACGTTCAACTCGACCCCGATATTCGCAAAGCCGGGGACAGCGGCAAGCCCACAGTGCTGGAGGGCGAAAACTCTCCGCACGCCAAATCGCTGTATGAGTTCGCCCGCAAGGTGATCACACGCGTGGACGAGATCAAATCCAACGCTGGTGAAGGCGTGATCCAGATCCAATAAAGATCAACTGTAGAAACGCTGCTTGCAAGGTTTTTCGGCACTACTTCACGAATCGCGAAAGTCGAAAGATCGGATCGGCGTCCTTGCCCTTCATCACGCACTCGGCCAGCATCTCGCCGAGCGCGGGACCATGCTTGAAGCCGTGCCCTGACCCGCCTCCCGCCAACCAAACGTTATGCGCTGATGGATGCCGGTCAATGATCAGATGATTGTCAGGACTGTTTTCATACTGGCAGACGCGGGTCTCGACTAGCGGCGCGTCTTTCATTCCTGGAAAACGAAAAGCAATGTAATCGCGTACTAGCCTGATGCCGTCTTGGTTAACCGCGCGTTCTCCCGAAGTCGGATCGAAGTCTGGCCCTCGCGTGTCGTCGGCAACCTTAAAACCGCGGCCGTCGCTTGCCGGGATGCCGTAGATGAAGCGCTCGTGATGATCGGCCCAGACCGGCAGCTTGGCCTCTGAGAACCGGTCATCTCCCGCCGGCGTGCCGAAGAACAATACATCCTGTTTCGTCGGCCGGATGCGGCCGCCGATCGTCTCCGGGAAGAGTTGGCCTAACCACGAGCCGCAAGCAAAAACATATTGGTCGGCAATCAGACGCGAGCCATCCATAAGCATAAGGCCGCCGCGGACACCGGTTTCAAGATCGCGTGACGAAACGGCGACTTGTTTGTACTCGCCGCCCTCGCCCAGAATCCCTTCCACAACTGCCTGGCAAGCAACCCGAGCCCTCAGGAAACCGCCCTCGGGTTCGTAGATCGCCCAGCGCACGTCTTCAACATTGATCTGGGGCCAACGTCTCCCCACTTCCCTGCCCGTCAATTCCTCGTAGACGATGCCGGCCTCGCGCAGCACTGGCAACGAAGAGCGTTCGAAGTGGTCATCGTGGGATGTCGCCATCCACAAAACGCCAGCGCGATGGAAAAGTTGGCGCTCCCACCGGGTTTCATGCTCTTTCCACAAGCGCATGGCGCGAGCTGCCATCTTCGTATAAGGCTGGTTTGAGCCGTAGGTTCCACGGATAATGCGAGTCTCGCCACCCGAAGATGATCGTGCGTTCCCCGGTCCCCAGGAATCCAACAGAGTCACGCGCGCGCCTTGGCGCAACAAATACAGAGCGGTCCATCCCCCGAACGTGCCCGCCCCGACTACCGCGACGTGGACTTTAGAATGCATTTGATTCTGCTGAATAGCGTCGTGGCACTCTCAGCATATTAAAGGAAGTTGTGGCGCCATCGGTATGAGTTCGACCTCGGGCGAACAGGCGGGCTGGAAGCAAAGCACCGCATCCCGGCAACCATACAAGATGCATTTTCGTGGACAGAACCTATCCCGCGAGGCACACTTAGCCTCATCAGGAATGCGCACTTCCAGGAGCTTTATGGCAAATAAGTTTGGAACCGATATTTTGATTCAATCCAAAAACCCGGTGAGGGCGGCTAACTTCTATGTCCAGGAACTGGGTTTCAAGATCACCGAGAAGAAACCAAATATAATCAGCCTCCACGGAGAAAATATCAATTTCTTCATCGAACGCGGCCCTGCTCTTGGACCTGTTTTCGAAGTTACCGTCAAAAGTGTTAAGGAAGCCAGAGCCAGGCTCAAGAAAAAGGGCTGCCGCGTAGTGAAGGACGAGCCTGATTTTCCAAGATGTTACATAAAAGACCCCAATGGGCTGATCTACAATCTGACGGAGTGATGAACGTCCTCGGCTACTTGACAGGGGCTCGCGACACTTCCTAGAATTCAGACTAGCCATTCTTGCATCCTGCGATGTAAGTGTTGCATCTAAATAGCTTAGCAATGGTAGCAGACGCCAAGGCCGGCTGGCCCCGCCGGCTCAGTGTGATACAAGGGAGTGTATGCCTCCGGGACCACCTATAGGCGAGCGGGAACGCGAAATCCTCACCGCGATTGTAGAAACCTTTATCGCCACTGGCGAACCGGTGGGGTCGCGTACGCTCGCTCGCGCCAATCGCGAAGGACTGAGCCCAGCCACCATCCGCAACGTTATGTCGGATTTGGCCGACTCGGGTTATCTCGAGCAACCTCACACTTCGGCTGGACGCGTCCCCAGTACCGATGCTTATCGATATTACGTCGAGCAACTGACGGGCAAGGCACGACTGTCGAATGATGATGAGAATATTATTCAGGAATCGTTTCATGGCGTTTCGGACGTACAGGAGTTCATGGAGCGCACCTCGCATGTGCTCTCGTTGATCTCGCACAATGTTGGAGTCGCGGTAGCCATTGGAGGCCCGAAGAACGCACTGGAACACGTTTACTTCTCCCGACTGGGCGATCAGAAAGTGCTGGCAGTACTGGTCACGCGGTCAGGCCTGGTGCGGGACCGGGTGCTACGCCTCGACATTTCGCAAGCCGATCTGGATGCCGCGGCTCGCTTTCTCAACGACAACTTCCGCGGCTGGACCATGGACGCGATGCGGATCGAGTTGGCCCGGCGTCTTGAACAGGAACGTAGCGAATACGACCGCTTGATGACCTCCGTCGAACAGCTTTACAAGCAAGGCGCTCTGGCCGCGGACGATGGCGCTCAAATGGTCTACGTGGAGGGCGCGGCGAATCTGGTGGCGGGAGAGCAGGACCGGCAGCGCTTGCAAGAGTTGCTGAAGACCCTGGAAGAGAAACAGAAGATCGTCGGCCTGCTGGGCGCATATCTCGATGCCAAGCAGGAAGCCGTCCGCGTGGTGATCGGACTCGACCAGACATTGCCCTCCATGCGCAACTTCGTGCTCATTGGCGCGCCGGCGCGCGTCGGCGGTGAAGTTATGGGATCGCTTGCCGTCATTGGCCCGACTCGTATTGACTATGAACACACCATGACGGCCGTTTCCTATATCGCCCGGCTGTTCGACAAGATCCTGAATGAGTCTGAGTAAGTAGCTGGAAAAGGTTTATGGCAAGAACAAACGGAAAATCGGAAGTGGACCCTCAGGAAATTGATGCGAGCCACGAATTGTCCGCCTCGGAGACTGCGGAGGACGGGGGCGTAACGATTGAGTCCCCGTCCGCGCGTACGTCCGAAAGCGGCGACTTACAAAAACTTAAGGCGGAACGGGACACGCTGGTTGATCGTCTCGCCCGCCTGCAGGCTGAATTCGAGAATGCACGCAAACGCGCCACTCGCGAGCAGCAGGACTTCCGTGAATTCGCAGTAGCGGATGCGATCAAGACGTTGCTTCCGATCCTCGACAGCTTTGAGCGCGCGTTGCAAACCGGGGCGGCGGAGAAATCCGAGTTCCGCAGCGGGATTGAACTCATCCATAAGCAACTGCAGGATGCACTGCTGAAAATGGGTCTGCGCCCGATTCCGGCAAAGGGTGAACCCTTCGACCCTCATCTTCACGAGGCCATCGAAATGGTCGAATCCACCGATGTTCCGGATCATCAAATTCTCGAAGAACTGCAACGCGGCTATAAGTTGAAGGACCGCTTGCTTCGTCCCTCGATGGTTAAGGTTGCGCGCAACACGAAGCACTAGAACTCGAAAGGACTTGAAACCATTCTGGCCAGCAATGTAAAACGCGATTACTACGAAGTGCTTGGGGTCTCCCGCGAGGCGGGTGAGCAGGAGATCAAGAGCGCCTATCGCAAGCTGGCGCTGCAATTTCACCCTGACCGGAACCCGAATAACCCCGACGCCGAAGAAAAATTCAAAGAGTGCAGCGAAGCTTACGCAATCCTTGCCGACGTCGACAAGCGGGCCGCGTACGATCGCTTCGGACATGCCGCCGTGGGTGGCGCAGGATCGGGCGGCTTTGATCCCACGGCCTTCCAGGATGTAAGCGAAATCTTCGGAGATTTTTTCGGTTTTGGCGACCTCTTCGGGAGCGGTTCCCGCCGCGGCAGTCGTGCCCAACGCGGCCCCGATCTGCGTGAGGATGTCACGTTGGAATTCGAGGAGGCCGTCTTCGGCACGGAAACAACTGTCACGGTGCGCCGCCACGAGACCTGCGAGGAATGCCGTGGCTCCGGCGCAGCCCCAGGCAAGGCCCCCGTCTCCTGCCGTTCCTGCGGAGGCCGCGGCCAGGTACGCTATCAACAGGGGTTTTTCAGTATGGCTCGCACCTGCCCCACCTGTCAGGGCGCAGGCAGCGTAATCACTGATCCTTGCGGCAAGTGCAAAGGCGAGGGCCGTGTGCTGCGTCAAAGAACCGTCGATGCGAAGGTCCCAGCCGGTGTTGAAGACGGAACTCGAATCCGTTTTACCGGCCTCGGCGAAGCAGGCGGACATGGAGGGCCGGCCGGCGACCTCTACGTCGTATTGCACGTCAAAGAGCATCCTTTTTTCGAGCGCGAAGGCAACGACCTGCACTGCGTGATTCCTATTTCCTTTGCTCAGGCTGCACTTGGGAACCGAAATTCGGGTGCCGACCTGGACGGCGAACACGCTTTGAAAGTTCCCGAAGGAACGCAGTCAGGCACGACGATGCGAATCCGCGGCAAGGGCGTGCCAGTCCTGAACGGTCACGGCAAAGGTGACCTGTTCGTCGAGGTGCGCCTCCAAACTCCCAACAAGCTCAACAAACGGCAGACGCGAGTTGTTGAACGAACTGGAAGGAACAACGCGGGTGGAAAACAAGCCGCAGCGCCGCACGCTGCTCGGGAAGGTAAAGGATATCTTCGGGTAAGGCACCGGGCAGCAATCATGCTTTCGGGACTTCCCTGTTCTCCTTTGTGTCCTTTGTGTCCGTTGTGGTTTAGGCTTTCTGGCTGTAGCTCTCAGCTCAATGACCCGCCGACGCTGGATGGCCGACGAAGTCTCTGGCACACGCGCCGCTCTGGTCGGCGCCCACGCAGACCATCTGTCCCGCGTACTTCGAGCCCGCATGGGCCAGGAATTCGACATCATCGCCGGACAGGAAGTTCGCCGGGGCCGCATTATCGCCATCACCAAAGACCGCGTTGAATTTGAACTGGGAGAAGAGATTCCAACCGTAGTTCCCGTCCAGATAACTCTCGCACTCTCCATTTTCAAGTTCGACCGCATGGAATGGGCAATCGAAAAGTGCACAGAACTGGGCGTGGCGCGCATTGTCCCCGTTATTGCTGCCCGGACCGAGCCTCACCTGGCGGCGGCCTCTTCCAAACGTGCTGAGCGTTGGCGACGCATTGCCTTGCAAGCCGCCGAACAGTCCCGTCGAAACTTCCCGCCGGAAATCTCCCCACCACTGAAACTCAAAGACGCACTGGCTCTGCCGGGAACCATACGCATCCTCCTCTCCGAAACCGAACCGGAAGCCATGCTGAAAGACCTAGTTCCGTCGAACCGCGGAGATGGCGACATCGTTCTGGCGCTCGGCCCTGAAGGTGGATGGACCGATGAGGAATTGAAGTTGTTTCAAGCAGAGGGCTGGCTTTCGGCATCGCTCGGAAGCACGATTCTGCGCGCTGAAACCGCCGCAATCGCAGCCATGGCAGTCATAATGTCCGAATGTTCATAGCTACGGCCGTCGTCCAGCTCGAATTGGGCCTCCTAACCGTTGTGCACCTTCGTATCCTTTGTGGTTAACGTTCTTCGATCACATGGTCGAACCCAAAATATCCTCAACCGTCTCTGATATGCTCCTGCCCAGTGGCTACTCCGAAACCCAGCCCGGCTAAGCGAGCCTTCGAACCCGACGAGCGGCAGCGCGAAGCCATCGAACACGTGCACGGGCCGATGCTGGTGGTGGCGGGCGCGGGCACTGGAAAGACCACCGTGCTCACCCGGCGCATTGCGCGACTAGTCCGGGAAGGGCACGCCCGGCCCAACGAAATTCTGGCGGTCACCTACACCAAGAATGCAGTGCAGGAGATGCGCGAACGGGTACGCGAAGAACTGCGTGGCATAGATCTGTCCGGCCTGCAGATTGCCACCTTCCATGACTACTGCAATGAACTTCTGGCCCGGCAACGGCAAGCATTTCGAGCGTGCTCGACGACCAGGATCTCTGGATCTACCTGCGCAAGCGCATCCGCGAACTGCATCTGAAGCTACTTCGTCCGCGCCGCCAACGTCAGCCAAGTTCCTCCACGACCTGCTCGATTTCATGCGCCGCTGTCAGGACGATCTTGTCCCTCCGGACAAATATGCGGAGTACGTGCGCAAACTCGAGCGCGGCGAGGTTCCCGTCCCGCGAGTAAGTAAATCGAAAGATGTTGCCGGATTATCGGATCAGGAAGTCATCGGACGATGCCAGGAAATTGCCAGTGTTTTTGCGACCGTAGAGCGCATGCTGCAAGAGGATAATCTGGGCACCTTCAGCCACATGATCACCAATGCGCATTCGCTGTTGGCGGAAGACTCCGGCTTGCTTGCCAGCGAGCGCGCCCAGGCCCGCTTTATTCTCGCGGACGAATTCCAGGACGTAAACTTTGCCCAAGTCAAAATTATCAAACAGCTCGCTGGCGAAGAACAAAACGTTTTTGCCGTCGGAGATCCCGATCAAGCGATTTACCGTTTTCGGGGAGCGTCGAGCGCGGCGTTCGCACTCTTTCATCGGCAATTTCCAGAGGCGAAGATGGTGGTGTTGGAAAAGAACCGGCGTTCCACCACGCCAATTCTGAGGTCAGCGTTCGCCCTGATTTCGAAGAACCCGGACGTCTTTCCACGCGGCATGGGTCCAGCGTCCGCCTACCAGCGATCCCCGTTATTGTCCGCGCGCGAAGAGGAAGCCCTCCGCCTGGGCAAAGCTTTCCCGAATCTTCCGGTTGAGGCTGTGGTGCTTGCTGCGAACGATATCGAGCCCTCCGAATTGGTTACTGCCATCCGCCAGCGCCATCGCCAACTGCGCTGCCAGTGGAAGGATTTCGCCGTTCTCTACCGTCAGCACTCCCACCGCAACGAACTCCCGACAGAATTGGCTTTGCAGGGCGTCCCGTTTGCGATTGAGAACATGGATGTCATGGATACTCCCGAGGCCCGCGATCTGCTGGCCTGCCTGGGAGCGGTCGTCGCTGCCAACGACGAGCGTCAGCTTGTTCCGCGTCACCGCGTTGCCGCAGTTTGCCATCGATCCACAACAACTGCGGGCCGGGATGAGAGCGTTGTCCAGAGACAAGAGCAATTCCGGAATCGCATCGGTGTTAGAAAACGTTGCAGGAGGCCCCGCCATCCTCGAGGTGCTGCAACAGACGCGCGACGAAATTGCCCAGGCTGCCGCCAAAGGCAAGGCCGGCTTGCAAATTATCATTCGCCGTTTCCAACTGGATCGAACCACCCCACCGGTATCCGCGGTGCTCGACTTCGTCGCCCGATGGGAGACCAAGCCGAAATCCATCAACAAGACCGGCGAACTCGGCGAACTACTCGAGTATCTCGACTATTTCCGTGAAGCTGGCGGCTCAATTTGCCTCCCCACTCGCGATGAAGACGCCGTCCGCCTGATGACTCGCCCATGCCGCCAAGGGGCTTGAGTTCAATCACGTTTTCATCATCCGCGCCATTTCCCCGTCCTTCCCCGCATCATTCAAAGAGTCCCTCGTCGAATTTCCCCGCGAGTTGCGAGCCCCGGACTCCGTCGGCGAGCAGGATGACAAAGTGCTTAACGAACAGGAGGAGCGTCGCCTGTTTTACGTGGCGATGACCCGCGCCCGCGATTCACTCACCATTTATTCTCGCAAAGGAAAAGGCAAGAAGGATCCTACGCCGCCGGGATTTCTGCGTGATCTCTTGAAGGATTCCACTCTCGCGCCATGGCTGCGCCCGGCAGAGCCGCGTGGATTCCAGACCGACATGTTCGCTGAAGCGCTCGCCCCGCTGGCATCTTCCCGGACCACGCAATGGCTCGACCTGCCACCGGCTTCCGATCTCGCCGCCCGGCTCAGTGCCAGCGCGGTCCAACGATACGACATCTGCCCGCTCCAGTTTAAGCTGGAGCGCGACTGGAGAATTCCCGGCGACGTCGGCGCCGCCATGCAATACGGCGCGTCCATGCACCGCCTGCTGCGCACCTATTACGACTCTGTCCGATTCCAGCGGCCCTTTGCCGACGACGCCCTCATCGAATCCTTTCGCGCCGATCTCGCCGAGGCCGGGCTTCAGGATAAGTATCAACATGATCTTTATCAGCAGCAGGGAATCGACCAACTCAGAGAGTTTCTCGCTCTGTGCCGCCAACTTCCGGCCCCGGAGGTGTTGCAGACCGAAGAATCGTTCGAAGTGAAGATCGGGGAGGTGACGGTCGTGGGACGGATTGATCGAATCGACAAACTCCCCGACGGCAGTGTCGTCATCACCGACTACAAAACCGGGAAGCCACAATCTCAGGACGATGCGGACGAGAGTGTGCAGCTCTCCATCTATGCGCTGGCCGCGCGGGAGAAGTGGAATTACCGCGCCGATCGCTTGATCTTCTACAACCTCCGCGAGAACAACTCGGTAATCACTCGCCGCAGCGAAACTCAGATCCAGGGAGCCCGACTGAAAATAGAAGAAGTCGCGCGCAATATTGCCGATGGGCACTTCGATCCCAAGCCCGGCTTCCATTGCGGATTCTGCGCTTACCGCACTCTGTGTCCGGCTACAGAAAAACGTCTATTCGCCGAGAAGACCTCAAACAGCCACAACTGAAGCCCACCAAAAACTTAGGGGACGCTTTTCGCGTCCCCATGGTTTACGTTGGTTGAAGGCTCTTAGTGTTTCTTCTTTGCGGCCTTCTTTGCTTTCTTCTTGGTTGCCATTGATCTATTCTCCCTTTCCATTTTTCATGGACTTGAATGCAACGATCGTTTGTTGCAACTGATTGATGTATAGAGTCAATGAAAAGTGATGTCAAGAAAAAAATGACGTTGAGTGAGCATACGACCCATACACCAAAGTCACCTGAACAGTGATCGCGCGGAACAAATTCTCCGCGCGAAATCGAATCGGCGCCCGTGATGGAGAGATTTTTGTCGCGGAGTCCGACGAATGTCGCTTCCCCGATTGATTGGAATCGATTTCTGTTTCAACGCCACGCCTACGGTGTAAGCAGCCGTCAACCCGGCAACTCAATTCATCTTTTTCTGCCCGCGCACATCTATAATTGGTTGGAACAAAATATTCGCAGGAGCACATAAATGGCTGCTTTCGACGATGTCGTCATCATTTCCGGCTGCCGCACACCGGTAGGAAAATTTCAGGGAAGTCTTTCCGATTTGAGCGCCACCCAATTGGGCGCGATCGCGGTTCGTGAAGCCGTGAAGCGTGCCGGGGTCGATCCCAAACAAATCGACGAATGCATTATGGGCAACGTGGTCTCCGCCGGACTGGGTCAGAACCCTGCCCGCCAGGCCGCAATCTTCGGGGGACTCACTCCCGAGGTAGGTGCCATGACCGTAAACAAAGTCTGCGGCTCCGGACTGAAAGCAGTCGCACTCGCGGCGCAGGCGATTCAAACTGGAAACAGTTCGATGGTCGTTGCCGGTGGAATGGAATCGATGACCAACGCCCCCTACCTGCTTCCGCAAGCGCGCAAAGGATATCGTCTCGGGCAACGCGCAGATCGTCGATTCCATGGTGAACGACGGCCTATGGGACATCTACAACGACTACCACATGGGCATCACCGGCGAGAACGTCGCCGAAAAATACGGCATCACTCGCGAAGAGCAGGACCAGTTCGCTGTGAACTCGCACCGCAAGGCCATCGCCGCCATCAAAGAGTGTCGATTCAAATCGCAGATTGTCCCGGTTGAACTGCCCGCCAAGAAAAAGGGCGCAGCCCCGGTCATCTTCGACAAAGACGAATCGCCGCGCGAAGACACCACGATCGAAGTCCTGCGCTGCGCTGAAGCCCGCCTTCAAGAAAGACGGCACCGTCACCGCGGGCAACGCGCCCGGAGTGAACGATGGCGCCGCCGCTCTGGTGGTCACCAGTGCTAAGCAAGCGAAAGAACTTGGCGCCACGCCCATGGTCCGCATCGTCGCTCAAGCCACCAGCGGCGTCGAGCCCAAGTGGGTAATGATGGCTCCGGTAGGCGCCGTTCGCACGATTTGGGAAAAAACCGGCTGGAAGAATGAAGACGTCGACCTCTACGAACTGAACGAAGCCTTCTCCGTCCAAGCCCTGGGCGTGATGCGCGAACTCGGCCTCGACCCCAACAAGGTCAACGTGAACGGCGGCGCCGTCGCCATCGGACATCCCATCGGGGCAAGCGGCGCGCGCGTCCTGGTCACGCTGATTTATGAAATGATCCGCCGCGATGTCCATCGCGGGATTGCAGCGCTTTGCCTGGGCGGCGGCAACGCAGTCGCGATGGCGGTGGAAAGATAGTCGCAGCTCATCTTAGGAACGGACTAACTTCGATCGCCATAACATTGAGCGCCTGCGCGGCAACAATCGTGGGATCAAGAGGGAACGCCCACTGGAAGCGTCACCCGGAACACTGCTCCACCGCCCGGTGCCGAAGCTGCCTCGACGTTGCCATTGTGTTCCCGCAGAATAGCTTTGCAGATGCTCAAGCCGAGACCCGTTCCGCGGCCCGGGCGCTTGGTGGTATAGAAAGGATCGAAGATGTTGGGCAGGATTTCCGGCGGGATTCCGGGCCCATCGTCCTGAAAGAGAACGGAGATCGATTTCTCGCCCTTCTCCAGGCGGATACGTAAGGTGCCGCGATCCCGCACCTCCCGCATCGCCTGTTCCGAATTCAATATCAGGTTCAGAAACACCTGCATCAGCTGGTGCGAATCTCCGCTTACCTGCGGGACTGCCTCTTTCAGGAAGTCTACCGTGATGTTGCTTTTGCGCAACGAATACGCGTGCAGGTGCAAGGTCCGTTGCACCAGTTCGCCCAGATCGATGGGAGTCTTTCCGGGCGCTGGCGGCCGTGAAAAGTACATCAGGTTCTGCACGATTTCCGCCGCGCGGCGAGCCTGTTGTTGCAGAATGCCTAGTTGCTGCCGGAGCGACTCGGATATCTCGCCCTCCTGCAGCAATTCGGTCATCCCCAGAATGCTGGTCAGCGGATTATTCAGTTCGTGAGCGAACCCGCCGATCATCTGTCCCATCGCCGCCAGCCGTTCGCTCTGGATAATCTGCTGCTCCAGTTTCTTCTCCACCGTAATGTCGCGCACCGAGACAATCACGCCGCTCAGTTTGTTCTCCGCGTCGAACAGCGGGCTGGCGGATGCGCGCATAGTGCGCCAGCTTCCGTCGCGATGGCGCGCGCCGTACTCGCAGAAGCCGAACATCTTTCGGCCGGTCGTCAGGTCACGATACAACGCCAGCAATTCCGCTGAGTAGTCCTGCTCTTCCTCGACTTTCTTCCCCAGCAGGTCGTCCGGCGTGTAGCCCAGCAGATCGCGGATCCGCGAACTCACGAAGCTGTAGCGCTCGTCCAGATCGATCACCAGGATCAGGTCAGGAAAGCTCTCCAGCAAGGTACGCGCTGAAACTCTTCCTGGCGTCGCAAGGCCTTCTCCATCTCTCGCCGCTCGGTAACGTCCACCAGCGTGCCCTGATAGCGGACGATCTTGCCGGCTGCGTCCCACACCGCGCGGGAGGTGTCGAGGAAAGTTCCGAGCCTTCCGTCCTTGCGGCGTAACGTGATTTCGCGGGTTCGCACTCCACCCTGATCGTCCGCAGTCCTTCCCAGCACCGGGCTCTGATTGGGGTCGGAATTCAACGCCTTGGGATCGAGGGCCAGAAATTCTTCTTTGCTTTCATATCCCAGAACTTGCACCAGCGCGGCGTTGCCGTCGAGCAACTTGCCTTCCGGCGTGCTGAAGTAAACCCCTTCCTGGAGGGTCTCAAACAGCTCGGTAAATCGCCGCTCCTTCTCGCGTTCTTCGGTGACGTCGCGGGCGAGCGTGCTCACGCCCACCACCTCGTCACTCTTCACAATCGCATTGAGCACGCAATCGAAGTAGAGCGTGCGGGCGCTGTTCTTCAGCCGGACGCACACCATCCCCGACCAGCGCCGTTTTTCCAGGAACCGGGTCAGTCCTCGCTCCACATCGGCACGCTTCGGCTCCTCCAGGAACTCGTCCAACTGGTGCCCTACCACCTCGGTGTAAGAAATCCCGAGCAGTTCTGTAACCCGCCGGTTTACCGTCCGCACCTTGCCATCCAGGGAAGCGGCAAAGGCAACGTCATCGAAGGAATCGATCAGCTCCTTGAAACTGCGCTGAGAACGCGCAATCAGCTCTCCAAGTTGATCGAGTTGCTCATCGGTGGGTCCGGTTGCACGTTCTTGAAGACCCCTCACCAGGTTCCTTAGCTCTGTTACCCGCTTCCTGCGTCCATACGCGAAGCCCGCAAAAGCGATGGCAACACACAGCAATGCGATCGAAATCAGGCCCAGGTGATAGGGCAGGCTCTGCAGACGCTCCCAGGATTCCGCGGCTAACCCCGTGGCCAACAGGACGACGAACAGCAGCGCAATCCGCCACAGCCAGGCTTCTTCTTTCTCCAGGTGGCTGGGCGCCGTGGCAGCACGTGGCGATTGTTTTTCTGGTTCAACCATCACAGTTTCAGAGTCTTCAGCCTAGGCGAATCGTAGTCCACTGCGCCCATGCAGACAACCGAAACTGTGTTAGGTAAGTTGGTTCACAGACGAAACCCCAGCCTCATGTTCACTCGTCACAGGTCCCCGGTGACATCAGTCACCATCCGTTGCAACGATCGAGGCGTAGCGTGAAAGACGTAAGCCACACGTAGCCCCGGAGGCCTCGTCCGGGGGCCGACCATGCTTTACAAGACCCTCAGCGCCGCGGTCTACGGCATCGACGCCAGCATCATCGAAGTCGAAGTGGACGTCTCCGGAATCAAGACAATGGAGGATCACTTCCACACCGTCGGCCTGCCCGACGCTGCCGTGCGCGAGAGCCGCGACCGCGTCCGCGCTGCCCTGAAAAACTGCGGCTACGACATTCCGCCGACCCACATCACCATCAACCTCGCCCCCGCCGACATCCGCAAGGAAGGCTCCGGCTTCGACCTGCCCATGGCCCTGGGCATCGTGGGTGCCTACGGTGGCCTCAATAAGAAGGAGGTTCCCGACTGCCTGTTCGTCGGCGAACTGTCGCTCGACGGCGGCGTTCGCGGCGTCCGCGGCGCCCTGCCCATCGCCATCGAGGCCCGCGGCAGAAAGATTGCCCGCCTGGTCGTCCCCGAACTCAATGCCAAAGAAGCCGCCATGGTCGGCGGAGTCGAAGTCTATCCGGTGAAGTCCCTGCTCGACGTGATCCGCTTCGTGAACACCGGCAACGGCATCCTGCCGCTCAAGGTGGATAGCGAAACCCTGCTCAGCGAAGCCCAGCAATTCCTCGTGGACTTCAAAGACGTTCGCGGCCAGCACACCGCCAAGCGCGCCCTCGAAGTAGCCTGCGCCGGAGGCCACAACATTCTGATGATCGGTCCTCCGGGCTCCGGCAAGACCATGCTGGCCAAGCGCATGCCGACCATCCTGCCGCCGTTCACCTTTGAAGAAGCGCTGGAGACCACCAAGATTCACAGCGTCGCCGGAGTGCTCGACGCCGGAGCCGGGCCTGGTGGGAGTGCGCCCGTTTCGCTCGCCCCACCACACCATCTCCGACGCCGGCCTGATCGGCGGCGGCGCCGTCCCCCGTCCCGGCGAAGTCTCGCTGGCGCACAACGGCGTGCTTGTTCCTCGACGAACTGCCCGAATTTCCGCGCAACGTCCTCGAAGTCATGCGCCAGCCGCTCGAAGATGGCACCGTCTGCATCGCCCGCGCCGCCATGTCGCTGACCTTTCCCGCGCGCTTCATGCTGGCGGCGGCCATGAATCCCTGTCCCTGCGGATACTTCAACGACCGCACCCGCGAGTGCCACTGCACCCAGCCCATGATTCAGCGCTACATGTCCAAGATCTCCGGGCCGCTGCTCGACCGCATCGACATCCACATCGACGTGCCCGCCGTGAACTACAAGGAAATGCGCTCGGGCGCCGAGCCGGAAAGCTCCGCCAAGATCCGCGAACGAGTCATGCGCGCCCGCGAAGCCCAGCTAGCGCAGATTCGCCTCCGCCCCCCGCGAAAAGCTCTACTGCAACGCCCAGATGGCTCCTCGCCACATTCGCACCTTCTGCGAACTCTCCGCCGATTGCGAGCGCCTGCTGGAGCGCGCCATGGTCCAGCAAGGCCTGACCGCCCGCGCCCACGACCGCATCCTGAAAGTAGCCCGCACCATCGCCGACCTCGAAGGCGGCCCCGCCCTCGAACCCAAACACATCGCCGAGGCGATCCAGTACCGGACGCTGGATCGCACATTCTGGGCGTAAGACAACCACAAACCCTGGGAAGACGAGCGACTCACCCGTCGACGAGACAGGACGACAAAGCTATTAAGTCGTTTAGGATCAACATAGTGGAGCCTATCCGGAGAGGTCTGCGTGGCCCAGTCACCAGACCCACACCGTGACATATCGAGCCGTATTGCAAGAAACACTTGACTTCTCGTTCTTTCTAACGTAAGGTGTACCGTTCCGAAGGCTTAAGCAGTCAGTTCGGTCGACGAACCTCCGCTGACAAGGGCTTTATCCCAAAACCGAGAAACTTTCGGGTCCGGCGGAGCATCTATACCAGTAACCAGAGCTTTCCCGTACAACCCATCTGCATTGAGTAACTTACGTACTCTGGTCGAAGTTGCCTGGCAGCACGCGGAGGGTGTACGACCAGTCGGCTCGGATCAGGAGAATGACTAATTATGCGTTCTGATCGCGTTTTTGATGCTTTACATACTTTGCGGAACCGATATATGCTTTGCCAGCTTGCCTCCAAGGCTACCCGTAAGTTTCACAAGCCCAACACCAGAATCCAGGAAACCATGAACGAAGTGCTGGACCAGATTGCAAGCTCGGAACGGCAGACGGTTCTGTCGGAACCGGAAAACTTCGCCGAGGCGCAACGGCGGGCTGCTTAACACCAGCCCCGCCGCCCGCCTCGCGTGGCCAAGTCTTTCCTGAGTGACCCTCCTTTTGAAAATCTCCCTTCGCAGGTGAACTGAATAATGACCATCGCAGAACTAAAAGAAAAAAACATAACTGAGCTGACCAAGATCGCCCGATCTTTGGATCTGCCCGGCGCCAGTGGACTGCGCAAGCAAGACCTGATCTTCAAGATCCTTCAGGCGCAGAGCGAAAAAGAAGGCCACATCTTCGCCGAGGGCGTGCTCGAAATCCTGCCCGACGGCTACGGCTTCCTGCGCTCGCCCGACTACAACTATCTGCCCGGCCCCGACGACATTTACGTCTCGCCCTCGCAGATTCGCAAATTTGACCTCAAAACCGGCGACACCATCAGCGGCCAGGTCCGTCCCCCGCACGAAGGCGAGAAATACTTCGCGCTGGTCAAGATCGAAGCCGTCAACTTCGAGTCGCCCGACGAAGCTCGCAACAAGATCCTGTTCGACAACCTGACGCCGCTGTATCCGCAGGAGCGGCTGAAACTCGAAACCGTCCGCGAGAACGTCAGCGCCCGCGTCATGGACCTGCTCACGCCCCTCGGCAAAGGACAGCGCGGCCTGATCGTTTCGCCGCCCCGCGCCGGCAAGACCATGCTGCTGCAGAACGTCGCCAACTCGATCACCACGAACCATCCCGAAGTAGTGCTGATGGTGCTGCTGATCGACGAGCGTCCGGAAGAAGTCACCGACATGCAGCGTTCGGTCAAAGGCGAAGTGATCTCCTCAACCTTCGACGAGCCCGCCGCCCGCCACGTGCAGGTCGCGGAAATGGTGATCGAAAAGGCCAAGCGCCTGGTCGAGCACAAGCGCGACGTAGTCATCCTGCTCGACTCCATCACCCGTCTGGCCCGCGCCTACAACACCATCGTTCCGCCCAGCGGCAAAGTGCTCTCCGGTGGCGTCGACTCGAACGCCTTGCAGCGCCCCAAGCGTTTCTTCGGCGCGGCTCGCAACATCGAAGAAGGCGGATCGCTCACCATCATCGCCACGGCGTTGATCGACACCGGCTCCCGCATGGACGACGTGATCTTCGAAGAATTCAAAGGCACCGGCAACTCCGAAATCATCCTCGACCGCAAACTGGTCGACAAGCGTACGTTCCCGGCGATCGACATTCAGCGCTCCGGCACGCGTAAAGAAGAGCTGCTGATCCCGAAGGAAGATCTGACCCGCATCTGGGTCCTGCGCCGCGTGCTGAATCCTCTTTCCCCGGTCGAAGCCATGGAACTGCTGATCGACAAGCTCAACAAAACCAAGTCGAACGGCGAATTCCTGGCCAACATGAGCTCGCTATAGGATCGATAGTTTGTGTTGGACCGGGTCTTATTTGACCCGGTCCCGACAAACCAAACTCGGCTGAACTTTGACCGACTCCATCTCCCACCCCGGCGGAAAACCGTATAATTTCCTCAGTCAAAGGTCTCCGAGGTGATTGTGCGATTCAAGCCCTTCGCGCTGCTGGTATTTCTCTTCGTGCTCAGGTTCTCCGCCCCATCGCTCACCCAGGACGCCGGTCAAAATGCTCCCCCCTCCGTCCAGGTTCCCCGCCTGGGTCCCAGCCCCGACGATCGCGAAGATGAGCCCCACACAAAACTCGAGAAAGACATGGCCAGGAAGTTAAATCACGAACGTCAGGTTCAACTGCAGCGCGACACAGACAACCTGCTTAAGCTCGCCACCGAACTGAAAAAGTACGTGGATAAATCCAACGAAAACATGCTCTCCATCGAGGTCGTCAAGAAAGCCGAAGAGATCGAAAAACTAGCCCACAGCGTAAAAGAGAAAATGAAAGCCAACTAGGGCCGGACAGGTGTGGGGCGGACACTCTTGTCCGCCGCCTTTGACCTTGGCTGCTGACTCCTTGATTTCAACAAGAATGGATTAAGGTTGTCCGCTCCACACCGGGCGCAACTCCGGATATAATTGCAACTCGATAACAACTCCATGCCTCTACCCCAAACCGAAGCCCCCGGACGCCTGCAAGCCGAACTCATGTCGCGCGGCCTGCGCATGACTCGCCAGCGCCGCACCATCTTGAGCGTGGTCGAAACCGCCAAGCAACACCTCGACGCCAGCCAGATCCTGCGCCACGCCCGCCGGCTCGATCCTCACATCGACCGCGTCACCGTCTATCGCACCCTGAGTTTGCTCAAGCGGCACGGCCTAGTGGACGAACTCGACCTCATGCACATGCAAGGAGAAAAGCATTTCTACGAGCGCCGCCCTCAGCGCGATCACATCCACATGGCCTGCCTGCGTTGCGGCAAAATCACCGAATTCGAAAGCGACCTCTTCGACCGCCTTAAGGGACAGATCCAGCGCGATTGCCGATTCCACATTGTCGTGAGCCGCCTGGAAGTGGGTGGCTACTGCGCCCAATGCCGCATCGCTCCGTCCGCATGACCCGTTGCAACTGGTTGCAACAATCCTGAAACACAAAATACGCGCCAATCTTGACTGGCAAGATGCGCGCCTCTACGATTAGATTGTATTCATTAGATGCAACTCAGTTGCAACATAAAAGGACCCCCATTGAACCGACTCGTGGCAGCTTGCTTATTCCTGTTCTCCGTAGGAGTAACCTGTTCCGGCGCGCAGGAACTTCCCTATTTTGTTACCTACTCTCAGCACATGGAAGAGCCGGGAAATCTCGAAATCGAACTCATGGCGGTGCAAGGCAATCCTCCCAGCGCAAATTCTTTTTTTCGGTGCCAACCTCGAATTCGAATATGGCGTGAAGGCCTGGTGGACGTCCGAATTTTATCTCGACGGCCAGACCACTCAAAATGACAGCACGATTTTCACCGGATACCGCTGGGAGAATCGCTTTCGCCCTCTGCTGCGCGAGCACTGGATCAATCCCGTGATCTACGTTGAATTCGAAAACACCAGCGCCGACAAAGCCCTGCGCGAAGTCGTCGGCCATGACGGCGTTCCCGATTTCGCTGAACCAAATTCAATTGCCCGCCAGGACAAGGAACGCGAGATTGAAACCAAGTTAATCCTGGGCAGCAATTATCGCGGCTGGAACATCAGCGAAAATATCATCGCGGAAAAAAATCTATCCAATGATCCCTGGGAGTTTGGCTACGCCATCGGCGCCAGCCGCCCTCTCAAACTCGCTGCCAGCGCCCACGATTGCACGTTTTGTCCGGAGAAATTCCAAGCGGGAGTCGAAATGTACGGCGGGCTCGGCGACCGCTATTCCTTCGGACTCCATGACACCTCGCAATACATCGGCCCCACCATCAATTGGGCCGCGCCCCACGGCGTGACTATCTCTTTCTCGCCGCAGTTCGGATTAAACGACTACAGCATTCCCCGGCTATATCGCTTCGGAATTTCGTACGAGATCGAACAATTTTTGAGCCACTTCCATGGGAGAGACTGATGATCCACAAGCCGTCAGTGCTGCTTTCTTTGATCCTGCTTTCGACAGCCCTTGTCTTCGCCGTTGCGGATGGCGCATGGCTGACGCGGGTCCCTGCTCGCGATCACCAGAAAATAAACCCTTACCAGGAACAACCTGACGCGATCCTCGCTGGCCGAAGAATTTTCGTCGATCACTGCGCCAAGTGTCACGGTGAAAACGCCGAGGGCACAAAGAAGCGCCCTCCACTCAAAAGCCAGCGGGTTCAGCAACAGGCAACACCCGGCGATCTGCACTGGCTGCTGGTCAACGGAAACATGAAAAAAGGCATGCCATCCTGGTCCAAACTACCGGACCCACAAATCTGGCAAGTCATTACCTACTTGAAATCACTTCACGAATGATGACAACCGAGAACCGCGAACTGGCAACCGGCAACTGGTTTTTCGTCATGCCGCCTCTTCCCTCACCACTTCCACGGTCGCGTTGTAATCCGGAACTCCGCTAGGGTCCAACCGGCCCGCCGGAATCAACACGTTGATCTCAGGCCAATGTGCCTGCAAACACCCCGGCTTGATGCGGTCAATCCGAACCCGTCCGCGAAATTCGCCCAGTTCATTGCGCAGCAGGATTGCATCTCCTCCTTGCAATCCCAGCCGCGCGGCATCTTCCGCCGATATCAAAACATCATCCCGGCTCGCCCCGGTCAAAGGATCCCTGCCCCCATGGACAATGCTGTTGAACTGTTTCCCCCGCCTGGTCGACAGCAGAAACCGTCCCGCTGGCAAGTGCTCTTCCGGAAGCTCAACCACGCTGAAGTGCCCTTTGCCATCCGGCGTCAGGCAACGATCGACCAGCAGGGTTGCCCCTCCGTACTGGAAGTTATCCCCTTTTTTTCGAAGTCCAGCAATCCCGCGATAGGTCGGACACACCCGATCGATCTCTTCGCGAATGTCCTGGGTATCTTTCCACGGAAAACAGGCCTGAGCCTTATTCGGATCAACCGCAAGCGCCACCAGCACGGGAATTTCCCATTCATCCTTAGTCTCCGGAATACGCGGCCCTGGAATTTCCGGACTGTAAATAATGCGCCGCTCCGTGCTGGTCTCCGTTCCGCCGCCTCGCTGTTCGTAACGCGTACGCGATGGCAGAAGAATAACCGTCTCCGCCGGATCGACCAGCATCGTCGGATTCACCACAATATCCTGATGAATCCGCAACTTAAGATTTCCCAATGCGCGATTGACCAACTCCGGCTCAGGCAGCGTCTGCTTGAAGTTTCCTCCGGTCTGCCATAAAGCATCGATCTCGCCCCGCTCCGCCGCCAGAACCATGTGAGCCGCGCTCAACCCGTTCCATACCGGAGGCTCGAACCCCCAAATCCCCGCAAACCTCTTCGCGTTCTCCTCATTCACCGCCGACCCCATTACGTAGCCACCAGGCTGCGCCCCCATCTCCGCGCCACCCTGCACCCCACTGTGGCCACGGATCGGCATCAATCCCGTATGCTCGCGGCCGATGTTTCCCTTGCACAACTGCAAGTTCACAAGCGCCCGCACATTGTCGCTTCCGTGCCGGTGCTGCGTAATGCCCATACTCCACACCACAATCGCATGCCGTGCTTTGCCGAAAGCCTCCGCAAACCGCAACATATCGGCTCGCGACAAACCGGAACCCCGCTCCAGGTCCGCCCAGTCCATGCTGGCCACTTTGCTTCTTAACTCGCTCCACCCCGCGGTCCGTCGAGCGATGAAGTCGTTATCGACCCATCCATTCTCGATCAAATGCTTGATCACGCCGTGGAAGAATGCGATGTCACCGCCCAGGTGGATCTGGAAAAAATCGTCCGCTATGCGTGTCCCGAACAGAGCGCTCTCGGTAACCGAAGGAACCCAGTAACGTTCCATCCCCGGCTCATTGTAGGGATTGACCACAAAAACTTTCGTCCCCGCCTTCTTAGCATAGAAAAGATACTTCGTGGCAACTGGCTGATTGTTGGCCACATTCGACCCGACAAACACAATCAGATCCGCCCCAATCCAATCGGAGTAGGAACAAGTAGTCGCCGCACAACCGACCGTCTCGCTCAAAGCTGCCGTACTTGGCGCATGACAGATGCGCGCGCTCGTATCCACATGATTCGTTCCAATAAAACGGGCGACCTTCTGATGCGCGTAATAAGCCTCGTTGGTCAACCCTCGCGACGTGATGTACCAACCCAATCGCCGCGGATCAATGCCCCGCAACCGTGTCGCTACCTCCGAAATCGTGTCCTCCCAACTGACCCGCCGGAATCCTCTTTCTCCTTTGCGCCGGATCATGGGAACAGCCAACCGCCCCAGCTTGCGAAGTTGCTTCTCGCTCTTCCCTTTCCATTCGGATACGTCCTCGAGCACCCGCCAATCCATCGCCGGCATGGTATTGAACCGCAGTAAACGCAATCGCACCGCGCACAAATGGATTCCTTTCATGGTCCAGTCGTGCATCCCAGTGGTCCCCAGCGCACACCCATCGCAACACCCATCATTCAGAATGCGCCACGCATAACCCAGGCTGTCGCGGTTTTCCCAAACCGAAGCCAGCATGTCCCGGTACGCATTCGGATGCTGCTCATCCAACCCGTACGGAACCCACCCCACCCAGTTGCCCTTACCCGAACGCCCCCCCATCCAATGCCCTCCAGGAAATTGTTCAGCACGGTAACAGTACAAGGATAGCCCAGGCAGCCAAATCACTCGTGGGAAAGGAAACGGCAAGCGCTCTTAGGACGAGTGCGGTGCGCTGCCACCCTTTGCGGAAAAGCCCGGAGAACCGAGCCTTGCGGGAGCAAACTCAGCGACTGGAGCCTCCCTCGGCGATTTCCAGATCCAGCGCGACGCGCTCGCCGTTGATCAGCACGGTTCCAGCGTCTAGCAGTTGCTGGCCGGTACAATCGTACTTTTCATAACAGTGCAGCGAGGAAAGCGGAAAGAAGAATTCCACGGCTTCGGAATTGCTCTCGGAGGACTTCCCGGCAACGTGGACAGTCGTGCTGAAGCCGATCCCGTCAAATTTCTGCTCATCCTTGAAATAAGTCAGCAGCGGACGGACCAGGTGGGAAATGTGATCATCGAAAGCAGTGGCTGCCAGTTTGTATCGCGAACCCGCCGCACCGGACGGCAAAGCAGAATTCAGTGAAAGTTCCAGATAGATGCCCTGACGGAAGGCGATGAACTTCGGTGGCGCGTAAGAGACGAAATGTGCCTGAGGATCCAACTCCTTCACCATCTGATCGACCACTTGCTGGTTCGAGGTTTGCAGAGAAGATAACGCCGCCGGCGAAGTATCGCGCGGTGGCGGCGGTGGGGGTTCTTTGACCTTCGACCGGCTTCGCGACGCGCCGGAAACAATTTCCGTTCCCACTTGGTCGGGATTGGATTGACTGTCGCTGGAGCTGTCAGCCGGAGGAAGATTCGCCCCCAATTGCGGCCCGGTTCCGTTGAGCCAGATAGTAGTGGGCTGAGCATTCAGAAATATCTGCCCTTGCATCAGCGCCGCCTGGCGCGTGTCGTCGTCCTTGGCGCCAAGCAGCCGTAAGGCAGCGTTCTGGGGCAGGAACACCATCAGGTTCTCCGGCCGCTCCATGGAAACACCCATTACCTTCCCGATGATGTGGTGCGAAATCTCGATGGCATACCCTTGTACATCGCGGTTGCTCTGAACGTGCGGCACGGCGGCTTGCAATACCGGCATCACCACTTTAAGAAAAGTAGTTCGCGCCCGCTCGTCAGCATTCACCTTTTCCGCGGAGTACGACGCGTAGTAGTTGCCGGTGATTGCCAGCACCGTTCTCCCGTTATAGCTGTCGAAGCGGATGGAATGTTGATCTGCGTGCATTTGCTGCGCCTGGTCGAGGTCAAGCTTGCGGCTGAGATAGAACGGATACTCGAACTTCGTTTCTAGAATGTCCTGGCCAACCAGCCTTAACTCCTCGACATACTGCTGTTGCAGGGTACGCAGTGCGGGATCTTTGATCTCGGCCGGCGACACGACCTGAGCCAGCGACGCGCTGGCCAGGGACCAAATGAGTATGAGGGCAAGCAAAACAGCCCTATTTTTGTGCATAGACCATTCCGGACGCATGATAAGGAGGATCGGAGATCAGGCGGATGTACGCGATCAGCGCCTCGATCTCTGCCTTGCTGAGAGTATATCCATAGGGTGGCATCAATGCTGACTTGTTGAGAGCTGGTCCGCCATGGCTGATAATGGCGGTCAATTCCGCATCGCTCATTTTGTTGAGCGTGTCGCCCTCGGTGAACGGGTGCGGCTTGACCTCAAGATTATCGTAATTGGAAACCCGCTCCGCCGAGGACTCCGGGTTGTGACAGCGGGAGCAATACTTGTCGTCGAGCCGATATCCAACCTGCTCCTGATATCCCAGCGCGGTTTCTTCAATCTTCAGCTCGACAGGCTTCTGCGCTTTGGTCAGTGTGCGCGCAGTGAGTTGATATCGTCCAGCCATCCCGCCTAGAGCAACATTGGTGCTGAACTGCCCACTGGAGTCGGTCGTACCCATCACGGGATCGAAACTGACGCCCGCCGGTCCACTGAACGCGACAGGCGCGCCAGCAACCGCAGTTCCTTGTCCGTCATTCACCTGCACCACCAGCGCTTGACCAAGGACCATGCCGGTTGCGCCGACCTGCTTCCCCCCGCCTGACTCCACCAGCGCCGTGCCAAATCCGGTGGGCTTCAGGGTAGAAGCCGGCGCGGGCCCGCGGCTGCATCCCGCGCTTGCGAGAATGAGGCACAATGCGAAGAGCGGCGGGAACTGTCTCGTCATTTCTTGGCCTCCACTTTGCCGGTGCCTTTGAGCGTCATCAGGAATGCGGTTAGCGCTCGGGCATCCTCATCATTCATGTTGCGGTTGGGTTCAGTGGTGCCGCGCCGCATGGCCTGCGGGTCCTTCAGCCAGTGGTAGATCCACGCAGAGTTGAGCCGCGCGCCCACTTGCGTGAGCGTCGGCCCGATGTAGCCCTTGTCCGCCTTGGTATCAATAATGTGGCAGGACTGGCAGGCATACTTGGAATAAAACAGTTGTTTTCCCTGCTCTACTTGCGCGGCTGGATACCCGCTGGACGGCATCGAGTCGCGATCGAACGCCGGCGTCTGATAAACGGTCATGATGTAATCAGTGAGCTCCGTAACTTCGCTGTCCGACAGATTAAACCTCGGCATGCGGCGAATCAGCGCTGGGCGCAGCGTACCAGGATTCTTCAAGAATGACTGCAGCCACGGCCGCTGCACCGAACTGCCTTCCCAGGTCAGGTCAGGAGCCATATCGCCTCCGCGGCCGTTGATGGCGTGGCAGGTAAAGCAGGCCATGTCCGCCATGAGCTGTCCGGCCTTGCCTGCTGGCTGGTAATTCGAAGGCGGTTGCGAAGCTACGGTCAACGCCAGCGGCAAATCATGGGCCCGGTCGGTAAGCGCGAGCAACGCCGTAGTCAAAGCATCAACTTGCGCGGGCGCGAAGGTGTACTGCGGCATCTTCACCGCCGATCCGAACGAACGCGGTTGACGGATCTTCGCTGAGATGTAATCCGGCACGGTGTGCGGCATGCCCGGCAGGAAACTGATCTGCGTGATCGGTTTACTTCCGATACGGGTCAATTCTGGAGCGAAGTTATCCGGTTTCTTGATGCCGCTGATCTCATGGCAGGAGGCGCAACCGTCCTCGGTAACCAGAAGCTTTCCGTGCGCAATCTGCTCGGACGTGGGAGCGTCGAGATGTACATTGGCCAGCAGATCGGAGTCCGTCTTGTTTCCGAGATAGCCAGTCAGCAGGGAAACTTGCTGATTGGTAAAACGGTAGTGTGGCATGGCAGTTCCCGCATCGTAGACACGTGGGTTGCGCAACCAGGCGCGCAACCATTCCGGCTTGGCCTTATTGCCGACGCGGGTCAGTTCCGGACCAACGTCCCCACCAACCACATTCCCGGCGGCGTTCTGCACGGCATGGCAGGAGGCACAGAATGACTCTCCGTACAAGCTGGCTGCAGCCGTCGGATCAGGCGGCGACTGGTCTTTGGTGCCGGGTTCAGTGTCTCCAGGAATCGGTTTGCTGTTCGCCATCAAGAAGGCCGAGATATCGCGCGCGTCCGCATCGCTCAATTTGAAATTCGGCATGGTCGCGGTAACCGCGTATGCCTGAGGGTCTTTCAACCACGCATAAATCCATTCCCGCGTGGTCTTGTCCGCGATGTGCTCGAGCGACGGTGGATCATCGGTCGGCTGGATCGTGCTACCATCGGGTAGTTTGATGGTGTGACAGTGTACGCAGCCATATCGCAACAGCATATTGCGGCCCGCGTTCAGTTGCGGCGTGCCAGCCAAAGGAGCGCGATGACATTGCCCGCAGGAGGATTGGACGTACCGCGCCGGCAAGATGGGTTGTTCCCAAGCCAAGGTGCTGCGGTGAGCTTCCTCGACGGTGGTCGCCGCGCCCTGCCCGCGATGACACATCACGCAGCCGAACTGGTCGGATGTGTGAGGGATCACCGGATGCCGGCGAAACGGCTGAGTGCCGACATCGGCAAGGCTGGCCTCTTTCAATCCCACATGGCAGGTCGTGCAACGATCGACCACCCCTAACTGCGGAAGCCATATCTGCTGGATTCCATCGTGGAAGTGGCGCTGCAGTGTGACTGCGTCTCCCCGGGTCCGAACCAGCCCGAGATACGCTTTCTGATAGTGGCGCCATTCACTGAAGTAATTCTTGGCTGGCGCGATGGCCAGTGAAATCAACAGGAGCAGGCTGACCACGCCAAAAGCGCGAACCGGATGGCCGAACAGCGTCTGCCACATCGACGTCGTATTCTTGGAGGATGATTGCAATTAGCTTCTCCAGGGCAACACCCAGGACCAGCCTGGGCCGCGAAAAAAAGTGCCAACTGCCGTTAGCACGACCAGTTCAAACAAAAACCAGGTCATGATCCAGAATGAAAGTGGCTTGGCAGCCAGATACCGCCGGAAAGGCGAAGTGGACTGCCGGGAACTTTGCGCCGCCAGCACCATGAATCCTGCGACGATCAAGGTCGGCACCAGCGCCACGATCACATCAAACAGCAACAGGAACAGAGAAATCGCCGTGGCGACCACGTAGAAGATAAGGATGCGCCGTTTGCGGTCCTTGAGGAACACCCCTTCGGCCTCCACGTTGATGTTGAAATACGGAATCACAATCAGCGCGATAACGACCAGAGTCGGAACCAGCACGCCCGCCACCACGGGCGGAAAGTAATGCAGCATCTCCTGCAAGCCCAGGAAGTACCACGGTGCCTTGGCAGGGTTGGGGGTATGCGAGGGATCGGCAATGCCCTCCAGAGGTGCGTTGAACAGGAGCGACACGACCACCAGCGCGATAGCAAGCACCTCGATGGCGACGATGGCGCGGAACAGAACCTCCGGATAGGTCTGCACCTGGTCTTCGTCGGTAACCTTGACCTGCGCGGAGGTTCGTCGCGTAACGAAGACCACTCGCCTCGGCGACTTGCGCGCATTCGAGTCCATCCCAGCGACAAAATCCTTCGGATCGGTCATGGCTATTGGCCCCCTTTCCCGGCCGCCGCGACCGATTGCGCCGCCACCGTCCTGGGCTCACTTTGGTGCGCGTAAAGGCCGCCATCTTTCCGGATGCGCCAGAAATGCACCGCGACAAACAGCATCGCAACCAATGGCAGAATCATGCAGTGCAGCACATAAAACCGCAGCAGCGCGTTGGCATTCACCATATTTCCGCCCAGCATCAGGAAGTGAACCTTGTTGCCCAGCACCGGCACCGCGGAAGCAATATTAGAACCGACCGTGATCGCCCAGAAGGCCAACTGATCCCAAGGCAGCAGATAGCCGGTGTAGCTGAGCAGTAGCGTAATCAGAGCAGAATGACTCCGATGACCCAATTGAACTCGCGCGGCGGCCGATAGGCGCCACGGTAAAACACTTTGAACATATGCGCGAACACCAGGAACACCATGGCATGCGCGGACCAGCGGTGCAGGTTGCGCAGAAACAATCCGGAAGAAACGACAAACTGCAAATCCTTGGTGTCGGCATAGGCCTGCGGCACCGAGGGATGGTAATAGAACATCAGTGGAATGCCAGTGCTCACCAGATATAAGAAAAGTCCCGAAGGTCAGCGTGCCCAGATACCAGGTCGCGCTGAAGCTGAGCATGCGGCGTCCGCACCTTGGTGGAAAAAAGGTGCAGAAAGACGTTCTGCTGCACCGCAAGCGCGCGGTGCAGCGTGCTGGATCCGGTGCCGCTGCGGAAAACCGAACGCCACACCCGCGTTCCGCGTAATTCGTCGAAATAGTTCGTGATTGTTTTCGCCATGCTCACACCCTCACAAACTGCATGGGACGAATGTTGATGGAACGGTCCACCATCAGATCACCTTCGTCGCTCACCCAGGTCTGCAACCAGGGCAGCGGCTTGGGGGCTGGGCCTTCAATCTTTTGCCCATCGCGATTGAACTTGCTGCCGTGGCAGGGGCAGGCGATGATCCCCAATTCAGGTTTCCATGCGGTCAGGCAGCCGAGGTGGGTACAGACCGCGCTCAGCGCGAAAAAACCTTCTTGGGCATGGATGAGATAAATTCCCGAGTTCACATCCAGTGTCACCGAATCGACGGGATAACTTTCCGGCTTGCCGGCGTTAACGATGGGAGAAGGCTCAAACAGAACATTCGGCGAGAGAAACTGGTAGGCAAACGCCGCAGTGCCGGCGGCGGCGATGCTGAGCGACCCCAATCCCAGCTTCACGAAAAAGGCGCGGCGATCGAACTCTTTGCCTGTATCCGACCGGATTCCGCGGCGCAAGTTGTTTTTCTTCGGACATTGGTTACCTCGGGCCTCCAGCCATGACTGGCGCTTTGGGTCGGAATGGTCCATCAATCGCTTCAATCGAAATCAATCCCGTGGGCTCGGCCGGAACCAGGTTGTAGGACTCCATGGTGATGGTGCCGACCGGACAGCGCATGGCGCACAGTCCGCAGCGAATGCAGCGAGTCTCGTCCTTCAGCATGGCCGAGCCGGTCACGATGCCGAGTTCGTCGGCTGCAACTTCGTCCAGTTCCACGCCAAATAATTCCTGATTCTCCCTGATCTGCTGCACCGCCTCCGGCTCAAACTGGATGCGATCCAGCGAGACCAGTTGCAGACATTTTTCCGGGCACACATCCACGCAACCGCCGCACAGGATGCACATGCTGCCGTCTTCCGGGCGTGCCCTCGAAGACCGTGTTCACCCAGCAGTGCAGGCAGCGCTGGGCTTCTTCCATAGCGGACGCAGCGTCGTAGCCGATCTCGACTTCGGTCACTCCAGTGCGGCGCTCCAGCGGCAGCATGGGTATGGGCGGGCGAGCCAGATCGAGCAAGTTCCAAGGGCATGCTGTGACGCTTGAAGACTTCGACTTCGACGATCGGCTCGGGATGTTTGCGGCCGCGCAGAAATTCGTCGATGCCGACGGCGGCGCGCTTGCCGTCGGCCACGCTGTCGATGATCAAGCGCGGCCCGAAGACGCAGTCGCCACCGCCAAAGATTCCGTTCGCCGAGGTCATTAGCGTTTGCGGGTTCACCGCGATCAGCCCGCGTGGAGACAGTTCCACGCCGTCTTCCGGCTTCAGAAAATCAAGCTTGGGGGCCTGGCCGACCGCCATAATAATGGTGTCGCACTCCAGTTGCGTTTCACTGCCTTCGTAGAACGCCGGATTGAAGCGCCGGTTCTGATCGAAGACCCATTTCGTCTTCAGCGTCTCCAAAGCCACAACTTTGCCATCTCTGCCGATCATCCGCTTGGGACCGAGCCCGGGATGCATGACGATACCTTCGGTTTCGGCCTCTTCGATCTCCTCCAGCGCCGCCGGCATCTCTTCGCGTTTTTCCAGGCAGACGAGATGCACTTCCTGCGCGCCCAGGCGCAAGCGCCGAGAGAGACACGTCCACCATCTCCTTCGTGGCCACGGCACTCACGCTCTCAAGCGAAGGCTCAAGATCTTCCACTCCCGCCACATGCTGCCGGACAACCTCGCGGGCCGCCGAACGCGCCACGTCCATGGCCACGTTGCCGCCGCCGATCACGATCACCTTCTTGCCGATGGTGAACTTGTACCCGAGATTCACGTTCAGCAGAAAATCGATGCCTTTGTACACGCCATCGAGATCGACGCCGGGGATCGTGAGATCGCGGCTGCGATGCGCGCCCACCGCGATCAGCACCGCATCGAAGCCCTGATGGCGCAGATCGGAAACCAGAAAGTCGCGCCCGGCCGCCTGATTGAGCTTAAGAGTAATGTCGCCAGTCGCGAGGATTTCGCGCACCTGCGCTTCCACCACGTCGCGAGGCAAACGGTATTCCGGAATGCCGAGGTAGAGCATTCCGCCAGCGACGGGCGCAGCTTCAAAAATCGTGACCGAGTAGCCCATCAGAGCGAGATCATGCGCTGCCGATAGCCCCACCGGTCCACCGCCGACCACAGCCACTTTGAATGGCAGCTTGTTCTGGGCCCGTCCCGCATTGATGTCGACCGGATGCTTCGACTCTGGCCCGTGGCGCTCAGTCAGAAAACGCTTGAGGGCCCGTATTGCGATGGGGCGATCGATATCTCCGCGACGACAGGCCGTTTCACAGGGATGAGCACAAACCCGGCCGCAGATGCTGGCCAGCGGGTTGGGATCACGGGCAAACTTATAAGCTTCCTCAAATCGGCCTTCCGCGATGAGCGCGACGTAGCGGCCCGCGTTGGTGTGGGCGGGACAGGCCATCATGCAAGGGAAGTTGGTGTTCAACCAATCCCTGTCGACTTTCTTGTCTTTGTACCGTTTCAGCAAGATGGACCGTTTCCAGTGCGTTCGCTTATGGAAAGCATTGTACTCGCAGAACGGGGAGCGAGACGTGGCCGTCCGCTCCCCCAATTTCCTTACTTGCTCAGGGTGAAATCCGCTTTGGTGTCGCCAGCCACCGTCACCGGCTTGGACTGGTTCTTGGCGCCTTCGTGCCAGGCGGTTACGGTGTAGGCTGCCGTCGGGAACGTTCTCGATCTTGTAGTCGCCCGATTTGTCGGTCACCGCGAAGTACGGTGTCGGCGACACCACGACGTAGCCGGCCATCTCCGGATGGACATTGCACAGCAGCGGCACTGCGCCAGGATTGTCGAACTTGAACGGACGCTTCTCGCCTTTCGGCCAAGTGCCCAGGTTGTGACCGAGTTTCTTGTTGCCGCCGATCGAAATCCAAAACACGTTGTGGGCAACGCTGTCGCTGTTGAGGAATTCGACCGTCGTGCCTTGCTGCACTACCGTGATATGCGGCTGAAACATCAACCCCTTCTGATCGATCACCGGTTGCTGCGTCGGAGCCGGGAAAGTCTTTCCCGCCGGTGCTTCCACATAAACAACCGACTCGCCGGCAACTCCCGATACTTTCCCACTGATGGTGCCGGCATTCGCCGTCAGGCTAAGCGCCGCGAGGACAGCAACCACAACTAGAGCATTACGTTTCATGATTTCTCCTGTTTTAACAATGGGGAGGGTTGACCTCCCCGACTTTAGTAGACCCATTCCAGTCCCGCAACCGCGGAGTTCGTGCGGAACGGGTTGGTGAGTCGGTTTTCCGGTCGTGACGTCATAAACCACCTGCTGCGGCCGGATCTGATACTCAAACGAGCTCTTGATGTTGGCGTGAATCAGGAACTGTACGCCCGGCGTAAAGCGATTTCGCGTCGAACTGAACGGCGAAAAGAACGATGATGGCGGTGGACTATTGATGTCGGATCCGATGCCGTTAATCCGATCGGCAGTCGATCGACTGAGTCCCAGCGCATGATCGCCATCATCCACGGCAGGACCGTGTAGTCTGCCTCCAGCAAGCCACCACTGAAGGTGGCTGCGCGCGCGCCCACGAACCCCGTGGGCGCGTCCTGCCGGAACACGGTAGCAGGTTCTGATCATGCCCCGCACATGTAAAGTCCAAACAAATTGAAGGTGCGATAGTTGAAACTGAAATCGCCTCCCACCCGATAGAACGGTTCACGCGCCGTCATCACGTCGGTCGAAGCCCCCGCAGAGCCGCTGCACCGATCGTCCCATAAAAATAGTAGCGTGCCCAGCGTTAGATAAGTGTGGTCGCGTGGACCGCTGGGCCCTGCCGCCTGAATCTCATTGCGGCTGGCTGGATCGCGTTCCAGATTGAAACGGTAGGAGAACCGGGCATACAGGTCCTTGAAGTTCGAGTCGGAGACGAAACCTACGATCTGGAGGAACATTGGTTCCATCCGCCGGGGTCCCACCCGTATTCTGGTTCACGACAGCCAGCGAGTAGTGGTAGCCGCGGTAAGTGTGACCACCACTGAACTCGACTCCCTGCGCCGGCATTGGAGAACGCAAATCCGTTGTTCACAAACTGCTGGGGAGAAAGCCCATTCAGCACGCCAATATTAGCTTCGTCATAAATATCCCAGCCACTCAGGTTCCAGGTGCGGGCCTGGCTGAAGGGTAAGTCCAATTCAAATTGGCCGACCCGGAAGCTCAGCGAGTCCTTGGGCAACTTCATGAAGCGGCCGATGTTGACAAACTTCAGATAACCGTCACCCAGTCCGCCGTTGGCAGTTCGAGCCTCCGACGCTGATATCGTCATCCACCCAGAATGCGATATCGCTTCCGAAGTTTCCCGCCATGAAAATGCTAAACAGGCCGGGCTGGAAATCGGTGCGCGGGAGAAATGGTTGCATGGTGGGATCGCCCGGATGCTGCGCATTGAAGTTATTACGATTCGTGCTGACCACCTGAAAGAAAGTGTTAAAGCGCAAACCGATCGGAGGCAGTCCCGGAATCGTTCCCGGGAAAATAGCGTGCGGCCAGATTTCGGCCTGAGCCGGCGCCCCCAGCATCACGGGAGGGACCTTGATGAACGTCTCATCATCCTTGGGGAATTTGAATCCGGCATCCTTAAACGCTTTGCCAAAATCGTTGAGCTTGGGGAAATCCACGTGACAGGTGCTGCACGATGTTCCGTACTGGCGCGAGAAGGCCGGAATCGCATAGCTGGTCCCCGTCAGCAGCACGACTGCGAGGATGAACATGACAAACAAGAGCACCCGACGCCGCGTTTCCATTTGATCGCTCCTTGGCGGTCCAAAGTTGTGGCTTGAATCGAGGGCTATTATCGGGGCAGCTTTCGAGGTTCGCAGCGTCAGGAATCACAAGACCCTGTGATCTCCATCACAACCAAGCTCGTTGCGAGTTGGCTCAGCAAGTACTTCAAGGTTTGCCAGATGGCGCTCACATCCGGCGCCGAACCCGGTCCTGACGAAATTCAATCACCGCATGGGGGCGGGCGGGAGCGCTGGAGGGAGAGAAAGTGAAACGGCGATTGAACCAACGACAACACATCATCAGTCCAGCGACTTTTCCGGCTCGCGAAGGGCGTCCGCAACTTCGCTCATAAACACGGCCGCTCGGGCTCCATCCACGACGCGATGGTCGCAGGAGAGGGTTAGGGTCATCATAGGGCGGATCGCAGGTTTGCCTTCAACTGGTACCACGCGATCGGCAATGCCCCCCACTGCGAGAATCGCCGCTTGCGGCGGGCTGATGATGGCGCTGAACGCATCCACCTGATACATTCCGAGGTTGCTGATGGTAAAGGTGGCTCCCGCAATGTCCGACGGGCGCAGCCGGCCAGCTCGGGCTCGATCCGTCAATTCACGACGCTGAAGCGCGATTTCAGCCAACTTCGTCTGCTGAGCGTTGCGCACGACCGCGGCCACGACACCGTCGTCCACCGCCATGGCTATGGCAATGTTGACTTCAGGATTCAAGCGGATGCCCGCACCTGTCCAACTCGCATTCAACCGCGGATGCTTAACCAGAACGCGGGCGAGAATCGCAACCAGAAAATCCGTGTGAGTAAGCTTGACGCCTCGCGCCGACTGCAGCGCGGCTCCTAACCGGTTGCGTGCTTCCACTAGTGCGCTGGCATCGACTTCCCGCACTACAAAAAAATGCGGCACCGTGGTCCAGCTCTCGGTCGTGCGCTCGGCCATGAGACGTCCGATTGAGCTGGGTGTCACCACACCCTCTTCCTGGGGTGAGGGCCGCGCGGAGGAGGGCTTGCCTGCTTCGGCTGCCTCCACAATGTCGGAAGCCAGAATCTCCCCGTCCGGCCCCGACCCGCGAAGGCGAGCAAAATCAACGCCTCGCTCCTGGGCCAGGCGCCGCGCCTTGGGCGAGATTTTGACATTTTGACGCACCGATTGCTCCGCCGAAACGGATGCAACTGGCGCGGGTCGCGCGGGTTCTGCTATCGCCCGTGGGAAAGAGGACGACGGCATCTCTGGGGGAGGGGCTTCACCCGGGCGAACGATCCAGGCGATGGTTCTGCCCACGGGGACGACGGCACCCGCCTGCGCGTTCACGCCTGCGAGAATGCCATCGGCCAGAGCTTCGACTTCCATCACCGCTTTATCTGTTTCTATTTCGAGAAGAACTTCGCCTTTGGAGACAGACTCACCCTCTTTCTTCCGCCAAGCCACCAGCTTGCCGGTTTCCTGCGCCATCTCCAGAGCGGGCATGACCACGCTAACAGCCATTGATTTTCATCCTCAGTCCACGGCACAAGGCTAGTAGGGATCCTTCGACTGCGGTGCCGTTCGCCGTGCGAACGGCAACTCCGCTCAGGATGACGAACTCAAAAGCAATTCAGTCCGACACTCCTACCCGTTCGGTCTTGGCGCTGGCTTCGATCATGTCAAGCACGCGCTGGCTGGGAGCATTCTCGGTTTCGCGGGTCGTGGACAGCGATCCATTCACGGTGAAGTAGTGTGCGCCCGCGACCAGCAATTCTTCCGCTGGGAACCGAGTGATCACTTCGTGCCCCGTGGGTGTGACGACAATTTCTTCTTCGATGCGCGCCGCGCTCCAGCCATCGGTCGAGGGCCAGAAGGTTTCCAGGGCAAACACCATGCCCGGTTTGATTTCATGCGGGTGGTCAAATGAAACCAGGCGGCTGATCACCGGTTTCTCCCAGATGGCGAGTCCGATCCCATGGCCGTATTGCAGCGCAAAACAGGCCTCTTCGTTGGGAAAGCCAAATTCTTGCGCCTTCGGCCACACCGCGGCAATCTCCGCGGTGGTGCGGCCGGGGCGTACCAGTTCAATCGCCGCATCCAGGTACTCACGGCACCGCTTGTAGGCATCCACCATGGCGTGCGACGCGCAGCCAATGGTGAAACAGCGGTAATAACAAGTGCGGTAGCCCATGAAGGAATGGAGAATGTCGTAGTAGACCGGATCGCCGGGGCGGAGGATGCGATCGGAAAATACATGCGGATGCGGATTGCAGCGCTCGCCGGAAATCGCATTCACCGCTTCCACATATTCCGAGCCGAGATCGTAAAGGACTTTGCTGACCAGTCCGACCGCCTCGTTTTCCCGCATTCCCGGCTTCATGGCGCGATACAGTTCGTCGTAGGCCGCATCCACCATCGACGCCGAGGTGTTGAGCAGCGAGATTTCATCTTGCGTTTTGATGACGCGAGCGTCGGACATAAGCTGCTGCCCGTCCACTACCGTGATGCCTTCGCGCTGCAAGGCAAAAAGAACAGGTGGTTCGATGATGTCTATGCCCAGCGGCTCTTTTAGCAGGCCGCGCATTTCCAGTTCGATGCGAATTTTTTTGGCAACATCCTCGGCCCGCCCCATCTCTGGCGACATCGCGCCGCGCAGCACCGAAATGCCCGGGCGGGACCGCTCGCCCAGCCATGGGCAGTGAAGTTGGTGATGTTTGGCGGCCGATCCAAAGTCCCAGAGAATGGGCTCGTCATTCTGTGGCAGCAAGGTAAAGCGGTTGCATTTGTCCTGTGCCCAGCTTCCGATGTGTGTGGAAGTCAGATAGCGGACATTATTCATGTCAAAGCACAGGAGTGCGCCCATTTCGGATTTCGCCAGCAAATCCTTGGCTCGCGCCAGTCGCTCCCGCCGCAAGCGGTCAAAGTCCACCCGCTGTTCCCAGTCCACTGCCATGGTTCCGTGAGTTGGCAGAGCCACGATGCACCTCCTGTTCTTGAACTTCTTAAGTTCGTTTGCACATGCTGCGGGCGGCCTCGAACACTGATTGTTCGGTCGGCACCGTGGCATCTTCGAGAGTGGGTGCAAACGGAATCGGCACGTGCATGGCCCCCATGCGCTTGACTGGCGCATCCAGATCGTAGAAAGCGCCGGATGCAATCACAGCTGCGATTTCCGCCGTCACCCCGTATCGCTCATAGCCTTCATCAATTACGATGGCCCGCGAAGTCTTCTTCGCCGATTCAATCAGTGTCTTCTCGTCGAGCGGCCACATGGTGCGAGGATCCACAACTTCGGCGTTGACCCCGATCTTTTCCAGCAACTCCGCCGCCCCCAGCGCAACCTGCACCATGCTGCTGGTGCCGACCAGCGTAATGTCCGTACCCACGCGCTTCACATCCGCCAAGCCGAACGGAATGGTGTACTCCTCCTGGGGCACGGGACCTTTCAACTTTGCGTACATCATCTTGTCTTCAAAAAATACAACTGGGTTTTCATCCCGGATCGCGGTCTTCAGCAGTCCTTTGGCGTCATAGGGTGTCGAAGGCAGCACAACTTTCAGTCCGGGCACGTGACTGAACCACGCATGCAGCGATTGCGAATGCTGCGCCGCCGAGCGGCGAGTCGCACCCAGCGTAGTTCGCATCACCATTGGAACCCTCCAGGCTCCGCCCGACATATAGTGAACCTTGGCCGCCTGGTTCACCATTTGGTCCATCGTGAGCGTGATGAAATCCCCGAACATGATGTCCACGATGGGCCGCAACCCGGTCATCGCGGCGCCCACTGCGATGCCTGTGAACCCAGCCTCCGAGATCGGCGTATCCAGCACTCGCCCGGTGCCAAATTCTTCCACCAACCCGGACAACACCTTGAACGGCGTGCCCGCTTCGGCTACATCTTCGCCAAAAATGCAGACTCTCGCATCGCGGCGCATTTCTTCCGCCAGCGCTTCACGCACCGCTTGCCCAAAGGTAAGTTCGCGGACGGCAGTTTCAGGCATAGACGTCTTGCCCCACTTCCTCCACCGCAGGATACGGCGCGGCCAGCGCAAACTCGACCGCCTTCTTCATTTCCGCTTCGACTTCCGTCTGAATCTGTTTCAGCTGTTCGGCGTTCACCAGGTTCTTTTCCCGCAACCAAGCGGCTAACAACTTTATGGGATCACGATTGGTCTTCCAATGCTTTTCTTCTTCTTTGGAGCGGTAGTACTCGCGATTGATATCGCCGACGTGGTGGCCGGTGTAGCGGTAGGTATCGCACACCAGGAATGAAGGACCATCGCCACGGCGGGCACGGTCGACCAGTCGCGTGGCCATTGCGTGAACCGCCCGGACGTCCTGTCCATCCACCGTCTCCGCCTGCAATCCAAAGGCTGCCGCCCGCATCGGAATATCGCCCGCGGTCGTCTCCGAGAAGTGGGTGTACTCGGTATAGAGATTGTTCTCGCAAACGTAAATCACCGGCAACTTCTGCAGTTGGGCCAGATTCATTACTTCATACAGAACCCCCTGGCCGAGCGCTCCTTCGCCGAAGAAACACACTGCCACACGGCCGTTCCCGAGCCGGCTGGCGGAGAACGCCGCGCCCGTTGCGATGGCCACGCTGCCCGCGACAATCGCGTTTGCTCCCAGGTTTCCCGTCGCCGGGTCGGCAATGTGCATCGAACCGCCTTTGCCTTTGCAGTATCCCGCCGCTTTGCCCAGGAGTTCGGCAAACATGCGGTCAGGCGAAGCGCCCTTCGCCAGGCAATGCCCATGACCGCGATGCGTGCTGGTGATGTAGTCCTCGGATCGCAACGCTTCGCAGACTCCAACCGCGACTGCTTCCTCCCCAATGTAAAGATGGGCAAGGCCCGGCATCAGCGCCCGCGTGTAAAGATCGTTGACTTGTTCTTCAAAACACCGGATCGATACCATGCGCCGGTACATCTGCAGCCACAGTTCGATTGTGCTGCTCGAGTTCGCCGCCGGCCGATCTGTGGCGATGGTCATTTCGCAACTCCCGCGGTCACCGGCGTTGACACTCCTGACATCGCCGCCAGGACGTCAAACATCACGGCGAAATCCAACTTCGCCCACCCCATGCCACGTGCCGCCGTCAGAAACTCGTTGCTCGCCGCAGTGGTCGGCAAAGGCACATCCAGTTGACGGCCCAGTTCCAATGCCAGCAGCATGTCTTTCTGCATCATGTTCACGTCGAACCAGGCTTCTTCGGGTTGCTGCAAAACGAATGGTCCGCGATATTGCACCATGGGCGACGCCACAGCACTATGGGTAAGCACGTCCACCGCAGTTTCCCGGGCGATCCCGCTCTTCTCCGCCAGCAGCACACCTTCGGAGAACGCCATCATCTGAACCGCCAGACTCAGATTCACCGCGATTTTCATCGCCAGTGCCAGCCCGTTGTCGCCCACATGCGTGACCTTTGGTCCGATGTCGAGCAGCAGAGGCTTGATGCGGTTGAATGTCTCACTGCGCCCGCCCACCATCACCGACAGCTTGCCCTCCTGCAGCGTGACCACGCTGCCGGAAACGGGCGAGTCCACCATGTCGGCGCCCTTGTCTCTTACTTTGGCCGCGACCGCGCGGCTCACGCTGGGACTGACCGTGCTCATGTCAATGAACACCTTGCCTGCGCCCAGGCCAGCCAGAATTCCGTCCGGCCCTTCCGTAACCGATGCAATGGCCGCTGAATTTGTCACCATGGCAAAAGTGAAATCAGCTGCCGCCGAAACCGCTCGCGGCGAATCGGCCCATTTCATGCCCTTGTCGACCAGCCATTGCGCTTTCGCGCGGGTGCGGTTGTATCCGGTGACCTGGTGCCCTTTGCTGAGCAGGCGGTTCACCATCTGGCCGCCCATCACACCCAATCCGACAAAACCGAGATTCGCCATGGGTTGTTCGCTCCGATCTACGATTTGGGCTTCGAGAGCGCTGGGTGGGCCTCGCTTGCCTTGGAATCCTCGCGAACCTGCGACAAGTGCGCGCGCATCGCATCGCGAGCTTTTTCCGGGCTGCGCTGTTCGACCGCTTCGAGGATGCGTTTGTGGTGAAACTGTCCCCGGTTCGGTCCACCTTCCACTTGAAAAATCCGCGTCCGCTGCTCCCGCAGCAAGCCTACGATGGAATCCAGCAGTGAAAGTATTAATGGATTTCCCGCAGCCTCAGCCAGGGCAAGATGGAAATCCAGATCGGCTTCGATGAACGCGTCGGGATCATCGTATTCACGATCCATAGCCGTTACCGCTTCCCGCATCAGAACCAGGTGCTGCTCCTGAATACGCGTGGCCGCCAGCGCCGCGATTTCAGGCTCGAGAATGGCGCGAACCTCGGCCAGATGAACCGAACCGTCGGGCTGTCCGATCCTGGCAACCAGTCCCAGCGATTGCCGAATGACCTGCGAGGTTCCGTCGGTGATAAAAGTTCCACGTCCCGAATAAGCCTCCACCAAACCCTTCTCCCGTAACGCCTTCACTGCCTCTCGCACTGCGGTGCGGCTTACTCCGAAGGTCTGCGCCAGTTCCCTTTCCGCCGGCAACTGGTCGCCGGGCTTGAGCGCCCCTTTGAGGATCGATTCCTCGATCTGCTGGACGATCTGTTCGTACAGTCGTGATGTGCGAACTGTTTTGTACACCGGATCCCCGCTCGACTGTTTCTGTATGCCTGCCTTCAGCTACCGCTTTCCTGAATCCAGACCGTCTTGATATTGGCGAACTCCCGGATGCCATAAGGACCAAGCTCGCGTCCGTGGCCGGAATATTTCACCCCCCCGAACGGCAACCGCGGATCGGAGGCCACCATCCGGTTGATGAAAACCATTCCCGCTTCGAGTTCGTTGATGAAACGCTCACGTTCGCCGGGGTCATTGGTCCACGCGCTTGCGCCCAACCCAAACCGGGTGTCGTTGGCAATGCGAATAGCATCGTCGAGATCCTGGGCGCGGAAGAGCGACGCCACCGGACCGAAGAGTTCCTCACGGTACGCCGGCGAGTCCTTCGGAATATTGGCTAAGACCGTCGGCGCATAGAAGTTTCCCGGACGCTCCATCCGTTTTCCACCAGTAAGCACGCGGGCCCCGGCGGCAACAGTCTTGCGCACATCTGCATCGAGGCTGGTGACGCCATCCGGCGTCGCCAGCGGTCCCAGTTCGGTGCTTTCATCAAAGGGATCGCCGATCTTCAAAGCCTCCATCTTGCTCACAAACTTGCGCTCAAATTCATCCGCGATCTGCTCCGCTACAATAAACCGCTTGGCTGCGATACAGGACTGGCCGTTGTTGACGATCCGAGCCTTGACAGCCGTGCTTGCCGCCTCTTCCAGATTCGCACTCGGCATCACAATAAAGGGATCGCTTCCCCCCAACTCCAGAACCACCTTCTTGATTCTTTTCGCCGCCCCCATCCCCACCTGGATGCCGGCTTCTTCACTTCCCGTCAGCGTGGCTGCCACCACCCGCCCGTCGTTCAGAACTCCATCGACTTGCTGCGATCCGATCAGCAAGGTCTGAAACGCGCCTTCGGGAAAACCCGCGCGCCGGAACAGGTCTTCGATCTGGAGCGCGCATTGCGGAACATTCGACGCATGCTTCAGCAATCCGACATTTCCTCCCATCAACGCCGGTGCCGCAAAACGGATCACTTGCCAGAACGGAAAATTCCACGGCATGACCGCCAGGATGGGGCCCAGCGGCAGATAACGGATATAACTGCGGGTCGCGGCCGTCTCGATCACTTCATCGGCGAGAAAGCGTTCTGCGTTCTCCGCATAGTAACGGCACGCCCACGCGCATTTTGCCGCTTCCTCGACCGCCGACCGAAATGGTTTCCCCATTTCCGTGGTCATGGTCTTGCCGAACACTTCCTTTTCAGCATCAAGAATGTCGCCAGCTTTCTGCATCATTCGAGCCCGTTCGGCGAATGACGTTCGCCGGTAGCGAGAAAAGACTTCACTGGCTAGTTGCAGTTTTGCCTGAATCTGGGCGTCGGATAGCGGCTGGAAAGACTTGACAAGCTGCCCAGTGGCCGGGTTGATCGAAGCGATCGCCATGTGTGGTGGGAGTGCCCCAACTGGTCATACCACTATACCATGTGCACAGTCTGGGTCAATAACCCTTAATTTTCTTGACACCGATACTGTAAGGTGGTACAGCTGTCCAACCATACTAATTGCGGGATTGGTGTGCAGCCCAAGGCCTCCCCGCCCGTCCTCTGCTTGGCTCCTGGGGGTGGGAACTTGGCCCGCCGCCGATGGTGCCGCGAATGGGCAGGGTTATAGCGAACCATACTGTCTCGGAGGCCCCGTATGCGTTTTGTGAATTTCGCTCGATTGCTGGGTTCGATCCTCGGTCTTCTCCTTCTCTCTACTCCCCTTTTCGCACAGTCTTCAACTGGCCGTATTCTGGGAACCGTCACCGACCAGACCGGAGCTGCCATGGCGGGAGCTTCTGTAGTGATCACGGACGTGCAACGCGGGACCACACGTGCCCTGACCACAGACCAGGCCGGTGAATTCGTCGCGCCCGACTTGTCAGCCGGATTGTATAAAGTTCGCGCCGAAGCCAAGGGTTTCAAGTCGGTGGAACGCACTGACATCCAGTTGGAAGTCGCCAAGGACGCCCGCATTGACCTGACGCTGCAACCCGGTCAGGTCTCCGAGACCGTAATCGTTAGCGGTGAGGTTCCCTTGCTGGATACGACTTCCTCCACTCTCGGAGGGACGATCAGCAACGAGGTCATCAACGATGTTCCCTTGAATGGCCGCAATTACGAGAATCTGCTGCAACTCCGCCCCGGAGTCATGCGTTATCCCGGTGGAGGATTCTCCACCACCAGTACCAACGGCCTTCGCGCTGAGGACAACGGCTATTTCATCGACGGTCTCTTTAATAGTGAGCCCTTCTCCGGCCAGAGCATTATCAACGGCGCCGGGATCGCGGGAGACTCGGCGACCATCCTCCCTATTGACGCCATCCAGGAATTCAATCTGCAGGAGAATCCTCCTGCGGAATATGGGTGGAAGCCCGGGGCCATCGTAAACGTTGGACTAAAGTCCGGAACCAACTCTCTGCACGGCACCGCCTATGCATTTGGCCGTGATACGCCCCTGGACGCCCGCAATTACTTCAACACGGTTGCCACTGGCCCGGAGAACCCACGCAACCTGGAACAGTTCGGCGGTACCGTGGGCGGCCCCATTATCAAAGATAGAGTCTTTTTCTTCGGCGGCTACGAAGGGCAGCGCTACACCGTCGGAAACTCAGGACAAATCCAATCCCCCGCCACGGTTTCGCTCGGTGGCGACCCCAACAACAGTGTGGTGGATGCTATCGCCGCGGTTCAGGCTGTCACCACGGTAAGTCCTGCCAGCCTGCAAATTGCCGGTTGCACCTTGGGGCCTCCCATCTCCTGTAACGGCACTGGTTTCCCCACCAACAATGGCACCAATCCACTGGGGCCCACCACCATCAATTTCGGCCTTCCCAACACCGTCAGTTCCGACAATGCAGTGGGCAAGGTTGATTTTCACATCAATGAGCGCCAGACTCTGAGCGCCACATATTTTTTCGGCAACAATTCCGGCACCGTCTCAGATGCCAGCCAACTGCAGAGCCAGTGGCTGACCCAGATCCACACTCGCGCCCAGGTCTTCGGAGCCAACTGGATATGGACTCCCACCTCCCAATGGGTCAATGAGGCGCGCTTTGGCTACAACCGTCTTTACCAGCCCACCTTCACCGCCGACCACAACACGCCGGCGACGGCTTACGGACTCGATACGGGCGTAACTAACCCACTCTATTTCGGACTCCCCCGCATCAATGTTTTCCCGTTCTATATTTTCCCGCAGGAACTCGGCGGATTTAACTGGCCCAAAGTGCAAGGTCCCGACGATCGCTTTCAATTTGTGGACCACATTTCCTATAACCGCGGCAAACACGCACTCAAGTTTGGCGGCGAAATTCATCGCGACGCCTTCAGCGGCGGCGCTTACGGCGGTGCCCGAGGTCGAATCAAGTTCGTCGGCGGCGCCTTCAACCCAAACTCCTCCGGCCTGGAAGACTTCTTCGCCGGCCTGCCAACTTCAGGAAGTCAACTAGTCGGCGATCCCACCCGCCACATTCATAACTGGGGATTTGCCGCCTTTGTGCAGGACGACTGGCGCATCACCAAGACTCTAACTCTGAACCTCGGACTTCGTTATGAAGTGAGTTCGGTAGTCAAAGAAGAGCACAACCTGCTGGGTAACTTCGATCCCACCGCCGGCTTGGTTCAGGTAGGGCGCGGCATCAGTTCCCCTTACAACGGCGATCACACGGACTTCGCTCCCCGCTTGGGCTTCGCATGGGACATCAACGGGAGCGGCAAGACCGTGCTCCGCGGCGGCGCCGGCATTATGTATGAGACTGTCAACTGGGAATCGTTCCTGGCTTTGAACAACTCCCTCGGCATCAGCACCATTCCCACGGGCGCTCTTGGAGTCGGTCCCGGAGGCACTGCGGGCAGCGGTTCGATTGCGGTAGGCACCGTCAACTTCGACGGCTCAAGCCTCGACTGGAACGGCACCGTGTTCCCCACCGGGACCATCAATTGCGGCGCCAACCCCTGCAGCATTCTTGGCATGGATCGCAATCTCAAGACTCCCTATGTCTGGAACTGGAACCTCAACGTGCAACACGCCTTCAACAATAACCTGTCCTTGGAAGTCGCCTATGTGGGCGACCATGGCTCCAGGCTGATCGGTATCCATGACATTAACCAGGTCAATCCGAATTCCCCTGCTGAAAACAACCCCGGCATCTGTGACCACTGCGAACAGAACGGGCGCCCCTTCTACAACCAGTTCCCATACCTGAGCTTCATCTATCAGATGGGTAACATCTATCGCTCAAACTACAACGGCCTGCAAGCCACTTTCACGGCGCGGAACTATCACGGTCTCTCCATGGTGGCAGGTTACACATACGCTCATGCTCTCGATCAGGTCGGAGCCAACTGGGACTTCGGCGCCGGATTGGGCCTGCCTTCCGACAGCAACAACTTCCAGCGCGAGTATGCCAGCAGCGATTTCGACATGCGGCATCGCTTTACCCTCTCCGTGACCTACCAGATTCCAGGCAAGAAGTCTTTTGCGCAGATGCTGGAAGGCTGGCAACTGAACTCCATTGTGACCATCTCCAGCGCGCAACCGTTCGGCGTAATGGATGCGGGAACCGACGTCAGCTTGACGGGTGAAGCCAATGACCGCTGGAATTTCTTTGGCAACCCCAAGGATTTCACGTCCACGACTGTCGGCATTCCTTACTTCGCGCCCGGTGATCCAAGTATGCCCGCTGCCTGCGCCGCTCATGCCGCCGCCACCGGCGCCACCGCATCGCTCAACGCCTTTGGCTGCTATGCCAATGGCCGGTCGGTCATGATTCCTCCCGCCTTCGGAACTTTCGGTACCATGGGTCGCAACATTTTCCGTGACACCGGCTTCCGTAACTGGGACTTCTCCGTGGCCAAGACCTGGAAATTTGGTGACCGTTTCAGCGCCCAGTTCCGCACTGAGTTCTTTAATTTTCTCAACCATCCCAACTTCGCCAACCCGTTCGGCGGACAAAACGGATGGGCTCACAACGATCCTTCGACTGGATCGTTTGGCTGCTCCTGTGCCACCCCTGATGTCGCCGCCTCCAACCCGGTCATCGGATCGGGTGGGAGCCGCGCCATCCAGTTGGGTCTGAAGCTTCTGTTCTAAGCAAAAGTTGCGCCACGTGACAGCCGCACAAGGTTACAGCCCGGGCGCAACTGGCCGCGGTAAAGCTCTGCTCTTGAGTGGCGCTGCGCTTCAGGGCTGCGCTGAAACGCTCTCGAAGGAATGATGTGTTTTTCCGCAGCCTCGCGACCCGGCAAAACGCCCTGCAACCGCCGTCACAATACCGAACGGCTGTCCGAGTGAACGAAAGCGAGCAACTCAGTGAAACCTGGAAACAAGCTTTACTGCCCTTTGGCCCTGGCAATTGTTTTGGTCGCCTGCGCTGCCTTTGCCCAGCAGAACTCCGAACGCACCCTGGATGAGATCAAGGCCGAAGCCATTCACCGCGCCGAGAACGGTATGTATCCGCTCATCGGACTTGACCCTTCCGACGTCCGCGAGGCGTTTACTTCCATCAAGACCCGCGACAAAGATGAATGGGCTGCCGGTTTCATGCGGGTTGCCGACCGCTACATGGCGGAAGCCAAGGCCGCCGAAGCCACCAACCCGGCAACCGCTAACGCCGATTACATCCGCGCCTGGCGCCTCTATTCCTTCGGACGCTGGCCCATCCCCTCATCCCCGGGAAAACAGCAGGCCTATGCCAAAGCAATTCAGGCATTCCTCGCGCATGCCCGTTTCTGGGACCCCCCGCTCGAAATCGTCCACATACCTTTCGAAGGCTCAGAGATCATTGCTTATTTGCGTTTGCCAAAAGGCGCCAAACAGCAACCGGTTCCTGTGGTCATAGCCGTCAACGGCCTGGACAGCCGGAAAGAAGATCTCTCCGAAAGTTTCAGCGCCATCCTGCCCTATGGCGTAGGTTTCCTCGCGGTGGATGGTCCGGGTACGGGTCAAGCTCCGATTAAAGTCAGCGAAAATGCGGAACGCATGTTGTCGCGGGTCATCGATTACCTGCAAACCCGGCCCGAGGTAGACAAGAGCAGAGTGGCCGTCCATGGCGTCAGCTGGGGAGCGTACTGGGCGACCAAACTCGCGATTGTGGAACGCACCCGGCTGCAAGGCGCGAGCGCCCAATCGCCACCGGTGGACACCTTCTTCCAGAAAGATTTCCTGATGAACTCCCTGCTCGGAAACCGGGAGTATCTGTTCGATCAGGTGCCAGCTCTGATGAACATTTTCGACGGCGTCAAGAACCTTGACGATTTGGCCGCCGAACTCTCGAAGATGTCACTGGTAAAACAGAACCTGCTGGGCAAACCCACGGCTCCCATGCTGGTGCTCGCCGGAGTCCTCGACACCCAGGTCCCCATCTCCGATATCTATTTACTGCTGAACAAGGGAGACGTGCCCAAGACCGCCTGGATCAACCCCCAGGGCGGCCATCTCGGGCGCCAAGTCAAGGTATGGCCCGATCCGGTGATCTTCAAACAGGTAATTATTCCGTGGCTCCTGCATACGCTGGATGCCCAACCGCCCCCCGAATCTCGATAAAACTTGCCTGTCCCGTTCGCCGGAGGCGATTCGCTGGCCGCTCGACTGGTAGTGGACAAATCTTGCAGTCACGGTCTTTGGATATGCCTCTCCCAGTTGACCTCCCCGCCTTTCTGTTAGATAGTGTGACGGATGGACGCCGAACAGACCATTGCCGAAATCGAGTGGCTAGAGCGCATCTTTGCCGCGTCGGACACCCGACCGCCGAGCGCTAGCGACCTCGCGGCTGCCAATCGAAGGCACGACGAGATAAACGCGAATAGCCCGTGGTTCCGCCTTTGCCAGCGGTATGGCGTTTGCTGCCGCTTGTGAAGGTGAGTGCTCAGACCCTGATCATTCGCGGCAAATATTTTCCTGCCAGGCCTGATTCCGCAGCGCAGATCGTCCGCCTCATTCTCGACGACCCCGCTTGAATTCTTAGGACTATAATTGCGCCCATCCATGCCTCTGTCGTCTGGCACGAAACTCGGGCCGTATGAGATCGTCGCGCCGTTGGGTGCTGGCGGTATGGGAGAGGTGTACCTTGCTCGCGACACCAAGCTGGGGCGCGACGTCGCACTAAAGCTCCTGCCGCCGCAATTCACCGCGGACCCCGATCGCGTCGCGCGCTTCAAACGCGAAGCCCAGGTGCTCGCATCGCTCAATCATCCGCACATTGGCGCAATCTACGGTTTCGAAGACACCGGCAACCTCCCGGCCCTGGTGCTCGAGTTGGTGGAGGGCGACACGTTGGAGGCCCGCATACGCGGGGGCGCGTTGCCGATCGAGGAGGCGTTGGCCATCGCCGGGCAGATTGCCGACGCACTTGACGCCGCCCACCGGGCCGGGATCGTCCATCGCGATCTGAAACCCCCTAACATCAAGATCACACCCGAGGGTGTGGTCAAGGTGCTCGATTTCGGTATCGCAAAGGCCGTCGCGCCCGAACCATCTGGTTCGGATCGGTCGACCGCGACATCCAACGCGACGATCGCAGGGGTGATTCTCGGCACTGCCGCCTACATGAGTCCGGAACAGGCGCGGGGTCAGTCGGTCGATAAACGCACCGACATCTGGGCCTTCGGGTGCGTGCTCTTCGAGATGTTAACCGGCGCTTCTGTTTACATGCGCCCAACCACGACCGACACCATCGTCGCCGTCGTTGGTGCGGAACCGGATTGGAAGTCACTCCCGGCCAATACGCCGGCCAGCATCCGGCGTTTGCTGACCCGCTGCCTTCAGAAAGATGCCAGGCGGCGACTGCACGACATTGCAGACGCGCGCATCGAACTCGAAGACGCGATGGCTGCCCCGGCCGAATTGCCGGCTGTGCCCGCACCGCCACGATCGTCTCCTATCGCACTCATCGCACTCTTGCTCGGGATCGCCACTGCCCTCGCCCTCGTCTTCTGGGTGGCGCGCGACAGGTTCGCAAGGCCCGCCGCTCAGCCCTCTCCCCTGGATACTCGGGTCACACGTCTCACAGATCTTCCCGGCCTCGAAGAGTCTCCGGCCGTCTCGCCAGACGGCAGATCGTTGGCGTTCACCGGGGCCGTCGGAGGCAAGCGACAGATATTTGTGCGGCTCATTGCCGGTGGCTCGCCGGTGCAGATTACGCGCGATCCGGTCGATCACGAAAGCCCTCGCTGGACGCCCGACTCGAGTTCCATTTTTTATTTTTCGTCGGCGGAATCTGGTGCCGTCCAGGGCAGTATTTGGGAGATGCCCGCACTTGGCGGGGCGCCACGACGCATCGTCAGTAGCGTAGGTGGGGCAGACGTCAACCTGACGGATGGGCGGCTTGCCCTCTTCCGGCTGGCCAAGGAAGGCATCCAACTGGTGACCGCTCCAATGGATGGCTCCAAATTCGACGTCGTGGCCGAGTTCCCGCCCGTCACTTACTACTTGTATCCCCGCTGGTCGCCGGACGGCAGATGGATCGCTTTTCAGCGCGGAGACAGCATCAGATTCGACATTTTCGTGGCCCCCACCACTGGCGGAAAGCCGATCCAGTTAACCCATGACAACAACATGATGAGCGGCTTTGGCTGGCTGCCCGACAGCACCGGCATTGTCTATAGCTCAGGCCGCGGCGAAACCATGCCCTATTTGCCGACCTTAGACCTGTGGCAAGTTACTTTGCGCGATGGAAGTACACGGCGACTCACATCGGGCGAGGCGTCGTACATGAGTCCAGACATCTCCAGGAGCGGTGCAATAACGGTCAGCCGCTTGAAGCTGCAGACCGACATTTGGAAGTTCCCCGTCGACGGCGGGCCCGCCGAGAACGCGCGCCGAGGCCTTCGTCTTACCCGACAGACCGGGTTGGTGCTCACCCCCACGGCTAGCCCCGACGACAAAGAAGTCGCTTTTCTGTCCGACAGTGGCGGTCATGCAAACCTCTGGATCGTAAACACCGGGAATGGGGATCTGCGCCAGATCACTTACGAGCGCGATCCGAAAGTGGCCGTGGGCGTCCCGGTGTGGTCGCCCGATGGACACACCATCGCCTTCGTCTCCTCGCGCGGCAATCAGGGGTTGACGTTTGGAGTCTGGCTGGTGGATCCGGATGGAAGCAATTTGCGCAACATCGCAAATCCCGGTCTCGGCCCGGGCTGGTCGCCCGACGGCCACTGGGTGTATTACTCGACATGGAGCGGTGCGGCAGCCACCGATATCGTGCTGAAAAAAATTCCGGTTGACGGGGGGTCCGCCGTCACTGTGAGAACCGAGCGGCTTCGGAACGTCAGCGGGTTACATGGCACGACTCTGTACTACGCCATCGACCGGCCGCTCGTCGACGGCACCCCCGAATTCGAAATCCGCGCCGCCACTCCCGAGGACGCGCCATCTCGGGTACTCGCGCGCATCCCCGGCGCCCGGGTTCCGATCCAGATCTGCAATCCCACGCTGTCGCCCGACGGGAAATGGCTGGCGCAAGCGTTGACCGACGGGTTTACCACCAACCTCTGGGCGCTCTCTACAACCACCGGCGAATGGCGTCAGATTACCGATTTCGGCGAACGCGCAACCTTCATCGCCCGCCGTGTCTCCTGGTCGTCCGACGGGCGCTCCATCCTCGCCGCAGTCGCCGACGGCGATTCCGATATCGTTCTACTGGAAGGATTGATCAATACCGCGCCCAAATGAACCTGCAGAAATTGGCCATCCGGAACGCCAAACTTCCGTCAAAGAGATTACGGAAGTGACATATTTGCAGTGGGCTACAAAAGATTGGCTCCTCAGGTAGGACTCGAACCTACAACCCTCCGGTTAACAGCCGGATGCTCTGCCATTGAGCTACTGAGGAGTGTGTTTTGGGGCGCGCCTGAGAGGCGGGCCCTATTGTTGTCGATATCCATAATATCATTGGCGAGGGGTGTGGGGCTTTCAAAAATGCGAGGAGGGCGCGATTTGTTTTGGACATTTTTTTTCTTTTCTTTCGTTTTTGTGGGTGCGGTTTGGGCTGGGGATGGGACGCCTCCGAAGGCTCGGGTGGCAGTGGTGGAGGATACTATCGCCGGTCACAAGATCGCGGACTCTTACCAGTGGCTGGAGGATTCCGACAGCGCGGAGACGCAGGAATTTGTGCGGGCGGAGTTGGCTTACACGCGCGGTGTTCTGGATCCCTTGCCGGGGCGCGAGCGGATCAATCGGGAACTGACGAAACTGATTTCGATTGGGAACATCGGGACGCCGCAGGTTGGGGGGAAGTATTACTTTCACATGCGCCGCGAGGGGAGCCAGAACCAGGCGGTGCTGCTGGTGCGGGAGGGGATTCGGGGAAAAGATCGGGTACTGGTGGATGTGAATCCGATGTCGGCGGATGGCACCGTCGCGCTCGACTGGTGGTCGATTTCAGACGACGGCAAGTACGTGGCTTACGGTACTTCGCACGGGGGTTCGGAAGAGAGCACGCTGCGGATTGTCGAGACGGCGAGTGGGAAGTTGTTGCCGGACACGATCGACCGGGCGCGTCATGCCAATGTGGCGTGGAAGAAAGATAATTCCGGATTTTATTACGGACGCACTCCGAAAAAAGGGGACGTGCCTGAAGGCGAGGAAGTCTATCACGTCAAGATTTTCTATCACGCCCTTGGCGGCGATCCGGAGAAAGATGCGCTGATTTTTGGGGAGCGGCCGAGCGCGCAGGATGTGCCGGTGGCTCAACTCGCAGACGATGAAGACCGCTGGTTGCTGATTACCGTGTATGTGGGCTACACCAAGACAGAAATGTATTTGCAGGACTTGAAGGCGGGCACTCCTCCGGTCGAAGTCACGCGGGGAAAAGATTTCACGTATTACGGCGAAATTCTGCGGGGGCAACTCTACATTTTCACCAATGAGGACGCGCCGCACTGTCGTGTCATGCGGGTGGACGCGCAAAAACCGGGGCGCGAATTCTGGCGGGAGATTATTCCGGAATCCGATGCGGTGCTGAAGAACGTTCTGAACATCCACGGAAACATGTTTGCCCTGTACGAGAAAAACGCCACTTCCCTGCTGAAGATTTTCAGCATCGACGGACACTTCTTGTCGGATGTTCAGCTGCCGGGCTTGGGCTCGATCACCGAAATCGGGGGCCAATGGAATAGCAACGAGGCCTTTTTTGGATTCCAGTCGTTCACGGTTCCGCCCAGCATTTACAGCATGAACCTCTCGAAGAGTGAATCTCCGGAGCTGTGGGACCGGGTGGACGCGCCGTCGATCGATCCCTCGGCATACGAGGTCAAGCAGGCCTGGTACACGTCGAAGGATGGAACCAAGGTTCCGATGTTCATCTTTCATAAAAAAGGTCTGGTGCTGAACGGGAAGAATCCGACGGTGCTGACGGGTTATGGAGGATTCAACATCAGCCTGACGCCAAGTTTTGCGGGTGATCGCTATCTGTGGCTGGAGCATGGAGGGTTTTACGCTGTAGCCAATCTGCGGGGCGGGGCTGAGTTTGGCGAAGAATGGCATCGGGCGGGCATGCTGGAGAAAAAGCAGAACGTTTTTGATGACTTCATAGCGGCGGCTGAGTATCTGATCGCACAGAAATATACCGACAAAGATCACCTTGCGATTCGCGGGGGATCGAATGGGGGATTGCTGGTAGGGGCGGCACTCACGCAGCGTCCCGAACTTTTTCGGGCGGTGGTGTGCCAGGTACCGCTGCTAGATATGCTGCGCTACCAGCACTTTCAGATTGCCAAGCTGTGGATTCCCGAGTACGGGTCGGCGGACGATCTCAAACAGTTCGATTGGATCTATGCTTATTCGCCCTATCACCATGTGAAGGCGGGGACGGAATATCCGGCTGTCCTGTTCATGACGGCGGACAGCGACACCCGGGTTGATCCGATGCACGCCAAGAAGATGGCGGCATTGATGCAGGCGGAGGCGGCGAATGGACAGAGCCGGGAGCGTCCGATTCTGTTGCGGATCGAGCCGAAAGCTGGGCATGGTGTTGGGAAGCCGATTGCGAAGCAGATTGAGGAATTGACGGATGTTTATTCGTTTCTGTTTTGGCAGTTGGGGGTGAAAGAGGTCCGTGGTCGTTGATGCAATGAACGATGCGCAGGATCAGGTGTCGGTTTGTGGTTCTCAAAACAACCAGGAGCGCGGACCCACACAGTCAGCGAAAGCCCCTCTCGCGAAGAACGCGAGAAGGGCAGGGCACCCGCTTTTTGGGTGTGGTGAAAGGCTGGGCCAGCCCGCGAGCCCTCCTGAACGAGGGGATTAGAAATGAAAGCCTAGCTCGGCTGTGTAGGTCCGTGGCGTCAAAAAGTGTGTTCCGCTGAAGGTGGACAAAAAGTTATAAAGCGCAACTTTGTTCGTGACGTTAATCGCCGTCACACGGAGACTCCATTTGTACTTGTCACCGCGAAACAGATTGTCATCGCCAACTGCGATGTCGAACAAGTGGCGAGGCGCGATCCGTGGAGGATTGTGATCGTCATTCTCCGTGCCAGGTGCCGGAATCGTGACTCGTGTTGAGCCATACTGAGTTGGTGCGCAACCCGTGAGGGGTGACGTCAACGTGGGGAACACATTCCCACAGAACAGTCCGGCCTGCATCTGCTGGTCCGCTGTGAGTCGAGTCAAGTCAACGGGCGTATTTGCGTCTGTGGCGAATGGAACCGCGCCTGCCACGAGGCCGCTATCGTAGCGCCAATTGAAGCCAATCCACGGCCCTCGCTGCCAGGGTTGGTATTGCAAATGTGTGGTTTGGTTGAATTTCTCGTCATGGTCGATGCGGAAGACCCCAGAAGGGGCGGAAGGTGTGGCTCCGGCGCCGCTGACCTGTGGGAGGAAGAACCGCGCCGAAACCGTTGAGAAGACCATTTGCGCGGAAAATCCGTGGAGGTTCGGTACGCTCACGCGCCCCGCGAATCCCGGAATTTTAGATCTGTCCCACGCGATCGGGAAGAAGATCGGCGTGTTTCCGAGAATGCTGAAATCATAAGCATTGTGCGTGTACTTCCAAATGTACTCACCGGAGAACACCAGGTATTTCCCGACAGCCTGTTGTAATCCGGCGTGGAATTCATTGCGCCAACCTGGACTCAATGGAGTTGAACTTGATGAAGCACAGCCGAGCAGCGGGTTTAAGACGGGACTGTCGCATCCCACGCTGGCAACGATCAAATTCTCGTTGAACGGCGTTTCCAGCACTCTCGCATAGGAAAAGCGAAGGACTGTGCTCGTCCGCTTGATGTTGTAGGCGAGGCCGAAGCGAGGTTCGGGTTCTTTGTGGGCAGTCAAACCGTTGTAGAAGTCTCCCCGCAAACCGACGTTGAATGACCAATTCCCCTTAGTGATCTGATCCTGAACGTAGAGCGCAAGCTGTTTTACGTCCGTGTGACCGCGAAAAGCAAACAGGCCGCCACCGCGTGTAAGGTCGTATGGCAGCAGATCCGAACACGGGGAACCCAAGGCGACGCCATTCACAAAGCACGGATTGCCGTTCCCATCCGTGAGGGACGGAAGCAGACCGCTATCCACGATTCCCAAGTTGTCATTCTCATTCAGGAATGTCTGCTGGTACGTAGCTCCCAGCTTGATGTTGTGGACGCCCTTCACATACGACAGTGCCGTCCGCAGGCCCGCATTTGTCAGGGTTCGATCCTGAGCGACCGACTCCTGCTGGATCGGGGAAAGGTCGTCGAAGAGATTGCCACTCGGGTAGTAGTTGTACTGATCGTGTCGGACGAAACCGCCGAATGTAAACACCGCGTTCGTGCTGAGCAATCGCGTCCAGGACGGTGCTACGTTGAAAGTTCTGATCTGCGATCTCTGATCGGTGGCGCCAAGCGGGTTGCCTGCAGGATCGGTTTGGGCGGTGTGAAGAACGTTGTCGAAGCTGTTTGGATTCTGAAACCAAGACCTCGTGAAACCCAGATTCAGCTGGATCGAGTCCGCTTTCGACAGCTGATAATCAACCCTGTCAAAGATATTTTCTTCATTGCCCTTCGCGTGGATAACGGTGAACTCTGGCGGATCGAGGAATCGTCCCGTATTCAAACCACTTGCCGAGACGAAGTTTCCCCACTTTGGGCCGCCGTAGCCGACATTGATGCCGACCGTCGATGTCCCGAAACTGCCATAACTGGTCGTGACGCTGCCGGTCGGTGTCGTGAGGCCCTGACCTGAACGGGTGGTGGCATTAATCACGACACTCGTCTTTTCACCGAACTCAGCTGGAGGCGCACCCGCGATGACCTCCATCGATGCAATTGAATCGAGGGGAATCTGGTTGGAAAAGACCTTGCTTTGCTGATCCGTGATCGGCTGCCCATCCACCATGAAGGAATTCTCCGCATGGTCTCCCATTCCATGGAAGAGACCGTTTGAATCTGCAGCAATTCCTGGAGAGGACAAAGTTACGAGCGAGCTTAACGATGACGACTGGCTTTCCAGAGGCAGTTTGTCGAACAGGCCGCGGTCCACGTCCGTGTGAAACGTAGACGTGGTTTCGATGAGGTCTCCACCGTTTGCTTCCACTGTGACGCTTTCCGCCGAACCTCCCACCTTGAGGGCAATGTTGAGACTCACGGGAACAGTCGAACGGACATCAATATCTCCGGAGTACGGTGCAAAACCTTGGCCGGTAACCGTCACGTGATAAGGATTGAATGGGACGTTTGGGACGACGAATTTCCCGGCGGCATCAGTGACTGCATTTCGAGAAAAGCCGCTAACAGGATTACGGACTTCAACTGTTGCTTTGGTCACTACTGCCCCGGATGGATCAACTACGGTGCCCGTAATCAACGTAGAACTACCTGATTGCGCATGAGCAACGGCACTTAACGCCAGAAAAATCGTTAGCAGAAAAGTCGCAGCACGCGACTTCACGTATGAAGCCACCATAAATTCGTCCCGAAGAAATGAAAAACAGATTCCGAACGGCAGATCGATCTTCTGAACAGCTAGATCGCGGGAGGTGGGCGAACGTTGAGCGCGAATGCCGCGAAGCTTTGTACGGCAAGAACAGGCTCAGGTAGGAAAGTCGATATGGGAGTGAACTTCGCCTTCAGCAGACTGGCAGTGGCTTTAGGAGCCGCAGAATGGGCTGCCACGCAGACGGTACATTTGGCCGCCTCGGTACCATTAGAGTGATGATGCGCAGCGAAAGCAATTGCCGACCAGAACGTCAGCAACAAGCAGATCACCGCTAAATACTTCACAATGGACCGCACGTTGCCTTCCCACAAGAGGCGTTAACTGAATCTACACCGAAATAAAGACCTAATGCAATAAGAGCACGGCAACCCGCACGCCTCACATTTCACCGAAGTGAGAGCACCCCGGTAACGGCTAGTCGGCTCACCTTAGCCTCCGAATCCTCTCTCGTGGTGGATCACGGGCAAACCTTCAATAATCCAATGCCAGCGTTGACCGGCAACTTTCTGGTCACGTTCAGGAGGAGTACGAGCATTTAGGCGGTTACGCGCTCGAATCGCAAGCCCGTGAAGTGCTCCACGGTCTGGGATTCCGGGGTCCGGGGTTCAAAGACGATCAGATTGACGGCGACGTGGGCGCTCTCTCGGGCGGATGGAAGATGCGGGTTACGGTGGCACGCGTCCTGCTCGGAATGCCGGATGTATTGCTGATGCCCAGCCGACTGACAAAATCCCCGCCCAAGCGGAGCTTGAGCGGGGCACCCTCAGGGAGTTGATCAGAGGTTTAGGGGGCAGCCCCCACCCACTTTTTTTGGCGATGAAAGCCTTTGGCCAGCCCCCTTCAGGATTCCGGCAAGGGGGATTGCTCGGGTTGCGGTTGCGGCTTTCGCCTCAGGACCAAGGCGGAAATCAGCGTGATGACGAGCCCAATCGGGAAGGGATCAATGAACGTGAGCACCGCGTTGAAGAATGGGTTTTTGTACAGCTCTTTGTATTTTCTGACCTGCTCAAGTTTTGCCTGGATGGCTGCGGGGTTCGCGCCCGAGGCGGTGAGCTTCTCAACCAAGTGAGCGCCGTATGCGTCCCAGAAACCAGGGATGAAGTTGTAGTAGATCACTTCCCAGGTTACGACATAGAAGATGCAGGAAATCAGAGTAATGGAGAGGCCGACGGCAAAGGCTTTCAAGAAGGTAATCTGACCATTGCCGATGTTGTCGCGGTAGGTTCGGATGCCGAAAAACACCATCAAGAACGAGAGCACGATAGAGGTGTTGCCGATGATCGCGCCGCGGTCGAAGCCAATCCTGCCGCCGAAGGTCACCAGCGCTATCATCATCAGCGATGAGATAGCGCCGGAAATCAGCCCGAAGGTAACGATGATCTTTCTCATATTCTCGTAATGTCTTTTATCCGATATTGACCTTTCCCTCCTACGATGCCGGCTCCATGCTCATCCGGTTCAGCGGGCAGCCGTGCTAGCTGGCGCCATCGATGTCTTTGGGATCACCAGGATAAGGTTATCCCCCGCTCCGGGGTTTGTCATGCCCAGATAATCGAGATCATCGAGCGGTCGCTGGGAGCCGAATCCGATGTCTTTCGCGGTCATGTTCGGCGCATAAAACATCAAGTGCGGAGGGAAAATGCCGGTGCTCTTGTCAGAGGTAGCACTCAAACGGTTCTGGCTAGACATCATGTAGAGGAATCCCGGTTTGTTGGGATACCGGTAACGGCCTTCCTTATATCCGCTGGCGACGTCTGCCTTGATTTCGGCCTCGGACTTGCCGTTTGTGCGCAGCTCTTCACCGTGCAGGTAGACAGGCAAGAGAGTGCGGCTGCCTTCGGCGTCGAAGCACTGCGGCGCAATCGTCGTTTCTGTGGGCTTTACGAATTGCCGGTCAACAAAACAGCTGAAGCCGTTAGTGCCTTCGCGCGCTTTTTCGTAGCCTTTGGGGCCCAGAACATAAACTGTGGCTTTACTGGACACCTCGGCCGGCGCTGCGCTTTCAGCGAGTGTGATCTGCTGGTCACGTGGCATGGAGGCGTCGTAGACCCGGGGAAGTTCCTGGGCGGTTGCGGGAATGAGCGCCGCGCTTGAAAACAAGCCGATCGACAGAGTACCCACGACAAAGATCTTCATCGAATTCAGAGACTTCATGTTCGCTCCTTTTTTCAAGAAGTTCATTTTTCATAAACTTCATGTTTTCATAAACTTCGTGCCGCTCGTATTGAGCCGCGGCTCAACATACCGCATGAGGCGGGGTCGGTGTCGTCATCCTTTTGGCTGATTTTGGCGGCGGAGAGAAAAATCATTCGTTTGGGGGAGCGGCTATTGGCGCGAACCGTGCTCATGCACGAGTAAATCAGGGGAGAAGGCCGAATTCCTTGCCGAGTTGCACCGCTTGCGTTCTTCGTTTCGCCCCGAGTTTGTCGAAAACACGGCTGGAATGGGTCTTCACCGTGCTCTCGCTCACAAAAAGCTTCTCGGCGATTTCGCGGTTGCTCAGGCCCTGGGCGATCAGTTCAAGGATCTCAAGCTCACGGCGAGTGATATGGAGGTCCTCACGTTTTCTTTCGTCAGGCAGGAACGGTCCCTCGGCAGGGACGGGGACCTCCCTCACAACAATTGTCTGGCGTTTTGCTGTCAGCCTGAGGCCAAGCCAGATGCCAAGAACGGCAAAGGTCGCGGCGATCAGTCCGCCGTAGATTTCGATGGAATGTTCGACGACCAGGAACTGATACTCGGTCCACCGGAGCACAGCAATCAAGATCCCACCGATCAACCCGTACATGAGGACGTGGCGCTTCATAAGTTGCAGAAGGATTCGTTACCGAAATTATCGCACCCATGGTGGGGTAGTTCCTACTGCTTGCGGCAAGATCAACGCTTGGCCGGCTTTGCCCGAGTCACGGGCAAACCTTCAATAATCCAAAGTGTCACCATTGGCCGGCAATTTTCTGGCCGGGCTACACTGCGGCTACACTATTTAACGTGGACGCTCTCTCGGGCGGATGGAAAATGCGGGTTGCGCTGGCGCGCGTCCTGCTCGGAATATCGGATGTATTGCTGATGCCCAGCCGGCTAACAAAATCCCCGCCCAAGCGGAGCTTGAGCGGGGCACCCTCAGGGAGTTGATCAGAGGTTCAGGGGGGCAGCCCCCACCCACTTTTTTTGGCGATGAAAGCATGGGCCAGCCCCCATGCGCAGAGATGGTGACTGGGATTACCTTGGTTACCTTCAGCTTATGCCCACCCGCAACTAGGCTTGAGGTTGCGGGTATTTGCTTATGCGTCGCTGGATTGTCGTGTCGCTGTTGGGGTTTTCGATGAGCACCGTCATCCTTTCTGATCCTCTCTCCGTCGCCCAACAGGATCAACCAGAGGCGGACCGCAAGGTGCTGAGCAAGGTGGCGCCGGTTTATCCAGATCTGGCTCGCAGAACCAATGTCCACGGGGTTGTGAAGTTGGTGGTGGTCGTTGCGCCCGATGGCAAGGTTGCGTCCACGGAAGTGGTTGGCGGGAACCCCGTGCTGGTGCAGGCGGCGGTCGAGGCGGTTCGCAAATGGAGATACGAAGCAGCGCCTCAGCAGACCCACCGAGTAGTCGAACTCAGGTTTGACACCCACTGAACACAAATGTTCGTCGGTTTGATTTGGCGCGGCTGAAACCCCTCCACGGCCACCTTTCGCAAAGAGTTCCGACCTGGGGCGCTTCCGCTTGACCACCTGGCCAGTGAAAGGGATAATGCCAATGCTCGCGCGGGCCCGGTTCGTCGCCAGCTTTGGGATCCCGCGCCCCGCTTGAGGTTTGCTGGACCTTACTCTTGAATCTCTTCCAGAAAGGAATTCCGAATGACGAAACTACGATCCTATATGCGTGTGAGCAAACTCCGTGGGTGGAGGAGAGCGGGAGCTATTTTCATGATCTGCGCCGCGCCGGCGATTGCGCTTTCCGCGAAGACATTCACCGTGCTGCACACGTTCAATGGCACGGATGGGGCCAACTCTTACACCGGGCTGGTTCAGGGGACTGATGGAAACTTGTACGGGACAACGATCGATGGCGGAGCCAATGGCGGTGGCAATGTTTTCAAAATCACTGCGAGCGGCAAGCTGACGCCGCTTTACGACTTTTGTCCGCAGGGCAATTGCGCCGACGGGCAATACCCTGTCTCGACCTTGATTGAGGGCGCCGATGGAAGCTTTTATGGGACCACACAATCTGGAGGAACGGTCGGGGATGGCACGATCTTCAAGATCACTCCGAAGGGCAAGCTGACCACGCTGCATAGTTTCAACGGAGGGGATGGGGCGGCTCCATACGGAGCGCTGGTACTGGCGAGGGATGGAAATTTCTACGGGACCGCGAATCTGGGCGGCCCGCACGATTTGGGCACGGTTTTCAAGATCACCCCCAGCGGCAAATTGACTACTCTTTATACCTTTTGTTCGCAGACCGGCTGCAGCGACGGCCAATCGCCGCTCGGGGAGCTGATCCAGGCCAGCGATGGAAATTTCTACGGAATCACGCACGCCGGTGGCAACAGTTCGTGTCATGACGGCTGCGGCACGGTCTTCAAAATCACCCCGAAAGGGAAGCTGACCACATTGCACGCGTTTAACGAAACGGACGGCGAGTATCCCTACGGAGGAGTGGTGGAGGTTGACAACGGGATGTTCTACGGAACGACGGGCGGTGGCGGAAGCGGAACCTGGGGCACGGTGTTCAAGATGACAGCCAGCGGGACGGTGACGACATTGCACAACTTCATCGGCACGGACGGCGCCAATCCTTACGCGATTACGGTGGGCAGCGATGGGAATCTGTACGGCACGACGTCGGCGGGCGGGCGCAAGACCAACGATGGCACGCTTTTCAAAATCACTCCCAGCGGAACCTTTACCGAGTTGCACAAGTTCGACGGGCAAGATGGCAAATACCTTTTCGCCGGGTTGATGCAGGCGACGAATGGGAGGTTCTATGGGACGACTTACTTTGGCGGAACTGACGACGATGGCACGGTCTTCAGCCTGGGTTTAGGGCTGAGCCCGTTTGTGGAAACACAACCGACTTCGGGGAAAGTGGGAGCGTCGGTGATCATCCTGGGAAGCAATCTGACGGGCACGAGCAGTGTCACGTTTGACGGAACACCGGCGACATTTGAGATGGTATCGAAATCGGAAATCAAGACCACGGTACCGAACGGGGCGGGGACTGGTAAGGTCGAAGTGACTACACCGCGCGGTACGCTGTTGAGCAATGTGCGCTTCCGGGTGACGAAGTAAAGCGGGGCGGAATGCACGCGGGCTTTGCGCAGGCTGGCCGCGATGCGATTCTTTTCCTCCAAATGGCTTGCTCAGAGCGGTTTTGCGGGTAGAATGGCGTTGGAAGTTTGCAGGTTATTCATCCATGGGACTGAGGGAAAAATGACGAAGAAGACGGTAGCAGGGTTATTCATTGGGCTGGGCATCTTGGGGTTCGCGAACATAGCTGCATGGGCTCAGGCGGGCAACGATGGAGTGATCACGATCAACGGGGGAAGAAACGCGATTGTGGTGAAGGGTCGATCGCAAGCAATTACTCCGGCCGAGGCTGTGCCGTCGAAGCTGGTAAAGATTTACAGCAACCTGGGGAAGGGCAACAACGTGTACAACGGGAATTCTGGTTTTGGCATTCTTGGAACGGACGCGGGACAGCCATGGCCGCAGATGGTGGGAGACGGATTCGTGCCCAAAGCCGACCACGTGGTGACTGAGATCCAAGTGGGTGCGAGCTATGTCCAGGGCACCAATACGCTGGTGGTCAGCTTGAATCAGGATAAGAACGGAGTTCCGGGGAAGGTGCTTCATAGCTGGAGTTTTAATAACCTGCCAGCTTTTGGGAGTTGCTGCACCCTGCAGACGGCGAAGTATGCCAAGGGGATTCCGGTCAAGAAGGGTAAACAATATTGGGTTGTGTTGCGTCCCAAGAATGCGTTTCAAGACACGTATGACGTCTGGAACGATAACTCTGAGGGCGTGCAGGGGACGTTCTCAAACAATATTGGATCGGGCTGGAATACCAGCTATCAGATGCTGGGCGGATTCGGGGTATTCGGCAAGTAGTCGCGGAATAAGGAACGCTTACGCCCCCTGGTCGTGTTGCTTCGATCAGGGGCGAAAGCAAACTGCGAGCCGCAACCACAAGGAACGACCGTCCCCGTCCCCTAGAGATTTCCTGCGTCGGTTGACCTGCTCCATCTAACATGCTATAAAAATTGGTCTTGTGCCATCGGTTTGGGAGTTTGCACATCTCTGCCTGGGGGCACATGACATCCGACGCGGCCAAACTCAGCATCCCTGTTCAAGTCTTGCAGTGGAAGCGTGTTCGGAACTCCGGCCTTGCGCCTGCGCGCTTTTCGTCGCGGGAGCTTTGCGCCGGTTCGAGGACTGAACCCTAGTCATCCTTAATATAGTTCACAATTTGTGGAGGATTTCCTATGCGCACCTGGCTCGCTGATCTTGTGTCCCGAGGATGCCGTTTCGCCCACGCCCGGGCAACCGCTGTGATGGCCGTTGTCGCCGTTGTGACTGTGGGCGCGTCGACTGCTTTGGCCCAACCTGCCGCGGAGGCTGGTGGAGAGGCGGGGCTGAAACTCCCCGATCTTTCTTCCGTGTCGTTTCTGGGCATTGATGGCCACAAGCTGCTGATGATCGGGATCCTTTTCTGCATTGCGGGGCTGGGATTTGGGCTGGCGATCTATATGCGGCTCAAGAATCTTCCGGTGCATCGAGCGATGCTCGAAATTTCCGAGCTGATTTACGAGACTTGCAAGACATATCTGGTCACTCAGGGCAAGTTCTTGCTGCTGCTGTGGGTCTTCATCGCGGTGGTGATCATTCTTTACTTCGGGGTGCTGTCGCCAGTACCGGGAAAACCGGTGATGACGACGCTACCAATCATCCTGGCGTTCAGCCTGGTGGGAATTGCGGGCAGTTTCGGGGTGGCGTGGTTCGGGATTCGGGTAAACACGTTCGCCAATTCGCGGACGGCGTTCGCTGGTCTGCGGGGCAAGCCGTATCCGATTTACAGCATTCCGCTGCAGGCCGGGATGAGTATCGGAATGATGCTGATCAGCGTCGAGTTGCTGATCATGTTATTTATTTTGCTGTTTGTTCCGGGAGACTACGCCGGACCTTGCTTCATCGGATTCGCGATTGGCGAGTCGTTAGGTGCAGCGGCGCTGCGTATTGCGGGCGGTATCTTCACCAAGATTGCAGACATTGGGTCGGATCTGATGAAGATTGTTTTTAAGATCAAAGAAGATGACGCACGCAACCCGGGTGTGATCGCGGATTGCACGGGTGACAATGCGGGCGACTCGGTTGGCCCTTCGGCGGATGGATTCGAAACCTACGGCGTGACCGGCGTAGCGCTGATCACGTTCATTTTGCTGGGGGTGAAGAATCCGACGGTGCAGGTGCAGTTGCTGGTGTGGATTTTTGTGATGCGCATCATGATGCTGGTTTCGAGCGCGGCGGCATACTTCCTTAACAGCGCGGTGGCCCGGGCGCGGTTTGCCGATGTGGACGTCATGAACTTCGAGGCTCCGTTGACGTCCCTGGTGTGGGTCACTTCCGTGGTCTCGATTGTTCTGACTTACATTGTTTCGGCGGTGATTGTTCCCGATATCGGCGGTGATCCGACGCAGTGGTGGAAACTGGCAACTATCATATCTTGCGGAACGCTGGCGGGGGCGCTGATTCCAGAGCTGGTCAAAGTGTTCACATCGACTGAATCGCGGCATGTGCGGGAGATTGTGGCCTCGGCGGAGGAAGGTGGGGCGTCGCTCGGAATTCTGGCGGGATTCGTGGCCGGGAACTTCAGCGGGTACTATTTGGGATTGTCGATGGTGTTTTTGATGTCGGTTGGATATTACATGAGCACCATGGGATTGGCGGCGGCGGCAACCATGATCGCGGCTCCGGTGTTTGCGTTCGGGTTGGTGGCCTTTGGCTTCCTGGGTATGGGCCCGGTCACGATCGCGGTGGATTCTTATGGTCCGGTAACCGACAACGCGCAGTCGGTGTATGAACTGTCACTGATCGAGCAAGTGCCCAACATCGCCGCGGAGTTGAAGAAGGATTACAACTTCAATGTGAACTTCGAGCGAGCCAAGGACATGTTGGAAGAGAACGACGGAGCCGGCAATACCTTCAAGGCAACCGCGAAGCCCGTGCTGATCGGGACGGCGGTGGTAGGCGCGACGACCATGACGTTCTCGATCATCATGGCACTGACTAATGGGTTGACGGAGAATGTCGAGAAATTGTCGCTGTTGCATGCGCCATTTCTGCTGGGGTTGATCAGTGGGGGCGCGATTATTTACTGGTTCACCGGTGCTTCGACGCAGGCGGTGAGCACCGGGGCCTATCGCGCGGTGGAATTCATCAAGGCGAATATCAAGCTGGAAGGGGTAACAAAAGCTTCGGTGGCGGATAGCAAGAAGGTGGTAGAGATCTGCACCAAGTATGCACAGAAGGGCATGCTGAATATTTTCATAGCAGTGTTCTTCGCTACGCTGTCGTTCGCTTTCATGGAGCCGTTTCTGTTCATCGGCTACCTGATTTCGATCGCGATATTCGGGTTGTACCAGGCGATCTTCATGGCGAACGCTGGCGGGGCCTGGGACAATGCGAAGAAGATTGTCGAAGTGGAGTACAAACAGAAAGGCACGCCGCTGCACGATGCTACGGTTATCGGCGATACGGTGGGCGATCCGTTCAAAGATACTTCGTCGGTGGCCCTGAATCCGGTGATCAAGTTCACCACGCTGTTTGGGCTGCTGGCGGTGGAGTTGGCGGTGAAGCTTACTGAAACCAATGCCCAGTTGACGCATTTGCTGTCAGCAGTGTTCTTCATCATTTCGTTCGTTTTCGTGTATCGATCGTTCTACGGGATGCGGATTGGCACGGAGAGAAAGCCTGCGAAGGCGCACGGGCATTGAGCGAACCGGCTTTGAATTATTACGACGCCATCCGGGTAACTGGATGGCTTTTTTATTTTCAGAACCGGTTATCGGTTGCCGGTTCCCGGTTCTCAGTTTTCGCAGAGGCGGCCCAGGGTCAACAGGGCCCGATCGTAGGCTTCAGACCATGTATGTCCGCAGTTAATGCGGATGTGATTCTTGAAGCGGTTGGTCGCGGAAAACACAGCTCCGGGCAGGATCGTGATGTTTTTCGTCAAGGCAGCACGGTAGAGATTTAGAGCATTAACCCTGGACGGCAACTCGACCCAGAGCATGTATCCGCCTGCTGGGCGGCTAATGCGGGTTCCTTCGGGAAAATATTTGGCGATCGCCTGGCGTACGCGATCAACTTGGGTGGCAAGAGTGGAGCGTAGCCGCTTGAGGTGACGGTCGTAGCCTCCCGACTCGAGAAACTCTGCAACCACCATTTGATGTAAAGAAGGATTGGCGACGTTGGCCAGGAATTTCAAGCGCTCGACCTCGGCGCGAAAACGACCCGCAGCCACCCATCCCAGGCGATAACCGGGACTGAGGATCTTCGAGAACGACGAACACAGCAACACCAAACCCTTTCGATCAAATGATTTTGCCGCGCAGGGGCGCGGGCCCGTGGAAGGCAAGATCGCCGTACACGTCGTCTTCAATCACGGCGACATCCCAACGGGCGGTCAGTTCGACAAGATCTTTCTTGTATTTATCCGACAACACGTAACCCAGAGGATTGTGGCAGTTGGTCATGGTGATACATGCCTTGACGCGGTGCTTGCGGATGGCCCCCTCCAACGCTTCCAGGTTCATCCCATTCTGCGGATGGGTGGGGATTTCGATCACTTTCATGCCCAGCGAGGCCGCGCTCTCGAGGATGGCGAAGTAGGTCGGGCTCTCAATCGCGACAACATCGCCGGGGCGGGCAGCGGCCAAGAGGCTGAGGTTAAGCGCTTCCAAAGCGCCGCAGGTGATGGTCACGTCGCGGGGCGAGAAACTGCATCCCATATCCACGGAGCGGCGCGCGATCTGGCGGCGCAACGGCTCCCATCCCGGGGGAAACTCGTAACGCGTGCTGTGCAGTGGATGGCGGCGCACGATGCGGCGCAGAATCAGGTTCAGGCGGTCGCTCGGGAACAGTTCCGGACTGGCATTTCCCGCGCCCATCAAGACGTTGGCAGGATTGCCGGCGGACTCCATGATCTCGGCCAGGATGGCGCTGGTTCCGACCGCGATTGGTTTGGTCTTGGTGGCGTCGTAATGCGGCTCAGGGATCAGCGTCGAGAATGGCGTACGTACGTAAAACCCCGACTGCGGACGGGCCTCCAGAAAGCCGCGGTTCTCCAGCCACAAGTATGCCTGCAGCGCGGTCGACATGCTCACGCGATGCTGCTGGCTCAGTCGCCGAAGAGAAGGCACGCGATCCCCCGGGCGGAGGGTTCCGCGGGCGACCTGACGGCTGACTCCTTCGGCAATCCGAAGATAAAGAGGCGGGTTATTTTCTGTCGCGACGCCCATGCGAGCACAAGGATAACAGATTCAACTTATTTATAACTGTACCGGTTATAACGTACTTAATCTGACTCTGTACATGTTGGAATGGTAACGCTATGGTCATACCTGAGTCGGTCTCAGGTTGCGGCTCGGCTGAAGCCGTGCCCTCCCAAACCCATTCATCGACCGGCTCAAGGAGTAGCCGAACCAATGAACACAATTGCCCCGCCCAAGGTTGAAGAGACTCTGGATCCGCAAGGCTGGAGAAGTCTGCGCGTCCTGGGTCATCAGATGGTGGACGAAATGTTCTCCTATCTGGAGAGTGTGCGTGAACGCCCGGTGTGGAAACCAGTTCCCCGGGATGTGAAGGCGCGATTTTCGGAACCGGTACCGCGGGAGAGTCAAGGAGCGGAGTCGGCCTACGAAGAGTTCAAGGAGAACATTCTTCCGTATCCGCTGGGTAATATTCATCCGCGTTTCTGGTCACAGGTGTGTGGGACGGGCAGTCCGGGGGGAATGCTGGCAGAGTTGCTTGCGGCCGCAATGAACTCGAATTCCTTCGGGGCTGACCATGCTGCGATCTACGTTGAGGTGCAGGTCTTGTCGTGGCTCAAGGAGGCGCTGGGGTTTCCCATGGATGCCAGCGGCTTGCTGGTCGGCGGCGGATCGATGGCTAACTTTGTTGGACTGGCAGTCGCACGAAACACCAAAGCGGGGTGGGACGTAAAGACGGAAGGCCTATGCAATGCTTCGAAGCCGCTGGTGCTGTACTGTTCTTCAGAAACGCACAACAGCGTGCAAAAGTCCGCCGAGGCTTTGGGCCTGGGCAGCCAGGCGGTACGGTACATCGAGACCGATGACGATTTTCGAATCAATATGAAGGCTTTGAAGGACGCGGTTGCGGCTGACCGAAAGGCGGGCAAACTGCCTATCTGCGTGGTTGGCAACGCGGGAACAGTGAATTCCGGCGCGATCGATGATCTGGAGGCTCTTGCGGATTTTTGCAGCGCAGAGGATTTGTGGTTTCACGTCGACGGCGCCTTCGGAGCCACGGCGGCACTTTCGCCCGGGTTGCGGCCCTTGCTGCGGGGCATGGAGCGGGCCGATTCACTAGCCTTCGACTTGCATAAGTGGATGTATATGCCTTACGGGGTGGGATGCACGTTGGTGCGTTCTCCCCAGAAACATCGCGACACGTTTAGTTATAAGGCGGCGTATCTTGATCCACAGGGGCGGGGTCTGGCGGGTGGGCCGATCTGGTTCAGCCAATACGGGCTGGCGCTTTCGCGGCCTTTTCGGGCTCTAAAGGTGTGGTTCTCGTTGAAAGAGCACGGGCTGAAAACTTTCCAGTCGCTGGTGGAGCAGAATTGTGCACAGTGTCAGTATCTGGGAGACTTGATCAAAGCGGACGCTCGTCTAGAATTGCTGGCTCCGATACCTCTTAATATTGTGTGTTTCAGATTCAACGGCGGGATTGAGGATGAGGCCACACTGGCGGCGGTGAATAAGGAAATCATTTTGCGGTTGCAGGAGTCTGGGGTGGCGGCGCCTTCGTCCACCGTGATCGGCGGCAGTTTTGCGATTCGAGTGGCGAATGTGAATCATCGCAGCCGGCAGGAAGATTTCGAACTGCTGGTGCGCGAGGTGGGACGACTGGGGGAGATAATTGCGCCTGAGATCTAGATTGAGCTGCGGCTGCCGAAGCGACGTACAGGGATCCTTCGCGTCGTTCAGCATGACTTTATGTCCGAGAACGAATTCATGACCTCAGTTAGAACGAACTCCAGTCCTGCTCCGACGATGGCCGCGTTGATGCTACGCCCGCCAAACGTCCGCAACGGACAACGCTCGATGGGCGCGTGGTCTGCATTGTTCCTCTTGATCCTGCCGCTCATGCCGATTCACTCTACGATGCCACGCGTGGAGAACAGAACGACGGGTTGTGGCGTTACCTGTTCGAGGGACCATTTGCCAGTCGATCCGCGTTTGATGCGCACCTGAAACAGAAGGCTAGTTCGGAGGACCCGCTGGCCTTCGCCATTCTGGAGAAAGCTTCTGGAGCCGCGGTCGGTTACGCTTCGTATATGCGGATTGAGCCGGTGCATAAAGTGATCGAGGTTGGCAGCATCCTGTTTACACCTCGTTTGCAGCGCACGGTTGGGGCGACGGAGGCGATGTACCTGATGGCGCGACATGTTTTCGACGATCTGGGGTACCGGCGGTACGAATGGAAATGCAACGCACTCAATGCGCCTTCGCGGAGCGCGGCGCTGCGCCTGGGATTTACTTTCGAAGGAATCTTTCGCCAGCACATGATCATCAAAGGGTGCAACCGGGATACAGCGTGGTTTTCGATGGTGGACTCGGAATGGCCAACACGAAAAGCGGCATTCGAGCGCTGGCTGGATCCATCGAACTTCGACGCAAACGGACGACAGAGAATTTCGCTGTCGGCATTGAATCATGGAAGTTGAATTCATGGGAGATGCGTACGCACAACTGATCGCACTTCTTGATGGGCATGGAGTGCGGTACCGACTGATTGATCATGCGCCGGAGGGGCGGACGGAAATTGTCAGTCCGATGCGCGGCAACGCTTTGCGGCAGGCGGCGAAGTGTATTGTGATGATGGTCAAGATCGGCAAGAAAGTTACGAAGTATGTTCTGGGAGTTGTGCCGGGGGACGCGCGCGTGGACCTGAACGCAGTGAAAGCTCTGCTGGGAGGAACTTACATTTCGTTCGCTTCGGCTGAGATTGCGGAGAGGCTGGCGGGCAGCATCGCAGGGACGATCCTTCCCTTCTCATTCCATCCCGAGTTGGAGTTGGTGGTCGATCCTTCGCTGCTGGAGAATGACGAGATCTATTTCAACGCAGCTCGCTTGGACCGTTCGATGGCGCTGAAGGCGAGCGCTTACGCGGCGGTCGCGAAGCCGCGGCTGGAGCGGATTACGGAGGTCCGAAATGCAGCCGCGTCCGATTAGCCGCGCCAGTGCCGAGCACTACACGTGGGGAGAGCAGTGCGAGGGATGGCATCTGGTCAAAGACGATCGGCTCAGCGTGATTGAGGAGCAGATGCCTGCGGGGGCAAGCGAGGTTCGGCACTACCACGTAAGCTCGCAGCAGTTCTTTTTTGTTTTGTCGGGGGAAGCGGTGATGGAAGTTGACGGTTGCGAAATGCGGCTGGCAGTGTGTGAAGGGTTGCGCATTCTGGCGGGAGTTCCCCACCGGATCAGAAATGACTCGAGGGACCCTGTGCGGTTTCTGGTTATCTCGCAGCCAAGCAGCCATGGGGACCGAGTGATCGCGGGGAGGGAGACGAAGTGAAAGCCACCGTTAATCCATCCACGGGCGCGCGAAACTCGGCGTCGGGAGTATCCGTTGAGAGGATCGAGGCGGCAGGCCGCTCGATCGATCCAGTGTTCTTGAATACTCCACAATTCGAGAGCGAACCTTTGAGCGGTGAGCTTGGCATCCGGCTGGTGTTAAAAGTGGAGACCGTAAACCCGATTCGATGTTTCAAGGGGCGGGGGACGGATTTGTTTGTATCTCGTCTTCCGGCAGAATCGTCGAAATGGTTTGTGCTTCTGCGGGAAATTTTGGCCAGGGGCTCGCCTATGCGGCGCGTAAGCGAGGATTCCATCTGGTGGTTTTTGCGGCGGAAACGGCGAACCCATTAAAGATCGAGCGCATGCGCCAGTTGGGCGCCGACGTAAGACTCTTCGGTGATGACTTCGATACGGCGAAAGAAGGCGCCCATAGGTTCGCGGAAGAAACCGGCGCCTGCTTTGTGGAAGACGGCCGCGACCCTGCGATCACGGAGGGGGCCGGAACCATTGGCATCGAACTTTGCCGCTGGCCAAACCACTTCGATGTGGCGCTTGTGCCGTTGGGCGATGGCGCACTCTTGGGTGGCATCGGGCGATGGATGAAAGCCCACTCACCGGGAACCCGCATAGTCGGCGTTTGCGCGTCGGGAGCGCCGGCAATGGCATTGTCGTTGCGGGAACACAAAGTGCTGTCGACTGAGTCGATCTCGACAATCGCGGATGGTATCGCTGTGCGGGTGCCTGTTCCTGAAGCGTTAAACGATCTGGAAGGCCTGGTCGATGAAGTGCTCCTGGTGGACGATGACGCGCTCATCAAGGGGATGCAGTTGATATTCCAGCATCACGGTTTAGTCATCGAACCGGCCGGGGTGGCTGGCCTCGCGGCGGCTATGGTTTACCGGGAACGTTTTCGCGGGGCGTGTGTGGCGACGCCGTTGACCGGCGGAAATGTGACTGCGGAGCAGGCGCGGCAGTGGCTTTTGGCTAGCTGATCCCATCGACTGTCTGATGTCAGAGTTGAAATCACATCGCGGACGGATGGTGCGCGGCGACCGGCAGATGCCGGAGCAGGATACTCGCAAGTTTCTTCGCGAGCACGCGGTGGCTCACGTGGGCACGACGGACGCGTCGGGATGGCCCTACGTGGTCGCGCTCATGTATGTGTACGAGGAAGGCAACCTGCTTTACCTGCATACCGGACCACATCAGGGCCATTTTCTGGCGAATGTCCGCGAGAATCCCCGGGTTTGCATTCATGTGGATGAGCCCGGAGCGATGCAGCGTGGGCAACCTTCTCCGTGCAACTCGGCTTTGGTCTACAAGAGTGCGGTCGCGTATGGCGAGGTGCACGTGTTTGAAGGTGAAGGCGCGGACGAGAAGAAAGCGTGGTTCTTTGATCGCCTGCTGGAGCGGTTGAAAGAGCCGATGTCAGCCTATGAGCGGCCGGGGTACCCGGTGCTCGGTCAGATCATTTTGTTTGAAGTGGCGCTGGAGATGGTTACGGGGAAGTTGAATGTGGGATTGCACCACTAAATCTATTGCCCCGCACGAGCGGGGACGCCCGCGCCCACATTAATGGGTGTTCCCAGATAGTTCGTGGACAATTCCGTTCACGAAAGACTTCGCATCCCCAAACAGCATCAAGGTTTTATCCAGGTAATAGAGCGGGTTATCGATGCCGGCGAAGCCTGGACTCATGCTGCGTTTGATCACCATGACGGTGCGCGCCTTGTCCACATCGAGGATGGGCATGCCGAAAATCGGGCTGCCGGTATCGGTGCGGGCGGCGGGATTGGTGACATCGTTGGCGCCGATCACAAGGGCAACGTCAGTCTGGGGAAAGTCTCCGTTGATGTCATCCATCTCGATCAGGCGGTCGTACGGGACATCCGCTTCGGCGAGCAGGACGTTCATGTGGCCCGGCATGCGTCCGGCTACCGGGTGAATGGCGAAGCGCACGTCGACGCCACGTTTGGTGAGCGAGTCATAGAGTTCGCGAACCTTGTGCTGGGCTTGCGCGACGGCCATTCCGTATCCCGGAACGATCACAACTTTGTTAGCGGCGGCCAGAATTCCGGCGGCTTCGTCCGCGGTAGCACTGCGCACCGTTTTGTCTTCCTGTCCGGCCACGGCGGAAGCCTGCACCTGGCCGAATGCTCCGAACAGCACATTGGTGAAGGAGCGGTTCATGGCCTTGGACATGATCACGGAGAGGATGAGGCCGGACGAGCCGTCGAGTGCGCCCGCGATGATGAGGAGTTTGCTGTCCAGAACGAATCCCATGGCTGCGGCGGAGAGGCCAGCATAGGAATTGAGGAGCGAAATCACGGTCGGCATGTCGGCGCCGCCGATGGGAACGATCATGAGCACGCCGAAAACCATGGGAATGGCGATCATCAGCGGGAAAATTTGTCTGGCTTCCGGATGCAGAACCATGTAGACGGCTAGCCCCAACGAAATCGCCAGCAGCGACAGATTGACGAAGTTTTGACCTTTGTAGGTGAGCGGGCGTTGGGGAAGGATTTCCTGGAGCTTCCCGGCCGCCATCAAACTGCCGGTGAAGGTCAGAGAGGCGAGGATGACTTCCAGGGAAATTACAGCCATCATAAAGCGCGGGACGTCGGGCGTGCGGAGATAGAATTCCGCGGTGCCGACCAGGGTTACGCAGAATGCGCCGAAGGCATGGCTGAGCGCGGTTCGCTGGGGCACGGCAGTCATCTGCACCAGGCCCAGGGGAATTCCGATACCGGTCCCGAGCACGAGCGCGATGATGATCCACTTGTAGTCGACGATACCGTGATGCAGCAAGGTTCCGCCGATGGCCAGGGCCATGCCGATTTCGCCGGCGCGGACACCGCGCTTGGCAGTGGCTGGACTACTCAGCCATTTCAGCGAAAGAATAAAAAGCGCGCTGGCGACGAGGTAGATGACCTCGATGATCTGCTGATTTCCCGCGAAGTCAGTGGTCATGGTTTTGTCGGACGGCTGGACTTGAACATGTTGAGCATGCGGTCAGTGATCAGAAAGCCGCCTACGACGTTGCTGGTGGCGGCAATGACCGCGAGGATGCCGAACACGTGGGAAAGTGTGCTCTTGTGCTCGCCTACCAGGACAATCGCGCCCACGACCGCGATGGCGTCGAGGGCATTGGTAAGCGACATCAGCGGGGTGTGGAGCAGAGGCGAGACTCGCCGGATGACTTCAAATCCGATGAAAGCCGCCAGCATGAAAACGAAGAGTCCGTTGATTAAGGATGAACCCATCTTCCCTCCTGCACTCTTGCGATTCCGCTCGGGCGAGGACGCCCGCGCCTACATTTTTAAGCGCCCTGCGAAACCAGCGCCGGTAGTTTAAAGAATTCGCGGACGCGCTGGTTGGCCACTTCGCCGTCTTTGGTTAGCAGGGTTTCACGAGTGATTTCGTCCTGCATGTTTAGTTGCAGCTTTCCTTCTTTTCCCAGATGCAAAAGAAACGAGGTGACATTGCGGGCGTACATCTGGCTAGCGTGATAGGGAACTTCGGTCGCGATGTTGATACGGCCGATGACCGTGACCCCGTGCGCGACGATTGTCTTGCCGGATTGCGTCAGCTCGCAGTTACCTCCGCGCTCGCCAGCCAGATCAAAAATTACCGAGCCTGGTGCCATTCCCTTCACCATTTCTGCCGTTACCAGCACGGGTGCTTTCTTGCCGGGGACAACAGCAGTCGTTATTACAACGTCGCTCTCGGCGACCACGCGGGTGAGCAACTCACGCTGGCGCGCGTAGAAGGTTTCATCCTGCGCTGTGCCATACCCGCGGGCATCCTGGGCATCTTTGGCTTCAATGGGCAACTCGACGAAGCGTCCTCCGAGGCTCTGCACCTGCTCTTTGGAAGCGGGCCGCAGATCGTAGGCGGAGACGACGGCACCCAAGCGGCGCGCCGTTGCGATGGCCTGGAGCCCGGCGACTCCGGCGCCGATGATGAGTACCCGAGCTGGAGTGATGGTCCCAGCGGCTGTGGTCAGCATCGGGAAAATTCTAGGCAGCGTATCCGCCGCGATCAGCACCGCTTTGTAGCCGCAGATGGTGCCCATGGAGGAAAGCGCGTCCATGCTCTGGGCACGAGTGGTGCGCGGCATCAACTCCACGGAGAAAGAAGTAACGCCGGTCTGGGCGATTTGCTGGATTACTTCGATCGAACCGAGCGGCCGCAGAAAACCGATGAGAACCTGGCCACGGCGCAGCAAGGGCAGGTCAGCTTTGCCCGTGACATCATTGGAGCCATAGCAAAGGACTTGAACGACGATGTCAGCGGCGGCGAAGAGCGCGGCACGATCGGGGAGAATCTTCGCGCCCTTTTCGACATAGAGCGCGTCCGGATATCCTGCTTCGACTCCCGCGCCCGCTTCCACCACTACGTCAAAACCCGCCTTGACAAGATTGGGGACGACCACAGGGACGAGCGCGACCCGCCGTTCCCCCGGATAGCTCTCCCTTGGCACGCCTATGATCACGGAGTTGTTTCCTCTTGAGTCAGGTAAGGCACGAACCGCTTATTGTAGCGGATCATCGTCCGCAGTGCAGTGACGGCTGAAAAAATGACGAACACAGTCAATCACTCCTTCTTGAGAGGGCTCGAGGGAGGACTGGTCTGGCCGTCCGTTTTCGCAGGTCCCTCGACGGTCTGGCTCGATATTGTGCACGATGACGGAGATGCGACGATTCGATGGATCGAGCGGTTGAGCGGGCGTGCGCAGCATCTGATCGGCGTAGCCTCGGACTTGCGCAACCTGGTCGCTGCGCACACCATCGTGCTGCATCAACCGGCGGGCGGCGTTGGCGCGGTCGGTGGAAAGCTCCCAATTCCCGTACTCGCGGAGTCCCGCATAGGGCTTGGAATCGGTGTGACCTTCGATGGAGAGATGGTTGGGAAGTTTTCCCAATTCGCGGGCCAGCAGCGAGAGCAGTTCCTGCCCGTTATCGCTGGGCGCGGAATTGCCCACCTCGAAAAAAGTGCCAGTTTCGGTTTCGAGGAGTTCGATGCGCAAACCCTCGGGGGTGATGGTCATTTCGATCTGGTCCTTGATTTTTTCAAAGTTAGGAACCTGGCGGATGGCCTTCTCCAGTTCTTCCTTCAATTTCGGCATGTCATCTTTGGTGATGGCCAGGGCCTCTGCGGCTCCCACCTTGCCAGAGCCAATCTTACTGGCGGTCCCGGCGGGATCTTTGAAATAGCCAGCCACAGCTTCGCGTACGGGTTTGTTGGTGTTTAACAGCCAGAGGACGATGAACAGGGCCATCATTGCAGTAACGAAATCGGCATAGGCGACCTTCCAGGCGCCTCCATGATGTCCGCCGTGCCCGGATTTCTTCTTGATGATGATGATGGGACGTAAACCATCCATAAAGTTGCTTTCTCAGGCTGATGCCGCAGCCGCGGCTGGAGCTTCGGGTTCCGGGGGTAGCGCTTCGGTGGGAACTGGTTCATCGGCGCCACTTTTCTTGCAGTGCTTTTCTACTTCCAGAAACCCCGGCCGGACGTGGCCGGGAATGGCACGGCGTGCAAACTCCACTGCCATGATCGGAGCGCTGCCTTTCAGGAAGGAAATCATCATGACGCGGAGGACGTACAGGTAGGCACCCTCGTCTTCGGCAATTTTCTGCATGCTGGCGGCGAGCGGTCCGACCAGTCCATAGCACAGCAGTATGCCGAGAAACGTGCCGACCAGCGCGGCGGCGACTTTGTGGCCGATCTCTTCCGGGGGGCCGCCAAGGGCTCCCATGGTGATGACGACACCGAGCACGGCGGCAACAATTCCCAGGCCGGGCAAAGAGTCGGCCATGCTGCTCAAGGAGGCGATCGGCAGACTGGCTGCGTGGTGATGAACCTCGATGTCGAGGTCCAGGAGCTGGTCGAGGTCAAAGGCCTCGACTCCGCTGATCGCCATGCGCATGGTGTCGCAGAAATAGTCGCGGACGTGGTGATCCTTGAGGAAAGCGGGATACTTCGCGATGATCGGACTCTTGGCGGGATCTTCGACGTCACTCTCGAGCGCCATCAGACCCTCGCGGCGTGCCTTATTGAGGAGTTCATACATCATTTTCAGGGAATCGAGATAGCGTTGTTTGGTGACTTTCGATCCTCCGAACACGCCGACAACGCCGGCTGCGATTTGTTTCAGAATGTGGAGCGGATTGGCGATGAGTACGGTGCCGACAGCGGCGCCGCCGATAACAACTAGCTCGGCGGGTTGGACCAGAACCATGATCTTGCCATGTTCCATCAGGTATCCGCCCACCACCGAGCCGAACACGATCACGATTCCGATAATGGCAAACATTGTGAATCAGATCTCCGAGCGTGCCGGGTTGGCTGGCGCAACAGCAGCAGCCGGATTGACGGACGATTGTTGCAGCGAGCCTTGCACGCGATTCATGAGGGATTCGATCGTGTCTCCCGGTTGAGCGGAGGCGTATCGCACCGAAGTGGTCACTGACAACTCGTCACTCCACCAGCGAAGTCCGGCACAAGCGATCATTTTCCGGATCCGTTCCCAGGTCTGCTCCACTCCAGGAGGACCACAATTGATCAGAATGGCCAGGAACTGATCCTCCGCCCATCGCCCCAGGAAATCGCTGGGACGAAAAGCGCTCCTCATGGTTTGGGCCACCACGCGCAAGACGGCATCGCGTGCCGGACGACCGTAAGCTGCCCGGAAATGATCTAACCGATCCACCTGAATGGCGATGACGCCAAAGGGAAGCTGATAGCGCGCAAAGCCCGCCAAATTCTCGCGTACATGGAATTGTGTGAACTCGTGATTCGGGACGCCGGTGGTTTCGTCCATGCAGCCATGTTCCACCAGGCTTTGCTGGTTGGAGTCCCGGTCCGAGGCGAATTTCTGTTCGTCAAAACTCTCCGCGAGACCCATCATCGAGCCCCTCGAATCGCGGAGGGGAGCGATGCGCATCAGCACGTGAACCGGATGCCCATCTTTGTGGCGCAATTGCATCTTCGCTTCCTGTGGCTTGCCTTCGCGCATGGTTCGGGTGAAGGGGCAGGCGGCGCCACAGGCCACACATGCCTGCTCGTTACAGTGGGCCAGAATAGTGTCGCGGCAGGACCGGCCCACCACTTCATGCTGCTTATGTCCGGTTAATCTTTCGGCGCCCTGGTTCCAGAAGAGAATTTTTCCGCTTCGATCCGCCATGCATACTCCGGTCTGCAAACTGTCCAGCACATTGCGGAAAATTTCAGGATCCTGAAGCACAGGCATGGTGAACCTTAGCTGTCCTACTGGAACTTGTTATCGGCAGGAACGCGGGGAACTTCAGGAGTCAAATGTGTCTTTGCCAGTGAATGCCACGACGTTCGCAACCAAGCTCTTGGCATACCCGGGGGGTAAAGAAAAGCTGATATTTCGCCGAAGAAGTCTGTGTAGCCCCCTTTTGCGCCGGTGCCCGCGTATGGGCTGAGCCCTTTTTGCAGGTTGGAGAAGATCTATGAACCGTCGACCATTCGCCACCCCGCATGCGGCTCGACCTCATCCCGCTCCGAAAAATCAACGGGGAAGACATCAAAGTGCACTCTGCATGCTCGCAATGCTTGCCGTAGCGGCAGGCGCAGTTGCGCAGCAGGCGACGACGGACCTGAGCGAAGCCAGCCTGGAAGAATTGACCAACATACAAGTCTACAGCGCCTCGAAACACCTGCAGAGTGCCAGTGATGCGCCTTCGTCGGTGACGGTGGTCACGGCCGACGAGATCCAAAAATATGGCTTCCGTACGTTAGCCGACATTCTGCAGAGTGTGCGCGGGTTCTACATGACCTACGACCGCGAAGATAATTTCGTAGGAGTGCGTGGCTTTGGACGCCTGGGAGACTGGAACAGCCGCGTCCTGGTTTTGATCGACGGCCACCGCATCAACGACAACTATCTCGGGCAAGCGATGCTGGGCACCGAGTTCCTGGTCGACGTGGATCTGATCGAGCGCGTGGAAATCATTCGCGGTCCCAGTTCTTCGCTCTACGGCGCCGACGCCTTCTTTGCCGTGATCAACGTGATCATCCGCAAGCCGCCGCAATTGAAAGGCGTGGAACTCTCGTTCGCACCAGCCAGTTTTGGCACCTACCAGGGGCGGGCCAGTTATGGCGGCCAGTACGGAGGGGTCGGCATGCTGCTCTCCGGCACGTTCTACAATAGTCAGGGACAGACTCTGTTTTTTCCCCAGTTCAACAGCCCTGCCACCAATTTCGGCGTCACCCGAAATACGGACTACGAAAACTCGCAACACCTCCTGGCGACCATCAGTTTCCGGGGATTCACCCTGCAAGGATTGTTCAGCGCGCGCGACCGGGGCGTTCCGATCGGATATTTCGGCACCGTGTTCAACGACCCTCGCACCCGCAACGTCGATCACCATCAATATCTCGATCTCAGTTACCAGCATTCGATTGGCGAGAAGTGGGAATTGGAGGCTCGGACGTCCTATGACCAAGCCCGCCTGCAGGCGCCTCTGGCATTTGCCACCGGGCTACCCGACGGATCGACCACCGTGGACACGTTCTCTTTCCGGGGAAACTGGTGGGACAGCGAAATAAAATTGAGCCGGACCCTGTTCGAGAAACACAAGCTCACTCTGGGCACAGAGATTATCGACAATTTGCGCCAAGACCAGGGGAACTACACTCCTATCGGCAACGTCTTCGAGACAGATCCGGCAAGCTCAGTGGTCTGGGCGCTATACGCGCAGGATGAGTTCACTATCTCCTCAAAACTGAGCTTGAGTGCCGGGCTTCGCCACGATCACTACTCCAATTTTGGCGGGACCACCAACCCCCGTGTGGGGTTGATCTACCACATCTTCCACCCGACCACGCTGAAACTGCTATATGGCACGGCTTTCCGTGCACCGGAACCCTTTGAGACCACGCCCGATCTCGGGGCCTTCTACAACGACAATCTTAAGCTTCGTCCGGAAACAATCCGCAGTATCGAAGGAGTCGTGGAGCAAGAACTTGGCCACCACTTCAAGCTTTCTGGCGGCGTTTTCCGCAACTGGATTGACCATCTGATCTCCCTGGAGACGAATCCTGGCGATGGCAAGTCGGTGTATCTCAACTCCGGTTCGGCGGATGCCACGGGTGTGGAAGCCGAGTTGAACGGCTGCTTGGCCGGAGGCTTCGAAGGCAACGCAAGCTACAGTTACGCAAACGCGACGGAGCCGCGAACCCATCACGTTCTTAATAATTCTCCTCAGCAACTGGCCAAGTTGAATTTGATCGTACCCGTGGTGCAGCGGAGGCTGTTTGCCAGCCTGGACGCACAGTACACCAGTCCGGTCCAGACCTTGCTGGGAGACAGCGTCGGCGGGTTCTCGGTTTTCAATGTGACCCTGCTCGGACACACGCTGGGGAAGCACCTGGATTTATCCGCCAGCGTGTACAACCTTCTGGACCGGAAATACTTCGATCCCGGCCGCCCGGAAGACGTGCAGGATGCAATTCAACAGGACGGAAGAAGTTTCCGGATCAAAATCACCGGCAGGTTTTGAGAGTCATGACGGGGCACAGGATGTGGGTGGACGAGCAAACGCCGATCGCGCAGGCTCAAGACACTGGGCCACGCCACAGTTATTCAAGAACGCCATGCAGTTTGTGAACTTGATTGCGTCGAAGCCTGGGGGCATGCCACGTCCCGAACGAGTTCTATGGGTGCTGGGCGCGATGATGCTACTTCTGAGCAGCAGCACCCGCGCTCAATCCCCGGCTGCTGGAGAGTATCAAGTGAAGGCGGCGTTCTTATACAACTTCGCGAAGTTTGTCGAGTGGCCGCAAAATAGTTTCTCCGATGCGTCGGCGCCGCTTCGGATCTGTGTTTTCGGACAAGATCCCTTCGGCGAGGAACTGCGCGACATCGCTCGCGAAAAGACGGTCAATGGACGCAAACTGGAGGTCAACCATGTGGTCGATTTGCAACACGCCAGAAGCTGCCAAATTCTCTTCATCGCCTCATCGGGGGGCCCCTCCGCCGAACAACTGATCGCGGGCCTGCGCGGTGCCAGTGTTCTGACCGTGGCCGATACCAAGGGTTTTACCGAGCAGGGTGGAATGATCAATTTTGTTGTGGAAAACGACCGCGTACAGTTCGAGGTCAACCATAAGGCGGCAGTGCAAGCCGGATTGAAGGTCAGCTCCAGGATGTTGAGCGTGGCGAAGCTTGTAATCGAGGAAGCACTTCAGGAGTAAATGTCGATGCACCGTTTTAGGGATTTGTCGATTCGCCACAAGCTCACCGTGCTGTTCCTGGCAATCGGCGGCTTCACCGCATTGACGGTGTCCTGTCCTATTGCCATTTATGATGTGATGACATTCAGACGCTCGGTGGCACAGAACCTGGCCGTCCTGAGCGATGTTCTCGCTGAAAACAGCACGGCTGCCCTGACGTTTCACGATTCGGAGTCGGCGCGAGATGTTTTGCAGGCATTGCGAGCTGAACCTAACGTGACTGCGGCGTGTATTTATACTCCTGACGGCCAACCCTTCGCGAGATACGTAAGAAGCGAAAAAGATTCGCGCCTGATACCGCCGGCAGCGCAGCGAGAGAGCACACAATTCAGCAACGGCCACCTGATACAGTTCCGGAAAATCACCCTGGCGGGCGAAAGCGTTGGCACGCTGTATCTGGAATCTGATCTGGAAAGATTGCATGCGCGATTGCGAGGATATACCTTCACTTTCATATTGACTCTGCTGAGCACGTTCTGTGTGGCTTTCGTGCTGGCCTCGCGCTTTCAAGAGCCCATCTCGCGACCTGTGCTTGATCTGGTGGAAACCACCAAAGCGGTGTCCGGCCGGGGCGACTACTCGATTCGAGCCGAGGTGCTCAGCCATGACGAATTCGGGCTGCTGACCAGCGAGTTCAACGGGATGCTGGAACAAATCCAAAGACGTGACTTGGAACTCCAGCAACACCGGGAAAGCCTGGAGGAGCAGGTTGCCCATCGCACCGGCGAACTTCTGAAAATGAACACGGAACTGAAGGCGGCCAAGGAGACGGCCGAGGCTGCAAGCCGCGCCAAGGGCGAATTCCTGGCCAACATGAGTCACGAAATTCGTACTCCCATCAACGGCATCATGGGCATGACCGAATTGGCCCTGGATACGGAACTGAACGCCGAGCAGCGAGGGTATCTACTCCTGGTAAAAACTTCGAGCGAGTCGTTGCTGTCGGTGATCAATGACATTCTTGATTTTTCCAAGGTGGAATCGGGCAAGCTGGATCTGGAGATGATCGAATTCAATCTCTACGACTGCGTGGGTGAGACGATGAAGACTCTGGCTCTGCGAGCTCACCAGAAGGGCCTGGAACTGGCCTACGACGCTCATCCGGAAGTGCCCGCACAACTCTTCGGAGATCCCGGCCGACTCCGGCAGATTCTGGTCAACCTGGTCGGCAATGCCATCAAGTTCACCCAGCGTGGCGAAATCCTGGTGACAATTGAGAGCAGCCTGCGGGACGCCCGGAGCGTTGAACTCCATTTCAAGGTTAAGGACACGGGTATCGGAATTCCCTGGGAGAAACAGGGACTGCTGTTCAAAGCTTTTTCGCAGGCCGATAGCAGCACCACCCGGAAATATGGCGGCACCGGCCTGGGACTGGCCATCTCGGCGCGCCTGGTCGAATTGATGGGCGGGGAAATGCGGCTGGAGAGCCGCGAAGGCAACGGCAGTACGTTTCATTTCACGGTGCGCTTTACCGTGGCGGAACAGAAAGTGCAGCCCATCCTTCCCTCGCTGGTGGCCGGATTGCAGGGGCTTTCGGTGCTGGTAGTTGACGACAATGAGACCAACCGGGGGATTCTCTGCGAGATGACTCGGGGATGGGGAATGAGACCTAGCGCCGCCGCAAGTGGGGCCGTCGCGCTGCTTGCCGTCGAGAAGGGGCATCAACAAGGAGACCCTTTCCGGCTGCTTCTGATTGACGGCCAAATGCCTGGGATGGACGGGTTCGAATTAGCGGAAAAGATAAAGATAAGAAGCAGAACGTTGCCGGATGGCAAGGCTGAAGTGACCGTCCTGATGCTGACTTCAGGCGGACAGCCCGGTGAAGCGAATCGCTGCCGGCAGTTGGGGATTTCGGCCTATCTGCTCAAACCGGTGCTTAAAGCGGACCTGCTGGCGGCTATCCTTTCAGCACTGAGCCAGAGGCAGTCGGACACCGGGCAGAGCCCCGCCCTGGTGACGCGCCACACGCTGCGTGAATCGAATCATAAGCTGAGGATTCTGGTGGCCGAAGATAACACGGTGAACCAGGTGGTAATCATCCGCACGTTACAAAAAATGGGACACAACCCGGTGCTGGCCCAGAACGGCAAAGAAGCCTTAGCGTCAACTCAGAAAGAAAAATTCGACCTGGTTTTCATGGATGTTCAAATGCCGGAGATGGATGGCCTGGCGGCGACTGCGGCCATCCGAGAAAGCGAGAAGAAAAGCGGAACTCACTTGCCAATTTTTGCCATGACAGCGCATGCCATGAAGGGCGATCGCGAACGTTGCCTGCAATCCGGCATGGATGGCTACATTGCAAAACCAGTGCGCTTCAGCGATATCGAGCAGACCCTGGCAGGGTTGGTACGGACGGCGGTAACACCGGCCAAAGCGTCAGAGCAACTTTCCTGGAACCGGGCGGAGGCACTTGATCGAATTGGGGGCGATGAAGAACTACTCCGTGACCTGTGCCACATTTTTCTGGAGGAGTCTCCCAAGTTGTTGCAGAAACTGCATCAGGCAGTAGTGGCTGGAGACGCGGACGGACTGGTGCGCGCCGCTCACAGTCTAAAGGGCGAAGCTGGCTACCTGGGGTCGGAAGGAACCTCGCATGCCGCCCGGCAGTTGGAAGAACTGGGACGAGGCAAAGACCTTTCCCTGGCCGGCAATGCGCTGGCCACCCTGGAACGGGAAGTGTCCAGACTTCATCTGGAACTGAAAGACTTGACGGGAGTGCGGCGATGAGCAAGAGGCTGGACGATCAAGCTTTCACAGCCCCACCTCCAGATTCGCGTCTCTGACGGAACACCTTCCGCGCTCAACACCGTATTGATCGCGGAGGATGATCCGATCTTTCGCCGTATTCTTGAGAGCTGGTTCAAAAGGTGGGACTACCGCGTCACGGTGGCGGAAAACGGGATCGATGCGTGGGAAATCCTGCAAAGAGAAAACGCGCCGCAACTGGCAATCCTCGATTGGATGATGCCGGGAATGGATGGGATCGAACTCTGCCGCAAAATCCGCAGCCGTGAGCAGGGCCCCTATCTCTACGTTCTGCTGCTTACTGCCAAGGACGATAAGCAAGATATCGTTGCAGGCTTGGAGGCTGGCGCTGACGACTACTTGACCAAGCCATTTGACGTGGACGAATTGCGCGCCCGGGTATGGGCTGGCAGAAGGATTCTCGATTTGCAGTCGGCGTTAATCCGTGCCCACGATGACTTGCTGTTCACGGCCGCTCACGATCCGTTAACCGGGCTTTGGAATCGTGGCGCCATCCTCGATTTGCTTAAGCGAGAAGTGCAACGCCGGGAACGCACCAAGGACGCCCTCGGCGTCATCATGGCCGACATCGACTACTTCAAGAAAATCAATGACACGCATGGGCACCTGGTCGGTGATGCGGTACTGCAAGAAGTGACGCGGCGGTTAGCCGCGGGAGTTCGAACCTATGACGCGGTTGGGCGGTATGGTGGAGAGGAATTTCTGATTGTGCTTCCCGGCTGCAGAGCGGTTGATTTAGCGGCCAGCGCAGAACGGCTGCGCCATAGCATCGCCGATTCCCCCGTCCAAACGAGTGCAGGCCAGCTTGCCGTCACGCTCAGTCTGGGCCTTTCCTCGGTAGAGCAAGGTGAGAATGAGGCACTCGATTGCGAAGATTTTCTTCGCAATGCCGATGAAGCCCTTTATGCCGCAAAGGATCGTGGTCGGAATCGTGCGGAGGCAGCCTCAGCATCGCGGATGGCGGAGCAAGGACATATCTGATTGGAACTGGGGAAAAAATACCGGGTGAAAATCATCGAGGTTCATCCCGCTAGCACGTTGGTGTGTTGGTCTAGCCCGGACGTGCCATTCACAAAATCTCACGGAAGATTTAATTTCCCAATTGAGCAGTTCTGGGGGAGGGCTGCCCGGGCGTCCAATGACTCGCAAGAGCCGGACGCCCGTTTTATTTTGCACGAACAACGCCCAGCCAGGCATCGCTCCTTCAGCGTGATGGTGTAATCCAGTTCAGTAAGTTGAAATGGTGAAATTCACGGTGATGCGAGCCTCGGTTTCCACCGGCTCGCCGGCCTGGTAGTACGGCTTGAAGTGCCACTGCTTCACAGCCTCGCGCGCAGCCTCCGAAAGAATTGCCGGGCCGCTCAGGACATGAATTTCCTGGATGCTGCCGGTCTTGCTGATCAGCGCTTCCAGCACGACAGCACCTTGGACTTTCATCTGCTTGGCAAGAAGCGGATAGGTTGGGTCGACCGGGCGAGATACTATTTGCGCAGTCCCCGGTGACATTTGCACTCGCGCTTCAGCGTGAGTTGTCCCGAGAGCACTGTTCTGGGCACTTGCCCGAGCAGCGGGTTGTTCTTGGGCCTCCGAAGGGCCGGATTGCATTTCCACGTTGACGGAACTATCCGCGGGGTTGAGCGTCCGATGCTGATTTCCAGCGACAACCTCGACCTCAAGCGGAGGGAGTACGGCTCGGTTGGTCGCCGTGACTACCGGGCCCATGGCAGCTTGTGTGTCGGTTGAGGGTGCGGTGCGCACTACCCGCTTTGCTCTTGGTCGCGCCTGAGCCGGTACCGCGGGTTTCGGCGGGGCCACGGGTGCAACCACCTTAGCCGATGTGGTTGGGACTGGTGGAGGAGAAACATTCTGCTCTGCGGTTTCGGATTCAGTGCTTGGAGTGGGCGGGAACCAGAATTGGTGGTCCTTGATGAGTACCGAAAGCAGCGCCAACACCAGGACGACCAGCGCGAGAAGCATCCGGGTGCGTTGCTGGTGTTCTAAGATCGCATCTGGCGGGGTGGAACCGTTTTTCCCACCGTCGTGCTGCGTGCCGCCATTCTGCTCCAGCATAATGCGAACTCCCCTGCCTGGGGTGGTCGAACTTGCTGCTTAGTATGCCTCGAAATAGCCAGTAAAGCTAGCGTCCAGCTATGGAGTTCTTGTCTGGCAACCTTCCTTACGGAAGCGGCTGACGGCGTCAGCAGGCGAGCTGTTCGCGGCTAAGCTTAAGGCCGTTCAGGTTGCCAAGTACGGTGACTGCGATCGAGTCGGTGAGGAAGAACTCATTGGCGAGTTCCATGACGTCCTCTGCGGTAACGCTCTCGATTTTCTCGATCAGCTCGTCCATGGTATAGAAGCGATCAAAGTACATTTCCTGGCGAGCCAGGCTGGACATGCGCGCGGTCGAGGACTCGAGAGACAACATCAAACTGCCCTTTAGTTGATCCTTGGAGCGGCGAAGTTCCTCTGCGGGGACGGGCTCGGACTTGAGGGCGCGGAACTCGGACACAATCGACTGCACCACTTTGCTGGCGGATTCCCGCGAAGCACCAGCATAAACGGAAAGACAACCAGTATCGCGGTACGGATTGAGGTCGCTGTAAATTGCGTAAGCCAGTCCCTGGCGTTCCCGGATGTTCTGAAACAGGCGCGAACTCATCCCCCCACCCAGCAGGGTGTTCAGAATGTAGGAGGCATGGCGTTTCTCGTGGGCAATGGGATGGGATGGGACGCCGACGCAGATCTGCACCTGCACCAGAGCCTTCTTGTTGCGCATGACGATGCGCGGAACAATCTTCGGCTGCGGGCTGTGAAAGCCGTTTTTCAACGGTTTCATGTGCTGAAAATGTTTGTTCACAAGCTCGACGAACTGCTCGTGCTTCAGATTGCCGGCAGCGCAGATGATCAGGTTGCCGGGTGCAAACCGCTGATTGTAGAAATCCAGCACCGGGTCGCGCTCGAATCTCTTAACGCTATCCTTAGTGCCCAGAATCGGTTTGCCCAGAGCATGATCTTTCCAGAAATTCTGGGTAAAGATTTCGTGGACGAGATAGTCCGGGCTGTCTTCGTCCATCTTGATTTCTTCGAGGATTACGCCCCTCTCGCGGGTAATGTCCTTGGCATCAAAGGTCGGGTTCAGCACCAGGTCACTGAGCACATCCATGGCAATGGGTAAATGCTCGTCGAGCACCTTGACGTTGAAGCAGATACACTCTTTGGCGGTGAAGGCATCCATGTTGCCGCCAATCGAATCGACCTGGCGGGCGATGTCCTCCGCCGAGCGGTGCTTCGTGCCCTTAAAAACCATGTGCTCGACAAAATGAGAAATCCCGTTCCACTGCGCATCCTCGTCGCGCGATCCGGACTTGATCCAGATACCGATCGAGGCAGAGCGGATGTGCTGCATCTGTTCCGTGATAACGGTCAGACCGTTAGGCAGCACTTCACGCTGGATGTTGCGTACTTCTTCAACCATAGCTTTTTCAACAGGGCCGACTGATTGAGGACTCAGGGGCTTACAACTATTGTTACACACCCGGCGGGTGTCCGCTAATGCAGTGGTTGTTCATTTAGAATCATATATTTACATTGATAATTTAGCGTCGAGGGATCCTGGTGACGGATCGGGCTTCCTGCATCTGCTCTACAATGTTTTCTGCTGTCTAAGACATCGGGTAATCCATGGACGACGGGAAACAAGTCGCGCTTTTAGGCCTTAATCTTCAAGAGCTTACGACAATCGTGGAGGAAGGCGGCCAGCCCGGCTATCGGGGACGGCAAGTGTTTGAAGCCCTTTACAGCCAGCGTGTCGACTCGGTTGAGCAGATTTCTACGCTTCCTCAGGATTTCCGGCTTGAACTAACCCGGCGAGGGTTCTGTGTTGGGTTTCCGCAGATCGAAAAGAAGTTCGTGTCCAGCGACGGCACGGTTCGGTACCTGATCGCCTTCGCCGATGGGCAAAGCGTGGAAACCGTCTGGATGCCGGAAGGCGACGGCGGCGAGGCGGGAGACGGGAGCGATGCAGGGGATGAAACCGTGCGACGCGGGTGGGACCGCGCGACCATCTGTGTTTCCAGCCAGGTCGGTTGTGCTGTGGACTGCCAGTTCTGCCTGACTGCGCTGCTCGGAGTGAAGCGCAACCTGACCGCAGGCGAGATCGTGGGGCAGATCTGCGCGGTGCTCAAGGATCAGAACGTTTCTCCGCCGCAAGACCGGGTAAATATCGTCTTCATGGGTATGGGCGAACCTTTCCTGAACTACGAGAACTTTATGAAATCAGTCTGCCTGCTAGCGGAGGGAGTGGGAATCCCGGAATCGCGGATGACGGTTTCGACCGCCGGGATCGTGCCACGCATCTACGATCTGGGCGCCGAACCGGTGCGGCCAAAGCTGGCCATATCGCTGAATGCGCCTAACGATGAGTTGCGAAGCAGGCTAATGCCTCTTAACCGCAAATGGAATCTGGAGAAACTGGTGGCGGCGGCACGTGGCTTCCCTCTTCGCAACCGCGAGCGGTTGACGTTTGAGTATGTGCTTATGGACGGAGTAAATGACTCCGCGTCCAGCGCTCGTGAACTCGGTGAACTGATCCGCGGCATACGGGCGAAAGTAAATCTGATTGCGTTGAATCCCGGCCCTGGGATTGCATTTGAGACTCCAGCCGAAGCCCGCGTATTCGAGTTTCAGAAGATACTGGTTGCCGTTGGAGTGCCGGCGTTCATCCGGCGTCCGCGAGGGCGCGACATTTACGCCGCCTGCGGGCAGTTGAAGCGAACTGTGGATGGGACTGGCCCGTGATAAATCCTTTGTGAACCTTCGTGTCCTTTGTGGTTGACGCAATTCAAAGGCATTAACCACGAGGACACGAAGGTACACAAAGGAAAGACGGCACCCCTCCGTCTGCCACTTCTAACGAGCCGCGGTCGCCTTCGCCTCTAGGAGCAAGTCGGAGGACTTGCGGGGAGCCGAGTCGTAAACGTGGGCGGGATCCGCAACCACGGGTAATTCGATACGGAAGATCGCTCCGCCTTCCGGCCGGTTTTGACAGCTGATTTTTCCGTTGTGTTCCTGAATGATGCCGTAGCAAACGCTCAGCCCCAGACCTGCTCCCTGACCGACGGGCCGAGTGGTGTAGAAAGGATCAAATACCCGGTCCGCATCTTCCATTCCTGGTCCATTGTCGGCGAACTCCAGCACGACAAAATCATTTTCCTGGCGCGCGGTAACGTTAAGTTCGCCGCCGGTATCGGTCAGGGCATGGAGAGCGTTGTTCGTGATGTGCAGGCACACCTGCAGTAACTGGTTGGAATCGCCCAGAACGCGGGGAAGTTCACTTGGGAAGTCGGTGTGAACCTGCACATGGGGGCCGCGCGATTGAGGCAAGCAGAGTTTCACGGCAGTCTGCACCAGAGCGTTGATGTCGATGAGAGTTTTCTCAGCGGGAACCTGCTTGGCAAAACTAAGCAGACTGGAAACCAGAGTTCGCGTGCGCCGAACCTGCTGCTCGACTTTCTGCATCAGCACCCGCTGTTCGCCACTCAGCTCCGTCGCGGACAGGATATCCGTGTAACCCATCATGGCAGTCAGTGGATTGTTCAATTCATGAGCCGCGCCGCCCACCAGTTGCCCCAGAGATGCCAGCTTTTCCGATTGCACGAGTTGCGCCTGCACCCTTCTGAGATTGTCAAACGATTCCTGCGAAGCATTCAACAGGCGCAGGAGTTCGCGATCCAGGAGATGCTGTTTGCAGAAGACTAGAATGCCCATGACCAGCATTCCCGTCAGCGTAAGCACCAACCGAAAAGTACGCACCGGTTGCGAGATGCCAGGGTCGAACAAACACCAACCGGCAAACAACGGAAGCGAAAAAATCGCGACCATGCCCAGTCTTGCCACCCACACGCCGTGGCCACGGGAAGCGCGCGCCGGTTGTTGCGCGGGAGAGGAATGAAGTGCAAGGATACCGATGACCGTCACCCACGCCATCGAGGCTGCAAGGGGCACATCATATAGGCTGCCCGAATAGTACATTTTTCGTTCGATGGCCCAGTTTGCGATGTAGGAACTCAGGGAGTAGGTGAGCCCCGCGCCGAACCAGTTGGCGTAGATAAATCTCCACGAACCCTGGCTGCGGTACCAGAGCACACCTACACCGGCCAGAAATACCATCTTCTCTGTCAGATAGAGGATGTTGAGATTGTGATCGTAGCTGGGTTCGAACGCCTGCACATACTGCCAGGGAATCACGGCAAACAAATAAAGATAGAGCCACCAGATCAAAAGCAGAGCAAAATCCAACGTTCCCAGGCGAGTGGTGCGATCGTCCTGTTGCACATGAGGCTGCAAAGCTAAGGCGGCGGTCATGGGAACAAGATGAAGAAACACTACTACGTCGCCAGAGAAGGGGTTGGGGACATCTGTCCGCAGCGCCACTTCGAAGTAGGTCCACAACGCCTGGTAGGAAAACCAGAACGCCATCCCTAACATCATCAGCGCCCAGAATGCGCGGATGCGCCCGCGAGTGGCCAGGACGGTGGGCAGGAGCGAAATCGCTCCGGAGAAAAGCAGAACCAGTTGCACGATGTCGCTTAACGCGATAAGGGTAAAGCTTGGGTGTAGGAACAGGGAAGCCACGGCCTGCGCACACACCAGAAAGGCGGCGGCCGAAATCCAGAGCTTCGAGGGTCGGGACATGTTCATCCGTTCCTGATTCTTAGACACAACACGCGGGAGCGAAAGTTACTGAAGTAACCAGAACTTGCACATGACGACACTCCCGAGCCACTTCTTAGAGTCTAACTTCTTTCAAACACTAGGGTTAACTAAGATTGCAGGAAGTTTCGCTTGCTCTCCTGTCGCATTACCAATAATATCCGTGACATCATTCCTGCAACGCGGCGTGTTTCCATTGCCATTCCGAGCCCTACGAGATCGATTCCTGTGGCGACTGCGAGCCCCGATGGGGCCCGGCGAAATTCGCCGGATTGAACGATGGCTGGCGTCCGCCCGGGTTTTCCTGGCCGTCTCTTCCCTGGTCGCCATATGGATGGATCCCGCCGAGATTCGCTACTCACTGTGGGCCTACGGACTGCTGGCGTTCTACATTATCCAGGGCGTCTTCATCATAATCTTCCTGCGCCGGCGGCAGGAATCCACACCATCATTCCGCCTGCTGGTTCACGCCGGAGATGTCATATGGCCAGCTCTGATTTCAGCTTTTGCCACTGGACAAGGCAATCCCTTCTCTCTGTTCTTCGTGTTCGTTCTCGCGGGTGCTGCGTACCGCTGGGGTTTGTGGGAGACGGTAGGAACCGCGGTGGCAGCGGTGTTGTTGCTGTGGGCGGAAAGTTTCAGTTTTCATTTAGGCCTCATCGAGTGGGTGAATGCCTTTCTCTTGCGCCACAACTTGCACGTGCCACCGTTGCAAGTGAATATCACCGAATTTGAACCCAAGCATCTTTTCATGCGATCCGTCTATCTGCTGGTTCTTGGTTTCCTGCTTGGATATCTGGCCGAACAGCAGAAGCAGCTGCGCGCGGAGAAAGCCGTTATTGCTAGGACGCTGGGGAAGGCGCGAGTGGACGCCGGTCTTACTGGGACAATCGGGGAGATTGCAGGCGAACTGCTCTCCATGTATGGCGCCAGGCAACTGATGATTGCCTCTCAGGAAATAAGCAACTACCGCGTGTTTGTCGGCGAACTGCGCCGCGTGGACGGCGAAGCTGCTTTTCGATGGCTCGACCCATCCGCCACCGATCGTGACGCCTACCTGTACGAATCTCCGGCTGTGACCTGTTTTGCGCGGCGAACCGGCAGCAGGAGCACGATCGAGTTTTCTCTTCTGGGATTGGATCAGGAGGGCGGCAGGGTTCGCGATCTCACTTCAGACTCCTTGAGTTACATCGCACAGAGATATGACTTTCAAAGTCTGGCAACGGTGTCATTCGGGTTTGGCCGCGAATGGTCGGGGCGAATCTTTTTGCTGGATCCTTCGCTCGCCGGCGATACCGAGGAGGAATTGCGCTTTCTGGAGGAATTAGTTCGCCAAGTGGGACCAGCCGTTTACAACGTGCTTCTGTTGCGCCGTTTGCGTTTGCGCGCGGGAGCGTTGGAGCGCGCCCGTTTCGCCCGAGAGTTGCATGACGGGGCGGTCCAGTCGCTGATTGCTGTCGAGATGCAGGTCGACGTTCTGCGGCGCCAAGCTCCCAGCAAGCCCGGCCTGGTGACTGAAGAACTGGGCAGAATTCAAGGACTGTTGCGCGAGGAAGTTCTCAAACTGCGGGAACTGATGCAGCAGATGAAAACCCTGGATGTAGATTCCAAGAAGCTTTTGGGATTACTATCGGACACGGTGGAAAGATTCCAGCGGGAGACCGGAATTTCTGCGCGGTTCCTGTCCGATATGGACAAACTGAACATGCCACAGCCGGTGTGCAGAGAATTAGCGCGCATCGTGCAGGAGGCGCTGGTGAATGTCCGCAAGCACAGCCACGCCCGGCAGGTGCTGGTGCGGTTGGGTTCGCGCAACGGCGTGTGGCATGTGCTGATCGAAGACGACGGTCGCGGCTTCCCATTCACCGGGCGGCTGTCTCACACGGAACTCGATACTCTGGGGAAGGGGCCGCTGGTTATTAAGGAGCGTGTCCGTTTGATTGAAGGCGAACTCACGATAGAATCAAATCCGGGCCAAGGTTCACGTTTGGAAATTACCGTCCCGCAACGCCGGGAAGCAACCTATGGATAACAGACGATTGCAGCCGACTCGCATCGTGATCGCCGATGACCATCCTATTTTCCGGGATGGCTTGCGGCGGCTTTTGGAAACCGAGCCCGACCTCAAGGTGATCGGGGAAGCGTGTGATGGCGCCGAAGCAGTCAAACTGGCGCGGCAACTCAAGCCTGACATCCTGCTTCTGGATCTTGCCATGCCCCGACACCCCGGCCTCGAGGCTCTGCGTGAGATGAGTTCAGCTTCCAACCAGAATGCGGTCCGAGTAATACTGCTGACTGCGGCAGCGGAGAAGAACCAGATTGTTGAGGCTCTGCAACTCGGTGCTCGCGGCGTGGTACTGAAAGACTCCGCTACCCAGCTTCTTCTGAAAGCCATTCATACGGTCATGGCTGGAGAATATTGGGTTGGACGTGAGAGCGTCTCGAACCTGGTGCAGTATCTAAGAACGCTGGTGCAGTCTTCCGGAGAGGAAGCCCGGCAGAAGAAGTTCGGGCTCACGCCCCGCGAACTGGAGATCGTCTCGGCGGTGGTTGCCGGCTACTCTAATAAGGAGACGGCGGAATACTTCAAGATCAGCGAAGATACGGTTAAGCACCATCTCAGCAATATCTTCGACAAGCTTGGAGTTTCCACACGCCTGGAACTCGCACTCTTTGCCGTCAATCAGTCCCTGCCATTGAAACCAATCGCTTGAGCCATATGGCACTTTTGTGCCATAGGCTGACACTGATGAGCCATTGTCCGGCGATTTCGACGTCATTACCATCGACCAAGGGCCAATGTTTTCGGGGACATCTCTGCTGATTCTCGACCTCGGTAAAGCAATGTTTCTCGTTTGTGTGGGAAACACTTTAACCCCGGGGCACAAGGAGGAAGCCCGTGGCAAAGTTTTTGCGTCAGTTGTGGTCGGATGAACGAGGACAGGACGTCGCCGAATATGCGGTCATGCTGGCCGTAGTGTTGGTGATCGTGGTGGGCACGATCCGTCTGATCGGCGCCAACGCCAACAACGTGTTTTCCTCGGTTGCCAGCTCTATCTCTCAGTAAATTCGAAACCAAGCTTGGATTTCTCGGGTTGCCCGCGACTCCGAAGGCACCCTCTTATCCGTTCAAGTTCTTCGCTCTCCAAGTTTCAGCCGACATCGCCTCCCGCTAACAATGGACGATTTTTGGACTCTTGATGCCACGCGTGGCGTTGCGCGTGTCCACCACCAGGGCCGACTCGCGAACAATCTTCGCGTAGTCATAATCAGAGTGATCGGTGACTATCAACACGCAGTCGTACTGGCCGAGATTCTCAAGGGGTACGCACTTCATCTGCAGATCGTATTTGCGCCCTTTGCCAACCGTCGGAAAGTAAGGGTCGTTATAGCTGACTTGGGCACCGTCTTTTTGCAGCAACTCGATAATGGTGAGTGAGGGAGACTCGCGCAAATCGTCGATATCTTTCTTGTAGGCGAGTCCAAGCACCAAAACCTTGGCCCCGTTCAATGCCTTCTTCTGCTGGTTGAGGGCTTTACTCACCGATTCCAGCACGTGATACGGCATGTTGGTATTGATCTCGCCAGCCAGTTCAATAAACCGTGTGCGGAAATCCCACTCTTTGGCTTTCCAGGAAAGATAAAAGGGATCGACCGGAATGCAATGGCCTCCTAAGCCGGGGCCTGGATAAAAAGGCTGAAACCCGAAGGGCTTGGTGGCAGCTGCCTCAATCACTTCCCAGATATCGATTCCCATCCGCAGTGACAACAGCTTCAGCTCATTGACCAGCGCAATATTCACGCAGCGATAAATGTTTTCCAACAGCTTGGTCATTTCCGCGGCAGCCGGTGAAGAGACGCGCACGACCCGGTTGAAAATCGCGCCATACAAAGCGGCTGCGAGGTCCGACGCCTTGGCATCAAGTCCGCCGACCACCTTCGGAATGTCACGTCGCGCCACCGTCGTATTCCCGGGATCTTCCCGCTCGGGAGAGAATGCGACATAAAACTCCTGCCCATTGGAACTGTCGCCGCGCGACGCCTTGAGACCTTGCCGGTTGCCTTTTTCCAAAATGGGGATCAACACCTCTTCCGTCGTGCCGGGATACGTCGTGCTCTCGAGGATCACCAGATGCCCGGCTCGTAAATGGGGAGCGATGGACTTGGCGGTTTCGGTAATGTAGCTCAAATCAGGCTCGTGATATTCGTTTAGCGGGGTGGGGACGCAAATAATGATCGCGTCCATCTCGGTCAGCCGCGAATATTCGGACGTGGCACTGAAGCCGCACTTTTTCGCGGTCTGAATGTCGGCCGCCGGAATACGGAAAATGTAGCTGCCTCCCTGGTCCAAGGTCGAAACCTTGCGGGCATCGATATCGAATCCGGTCACCGGGAATTTCTGCTCGGTGTAAAGCAGGGCCAGAGGCAGACCCACATAGCCGAGTCCAATGACGGCGACACGCGCCTTTTTTTGCTCAATCTTGCTTTTCAATTCGGAAAACAGCACGGCGGGCATTGCTTCAATAGTCATAGTTGAAGGTGTGATTCAGCTTGAATTTTAGCATGTTAGAGCGCAGTTCCTTGCGGCCTTGAGCTCACGAAAGTAATGGGAGTATCTCAATTCGGCGAGCTCAAACTTTCCTTTTCTCCGCGTACAGAGGCCAAACTGAGGCTCTCTGGTGCAGACTTGGCTATTTGTCAGAATCAAGAGTTCGCGTAGTCTGGCTAGTTCAGACGAGCGGAAACGTCCATGGGAAAGTTTCGAATTATCTTCGTTCTGGGAGGATTGCTCATCGTTGCCCTGGCAGCGACCGCAGGTCGATTTCTGGTTGTGAATCAACCTCGCAAGGCAGACGCGATGGTGGTTCTGGCTGGAGAAACGGATCGGCGGCCAACACGGGGCCTGCAGTTGCTGGATCAGGGTTACGCGCCGCGGCTGATTCTCGATGTTCCCGCTAGCACGAAGATTTACCAGTGGAGCCAAGCGGAACTCGCACGAAAGTATGTGGAGACTCTGCCGCAGGCGGGGTCAATCACCATCTGCCCAATTTATGGGCAATCCACCCGGGACGAAGTGCACGATGTCTCACACTGCCTGCAAGGCATGAGCGCTCGAAGCATTCTGCTGGTCACCTCTGACTATCACACCCGGCGGGCGCTTAGCATTTTCAATCGTGTTTCCCCAGGCGACTACAGCATTGCAGCGGTCTTCGACGAGCGCGAGTTCGGCGTGCAATGGTGGCGGCATCGTGAGTGGGCGAAAGTGAACTTTGATGAGTGGCTCAAACTGGTCTGGTGGGAACTGTTCGACCGCTGGCGCTGAGAACCGATCGCGGGGACGCGGTGACCAGAGTAGGCAATTGACGGTCGATCTCCCGCGGGCTACGATCACGGCGAAGAGCTTGTGTGGAATTAGTGTGCCTATGTTCCGAGATCTTGTTTGCTGGTTGATGATCGCGGTCACACCCGCTACTTTGTTCGCGGCTGATACAGGCGCAGCCATGCTCTATGGCAAAGGCGAGGTTTGGCTCAATGGCAAACCAATGCCTCGTTCGTCCGCAGTTTTCCCGGGAGACTTCATACAGACTCAGCCTGAGTCCCTGGCAACCCTCGATGCTTCCGGATCTGGCGTCGTCGTCCTGCCGGACTCCTTGATAAAGTTTGAAGCGAACGCCGTCTCCCTCCAGCATGGAGGCGTCAGCGTGGCTACGTCTCACGGTATGGTTGCATTGGCTGGAGAAATCACGGTGACACCAGCTTCGGAGAAATGGACCGAATTCGTAGTGGCGGACAGCGACGGGACAGTCCAGGTGGTCGCCAGCAAAGGTGAAGTGAACGTCAATTGCGGAAAGGGCTCCACCACGCTGTCCGAGGGAGATCAGGCTACTCGCGACGGGTCCGGGAACTGCAACAAGAAAAGGCGGAAAGGCGGGGCGCCGGTGCCGGGACACGGCAGCATTCTGACCGACCCTTATGTAATGGCTGGTGGAGTAATAGCAGGTGGAGTAATAGTTTGCCTGCTGCTCTGCAATTCTTCCAAACCATTTGTCAGCCAATGGAAGCCGTAGTCGAGGTCATTCATTCTCTGGAAATTCCTGGACCGGGTGAAGCCGGTTGCGATGCCTGCGGCGATGCAGTCCGAAACGTGGCTCCATGGCCGCAACTGAGCACAGCGCATAAAACAGCGCCGCGTTCGCTGGAATTTGCAAGTTGAAATCCACGAAACTGTGAACCAGAACTCCAGTGACACCGAGCATGGCCGCTAAAGCCACGGCGGTGTTGATATCAGCAGGCGCCTGGTTCAATTTCAGCAAGGCCGATCTGTATAGAATCAGCAAAAACCACACGACAGAGGCAAGTCCGAGCGCGCCGACTTCAACCAGCACCTGCAAATAGTCGTTATGGGCCATGCCCACGGGGAGATTGCTCGCGAGACTGCTGAACTGGGGATACACCTCGGGGAATGCGCCCAACCCCCATCCCAGGACCGGCTTTTGCCAGAACATCCTCAGTGCGTCGTGATCAATTGTCAGGCGAGTCCCGCCCGACAACTCTGCCTTGGCGGTGTCATGAACGCTGGTCATGCGCCCCGCCAATTCGCCGCCACCGAGCCAGGTCAGCATTCCCATGGCGACGAGCAGGAACATGCCCGCAGCAAAAGCTGCCCGCCAGTTCCTCCGCCGTTTGATCAAGATGGTAGCCAGCACCGCCATCTGAACGGCGAAGGCCACCATGCCACCGCGCGAGCCCGACAGAAAAATTGTGCTCGCCATTACCGCGGCCGCGCCAACTGCCAGCATCTTGCGTGGGCCTCGAACGCCACCAGCCAGAGAAATGACCAGCGGAATCGGGGTTAGCATTTCCATTAGTCCGGCGTAGTGATTGTGATTTACGTATGGGCCATAGATCCAGCCTCCCGCTTGTGGCGTCCTGAGCCAGTACAGTTTGCCGTTGGAGGCGATGCCTTGCAGCAAGGCAAACAACGCAATCGCGAAACCGTATGCGGACAACGCGAACCCGAGGGTTTTAACCTGTGAGGTTCTGCGCAAGCACTGAACCACCAGGAAGACCAGTAACCCGTAAGAGCAGTAGAGCATGACCGCAGAGAAGGTCCCGGCACGATAAGCGGTTTGTCCAGTCAGGAGTTGCCACAGGACCAGGCCGGCAAAAAACAGCATCGGTAGAAACAACGGGCTGCCCAGGATTTCTAGTTCGCCCGCTCTGGATTGCCGGACAGTCCAGAGCAGCAAAAGCACTCCTGCACCGACTTGCACTATCGTGACCGACCATACCTCTACCGCGCCAAATGCCAGCGGCCCGAATAGTAGAAGGCCAAGCACACCGTAGCCGATCACGGAGTCAAGAACCGAACTGTCGGACCGCCTGCGGAGGTTGGACTCGGCTGTGAGCACGACTGGGAGCGGAGAAGTCAGGGGTTCACCTCCGAGGGTCGCTGTTGCGCTCGTTCAATCTCGACCAGGCGAACTCCGTCGAGCCAAAGCTTGCCACGAATCGCGTTTCCAGCAGGCACGCGCTGTATCCGCAGGAGAAGTAGTTTCGTATCCGGGCCAGTATTGAACGTTCCGCCGACTTGCTTCCAGAAATCCGCGTTTTTGAGTTCCTGGCTGGCAAAGTAGTTGGTCGAAGTGAACTGGTCTTGCAGCAGGAACCGCGGACCACCGGCACCTTCCAGTCCTTCTGACTTGTAATACGCGGAGAATTCGTACTGTGTGTTCGGTTGGACGGGGATCAGTTGCCGGATGCCAGCGTCTTCAATTCCGCGACTGTCAAAGACAATCGAAAGCGAGCGGTGTCCGGAATGGGACTCAGTCGGATCCAGCGCCAACGAGACATCGGGCAGCTTGTCATACTGCCAATCGAATCCTCCGTTCAGCACCGGTTGGCTGAAATCCCCATTCACCACCAGGTTTTCCGGCGAAGCCTGATACCCAAAAATATCGCTCAAGCTCGCGGCTTGCTGCCACGCTTGATGGGCCTGCGCAACTTCTCGGCGTCCGATCAGATATCGAACATAGTCAATAACATGACGCAGCTCCACGGGTTGCTGGAGTTGCACCATTTGACTCCACACGGCTGCGGCGGGAGCCGGCTCATTTTTGGAAATCAAGAAATCCAGGAATGTTGAATATGAGTCTATCCGGTGCGGGACTACATCCCGGAGCAGAGCATGGACATCGGGTTTGATCCGCCAACAGCGATCCAAGGCGGCCGCCGGCAGGTAAGGATCATTCTCCAGAACCACCCGGAACTCCTGCAGGGCCATGTCAGTATCACCCAGAGACCAATACAGATTCGCCGCGTCCCATGCCACCTCAGGCGTAGAAGGATCGGCCGCGATTGCATTCCGCAAAGCATTCTTCTGCTGCTCGGGATCGGCCAGTTGCTGGTAGGCCCGGGAGAGTTCAAACCAATAACTGGCGTTGTGGGAATTCAAATTGACGGCCGACCTCAGAAACGCCTCCGCGGTCGCAGGGGAGTCTTGCGTCTGCAGGAAATATCTCCCCAGCCGGTACTGATACTCTGCATTTCCCGGTTCAAGGGTGGCAGCCCGTTGCAGGCTGGCTACGTCAAGCTTCTGAGCCAGACGATCGGCGAGAAATGCGCGCACAGCGAATCCAAGATAAACAACCGTAAACGCCAGGCAGGCCCCGAAACAAATTACTCTGCGCGCTGGGCTTTGAAGTGCAATTTGCATGCCAGTGTTCACACGCGCGTGCGGTCTCGGCTCAGTTTACGCGCTCTACGCTCCGCTCGAGGCTTCAGCTTCAGGCCCCTGCACATTGCTCACTGCATTCTCTTGATAATATCCGTGGCCGTATTTCCCCTGATATTCGTAATGATAATAATAATCCGGCGAGCTGAGATCGACAGCGTTCACCAGCACGCCGCACACCCGGGCATTCACCTGCAATAGGATGTCACGGGCACGCCGCAGCGCTGGTTTCGTGGTGTGTCCAGAGCGGATGACCAGAACTACAGCATCGGCCCTCGTCGACATCACTACGGCATCCGTGACTGACAAGGTTGGCGGCGAATCTATGACGATGTGGTCAAACTCCTTTCGCAGTTCTTCAAGAACATCTTTCATTTTGGCGGAAGCAAGGAGTTCAGCCGGATTCGGCGGCGGCGTTCCCGCGGGCAGTATGAACAGGTCAGGCAGAATTGTCGATGCAATGATTGCTTGTTGCAGCGTCGCGGTACCAGTCAGGACATTGCTAAGGCCGATTTTTGGCCCCATTCCCAGGGTCTTGTGAATGCTGGGGCGGCGGAGATCCGCATCAATCAGCAAGACCTGCGTGCCTTTCTGGGCCAGCACGATCGCAGAGTTGACGCTGGTAGTGGTCTTGCCCTCCTCGGGCAGCGCGCTGGTAATAAGAATGACCTTTGGTGGTCCTCCGGCGAAGGTAAGAAGCAGCGAAGTCCGCAGCGCACGGTACGATTCCGCCATCTGCGACCGGGGACGCGATTGCGTGACCAGTTCGACTGCCTCTTTCGAGGATGCCAGGGTAAGCTTCTGACCACTGCCGATTTGCCGCGTGCTTCGCGAGCCCAGAGGAATCATGCCCAGTGACGGGAGCGCGGAAATGGTTTGAGCCTGCTCCGGCGTGCGCACGGTGTTATCCATACTGTCGAGCAGGAAGGCAAGCCCGATACCCGTGGAAAGGCCCAGAGCCAAGGCAAAAGCGAGATTTCGCAGAAGATTCGGCCCTGACGGCGCCGTGGGAATGCGGGCCACATCGACGATGCGAAAGTTATTCGATCTCAAACCTGCGGTAACGCCAGCTTCCTTCAACTTCTCGAGCAAGCCTTCGGAGAGCGTGCGATTGGCATCGACGTCGCGTTTAAGCAGGCTGTACTCGATGGCGCTTTCGTTCAGTTTGTTGGCTTCCTGTTTTTGCTGCTCCAGTGCCGTGCGCAGCATGCTTTCGCGCTGCACGGCGGCCAGATAGTCGCCCCGCAGACGCGCCGCCACTTTGCGCATTTCTGTCTGAATCTGCGCGTCAACCTCTTTGAGTTGACTGTTGAGTTGAGCCAGTTTCGGGTAGGACGGCCCAAATTGCGTGCTCAGTTGCGCCACTTGGATCTTAACGTCAGCCTGCTGCTCCCGCAATTTTTCCAACAGCGCGGAGTTGGCGCTGGAACCTCGCGCCGCGCCATCCACGTTGGCGGCCGCAACGATCGAATCAGAATCACCGGTCTGCACCAGGTGGTAAACCGACTCCTTCTCCATGCGGAGGGATTCGGCTGCAGTCAATTCCCGGTTCAATTCATCCAGCTTGGCGGTAGTTATGTTTTGCTTTTCGTCGATTCCGAGAATCTCGTGTTCCTTCTGGTACTGAACCAGCTTTTCCTGTGAGGTCTCAACTTTTATCTGGAGATCGACCAACTGCTTGGAAAGCCAGTCCGAGGCCTGCATGGTGGACTCGAATCGTGTCTTAAAGTTCTGCTCCACGTAGGTGTTGGCCAGCATGTTTACCGCTCGCGCCGCGATATTTTTATCCGGACTGCGGTATCGGATTTCAATAATCCGGGTATTGGGAACGAGCGCGACTTGCAGGCTGCCCTTAAAAGCGGCAAGAGCCGCTGAGGTTTTCGCGGAGTCAGGCTGGAGGACATCGGTTGTCAACTCAAGCCCCGAGGATGGAGGCTTGCTCTTGCTCCCTGCCTCCGACCGCCGGTCCAGATTCAACTGCCGGATCACTTGCAGCGCCAGCAAGTCGCTCTTCAGAATTCGCACTTCGGTATCGAGATCCGTCGGATCGTAGTAGTCGACCCCGCCCGATGAGTCTTTAAGATTGAAAGTGACCGGGTCCATCTTATTGATCGCGATGCTGCCTACCGCCTCGTAGATGGGTGTGCTGCGCAAAGTAGAGATCGCGACCACGCCCACCACCAGCAATACACTGGCAATGACCACCCACTTGCTCTTGATAAGTACCCGCACGTATTCCCGGAGCAGCGAGTCTTGGGTGGCAGCCCCAGGATAAGCTCCCGGTGCGGCATTGCGATTGAACTCAAGCGGAAAAGAGGGCTGGAGTTCGCGTAGGATCTGCCCATTCAGCGGTATTAGTGGTCCCGAATCCATTGAGGCTCCTTGGAAAACGTGGTGGTCGGGGAGGCACACTCACGTCGGCCGCGCCAATGTCTTTTCCGAGGCAAAAGCGCAACCCACATCTGCTTCTCCATCTATGCTTCCTGTGATTGCGCACATTCTAGCATCGCGAGGTGAGGAGTCATCGCTCCTAATTAGACTGGTTCCTTAGTGTTAACGGGGGTTCCTGCAGGCTGGATTGGTGCATATTCCCGCTATACTGGCGCTGGGAAATTTCATTTCGATGGCTGAATATCAACTGGCTGGCATGGGTTCTTTCAGAAGAACAAGTTTCGACTCCGAGGGAGTGCCGCGATGAACTGGTCCGAACAGGTTGTGCTGGTCACCGGAGGAACTGGCTCTTTCGGAAGGAAATTTGTGGAGTTGATGCTGCGCGAATATCGCCCGCAAAAACTCATTATTTTCAGCCGTGACGAACTCAAACAGCATGACATGCGGGCTGCGGGATTCGATCATCCGAGTTTGCGGTATTTCATCGGGGATGTGCGCGATGCGGAGCGTCTAGAACGGGCTTTTTCCGGAGTCACGGTCGTGGTTCACGCCGCAGCGCTCAAGCAGGTCCCAGCATGCGAGTACAACCCGTTCGAAGCCATCCAGACCAATATCATGGGCGGCCGAAATGTCATCGATGCCGCCATTAATCGTGGGGTGCGCCGTATTCTGGCGCTCAGCACCGACAAGGCAGTGAACCCCATCAATTTGTACGGCGCCACCAAACTCTGCGCCGAGAAAATGTTCATTCAGGCAAACGCCTACTCCGGGGCGCAGAACACGCGATTCAGTTGCGCCCGCTACGGAAATGTTCTGGGCAGCCGGGGAAGCGTGATTCCCGTATTCCTTGAGCAGCGCAAGCGCGGCAAGATCACCGTCACCGATGCTCGCATGACCCGTTTCTGGATCACGCTCGAGCAGGGGGTCAGATTCGTCGTGCGCTGCATCGAGCAGATGCATGGCGGCGAGATTTTTGTTCCCAAGATACCGAGCATGAAACTGGTGGACATGGCCGCTGCCATCGCCCCGGGATGCGATGTGGAAGCGATCGGAATACGTCCGGGCGAGAAACTGCACGAGGTTCTGCTCTCAGAAGACGAGGCCCGACAAGGGCTGGAACTAGACGACATGTATGTTGTCCAACCGGCGCACCCGTGGTGGCGCAAGGAAAACTGGCAGCAGGCGCGACCACTTCCCGATGGATTCCGTTACGCCAGCGACAGCAATCCTCAGTGGTTGAGTGCCGAGGAGTTGTATCAGTGGGCCGAGGAAAGCTCTGCCATGGTTGTGGCCTGGCCCGAACAAGAAAAGCTGCGCGCCCCGGCCTAGAGGAAACTTATGACCGTAGCTCCAGTGAGCAGCGAAGTGCTGGCTATCCTCGGCGGATCGCCCGTCCGGAGTACTCTCCTGCCCTACGGTCGACAGTCCATCGATGAATGCGACATCCAAGCCGTGGTCGAAACTTTGCGTTCCGATTGGTTGACCACTGGTCCCAAGGTTGCTGAATTCGAAGAAGCGATGGCTGCCTGGGTCGGCACAAAACATGCGGTCAGCTTCGCCTCGGGCACCGCCGCCCTGCACGCCGCCGCTTTCGCTGCCGGATTGCGGCCGGGCGATCAGGCGATTACTTCCCCGCTGACCTTCGCGGCCACGGCAAACTGCGTGCTCTATCAGGGCGCGAAGCCTGTCTTCGCCGATGTTCTCGAAGACACGCTGAATCTTGATCCTGAACAGCTAGCTGCGCAAATCACGTCGCGCACCAAAGTGATTCTGCCAGTCGATTACGCGGGCCATCCCGCGGACATGGATTCCATTCTGCAATTGGCCGAACGCCACGGGCTCGTCGTGATCGAGGACGCCTGCCATGCATTGGGCGCCGAGTACCGCGGACGCCGCGTGGGCAGCGTGGCGCACATGACCGTTTTCAGTTTTCACCCGGTGAAGCATCTGACGACCGGCGAGGGCGGAATGGTTACGACTGACGATCCGGTTTTCGCCGAAACGCTTCGCCGCTTTCGGAATCACGGCATCAGCAGCGATGCCAGGCAGCGGCAAAATGCCGGCGAGTGGCACTACGAGATGGTCCTGCTGGGATTCAACTATCGCCTCACCGACATTGCCAGCGCTCTTGGCTTGCAGCAAATGAATAAACTGGCGGCTAATCTTGCGCGACGCCGGCAGATTGCCGCCCGCTATGCCGCTGAGTTCCGCGATATATCAGGCGTACTGCCGCCCCAGGTGCGCGATGACGTCAATCCCGCGTGGCATCTTTATCCGATTCGCCTGGATTTGACCCGGCTTTCCGCGGGCCGGGCGGAAGTGTTCCGGGCCCTGCGCGCGGAAAACATTGGGGTGAATGTTCACTACATCCCGGTTCATCGTCATCCGTACTATCGCGACTGCTTTGGATACAACGGTGGCGAGTATCCCGTGGCGGAATACGCATATGAACGCCTCATCAGCCTGCCCATGTTTCACGGCATGACTGACAGCGATGTTGAAGATGTAGTCCGCGCGGTGGCTAAGGTTTTGTTGCACTTCGAAAACTAGTCTTGGGCGATGACGCCAGCGGGAGACAGCAGTGACGATCACCGCGATTATTCAGGCCCGAATGGGCAGCACTCGGTTGCCGGGCAAAGTGTTGATGGACCTGGGAGGGAAAACGGTTCTGGCACGGGTGATCAGTCGCTTGCGTCAAGCCACCCTGGTTGACGAAATTGTGGTGGCCACCACTGACTCGGCCGTGGACGACGCGATCGTCGGGGAATGCCAACGTCTTAGTGTTCCCTTTTTTCGCGGCTCCGAAAATGATGTTCTGGATCGCTACTGCCAGGCGGCTCGAGAATATGCGGCGGAAGTTGTTGTGCGCATCACTTCGGACTGTCCTGTCATCGACCCCGAACTTGTGGACGACACAATCCGGGTTTTCCAACAGCAGTGCGGAGACTACGCCAGCAACTCATCCCCGCGAACTTATCCCCGAGGCCTGGATACAGAGGCCTTCACCATATCCGCTCTTGAAAAGGCTGGGCGCGAGGCTTGCCAGCCCTACGAGCGTGAGCATGTGACCCCATATTTTTATGAGCATCCGGAATTGTTCAAGCTGGTCTCTTTGTGCGGGAGGACCGACCACAGTCAATATCGCTGGACTCTCGATACCGCCGAAGACCTGGAACTGCTCCGTGTGATTTATGTGCGTTTTTCCAACCGGGACGATTTCAGCTGGAACGAAATTATTCAACTCATGGAGCGTGAGCCGGAACTTGCCGAACTGAACTCACGCGTGGCCCAAAAGTCGCTGCAAGGAGCTTGAAACTGGCCGACACCCTCATTATTCGAGCCGACGCCAGCATCGCGATCGCAACCGGCCACGTCATGCGCTGCCTGGCACTGGCTCAGGCATGGCAGGACGCCGGTGGAAGTGTGGTATTTGCCATGGCGGAGTCAACTCCCGCAATCGATAGACGCCTTCGCGCTGAAGGGATGGAAATCGTTCCGTTGGAGGCTGTCACCAATAGTGTCCAGGACGCAAGGGAGGTTTCGGCACTGTCTCGCCATTATCAGGCTCCCTGGGTTGTCATCGATGGCTACCGGTTCGACTCCGAGTATCAACGCACCCTGAAGAATGCCGGGGTGAAGCTACTATTCGTGGACGACCTGGGACAATGCGAGCACTACTCTGCCGACCTCGTGCTTAACCAAAATGTGCACGCCAGTGAGTCTATGTATGCCAGTTGCGAGCCTTACACACGTTTTCTTTTTGGCCCACACTTCGCAATGCTACGACGGGACTTCAGGCATTGGAGCAGGTGGCAACGTGCCATTCGACCAAGCGGACGCAAAGTGCTCGTCACCATGGGAGGCAGTGATCCCCACAACTTGACCGCGGTTGTATTGGAGGCACTCCGGGGGGTGAAGATAGACGGACTCGAGATCGTCGCGGTTCTCGGAGGCAGCAATCCACATATCGATTCTCTGGAACGTCTTGCGGAGCGATCCCCGGTGGTTCGTTTACTGAAAGACGCGGAGAACATGCCCGAACTGATGGCCTGGGCGGACGTTGCGGTGTCGGCCGCAGGCTCCACTTGCGGAGAGATGTGCATGCTGGGACTGCCGGCTATTTTGATCGACCTGGCGGGGAACCAGAGGCCGGTAGCGCAGGAACTCAGCCGGAAACAGGCTGCGATTCATCTCGGCTCAAGCCGGGATGTGACCGCGGCAGAGATTGCGACCAGTTTGACGTCGCTCCTTTTGTCCGCAGAACTGCGGACCTCACTGTCGCTGTGCTCACAGAAATTGGTAGACGGCGAAGGCGCGGTCAGGGTCCGAGCTGCGATTCGTGGTGGAGACCTGCGCTTGAGGCCTGTCCAGGAAGAAGATTGCCGGCAATTGTGGAAATGGGCGAATGACCCGACAGTCCGTCCCGTTTCTTTTGCGACCGAACCGATCTCATGGGAGCGGCACCTGGAGTGGTTCAAGTCCAAACGATGCGATCCCAACGCTGTGCTGTATATGGTGGTCGACTCTCAAAGCATTCCAGCCGGGCAGGTGAGATTCCAGATTGATGGCACGCGCGCGGCAGTCTCCATCAGCCTTGCTCCCCAATTCCGCGGCAAGGCATACGGCGAAGATGTTCTCGATAAGGCGACCCAGGACCTGTTCCTGACAACCGCCGCGAAGCAGATTGATGCCTATGTGAAACCCAATAACACTGCTTCGCTCCGGCTCTTCACGCGGGCAGGATACAGACGCGATAGCGCAGGCATCATCGGTGGCCAGCAGGCCATCCACTTCGTTCTGGAAAAAGTGGTGGGCCGCCACGGGAGTTCAGAAGAAATAGATATTTGCGGCTCCGGCGCCGATAGAGAACGCCGGGACGAAATAATGAAGGTCGCTATTTCGCAGCCAACTTATCTACCCTGGCTTGGATACTTTGACCTTATCGATCAAGTGGACATTTTCGTTCTGCTGGACAGCGTGCAATTCCAACGGCAGTCCTGGCAGCACAGGAATCGGCTCAAGACTCCATCCGGACTGCAGTGGCTGACCGTTCCGGTGATGTTCCGGGGCCGCTTTGGGCAGTTGATCAATCAGGTCGAAATCCGGGATGTTGGATTCTGGCGAAATCACCTCCGCGCCATCGAACTGAACTATCGCCGGACGCCGTTTTTCGATCGCTATTTCGAGGAACTGAGTTCGCGAATAAAGATGTGGTGCTCATCGTCCGCTCTCATGGCGGATCTCGACATCCACTTGATCGAATGGTTTATGGACGTGCTGGGAATTCAGACGAAGGTTTTGCTCTCTTCTGATCTAAAACGCCCGGGCCGGCGAATGGACCTCCTGAGCAACATCTGCACTTCACTTGGCGCAAAACAATACGTCTCCCCGCTTGGCTCTGCGGCGTACCTGCTGCAAGAAGTGAGCGTTTTGCTGGACAAGGGCGTCGACGTCGTTTTTCAGCACTACGAACATCCGAAATACCGGCAATCGTTTCCTCCGTTTTGTCCCTACGCCTCGATTCTCGACTTGCTTTTCAATGAGGGAGAACGGTCTCTTGAAATCCTGCGGAGCGGACGGCGGACACCCTTTCTGCCATACGAAACAGGTGATCTGGTTCTGGCCAGGACAGGGACACGGTGATGACCGGCTTCAAAATCCGAGACCGGCAAATCGGGCCGGGGCAACCCGTGTACATCGTGGCCGAGCTTTCCGCCAATCACAATCAGGACTTCGACCAGGCAGTTCGACTGATCCGTGCCTGCAAAGAAGCGGGGGCGGATGCGGTGAAAGTGCAAACTTATACGCCAGACACGATCACGATCCGCAGCGACCGTGAGTACTTCCAGATTGGTGGTGGCACGCTTTGGGATGGCCGCACCCTCTATGAACTCTATGGTGAAGCCTGCACTCCGTGGGATTGGCAGCCCAAGCTGAAGCAAGTCGCCGACGAACTGGGACTCGGTTTCTTTTCGTCGGCCTTCGACCCGACTGCCGTGGACTTTCTGGAGAGCATGGGAGTACCGGCCTACAAACTTGCATCCTGCGAACTGGTGGACATTCCGCTTCTCGAGAAACTTTCGCGCACCGGAAAGCCGCTGATTATTTCGACCGGCATGGCCACGGTCGAGGAGATCGAGGAAGCAGTCAGCACGGCCCAGCGGGCGGGCGCTCGGCAAATTGCATTGCTCCGATGTACCAGCGCTTATCCTGCTCTCCCCAGCGAAATGAATCTGAGGACGATTCCCGAGCTCGGGCGAAGGTTTAAGGTTCCGGTCGGACTGTCTGATCACACCCTGGATATTGCAGTTCCTGTAACCGCTGTCGCTTTGGGGGCATGCATCATCGAAAAACACTTCACCCTGTCGCGATCGCTGAAAGGGCCTGACAGCGCTTTTTCCCTGGAACCACAGGAGTTCAAGGCCATGGCGGACGCGGTTCGAGTTGCCGAGAAAGCTCTCGGCGAAATTCACTTCGGCCTTACCGAAAGCGAACGAAGCACTCGCGTCTTTCGCCGCTCGCTTTTTGTTGTCCGCGATGTCCGGCAGGGAGAGATTTTCAACGAAGAAAACGTCCGCTCAATTCGGCCCGGTCACGGATTGCATACTCGACATCTCCCTGAAATCGTGGGCAAACGCGCCTCTCGCGACATCGAGCGCGGAACGCCGCTGAACTGGGATTTGGTGATGCCGGCATGAGACTGGTCAGTCCTTTATTGAAGCATGTTCTTTATCCCGGCCTTTCCAAAGCCGGGTATCTTCGCCGCTCGGCTACGCGGGGACCCGCGGTCCTGACCTATCACGGCGTATTTCCCGCGGGATACAAAATCGTGGATCCAAGCCTCGATGGGAGTCTGGTTAGTGCGGATGTGTTTCGCCGACAACTCCGATTCGCCAAGGAAGAGTACAACGTCATCTCTCCAGGAGATTTCTTAAAGTGGTGTGAATCGGGGAGTGAATTGCCTCCACGTTCAATCCTGCTGACGTGTGATGACGGTTTGCAAAATTCGTTATCCGAGATGTTGCCTATTCTCGAGGAATTCGAGCTTGAGTGCCTCTTCTTTGTCACTGGCGCTTCTCTCAGCCACACGCCCACAATGCTTTGGTACGAAAAACTTTATCTGATGTTGCTGGCAGCGCCTGAAAGCGTTGCGTTGGAGCTGTTTGAGATCGGGCTGAAAGGGGAGGCAGCGAGCCGGCAACAGAAGCGTCTCTTGTGGTGGGCCATGGTGAAAAAGCTTTCGCAGTACGACATGAATCGCCGGGGTACGATTCTGGAGCGAATACGAACCCGATTGGGGCTTTCGGAGCGCTGGGACGATCAATACCGCGTGGATCCGGTGCTCACCCGCCGGTTTGCAGTGTTGAACCAATCCGATCTGCGGCAACTGGCCAATGCTGGGATGTCAATCGGGGCCCATACCCTCTCTCATCCGATGCTGTCACAGTCGTCGCCGGATACGGCATGGAGAGAAATCTCGGAGAGCAAGCACTGCATCGAGCAGGCTCTGGGCCAGGAAGTGTGGGCGTTGGCCTATCCATTCGGCGATTCTTCATCGGTTACACCGCGGGAAGTGGAAATGGCAAGCCGGGCAGGCTTCAAAAGCGCATTTCTCAATGTGGGCGGAGGCTTCGGAACGCGGACTCCAAAGTTTTCTCTGCCGCGAATCCACGTCACTGCTGAAATGAGTCTGGTGGAATTTGAAGCGCACATTTCGGGAGTTCACCGATCGCTGCAGGAATTGTTTAGGCCTGCAGGTGCGAGCTCTGCTGTGAGGTCGAACCCTTGAGCGCAGGAACAATGAGAGTTCCGCAGGAAACCCTCAATCTCCGGACCTACCGGACCCCCGAGGTCGCTTCTCACTATGCTGCCCTCGATTATCTGACTCCGTGTGAGCAATTGCTTTTTCGAACCTACATCAAGCCCGGTATGGCCGTTCTCGACCTCGGAGTTGGTGGAGGGCGCACCACACCTTATCTTTCCAGCGTAGCAACCCGCTACGTGGGGGTTGACTACTCAGAGGTGATGGTTGCCGCGTGCAGAAAGAAGTTCCCGAATCTCGATTTCGTACTGGCAGACGCTTCTGACCTGTCCACTTTTGAGGACGATTCATTTGACGCGATCGTTTTCGCTTTCAATGGGCTGGACTACGTGGTTCCTGACGCGAGACGATCGCAGTGTCTTCGCGAGTGCCGGCGAGTGCTGCGCGACGACGGGGTTCTCATTTTTTCTTCGCATAATCCTCGCGCCATTTTCGTGCGCCCAGCCTGGGATGAGAGAAGAGTGCGGGCGTTTGCTGAGCGATTTGTCTCGCAACCCAATGTTTGCTTTCCGCTGGTCGTCGGTGCGGCTACGGTGGTAAAGGCGGTTCACGCCCTGGTGCGCGCGCTTGCACGCTCCGCTGCCAAGTTGGTTTTCCAAGTTCCGCAGCCCGCCTTCTGGCGCGGGGAAGGCGACGTGCTTGACCCGGTCCATGGCGGCCTGGTCACGCATTGTTGGGTGCCAGAGCGAGTCATCGCGGAATTGGCGGCATTCGATTTCCAATTGACCACTTTCATGGGAGACGACTATCCGCGAGTAAGCCGGACGTTTCTAACCGACTGGTATTACTTCGCATTTTCGAAGAACGACTGTCGTTCGAGGAGCAGGAAATCTTGCGCTTAGTTGTTCATCGGGAAATACCGGACGACGGCCAGCTCGCTCGCCAGTGGAATGAACTGGTGTGGACAATGGAGTCTCCGGAAGTCTTTTACACCTATGAATGGGCACTGGCGGTAAGCCGCGCCCATCACAGTTCCATCACGCCTTTACTGATCCTGGCCTACGAGCAGGATTCGTTGGTGGGGGTCGCGGCGTTCGCCCTGGATCCTTTGCAGAAAGAAGCGACTTTCCTTGCCGGTACGACGGCCGACTATTGCGATTTTATTTCCCGCCCGGCACTGCGCTCAGAGTTTGTGGAACTCGCATTCTGCGAGTTGCAACATCGAAAGATAGGCTTACTGACGCTGGCAAACCTGCCGGCGGATTCCGCCACTTCGGGCGCCCTTCCAGTTGCAGCCCACACGCACGAATACTCATTGTTTTCACGGCCGGCATTCCAATGTGCTCAGGTAGTTCTCTCGTCCCGCGAGCAAAAAGAATCCGCAAAGCAATCGGTGCGCGGCAGGCAGATGCTGCGGCGGCATCTCAAAGCCATGTCGAAAATAGCTCCCGTCGAACTTCGGCATTTGAAATCGTGGAACGATATCGCCAAGGCGCTGCCAGGGTTTGAAAAAGCACACATTGCCCGCTTTCTCGCAACCGGCCGGACCAGCAATCTGGCCCGGCCTGAGCGTCGAACCTTTCTTGCGGAACTAGCGGAACTGCTTTCCGGATCTGGGTGGCTTACGCTCACCAGCTTGAACGTAGGGGACGAGCCTGTGGCCTGGAACTACGGATTTCAGTTCGCCGGCAGTTGGTTCTGGTACCAACCGACTTTCGATGGACGTTTCCAGCGCTACTACCCGGGTCTCTGCCTGCTCGCCAGGATTGTTGAGGAAGCATGCGACAGCCCAGAGATCAATCGCGTGGACTTAGGCTTGGGTGCGGAAGGCTACAAAGAGCGGTTCGCCACGGGAACACGGCAGACGTTGCACGTCACCATCACTGCCTCGACGGCACGCCACTTCAAGGAAGTGCTGCGTTATCGCGCGGCATCGGCCATCAAGTCGTCGCCGCCGATCGAGCATTACGTTCGGCGCTTGTTGGGGCGCGCCTCCGCAGGAGAAGCATGAGCAGAAAAATCCTTTTGCTTCATCCTGAGGAAACACTTCCCTCATCGGGTCCGGCGGGGCGATGGGATCTGGTGGTGGACCTCGGTCGTGCTCCGCTAGCGACGTACGAACGCTGGCACCGGCAAGTCGACTGCGAAGTGTTCAGCCTGCATCGATTCGGGAGAGAAATCGGCGATCTGGATCACCTGCGTGAACTCCTGCAGTTCGGAATCGGCCGCATGGTAGACCGTTCGGGCATCGACTGGTGGGGCCTGCTTTGTCTCTTCATTGCCAACGATCTCCAGCAACTCATGCTGGTTCACCGGCTGTCGAGAGAGCTAGGCGCCGGCTGCGAACTGTTCTCCAGCCGTCCGCATCCTCTGGCTGCAGCGCTGCAGGGACGACTGGGCGTCCGGCTGACAATTCTGGAAAACCGATTCCAATCGATGGTCCGCCGGGCACGCCACTTTCAAAGAGCCTTCTCGCATCTCGATACTGCCCAGCTTGCGCAGGTATTGGAAGACAAGTTTCCAGCCGGCCATGCCATCCGCAGCCGCTTTGCTCGTCCGGGTCACAGCACGAAGCGGCCAGTCATTCTGCTGCCGTCCGCTTATGTCAACGTTTCCCGCACTGCACTCTCCTATGCCAAGATGCTTCCAGATCATCGGTTTCTACTGGTCCTCGCCAGGAGCAGCGGTAAGCTTCGATCGCTACCGCAGAACGTTAGCTTGGCTTCTCTCAGCTCGTATTTTGTTGCAACCAGCAAACAGGAGATCGATTCCCTGCTAGTTTCTTGGGAGAGTTTAAGAAGGCAGCTTCTTGGTGAAGCCGAGGAGTTCGATACGGCTGACGCAGTGGGAGCGCTGGGAAAGGTTCCAGCTCTTTTACCCTGGGGAATCGCAATGCGAGACGCCTGGAGCCGGGTATTCGAATCCGAGAATATTGTCGCTTGCCTTTCCGCCGACGACAGCAACCCCACTTCGAGCATTCCGATTGCAATGGCCAAGAACCGTGGACTGCCCGCGCTGGCCTGTCACCACGGCGCGCTTGACTACCACATGGCGATCAAGATGAACCTTGCGGACTTCTATCTGGCCAAAAGTGAAATGGAGCAGGACTACCTGCGGCGCATTTGCCATCTTGCTCCGGAGAAAATAGTCTTAGTCGCGCCGCCTTCATCGAGACTACTCTCGCAAAGCATGGCTCGCCGTTCCGCCCCGTGGCTGGTCTTCTTTACCGAACCCTACGAGAGCTACGGTTGGCGCAACGATGAGGTCTACCGCGATCTACTGCCTCGCTTGCGCTCGCTGACTCAGGCTTGCGGGATGAAGCTGGTTTTCAAGCTTCATCCTTTCGAAAGCGTTAAAGGGCACCGGAAGATGCTGCGCCGCCTCGTCCCAGAACAAGAGCGCGACATCGATGTGATTGCGGGCCCACCCTCGGACAAATTGTGGAACAACACACGATGCGCGCTGACTGTGCAATCGTCTACCGCTTTGGAGTGCAGTGCCCTGGGCATTCCGGTTTTCCTGTTCTCATGGCTGCAGCATTCTTATTCCGGATACGTTCAACAGTACCAGCGATTCGGCGCCGGTCAGGTATTGGAATCCGCGGAGCAAATCGACGAGATTCCCGCCCGGTTAGAGCAGCAGACTTTCCAGCCGCATGCATTTCCGAGAGCCACGGGCGCCAGTAAGTTGGCGGACTTGTTTTCGGGGGCTTATCCGTTGGCGGCCGCGAGCGGCGCATGACGTCTTTCTTGGAGGGTGGAACGAATATTACGAAAGTTGTAGTCAGGAATTGATCTGTCAATGAACACGCATAGTCCGTCTCAACTCATCACGATTTTCACGCCTTCGTTTGCCGACGAAGCCAATACCAATGCGCAAAATCTTACGGTAAAGGAAATTGTTGCCCGCCTGCCCCCGGAGTTGTTCCGGGTGATCATGATTTCGCAAGGGAAACCTGACCCTCGTATCGCCGCCCGCAAGAATACGAAGCTCTTGCCCTATTACAGGCACGGAAACACAGCCCAATTGCTGATGCGATCGCTTGCCTCGCAGCCGGATGTTTATTTCTATCCAAGGTTCGGTCCGCTTGATCAGGCCGTCTTCGCGTTGCGTAAGAGTTCCTGGCTGCGGACGGCTGTGGTTACTCACATCGTAATGGCAATGAACGACGCGACTGGAAATGGACTGGTTGCACGCTCCGCGCTTGAAGGCGACGCGGTGTTCGCAAACTCGACCTATGTTGCGGAGACGGTACGGCAACGGTTCGGAGTTCCGGCCGGGACCATTTACAACGGGATCAACCGGCGTTTCTTTTTCCCGCTAAGCCAACCCACCTCCATCACTGACAGCCAGCCAACGGTGCTCTACGCTGGCTCTTTCCAGGCGCGCAAACGCGTTGAATTGGTGATTCAGCAGGCCTGCCGATGGCCAGACGTGATCTTCCGTTTAGCGGGGCAAGGGGAGACCGAGCCTGCCTGCCGCGCCCTAGTCGAACGATTGGGATGTCAAAATGTCATGTTTCTCGGTCATCTGAACCCAGCACAACTCGGAGAAGAAATGCGACGGGCTCAGGTATTCCTGTTCCCAAGTATTCTCGAAGGACACCCACAAGTTCTCGGACAAGCGGCTGCTTGCGGCTTGCCGGCCATCGCCATGAACGCGTACCACCCGGACTACGTCGTACACGGAGAAACCGGCTTCCTGGCAGAGTCGGACGAGGACCTTGCTGAACAATTGGACCTGCTCCTGCGCGATTCGGCGATGCGCCTATCGATGGCCACGGCGGCGGCGCGGCATTCACAGAAATTTGATTGGGATCACATTGCAGGACAATGGACGGAGGTTTTTCAGGAGGTCGTCGCTCTGCGGCAGAACTCATAATATGTGCGGAATATTTGGCATGTTCGATCCGCTTCACCCCCTGGGAGTTTCCGCCGGGGTTTGGGCGGAGCACGCCCAGTTGCGCCTCCAGCACCGCGGACCTGATGGCCGAGAGTGCTTGTCGCTCATGAACGGACGCTGCCTGCTGGGCCATTTGCGGCTAGCGATTATCGATCTCGAGGGCGGCGCTCAGCCGATCAGCAACGAGGACGGCACAGTCTGGATCGTCTGTAACGGCGAGATCTACAACTACCTTGAGTTGCGCGAGAAGTTGATCTCGCGAGGCCATCGCTTCTCCACGCATAGCGATACTGAGGTCCTGGTGCATCTTTTCGAGGAGAAAGGGACGTCGCTGCTTGACGATTTGGAGGGCATGTACGCGTTCGCCATCGTGGACACTCGGAAGGAGCAACTCTTTCTGGCCCGCGATCGCTTCGGAGAGAAGCCTCTCTACTGGGCGCCTACACATGATGGCAGAGGTCTGGCCTTCGCCTCTGAGTTAAAAGCGTTGCTGCAACTGGATGACGTCGATTGCAGCCTGGACGTTGCCGCCGTTGCGCAGTTCCTGGCTCTCGGTTACATCCCCGCGCCACGAACCCACCTTGCTGGCGTATCCAAGCTTCGCGCCGGCGAAGCTATTGTTTTGGAGTCCAGGTCCGACAGGCGCACATTCCGATATTGGCAACCCGAATTTGTAAAACCGAATCGCCTCCAACCTTTCAGCAAGAAGGAAGCAATCGAGGTCCTGCGAGACCGCTTCCGTGAGGCGGTTAGACTCCGTCTTCGCAGCGACGTCCCCGTAGGAGCATTCCTGTCCGGCGGAATCGACTCGACCCTGGTTGTAAATACAATTCGCGAGTTACTCCCCAACGCCTCATTTACCACTTTTTGTGCGTCTTTCGATGACCAGGAACTTGACGAATCGCCTTATGCCAAACAAGTGGCAGATCATATTGGGTCGGATCATCATGAAGTCCACTTCTCCTCGGCGGAATTGCTCGATGTTTTTGACGCTCTGATTGATCACTACGACGAGCCCTTTGCTGATCCTTCAATGTTTCCTACGTTCGCAGTCTGCCGTGCCGCCCGTCAACACTGCAAGGTCATGCTGTCGGGTGATGGCGGAGACGAGTGTTTCGGAGGCTATCGAGAATTTTTTTCGCACTCCCGGTGGCACCCGCTTCGCCGCTTGCCGGGTGTTCATTTTGCCAGCGATGTGCTGCTCCGGGGCTGGGACGCTCGCTGGCGTGGCCGTGGGCTGCTGACGTTTCTGCATAAGAATGACTGGGAACTTCTCTACCCCGAACCGGAACGAACCTCAACCCTGTCTTGCTTTCAGCCGGATTATCAGGATTCCGCCCGAGCCGGGTTGCAAGAACTCAAGGACGCTGCATCACAACACGCGCGTTTGAGCTATCCCCTCTCGGCGATGGAGGACACGGCCAGCGGATATTTGCCGGAGCAGATTCTAGTGAAGGTGGACCGCGCCAGCATGCTCAGCGGGGTCGAATGTCGAACTCCTTTTCTGGATCGGGGACTCTTTGAATTTGCCGCCAGTTTGCCAGTCGAGTATCACTTCGCCCAAGGACAAGGCAAAGCCCTCCTGCGACAGTGTTTGCCCGGTTGGGTTCCGCCGGAAGTCCGCTGGCGCAAGAAACAGGGATTCACCCCGCCCCTCGACACCTGGTTTCGCACCAGTTTGCGCCGGCAGATGCAGGAAGCAGTCACAGATATATCGCAACACCTGAGACATGTTGTACTCCCTGAGCGGGTTGCAGAGTTGAACCGTCAGCATCAGGCTGGCTATGACCGTAGTCCGCTGCTGTTCCGCTGGCTGGTGCTGAGTAGAAACCTGGTCCATGCCCGGGGGGTACTCGCATGAAACAGTGCGTTCTGCTGACTGGAGGTGCGGGATTTATTGGCTCGCACGTGGCCGAGGCTCTGCTCAGGCAGGGTCATCAGCTTTCCATCATTGACAACCTGGACAATTTTTACGAACCAAGCCGAAAAAAGAACAATCTCGCCGCCATCCGCCGGGTGGGAGAGTTCAAGTTTTACGAGCTTGATATCTGTGATCCCGGCCCTCTTCGCGTGGCTGTGAGCAAGGCCCGGCCCGATACGATTGTCCACTTGGCGGCACGCGCCGGCGTGCGGCCTTCTATCGAACAGCCTAGCCTTTACGAACAGGTAAATGTCGCCGGGACCGTGAACCTTCTGGAACTGGCCCGCGAGCTTCACGTCGATCGCGTGATCTTCGGATCATCCAGTTCAGTGTACGGCGCTACCAATCGCGTGCCCTTCTCCGAAGACGATCCCGTACTGCGCCCCATTTCGCCCTACGCCGCCACTAAGCTGGCGGCTGAACTGATGTGCTATACCTACGCCAGTCTTTATCGAATCAATGCTGTGTGCCTGCGTTTTTTCACCGTCTATGGCCCGCGACAACGGCCTGATCTCGCGATCCACAAATTCACTGCCTTGATGGAAGCAGGAAAACCGATTCCGGTCTTCGGAGACGGATCGATGGGCCGGGACTATACCTACGTTGACGACATTGTTGCAGGTGTTTTATCTGCAATGGAATACCGCCTTCCGCAAGCAAGTGTGCCTTTCGATGTGTTCAACCTGGGCAATTCTCATCCGGTAAAACTGGCGGAGTTGATCGGGTACCTTGAGGCTGCGACAGGTCGCGCGGCGATTCGCGACTGCAGACCACTCCAACCGGGAGACGTGCCGCTCACCTGGGCCAACATCGACAAAGCCTCCAAGCTGCTGGGATATCGCCCGCAAACACGCATGGAGGACGGTCTCAGGAAATTTGTTGCCTGGTACCGCGGAAGCTGCCCTCAAGGTTTACGAGAGACTGCATGAGTGCCATCGCCCAACTAACGCGGGAGCAATCTCCCCCACAGAGCGTGGGTCTGGGCCGTGTAATCAATAACTCGGTCGCCTTGGTGGTGCTTGACCTGGTGAACAAGGCGATTCCTCTGATCATTTTCCCGCGGGTGGTTCGCGCTCTCGGACCAGTAGCGTATGGACGATTGGGATTCGCCGCCGCCGTAGCTGGCTTTTTTGGCCTACTGGCTTCTCCGGGCTTCTCCACTTACGCACTGCGTGAAGCGGCCAAGAACAGCGACCGGGTTCCATACCTGGTTAAGCACGTTCTCGGAGCGCGCGTCGTATTTGCGACTGGTTCATATGCTCTGCTAGTGCTTTTTACCTTGTCCTTCGCACCACGAGACGGCCAGACGCGTTTGCTGATATTGCTTTCCGGGCTGGCATTTGTGCTGGCCAGTCTCGACACCCAGTGGATATTTGCGGCCCACTCTCGCATGTCCATAATCGCAGTGCGAGGGACGCTTGCCCAACTTGCCTATGCTGGCCTGATCCTGGCTTTCGTCCGCAACTCCAGCGAGGTGTGGATCGTTCCTTCAGCAACCTTGCTCTCCTTGGGCCTCGCCACCGTATTGATCTGGCTTCCCGCGCGCCGCCAATATCACATTCCCATGCCGGCGATCGCGCCCGATACCTGGGGGAGTTTCCTGCCCATTTGCCTGGTCATGGGATTTGCCAGCCTTATGTCGATGATCTATGACCAGATTGACGTGGTCATGCTCAAGTACCTTCGCGCGGACGCAGAGTTGGGAACGTATGTAGCCAGTTATGGCCTGATGACCATGGCGATGTCATTCTTGCCGGTATTGGGTCAAGTGTTTCTGCCCCTGCTCTCGGGAGCCGCGGGACAGGATCTCGACGCGGAGAAGAAATATCTGCGCTGGCTGGGCAATGCCACGATCGGACTGGCCCTGCCGATCGCTGTGGGTGGATTTATTTTGGCAGATCCGCTCACCCAGTTTATTTTCGGAAGCCAGTATTCCGGAGCAGGCACCCTGTTCCGCTGGCTCATGCTGACCATCATCACCGGACCTGCAGCAAGTTATTTCGGAGCGCAACTCCTGCCCAATGGCCGGGAACGGAAATATGTTGTTGCGGTTCTCGCCGGAGCGGCCACGAATGTGGTTCTGAACTTGTTCTTGCTTCCGAAATACGGAGCAATCGCCGCCGCGTTCACCACCGCCTTCAGTCAGGGGATCGTCGCGCTCATGAACTATTACTTTGTCAAAGATTTGACCAAGCCCGGCTTTCTTGGTGCCCTGGCAATGTCGCTTCCCGCAACCTGCCTTATGGGAGCCAGTTTGATGCTGGCTCGTAGGGTGTACCCGGTTCACGTCTTGACACTTATTGCCATCGGAGCGCTGTTATACCTTGGTGTTTACGCCCTGTGCTTCGGTGCCTGGAATCGATTCGTGGCACCGGGCGCCGAAACCAATCCATCTTGAACGGAAACCTGCAGCCGATGAGAACCTCCTCCCCACTATGCGACGCCCCCTTGCCCCTGCTAACGCAGCAGCAGGTTCGTGACGTTGCCGGAGACGCCGCTGGCAAGGACTACTGGAATTCGATCTGGCAGACATTGCCGCCGGTTGAGCGCTACGAAGGGCCGATCTATGAGCAGCATCCGGTGCTCAAAAGATTTCTCTCCAGTGCCGGTGGCGGGGATGCCATTGAAATCGGATGCGGCACCGGCAGTTACATGATCTACATAAACAAAGAATTCGGATACCGCATCGACGGACTCGACTACTCGGACAACATGGATTATGTCCGCGCGAATCTGCAGTACAACGGCATCCAGGACTCAGAACTCTTTAACGCAGATTTTTTCGACTTCGTGCCGCCCATGAAATACGATTTGGTCCTGTCAGGGGGCTTCGCCGAACACTTTGACGACCATGAGTTAGTTGTGAAGAAACATGCTGAATGGGCGAAACCCGGGGGCCTCGTCGTCATCATCGTGCCGAACTTGACCCACATTCACCGGTTGCTCTGCCGCCTGTTTGCGCCAGACCTTTTGCGCGTCCACTGCTTTCCGTTAATGCGCAGGAGCGTAATGCGTCAGGCCCTGCAGAACGCCGGGCTGAACGTTTTGCATTGTGAATATCACAAGACGTTTCGTCCCACATACCAAGTACCAGGGATTATAGGTTTTTGCTGCAAGGTTGCTGGACGATTGCTGCAGGCCACTGGACTCGATGATCTGGGCAATCGGTTTGGCAGTCCATATTTGATCTCCGTCTCCCGGAAGACGTAGGGCATATGCAAGGTTCAACGGCCAGCACGCAAGCGGATCTTTCGACGGATATCGCGACTCTCGGATGCGGGCACAGGCCATCGGTAGCGGTCTTGCTGTCGAGCCGGGAGAAGTTCAGTGCGTACTACGGCGGAGCCCTGGCTCGCTGGAGCTATGAGGTATACAGTCGGCTCACCGAGCGGATCGATGCCACAGTTTTCGGTTTCCCCACCCGCTCGGAAGACGTTTACCCATTTTCTCATCAGAGCAGCGGGGTGTGGCGCGTCTGTGAGTTCGCAAGCCGAGTCCCGGTAGCGCGGCGTTATGAAGACCACTTGTGGTTGCGTGCCCTGATGCCTCGGCTGCGAGACTTCGATGTCCTGCACATTCACAATCGACCTCAGTGGGTTGCCGCTCTCCGCCACATGGGTTACAGGGGAGCGATCCTACTGCACTTGCAGAACGATCACCTCGGGCACTGGACGGGCACGATGCTCGACGGCCTCGCCCCGAGCCTTGATCGCGTGGTCGTGTGCAGTAGTTTTCTGGCGAATTCCTTTGCGCTGAAATCCCCAGCCCTGGCCGCGAAGACCCGCGTCATTTTCAACGGAGTCAACCGGGAATTGTTCACCCCCAGGGAGGAACTTCGCGAGCCCAAGACCATCTTCTTTGTCGGGCGCCTCGATGCGGAGAAGGGCGTGTTTCAGCTCATACAGGCATATGCACAAATTCTTGAGACTCACCCCGACGCGACCCTCGTGATCGGAGGCTCTACTGGTTTCGGAACTCATCAAGAGACACCTTACGTCCATCAATTGCATGAGTTGGCGAATGCCGTCATTCGAAACTGCAATGGGAAGATCCAATTTACCGGCTACATTGATCATGATCGTGACTTACCTTCCTGGTTTCAGAAAGCAACCATCTTTGCCAGCCCATCTCTCTTTCCGGAGCCTTTCGGGCTGGTAAACGCGGAGGCTATGGCTTGTGCGACCCCCGTGGTTGGGTCCGATCGTGGAGGAATTCCAGAAGTACTGGGAGGTACCGGGCGACTGGTCGACCCCGATGATACAAAGAATTTCGCCGGCACAATCTCGGCTCTGCTGGCGCAACCCGCCGATTGCGTCCAACTTGGCGCCGCTGCCTATGATCGCTGTCGCAAGATGTTTGACTGGCAACTGATTGCCGGCAATTGGGCGGCTTTAGTTGCGGACGTAGTTTGCCAGAGAATTCGGCTGGCTCAATCTGCTTAAATTCGCTGGTCACACGCCCCCCGGTGTCAGGTTCCCCAAGATATCCTCGCGGACATAGACAGTATCCGCATACAGGACTCTTCCACCACGATCATAAGGAGACGAAAGCCGATAGAGTCCGAAGCCCTTCTTTTCCATAAGGTGGTGCAACTCTGGAAATCCCGAATCGTTTTCATAGTGGGGCGTGAACGTGACTTCCATAATGACGGACTTGGTTCGCTGCAGGCCGTCTCTGGATTTGCTCAGCACATCCATTTCGCCGCCCTGAATGTCGATCTTGAGTATCGAAACTTCAGATTCCTTCTCCACCAGGTGATCGTATGTAATCTTCTGGACGCTCACCTCTCCGATTACGTCCCATGAATTGGCTGCAAACTCCCTCGCAATGTCGGTCCGGGGCTTGAGAAGGGAGGAACCTGCCGGATGCCGCAGCTGATGAAATGTTGCTGTCCCGTCGCTTCCAGCCAGTGCAGCATCGACAACTTCGACGCACGGAAAAGAACTCAATCGAGCTCTCAGCGGACCAACCATCCGGGGTTCGCACTCCACCGCGATTATGCGCTCGGGATTAAACACGCGCAGCAGCGTATCTGTCCAGTTTCCCTCATTCGCTCCGGCGTCAACACAAGTGTGCAAAGCAGACGTGATTTCCCGGGGCAGCAAGTTGAGTCGTGCCTCGCAGACGCACTGGTATTGTCGTCCAGACAGCGCTACCCAACTGGCCCGCGATGCCCCCATTCCCATTCGGACATAGTCATGGCGGCGAAAGGAGTATTCACAGAGTCCGTGGGGGAGCATTTGCCTGATCAGAGTTTTCAGCGATAACCCCATCCTGCCCAGAAGTTTAACAGCAGCCAACATGACAGGCAGAACCTAGCTGGCAATTGCGCCGCCACCGGCAATGTGGTTCCTTGGACTGAGCGGCAAACAGCTGTTTGTGGGAGGCCGTACCTCAACTTGCATGCGCGTCTTGACCCTCACTCCGTTTTATCCGACTGCCGACGACGATGCGACTGGTTGCTTTGTCGCGGAACCGCTGTGCGAAATGGAGAAACTCGGGGTGGACTCCTGCGTTATGGCCGTGCAACCCTTCCATCGCTCTAGTGATGGCAGCAACGCGATCGCTCCCATCGCAACCTGGATCCGTTACCCCTCTATACCGCGTGGAATCGGACTCGCTTCGGCCGGGGCTTTTCTTTATGCAAGTTTGATTTCGAAAGTTCGGAGGTTGCACCAGGGCCACCCCATCGACCTGATCCATGCGCATGCTGCTCTTCCCTGCGGACATGCTGCGGTGCTGTTGAGCCGCGAATTGAAGATTCCCTGCGTGGTTACGGTCCACGGTCTGGACGCATTCTTTGACAATCAGGTACGCGGCTATGCCGGCCGGTGGTGTAGAAGGGTTGCACAATATGTCTATCGCTCTGCATCGCGGGTGATTTGTATCAGTGAGAAGGTTTCTGAAGAGGTAGCCACGGGCGCTGCGGCTCCGGTCAACACGGAAGTGATTTACAACAGCGTGAACCCCGAGATGTTTGCTCCAGCATCGGACGAATCGCCATCCAACACCATCCTCAGCGTAGGCAACCTGATTCCGATCAAGGGCCACGAATTGCTGCTGCGGGCGCTGGCCGCCGTCTTACCGCGTTATCCGCAGGTCTCGTGTGACATCATTGGCGACGGTCCCGACCAACACCGTCTGACCAGACTGGCCAGCGACTGCAACATTGCTGGAAAGGTTCGCTTTCTTGGCCGTCAGAGTCGAAAGCAGGTCACCGAGGCGATGCGCCGCTGCGCGCTGTTCGTCTTGCCCAGCCGATATGAAGGTCTGGGTTGCGTTTATCTCGAAGCCATGTCCGCCGAAAAATCTGTGATCGCCTGCCGCGGCCAGGGAATTGACGAGATCATACGGCACGGCAGCAATGGCTGGCTGGTTGATCCAAACAACCTGCAAGAACTGATTCAGGCGCTCTCCATACTTCTACAAGATCTGCAACTGCGGCGGCAGATGGGCGTGGCTGCGCGCCGCACCATTTTGCAAAACCTCACCTCGGCGCACCAGGCAACCCAGTTGGCGCTTCTCTACAGGGAGTGCGTCGCATGAGCTGCCGAATCGTAATCATCACCGAGATCATCGCGCCCTACCGGATTCCCGTCTTCAACGCACTTGCCCGGCACCAGGAAGTCGATCTGCACGTGATCTTCCTGGCGGAGAACGATCCAACGCAACGCGAATGGTTGGTTTACAAGGACGAGATTCGTTTTTCCTATGAGGTGCTTCCCTCCTGGCGGAGAAGGGTCGGCAGACACAGTTTCTTGCTGAACTGGGGCGCCGAAGCGGCGTTGCGGCAGGCCGCGCCGGATTTCATCGTCTGCGGGGGATACAACTACGCCTGTTCGTGGCAATCGATGCTCTGGGCGCGGCGAAATCGCGTTCCGTTCATTCTGTGGACAGAGAGCACGGCCAGAGACTTGCGCAGTGGCCGTGCCTTGGTAGAATTTCTGAAAATCAAATTTCTCCATGGATGCGATGCGTTTGTGGTTCCCGGCAAATCCTCAAGCGACTATCTAAGGAAATACGGCGTGCCGGAGGAAAAGATTTTTGTCGCTCCCAACGCGGTGGACACGCGATTTTTTGCCCAACGCGCCGAGGTGATTCGGCGGGACGCGGCCAGGCATCGTCAGGCCCTAGGCTTACCCGCTCACTTCTTTCTTTTTGCCGGACGGCTGATATTGGAAAAGGGCATCTTCGATCTTCTCCGCGCCTACGAAGCACTGGCTCCAGATGTCAGAAAAGAAATGGGCCTGGTGTTCGTCGGAGACGGTGACGCGCGCGCTAAGCTTGAACAACGTGCCGCCGCCATCTGTCCCGGAACAATTCATTTTGCAGGGTTTGCACAACGCGAACAGCTAGCGGCCTACTATGCACTCGCGGACGCCCTGGTCTTTCCCACCCACTCAGATACCTGGGGGCTGGTCGTCAACGAAGCGATGGCCTGCGGTTTGCCCATCATTTCCTCCAGCGCCGCGGGTTGTGTCGCGGATCTTGTAGAAGGCGGTTGGAACGGCCGAGTGGTTTCCAGCGGCGATATTGTTCAGCTCTCTTCCGCCATGAACGAACTTGCGAACAATGCGGAACTGCGATCGTGCATGGGCCGGCGGAGCACCCAGCGGATTGCGCAGTATTCTCCGGAAGCTTGGGCGGACGGAATGGCTCAAGTCGCATTCTTACAGCGGAGGCGAGCTGCGTGACCAGTCGCCTGTCCAAATTCATTCTGCCGGCCATGATCGCCCTGGGTTGTTTGTTTGCTCTGTATGCGGCGGTCGTCCGTCCATCGTATTTCAGTAACGCCGAGGACCTCGGTTCACTGCTTTTTTTTCAGATGTTATTGGCAGCGATTTGGAGCTACCGCACCCGGTTCTTTCCTTTTCTGCTGGTCGCATTTCTGTGGGCTGGCACCGATCTGCCTCTGAGCGCAGCTTGGACTTCCGGGCGATGGTTCATTTTGGCTACGGGTGCGTTGGTTGGACTGGTCATCTTCATCCGGGAGGAGCGCCATCGCTTTACGATCTTCCATTTTGTCGCGTTCTTCTGCGTAGTGTCGGCTCTGATATCGGCGGCCGGTTCAGCGTATTCAAGCACGGCTTTGCTCAAGGCGACGAGCCTGCTTCTCCTCTTCCTCTACGGATCGTGCGGCGCTCGCTTGGCCGTGCTGGGTAGGGAGGCAAAATTCTTTGCCAAAATGCTAACGGGATGTGAAGTGCTCGTCTATGTTACGGCAATTGCTTATTTCGGCTTTCAATATGAGATTTACGGGAACCCAAATTCGCTGGGCGCGATCATGGGAGTCATTGTGGCGCCCATCATGCTGTGGGGAATTCTGGTAAGTGAACAGCCCGCGGTGATCTGGCGGCGATCCTTCGCTTTTACGCTCACACTCCTGTTGCTTTTCAGCAGCTACGCGCGGGCCGGCATCGCTGCCGCGGTTGTTTCCTGCGTCCTGCTATGTGTTGCCCTCCGCCGTTATGGGCTGCTGATCAGGGGATTGAGCATTGCCCTGGTGCTGGCTGCAATTGTCGCGGCCACCGTTCCTCTACACGAGCGACCATCAGACTCACTGACCTCCACCTTCGTATACAAAGGACGGCGCGACGAGGGAATTCTCGCATCGCGAAGATCGGTTTGGGACGACGCTGTCTCTGCTATTGAGGAGCACCCCTGGTTCGGCAGCGGGTTTGGAACCAGCAAGACCAGTATCGAAGTCATTCAGCAATCTCGAAGTTTTGAATCGCTCCCACAGGCCACTCGCGAGCACGGCAATAGCTATCTAGCAATTACGGAATGGGTCGGGTTTATCGGCGACATTCCGTTTCTTGCCATGATCATCCTGATTGTCGCCAACCTGGTTCGAGCCTTGGCACAGATGCGACGGACTGGAGATACTTTCTCTCCTCTGATTCCCTTGACCGGAGTTCTCGCGGCAGGCCTGGTTCACGCCGCTTTTGAAGACTGGCTCTTTGCCGTGGGCTACTATATCTGCATTTTTTTCTGGGCTCTCGCTTTTATTATGGTTGACGCTGTTCCTGCGGCCGCTCCGCCGCCCGTGCCCAGCGCCGTGAAACCCGCGCATCCCTGGCCGAATAACTTTGACGTCGCCCCCTCCCCCTCATGATGCACCTTTTCCTCAATTGTCTCGCTGCCAGCGCCGGGGGAGGGCTTAACTTATCTGCGGAATGTGTTGCCGCATCTCTCCACCAGAAATGACGTGCGCACCACGGTCGCCGCCAGTTCCAGCCCTGAAACAGGAACTCGGAGATCTGCCCAACGTTGGATGGACAGACTTGCGAACGGATCGTGGAACTGCCTTACGTTTCTGGCAAGAGCAAGCAATTTTGCCTCGCTTGATTCATCGCTCCGGTGCAGATGTATTGATCTCAGCCGGCAATTTCGCTCTATGGAGATCGCCGGTCCCACAAATCCTGCTCTCGGGAAACTCCCTCTACACTTCCTCCGATTTTTATCGTGACCTTCGTTCGAGGAAAGATTACCGGCTCTGGCTGGATACGCGCGTCAAAGGCGTCTTCGCGAAACAGTCGGTTAGTTGGGCGGACCGCACGGTGGCCCCAAGCCTGGCTTTCGCGGATGAACTGCGGCGGTGGACGAAGGGCAGGTCATCTCGACTCATCACGGCTTCAACCATGAAAGCTTCTGCAAGAATGGTGCTGCCTTACCCGCCGCCACGCAGCAAAAGCTCGATTCCGCGAAAGACAGTCTGCGCCTGCTTCTCGTCAGCCACTACAACTACTACCGGAACTTCGAAACGCTGCTTCATTCGATTCCCCTGGTCCGGGACCAACTGGGCGGCCGAAAAGTGGTCCTGTTCCTGACCTGCAAACTGAGTTACGAGGAAATCCCGGATCGTATGAGCGCGAAACCCGCCGCGGCTCTAATCGCGCGGCTTGGCATCGCCTCGACAAGTCGTCGAATTGGGCACGATTCCCTACCACCGTCTCCATCACGTCTACCGTGCGTGCGATGTCTACGTCGCTCCCGCCTACGCGGAAACGTACGCCCATCCTCTGGTTGAAGCGATGGCCACTGGCCTGCCGATCGTGGCCGCGGATCTGCCGGTGCACAGAGAAATCTGTGGCGAGGCTGCCCTGTATTTCCAGCGATTCTCACCCCGCGAATTGGCGGAGCAAGTACTCGTCCTTGACGCCTCGCAAAACCTGCGGAAAGAGCTGGGGCAAAAGGCCCAGCATCGGGCGAACTCCTTTCCTGGGAGAAGCACGTGGGCGCACTCCTGCACGCTGCCACCCAGCTTACGCAGGGTTCATCTCCAAAATACAAGATCAGTGCTTGAGGGACCCGCTGACATAGACTGCCCGCGAAATAACTTAACGGAGAGAACACACCGCTGATCTTGCGTAGCGCCTCCGAGGCGTACACCACGCTGCGATACTTCCATGGCATGAAGCCAACGTCACTGATTTGTGGGTTGAGCGAAAAAAAACCATCCACCAGAATGCGAGCCGATCCGAAAATCGCGCGGAAAGTCGACGCCAACTCTCTCGGAGTCCAATAGCGCACGTCGAAATCATTGCCCTCGCTAAATCCGCGGCGAGCCTGATGGTAGAGACATCGAATGCCAAAGCAATTCGGCATTTGCACCAGGAAACCGCCATCTGGTTGCAAAGCTCGCGCAATCTCGCGCAATGTAAGCCGTGCATTCTCCTTCGAAAGATGCTGCAGAACGCTATAGGAAAACACCTGATCGAAGCTTCCCGAGGCGAAAGGTAAATAGCGGCCATCGGCAACCACATAGTGCGCATCAATTCCGAGTTGCTCAGCCACATGCCGTGCCGCTCGGATGCCTTTCAGCGACGGGTCAATTCCCACGGGACGATAACCCAACCGGGCCGCCGCGACGCACCACCGTCCCCAGTTGCAACCGATCTCCAGAAATCGCTTCCCGTTTCCCGGAGGAAGCCGCAAGTAGGGGATCGGATATTCCCTGAGTTTTCCCACCAGACGGATGTACAACAAGCCGTTGGTTGCGGCAATGATGTGTTGGACGAAGGAGTCAATCTCCCCGTGCGCTGGGCCCGGCAGAGGGGTGGCGACGGCGCGACCCGATGTTCCCATCTGCAGCGAACGCGTGCCCTCAACGTGGGTTTGCTCCGTCTCCGAGAGTAGGAGAATTGGAATCCCCTCGACAATCGCGTAGTGATGACCGTTCGGGCAGAGCAATTGCTCATCCCGTTCTTCAAGCGCCTCGCGATCCCTGGGGCAGACCAGCAGTCGCAAGAGCGCCTTATCGAGAATCGGCCTTGCCTCTTCTAGCTTTTTGACCGGAACACCCATAGATTTTGCGTCTGCTTGGCGAGCGCAACTGATTCACCGGCACGCAACCAAAATAGTCCCTTGATTTCGAGCCGGTGACAAGCTGACAAGTAAGGCACCCCACAGACGCGGTCACCTCCTCTGTCATATCGGCGCGGCTAGTGTCGGCGATAGTATGTTCGTGGCGATTTTAAAATCAGTATGCAGACACTCGAGGAACCGAGAATCCTATCGTCCGCCCCGTGCGCGGCTTCCCTCCCCGTGAGTGTGATCGTTCCTGTTCGCAACGAGGCCCACAATTTGCGCCGCTGCCTTGAGTCTCTGCGCGAAGCCGGCGAAGTTTACGTGATCGATTCCGGCAGCACGGACGAAACCGCTGAGATCGCCCGCTCCTTTAACGCGAAAGTTGTCCAGTTCCACTATCGCGGCGGCTGGCCCAAGAAGCGTCAATGGGCCATGGATAAGCTTCCGCTCGCATACGAATGGATCCTTCTCATGGACGCCGACGAGGCCCTGACGCCGGAACTGGCGGACGAGATCAGGCAGGCCATCAGCAATCCGTTCTGCGATGGTTATCAGATTGGCCTGCGCATGCACTTCCTGGGACGGGTGCTTCGCCATAGCGGCGCCGGCTTCTACAAGCTCTCACTTTTTCGCCGGGGCCTCGGCCGATTCGAGTGCCGCTCCAAAGATCAGGATCCCTCCATGTGCGACATGGAGGTCCATGAGCACGTTGTGGTCGAAGGACAAACGGCAGTGCTGCAGAACCCTCTGATCCATCACAACGTGGAAACGCTTTCCCGCTACATCCGAAAACACGATGGATATTCGACCTGGGAAGCGCACGTTTGGCTGCGGGGCGAAGGCAGTTACAGCGACTTGCCACCCTCTTTGCTGGGAAGCCAAGCCCAACGCCGCCGCTGGCTGAAACGAAAACTTCTTGGCTTGCCCGGCTCGCCTTTCATGTTTTTTCTGTACAAGTATTTCCTCCGTAGGGGATTCATGGATGGCGTTCCCGGCCTGATCTATTGCGGCTTTCAGGGCATCCAGTTCTTTCACGTGAAAGCGAAAATCTACGAGCTGCAACTGGAGGGCAAGCAATGAGCGCGGCCCGGACAGACGCGATCGCCTACCACGCCTCTCTCGCGGATGGCTGGGAACGCCGCTGCGAAAAACGTTCGTTCAGAATGCGCCAGTCCGTATTGCTGAAATGTCTTCAGGGGCGGAACCTCGCAGGCACCGTGTGGCTGGATGCAGGCTGCGGTACCGGCACACTCTCGCGCGCTGGCTGGCCGCGCGTGGCTGCAGCGTCCTTGGAGTCGATGCGGCATCCGAAATGGTTGTCGCTGCGACTCATGCTGCCAGAACACGAAATTGTTCGGATCGGCTCAGCTTTGTTCACATAAATACGATTGCTCGCCTGGCTCTCGACGACAATTTGCTCGACGGCATCTTGTGCTCGAGCGTCTTGGAGTACGTGTCCGATCCCAGCGCTTGTCTGACCGAGTTCGCCAGAGTTCTTAAGCCCGGCGGGCTGTTGCTGGTATCAATTCCTAACCGCAACTCAGTGGTTCGCCGGATGCAGTGTGCGTGCCACCAACTCGGTTCTCTGCTGGGAAAAAACTGGGTCAGGTTTCTGGACTATTCGCGCCATGAATATTCAGAATATGAGTTTGAACGGTTGCTGTGGCATGCCGGGCTTGTGGACGAAAAACTGGTTCCGTTCGGCAGCCCGCTGCCTGGCTTGGCGCGGCGAAGCCGCCTCTGGGCGCCTTTGCTGATGTTCGTTGCGCAGAAGTCCGCGATGAAGGGCTTCGCACACAGTTGAATCGAGGAAACCACTTTCGCCCATGCTGATTCTGGGACTGAACATGTTTCACGCCGACTCCTCAGCTGCCCTCCTGCAGGACGGTGAAATCGTCTTTGCCATTGCTGAAGAACGCCTGAACCGGATCAAGCACTATGCTGGATTTCCCGCTCTGGCCATCCAAGCCTGCCTGGATTCCGTTGGCGCCAAAATCACCGATGTCGACCACGTCGCCGTAGGTCAGGATAGCGACGCCAACCTTGCCAGAAAAGTCCAGTACGCAGTGGCAAATCCCGCCAGGATTTTGAACTTCATCCGCTTGCGCCAGCGTAAGCAGCCCATGCGCGACGTGAGCTCGCTGATCGCCACCACGCTCGAAGTTGATCCCAAAACCCTTCGCTTCCGTGAGCATCACCTCGAACATCACATCGCGCACATTGCCAGCGCCTACTATTGCTCACCATGGGATAAGGCCGCTGGCTTCAGCTACGACGGCTCTGGAGACTTCGTTTCCACCATGATGGCCCGCTGCGAAGGCAATCAGATTGACGTGCTCGATCGCGTATTCCTGCCCGATTCACTCGGCAGTTTCTACACCATGATTTGCGAGTTCATCGGGTACCAGCAATACGGCGATGAGGGCAAAGTCATGGGCCTCGCCCCTTACGGCAAGGACACCTACTGCGATCGGCTTCGCGAGCTTGTGGACTTGAACAATCCTGGATTTCATCTCGACTCCAGTTTCTTCAAGCCCTTGGGCAGCAATCAGGGCATGCAGGTTTTAGCGGACGGCACGGTGCAACTGGCGCGCCACTTCTCCCCGCGGATGGTGGAAGCTTTTGGCCACCCGCGTGAGCCGCGCAGCGAAATCACCCAGCGCGACATGGATCTCGCGTACGCCATGCAGCGTCGCTTCGAAGATGTATTCTTCCATCTCCTCAACCAACTTCACCAACGGGTGCCGTCCCAGGATTTAGCCATGGCGGGCGGATGCGCGCTCAACAGCGTCGCGAACGGAAAACTATTCACGCGAACTCCATTTCGCCAAACATGGATTCAGCCCGCGGCCGGCGATGAAGGATTGGCTATCGGGGCGGCGCTTCACACTTACCACGCTGTCCTCGACCAGCCCCGCACATTTGTGATGAAGAACTCCTATCTGGGGCCGGAATTTTCCGATGACCGCATCGAATCTGCTCTAGAGAAATCGGGTTTGCGTTTCAGCAAACTGGAACGCCAACCCATGCTTGACACTGTCGCCCACCAGATCGCGGCAGGCAACGTTGTAGGCTGGTTTCAGGGACGCATGGAATGGGGTCCCCGCGCGCTCGGCAACCGCTCCATCCTGGCGCATCCCGGCTTGCCCGGGATGAAGGATGTCTTGAATGCGCGCATCAAGCAGCGCGAATGGTTTCGCCCGTTTGCGCCTTCTATTCTCGAGGAACGCCAGCCCGAATATTTCGAGCACGATCACCCTTCGCCGTTCATGCTGCACGTCTATAAGATTCGCCCGGAAAAACGCGCTCAGCTTTCCGCCGTTAACCACGTGGACGATACCGGGCGTTTACAGAGCGTCAATCGCGATGAGAATCCGCTCTACTACGACTTGATCCAGGCCTTTGATCGCCAGACCGGAATTCCCGTAGTGCTGAATACCAGCTTCAACGAGAATGAACCTATCGTATGCGAACCCCAGCAGGCAATTGATTGCTTTAAGCGCACGCGCATGGATGTTCTCGCGATCGGGCCATATCTAAGCATGAAAACCGGGAACCAATAACTGAGAACCGGGGACTGGTACTTAAACAGAGCATGGCAACCCATTCACTCTCGGTGAACCCTGCAACCCAGAAAGCCGAACTGACTCCGGTCTGCATCGCCATCTGGCCCGGCCTGCGGGCGCTGGCATGGTTAAAGACTCGCTGTATCTCTCCCGAGGATACAGTCTGGTCCGAACCCGAATGTCAGCCGAACGCAAGCGCCCCCATCTGGGAAAACGTGGGCACCTATCGTCCCGGTCCGTGGAGAAACATCTCGTCATCGTCGCGCCTGGCTTCACGCTTGTTCCGCGATGGGTTCCACGCGCTCGCAGTTTTGTCCTCAGGTCACATGGTCGCAGCCGTTCCGGGCTCGATCGTCACTCTGCAGCCGGGAGACACGGAATTTCGCGTGTCGCATAAACTGCTTCGCGGCACCCGGCCCTTGCATGTTGCCGCCACGCCAGATGGCCACATCTACTGGGGAGAATACTTCGACAACCCGCAGCGTAATGAAGTCCACATCTACGCCTCTACTGATCGAGGCGCTCATTGGAACGTGGCTTACACATTCCCAAAAGGCGCGGTCCGTCACGTTCACAACATCGTCTACGACGAATGGGAGAACTGCCTCTGGATCCTGACCGGCGACGATGGTTCAGAGTGCCGCATCCTCAGGGCTTCCTGCGATTTCAAGAATGTTGATGTGATCTTATCCGGCAATCAGCAATCCCGATCCGCCGCGCTCATTCCCACCCGCGATGCCCTCTACTTCTCTTCCGATACGCCCACGGAAGCGAATCACGTATACCGTCTCGATCGCCGGGGAAATCTTTGCCCAGTCGCGGCCCTGGGCAGTTCGTCGATCTACGGGTGCCGCGTCGGCAATTCCATTTTCTTCTCAACCATGGTTGAACCCAGCGCGGCCAACTCCGAGCATAATGTTTGCGTGTATGGCAGCCCCGATGGCGTTCAGTGGAAACGCATCCTGCAACGCAAGAAAGACCGCTGGCCCATGGGTTTGTTCCAGTACGGCAACGCGTTCCTGCCGGACGGCAACAACACTAGCAACTTGCTCGCGGTTACAACCATCGCCGTCGAGCAATCCGATCTCGAAACTGGCATCTGGCGCATATAGGCTGTCCAAACAACCTCCACGAACAGGACCGGTCCGGCAGTCCTGTATACTGCCGTTGCTCCAAATCAAAATCTCGGTGACAACCAATCGCATGCAGACTCAGAATTCTTCCGCCCACGTTGGCATGTTTCAACTGTTGAATGGCGCTCACGTCGCCGGCGCCGTCTCCTGCCTGGCACAACTCGGCATTCCGGATCTCGTCGAAGCCGGACCCAGATCAGCTGAGGAACTGGCACGCGAGATCGGAGTCCAACCGCAGGCGCTTTACCGGCTCATGCGCGCCACCGCCTGCGTTGGAGTGTTGTCGGAGGGACCAGACGGAAAATTCTCGGAGACGCCGATGTCGGCAGTCCTCCGGAAAAATGCCAATCCCAGCCTGCGCGGTCTGGCAATCATGGGCGGCCGGGAATGGCACGGCCGCGGCTGGTCGCGTCTGGAGTATTGCGTGCGAACCGGCAAACAGGCAATTAATGAAATTTACGGCATGCCACATCTTCGAATACTTCAAGCAACATCCCGACGAAGCCCAGATCTTCGACGAAACCATGACCGGGCTGTCCATGATCGATGGCCCAGCCGTAGCCGATGCTTACTCTTTCGACGGGATTCGCTCCATCGTCGATGTGGCCGGCGGCCACGGACTCCTGTTGGCAACCATCCTGGCGCGGAATCCGCAGATGCGAGGTACGCTGTACGACGCCTCCCACGTTGTCGAAGGCGCCAAGACAGGTCCGCTCAAACCTCTGATGGAACGCTGCACCATGTGTCGGGCGATATGTTTTCTTCGGTGCCTGGCGGTGCCGACGCCTACATCATGAAACACATCATCCACGACTGGCCCGATGATTTGTGCCTCAAGATATTGAAAGCCTGCCGGAACAATGTGAATTCAGACGGTAAGCTCCTCGTGGTTGATAGCGTCATTCAACCCGGCAACGACTTCTCACCGAGCAAGTTCCTCGATCTGCAAATGCTGATTTTCCCCGGCGGACGCGAACGTACCGAAAAGGAATTTCGCGAACTGCTGGCTGCAGGCGGCTGGCGGTTGAACCGGATTATCCCCACCCGCGCGCCCGATTCAATTGTTGAGGGAATCCCGGCCTAGGGCGGGGGGAATCCCGCACGCTACCAGCGCCAGGCTTTTCTCATGCTACTGTCCCTTAGTGAGTCGTCTGCAGTACTATCGGCGCATTTTCAGTGCCTATCTTGTTCCCGGGAACAGCCATCTCACCTTCTGGCACGAGACCCCGCAAGCGAATCTCGACGCGAGCCTCCATCAACTCGGCGAATACTACATGTCATTTACCGAGAAGGCGGACTATTCCGGCGAGCACGATTCCGCGGGCATTCCCATGCTCAATTACCGCGGCAAGATCGGGCTGCAGTACAACCCTATCGCAATCGCGCAGTGGGGATTGGGTAACTACAACCTCTTCTCGCAAACTCAGATTGAAGCGCGGCGCCAAAAAAGAAGAAAGAGATTCCTCGCTGCCAGCGATTGGCTCTGTGCTCACCTCGAGCCGAATCTGAACGGCACGTGGATCTGGAACCACCACTTTGATTGGGAATATCGGTCGCCCCTCAAAGCTCCCTGGTACTCCGCGCTCGCCCAAGGTCAGGGAATTTCGCTCCTGGTTCGCTCTTACCGCGAAACCGGCGCTCCCGTATATCTCGACGCCGCGCGGCGTGCCTTCACCAGCTTCCTCAAGTCAACTCTCGATGGCGGCGTCACCTTCACCGACGAACACAGCAACCTTTGGTTTGAAGAGTATATTGTTTCACCGCCCACCCACATCCTTAACGGATTCATCTGGGCGGCCTGGGGCGTCCGCGATTATTTCCTGGTCACGCATGACCCCACCGCTCGGGATGTATTCGAGCAGGCACTGCTTACCCTGCGGGCAAACCTCCATCGCTACGATCTCGGCTTCTGGTCGTTGTACGAACAATCCGGCACTCGGCTTCCCATGATCGCCAGCCCTTTCTACCATCGCTTGCACGTCGTCCAGTTGCGCATCATGCATCGGCTCACCGGAGATAGGACATTCGCCGAATTTGCCGACAAATGGGAAGCGTGCGCGCGCAGCCGTACCAAGCGTACCCGCGCGCTTTGCTACAAAAGCGCATTCAAACTTTGCTATTACTAGAAACCCGTGAAGATTCTCTACGTATCGCAATATTTTCCTCCGGAGATGGGAGCTCCCGCTGGCCGCGTCGCCGAGCTATCGCGGCTCTGGGTGGAAAGCGGCCATGACACGACGGTTCTTACCGGATTCCCCAATCACCCCACCGGAATCGTCCCCCCGGAATTTCGCCGCAAGTTCCGCCGCCTTGTAACCCGCGAAAACGTCAGAGGAGTAAGTATCGTTCGTACCTGGCTCCTCCCCTTCCCCAACCGTAAAGCCTATGAACGAATGCTGAACTACAGTTCGTTTTGCGCCTCTTCCGCGATCACCGGAATGTTCCTCAACCAGCCCGACGTAGTCATTGCCACCTCGCCTCAATTGCTGGTTGGCCTCTCCGGTTGGTGGCTGGCCCGCTGCAAGCGCGTACCCTTCGTGTTCGAGGTTCGCGATCTCTGGCCTGAGTCCCTGGCCGCCGTTGGCGTGGGCACCGGCAATTCTCTGCTTCACCGCTCACTGGCGTCGATCGCGGGCTTTCTCTATCGCAACTGCGACCGCGTAGTGGTCGTCACTCCAGCATTCAAGAAATATCTGATTGAGCACTGGCGCGTCCCTGAAGAAAAGATCTCAGTAGTCGAGAATGGCGTGGATGCAAATCTGTTCAGCAGTCTTCCACCCAATCTGGCTCTACAGCGTGACCTGGGCCTCGAAGACAAATTTGTCGTCTCCTACATCGGCACCATGGGCAACGCCCACGGCCTGGAAACCTTATTGGAGGCCGCATCCCTCCTGCGGGAAAGAGCCCCCAACGTGGTGTTTCTTCTGGTCGGCGAAGGTGCTGAAAAGGCGCATCTCATTTCCACAGCTCGCGCGCGCTCGCTCACCAACCTGCGCTTTGTCGATCAACAGCCTCGGGAAGCAATCCCTGCTTACATCTCTGCCTCGGACGCATGTCTGGTGTTGCTGAAAGGCTCCCCGCTCTTCAAGACGGTCCTCCCCACCAAGATGCTCGAGTTTATGTCATGCGCCCGCCCCGTGATCCTTGGCGTGGATGGCCACGCGCGTGAGATCCTGGAGCAAGCCAACGCCGGAGTTTTCATTCACCCGGAGAATCCCGCCGACCTGGCCGACGCAATATTGCGCCTGGCGGCCAATCCCGCTCTATGCGAGTCCATGGGCAGCAACGGCCGCCAGCACGTGCTGCAACATTTCTCTCGCCGCCAAACCGCCCAGACATATCTGAAAATATTGCAAGCCATGCTGGCGGAGCCTCAGCCCGGCACAGCCAATCTACGCGCAAGAGTCCCCGCTCACGCGGCGCCACCTGGAATTCATGCCCAGTCAGAATTTCTCTAAGGGATAGCCACAATACTAGCCGCGGTAGCCGCCTGCATTGCCGCCTCAAAAGTCCGTCCGGCGATGGCCTTGGCCGTGCTGGTGGGAACGAAAAGAATGTCGTCAGCTTGCATAGTTACATCCGGCGCTTTCGCCTTCAGAATCTTCTTCAACTCGATTGAAGTTTCGCTCATCCCATCCGGCCCTTTGCGGATGATCCTTGCTCCGCCAAGGTTCGCCGTCCGAGTCGTGCCGCCCGCCAGCGCAATCGCCTGCAGCACCGTAAGCCGTCCGCTGTCCATGAGAAATCCGCTGGGCCTTCCAACATCTCCGACCACATAAACCAGATCGGCTTTGCGCACGATGACCGTGTCCCCGGGCATCACCGGAATGTTGCTCTCCGGATTATCGGTTACATTCCTCGCCAGTGGAACGGTGACCGGCTTGTCCGGATCATCGCGATGGGTCACGGTGATGCTCTTTCCCGCTTTTTCCGAAAATCCGCCTGCCGCTGAAATCAGATCGAACAACCTCTGCTGCCCCGGCACCGGATACACTCCCGGCCTCGCCACTTCCCCCAACACGCTGGCGCCTTGCGACGCGTACTGATCCACAAATAATGTGACGTGGGGATTTTTCACGAAACCACCATCCGACAAGCGCTTCTGAATCAGGCCTTCGGCTTCTTCCGCCGTCAGGCCGCTGACGTGAACATAGTCGATGAGCGGCAGATAAATCTCACCCGTGCTGCTGACCCGCGCCTTGGTCGTGAGTTCCGGAACGTTGTAAACACTCACATCGATCAGATCCCCGGACCCCAGTCGCAGCCCCGGACTCGCATGCGTTGTCGGACTCTCTACCGAAGTCGCCGCCGCAGGGGTAGCCGCGTCCCCGGACCCTTGTGTTTCTGCCGATCCCTCCTGAGCCACGATTCTCGGCCCAGCCACCACCAGCAAGAGAAATAAAAACACCGGCCGGAACAAACTCCAGCGCAGAAACGATATCGAGCGGTCCATTGCCATTTTTGCGAGAAGTCTAGCACAGCCATGCCCCGCTTCAGCCCACTGTTCCTGCCCGGTGCTCAACTCGCAAACATCGCAATTCTTGCATTGCCGGCGATGTACCCGTGGCTGCCATGAACCAAGACAGGGAATAGTGGCGCGCCCTCGATGGTTGTACGATTCGATCAGTTGGAGGTCCCCCAGCCGCGTTGCGGCTTAAGATGTAACCCACGAGGCCAGCCGTGGGAGAACTGCTCTGCTCCGACGGAGGAGCTAGTTGATACTTTTCTACCTGGGAACATTTGTAGCCTCGCTGTTGCTTTCATTTGTTCTGACCAAGTATGTACGCGATCTGGCCAACACTCACGGCTGGGTTGCAGCCCCCGCCCTCGAGCGTCACCTGCACAGCCATCCTCTTCCCCGATTTGGGGGCGCAGCAATTTTTCTCTCGTTCCTCTTGACTCTCGCGATTGCGCTGGCGGCTGGTTGGCATCATCTGGATGCGGGCCTCGGCTTTTCCTTCAAGACTCTGCTCACCATTCTGCTGCCCGGGTCCCTCGTCTTCGCTCTCGGTATTTATGACGACGTTCATCCCGTCAGCCCCTATGCGAAGGTGGCGGTTCAGTCAGTCGCGGGCGCCATGCTGTTTGCCGGAGGCCTCCGCATTCTCGATCTGCCGGTTCTATTTGGCATTCGCCACATTCCGTGGTTTGTAGGCCTGCCGCTCACCATTCTCTGGGTCCTCGCCATCACCAACGCATTCAACCTCATTGATGGGCTCGACGGTCTGGCTGCGGGTTCCGCCCTCTTTTCCACCATGGTCGTTTTTGCGGTAGCGCTGGTTTCAGGGTCGTCGCTGGTCTCCCTCATGGCCCTGGTGCTCGCCGGATCGATCCTCGGCTTCCTCCGCTTCAACTTCAGCCCCGCAACCATCTTCCTGGGGGACGGCGGAAGTTTGTTCATCGGATTCATGCTCAGCGCCCTCGCCCTGCAAGGCGCGCAGAAGGCCCCTACTATCATTGCCGTCGCCATCCCGGTCGTCTCCTTCGGGCTGCCGATCCTGGAAACCGCGCTTTCGATCATGCGGCGATTCTTGGGTGGACGACCGGTTTTTACCGCCGATCGCGAGCACATCCATCACAAACTCTTGCAGCGCGGCCTTTCGCACCGCCAGGTCGTCATCATCCTCTATGCGGTTTCAGCGCTGTTCGCCCTGCTCAGCTTGTTTCTACTGTGGCCGAGCGGCGACATGCTCGGCTTGGTCCTCGCCGTGCTCGGAACCGGTGTATGGATCGGCGTGCAACGTCTCGGCTACATGGAGTTCGGTGAACTGCGCCGCGTAGCCCAGCGCACCATCGAGCGCCAGATTCTGATTAACAACCTTGCCATCCGCCGCGCTACCGAAGAATTGAAAGTCTCCTCCGACTACCCCCAGCTTTGCCGCATCCTGGTGGCTGCGCTCGCCGGCAACGACTTCGATGCCTTCGACTTGCGGTTGCACTCCCAACCTTCCGCTCTACCCACTCTCAACGGCCTTCGCCTCATCTCCGCCTGGGGAGAAACTCCCTGCCTGCGCTGGACCCGGCCAGGCAGACGCTTCCCCCAGGAAATGGTCAGTTCCTGGTGCCTCACTCTCGATCTCGTGACCACCAGCAACGTCCGCTGCGGCTCCATGACCGTGTACCGCCTCTACACTGACCGCGACCTCCAGTTCGATATCAACCTGCTCACATCGGTATTCCCCGTGGCTTTGGCGGACGCCCTCGATCGCGCCTCCATTCCCGCAGTTGAAGTCTTACCCGATCCCGAACACCATCCAGAATTCGTAACCGCGCAAGCCAGCTAAACACCGATCAATCCCCCACTGTCATTCCGAGCGTAGCGAGGAATCCCTACCCTCTCCGCGGGCGTTGGGCAGCGACACCGATCAATCCTCCACTGTCATTCCGAGCATAGCGAGGAATCCCTACCCTCTCCACGAACGCTGGGCGGCGACAACGCTCAATCCCCCACTGTCATTCCGAGCGTAGCGAGGAATCCCTACCCTCTCCACGAACGCTGGGCGGCGACAACGCTCAATCCCCCACTGTCATTCCGAGCATAGCGAGGAATCCCTACCCTCTCCACGAACGCTGGGCGGCGACAACGCTCAATCCCCCACTGTCATTCCGAGCGTAGCGAGGAATCCCTACCCTCTCCACGAACGCTGGGCGGCGACAACAAAGCCGCCCTAAGACACCACACTTTATCCACAGCCCCGAACCAGTCCTGTCACTTCTGAGAAATCTCCATCCCATGTACTTTTCTCCATTCACTCACAAAAGAAATTCGGGAGAGTCCAGTAAAGATGGCAGACAAGCTCACCGGCCAGGACATCAGCTTCCTAACCTTGCAGACCGCTGTGTTCTGCGTCGAATGTGAGTTGATCAGCAAAAACAACACGCCGTACTGCATGGCCTGCGGTTCCAGGGCGGTCTTGAGCCTGTCACGAGTGCTCGGAGGATCTCTCCGCGGACAGCAAACCGCTCATCTCATCGCCGACGCCGAACTCGATCGCCTGGTTCGCGAACTGCTCCGCACCGTTCCTGCGTCGTCTGAAAACCGCGTGCCAGCCTCCTTCGCCACGCTCGCTCCCACCCGCAGCCACGCCCGGGCCATGGATTCGCACCCGGAGAAAAACACAGCGCGCGTTTCCGCCAATGAACTGGACATTCATCCCGGCGAAATCGACTTGGAGCCTGCCATCAGCGTGATCGCTGAACGCGCCCAGGCTCTGACTGGCGCCACCGGCGCCGCCATCGCCTTGCGCCACGGTGACGAAATTATCTGCCGCGCCCGCACCGGACGCACCGCGCCTGACTTGGGAGTTCGCCTGCAGACTGACTCGGGAATCTCCGCCGACTGTGTCCGCACCGGCGAGGTCGTCCTCTGCCACGACGCCGAGCGCAACCCTTTCGTCGACCTGGCCAGTTGCCGCCGTCTTGGTGCGCGTTCCATCCTCGCCGCCCCGCTCCGCCATTTCCGCAGAACCCTGGGCGTGTTCGAGGTTCTCTCCGGCTCTCCTCACGCCTTTGACCACCGCGACGTGGCTACCATGCAACTCCTCTCCAGCCTCATGGTCGCCGCCATCTCCCGCCTGTCCACCCTGCAACCAGCAAGCCAGCGTCAATCCGCCTGATCGTAAAAGTCTGATTGTAAAAAGTTGTGCGCTCGCGGGGCCATTTTCTCCGTCCCCTCGTCTAACGGCACCAGCAGCTTTTCTCAGGAGGATCGACCATGAAAAAAATGTTCTTGGCAGGATTGTTATTGTTGATGGGTTTGAGTGCTGTGGCAATCGGTGGATTTGCGCAGAGTTCAGACACGGCCGCGAACGCCGACCACACCGCCCCGAGCTATGACATGAAGGCCCAGTCTCTGTTGGACTTGGAGCGCGCCCAAAAGAAGTTTGTGGACCTGGCCAACGCCGTCCCCGCCGACAAAATGACATGGCGTCCCTCAGCGGACTCCCGCTCGTTCGCCGAAGTCTTTCTTCACGTCGCAGGCGAACGTTACGGAATTCTGGCCCTCAGGGGAACCCCGCTCCCCGCGGGATTCGATGGCAAGACTTTTGAGAAATCCACCACCGACCGTGCCCAGATCGTCGAGGAGCTGAACAAGTCGTGGGACTTCACCCAGAAGGCGATCAACGGCATGACCAACGCCGACTTCGCGAAACTGCTCCCGAAACTAGGCCCCCAGGCAAATGCCGGCGACGTGATCTACATCCTGGTAGCCGATGCCCACGAACACCTCGGCCAATCGGTGGCCTACGCCAGAGCAAACGGCATTGTCCCACCCTGGACGATCGAAGCCCAAAAGCGAGCCGCCGAAAAAGCGAAGACGGACCAAAAATAAGCCCACGTTGCACGCTCGTGTGGGGCGGACACTCCGGTCCGCCGCCTTTGACTCTTGCCTGACGCAGTAGTCTTTCAGACTCAGCCGAAAACACGCTGGTTTGGGGGTGGCGCAGCGCTTCCGCGCTGCGCTGAGCCCTCTGGAATAGCTAGGAATTCCTAGCCTACGGAAAAGAGTCTGACCACGACACTTGCCGTTATACTAAGCCTTTGCAAAATCATCACGGAGAACGCATGTCCACTCTCAAAGAATTCCAATGCGAGATTTGCGGAATCGTCAGCGAAAACCCGACCCGCTGGTTTGTAATCGAGTGCGGTGATCAAAAGCTGGCAGTCCTCAAGTGGGATCTGACGGCCGCCAACAACCCCACCGCCCGCCATTTCTGCGGCGAAGCCCATGCCCAGGTCTATATCAGCCGCTGGTTCGAATCCATCTGCGCCCCGCCCAAATCCACCTTCAAAGCCTCATGACTCGCGCCGCAAAACATCCAAAATGCCTGGCCCGACGTACTCCCCATGGGAGCCACACTCAATCGGCTTCCCAGGAGACTCTGATGAAACTCTGGAAATTCACAGCATGGATACCTCGCGGCATCGCCCTGCTCGCGTTTGTGCTCCTTGCCACCCGCCTCGCACGCGTCGTCCCGGTGAATGCCGATGGCAATCGCGTCTTTGAGCTTCGCGTCTATCACACGGTTCCGGGAAAAGTCCCGGCGCTAGAGTCCAGGTTTCGCGACATCACGTCAAAGCTGCTCGCCAAACACGATCTGAACGTTGTGGGTTATTGGGTGCCCGACGATCCCTCTTCGCAGGACACATTCATCTTTATGTTGGCTCATTCCAGCCGGGAAGAAGCAAAAAAGCACTGGGACGAGCTGCGTGTCGATCCAGCTTTTCAAGAGATGGCAAAATCGGAACTCACCGAGAAATTGGTGGAGAAAGTAGACGTTACGTACATGCGCCCGACAGATTTTTCGGCCATGAAATAGCACGGATAGTCCAGGTCTCGCGCTTCGAGACCTGGCTCTTCCCTCGCTCGAATCAGAAGTTCCCAACGCAACAACGCGTTCACAACTGTTTACTTGTTTTTACTCTGGATTAACACATTCACTCTCCTGTTCGACTATGTTTTCGTCGGTGCTGGTCCGGCAGGATACACGAATTGAAGGAGGCCGTGATGAACCTCAAACACATTCGGACTTTTCTCCTGATGGGCAGTTTGGTGGTCGCATTGCAACCGCTTCAAGGAAGCGCACAACAAACTTCAGACGCATCAAAAACTGCAGTTCAGCCAACCGAACGGGATGGGCAACACGATTTTGATTTCGAACTGGGTACGTGGAACATTCATTTGAAGCGTCTCCTCCATCCTTTAACTGGATCCACCACCTGGGTTGAATTTGACGGCACTTCAGTCACCCGTAAAGTATGGGACGGCCGTGCCCAACTGGAGGAGTTCGAAACCGACAGCCCTGCCAGTGGCCACATCGAAGGCCTGACGCTCCGTACCTATAATCCTCAAACCCACCAGTGGAGCCTCTCTTGGGCCAACAGCAAGGACGGCAGCCTCGTGCCCTCCCAGATCGGCCAATTCAAGAATGGACAAGGCGAGTTTTACGCCCAGGACACATTGAATGGCAAAAGTATCTGTGTTCGATTTATCTGGTCGAAGACCGACACGAATTCTCCCCACTTCGAGCAATCGTTCTCGGATGATGGCGGCAAGACCTGGGAGGTAAACTGGATTACAGATCAAACGCGGATGCAAGACAAATAGCACAAGACCGCCTACCGCCAACTTCTCTACGGGGTGTGAAGTTCAAACTGTCACAGTACCTCTTCTTTTGCTCCCTATAAAACATCGCCAAGCTGGAGTAATATGTAGCGTTCGCTATGGAAGGCCTAGGATCCAACTCAGTCGAGGCTGTCCGTGCACTGGCGCCTCCTCTGCGCAGTCGCCGGCGTCGCGTGCGCCACAAGATTCATACCCCTGCCTACGCCAGCTTGAATGGAAGTTCGAGCGGCCAAGTCCTCGACCTGAGTGAGATCGTGGACATCAGCGAAGAAGGCATGGCCATTCAGACTTCGTCGCCGCTCCACGTGAAGCACAGCGTGAATCTGTGTCTGGATTTGACCGCCACCAGCGCCTGCATCCACACCACTGGCGAAGTGATCTGGGCTGACCGCTCGGGCCGCGCCGGAATCCACTTTCCCCAGATGCCGGACGAATCCGTCCGCCAGCTCAAAGAATGGCTCTTCCTGAACGCCATGGTCGCTTGCGTGAATCAGCGGGTTGACCAGACCCCCACCGATCGGTCATTGCCAGATGCCATCCCGGTTCTGCCGGGGAAACCCCCGCAAGGGCGCGCTCTGTTTCATTGGATGCGGCACGATCTCGAGCCCACGGCCCCCGCCGACTACACTTCGATCCTCGCGGCTCTCGCCGTCGTCAAGCGCGAAGCGGAGTCGCTCGGTTCAGATCTCGATGGAGCTTTGCAATTGCTCGCGCAGAGATCGCAGACCTTCACCCGCGCAACCGGCGCGGCCATTGCCCTCACCCAGGGAGCTGACATGATTTGCCGCGCCAGCGCGGGCCAGGACGCTCCAGGCCTGGGTGCACGGTTTTCCATCGGCTCCGGATTCTCCGGTGAGTGCGTGCGCACCGGCCAGTTGTTGCGCTGCGAAGACTCCGAAACCGATCCTCTGGTTGATCGTGAAAGCTGCCGCGCCATTGGGATTCGTTCCATGATCGCAGTGCCAATTATCTGGGACGTTGCCGTCATCGGAATTCTCGAAGTGTTCTCGCCCGAACCCTACGCGTTCGACGCCAACGATCCTATCGTGCTCAAACGCCTGGCCGGAATGTGTTCCGCGGCAGTCCATCGCGCGGGCAAGCTCCAGCCTTCGGAGCAGAACTCCGCCGAGGATGCTTCGATACAGGATGTGCCTGCTTCTCCGCAGCCACAGCCGTTAGCGGCCAGCGTGGACGATGAGTTCCCGGTAGAAACTCCGGCGGACCTGCCGCTCCCGCATCTTTCTCGTTCGCGAAAACTTTTGCTGGCCGTGGCGGCGGTCACGATCGCAGTCGCGGGCTCCTGGCTGCTTTCGCCCCGCGAATCCACTGGAAGTGGGGCCTCTGCCCCGGCGTCCCCGTCAGCAATGAAGCCTTCCCCCAAGCCGTCCGCGCCGCCCGCCGCGGGTGAGACCGGCCCGCAGGGCATGCGCAAACTGGCCGAGCAGGGCGATCCCGCCGCCCAGTTTTCTGTCGGAGCCCGCTACGCCACTGGCGATGATGTCCCGCAGGACTACACGGAAGCAGTACGCTGGTTCACCATGGCCGCAGAACAAGGACACGTCGTCTCGCAGGCCACGCTCGGCGCTTACTACTGGGCGGGACGCGGAGTCCCCCAGGATCTGGTGAAAGCATATTTCTGGTCGGTACTGGCTCAAGCGGGTGGAGATGAGGCCAGCAAGTATCGCGTCGCCGTCCTGGCTTCGCGGATGAACCGCTCGCAGATCACAGCCGCACAACAACTGGCCAACGACTGGATCAAAGAGCATCAGTCGGTCAGCCAGAACTCTCCAGGCCGTCAGTAAGACATCCGCAACAATACTCACATAGAGAAAGTGAAGAAGTGTTCCACGTGGAACACTACGATTGTGTACGGACAATAATGTCAACCGAAATCAAGATCAAGAGCAGAGGACAAGAGTGTCCGCCCTACAGGCTGTGCTCGTGGGTCCAGGCCGCAGAGACTGCTCGCGCGGTTGCGATGTCATCGACGACCAGGATCAACTGGTGATCGTGGTCGCTGTAGAGAACTTCGATGTTCACGCCTGCCTCGGCCATGCGGCGCGTGATCTTGCCTAGTTGACCCGGCTCTGTTTGGTTCAATCGTTGAACCAGTACGTCTCGCTCTTCGAGGACGCGGATTCCTGACGCATCGAGCGCTCTGTGAGCGGCGGCGCCATCCTCGAAGAGGAAGTGTGCGACGGCATTGCTTTTGACAACGAAGGCGCCGCCTCCTTCGATGCTTATTCCGGCGCGGCCCAGGGCGCCGCCCATGTCGGCCAGGGCGCCGGGACGATTTTCTAACTCGATTTCCAGATCCTTCATGGCCGCCTCATTCTTTTGTCTCTTCAATCTGGTCGACTGAAATCGCGTTGGAGCCGCCTCGACTGTAGACGTGTCCGGTGACCTTTACGAACTTGCCGACGAACGGCAGCATCTTTTGACGTACGTCCCCATCAGGCATTTCGGTAGAGACGGGGTGGTAGACCAGCTCGTCTTTCGTCAGGATGACGATCGGCGAACCTCCGCGCACGCAAGCTTCGACACATCCGTTGGGCAGCGGTTTTATGACTTCGTGGAAGCGGTGGACGCAGCCACTGTCGCGCACGTAACCAACCACGGTGGAACTCGGCGAATCTTTTTCGGTGCGCGCCTGGGCGAATGCCGCTGCCGCGGCGAGCAGGATTATGGTGCCTCGAGTCAGGGCGTTCACGGATCCTCCTGGAAAAGGCCTAGCCATTCGATTTACCTGTGACAGAAATAAGACTAGCGTTTTAGGGTACAGCTATGTTTAAATATGTATTGAACTATGGATGCATCTTCGATTACGCGTATTGCCGGGCTGATTGGCGAGGCCGGGCGCATTCAGATGCTTACCGTGCTGCTGGATGGAAATGGCCATTCCGCGTCGGAGCTTGCCATGGCGGCTGCGGCGTCTCCGCAGACGGCGAGTTCGCACCTTTCGAAACTGCTCGCCGGCGGCCTTGTGGTTTCCGAACGTAACGGACGGCAACGGCTTTTCCGCCTCAAGAACGCTGATGTTGCGGCAGCTATCGAAGCTTTGGGGGCGCTCGCTCAAGACTCCAGCAATCCCGCAATGCCCGAATTGCGTTTTGCCAGGACCTGTTATGACCATCTGGCGGGCGTGCTTGCGATCGCGCTGCGAAACGAGCTACAGCGGCGAGATGTGCTGCGGTATCGGGACGACGCATTCCTGCTAACCACCAAGGGGGAGCGCTTTCTGCACAGTTTGGATATTGACGCGCAATCGCTGCGCGGACTGCGGCGTTCGTTTGCTCGAGGATGTCTCGACTGGACCGAACGTGACCATCACGTAGGAGGCGCGGTAGGGGCTGCAATGCTTTCCCGCTTCATGGAGATGAAGTGGCTGGCACGGCTTCGCAGGACGCGTGCCGTCCGCCTGACGCACGAGGGAGAACGCGGGTTCGAGCGGATATTCGGTATTCGCATCCCGGCGCTTCGGCCCTGACCTGCAGCCTATCGCGCCAGCGAAGATTGCCGGGTTCGGGCTTAAAACCTCTTTCTCATTCGAGAACGGTTATTGCACCGCTGGAATAACTGCGCCACTGACGGAGCAGGCGGGAGGAACCATCAGGCTGCTGGTCGCGGATTGTTCCGGGATCCTGTTCGTGGACCTTGGCGGATGTGAGACCCTAATCGAACTCTGTCAGAGTCTGGGCAGCAAGAACGTAAAGCTGGTTTTGGCGAGGGTTCGGTCCAGTTTGCTTGAATCGCTGGTTCGCGGGGGAGTAACCGATGCGCTCGGTGAATCCGCGATCTTTTCCACTATCGAGGCGGCTGTTCCGCCGCAGTCAGCGAGTCGATAGACCGCACATTTCTGTTTCACTTACGCCCAACCGCAAAAAAGTCCGGCCAGGTTCTGGAACCTGGCCGGTGGGCTTCTTCCAACTTATTGTTTTGTCGCTTACGTCAATTGCGGCCAGCGCTGGCGGCCATGGCGTAAGGAGCCTGCTGCCCGGTGTTGTTGCGCAGGGTTTGGAAGTAGAGCGTGAAAGAGCGTTGCACCAGGAACATCAGCGGCAGGATGAGCAGCGGGATGTACCAGGCAAACGTTTGGCTGGCTAGTTTGGCCAAGCCGGCAACACCGGCGGCCAGGACGAAGTAAGGGAACGTAAGTTGCAGAATCTGTTTCCAGGTTCCGAAGAGGCGGCCACTTTCGGTGAAGACGATAATGGCTGCGACCGGGATGGTATTGACCAGCAGGTAGGCCAGTGCTCCGAGAGCAAGGCCAAGCCCGAAATTGGGATCGGTGAGCTGCATGGTGAGCCATGCGGCTTGGGCGGCCATCAAGGTAACGCTCACGTTGAACATGATCTTGATCGGCTTCTGTTGACTGTTCTCAGACCAGAGGCATTGCACCAGCGTGGACGCGCCAGTAATGAGGATTGCCTCGGCCAGGCTGAGCTCGCTCAGCGCCAGCAGGATGAACGGCAGGTTCACCGACATGGATCCGGTGAGCCGCGGGAGGGAGACTTTAAGCCGTGCTGCGAAGAGCGCGACTACGAAGGTCCCAATGAAGCGTCCGTAGGCCGGATGTCCCCAGGTCAGTGGCACCTGAGCGAGTATCCCGATACCGAAGAGAAGCACGAGTCCGACAAGTATTTTCGTCTTGGTCGAAAGGTTTGTCATGGCTAGTTCTCTCCATCCTGGCCATCACTGAAGGCCGAAGTTGCTGTCGAGGTACCCCAGACCACGCTGTTGCCCCAGACTACGCTGAAGCCCTGGTCGGTTGTATTGCCCCAAACAATCGAGCTTCCCCAACAGACCGAGTTCGCATCCAGGACCGAGTTGCCCCAGATGATGGAGTTGCCCCAGACGATGGAGGTTCCCCAAACAACGGAGTTTCCCCAAGTCACGGAGTTGGTGTTGACGATGGTGACGGTCTTGTTTACAGGGTTGTAGTTGGCGGTCGGAGAGAGCGCCACGCCGTTGGCGACATCGTTGTTAGCCAATGCAGCGTCGATGTCGAGGTAACCGGCGCCGTAAGTGAAAACGTCATACTGGTTGTTGTAAAGGTTGTTGAAGACGTCGTAGGAATTGGTGTAGACCCCGAAACCCTTCCAGGCTGTCTTCATGAGACGGGCCTTGACGGTGTCTGGCGTCAGAGTGGGATCGTCCTGCAGCATGAGCGCGACCGCGCCGCTCACGACTGGCGTCGCCATGCTGGTTCCGCTGAGCCGGAAATACTTGGCGGTGCAGGTGGTCGAGCACGTCCCAGTGGGAGCAACCTCGAGGCCGGGGTTTTGCGCATCGAGAGTGCTGTTCTTGACCAGGAGCGATACGGTGCGATTGCCGGGGGCGACGATGTCGGGCTTGACGATGTGGTCGATCAAGGTCGGGCCCTTGGAGCTGTAACTGGCGATCGCATCGTCGACTCGCGTGTCAGTCTGAAAGGTTCGGGTAGCGCCGACGGTGATGACCGCGGGGTCGTTGCCGGGCGCGCCGATGGTGGCGAAACCGCGAGTGTGATAGGAATTGTCGCGTCCGTTGTTTCCCGCCGCTACCACCACGACGATGCCGGCTGCCCAGGCTTGTTCCACGGCCTGGCACAGAGGATCGAGTGTGTAGCTTTCAAAAACCGGCCGCCCCAACGAAAGATTGATGACGCGGATGTTGTATTGACTTTTGAGCTGAATGGCTCGTTGAATGGCCGCGATCACCTGGCTGTCGGTGCCGGAACCGTTTTGATCCAGCACGCGAAGGTTGATGATGTTGGCATTGGTCGCCATTCCCGGAAGCTGTTTCGAATAGCCGCTGCCCGCGCCGGAGGCCGCGCCGTTTCCGGCCACGATGCCGGCGACGTGGGTACCGTGTCCGTAGGCGTCTACGGTTGAGGTGCTCCCTGCGACAAAACTCTCGCTGTGAATCACGCGGGACACGCCCGCGGTGCGAAAGTCTGCGTGATCGGCGATGCCGCTGTCAATTACGGCGACTCCGATACCGGTGCCATCGAGTCCGTACTGTTGGGCCGCGACATCGGCGAGCACTGCTGGTTCGTAAGTTTCGTAGTTGTTGTTGAGATGAACCGTGCGATCCGGGGAGATGTACAGGACGTCAGGATCTTTCTCCAGTTTGGCGATGGCGGATACCGACAACCTGAAATGTGCAGCTCTGATGCTGTGCAGTTTGCCCTTCAGCACAGCGCCATCGGCCGACATTTTCTGATAGCGTTGGGCGCTGGGAGTTGCTTTGAACTGCACGATTACGTCGACCAGGGCGTTTGGATTGCGGCGGTCGATATCGCGGGCAAACCTTCCGCTATAGTGTGGTTCCCCGGCATTCGCATCGCGCGCCTGCGATGGCTGCGCTGCAAAACTCGCGGTGGCGTAGAGAGCCGGAATCGCAAGACGCACCAGCGCGCTCCGGATACTCTTCCATTTCTGCGTACCTAACTTACGTGGCTTCATTGTCTGGTCGCTCCAGTCGCTCCCATGGCAAGTCATTTAGTTAGTTGCCCCAAACAGCGGACGCCGTCAACGAGACAGCGTGGTTGAAAAACGTGGGTGAAACAACTTGAACAACGGCGTAGGCCAGCACTGCAAGTAAAGCCAGCCATCGGATTTCATTCTTCATTTGCACTTGAACACCCTCGCAAAGTGAGTCTGCTTCGGGGGTTGTAGGTGCAGGCGGGCTACCAAATGTCTAGTCTATCCAACTGGCTTAAAATCAATTGCTTAACTGACGCCTGGAGGTCGATGAAAGGGGGACAGATTGTCCTGCAGATTTCAAGTTCGGGAGGCAAGCTAATCAAAACAAGAGCGATAACCTGTTGGTTTGTGGTTTGGGACAAATTGTCCCCAACTCAACGGCTAACCGGAGATCTCGACACTAGTACAAGCATGAGCGGTTTCACGTCACCACGGTCCTGCCATCTCGGGTGCCCAAGGTCTCGCGGAGTGTGCTGGTGGTAAAGTTGGCCTGATGTCCGACACCGCAAATCCCGATAGCTTCGATGAGATTGTGGAGTGGGCATACAGCACTCTGCCTCAGAAGATCAGGCACCTGCGAGATTTCCCCGGGATTCAAGTGGTTGACGAGCCTCCTGCGGACGTATTGGAGGACATATCGAACAGAAAGAAATGGCGCCATGGAACCGAGTTATTGGGGTTGTACAGCGGCACACTTAGGACAAAGCAGTCGTATACCCAGGTGAAGTATGCCCCTGACTTGATATTTGTTTTTCGTGGCCCCATTCTGCGGTGTTCAAAAGGAGACTTGCGAACCGAGGTGAAACGGGTGGTCTGGCATGAGGTTGCACACTGGCTCGGCTACGAAACCGAAGAACAAGTGAAGGCCCTCGGCTTATAGCCTCTAGTCTTAAGCACGGGTGACGTAAATAGGCCTTACACTCAACCCGGTGAATGGGTGCTATCGCGATGTTACGACAGTTGTCGGGCGGAAGCGTAATCAGGCCTCAGCACAAGCTTGCGCCGCCTTTTCGCCCCCGGCCCGAGGCAGTACACGAGTGGGCTCCTGTGCGGTGAGGCTTTGATTCACTAGGATTTTGAACTGGTAGGCGCGGCAGGAATTGAACCTGCAACCCTCGGATTAGAAATCCGATGCTCTATCCGTTTGAGCTACGCGCCCTTATGAAACCGCATTCTGACGACTAACTCTTGCCGTCCACGACATTGTAGCGTCTGAATAGGATGTGTTCCAGCCGACATCCCGGCTGATGAGAGTCTACGCGGTACTCTTAAACTTCCGGCGGGTCGCGGAAAAACAAAACGGCTGGCAGCCTCTGCTGCCAGCCGTACTTGGGTCAAGTAATCTGGACTTACCGTCGTCCGCCGCCGTGAAAGCCGCCGCCGCCGTGGAAGCCACCGCCACCACCGTGGAAGCCGCCGCCCATTGCGCCATGCTGCGCATACCCGTGGCTATAGCCAAACCCGCCGCCGCGATAGTATCCGTAGGCGCCAGGCCGGTAGTAACCGCGACCGTAGTAGCCGCCACCGTAGTACCCGCGACCGTAGTACCCGCGACCGTAATAGCCGTAGCCGGGGCGACCGTAGTAGCTGTAGCGAGGTCCGTAGTAGCCGTGATACCAGGGACCAGCGCCGATAAAGACGCCGCCGACAAACCAACGCGGAGCGTAGTATCCATACGGCGCGCACGCGTAAGGATAATATGCGTAGTAACCGTAGGCGCAAACTGGGGCCGGACCGGCATAGCCATAACCCGGGCCGACTTGAACGCCGACCGCGATCTGGGCTTGCGAATACGCCGCCGGAAGAATGAAGATACTCAGCAACGCCAGATACCTTAGATAACGCATGTTACCTCCTTCTCCGAGCTGTGATCTCCGTGGAGACCGAGCAACTACGAAGGCCTTCAGGCATTTCTGTCTCGTCTGAAGCGCCTATCCATTCTATATAAACGCCGAACCAAAGAAAAAGTTGCAGAGCCTTCCGTGTCTATGGGTTGCGGGGAGACTCAAGGACTTATGCTGGGCCGCAACCAAACCGGGGTTGGCAAGAGTCTGATCGCGCCGGACTTGCGCCATTGTTTTGTATACTGCCTCGTGCCCTCCGTCCGTGCTCCATCCCGGCTTGCGTACATTGACTGGATGCGCGGCCTGGCTTGCGTATTGATGTTCCAGACGCATTGTTACGACTCCTGGCTGGGAGGTGACGCGCGGAAGAGCACCTTCTTCATGTGGTCGCAATTGGGGGGCACGTTACCGGCTCCGCTATTTCTTTTTCTTGCGGGCATTTCCTTTGCCCTGGTGGTCGACAAGTTGCGGCAAAAAGGTGTGCCTGCCGGTCAAGTTGCGCGAACCACGATTCGCCGCGGGGCGGAGATTTTCGCGCTGGGGCTTCTTTTTCGCTTGCAGGAATATGTGATTGCCTGGGGCTGGGCGCCTTGGAGCGACTTGTTGCGCGTGGATGTCCTCAACACCATCGGCCTCTCGATGATGTTGATGGGCGTGGTCTGTTGGATCGTATTGCGATTCAACTCGGGGTCGTCCATGCGATTAGCTCTGGGCATGACGGCTGCTGGTGTCGGAATGACCATTTCCCTGCTGACTCCGTTGCTCTGGACTACCTGGCGGCCGGACTGGATGCCGTGGCCGCTGGAGTCTTACATTAACGGCGTGCACAACCTTGGCGAACCGCAGGCGTGGCTGTTTCCTGTTTTTCCGTGGACTGCGTTCGCGTTCGCCGGGCTCGCGGTGGGATTTTTTCTGTTGAGCGATGAAGCGCGGAGACTTGGCGCCACGACTTTTGTGCTAACTGGCCTCGGTGGAATCGCGCTGATTTACCTCGCACGGTGGCTGGACGCCGGTCCACATCAACTCTATGCGACCTACGATTTCTGGCATACCAGTCCGAACTTCTTTCTGATTCGCGTAGGAATGCTGCTGGCAATTCTGGCTGCGGTCTATCTTTGGTGCCGCTGGGGAGCGGGCCAGTGGGGATTTAGCCCTTTGATCCAGTTGGGGCAGACTTCCCTGCTGGTTTACTGGGTTCACATCGAGTTTGTATACGGACGGCTTTCCGTTCTGCCGAAGCGAGCTGTCGACATTCGCACGGCTTCCGTTGGACTGCTGACAATTTTTCTCTCGATGGTACTGTTGTCCGTACTGCGTACCCGGTACAAAGGCCACGGGGCTAAAGTGCTCGCGTGGTTTCAGCGATCCGTGAAGGCGAGCTAACTCAAATCGACGGACACTTGCCGGATCGCACTTTGGACCAGCTTAAGCGCAATCGCCCAATGCTGGCGGGATTGAATCCCATCCTTACCGTACCCGAAAAGATAGAACGTGATGTAGAAGCCATCCCGAATTCCTTTTTCATCGGTGTAGTAGCAGCGGCGGATGCACAATTCGGCGGCCGCCGAAATCTCGGGAGCCCGTTGCAACAACTGGACAAGGTGTTTGGCAAGACGCTCATGCTCGGGAAGCCTGAAACGGTTTGGTTCGTGCGAGAAGAAAAGATCGACATAACAACCAAACTTGTGGTCGGCCTCAAAGATTTCCTCTTCGGGATTTATCTCCGTGCTTGGCCAGGCATCGCACTTGGCGGTTTCAAACGGGCTGGTCAGCGAGTTCACCTTGGTGAGAAACTCGCCTAACTCCGGCACTCGCACGACTTCTTCAAGACCATCCACCATTTCGGGATGACGTTTCAGATCGCTATAACGTGGGCTACCACTCTCGGCAGCCCACGGCATCTCGAGCGTTTCGTCATCGGCACCGAGTTCGACTGCGAAATCGGCTTGCAACGCTATCTCGCAGGCGCAGGTTGAGGTGCCGTCTGCGGGGCTGCGGCCGGGGCAGAGAAATTCACCTTCGGAACCTGGCGTGACTCCTCGGAAGCGGCAAAATATGCATCGTTGGGTTTGTAACCAGCCCATCCCGCATAGATGTTGTTGGGGAATGTCTTTACGTAGGTGTTGTAGTCCTGAAGCGTGTCGTTGTAGCGCTTGCGCTCGACGGCGATGCGGTTTTCCGTGCCCGCCAACTCATCTTGCAGGCGAAGGAAGTTCTCGTTCGACTTCAACTGTGGATAGTTTTCTACGACCACCAGCAAGCGGCCGATTGCTCCGTCCAGTTGCTGGTTGGCCGCAATTTTGTCCGTGGGAGTGCCGGCCGAGAGCAGTCTGGAACGGGCAGCTGCAATGTCGCCGAAAACTTTTTGCTCCTGGCCCGCAATACCCTTCACGGTCTCGACCAGGTTGGGAATAAGGTCGGCGCGGCGTTGCAGCACAATGTCCACCTGCGACCACGCGGCTTTGACCGCTTCATTCTTGGTCACCAGAGTGTTGCGGACGCCGACGTACTGTCCGAATGCGACCAGCGCGATCAGCACTAGAACAACAATTACGATTAAAGCTGCTTTCATGTTCTTCTCCTGTGAAGAAAATCTATCAAACTCGGCCTGGCCGCGGCGTGTCTAGCATTCTATCCACCGCAGCCGTGACTTGCTGGACCGCAGCCAGGTAGCGCGTAAATACGTCGTTCACATCGAACTGCTTGGTTTCTGCTTTGTGTTCACGAATATCGAACAATTGCAGGAAGGCAGAAGGGTCAAACGGAATGTGCGCTGCGAGCGCCTGGACAGCTTCCCGCTTCGCCTTAGGAGGCGTTTGGCCCAACGCGATCAACCCGTGCCGGAAAAGAGTTGTAAAGGTCGATAGCGAAGCCAACAGCAATTCCCACAATTGCTTCTGATTGGCAACCGTGAGCAGGCGTCCGCGCAAGAGAATCAGTTTCTCTCGCAACTCGTACTCCAGTTGGACGCGATGCAGATGCATGGGAATGGCAAGCCCGCTGAGAACATCCTCACCCAACAAGACGCGATGCAACTGCTTCATATCCAGAAGTTCGATGGAGAAAACATCCGTAGAACGCTCGAGTTCGTCGCGAGTCAGCACCAGCGGGGCATGTCGCTTCTGCCGTGTCCACCACTCGACCGCTGGCGCCATCGCAGTCAGGTTTGCGAAAGAACTCTCGCGCAATATGCAAAGCAGGTTGACGTTGGAGAAGTCAGGATGGAATTCTCCATCGGCGGCCGAGCCGTAGAGGATCACGCTCTGAAGGTTTTCTCCGCAAGCCGTGCGCAAGCGGCTGATGAATTCGTTGATCTGTTTTTCCGCGACCATAAAGCCTCTTCTGTCCTTCGAGCTACCAGCTTCCACTGGCGCCGCCACCGCCGGAACTGCCTCCGCCGAAGCCGCCGAACCCGCCACCACCGCCGCCAAAACCTCCACCGCCACTGTACCCGCCACCACCGCGACCTCCCAAGAGCATGCCCCAGAGCAGCAGGCGCCCGAAGGGCGTGAATAGCAACAGCAAACCAATAATAACGAGAACGACAATCCCTGCGAGCGACATCCCTGTATCGGGTTGTCCGCGCGTCTCTGGAACGCTCGGTTGGTCCCCGGTCAACTGGACGCCGGCATCCTGCGCGATCACGTTGGCGACGCGCATGGTCATCAAAGAAACGGCGCCGCTGTAGTCATTCTGCTTAAGCAGGGGAACGGCTTCGCGTCCGAACCCTCCGACCTTGCCATCGGGCAGAATGGGCTCAAGGCCATAGCCAACCTCGATGCGGTACTTACGATCTTCGGTCGCCAGCAGAATCAGCACACCGTGGTCGGTAGCCTTGCTGCCAATACCCCATTTCTTGAAGAGAGCGACGGCATAACTTTCGACATCGGAGCCATCAAGCGACTTAACGGTGACGACCGCAATCTGCGCGTGCGCTTTCTGATCGATTTGCTGGCAAAGGTTGTCGAGTTGCGCGATGGTGCTCTGATCGAGGACGTGAGCGAAGTCGTTCACATAGTCCGTCGGGTTGAGCTGGGAGACGGGCTCGGCGCGCAGACAAAACGCCAGCGACACGACCAGAGCCGCTATCAATACGATTGTCGCCCGCAGTTTCATTCGAGAAAGTGATTGTATAGGAGAGTCCGTCTCAGTTGCCTCGCTAGCCACGATATCGCTACACGCGACCTTCATGGTGAAAATAGGGATTCCTCGCTTCGCTCGGAATGACCGAGTCGCCGGGATCTCAGAATGTCCGCAGGAATTCCACGACCTGTCCTTCCGCCCAATGGCCGTCGTCGCCGTCAGGCTTGGCGAGAAACGAGCAGTGACCGCCGTCGTCGGTTTCGACGAAGGTGATGCTGGGATTTGAAAGAATCTTCTGCCTGGTTTCCGGAAGAATGCGGATGAAGGGATCGTTGGCAGCATGCAGGATCAACGCAGGCACAGCGATGCGATCAACGACGTTAGCCGCGGCCGACCGTTGGTAGTAATCGGACGCGCCCTCGAATCCACAATAGTACGCGGTAATCTTGTCGTCGAAATCGCGAAGGCTGGCCAGTCCCCGCAGGCGCGAGGTGTCAAATACCCCGGGGAACAGTCGAGCTTTCGCTCTGAGGCGGCCGCGAAGCTTCCACATAAAATGGTATTCATAAAGCCGATTGCCCGGCAGATGCAACGCGTCAGCCGAGGCAGCGAGATTCATGGACGGACACACGGCCGTAACCGCGCGGAACTGTGGCGGTCCTTCCGTTCCCCATTCCCCTGCGAGCTTGAGAACGAGATTCCCACCCATGGAGAATCCCGCCAGGGCAAAGCGGGAGATCCGGTCTTGATCGATCAGATTCTGGGCGACGGCGGCGACATCGCGGGAGCGTCCCGAATGATAGAGCGTAGGCGACAAGGCATCCGTGCCGCCACAGTTGCGCTGGTTCATGCGCACCACATTCATGCCCGCGGCCATACCCTTGGCAGCGATGCCCAACATGTATTCAGACTCGCTGGAGCCTTCGAGTCCGTGCACAATGATTACTGTCAACGCGGCTTCCCGCTCTGGCTGCCAGTGGCAGTGGCAAAGCACCTTCACGCCGGTTTCGACTTCAATCAAACGCGCTTCGGATGGAGGCAGGTTGATCCGCCGTGGCAGAAAAAAACTGGCCAGGGTTTGAAGATGTCCCCCGCGCAGACCGCGCCGAGGCACAAATTCTCGAGTTAGAGTTTGCGTGGGAGCCACCTTGTGATTTTAAATGGAGATGCAGTCAGGAGTTGTCCATGCCCATCTTTGAGTACGCTTGCCAGGAATGCGACCATCAATTCGAAGCGCTGGTTTACGGCACTCAGAAAGCGGAATGCCCCAAATGCCAAAGCAAGAAACTGGCACAACAGCTTTCAGTTTTCGCGGTGTCTGCCAAGGGATCCGCGAGTGCATCCCCTTCCATGGGAGGGTGCGGGAGTTGCGGCGATCCGCGCGGTCCAGGCGCCTGCTCCATGCCTGACATGGACTGACCTGGCGGGTCTATCCTCCGCCAAGGCACCGATGGAGAATATTGTTTGAAAACCTGTTCTTTCTCTGCGTTTCTGTGGAAAATGACTTCTGGGACCTGCTTCGAGTTACCGTAGTAAGTTTCCATCACTTTGCCCATGCCCTACCATGAGCCTTTCCAAAGAACGCTTATGGACCGACGTCGCAATCGACGTGTCGCCGCCTTCCTGACCGTGCGTATCTGGGGCGTCGACGCCAAGTCCATGCCCTTCACCCAACACGCGCAAGTCAGAAATATCAGTGATCGGGGAGCAGTTTTGCAGGGAATGATCCGGCCGGTCAAGGCAGGCGAGATTCTCCATGTCCAGCATGAGGAGGATCAGGCCCAGTTCCGGGTGGTGTGGGTTGGCAGGCAGGGCACACAAAGACAAGGCAGAATCGGGATCCAGAGCCTGCCTTCGGAACCCTCGATCTGGGATGTAGACCTGCTTCAGTGCTGCCAGGTTGTCGGAAAAGGGTAAGAACAGTTCCCGGTTGTCAGTTCCCGGTTGTCAGTTATTCCATCCCGTTTGCGGACTACTTGGGATTCCACTATCCTGCCTCTTCCACCAGGAGAATACTTCGTGCGGGTCATTTTTGTCTTTGTGATGTTGTGTTCAGTACTTGCGTCTTCCTCGGCTGAGCCACGGCAACTGAGCTTGATGCCGATGCCGGCCAGCATACAGATAAAACCCGGCCACCTTGTAGTTGACTCTTCGTTCTCGGTGGGAATCAGCGGCCACTCCGATTTGCATCTGCAGCATGCGATCGAACGCTTCCTGGATGAACTTCGACGCCAGACAGGCATGCCTCCGCTGGACATGAAGGTGACCGACGCAGCTCAAGCCAGGCTGGTGGTTCATTGTGAGCGCGCAAGTAAAGATGTGCAAGAGCTAGGCGAGGACGAATCTTATTCTCTTGAAATCAGCTCCGGCGGTGTGAAGCTCGATGCAGTAACGCCACTTGGAATCATGCGCGGGCTGCAGACGTTTCTACAACTGGTGCAAACTACGTCCGACGGCTTTGCCGTGCCCGCAGTTGTGATCCAGGACAAACCTCGCTTCCCCTGGCGTGGATTGATGATCGATGTCGGCCGCCACTTTATTCCTCTCGATGTCCTGAAGCGCAACCTGGATGGCATGGCGGCAGTAAAGATGAACGTATTTCACTGGCACCTCTCGGAGAACCAGGGTTTCCGGGTCGAGAGCAAGAAATTTCCCAAGCTACACGAAATGGGCTCAGACGGCCTGTACTACACACAGGATGAAGTGCGTGAGTTGATCGCCTATGCGCGAGATCGCGGCATTCGTGTTGTTCCCGAGTTCGACATGCCCGGCCACAGCACTGCATGGTTTGTCGGTTATCCCGAATTGGCGAGCGGCCCCGGCCCGTATCAGATCGAACGCAAGTGGGGCATCTTCGATCCTGCAATGGATCCCACTCAAGAGCAAACCTACCGGTTCCTCGACGGCTTCATTGGAGAAATGGCAAAGCTCTTCCCCGATCAGTACTTCCACATTGGTGGAGACGAGGTCAATGGGAAGGAGTGGGACGAGAATCCCAACATCAAAGCATTCATGAATGCTCACGGGCTTAAAAATAATCAGGATCTTCAAGCGTATTTCAACACCCGCGTGCAGAAGATCGTAAGCAAGCATGGAAAAACCATGGTGGGATGGGATGAAATCCTGCGGCCGGACTTGCCGAAAGATATCGTCGTGCAATCCTGGCGCGGGCAGGATTCGCTGGCGGCAGCATCAAAGCTGGGGTATCGCGGGATTCTATCGTTTGGCTATTACGTCGATTTGATGTGGCCTGCCTCCAAACATTATGCGGTTGAGCCGATCAGCGGCGCGGCTGCAAACCTGAGTCCAGAGGAGACGCAGCGCATTCTGGGCGGTGAAGCCTGCATGTGGTCCGAGTATGTGTCGCCGGAGAATATTGATTCGCGTATCTGGCCGCGAACCGCAGCGATCGCGGAGCGGCTCTGGTCCGCGCAGGATGTTACGGATGTCAACTCCATGTATCGGCGCTTGGAGGACGTGAGCGAGTGGCTAAGTTGGCTCGGGCTCACGCAGAACTCGAGCTATGAGCCCATGCTGCGGCGCATCGCAGGGTCGAACGACATTACTGCGCTGCGCACTTTCACTGATGTCGTCGAACCCGTGAAGGACTACACGCGGGAAGAGATTGCTGCTGTGGAGGCTACGAGTTTTTCGCCCTTGAATCGTGTCGTGGACGCGGCTCGTCCGGAGAGCGCAAGTGCCCGCCACTTTGCAATTCTTGTCGACGCGCTGGTCGCTGGGCTGGCAACCGCGGATTCGAAAGCGGAAATCAGAGCCTCCTTGATGCGGTGGCAGAACAATCAGAAAAATTTGGACACGCAACCATTGCTCGTGAAAGAGATCGTTCCACTTTCGCAGGACCTTTCGGCGGTGGCGGCAATGGGCCTGATGGCATTGGACTACATCGACCGGGGAGAACGGGCTCCGGATGGATGGGCAACGCAACAGTTCACTTTATTAGAGCAAGCGCAGAAGCCGAAAGCACAATTGTTGCTCCTGGTGGTGCCGTCAGTGCAAAAACTGGTCGAAGTCAGCAGCGGAAAGAAAGCGCCAGCGCTGCCGAACTAGGCGTCGGTGGTTTCTCAACTGTGCGGCAGTTCTCCAACGGCGCGGTATGCCTGGTCGATCGCCACATCCGTGTACGCGCTCGCACCCGCATCGGAATTCGCAATGGTGATCCGGCCAAATGGCTTTCTTCCCACGACCCAGGGTTTTTCGTCTTCTGCCCAGTTCGGGTCGAACAGCGAGTTGGGCGTGTACGCGTAGCCGTGCGCCCATCGGTTCACGGTGATGCCGGCAATATCGCGCGCGGGATCGAATCCAGCCGAACCCAGCATTCGGGCCAACTGGTCCCTGACGTTTCGCTCGAAGGCAGAAAACTGGGTTCGCATCAGCTCTGCCCGGCCCGCGCGGAATTGATCGCGCTGGGGCAGACCGGGCTTGCACGGCGTGCGCAGCATGAACAGAACTATGGGTTCGTCGGGCCTGCTGGGAAACTGGTACTGGCCAAGACTGACAGGGAAGTCGAGCGCCGTATAAGTATGGTAGCTGCCGGGCGCAACTATGTGATGGATGCCAAGACTCTGAAACATAGTCCAGTTGCGGATGGCTACGTGCGTGTACACCAGTGGCACCTTCACCAGGGAGTGCAGGGCGTCCTGCTGCTTTTGCGGAAGCTCCGTACACAAATACGGAATCATCATGTTGTAGCAGGCGAGCACGCACGCCCCGGCTTGCACGCTGTGCAATTTCCCGCCGCGCATATACGCAACGCCCACTTCTTTCGCTGAGGCAGGGGGACCATTGTGGCGGACCTGCACCACCGTGGAGTTCAGACGAACACGCACCGGATTCCTGGCATCATCAAGGCGGCCGTAGTCACAGCGAGCGGTGACCACGTCCTCCATGCTCTGTCCCGGAATCGCTCCAGGGATTAAGGAGCGAACCAGCAGCCGCGCGATGGAAGCATTGCCATCGGGAAAATGGAAAATGTAAGGCTCTTCCTTTTCGGTTTCACCCAGGTTCAGGCCAGCGAAGCCGGGATAGGTGAAAGACTGGTAGTCGTCGCCGCTTTGAAAACAAGCAAGCGCGGACACCGCATCAATGCCGACACCAAACAAATCGTGCGGATAGGTTTGAAAAAACGGCACCGCTTCTGGATTGAGCTTGCAGCACTGAGTCAGATAGTCGGCATAGCTGATCTTAGCCAGCCGCGCGGTCTTCTCTTCTTTCGACAATCCTGGCAGGTAATCGACCTTCTCCGTATAAACCCGGGCAATGTCGCGACGAACCGGTTCCGAGAGCGGCGTCTTGCTGAGGAACTCCGGCCACGCCGTTGATCCCATCCCCACCACGAGTCGATCTTCGGCGAAGGTTTCGCGGTCGAAGAAACATGCAGTCTTCAGACTTGAATACAGCTTCTGATCGTAGGCCTTGTAAAAGCGCTGGGTGTCGATGCCCAACTCAGTGATCAGGCCCTTCGCGACCTTGCTGTATTGCCCGGGGCTCTCGATCGACTGAGTCCCGCCATAGCTTATTAATTGGCGGTCCCCAGCGCGAAACTCATTGCGCTTGGCATGTCCGCCGAAATCGTCGTGGTTGTCGAGGATCAGAATGCGCGCATTCGCACCCGCTTGTTTACGATAAAAGTAGGCTGCTGCCAGCCCACTAATTCCGCCGCCGACAATCACCAGATCATATTTCTCGCCCGTACTCTCGGGCTTGCTTGCGGAGTCCCAGAACTCTCCGTCGCGAAGGCTATGCGCTGACGTGTACGTGCCCTCATGATTCCCGCGCATTCCCATCAGCGCTGGAGGATAGTAATCAGGAGCCTTCTCGGGAGCAAACGCCGCGTCATCCGAACCCAGACCGTGTAACCAGGGAACACTCGATGCGAGGATTGAGCCACCAACGGCGATGGCAACTCCATCCAGGAAATCACGCCGGGTGATTCTCCGGTCCATCCCCAGCTCGCGGTCGCGTGAATCGTCGCCCATGGACTCTCCCCAATCCCTGCAAAACAAGCCAAGGACGCTTCGGTTTGAAGCAGAAGCTTACTATAATCGCGCAATGTTGTAGAAGCGGCGACGCGGGAATGCGGCAGACGTAAAAGCGAGACGGTTTATTTCCACCAAATGGACGTGCCAATCAAAGCCAGCACCTCCAGTACCGCGAGTGAAACCCACAGGCGCTGCCGGAAAACAGAACGCCGCAAATCTCTTCTCAAGTCAGCTTCGAGGGTATGAACGAATTCAACTTCCGCCGGATCGGGCTTGGGTGGCGGAGCAACGATTCGAGGCTGGACCGCCGCGTATGCCGCCTTCGGCTTGTCCGGCAAAAACACCTTGGGAGTGCTGATCACGGAAGACCACCGCGGAAGTTGCATCGAGCCCGCAGTCAAGCTGGGATCATCCATCGGGGCCGAGGTCAATTGCAGAGCGGGCAACCTCTCCGGGGCAGCCGCATCCGCCAGGCTGCGCAACAGCGAAGACCACCACATCCGGCTCATTTGATCGCCGATCAATTCGCCCACGTCGACCGGCCGCGACTCCAGTTGCAAAGGCGGCAACGTCTCCGGCGAGATCACGTCGCCCAGGTTCGTGAACACGGTGCGAAACCAGGGCAGGCTCAGTACGTCACCAGCCAGCATGCCAACGTCTACTGGCCTTGAAGTGAGCTGCAGCGGGGGGAGCTCTTCGGGCGCGAATCTGTCCCGCAGTTGATCGAGCAGGCGCTTCCGCAGGGGACGGTTCCAACTGTCGGACAAGAGGAGTTCTAGTTCGTGACCGCCGGATGGGGTGGCGGATTCAGATCTCTTCACCTCGGAAAGTTCAGGGCTGACGGGCTCGAAAGACATTCTTGGTACTGTTCCTCAGTAGATTAGAGCCAAGACTGACAGGTCAGGTTGCAACATTCGTCGATTGCACAAAGTACAGGACGCCTCAGGGCTTCGTAATTGCAACGCCAGTCACCCTCTCGTTTATGGCGTCCGCAAGCTTCCTGGCATGATCCTGCGTGGTTCCGTTCAGCAACTCGAAATCCACGGTTGCGCCCGCCAACAGCGGCACGGTCTGGTGGAACATCTCCATCCGGATGACGAACTTGCCATCCGCTCCCTGGATCGCCTTGAAACGACAGCTGCCGCGTTCAACGTTTGTGGTGGCCATATTCGAAGTTGACATAAAAATTCCGCGTTAATCGCGATGTTATCACATTGCCAGGCCTCCCCGATGATGTACAAAATGAACCCGTTCCGCGCGGAATAGTGTCTAATGCTAGAAGTGGATCCTGACCGCAAAGCAGCCCGCCCACCCCGCCCCGCGCGGGAAAAGGTTCGCGCCGTTCTTCCTGTAGTGTGGGAACTCATTCGCCCGCGGCGGTCACTCCTCGCGGTCGGATTCGTGTTGATGGTAATCAATCGTGTCTCTGGGCTGGTGCTTCCCTATTCCACTAAATACCTGATCGACAACGTCATCATCAAGCACCAGTCGCAACTGCTTAAGCCGTTGGTGCTGGGCGTTTTAGCTGCAACCGTAGTCCAGGGAATTACCTCGTTTTCGCTGACCCAACTGCTCTCGAAAGCGGCGCAAAGACTGATCACGGAGCTTCGTCAAAAGCTGCAAGCGCATATAGGCTGGTTACCGATCTCTTTCCACGATTCGACCAAGAGCGGTGTACTGGTATCGCGGATCATGAGCGATGTGGAGGGCGTTCGCAACCTGATCGGCACCGGCCTCGTAGAACTGGCGGGAGGCCTGCTTACGGCGGGTATCGCGCTCGTGGTGCTGTTTCGCATCAGCACCCTCATGACCGCAGTCGCTTTTGGATTCCTGGTGTGCTTTACACTCGCCCTCTACAAGGCCTTTGGAACCATTCGCCCTATCTTCCGCGAGCGCGGCAAAATCAATGCCGAAGTCACGGGCAGGCTCTCCGAGTCCCTGGGAGGAGTTCGCGTCGTCAAGGGCTATCACGCAGAGGAACGGGAAGAGCATGTTTTCGCGCACGGAGCGCAGCGGTTGCTCGACAATGTCCTAAGATCGTTAACCGCCACGTCGGTGATGAGCCTCTCCGCCAGTTTATTGCTGGGTGTGGTCGGAGCCGTCATTATGTATGTCGGAGCCCGCCAGATCGCGGCGGGAATGTTGACGATCGGCGGGTTCTTCACTTACACGGCCTTCTTGGCGTTTCTGGTCGCGCCCATCATGCAGGTCGTGCAGATTGGAACTCAGCTTACCGAAGCCCTGGCGGGGCTGGAGCGTACTCATGAGATTCTGAGCGAGCGCCGGGAAGATCACGATCCGAAACGAACCGTGGCGTTAAGTGAGATTCACGGCAACATTGATTTTGAACACGTCAGCTTCAGCTACGACGGCAGCCGAATCGTGCTCGACGATGTGTCATTCCATGCCGCCCCCGGCACGGTCACTGCATTGGTTGGGTCGTCGGGCTCAGGCAAGTCAACCACAATTGGATTGATCACGGCTTTTCACGTGCCCACTCGAGGCAGAATTCTGGTTGACGGCGTGGATCTGAGCACGGTGCGACTGGATTCCTATCGCACCCGCCTGGGCGTCGTCTTGCAGGAGTCGTTTCTGTTTGATGGCACGATCCGGGAAAATGTGGTGTTTTCGCGGCCCGATGCCAACCAGCAAGACGTCATGCGCGCCTGCCGTATCGCGCGCGTAGACGAGTTCGCCGAGAGCTTTGCGGACAAATATGAGACCGTGGTTGGCGAACGTGGAGTGAAGCTTTCCGGAGGCCAGCGGCAACGGATTTCGATTGCCCGGGCCATTCTGGCGGAGCCGCGCATTCTAATCCTCGACGAGGCGACTTCCAGTCTCGATTCCGAATCGGAGCAACTGATCCAAGAGGGTCTTTCCTACCTGATGCAAGGACGGACAACCTTCGTGATTGCGCACCGTCTTTCCACCATCCGGCGGGCCGATCAAATCCTGGTGATCGAGCAGGGGAGGATCGTCGAACACGGCAGCCACGAACAACTCTTCTCTTTGCGCGGACGTTATTACGACCTCTATACCAAGCAGCATGGAGTCGAGAGCAATCTGTTCCTGGCGCCCGGCGAGGGCGATGCCGTGCCGGTGTCGGCTGGCGATGGACAATCCAAACCCAATAGCAACGGTGATCCGGACCTCTCCGACACGCTCCGCCTGGTGAGGGGGGATACGCAGTAGTCCATGTTCACCGAGGCAAATCCCCTGAGCAACCCCATCGCAATCCGTACTGAGAACGTGCGGCGCCACTACCAGATGGGAGAGGCGCTCATCCGTGCGGTTGACGGCATCTCGGTCCAGATTGCCACCGGAGAGTTCGTCGCGCTGCTGGGCACTTCCGGTTCGGGCAAGTCGTCGCTGCTGAATCTCATCGCCGGACTCGATCGTCCAACGTCCGGCACTGTAGTGGTTCAGGAAAATGATTTGGCAAGACTCTCGCGCGAGCAACTGGCCAAGCATCGTCTGCGCGCCGTGGGAATGGTGTTTCAATCCTTCAACCTGATTCCCCGCATGACCCTGCTGGAAAATGTGGAGTTGCCTCTGCGCTTCGCGGAAGTGGATCGCGGCCAGCGCGAAGAACTGGCCAAAAAGGCATTGGACCGGGTCGGATTGAGCGCGAGGTTGCGACATCGTCCGACCCAGCTTTCCGGCGGGGAACAACAGCGAGCGTCATTGGCTCGAGCCTTGATTAATCAGCCGCGGTTTTTGCTGGCGGACGAGCCTACGGGCAACCTCGACAGCCAAACAGGAACAGAGATCATGAACTTCATCCGCGAATTCAATGCGTCCCTGGGCATGACGGTAATCATGGTCACCCATGAGCGTGCTCTTGCCGAGCGCTACGCCAGCCGCATGATCTTTCTCGCCGATGGCAAGTTAGTTGGCGATGAGTCCAATTCAATCTCTGCCACGACCGGCCAGACCCGCGGAGGCCAGCGGTGAAGACTTACGACATGGCCGAACTGGCGGTGCGTAATCTGCGTGAGTCCATCCTGCGCAATTCACTCACCACTGTTGGGATTTCGGTTGGTGTGGCTTCGCTGGTTGCCATGCTTTCGCTAGGCATCGGACTTCAGCAACTGGCTGGCCGGCGCCTGCAGAAATCCGGATTGTTCGATACGGTAGTCGTGACCTCGCGCCGCGATCTGCGTAGTTTCAACCGCGACCAGGAGGAGAACGGACCTGCTCCCGCCGAGAGCCCCGTCCTCGACGAACCCGCCCGCCAGAAGATTGCGCAGCTTCCCGACGTGCTTGAGGCTTATCCCGACATCCGTTTCATTACCGAGCTTCGTTATGAAGACAAGCCGCACCTGACCATGGTCGCGGGCCTTCCCTTTTCGGCCAGGAACAACGACGCATTCGATGGCATGCAGGGTAGTTTCTTCTCGTCGGACACGGCGCCCGAGGTCATCCTGCAGAAATCATTCGCAGCGCAATTGCTGGGAAGGACGTCGAAAGCAAGCGACGAGGAGCCTAACGTTACCGACCTGGCGAAACCTCTGCTGGGCAAACAACTCACTATGCGCTACGCGGAGCGAACTGCATCACCGGAACCAGCTAACCGAGAAGATGCGGCGAAACCCGCTGAGCGTGATAATCCGGCCGGCACAGCCTATTCAGTGGTCTCGCGCGATGAGACCCTGACCATAGTGGGCGTTTGCGACCTCGACCCCGACAGTATGCGCGGGCAGGCCCGGGCGCGCGTCTTCCTGCCTCTGAAGCTCGCTCAAACCTTGCACGTGATGCAGCCTTCCGATCTCCGCGACACCACCAGCCTGGCCAGCGGCACGCCGGTTTATTTGACCGTGGAGGTGCACGTAAAAAGTCCTACGCAGGTTCAACCGGTCGAGGATGCAATCAAGAAGATGGGATTCAATACCTTTTCGATCGTCGACGCCACGCGCAGCCTGCGGCAGTTTTTCGCGGTCCTCGACTTGTTTCTCGGAATCTTCGGCAGCCTGGCCCTGGCCGTGGCGTCGATTGGAATCATCAATACGCTGGTGATGGCAATCCTCGAGCGCCGCCGCGAAATCGGAATCATGAAAGCTATCGGCGCCAGCGACGCCGATGTAAAAGGATTGTTCTTTGCCGAAGCCGGAGTCATGGGAGTTTTTGGTGGGGTGGTTGGGGTCGCGCTGGGCTGGACCATCGGACGGGTCATTAACCTTGGCACCAATCTCTATCTGAAGCGCCAGCATTTTCCTCCGGAACAGATCTGGTTCGTCCCCTGGTGGCTGGTTGCCGGCGCCATCGTGTTTGCGATAGTGGTCAGCCTGCTCTCCGGCTTGTATCCCGCGAGCCGGGCTGCGCGTCTGGATCCGGTGCAGGCTCTGCGTTATGAGTAAACTGGATTTTGTGCCTCGGTTTTTGCGGGTTCTTTCTCTCCTCCTCGGATTGGCTGCCAGTGCATCGGCGCAGAGCCGCATCGACTGCAACGCCCTGAAGAGCCGCGTCCTCGGCGAAATGGTCTCGTACTGCGTGCTGTTGCCGCCCAGCTACGATTCCCCCCCGGCAGGCCCTCCTCGACGTTATCCCGTGCTTTACTTCCTTCACGGACTCGGGGACAACGAACAGACACTATTCAAGACGGGCGGATGGAATCTGATCGAAGACCTGCGCCAGCAGCGCCGGATCGGCGATTTCCTGATTGTCACGCCGGACGCGAAGGCCAGCTTCTACGTGAACTCCGCCGACGGCAAAGTCCGCTACAGCGATTTCTTCTTGCAGGAATTCATGCCTTATATCGAAGGCAAGTACCGGATTCGGCGGGAGCGCAGGTTCAGAGCAATCAGTGGGATTTCGATGGGAGGCTACGGCGCGCTTCGCTTCGCCTTTGGAAATCCCACTCTGTTTTCGGCGGTCAGCGCGCAAAGTGCGGCGCTGATGACTGAATCTCCGCAGGAACTCAACGCCGCATTGCGTTCCGGGACTCCGCTGGGCCGGTTACTGGCGCCCGTATTCGGTAATCCCATCAATGTTCCTCGCTGGAAGGAAAACGATCCTCTTTTGCTTGCCAGGAAGAACCAGACTGGCATCGGCAAGCTAGCCATCTATTTCAACTGTGGCCGGGAAGATGAATACGGTTTCGAGGTCGGAGCCGCTGCCCTCGACCGGCAACTTCTGGGAGACCACATCAAGCACGAATACCATCTCTATCCTGGCGGTCACAGCGCTTTCTACTTTGGCGCGCACCTTGGAGAGGTCATCGAGTTCCACTCGAAATTATTTGAGGCCGAGAAGTAGTGCTGACTCCCCGGCCCCTGGGAAACGTGCGCGGATAGACCTACTTGTCTTGTTTGTCCTTGGCGTCTTTCTCTTCGACTTCCACGGCCCCCGGCATCAACTTCTTGAGTGGCGCTTTGCGTTGCTCTTCCAGTTCCGGATGCGGCAACGGCTTCCGCGGCAGCATCTGGTCGCGCATGGCAGCGTCATAAACAAAAATCGCTTCAACCGTGGCCGCCTGCGCCAAGTCGCCCGCCTGCAGCCGTTCGTAGGTATCCATATTCGAATGGTGGCTCCGCGTAGCGTAGTCGAGCTTGTCCTGAATGAACTGGAAGCCCGGAATGCCTACCGCATCGAAGGACTCATGATCGGTGCCCTCCGTATTGCGCATGGTAATCGTCGTCACTCCGAGGTCCTTCAATGGCTCAATCCATTGGGTAAAGATCGGAGCCACGGCCGCATTCTCCTGCAAATACACTCCGAGGATCTTGCCACTGCCGTTGTCCACATTGAAGTAGCCAGAAAGTTTCTGCTGATCAGGTTTCAGTTGAAGCGGCCCGGCTGGCTTGCGTAGCCACTCAGGCAAACCCATCTGGTCAGGCGCCGTGGACAGCGGCACAAATCCAAAGTGCTGTTTCACGTAATAAAGAGAACCAAACTCGCCCTGCTCTTCCCCGGTCCACAGTCCGACGCGGATGGTGCGCCGCGGTTTTACCTGCAGCGCGTTGAGGATGCGCATCACTTCCATCGCCACCACGGTGCCGGCTCCATTGTCGGTGGCCCCGGTTCCCGCAGCCCAGGAATCCAGATGCCCTCCCAGCATGACCACCTCATCCTTCAGCTTGGGATCGGTTCCCGGTATCTCGGCGATAGTGTCGAAGCCGTGTTCGTGATCGCCGGTGAATTTCACATCAACATTCAATTCGATATTGACCGGGACATTGGCTTTGAGCAGCCGGTAAACCCGTCCGTAGTTCTCAATCGCCATAATGACTACTGGAAGAGGCTGAGCATGCTCGCGCTGGTAAATAAACCATCCCAGTCCGCCGCTGCTGTCATCAAAAATCGTTCCGCCAGAACCCCCGGCGTTCCTGCCATCGCGGCTGGGCAGAACCAGAGCCAGCGCATGCTCCGAGGCCAGGAGTTGAGAAACCTTGTTCCGCAATTCAATTCTCTTGAGAAGGTCGCGCAAGAAGTCGTCCTGTTCGGGTGTCAAGGGATGATCCATAATCTTGGTCAGGTCTTTCTCATCCATGCGCTCGAACAATGGCTTGTCCACCGGCTTGACTTCGCGCATCTTGCCCAGCAGAACGACTTTGCCGGCGAGCTTCCCTTTGTACTTGTCGAGGTCCTCTTCCTTCTCGACGTCCATCCACACCGCTGGACCATTCACAATCCCATTCGTCGAAGGCGACCAGGGTGAAGCCTGAGTGATGAACACCGCCGGGTCGGGCGAAGTCATGCGCGTCCAGGTATTGAGTTGTTGCCAGCCAATACCGAACTCGCCCCAATCTTCGAGGTGCGCATTGCTGCAACCCATGGCGGCAAACTGATCGCGAGTCCACTCGTTGGCCCGCTTCGCGTTTGGTGAGCCCGTCAAGCGCGGCCCAATTCCGTCCATCAGCCCGGAAGCAAACTCCATCACGTGCGAGTGATTGAGGCCCTCGGTCCGAATCTGTTGATACATGTTGTAGTCAAGAGTTTCTTTGGCCGGCTGAGGCAATTCGTAGGACGGTTTGCCGGCATCAGAACTGGCGTTGGTCTTGTTCTTGTCGGCGGCCGAAAGTGGCAAAGCGACAAAGACCAACAAAGAGATACTGAGCAGCTTTGATGATCGCATCTTAAATAATTTCCTCGTTCTGGGGAGTTACAGCAGAGTAGCAGATGTCGATTCCCGGCTTCAAACAAAGCTCGATTTTGAAGCAGCAGCCATGCTCACCAATCCCGTTCTTTCCAAGTCTATCCTGGGAGAATGACGGTCTGGAGGCTAGCCGCTATGTGCAGGTATCGCGTATTGCCACGCACCCTGGTTTTTCTGCTCCTGAGTTCACTCCTTATTCCAGCTCAGAGCGCTCCCCCATCTTTTGTTCAGTCCGAACCTCGAAAAACGAGTACTCCCTACACCGGCGATCTCTCAGTTTTTGATTCACCCGGACGAGAGCAGAAACTCCAGATCAACCGCGTCATGGATCTCCTCGAGATCACCCCCGGCAAGACTGTAGCCGACATCGGCGCCGGCTCCGCCTGGTTCAGCGTTCGGGCCGCTCGACGAGTCACGGACACCGGCAGTGTCTACGCGGTCGACATCAATCCCGAGGCGACACGTTATATCGACTCCAGGGCCCAGAAGGAGGGCCTTCATAACGTGAAGACGGTCCTCAGCAAGAGCGATGATCCGCGACTGCCTGTCAACAAGATTGATTCCGTTCTTCTGCTAAAGACCTACCACGAGGTTGATAAACCGGTCACGCTACTGCAAAATCTGCGTGCCGCTCTCCGACCCGGGGCCAAAGTAGGGATCATCGACCGCAACGGAAACGGCGAGAATCATGGTGTCTCTCGCGATATTGTCATCCACGAAGCCTCGGAAGCAGGGTACGTCCTGCTGTCACAATATGATTTCGTGAAGGGCGACGGAATGGACTATTTTCTGATCTTCGCTGTGAAACCGTGACTCCAGATCTTCATTTTTCTCCTCATTGCGCTCATCGGCTACAATTGGCCGATTCTGAGGAGACTCCATGCGTGTCAACCGCTTCTTAGCCTGTGCATTCCTGCTTCTCCCGCTAAACGCTAACGCTCAACAAACACCTTCGCTATCTCCCTTGACGCAGAAGTATGTGCGAGTAAACGCACCGAAGGTGGTGCTGGAGCACGTCCGTGTAATCGATGGCACGGGACGTCCGCCCGTAGAAGACCAGAATGTTCTGATCGAGCGTGGCAAGGTCACATCTGTGAGCGCAGGTACGGACTCTCCCGCTGCAAATGGAACGGCCGTCCTCGACCTGCGCGGATACACCGTCATGCCAGGAATTGTCGGCATGCACAATCACCTTTATTACGTTGCTCGGCCAAACATGGACAGTCAATGGAACGGCGAGGAACCCTTGCTCGTGCCCCAGATGACTTTCTCCGCGCCTCGCCTCTATCTCGCGGGCGGCGTGACCACGATGCGAACGACGGGAAGCGTAGAGACCTATGCTGACCTGAATCTCAAGCACGCGATTGACGAAGGCAAGCTCCCCGGCCCCCACATCGACGTGACCGGGCCTTATCTCGAGGGAGCCAATAGCTATTTCATCCAGATGCATCAGCTAAGCGGCCCCGACGATGCGCGGCAAATGGTCGAATACTGGGCGGACCGCGGTGTGACGTCGTTCAAGGCGTACATGAATATCACGCGCGCCGAATTGAAAGCCGCCATTGAGGCAGCTCACAAGCGGGGTATCAAAGTCACGGGACATCTGTGCTCGGTGACCTACAAGGAAGCCGCCGAGCTGGGCATTGACGATCTCGAGCACGGTTTCTTCGTGAACACGCAACTCGATCCAAATAAGAAACCCGACGTGTGCAGCGAAAGCGAGGGAGACTACACGCTTGAGCATATGGATCCGAACGGTCCGGACGGAAAAGATCTGATCGACACACTGGTAAAACATCACGTGGCGGTGACCTCGACGCTGCCGGTGTTTGAGGGCGATCTCCCTGGCCGCCCACCGCTGCGACAAGCGGCGCTCGATGCGATGACAGTGGAGGCTCGCGAAGCTTATCTCTATGCCCGGAACCGGCCGGCGAGCAAGCCGTCTCACCGTGACGGCGCCATGCTGTTCAAACGCGACATGCAGATGGAACGCGCATTCGCGGCGGCTGGCGGATTGCTCCTGGCTGGGCCCGATCCCACCGGCGATGGAGGAGTCGTTGCCGGATTCGGCGATCAGCGCGAGATTGAACTGCTGGTCGAGGCTGGATTCTCTCCGGTCGAAGCCATCCGGATTGCGACACTCAACGGCGCAACCTATCTCGGAAGGCAGGATCAGATCGGTACGATCGCGGCGGGAAAGAATGCGGACCTGGTAGTAATCAAGGGCGATCCCGCGAGCCGCATCTCAGACATCGAGAACGTCGAGATCGTGTTCAAAGATGGGATCGGTTACGATTCGCAAAAACTTATTGATTCAGCCAAAGGACGCTACGGCCAGTATTGATCAAGGGCGAGACGGAGCTAGTAACGTCTACAGTAGAGACGGAGCTTGCTCCGTCTTCAGGCCAACACGAGGGATGCGGTCGGGAACTTCGCGCGGCCTCGATGCGTACTACTAAGCGACAGAGGATAGAGGCTTGTATGGAACTCAGAATCGAACGACTTTCGAAACGCTATTCCAATGGCGTGCAGGCATTGCAAGATGTTTCCCTCAACATCCCGCTCGGCATGTTTGGGCTTCTAGGGCCGAACGGCGCGGGAAAGTCCACCCTGATGCGTACTTTGGCGACGCTCCAGGAAGCTGACAGCGGCACTGCCAGGCTGAACGGCCTCGATCTATTGCGGCAGAAAGACGAAGTCCGCAGGGTGCTTGGCTATTTACCGCAGGAGTTTGGCCTCTATCCCAAGGTATCGGCGGAGGTTCTGCTTTCCCACTTCGCCGCTCTAAAGGGCATTGCGGATTCTAAGGAGCGGGCCGAAGTCGTGCAGGCCCTCCTGCAGCAAACCAATCTTCTTGAGCATCGCCGCAAGCCTCTGGGAAGCTTTTCGGGAGGCATGAAACAGCGCTTCGGCATCGCTCAGGCACTGCTGGGCAACCCGAAACTGATCATCGTGGATGAACCGACCGCCGGCCTCGACCCTGAGGAGCGGGTTCGCTTCCACAATCTGTTGAGCGCCATCGGCCAAAACATCATTGTTATTCTTTCCACTCATATTGTTTCCGATGTCAGCGATCTCTGCCGCAGCATGGCAATCATCCATCAGGGCCGGGTCATGGTTGCGGGGGAACCAACAGCGTTGGTTGCTGAACTGACTGGCAAAGTTTGGAAGAAAATTATCGCGGCATCGGAACTCGACGCTCATCGAAAGCAATACCACGTGATCTCGATGCGCCTCGTCGCTGGGCGAACCCTCATCCACGTAATGGGTGACCAGAAGCCCGAAGCGGGGTTTGAGCCGGTATCGCCGGACCTGGAAGACCTCTACTTCGCGACGATTCGCGGCTTCGTGCATGCGCCCACGGCCGGACAGGTGAACTGACCCATGGTCCTCACCATTGCTAGTTTTGAAGTTCGCCAGAGGCTGCGGCGCATCTCGACCTACGTCTACTTTCTTGTCTTTGTTGCTATGGGTTGTTTTTTCGCTGCGATTGCTGGTGGCGCCATCCCGGGTTCCAGCATTGAGTTTGGAACCGGCGGTAAGGTGCTGGTCAATTCACCGTTTGCGCTTAACACCATCATCAGCTACGTGACTTTCTTCGGCTTGGTCATCAGCGCAGCAATCGCCGGGCAGGCCACCTATCAGGATGTTCACTCCAACAGCACGGCTTTTTTCTACACTGCGCCCATCACCAAGTTCGACTACCTCGCCGGGCGCTATCTCGGCGCCTTGGCAATCCAGATTGGCATTTTCACAAGCGTTGGTATAGGAGCATGGGTGGCAACGCATCTCCCGTGGATGGACCCGACGCGAATCGGTCCGCACAATATTGCTTCTTACATTCAGCCGTACTTGATCCTGGTAATTCCGAATCTGATTTTCACCACGGCGATCTTTTTCGGGATGGCGGCGCTGGGAAGAAAAATGCTGCCGGTCTATGCTGCCAGCGTTCTGCTGCTCATCGGCTACTTCGTCGCGTCTCAACTCTCCACCAACTTGTCGATAAATGTGCCAGCTGCCCTGGCGGATCCCCTAGGCAGCAACGCAGTGGAGCGCATCACGCAGTATTGGACTCCTTTTGAACGCAATACTCGTCTCATCCCTTTACAAGGCATTCTGTTGCTGAATCGGTTTCTCTGGCTGGGCTTAGGGGCTGGGGTCCTAGCGTTGACCTATGCCAGGTTCTCGCTGTCTGAAGCCGGACGGGGCGGGAAAAAAAGAACGCCGGCTGCGCCTGAAGAAGAAATAATCGCTCCGGCCACACGAACCTTGCCGATCACTCACCAGGTTTTCTCGGCGGGCGCATCGTTTCGCCAGTTTCTCTCTCTCACGCGGATCCAATTCACCGAAACCGTGAAAAATGTTTTCTTCGGAGTCCTGCTTCTCGCAGGCGGTCTTTTCGCTGCGCTCTCTGCCAACGGGATTAACAGCCCGCTATCGACGGTCGTATACCCCGTTACGTATCGCATGCTGCAGGACGGCGGTGGCGCATTCAGTATTTTCGCGCTTGCCATCATCATTTTCTATTCCGGCGAATTGGTCTGGCGGGAGCGCGATGCCCAACTCAGCCAGATCGTCGATGCCTTGCCAGTGCAGCGCTGGGTGCTGTTCACTTCCAAACTGGCGGCCCTGATGCTGGTGCAAGTCCTGCTCGTGCTGGTAATCCTGGCCGCGGGACTGATCGTCCAGATCAGTCACGGCTACTACCGTTTCGAATTCGCGCTCTACTTCAAGGAACTGGTCGGCATCCGACTTATCGGTTTCTGGATTCTCTGCATCCTGGCGCTGCTGGTTCATACCATCGTCAACAACAAGTATCTCGGCCATTTCGTGATGGCGTTATATATCGTCGCCACTCTCGCCCTGCCCGCCTTGGGGTTTGAACACTATCTCTACCGTTTCGGACAAACCCCTCCCTTCATTTATTCGGACATGAACAAATACGCGCCGTTCGCGGCTTCGCTGTTCTGGTTCCGATTCTACTGGGTGGTTGCCACTGTTCTGTTGGCAATCGTGATCAACATGCTGTGGGTGCGCGGCACCGAAACTGACTGGCGTGTACGGTTGGGACTCGCGAAGGGACGGTTTACCGGTCCTGTCATTGCTGTCCTGGCCGTGGGCGCAGTGGTTTTCCTCGGTGTCGGCAGCTACATCTTTTACAACACCAACGTCGTCAATCCATATCGGACGACCTATCGCATCGACGACGCACGCGCCCAATACGAAAAGAAGTACCGGCAATACAAGGATCTCCCTCAACCGCGAATCACTGACGTCAACACCCAGGTCGATCTTGATCCCGCAAACCACTCCGTTCTGATCCAGGGCACGATGATGCTGGAAAACAAAACTGCCGCCAGCCTGGACCGGGTAGCTGTGACTGTCTGGCCGGTGGATTTGATTCCGCTTCCAATGCCGCGTCTGCAGATCAACAAGCTAAGTCTCGCGGGCGGTCAAACGCCGCTGCTCGAGGATCACGACCTCGGCTTCTACCTCTACCGCCTGCCGGCGCCCTTGCCCCCGCATGGACGCATCGCTTTGGACTTCAGCGTCCGCTATGAAAATGTCGGTTTCGTGAATTCGAATCCTAATCTCGACATCGTGAACGACGGCACCCTGCTCGATGATCGCTATCTTCCCTTCGTGGGCTATGCCCCCGACATCGAGTTGACCGACGACAGCACCCGCCACAAGCACGGCCTCGACAAAGCCAAGAGGCTGCCCAAACTCGAGGACGTCGCCGCGCGCCGGGACAATGCAGGCGCAACCGACGCCGACTGGATCAATTTCGAGGCTACCGTCAGTACCAGCCCCGACCAGATTGCAATCATGCCCGGCTACCTTCAGAAAGAATGGATTCAGGATGGCCGGCGTTATTTCCATTACAAAATGGACGCGCCGATCCTGAACATTTACTCGTTCAATTCCGCTCGCTACGATGTGCGCCGCGACCGCTGGAGGGATGTCAATCTCGAAATCTATTACCATCCCGGCCACGACTTCAACCTCGATCGCATGATGGACAGCATGAAGTTGAGCCTGGAATATTGCAGCACGAATTTCAGCCCCTTCCAGTTCCATCAGGAGCGCATCATCGAGTTTCCCCGCTACCAGACATTTGCAGCGTCCTATGCCAACACGATTCCCTTCTCCGAGTCGATTGGATTCATCACTTACGTCGATCCCAAACAACCTGATTCCATCGATATCCCTTTTTACGTCACCTCTCACGAGGTCGCGCACCAGTGGTGGGGACATCAGGTGATGAGCGCCAACGTCGAAGGCCAGACTTCCATTGTCGAGACCCTGGCCCAGTACAGCGCAATGATGGTGATGAAGCATCGTTACGGCGCGGAGTCGATGAGACGTTTCTTGAAATTTGAACTCGACGGCTATCTTCGCGGACGCGCCCAGGAGCGCAACGAAGAAGAGCCGCTCTACCGGGGCGACGTCAACCAGGGTTACATCCATTACAACAAGGGTGGCGTCGTGATGTACGCGATTCAGGATTACATCGGGGAGGACAAGGTTAATCAGGCGTTAGCTGAATTTGTGAAGGCCTTCGCATTCAAGGGCCCGCCGTACCCTGTTTCTCTCGACTTGATTGGATACTTGAAGAAGTACACTCCGCCGGAGTACCAGTACCTCTACGAAGACATGTGGGAAAACATCACGTTGTATGACAACCACGCGCGGTCTGCGACTTTTGCGAAGCAGCCCGACGGCAAGTATCAGGTGAAACTTGTTGTCGAATCCAAGAAGGTGCAAGCCGATGGGAAAGGCCAGGAGCATTCCGTGCCACTCCATGACTGGATTGACATCGGCGTCCTCGACGCCGACGGCAACTACCTGTATCTACAGAAGCACAAGTTCGAGAACGAACAAACCGAATTGAACTTGATCGTGGACAAGCTTCCAGCTCAGGCAGGCATCGATCCGCTCGACAAGCTGATCGACCGCAACCCCGATGACAACCTGGTTAAAGTCGCAAAACAGTAAGGGAGATTGCAGCAAGGCCCAGAATCGTTAACCACAAAGGACACCAAGGTACACACAGGAAAACCTGGGCCTTCACATTTTCGTCGCCTATAAGATTTTCACTTCAGTAAGTTGGGTTCTTGCCGACATCATTTCTTAAGTTCTCCGGCCCAATTTGTGACTACAGTGATCGATTGGTTCACCTGCTGGGAAATCACATTCAGGAGGATCTTCTGGCCATCCGGTGAAACATCATAGAAGAAAACCTGGCTCGGCATGTTGGCCACGAGCTGCTCAGCGGTCCCGAATTGCAAGGTGTCGTTTTCTTCCTGAACCGGCACCCCAAACACGGTGAAGCTCAGGTTGGCGTAATAGAGGGTCTTGCCGTCTCTGCTCCATAGCGGTCCGTTACCTCCATTCTGCGAGACCTGCCATTTTCCCTGTCCGCCGCGGAAGGGTACGACATACACTTCTGACTGACCGGACTCGTTGGATGCGTAGGCAAGCCAGCGTCCGTCGGGTGACAGAACTCCGACGACTGCGTAAGAGTTGTTGCCGTGGGAGACAACCCGGAAAGGCTTGCGATCACCGTCAAGAGGCAGAGCCCAGATCTCATCGCCCGATGCATTCAAAGGACCGCGGGTATAAAGCAGATATTTGCCATCGCCCGACCAATCGGTGGGAACGGTGACCTGATCGTCCTCCAGCAAAACCTCCTCGGCGCCACTCCCGTCGGATAACTTGCGATAGACATGATTCTTGCCGTTGCGGTCGGATGTATAGGCGATCCACTTGCCATCGGGCGACCACACGGGAGAGTAATTCGAAACCGGGCCGAAAGTGAGACGGGTACGAATCCCGCGGGCCAGATCGAATACCCAGATGTCATTTGCGCCGGTATCGATCTGGAGCGCCACCCGGTCCCCGCGTGGCGACAAACGGGCAAATTGGAGGTTCGAAAGTTTATCCGCGACTACACCCAGCCGTTTCCCGGTACGGTCGACCCAGACCAGTTGCCAGTCGGGCGTTCCGCCACTCCCCATCACCAGGAGTCCCGCGTTCGAGGCGGAGGCGTCCATGTGCCAGGTGCTGAGATCATTGGCGACTCCGTTGGCCAGGATCTGTGACTCCCCGCTGAGCTTTCCGGATGCCGGATCGATTCTCTGTGCCAGTAACTGGCTACCACGCGCAAACAGCACAAAATGGTCGGCGTAAACCGCATTCGAAAGCGAACGAAACAGCAGGCGGTCCTCTGTGCCATCCAGCGATGCAAAATATACGGCGTCATTTTCGGATTGAGCAGAATCGTGATTGATGGCGATATACAGAAAGTGCTTGCCGTCGGGAAGAAAGAAGGGCCAGCGATGCGAGGTGTGCCGCGCTGGATCAAGCTTTGTAACCGCGATCGGGGTTCCGCCGCTGGCACTGACTCGCACGATGGGCGCTTGCACATCCGCAGTCAGGAGGATCACGCCGTCTGGCCCCCAGGAACCTCCGCGAGGCTGCGCGGCGTCACAGATCGCCTGCGGAGAACCGCCGTTAAGGTCGATGGTTTTCAGCTTCCCTTCGGCGAAGAAGCCAAGCGACCGGCTGTCCGGGGACCAGAAAGGAAATATCACGCCCTCGGTACCTGGCAGCGCGCGCGCTTCCAGTTTATCCATGGGACGGACCCACAGCACTACCTTGCCGTCGGTTGCAGCGGCTGAAAATGCAACATAAGCGCCATCCGGCGAGAGCACGGGCGGACCAGCCACGTCGCCCGTCAAGCGAAACGAAGTACCTTCCGGAGGAGCGATGACAGTGCGGACGACACGCGCGGGCTGACTGGGACGGGCGACGAAAATTCCAGCAATTGCGCCGGCAATCATCGCAATGAGGATGGCGGCAGCCCATGCAAAACGCTCGCGTGGATGGCGGGCGGCGACGGGCAGAACGGGCGCGGAGGGCGACGATCGGTCCTCGGCGATCCATCTGAGCTGGGTCTTGACGTCGAGCGCCGCCTGAAACCGCTCCTCCGGATTCTTTTGCAGACAGGTTCTCACCACATGCTCGAACGCCGATGGCGTCATGGGCTTGGCCGCATTGATCGGTTCCGGATCTTTCTCCAGGATCGACGACGCCACCGAGATCTGGCTCTTGCCCTCAAAGGCCCGCTTGCCGGTGGTCATCTCATACAGCACCGCTCCCAGCGCGAAGATGTCGCTGCGCGCGTCCGCTTCTCTTCCCTCAATCTGTTCCGGAGACATGTACTGGATGGTGCCGACGATGCTGCCTGCGGTGGTCAGTGGGCTTGCCGGACTTAGACCGGTCATAGTCGCCACCGCCGTGAACGAGGGTGCCGCGCCAGAGACTGGCGTACTCACTCCGAAGGGTTTTGCCAGACCAAAATCCATCAACTTCGCGCCAGACTTGGTTAGCATGATGTTTGCAGGCTTCAAGTCGCGATGCACGATGCCGGCGCGATGCGCGACTCCCAGGGCATCGGCCACCTCTGCGCCGGTTTTCAGCACTTCGTGTAGAGGCAGCGGGCCTCGGCGCAGCCTTTCCGCGACCGTCTCCCCTTCAAGCAACTCCATTACCAGATAGTCAGTTCCGTCCTGCGAACCGATGTCATAGAGCTGACAAATGTGGGGATGATTCAAGGAGGAAATCGCTCGCGCCTCCCGCTCCAGCCGTTGCTTCAGCTCCGGCGAAGAGGAAAGATGGGTTGCCAGAATCTTGATGGCAACCTGGCGGTCGAGACGAGTGTCGCGTGCGCGGTAAACTTCACCCATGCCGCCCGCACCCAGTTCTGACTGGATTTCATAGGGCCCAAGTTTTGCACCAGCGGCCAGAGTCATCTGGCCGCCATTATATTCCCATCCCGCTCCACCTCGCGGCTACAAACTGATGCGGTCACCCTCGTGTCCTTTGTCGTTGAAGCCTTTAGATTGCTTTTTAGCCACAAAGGACACGAAGGTACCCTCGCAAAGTTCAGCGTTGCGTCGCCGGAGTTGGGCCAGAAGCAGGCTGTGGCGGCGTGGCGTCGCCGGTTTCGGTGTCTACCATGGGCCCGGTCAGAGGAGCGCCGCTCTTGATCAAGTCAGTCTTGATTTCAACTTTCTGATCGGCCATGGGATTGATAGATGTTTCGAAGGTTTGGTAGCCAGGAAGCCCGATTTTGATCTGGTGGGTTCCGGGCGCAACCAGCATTCCTCGGCCCGCGCCTTCAAATTCTCCTCCGTGTCCCACGAAAAGCCCGTCCAGGAACACCGCCGCCCTCGCAGGATTAACCGTGATTTTGACGGTCGCGGTCACAGAAGGAAGCGGGCCCGTTACAGCCTTCTCCATGGCCACGCGAACAAGTTCTCTCTGTCCGGGCTGGAGAACAACTCGCTGTGTGAAATCCTGGTAGCCATCCTGGCGCACCGCAATCACATGTTCGCCAGGCAGGAGCAGAACCTTCTTCGACCCCTTGAGTTCCTTGAGGTAGCCCACGTACTGCCCATCTACCCAAACGCCAGAAGTCTTCTCGACCTTCGACCGTCCTTCAAATTGAATCTCCCCCATCACAGCATTCTCAGCCTGCGCCGCGGGAATCATTAATAAAGCTGAGAGCACGAGCACTACCGGCAGTAAACGATCGACCTGTTTGAGTACGCTTTTCATACTGACCTCCTTGGTAACCTAACGCATCTATAGCCCGGCGTCGCGTCCGCCATCCTATGCGACTCCTTCTTCTTTCGCTTGCGTCCGCGCGCCTGGAGTTCTCCACTTCTTGATCTCCTCCAGCCTGCTTCCCTGTCCGAACCTGGGATTACAGACCAGCGTTAAGACTGTCCCGATTCCCAGGCCGAGCAATAGGAACGTGACCGCAGTATTTGGCTCGTATTCATTTCTCATCACTGCACCTACCCCCTAAGTTCACAAAGATAAATTGAAAGTAGTAGAGGACCCGTTGAAGCCGGGCCCCCTCTGCGCACGCTTAGTGGTCGCTCATCGCCGTATCGATATTCTGGATGTGAATCACCTTGCCGCCGGCTTGCAGGTCTCCCGTCACTTTGACCTGCTTGCCCTCATATTCCTTCGCCCTGTCCTGGTCGTCGAGCTGATAGGTCATGTTGTCCGTGGTTTTCAAAACATATTGATCTTCAACCTTGACCACCGTGCCAGTGAACGTCTGGGTAGCGGATTCCGGCTGGTCCTGCATTCCAGATGCTTGAGCGGGAGTTGCCGTTGTCTCGTCCTGAGGTTGTTGTTCCTGCGAATTGTCCGGCGCAGGAGCAGCCTTCTCCATAGGCACCGCCTGTGGCGTCTGTGCCGGCTGAATTGGTTGGGCTTGTTGGGCGAATCCTGCCGGCGCAAGAGCAACCAGCAAAGCCAGTGCGGCAACGTTCATTTCTAGTTTCATGATCACTCCTCTAATGAATTTATGGATCACGAAGCAGCATGACTTTTCAATGCAAGAACGGGGCCACTTCGGCAAAGTCTGTACTTTCTGAAGATGCATGACTCGCAGCCCCCACAAGCAGGAAATTTCGACCGGTCCGACGACAAAAATTCTCGAACCAACGTCTAGAGGAAATACCGTAGAAGGTGCCTGGTGTTATGCTGTTGAACCACGCCCCTGTTCAAGCAGTTCGGGCATGAGTTCGAGCACCCTGATGCGAAAGTTTCTGGTTCCATTCCTGATTGTCCTCCTGATTGCTTACGCGTCGTTCGCCGCGCTTGTCTGGAGAGCCATGCGCCAGCCTCCAGAAAGCTTCGCGCGGGTCATGGCCAGGATGCCCGGTCCCGTGGTTTTCCTGCTACTCCCGTTCGAGACTCTTTGGACTCATGCACGCGCTGGGACCTTGAGCCTCGGAGACGCGGCGCCGGATTTCTCGCTGATGAAATTGGATAAGAGCGAGACCGTTCGATTGTCGTCACTGACAGAGCGGCAACCAGTGGTGCTGGTTTTCGGGAGCTATACTTGACCGCCCTTCCGTCGGGAGGTTCCCGCCCTCAACCAGCTCTATGACCAATACGGCAACAGGGTTGCATTTCTCGCGGTCTATATTCTGGAAGCTCATCCGAGCGATGTGTGGCAAATGGAGAGCAATATAAAGGACAAGGTCGTCTTCGCCAGCCCGAAAGATTACGAAGAGCGATCGCTGGTAGCAGGGGCATGTGTGCGCAAGCTGGGAATAAAGTTTCCCGCCGTGGTCGATGGATTCGAGAATTCGACCGAGAAGGCGTATACCGGCTGGCCAGACCGTATCTACTTGATCGACTCGAAGGGCCGCATCGCCTACAAGAGCAGGCCCGGCCCGTTTGGCTTCAAGCCCCAGGAACTGAAGTCCGCCCTGGAACATATGATTGAAACCAAAACCGGCAGCTCGCCGTCGAACCCGATAGCTTCGCTCGGTCTAACTGGGAGGCAGCGATGATGCACGCAAATTTTTTCACCATCGCCGACACGGAAAAACTCCGCGCGCAATCCGGAAAACGTTATCTGGAATTTCTGCGCGTCCCGGCGATGAGTGCAGGCGTCTACGTCTTACCTGCCGGAGGCAGTGACCCCCAATCGCCACACAAAGAGGACGAAATGTACTACGTGGTTGGCGGCCGCGCCCGCATGCGAGCCGGCTCCGAGGATCAGGCAGTCGGCGCGGGCAGCGTCATTTTTGTTGCCGCTGAAGTGGAGCATCGCTTTTACGACATCACAGAAGAATTGGTGGTGCTGGTATTTTTCGCGCCTGCGGAAACCTAGCGGTGGTTGCGACCTTTGCCGGGACGGCTGGATCAAATCCGAATATGCCGGACTTTGAGATAAGGGCCATGCGTGGCGATGACTGGCCCGTCATTCGCCAAATCTATTCTGAAGGTGTAGCCACCGGGAATGCCACGTTCGAAACAGTACTCCCGGAGTGGGAGAAATGGGACAGCGGACATCTCCAATACTGCCGTCTGGTTGGACAAGACAGCCAACGAATTCTCGGCTGGGCGGCGCTCAGTGCGGTTTCTGGCCGACGTGTCTATTCTGGCGTGGCCGAAGTGTCCGTTTACGTGGCCTTCGCTGCTCGGGGTCGTGGGGTTGGCAAAATGCTGCTGCAATCGCTGGTCGAAGAGTCGGAGCGCTGCGGGATTTGGACGCTGCAGGCCGGCATTTTTCCCGAGAATGTTCCCAGCATCGCCTTGCACAAGTCCTGCGGGTTCCGGAAAGTTGGACGGCGGGAGCGGCTTGGCCAATTAGCAAGCGTTTGGAGAGATGTTCTTCTCCTCGAACGCCGGAGTCACACCGTGGGAACTCTAGCTTCGGAAAATTATTTCCCGACCACCAGTACCACGAAACTATCGGGCAGAATCGCGTGCCGGGGATGCGGGTTGTCCGGAGTTGCCGCAGGCGGTGGACCGAATTTTGCCGTGACCACAAACACCTCGTGATTCTTATTATCGAGGGCCAGCGTGCGTGCTCCTTCCTGAGTCTTCACATTCTCCGCGACGCTGAACTTACTGGGAGACTCCTCGCGCACCACGGTCAGTACGCCTTCGCCGCAGGACGCAAATGCAAGCCCGGTACCTTCGTCAAAAGCAGTCGCATCAACGCCATCGCCAATCGCGGGTGTCGCAATCACCTTCCCACTGTCGGCATCGACCACGGCCATCATCTTGTTGTCACACCCGGAAAAAAGGCGGCGGTTCTTGCGATCCATCGCAAGGCCACTGGGTTCCTGGCACGGCGCCAGCGGCCAGCGCGATTTCACTTCCAGTTTGTTAGGGTCGATCGCGTCTAACTGGCTCTTGTCTTCGATGTTGACGAAAATCTCCCCCTTGCCATCACTGACGGCAAATTCCGGCTTGCCCTCCAGTTTGATCGTGCCGAGGACCGTCCCTTTAGCAGCGTCGATGGCGGTCGAGTCGTGACTCTTTCCGTTGAAGGTGAATACGCGTTTGCTAGCAGAGTCATAGAGTATCGCGTCAGGATTATCGCCAACTTTAACTTTATTGATCAGCTTCAGCGTCTGGATGTCAAAGATCGTGACCGTGCCTTCACGCCCATTACTGACAAAGCCGCGTCCCAGTTCCGGGGCCAGCGCTATGCCGTGCACGCCGGGAGTGTCTGGAATGTCGCCGACCGACTTGCCCGAGTCCGCATCAATCACCATGACGTGAGTGGCGCGGGAAATGTAAAGGCGGCGCGCGGAACTGTCGAGGGTCAGGTAGTCCCAACCACCGTCGCCTCCCAACTTGTACGTCTTGATCACGTGATAGCCAGGATCGGCTCCCATCGCAAAGGTCGCCACGAGAAATACAAGACAGCCTAACCGGGATGCTGATAAAGATGAATGCTTCATGGATGGGGCCTCGCTTTCGGAGTTTTCCGCGCTTTTCGATCGGATTCCTTTTCGCGGCCGGAATTCGATTCCAGGTGATCCAGATATTATCCAGTAGATAATGTTATGTTGCATAGATTATCCCCATCAAAGAACGTGGTCAAGCCCGGCAAACCCCAACCCCGGTGTGAGAAACGTCACTTCCCGCAGTGCTGAAAATCACCCACGTCCCGTTTCCACCTGTGCCGTCCGATGGCTGCGCCTAACATCCAGATTCATCGATAACTTACTGATTTTAAGGATAATGGAGTCAACATCTTTTGGTGACACCGCAACCGCGCCGGCGCTATTGCAGGCTCTCGGGAAGGGAATGCTGAGGGAGAGCACGCGCCACGCACCGATTTGCCCTCAGTTAATTCGAAAACGCAGTAGAATGGATGGCTGCAGAACGACGCCCCAGCCTCCGTACAGGTCTAGACAGCGTCGGCCAACCGATGCAGGCTGAATACGTCACTCTGTTGCCTCGGAATAGCGCAAAATGCTGCGAGCCCGTCAGTGCGCGGAAGTTTCAACAGAACTGGGGAACCGATACACCGCGCTGACCGCCCATCCCACTCGATGAATCACGAGCCAGATGGACGACCGGAGTTGTGGGCTCAATAGCAGAATGCATTCGGCGAAGTTGGAGGCCAACGAAATAGCTTACCCTCCCGTGAAGGCAGGGTCGAGACGCGCACGAAAAGGAGACTTTAATAATGAAGAACATGCAAAACCACACCCACCACATAACCGCTTCTGTGGTTCTGTTTATGTTGATTGGCGTCCTTCCGGGCTTAGCCCAGGACGGCAAACTCAGCATTCACGTTACCCCCAAACAGGCATACGTTTTCGTCGATGGTAAGGCTTTCGGCGAAGCTAGTCATCATGCTCTGCACCTCAGCGCTGGCGATCACAAGATTGACGTGTACAACTACGGCTATACACCGTCCAGCAACAACGTCTCGATTACGGCCGGAAAAGTCAGCAACCTTGAGGTCACCCTGACTCCCACTGGCACGCCGGTCTCTGGGCCGTGGGGGGCCATGACGATTGAGGGAGCTAGCCGCGACGCGGTGCTGCTCAATGGAAAAACACCGGACTTCTTCGTCGGCCACGGCGATGAGTTCAATCACGATTGGTGGTGGAAACAGGAACTGGTCGTTCCTCCCGGCACCTATCAGGTCACGATCCTGAGCAAAGGCACGGGCAACGAAGCCTGGGCAGGCCAAGTTGAAGTTCCGGTGAACCAGCGCGTAGTTCTGAGTGTCCCTAAGGGAGTGCGGAAGACCGTGGCGTGGCCGCGTGGCGAGAAACTCAGTGCCATTCCCCGTTTCAAGGCCGGAACGGCAAGTGCAACCGTCGCGGTTGCGAAACCCACTGCACAGTTGTCCACGACTGCAGCGCAGCTCAATTGCGGCGATTCGACCCAACTCAAGTGGCAATCGACGGATGCGCCTCATGTTGAAATCACCCCGGTTGGAACAGTCGCAGTCTCTGGTGAACAATCCGTTCAGCCGACACAGAGCACAGACTATAAACTCACGGCACTGGGCCCGGGTGGCACCGCCACGTCGGACACGACCGTGAACGTGAATACGGCTGTCCAGGCAAATCTGGGGCTCACACCGGCGGAGGTCCACTACAAGAAAGTGGGTGATCAGGTCGTCGATCAGAATGGTGCAGCATTGAATTGGACGGCTACGAATGCCAGCGCGGTATCGATTGATCCAATCGGTTCGGTCGGCGCCACCGGCAACCAAGCCCTGCAGGGCACTCCGAAAAAGACCGATGACGGTCCAGTCGATGAAACCGTCACCTACACTCTTACTGCAACCAACACTTGCGGCGGAACCGAAACCAAGACGGCCACCCTGCACATTGTTGGCTCGATTGAGCCAGATCCCGGCCTTGCCCTTAACAGCATTTACTTCCCCACTAACATGCCGACCCCGGGCCATCCGAAAGCTGGGCTGGTGTCGAGCCAGGAGGTCACACTGCAGGCAGTCGCGGATGCTTTCAAGAAGTACCTTGCAAATAACCCCAATGCCCACCTGATCCTCGCCGGTCATGCTGACGAACGGGGAGAGAAAACATACAACCAGGACCTTTCCCAGCGACGCAGTGACATCGCCAAGAACTTCCTGGTCGAACAGGGCATTCCCGCCGACAACATTGAAGTTCGAGCCTTGGGCGAGGATGAAAACCTGACTGCCGATCAAGTTAAGCAACAGATGGAACAAAATACCAACCTGACCCCGGAAGATCGGGAGAAGGCCACTGCGAAGTTGTCGACGATCGTTTTGGCCAACAACCGCCGGGTGGACGTAACCCTCGACAAGCCTGGGCAAGAACCGGTTCGCCAATACCCGTTCCAGGCTGCCGATTTCTCCACGCTGGTGAATCGAAACGCTCCCGGAACCGAGGGAAAGGTAGAAGCAGCGTCGCAAAAAACCAAGATAGAGAACTAGAACAACGGTTGCGCACACCGAGGCTGGCGCTTGCGCCAGCCTCGTTTTTTTTCTTTCACCGTCAAATAACGCGCACCGCTGGTTGGCTACTCCGCCATTTTTGCCAGGTGGAGATCGAATCCTGTCTTCGGCAGTAGCGACGTCAGTTCGAACGCCTTGAAACCGTCTCCTGTCATCTCCGTGTGACGATACAATCCCGGCTCGGTCTCAACCATTTCTCTCCGGGATTCCAGATTGTCGATGAAGCGTTGCGCCGATCTCAGATCAGCTTCCCGGCTCTTGCCCTGGTTCACAATGGCTTCCGCCGCATAGGAACGCACCAGCTTAGGCCAGTATTTTTCCAGCAAACTGGTGTTGGCGAAGATATCCGCCCAGATGATTTCTCCGTTCACAGCCACGACAACTCCCACCGCATTTCGGTCGCGCAATTGTTTGATCACGCTTTGATAGTCGTGCTGCATGGGTTCGGCGACGGCATCGACCCTTTTCTTCACTTCATCGTTCTGCATTACCCGGGCATAGGAACTGGTGCTGCCCACGATGATCGCGGTTGGCGCTGGAAGCTGCGCCGCCACCGAGCTCTGCGCTTTTTTCACCTCCGACCAGACCATTTCCTGGTTCTTGTCCGCCATCGCTCGGGCACGTACCGCAGGCTGAGCCATCGCTGTGTCATCGGAACCGAAACTCATTTTGGCCGCAGTCCAGCGTCCGGGTTCGACGCAAAAAACGCCCAGATCGACGGGATCGCTTTCGGCGGGCACCAGGCGATCCTTGCCAATGACGCGATCCTGTTTTCCCCCAGTCACGATTTCTCCGGCAAGCAGGATCAACGGATGTTTAGAATTATTCACCAGCACCAACCGGTTCACCTCAGCACCGTTGTCCGGACTGTATCCGGAAGGTCGGAAGCCGTGACGCGGGCGCACCAGCGGCGCTGCATTCCCGGACTCACTCACGATTACTTCACCCGAGCGCACACCTTCATCCAGGGTAAGAAAGTCCTGCGTATCGTGCGCCGTGGTGGTTGCTACTGGAAAGATGGTGAGGTTACCGTGGGCTATCGGCGCCAATACTTTGTAGGAGGAGGTTATCGGAATCTCACCTGCGGGAGCAAAACGCGACATCAACGCCGCTAGACCTGAACTCACCACCAGCACTAGAATCAGGAAGAACAACTTGGAGCGCATATGCGCCTCCCTGGGTTTTCAAGGACCTCTCGAGGATGCGGGTTATGAGCCCATCCTCGAGACGTCCTCTTCCTACCCTTGCTAGTTGATGAACGGCAAAATTCCGGCAACTTGCGTCTAATAGTTGGTAGCATCGACAGAGCTTGCATCTTTTATGCGTGAAGACGGTGTCCAATCCGTAGTGGAACTTTTCCCAGGACTGGACTCGGTCGTCTCCGGGATTTACGAAAAGAGCAGAAGCCAAGAATTTGGTCTGTCTCGCCAGCAGTTTGACAATGTCCTCCTGGAAATTGTCCGGAAGTATTTGCCCGCGGACGCGACGCAGAATGATCTGCGCGATATGTTTGCAAGCTTGCGGGCTGAAGAACTGGCGCTGGCTCGCGGCTGCGCAGCGGGGCATGAGTACGCGTGGGAAGTATTCCTGACCCGTTACCGGGAAAAGCTCTACAACATTGCCGGTTACATCACAAAAGAGACTTCGGCGGCTCGGGAGTTGGCCGATTCAATCTATGCCGAACTCTACGGCACCGCGACCCGCGATGGCCAACGCATTTCCAAGCTAGCGTCGTATACCGGGCGCGGCTCACTCGAGGGTTGGCTGCGCACGGTGATGGCGCAGGAGCATATCAACCGCTATCGCCGTCAGCGGCGACTGGTTAGTCTGGAGGAGGAAACTGAAGAAGGCTTTCAGTTGGCCAGCCCGGATTCCGAGCCCGCGGTCGTGGTCGATCCCAGGGTTGAGGTGGCAACCGACGAGGTCATAGCTGCGCTGCCGCCAGAAGATCGGTTTGTTCTGGCCTCCTACTTTCTTGATGAACACACCCTGGCGACGATCGCCCGCACTCTGGGAGTTCACGAATCGACCATCAGCCGCAAACTGGACAAATTGGCTAAGTCATTGCGCAAGCAGATCTTGGCGTCATTAGGAAGGTGCGGAATGAGCCGCCGACAGGCCCAGGAAGCGCTCGAAGTCGACGTTCGTGACCTGCGGGTCAATATTCGCCGCCGGTTGGCGCAAGAAACCCGGGAACCGTCGTTCTCCAAGAAGAAGGCGGAAGCCCCGGCGGGCGAAGGGTCGTAACAGCAAATGGCGGAAATGCCAAAAATCGTGAGTCATCGATTGCGTGCGACCGAGACGGTGAAGGTCCATCCTGATCCGGATTTGGTCACCGCATTCCTGGAAAACTCATTGGGGAACCGCGAGCGGGTTCAAGTCCTGGAGCATTTGTCCCGCTGCACCCCGTGCCGCGAACTGGTGTCGTTGTCGGCAACCCAGCCAGAGATCAACGGCACAGCTTCGGTTGTCCCCGGAAGGGTTGGCTGGCTTTCCTGGCCGGTTTTGCGTTGGGGAGCGGCGGTAGCTTGTGTCATCGTCGTTGGCACAGCCGTCACCCTCCGTCACAAGCAGGAATCCCAGCAGGCTGCTTCCATGCCTGGAGCACGAAATTCTGCCAGCGCGGAACCACAACTCGAGGCCTCGAACGCATTCGTGAACAAGATTGTCCCCGTGCAACCGCCTGACCACGGGACCAAGACTGCGGTCGTAAACGGGCAAGCTGACCAGCCTTCGCCCATGAGTCTGAGTCGCCGACCCACAGCGGAAGGCGGTGCGATTGCCCCCACGGCGCCATCCGGAAATGCCGCCGCTCCTCCGCACCCGGTCGAAATGGCGGACGCTGGAACCGGTTCTCCATTGCCGGAGGTACCCGGGCGAGCCAAAACCGCCGTCGCCGAACCGCAAGACATGCATGAAGACAAGGCCGCCGGTGCATTGATGAAGCAAAGATCCCTGGCTGTGACGACCGAAGCTTCGCGTGTTGCCACTGATGCATTAACCCCATCCAGCCTCGCGCCTCGCTGGACCTTAAGCTCGGATGGCACGCTCCAGCGTTCGCTGGATTCGGGACGAACCTGGCAGACGATTCGCGTCTCGAACAGCACCATCTTTCGCGCTCTTGCGGCGAATGGTTTGGACATCTGGGTCGGAGGTTCCGCTGGCACTCTTTTCCATTCTTCCGATGCCGGACAACACTGGAGCAAGGTGCGACCGATGGTTAACGGCGACGCACTCTCGGATGACATTATCGGAGTCGAGTTCACCGATATTCAACACGGCAAGCTGACGACCTCTGGCGGAGAAATCTGGATGACCGCCGACGCCGGGCAAACCTGGCAGAGACAGTAATTCTCATCCCTCTGGCCCGCCCTGGGCTGTGCAAGAATCCGTCAGCTAAAAAGTAACCCCTGCGGGCGCGGTTCCTCTCCAGTCTTATTCTTTGCCAGCAACGAATTACTAAGTTCACGTTCCCGTTCCATCAATTACTTCTGAGATTACTTCTTTCAAATGTGTATTACCAAAGTGACGTTTACACTGCCAGGGGGTGGAGCTACTATCCAATCGTGGTTTGGCAGTTCTGGGGGAGGGCTGCCGGAGCGTCCTGAACCGAAAAGTTTAGGACGCTTTTTATTTGCCTTTGGTGGACAATCCGCCGGCCCAGCAAGTGGGTCTAGCGGGGCCTGAAACCTCGGTATTTGCGACTTCTGCGCCCGTCCTGCATCCAATTAAGTGTTAAGATTTACTTAGCCCATCCCTGATGGGCTTTTATACTGTTTCGCGCGGCGCATCCTGAGCGGGCGCGCCAGTGGAGGGACTTATGGCAGGTAACGGAATACTTGAAGTAACTGATTCGAATTTCGATCAAGATGTTCTCAAATCAGAGACTCCAGTGCTGGTTGACTTTTGGGCGACCTGGTGCGGCCCCTGCCGCGCCATCGCTCCCATCGTGGAAGAACTGGCAAACGACTACAAGGGCAAAGTGAAGGTCGGCAAAATGGACGTCGACCACAACAGCGCGACACCCATGCGTTACAAGGTCACCGGAATCCCGACGTTGCTGGTATTTAAGGGCGGCCAGGTTGTCGAACAACTGGTCGGCTACAAACCGAAAGAAGCCATTCAGCAGGCCATTGACAGGCATTTGGGATAAGCACGTAGCACTCAGCATTCAGCATTCAGTAAACGCCCGGGTAGGAAACCCGGGCATTTGCTTTCTTAGCGGAGAAAACAGATTCGTGGGCACCGGAGCCATCTGCACCGGCATAAAGCTGAGTGCCGAATACTTCTTCAGTACTTCCTCAACACTCCAATCACCCGTCCTTGTACCTCGACGGAAGCGGCGGGGACGATGATGGGCTGCATGTTGGCATTCGAGGGTTGCAGGCGGATGTTGTCGCCCTCCCGGTGAAAGCGCTTGAGTGTGGCATCCGACCCTTGGATTAGTGCGACGACGATATCGCCGTTGTGAGCCGTTTTCGCCTTTTCGACCAGCACGTAGTCTCCGCTCATGATGTGTTCATCCTGCATGGAGTCGCCTCGAACTTCGAGCACAAACACTTCCTTGGAGCGGACGAAGTCAGCCAGGGAAATGGTTTCCGGATTCTCCACGGCTTCGATAGGCTGCCCGGCTGCAATCCGGCCGAGGAGCGGCAGCACCATCGTGGTATTCACCGACATAGCCTGTTTCAACCGGCCTTTGGGCGGGAGCAGGTCAATGCTGCGACTGCGGTTGTAATCACGCGTCAGCAGCCCTTTTTTCTCGAGATTGGAGATGTGCTTATGCACCGTGGCCAGCGAACTCAGTCCCAGGCCTTCCCCGATTTCCTCGAACGATGGAGAATAACCATGCTTCTGGACGAAATCAGAAATGAAGTCGTACACTTGCCGCTGTCTGCGTGTGATCGCCATGACGCTATTGTAAGCGAATGAAAAGCGAAGTCAAGAACTTTGGACACAAGCTGCACCACAGAGACACAGAGTCACAGAGAAGACAATGGCGTAAAGGCTGGATCACGATATCCTGCTTGAAAAGCCGTCTCTGTGTCTCTGTGCCTCTGTGGTGAAATCGGTTCTGCTAGCTGTAACTTTTCGGGGTTTGCCGCAATCCAATGAGAGAACTCATGAGGAGAATTTCATGCCAGAAAAAGTCACAAAGTCTGAAGAAGATTGGAAGAAGGAGCTGTCTCCCGAGCAGTATCAGGTGACCCGCAAGGCGGGAACCGAGCCAGCGTTTACCGGCAAATACTGGAAGACCAAGGACGCGGGAACTTATGCCTGCGTGTGCTGCGGACAGCCATTGTTCAGTTCGGAAACCAAGTTTGAATCGGGCACGGGATGGCCAAGCTTCTGGAAACCGGTCGATCAAACGGCGGTCACGGAAAAGACCGACAAAACCTATGGCATGGTGCGAACCGAGGCGCGGTGCGCTCGCTGTGATGCGCATCTGGGACACGTGTTCCCCGATGGGCCCGCACCCAGCGGCCTGCGCTATTGCATGAATTCAGCAGCCCTGGATTTGAAGAAGAATGACGGCAAGTAAGAAGACAACAACCGGCTTCAAATGATTTGGGCACTGTGGAATGATCCACAGTGCCCAATTTTTCTTGCTGCAAAGTCAGTTCGACTCGTTGTACATGACCTTGCTGCCGTGTGCCAGCGAGGCAGATGTCCCTGCACCGGCTGCGGCAGCCGCTGCTTTCGGAGCCTCCGCGGACTTCGCTGATTCGTTGGATTTCGATTGGGCTTGCGGCTTCTCGTTCTGCTGTTGCGCGGCCTTGACCTCAACGGCGCCCTTCACCACCGCTCCATCTTCAACGCTGATGCGCGGGGTAATGACGTCTCCGGTGAGCGAGCCCTCGCTGCGGATGTCCAGACGGTCTGTGCAATGAATGTTTCCGGTCACCGTTCCCATGATGACAACTTCTTTCGCATTGATATTGGCGACGACGACTCCGTTCCGCCCAATGGTGACGCGGCTGTCGGCAAAATTGACCGTGCCCTCGATGCGGCCATCGACATACAGCGACTCCGACCCGCTGACGTCGCCCTTGATGACCACCGAACGCCCGATCGTGGCCTGTTCCATTGAGGATGTTATGTTCTTGGGTGGTGTGTAGGTGTTCGGGCTCGGAGAAAATTTAGGAGCGTTGGCTTGATTCTGTGCTGGCTGCAACATCGGTTTGGCCTTCCTTAGGTTCCGTGCGGCTTAGCCTGATTCGACTTACTCGGGTGCGCAGCCGCATGCGGCGCGGTTGAGATCGTGGCCATGGGCCAATCTCACTATCGCACGCACTGCGACAATAGAGGAGGTTACGGAAGATCAAGACCTTCGGCCAGCACACGGTATGAGTGGCGCATCATGGCCAAATTCCCTGCGCCAACAGCCGCTTATTTTGTCACTCCAGCTTCCGGTCCCCATTTTCGTAGACGCTCTTCAGGTCGACGATGCGATGCTCGGTCAATGTCGTCAAGCACCGCGCCTCAATCAACGGTTTCATGCTGCCGCCTTCATATTGCTGCCCAGCCGCCTTGCATTGGACGTCACGGTAGTTAAGCCACGCCCGCTCAGCCTGCAGCAGAGCTGCGATTGCTGTCTTTTCGTACTCTATCTGCCGCTGGTCCCCTTCCTTTCCCGCCCGAGTTAGGTCGGCGGTCATGTTCTCCATCGCTTTCTGATAGACCTTGTTCAAGCGAGCTTCCACTTGCTTGTGCTCGTACGCTGCGCAATCGTTCATCTGACTCTGAGTTGCCTGTCGCTCATCACACGGACTGTGTGTCGCCTGCGACGACTCCGTAGCGGCAGCATTTTCCTCGGATGGCTTCGGTTCAAATTCGTAAATGCCGGCGTCCGCCATCAGCGCCAAGAACAGATGCCCCTCTTTCACGGTGTACGATCGCACGTACTGCCAATCCTTTGGGACGCGATCGTTGAGCGGCGCTGGCGGGCACATAGCTCGCGTAAGAGCGAGCGAGCCGAACTCGATCTGATTCGGTCCCGATGACTTCCACGTTCCTCGTCCACGATTGCAGTCTATGCGCACGCTCACGCCTCCATCCTCGCCGAAGGCGATCGTGTACTTCGCCTTGTCGTCCGGCATCAGCGTCTTCTCGTCGCCGCCCTGAAACTTCACCAACTGCCACGATGTGTCTGCGAGGCCGGTGACTGCGTCTTGTCCGAGAGCCTGCACGTGGATGCACATGAACGGCAGAGCTAACCAAAGGATGAGTTGATGTTTCATGCCATTCCCTCCGTCCCAATACCTCAGGCTTCCAGCACCTGCGCCAACTCTTCCCATTCTGCCAAGTGGTCTTGCAGTTCCGCGCGCTGCCTGGCAAGTTCTTGAGTCCGCCGAGTCGTCTCCTCGGCGCTGACGAAGTTTTGCAGCGCGGTTTCGCACTCGGCGATAGCGGTCTCGGCGCTAGAAATCTTGCCTTCGAGTTCCTTTACCCGTCCTTCCATTTGCTTACGCTTGATCGGATTCAGGCGCTTGGAATTGGTGTCGTCAGAAGCGGCCTCCTCGTTCTTCTTGCCGTTTACAGGCTGCGTGATGATTGCGGAGCGGCTCACGGTTTCCTGCAGTTTTTCCGCGCCGCCTTCTTTCCGCCAGCGGTAGTCTTCGTAGTTGCCGGGGTAAACCTCAACTTTGCCCTCTCCGACTTCGAAAACTCGAGTAGCCAGCTTGTCGATGAAATAGCGATCATGCGATACGAAGACAACCGTGCCGGTGTAATCCATCAGCGCCTTCAGCAGCACATCCTTGGCGCGCATATCCAGATGGTTCGTCGGTTCGTCGAGCAAGAGAAAGTTCGCCGGATGAAGAAGCATGCGCAGCAGAGCATAGCGGTTACGCTCGCCGCCGGAGAGTACGCCGATGCGTTTGAAAACATCGTCGGCCGAGAACAGGAAACAGCCCAGCAGGCTGCGCAGTTCGGTCTGCGTGGAACGCGGCGATAGCTCGCCGATGTCGTCCAGAATTCGCGCGTCCGGATTGAGTTCCTTGTATTGGTCCTGGGCGAAATAGTCTGGCAGCACGTTGTGACCCAGGCGAAATTCGCCACTAGTCAAGGGTTCTGTCTCCGCCAGCAGCTTGATCAAGGTTGACTTGCCGGCGCCGTTTACGCCCACCAGGGCAATACGGTCGCCGCGCTCGATCATGAAACTCACATCGCGAAATACCTCTTTCTCACCGTAGGATTTCGCCACCCCATTAAACTCGGCCACGATCCGGCCGCTCGGCTTCGGCTGCTGGAAAGAAAAATGAATTATCTTTTCTTCTTCTGGCAACTCGATGCGCTCGATTTTTTCCAGTTCCTTGATGCGGCTCTGCACCTGCTTGGCCTTCGTCGCCTGGTAGCGAAAACGATTGATGAATACTTCCAACTGCTCGATGCGTTCCCGCTGGTTTCGATACGCCGCTTCCAGTTGCTCCATGCGCTGCGTCTTCGAGGCCAGATACTTTTCGTAATTGCCGGGATAAAGATGGATGCGCTTGTTCCAGATCTCGGCAATCTTGTTGACGGTCACGTCGAGAAAATAGCGGTCGTGCGAGATCAGCACAAAGGCGTTGGGATAATGCGTCAGATACTCTTCCAGCCAGTTGCGCGCTTCGAGATCCAGGTGATTGGTGGGCTCGTCCAGCAACAAAAGATTCGGCTCCTGCAGCAGCAGCTTGGCCAGCGCGATGCGCATCTGCCAGCCGCCGGAAAACTCTTCAGTCCGCCGATGCCAATCTTCCTTGCGAAAGCCGAGGCCCATGAGCACGCTCCCGACTTGCGACTCAATGGCGTATCCATCGCGAGTACGGAATTCGTGCTCCAGGCGTTGATACCGCTGCGCGACCTGTGCGTACTCTGGCGAGGACTGGTCGAGTTCCGGCATACGCGCAGTCAGGTCCTCCATCTCCTGCTCCATCTCACGCAGTTCCGAGAAGACTGCCATGCACTCGGCGAACACCGTGCGTCCCGAGAGCGTAAGCCCGTCCTGTGGAAGATAGCCCGCGCTGATGCCCTTGGCCGTGCTGAAGGAACCGTAATCGAGCGTCTCCATCCCCGCGAAGATCTTCATCAGCGTGGATTTTCCGGTGCCATTCGCGCCCACGAGACCGATGCGGTCGTGGGACGTAATCATCCAGTCCGCCCCCTCGAAGAGGAGCTTGTGCCCGTAACGTTTTCCGGCAGAGGAAAGCTGAATCATGGTGTCAATTCAATCGTCTCACGAGCGGGGTGGTTTGATGAAGCAGCGGGGACCAGGCACGAAGATAAGCCTGGACAGGGCGGATCGCGCAACCCATTGGCCAGACCAGGGACAGGAGTGTCTTTATGATCCATCTCATGCCCGAGCCAAAGCGCATCCTTTATCGTGGTGTACCGATGATCGAAGGCTGGCCCGAGAAGATCATGTCTGCTCAGAATGTTCTGTCGTACACGCTGAATGGGGAAAGCCGTTCTTCGCATTCGTTACGGCGACGAGCTCGACGACTGGGGCGCCGACCAAACGCGTGCCACGATTGCCGGGTTATTAAAGGCGAACTTCATGTGCCGAGTTGCGATGTTGAGGAGTGTCCCGCTTGCGGGGGCCAACTGCTTTCCTGTGACTGTCCCTTCGACGAGCGTTCGGATAGTGCATAACAGGTACGCCTCTTCAAAACACCACAAGCAGCTTGCCGTCACCACTTCCGGTTTGACAACGGCTGTAATATACCATAGTATATACCATGCCTCGGATCGCCAAACTCTTTCTCAATGGACGCAGCCAAGCCGTGCGCCTGCCGGCTGACCTGCGGTTTGAGGGCTCGCAGGTTTACATCCGCCGCGACGAGATCACCGGAGATGTCATTCTGTCCCGGCGGCCAGAATCCTGGCAGGACTTTTTCGCGTTGGCCAAAACCGCCGCCGTGCCGAAGGATTTTCTCAGCGATCGCAAAGACGCGCCACCGCAAGAGCGGGACCTGTTTTAAGTGCCGGTCCGCTATTTACTCGACACCAACACCGTCAGCTACATCATCAAGGGGAATCGCCCGCGCGTTCGCGAGCGGTTGCTGCGCGTGCCCATGGCCGAAGTCGCAATCAGTGTGATCACTGAGGCCGAACTCCTGTTTGGATTGGCCCGAAGGCCCGAAGCGACGAACCTGAAGACTGTGGTCGAGGAGTTCTTGCTCCGCGTGGAGGTGTTGCCCTGGGACTCTGATGCGGCCCGACAATATTCAAGGATGCGCGCCACTCTGGAGGGCGGCGGCGAACCGATGGGCAATCTAGACTTAATGATTGCCGCACAGTCGCTGGCAAAAGATCTGGTGCTGGTGTCGAGCGACGCCGTTTTCCGGCGAGTGAAGGGTTTGAAGATCGAAGATTGGAGCAGGTAGACGCTACTGCGCGGTCATGGCCTTCGCCGCGCCCAGGTGCTCTAGCGCCCGGTCAACTACCGCCTGCATCTCTTTCGCGTACTTCACTTCGCGGCCTTTCGCCAGGATCTTTCTGGCGTCGTCCGGACTGAACCAGGTCGGATTGCGCTCGGGCTCATGAGATCCGTCGATCATCTCGACTTCCATTAAAAAAGCCTTAATCACAAACTCGCGCACTCCCGGAGCTTTCCAGAACACGCCCTTGGAATGTATATAGAGATGAAAGTGCCGCGGCTCGATGTGGCCGCGGACTCCGGCTTCTTCCCAGGCTTCGCGTTCCGCCGCCTGGCTGTGCGACATGGCCGGCTCCGGATCGCCCTTGGGAAACGTCCACTTGCCACCGCCGTTGGTGTTCACCAGCAGGAACTCAATCGATTGCGCGCCACGCCGGTAACACACTGCGGCTACCTGCAATGGCAGAGCAAATCGTGAAAGCCGGGGCGACGCCAACTGCTTCTCCTCAACCCAGTATCCTGACTTTCCCATGATAGAAGGAGAATATTGCAGGAATGTTAAATTGCAGCAAGAAAGGTGCACTCCGAATGATTACTAAAGTGTCAATATGGGAAACCCCCTTCCCGAACGGCACGACATTTTTCGGTCTCAATCGCAGCCGTGTCCGTTAAACTGGGTGCAACGGCTTGATCTGTGGGGCTCAATGTTCACGCAACTTCATAACGGAACTCCGAAACGGCAGATTACGCTGCTGAGCATTTCGCTGGCGCTGCACCTCCTGTTTCTTGGGTGGATGCTGCACAGCCCAGCCCCAATCTTCGTCGCTCCGTCTTCGGTGGTGAGAGGCCAATCGGGCAGTTCCCTCACCCGCATTTATTTTGGAGGCGACTCCGGAGTTTCACAGGAGAAGCCGAAGCCGCGTCTCACCTGGCAGCGCCCTCCGAAGACTGCGCGGGCTCATGCTTTGGAGCCGCCCCCAGCAAAGCTGGAAGTCGGTAATGAAACAGCCTCGGTTCAGCTCAGCGGCCCTGCGGCGGGCTCGCTCTACGGATCCCTTTCGTACGGAACACTGAACGGTCCCGAGATTCGGCCAGCGTTGCCGGTCGTGTCTCCCGATCCGGTGTTTGGGTCGGACGCGGCCGGGATCGAAGGCGATGTCATCGTCGAGATCACAATCGATGAAGCGGGAACCATTGTGCAAAAAATCGTGGTACACAGTCTCGGTCCGGCGGTCGACGACAGGGTCCTCGCAGCGCTCGAGAAATGGCACTTCACTCCGGCGTCGAAAAACGGGGTTCCGATTCCTTCCAAGCAGGACGTCTATTATCATTTCCCGCGCTGAAGTAGCCGATGATGAGAACAATCAATCGTCATGGATCACGAACTCTGATGTCCCACCCGCTCCGCGCCGGACTGCTTCTCCTTTCTATTGGCTTAAGCGCCGGGACGCTTCGAGCGCAGGAGATGACGCTCGAACTCGATCCAGCGAACACCAAGATCAGCTTCACGCTGGAGGCCACTCTCCATACCGTCCACGGAACGTTTGCGTTGAAGAGCGGAACGATTCACTTCAATCCATCAACCGGCTCAGCCAGCGGCCTGGTTGTCGTCGATGCAACCAGCGGCAACACGGAGAACAAGAGCCGCGACCAGAAGATGCACAAAGACATTCTGGAAAGCCAGCGCTACCCCGAGATCACTTTCACTCCCACCAAGGTGTCGGGCAAGGTGGATCTTTCGGGAGACTCGAATGTGCAGGTGGATGGTATCTTCAAACTGCATGGGACCGAACATCCGTTGACCCTGAACTTGCCGGTGCAGGTGAAGGGAAACAATCTCAGCGCCCGAACCCACATGGTTATTCCGTACATTGCTTGGGGACTGAAAAGTCCAAACACGTTCCTGCTACACGTGGGCGATACGGTCGACGTCGATATCAGCGCAGCGGGGCGGATTCCTGGGCAGGAAACGCCGCGACAGCCTGTGCAAAATCACTAAGAGTGCTGCACACCTGGTGCGCGTTTTGCCGTCACTGTGCATTTCTTCCATTCCTCCATTCGCTTTTGAACTAATTTCGCACGACGGCCATTCTGGGAATGGGCAAAGCTATCTGGATTCCTGTCTTTAGCTCCTCAGTTCCCTCCCGTGTGAGATCCATCACATTGAGTTGTGACAACCTACGCTGCGGCTGCAAGGTCTCTTCGTCAAGAATCTTTCAAGAGCGCTAACCATGCGTGCGGCGCTCGGAGGATCGAAACGCTTACCAATCGTCAAGCACGGATCGAATCATAGGGAACATTCATTCCAAACCACGTGTGGCCGCGCGTGGCCAAAGTCAGGAGTTCAGTATGCATTTCGCAGGATCGGGCGCGGCCTTTCTCGGACGCGGCCTCTATGGAACCCGCGTTCCCAGCCCACGCCAGCGGCAGGTCATCGCATTAGTGGCGCAGGGACTCAAGAACAGCGAAGTAGCCGCAGTGATCGGCACGACTGAGTATGTCGTGAAAAACCATCTGCGCATCATCTACGACAAGCTTGGATTCTGGAACCGGGTCGAGTTGGCGCTATGGTACGAAGCGCGCCAACACGAAGGCTTGTCCTACGCTCCGCCCGATCGAGCGTAGCCATCAACTTAGTTCGTCAGGCACGGTGGCTATGAGCGTCGCACCCACCCTAGCCTGGCGGGACGAGAACACACAGGTCCTTTCAATCCATGAGTGAGAGTCTCGGCCCACCCTTTTTCGTATAAGAACTCGAAAAAAGTGTGGGGCAACATCGTAATGGTGGAAATGCGAACAGACCGGCAGCTCCCCATCCCATTTACAATCACCCTGGAAAGGAATCCGAGCATACCTATGACGGAACGCATCCTTCTCGTCCACAGTGAAACGCCAATTCGCGAGATCGTGTGCTCAATGCTGGTTGCCGCCAATTACCAGTGCCAGGAAGCCGATTCGGGCTACAAGGCACTCGCCCTCCTTGGTTCTGGGGAGCGGTTTGATCTCATCCTGACCGATTTGATGATGGCTAATCTCGATGGCATAGGATTGCTGGAAAAAATTAGGGCGCAATATCCCGACATGCCGGTGGTCTTCATCACCGCCGTGCACGATGTTGAGGTAGCCCTGATGTGCCTTCGCGGAGGCGCTTACGACTACCTGCTTAGTCCCTTCGAGCGCAAACAGTTATTGGCCACGACTCGCCGTGCACTCCACAACCATCGTGAGCGGATGCAGAAACCTGCACGCAGAACCACCCTCACGACTTTGATAACTGCCCGGACCGAGCAACTGCGGGCCAAATTGTCAAAACTAGAGCGCTCGGAGGAAGAAAACCCCAGCAGCTTTTATCTGGACGACGACCCCGAGGCCTATCGTCACAATAAGTCGGTAACGACTTTCACAATCGCCGTCGCGCGTGCCATGCGCCTGCCAAGCGAGCAGATCGACGTCATAGCCCGCGGCGCGTCCCTCTACGATATTGGGCAGGTCCCTGCTCTACGCAACGTCCTGATCGAGTCCAAGATTCTGCTGCCAGACGAATTAGCCATCCTGTGTCAACTCCTCTACGATGTCCATGAGATGTTGAAACCAATCTCCTCTTTAAGAGAGGCTTCAGAGATTATCTACGCCCATCCGGAACTCTTCGACGGCACCGGATACCGGCGCGGATTGAAAGGCGATGAAATTCCTCTCGGCGCACGCATCTTCTCTACCGCTTATGCCATGCTTGTCCTCACATCTCCGACCTTCAGCTCGCCTACGCCGCCAACCGTGGCCTCAGCGCACGCGGAGATTCAGCGACGCGCCGGACACCAACTCGATCCGGAGGTGGTAGAGGCCGTTCTCTCGCTGCCAGAAGGCATTTGGGCAGACTTGCGCAAAGAAGCCCAATCGCAATGATGAAATAGCCTGCGCGAGCCCCCTGTCGCATATGCGCCGTCTTACAACGGAATCTCTGGAGGTTATTGCTTAGTAGGGGCGGCAGCCGTTTCCGGCTCCAGTTCTATCTCCACGGATTTCCGCTCGCCCGATTGCAAATGCAATACCGGTCGAGATTCGTTGGACGGGTCGGTGTAAAACCAGGTTTTGTATCCCGGAGCAGACAAGGACACAATCAAGTCAGTCGCCATCGGGATGTGCGCCTCGAATCCTGCGCCGTTCAGGTCAGAGAAGCTTCCGGTGTTGAACCCATCGGGAGTGATGTACCTCAGGGTGATGTTCCCTACTACCTTTCCGGTGACCTTGTCGTGCACTGATCCGCTTAGAATTCCTGCCTTCGGTTTCAGTCTTACGGTGACCACTGCGAATGGAGTCTCAGGCGTGATAGTGACCCTTGGTGTCAATTTCCGCTCGGCGTCGCCATAGCCATCTTCGGGCTTGACGGCAAACAGACTAAGAGTGCTCATGGGCCAATGATCAATTTCAAACCGGCCGTTCCCATCCGAGAACACCCGGCAAGCCGTCGTTGCACCGCGACCTAGATACACAATGGTACAAACTCTGGCGTGCTCGACGGGTTGGCCTTCATCGTTCAGCACGATCCCGCTAATTCGTCCTTCGGGTTCGGTGGCTCGAGCGCTGGTGAGCAATACCGGCAGGAGCAGCAGACAAACAGCTAGAGAGGAGCGCATGGACAGACTCCATTCTGCGAACTACTCCTGCCTTTCTATACCGATCGCTGCGCAAAGTCACGCCTTTAATTCCGTGGCCGACGAAGCAAACTCTCTGTATCCAGCAGCTCTACCCCGGCCTGCTCGCGAAGATGCGCTCGTAGCCAGTATCCGTGCTCGGCGCCTACGATGACCACGATTCGCTTGCCGGGATTCTGTTTCGCGACGCCAACGATCTGATCGAGGAAGTGCTGATTCCAGCCCGTCCATCCTTGTTCTTCCTCGGCACCATAAAGGCTGTCCTGAAATTTGTGTTTGACCGCGAACAGGTGGTCGGTCCAGGAGGAATTCACGTCCGCGGGAGAATTCCACTCTGAAAGCAGGTATTTGAAAAGGTCGTCAACATAGGTTTCGAATGCTTCGTCTTTTTGTGGGGATGCTTTGCGGAGGGACTCTTCCGCCCCCCGCAGCAGGCCGATCAACTCGGAACGGCGGGGATCCTCTGGCTCAAGCGCCACCGCAGGCCAGCCATGCTGTTGCAGCAGCGGGTAGACGCTGTTCTGATATTCGCGCTTATTCTTCTGCTCGGTTTTCGCCTTCAGGTCAGCGGGAGTGAGTTCAACCGCCAGCACATCCGGGTGAAGCCGTTCGATCTCCGCGCTGAGGTCAGCGTAAGTGTAATAAGAGGTTTCCTCGTGCAACTGATGCAGCGCGCACAAGACGACGACCTGCGTCGCCGGAGGAGTCGCCGCATGGCCAATGGCGCTGAGAGCTATGAGCAATGCTATCGCGAGAGATTTCATGGTTGAAAGGTAGTACGAAAACCGGGGCGCGGTGGTTCCGGGAGTATCTTCCGTCTCAGGTCTGCTCCACAGGCCACCAACTGCCGGCCGACTCTTGTAGCTTCGTCGCCAGGTTCCCGCGAATCCGCAAAGGGATTGCCAGTTCATGTCCCATCGTGAAGATCACGTACTCGAACACCCAACCCTGGTATCTTCGAACCTTGATCTCGCTCCATGGAACAAGCAAAGGCGGATGCATGAACCGGAATAGGAACATACTAGCCAAATACAAGCCCTCCGGACTGACGCCAATCGTCAGCACGTTGTTATAGTTCACCCGCCAGCGCATCTGTCCGCTCCGCATTCTCCATTTCGCGCCATTGAATGGCAACCGCGTGCGATAGGCCTTCGCCAACGAGGACCAACCGCCAATAGAGCTGAGAACGGAACTGATCAGAAACCACAACGAGAGAAAATAAATTGGGAAGATCAGCGCAAAGTGCTGTTCAATCAAGCGTTGGAGATTCATACAATCTGGGGGAGCATTCGCGCAAGGATTGTTGGTCGGGGCGATAGGATTTGAACCTACGACCCCCTGCGCCCAAGGCAGGTGCGCTACCAGGCTGCGCTACGCCCCGACTCTCTCGATTATACAGGCTGCTCAGAGGCTCGATTGGGTTGGGGCAACAGGTTCAATGCCGCTAAAAAGCTGAACCCGGTGTGTTTTTCTTGATGAAGTCTGTTCCGCTGCCGACTTTCCTAGAGCAACCGTCCCCTGACGAAATAATACTGGGAAAGCGAACTGAGAACCGAGAACGGTTCACTGACCCCTGGGTTTCCCTTGTCCATGATCAGCGCTTCCGGAACTCGTTGAAACCTAATCGCGCAACTCATTGCTGCCGTTATACTTCTTCCCTGGTAGCCCATTACCTCCGTAACTTGAAGCTGCGTACCACTGTACCTACGATTCCAATATGAGCTACAAAGCCCTGTTATTCTGCCCGGACGAAAAAACCGCACGCGTGGTCACGCAGGTTCTGAGCGACCTGGAGTTTCGGGTCGAACCCTGCAACGAGCCCTTTGCTGCGGTCAAGAAGTTGATGGCCGAGCATTTTGATGCCATCGTAGTGGACTGTGACAACGAGCAGAATGCCGCTCTCTTATTCAAGAGTGCGCACAACTCGGAATCCAATCAGGCGTCGCTGGCCGTAGCCGTTGTCGAGGGCCAGGCTGGAGTTGCCAAAGCCTTCCGCATCGGCGCAAACCTGGTTCTGACCAAGCCCATCAATGTTGAGCAATCCAAAGGCACGTTGCGCGTTGCCCGCGGACTGCTCCGCAAAACCGACTCGGCAAAACCGGCAAAACCTCCTGCGCAACCGTCACCGCGACCTGCCGTTACCACAATCGATGCCAAGCGTCCGTCTGCTCCATCGTTTATCGAGCCGAAATCGGCACCCGCGTCGTTGCCCGTGCAGCCGCCGCCATCCCCGATTCCAGCCGTCAGCGCTTCCCTTTTCGACGTTGAGGACGAACCCGCTCCCAAACCCGAGCCGGCAGAAGTGGCATTGCTCGAATCAATGCCCGATCCGCTCGGAAACAAGAATCGTCCCGCGGATCAAACCCTCATAACCCCTGCGTCAAAAGAATATCCTTGGCAGCCGGTTTCGAAACCAGCAGCCGGACCGATGGCTACAGCCTTGCGGCGCGCCGCAGAAGCTGCTGGAAGGTCTGACGACGACTCTTCCACCGCCAGCAAAATCCCGAGTGTTCCCGACGTCAGCCGCCCCTACAGCAGTGGCATGGCATCCGGTCAAGCCGCCGCCGCTGCCCCAGCTAAATCACCGGTCGCCTCGCACGAAGAAGCGGCCATCTCACAAGTCGAGGCGCCCACGTTCTCCTCGCTCGGCGCACCATCCAGTGAGCCTTCCGCTGGGGGCAGTAAGAAAACCATCTTGATCGCAGCCGCAGTTCTGGTGGCATTAGCTGCCGTCGGCTATGTGGGTTGGACGAAGATGCATCCGGCGAGTGAGACTCCCGTTCTCCAAAAGCAGGCGGCTCCCCAACCAGCCGCTCCAATTCAGGGTCAGCCTTCAAATCCCGCAGAGCTTCCGATGTCAGCCAATCCGGCCGTGACCTCGAAACCAACAGCTGCCAGCTCGCCCAACGCGCTCCCGGTCGAGCAAGGGCCGGATATAACCCTTTCGACCACCGAAACGCATGCTCCTGCCCCGAAGAAGACGACTTCCATCGTGGCCTCGAACACTGTGACTAGAGTCCCCGCCGAAGCCGACACGCCGGCACCCATCGTGGTCAGAACCAACGTTCCCAGCCTGTCGCCATCGCGTCCCGCTGCGGAAGAACCGGCACAACCGCCTGCTCTCGGATCTTTGGGCGCCAGCGCCAATGACTCGGCCATCTCTGGAATCATGAGTACGACTCCAGTGAATCTGCCCCGTCCCGCTCAGAAACTGAAAGTTTCGCAAGGCGTGTCGCAAGGACTGCTGATTAAGAGCGTTCCGCCCGACTACCCTCCGCAGGCCATGAAGATGCACATCCAGGGCGCGGTTGAGCTTCTCGCATACATCAGCAAGGATGGCAGCATCACCGACGTCAAGCTGATTAAGGGCGATGCAGGCCTGGCACGCGCCGCCATCGACGCAGTCAAACAGTGGAAATATAAACCCTACTACTTGAACGACCAGCCCGTGGAAATCCAGACCCAGATCACCGTAAACTTCAAGCTTCCGTAAGCATTCCATCTCATGAGAGTTACTCACGGCGCGAGGATTCAATCCTCGCGCCATTTCGTTTTGCAAGCAAGCATCACTGAATGCCACTTGTTTACCACGATATAATGATGAGATGCCCACTCGACGAAATTCTGTTCTGCAGCGGGCCCAGCTCAGAGCTGAGAGCTAGCAGCTAAAAGCCAGGAGCCAAGAGCTTCTCTCCCATGGACTTCAAACTAGTAAGCGACTACAAACCGAAAGGCGATCAAGCCAGAGCCATCGAGTCCTTAACCCGCGGCCTGTTCGATCGCGAACAGCACCAGGTCCTCCTCGGCGTAACCGGCTCCGGCAAAACCTACACCGCCGCCAAAGTGATTGAGCAACTGAATCGCACCACGCTGGTCATGGCCCACAACAAAACCCTCGCCGCCCAGCTCTACCACGAATTCAAAAACTTCTTCCCCCAAAACGCCGTCGAGTACTTCGTCTCCTACTATGATTTTTTCCAGCCGGAGGCTTATGTTCCGGCGGCGGATCTTTACATCGAGAAAGAAGCCACTATTAATGATGAACTCGACAAGCTGCGGCTTTCGGCTACGCGGTCGTTGTTTGAGCGGCGGGATTGTTCTGATTGTGGCTTCGGTCTCGTTGCATTTATGGGTTGGGGTCGCCGGAGGCTTATTACGGGATGATGTTGTTTCTTGGAAAAGGGGCAGAAGATCAAGCGCGAGGACATTACTCGCAAGCTGGTCGAAATGCTTTATGAGCGCACCGATGGCGATTTTCGGCGCGGAACTTTTCGGGTGCGCGGGGATGTGATCGAGATCTTTCCTACTTACGACGACATGGCTTATCGGGTCGAGTTGTGGGGGGATGAGGTTGAGTCGCTCTCGCAGATTGATCCGTTGTTTGGGACCGTGAAGCAGAAGTACATGCGATTGCCGATTTATCCGAAGACGCATTATGTGATGAAGCCGGAGACCCGGTCGAAGGCTGTCATTCGATTCAAGAAGAATTGAAGTGGTGGGAAGCGGAACTTGAAAAGCAGGGTCGGGTGGTCGAGGCGCAGCGGGTGCATCAGCGGGTGATGTATGACTTGAAATGATCAAATCCATGGGCTACTGCCATGGCATTGAAAACTACTCGCGGCATTTTACCGGACGGCTTCCGGGCGAGCCTCCGCCGACTTTGCTGGATTACTTTCCGCGCGACTATCTGATGTTCATCGACGAGTCGCATCAGACCGTGCCGCAGTTGCATGGCATGTATCACGGCGACCGCTCGCGCAAGGAGACGCTGGTCGAGTACGGCTTCCGTCTGCCTTCGGCGCTCGACAATCGTCCGCTTACGTTCGAAGAATTCGAGCATCGCATGAACCAGTCGATCTATGTCTCGGCGACGCCGGGGCCGTATGAGCTGACGAAATCGGCGGGAGTGGTCGTCGAGCAGATCATCCGGCCGACCGGCCTGGTCGATCCTCCCGTCGAAGTTCGCCCGGTCAAGGGACAGATTGACGACCTGCTGCATGAAATCCGCGAGCGAACGCGGCCGCGGCGAGCGCGTGCTGGTGACCACGCTGACCAAGCGCATGGCCGAAGACCTGGCCGAGTATTACAGCGAAGTGGGCGTGAAGTGCCGCTACATGCACTCCGAGATCGAGACTCTCGAGCGCATCAAGATCCTGCGCGACCTGCGCAAGGGCGAGTTCGACGTGCTGATCGGCATCAACCTGCTGCGCGAAGGACTCGACCTGCCCGAAGTTTCGCTGGTGGCGATTCTCGACGCCGACAAAGAAGGCTTCCTGCGTTCGAGCGGCGTCGCTCATCCAGACCATGGGCCGCTGCGCCCGCAACCTGAACGGCCGAGCGATCCTGTACGCCGACCGCATGACCGACTCCATGAAGAAAGCCATGGGCGAGACCGACCGCCGCCGCGCCATCCAGGAAGCTTACAACGAGAGCCAACGGGATCACTCCCGAGTCGATCATCCGGCCGCTGGATATGTCGCTGGCCCGCATCATCGAAGCCGACTACACCGACCTGACCGGCGGCGAAGTCCGAGGGCATCCCCGAATTCAAGTCGCAGGAAGACCTGGACGTCTACATCGGCAAACTGGAAAGCGACATGCGCGAAGCCGCCAAGCGGTTTGAGTTTGAGAAGGCGGCGAAGTTGCGGGACACGATCAAAGAGTTAAGGACCAAGGAATTTCTGTTTGCGTAAAACGGGTGCCCCAGGTCTCGCGGTTTTCGAGACCTGGGAGGGTACGACCGTCAAAGCAGGCGAAGCGCCAGCCGCGGGCCCCGTCGCTCTAAGTTCCAGCAACTGCCAATCGTTAACCCGAACCGGCCCGACTTCTCCGTACACATAAGAACGGAAACTGCTCCACAACCACTGATCCGGTTCCGTCACCAAACCACGTTCCACAGGATTCCGGTGGATGTAGCGGAGCTTCTCGATACGCTTCCGCTCGGTATAAACATTGAAATCATAAAACCGCGCGTACCAAACATGACTGGGTGGCGAACTGGGTGCCCCAGGTCCCGCGCTTTTCGAGACCTGGGTCCTGGCCATCTCCGCCAGTATCCGCCGCGCAAAACCCAATTTGAGAGCCTGCATCACGACGGAAGGATCCCCAACCTGCGGCTCCGTAATCAATAGATGAAAATGTTCGGGCATCACGACATATCCGATCACGACCAGCCGATAGCGCCGGCGCACCCGCTCCAGCACAGTGAGAAAAAGATCGCGACGCGAGGCCGTGCCCAGCACCGGCTGGCGCTTATAGCAGCTGCACGTGATGAAGTGCAAATCGCCCGCGCCATAACAACGCTTGAGGAGCTTCGGCACAAGACGAGCATAGACAAACAGCCGGTTTCAATGATGTGACGAATGAACACTGAAAGTCGAGGTGGAAATCCCAGGTCTCGAAAACCGCGAGACCTGGGGCACCCGCACTGCTGAGGATGGTGAGGACGAGTTTTGCTCCCCTTCTCAAGCCGTTCCCGGTCTTGGTGCCAGTATGCGTCATTCAGGCATTCTCCGAATTGTAGCGTGGCGGTAGCTCGGACTATCGCGTTCATTTTACCCTTAAGGGCGGCCCGTCCAAGCTTCCGCTTGGACGGGGATTTGCTCGGCTGGACGCATCCGTACGGTGGGGAAGACACCAGCCTGCTCCCGGCGACGCGCCGTCCGCGGCGATTCGATTTCTGGCGCGCTCGTCTTCCCCCGTCGCGTAGGCAGGTCCCTCAGGGGCTGAAGCGCGGTGCTTATCGGAATCGTAACGGCGGCTGAAGCCGGACCCTTCCCAAAACCGACAGCTCGCTAATCCTGGGACGATCAGGCGAAACACAAGGTCCCTCCACTACGCTTTGCTTCGGTCGGGATGACAGAGTTGTTTCGCTGCCGCCGCAAGTCGCGTGGGCAAGCATCGTTTCCCACCCTAGCGCAAAGGACGCGCCAGGATGGGCACCCTCGGTTTGGTTTGGGTAGCGATTAGGTTCAACGGCGGCGGACAGGAGTGTCCGCCCCAAACGTTTTCTGGGTGCTGCGATTCGATTTCTGGGGCGCTCGGCTAAAGCCCGGGGTTCACGGGGATCGTGGCGGCCCGGCTGAAGCCGGGCCCTTTCAAGGCTGTTCCTCCAACCCATTACGCCGGGCGCTTGAGATATTTTGCCGGTGTCAGAATCGCGATGCCCTGCCATGGATGCAGGGCCAGCAGATCGGCGTCTCCGGTCAGGATCAGGGCGGCCTTGCCATTCAGGGCGACTTCGAGAAACTTGTTGTCTTTGGGATCGCGGCATTCGCGGACTGGATATACGATCGGCACGAACTCGGCTACGCGTCCAAGCAGTCGCAGGAACTGCTGGCGGTCGGCAAGACTGATGTAGTGGTCGAACTTCGGACGGGCCAGAACATCGGCCAGTTCGTTCATGGTGTCTTCGGAAACCAGCAAAAGTCCAGAATCGGCGGCCTTGCGAACCGCGTCTCCCGGAACGGACGATGGCAGCAGGAGGCGGCTGACCAGGCAGTTGGTATCGGCGACGATACGCTCGCGGACGCGCATCAATCCTTCAATAACTTCTTCAGGACCGATTCCGTCAGGCCGCGAGCCTTGGCCTGAGCCCCGACTCGATCACAAAAGCGCTGGAACTCCGCCGCGTTTAGGTCGCGAATCCGCTCGTACTCCTCGGCTGACATGATCACGGCGACATCACGGTTCTGGCGGCGGATGACGACGGGTTCGCGCTGGGCCGCGTCCAGGAGCGCGGCAAGGCGCTGTTTGGCGTCCGTGGCGGAGACTGTTCGCATAATGTCTATATTAGACAAAATGGACAATATAGTCAAAATGTTCTTTCCCTCAGGGGCTAAAGCCCACGCCGGCGCGGCTTCCAGCGTGGTTCTCCCGCTGGGGCGCGGCGATGCGGAACCGGGCTTCTCATTTTGGGCGGCGCCACATATTCTTCGATGATGCCGTAGAGGTCGACTCGGCCGCGCTTGCGCCGCGGACACGGGGCGCGGTCTTCGAGAAGGTACCAGGCTTCGCGGTACTGCTCCCATTGATTGAGTTTGTCCCCAGGGCAGAAGCGGATCGTATGTTTTTCGCAGGCCACCGCGAACGGCATCACGTACCACACGTCTTTCGGAATGCAGTAAATCGCCAGATAGTCGAAGTCGGACGCCCGGTAAAGTCTGTTGGGTCCACATGCGTGCAGCAGGCTGGCCTCGTAGGTTCCGGGCGTTGCGTTGCTATCCCCGTGGTAAGTGGATTTGATCTGAACGCTGACGAAGCGTCCGCCGAGATCCAGGATCACGTCGTATTGTGCGCTGTCGCCGAGCGGTTTGGCCACCTGGTAGCCGTGTTCGATGGCTTTGGCCATGAAACGAAGCTCGGCCCATTGGCCTCGCTTTTTGTGATTGCGGATGTCCATGCCGGAAGTTTTCACTGGGGTCCTTGTGAATCCAAACAGAAAAGGCGCGGCCCGAGGGCTGCGCCTTTGTTTTGACTCTATATCCAGCTTAGCATTTTTGAAGGGGTAAACATGCCAGCTTTGAAACATTTATATTTGGAATGGTTTCAGTTAGTTAGGGGAATTTCGATGCTTTCTGGGTCTTGACAAGATTTCATCGAAATGACACTTAATTCGTGTTACACTGTTTCCGTGTCTTCCACTCGCCGCTTACGCAATGTCACCGTGACCTTGGAAGAAGACGTCGCCCAGTGGGCTCGCATCGAGGCGGCGCGCCGGGATACCAGCGTTTCGCGGTTGCTGGGGGCGCTGCTCAGGGAGCGGATGTCGGGCCAGGATGCTTATGAGCAGGCGATGCGGCGGGCGCTGGGGCGACAGCCCTTTCTGCGCAGCGACGGCCGATACCTGACGCGCGAGGAGGCTCATGACCGCGCACGGACTCGCTGATACTTCGAAGGATCCTCTCGGATCTATCCTCAGTGATCCATCCTCAGTCGATGCGCCCAGCACTGGTGCGTCCGTCTTCGTGGATTCGAATGTCTTGCTCTACGCCGTGGACGAAACGGATCCTGACAAACAACGAGTCGCGAGGAACTGGCGAGCGGAGTTGTGGAAGAGCCGCCGCGGGCGTGTCAGCTTTCAGGTGCTCGGAGAATTCTACGTCAACGCAGTGCGGAAACAGCCTGCGGCTCGCGAAGAAGCTCGGGCTGAGGTTCGCGATCTGCTGGCATGGAATCCGGTCGTGACGGACGCGGCGCTGCTGGAGCGAGGATGGAAATTGCAAGACCGCTACCGGCTTTCGTATTGGGATGCGCTGATCGTGGCGGCGGCCAAAGCGGCTCTCTGCCGCTATCTGCTCACCGAAGACTTGCAGAGTCGGGCAACACACTGGATGGAATCGAAGTAGTGAACCCGTTTCTGCGCAGTCCCGAATCTGTGTTGTGAAGAAGCTACAGACTGGCCGCGGTTGCGTGGGACTTGGCTCCGCTTTCCTTTTCGGCCTGGCGATCGACCACGGTGAGTTCCTTTTCGAGAGAGGAAAAGCGCTGCAGGATTTCGTGCATACGCAAGGACATGTTGCGAATGGTTTCGATCTGGGAGCGAGCGCCGGCGGAAAGCGATCCCGGCTCGAGCAGCAGCAACTCGGAGTTGCCGAGCACCGAAGTTAGGGTATTGTTCAGGGTGTGGCGCATGTCCAGCATGTAACGGCCAAGCAAGGCCTGCCGCTCCAGTGAAACATTCGTCTGTTCCAGGCGATGGGCCGCGGATTCTGACTTGACCCGATGCAGGATTTCTCCGGCTACGAGCAGCAGCGTATCCAGCCAGTTTTCCTGTTGCCGCACAACTGCCATGGCAGGCCAGCGATCGCGAACCGTTTGCACCAGCCGGATATCCTCAGAGACGAAGATCACGCGTTTACCCGTGGCCTGCATCGCCTCCAGAACCACCGAGAGGGCCTGCGGCCGCAGACAACCTGCAATGGCCAGATGGAAGGCCTCAGGATCAAAGCCCAGACAGACATCGCTGCTCATCAGGGTAAAGCCGGGGACGTTGCGCTCCGATTGCCAGCGAGCGGTCAGCGCGCGCGAAAATTCAACGTCATCGGAAATGATCAGTACGGAAGGTTGATCCACGTTCCCTTTCAGAAATCTGGCTGCCGCCTCGAATTACTTCTGGTCGTTTTCTTCAGCGTCCTGCTGGCCGGGAGCATTCTCGCTCCAGTCGGGAGAACTGGCGGAAACCTCAAAGTCGGGCACGTCTGCATTGGCCGTGGCTGCGGCCGCCTGGGCGCGAGCTTTCGCAGGGGCGCCCGGTTTGGCGCTCGCCGCACGCTTGGCATTTTTGGCTAACGCGGCTTCGACAACGGCACGAAGGTCCACCAGCATGGAGACAGGCTGTCCGCTGGAATATTCGGCGTGGAACATTACCTTCCAGGACTGGCAGATCATGCGCAGACGCGTGACCGGTTCTTCGGCGGAAAACTGGGCCCGGCGACAATCGAGTGTTTCTACGCCGCGCTGTTCGAGTTCTCGCAAACCATCGAGGATGGCGTTCAGGTCCTGATGCATCAAGCGGAAGAAGATGCGGCGCATCAGGAAGCTGAAGCGGGTGAAGGTGACCATGGCCGTGGGCAGGAAATATTTCTTGCCGCACGAAGTTTTCAGCTTGCGTCCTTTTTCCAGAATCCGGCTGGTGAGCAACTGGTTGAGGTTGCGGCAGCTGTTCGCGGTTTGCACAACTTCATCCAGCGGACTCAACCATTCGGGAACGTTGAGGTCCACCGACCCCAAGGCCGGTTCGAGCACCTGGGCGACATAGGCGATATCGACATCCGCGTCTTCCAGGCGTGACGGGGCGCTATGAGAAAAGAACTGAACCAGCAGGAAGTCAATCTTGTCACGGTCGGAATCCGTGTGTTCCGGTTTGTGCAGGTGGTGAATCAGCAGTGTGCGTAGAGCTTCATCGCTGCCGAGCGACGTGGTCTGGAGAAACTGCCGCAGTTGATGCACTTGAATGTGTGAATCGAGGTCGGAGAACAGTTGCCGTGTCTGCTCGACCGACTCCTGGGGCGGCGCATCCACGCCAGCTTCCAGATCGTTGTGCCGCGGCAGTTCAATCACAAATTCGCGGGCCAGCGCTGCGTATAGCGGATAGAGCATGCGTGCGTCACGCCACTCGGCCGCCAGGTCACTCAATTGAGATGTGGTCATGGTTTCACAATCCAGTTCGCAACTTCTCCGGTGAAGCGAGCGGCAACCGCGGTGCGGCTTCCGTTGTATTGCACTGCTACCACGCAAGCCTCGGTATCGAGCGTTCCATCGGAATTGCGCAGCCGCAGCTTGTCGGCGAACTCAAGGGGCAGGGTGGAGGCGAACAGCACTTCGTTGGGCGTGCCGAATTCGATAATCGTGCTTTCCGTGAATGCTCCGCTCTCCGCTGCCACCCGCGTCAGACGCACGGGGATGCGGACCGGAGTCGCATTGGGAAAGAACTTTGCCAGCTTGGTAGTGGAGCTTTCACGCGCCGGAGCCGCCGCAGCGCCCGATTTGGACACAGAGTGCCTCATTCCTGATTCCCAGAGGTCGTCGATGCGGCCTGGATTCCCGTGTCCGCCGGTTAGCGCGACTCAGGCACCCGGACCGCATCACAGAGAAGGATGCACGAGCGCGGCCAAAGCCGGAGCGGATACCTCGAACGACAAGTTGCGCTTTATCAATAGGATAGGTCAAGCGTTCGGAGAGGTCTGCTGAGAACGTCTTAGACCGAATGTCTCAGATTGACACAACGTCTCAGCCCTATGTGGGCAGGAGCGTCCCGCGCGTGCAGTAGATTTCAAGGGGAGGCCCAGTCGTACTCTGACACCACTGACCCGACACGGGATGCCCGTCCGAGTCTTCACCAATACACGCCTAACGCTGGGTTTGGGGACAAATTCTGCCGGAAAACTGCGCTCCCGACGGCCTCCACAAATGTGCAAAGAGTTGCGCACTGAGGCCGGATTGCGCCCCTAAGTCCAGATTCATCAAGCTGGGAGGGTTGGTATGGGGACTGCTTAATGTCATGGTGGAGCCGGGAAGACAGGCTCTTCAGGGGCTACGATGAAAACTACTTTATTTGTGCTGTGCTTACTTTGCGCCACTGCGGCCTTCGGACAGTCGGTTGGCGGTGTAATGAGCGCTGAACCGCAGGTGTTCCATCCGCCAGATCATGCCCAGCGCGCCGCTTACCAGGCGTTGGCGCCCGAGCAGAACGTGATGGGAAATTCCAACTACTACTATGAGCAAGGGGAGCGCCCGCTTTGGGAAGTTCAGCCCGCGGCGCGTGTCGTACCACTTGGGGACATCGCACGCATGCTGAGGAAAGAGCACGAGGCGGCGAAGAAGGCTGAATTCATCAAGAACGACTGACATTAGGTTGCGAGCGCGGTTTGCACAGATGCTCCGCGCTCGCACCAGAACTCACTAGGGATGCTGCTGGGTCGCTTGCTCGATCTTGCTGATCATCTGTTGCGTGGGAGCAGCCATCGGTCCCTTGGGATCGAGTCGCACTCCCTCTTTGTACTCCTTGAGCGCGCCGGGCATATCGTGTTTGTGCAGGGCGAGATCGCCCTCAAGAACATGGGCACCGGCCAAATCCGGCTTCAGAGCGATTGCCTTCTGCGCGTGCGTCTCCGAATCCTGCCATCGTTGGAGATTCCAGTAAGTCTTGGCCAGCTCATAGTGAGCGTCAGCCGATTGCGGATCCAACTCGATCGCCTTCAGTAGCGCTGCCTCAGCTTCGGGATATTTCGCCATGTAGTTGCGGCAGATGCCGAGCGCCACGTAAGCAGTCAAAAGATTAGGCTCAATCTCGGTGGCTTTCTGGAGTTGCGGCTCTGCCTCCGCCAATTTGCCACTCTGGAGATACATGACGCCGAGCAACTGGTACGCCTCGGCATATTGGGGGTAGAGTTCCGTGGCCTTTTGGAAGTGCTGGATCGCTATGGGCACGCCATCCGCGGTTTGCATGAGTTTCTGTCCGGCCTCGAATTCTTTGCGTGCTTTGGGCGGGATCTGGGCGACGCGGGCGCTCACGGTTCCCGTTGATGCCACCTCCGCCCCAGCCTTTGCGTCCTTAGCGGGCCTAAGTGTGATCTGCTCGATTGCCATCTTCGATACGGTGATATCGAGATCGCTGTAATACGGGCGGAAACCTTGGCCTTCGATGCTCAAGTGGTAGGTGGACGGCACCAGGCCGTCGAAGGTGAATTTGCCGGTGTCGTCTGTCTTGCGCTCATCGATGTAGACGATTCGCTCGCAGCGCAAGCGGACGACCACATATTTTGCCGGCTCGCCATTCTCTAACCGGACCGTGCCCTTGATAAAATTCTGGGCCCACAGGGCGGTTGCCGAGCTTGAAACCAGCGACAAAAGAACGAACAGGCGCAACATGCGGGACATAGCAGCCTCCTAATTGATCGAAGAAACGCACGCACCCAAGCTGTACACTGCACTATATAAAACAATTTGAGCCAGAGCAAGAATGACCACTACAGCGGCAAGTGGTCACTTTCCGGGCCTGTCGCGAACAAAACCGCCGCAAACAAACGCCTCGAAATCACCATTCCCGCACCACGCCGCCACAGGCATTACTTGGCAGCGGTCGCTTCCAAATTTGCCTGCACGCCGGTCTCGCTGCCCGAGATCACAGTCAATTCCCGCTGCCATGGCTCATAACCTTGCAGCTTCACACTCACGTTGTAGGTTCCGGCGGCGAGTTGCAGATTGGCGGGCGCGTTCCCGATAAATTTGCCGTCGAGAAAAATCTCAGCGCCTGCCGGATCGGACCGTATGCTGACTTTTGAGGGAGACGCCGCGGCTACAGCGGGGGTTGCGGGAGCGACTGCCGGAACCGTGGCCGCGGGAGCAGCCGAGCTTATGCTATCGCCCTGGCCCAGCCATTGATCCATGGCGGGCTCAATCGCGCCCATGTCACCTTGCGCGATGACTTTCGGATCGAAAAAGAAAGCGGCCGTCGCCCAAAGACGTCCCGTGCGCGCGCCGCCGGAGGCCGTCCCCGTACTCAAAAGACCCATCTGAACCACGTCGGAGCCTACGCTCACGCTGGTAACATAAAATTTCTGCCCGATCTGAAGCTCAATGTCTTTGTGTCCGGTAAGGAGTTCGCTGTGATCGCCGCGGATTGCCCAGGACGAGGTGGCGCCGCGATCAAAGGCACCCCAAAGACCCGCCCGGCGTAGAACTACAACCCCTCCAGCGCGGCGAATCGTGTTCTCGCCTCCGATGCCCATGATTCCTTTGCCCAGTACGGCTGGGCGATAGCGAGACTGCAGGCTCTGTTCGAGTTCACGGCGGTTATCGGGACTGTCTTGCGCCCCGGCAGCGGCGGTTATTAAGAGAAAGATAGTCAATCCAAGAAGTTTCGGTATTCCGTTCCGGCTCAATTTGATCCTTTCGGCTGTGGCCGCTGAAGGGCCTGTTCGATTGTGGCGACCATCTGCTGAGCTCCGGCTGCCATATCGCCTTTGGGGTCGAGCCGGAGGTACTCCTGATACTCCTTGAGGGCGGTTTGCGGATTGCGCTCGCGCAGCGCGACATCGCCTAGAAGAACGTGCGCCGCAGCGATCCCCGGCTTCAAGGTCACGGCTTTCTGAGCATGCGACTCGGTATCCTGCAGCCGTCCCAGCGCCCAGTAAGTTTTCGCCAGTTCGTGGTGACCATCGGCGGACTCTGGATCCAGCTCTAGTCCACGGAGCAGGGCAGCTTCCGCTTCAATGTACTTTGCCATCAGATTGCGGCAGATTCCGAGGGCGAACTGGGCCGTCGACAAGTGGGGCTCAATCTCCGTCGCTTTCTTGAGCTCATGTTCCGCTTCCCCGAAACTGCCGCTTTCCAGATGCGCGACGCCGAGCAACTGGTAGGCCTCGGCATATTGCGGGTACAGCTCAATCGCTTTCTGGAAATGCTGCGCGCTCCCGGCGGCATCGTTGACCTGCATGCGCTCCCTGCCAGCGTTGAATTCCTTGTGGGCCTTCGGCGGGATCTGGGCAACCCGGGCGTTCAACGATCCCGCAGGCCCTTCCGCCGGTACTGCCTTTGCTTCCGGCTCTTTGTCGATCTGCAACGTGATCTGCTCGTAAGACATCCGCGACATGCTGATGTCGATCAGACTGGAGTAAGGGCGAAAACCCTGCCCTTCAATCGTCAAGTGAAACGTGGTGAGGGGCAAACCATCGAACACGAATTTACCCTGGGTATCGGTTTGGGTCTCGTTCTGATAGGCATACTTGTCGCTGCGCAGGCGAACGATAACATGGTCCGCGGCTTTCTCGTTGTCCAGCCGAACCTGGCCCTTGATAAAGTTCTGCGCCCACACCATAACGGGAGTGGAGGACATGAGGGCAAGAAGCAGCAGGCGGAGAATCCGGGACATTAGGAACCTCCCAGCAACAGGGCAGCACCAGCACTATATTAAAAAAAAACAGGGAGGGCAAGATGCCCTCCCCATGCAAGAACTCTAGAAATCCTAGAATTCGAACTTCACACTAAACCTGGCATAGAACGGACGCAGGTAGCCAGGATTGGTGTTTCCGTTCACAGCGGACGGGCCCACTCCGGTCGGCTTGCTGAAGTCGACGTTGGGAACGCCAGCGGAGCGCTGCGCGTTCTGGTCAACACGGAGTTGGGTTTTGTTATCGGTGATGTTGAACAGATCAGCCGCCAAGCGGATTCTGGTCCCTTCCGTGACTCGGATGGGATAGTCCACGTGGTAGTCAACCTGGCCAAAGTCGCTGGTGCGGCCAAGTGAACCGCGAGCTGATGTGCAGTTGACGGTGTTGTCGGCGCAGAACGGAATTTCGCCAGCGTTCTGATACGCCGGGTGCGCAAACAGGTTATTGATCGGGATGCCGGTCTGGAAGTGCACCGAGCTGCCCATGGTCAGACCCTTCATGTGGTTGGCAAAGGTGTAGCTCACGAAGCCATTGATCAAATGGCGAACGTCCGTGTTCAACACACCCGAGACGAACTGCTGTCCCAGGAGGTTGAAGCTCCCTTGCGTGAAGTCGAACAATGAGCTGATGTTCGGGTCATTCTGACCGTTGTCATTACGGAACGAACCCTCGTAGTTGCCCTGCAACTTGGCAATACGGTAGTTCGCGCGCATCTGCCAGCCTTTGGAGAACGACTTGTTGACTTCGAACTCCATTGCCTGGTATTTGCGGATGGGGTTGACGAAACCATCCGGGATACCATCGGGGCCGGCGGTAGCGGTGATTTGGGTTCCCGCGGCATTGTAGGCATTGGGAATGCAGAACGCATTGTCGCCGTTCGGTAGCACGACCGGATTGCCGTTGCTGTCGTACGGGGCTCCTGTAGCCGGGGAATAAAGGGTTCTGTTGCTCCCCGCCGAAGTGCAACCAGCAGGAGCATCGGTGGGGTTTCCATTTGCATCAACGGCCGTGGGATCGTGAGCCCAAAGAACCTGAACGGGGTTCTTAAACAGATCCTGGTTCTTATTGACATTGCTGACGTTGTAAATCTGAGTGAGGCCAGCTTGATACGCTTCGGGCGATAGAGCAGCGTTATCTTCGATGATGCGCTTGATCCGGCGATCGGTATAGTGCGCCGTAAAAATGACGCCCGAGTTGCCGAATTCATGCTCAAAGCCGAGCTGGTATTCATCGAGGTATTCACTTCGCGTCCCCTTGCCGAATGCCACCGCAGACTGTGCGGAGACGCCGCCAAAAGGTGCCAATAAGTTGTTGGTTGGGGTGAAGTTGGCGAAGTTGAAGGTGCCATCAGGGTTTTCCGCCACGTGACCCGCTCCGTCTGTTGGAGGAATCCAATAGGCCGTCGGGAAGTCAAGCTCAGTGCTAAGCGACCGGATGGCGATGTCCAAGGGCAGAGCCTCGGTGTAGCGACCGAAGTTCGCCGTGATCTTGGTCTTGCGGTTGCCCCAAGGATCAATGCTAACTCCCATGCGTGGCGACCAGTTGTCGTTGAAAGTGTACTTCGCGGACCCGCCCTCCACGTGCTGTTGCTCCCAGCGCAGGCCGGCGTTGATGGTGACGTATTTGTTGGGACTCCACGCGTCTTGCGCGAAGACCGTGTTGTAGTCGGAGGTGGTTTTGAAGTTCAGGTTTCCGAACTCGCCACGAGTCTGGAGCAAGGCCACAGCCGTGTTGCCATCCGGACAATTACTCATGCCCGGAATGGTGATTTCGGACACGCCGCACAGCCCCCCGCCAGTTGGGTCGGTGCGCAACTGGAATGCGGCATTGGTACCGTTCGCTATCAATTCAGGTTCGAATCCTGAGCAAATGTTGTTCCCGTTGGCGTCTACGCAAAGTGCATCCGCTTCTGCCTGGTTAAATGCAATGTTTGGACCCGAGCGAAGCTTGGTTCCGTCATAGTGCGAGCGATCGTACTTGTAACCGAAGCTCACGCTGTGCTGGCCGAGGAAGCTGAACGTCTTCTGGGTATCGAAGTTCAGTCCGTAGTTGTTGCCGGTCGTATTTTCGTAGTAGCCCAGACCTTGACGGATATAGGAACCACGGAGTTGGTTCGTGGTAGCGGTGCATAGCCCGTAGAAGTTGGGGGCGCCGCAAGGCGTGCGCTGCGTGTAGTCGACAATATTGTATACACCCGGAGCCGCCGGTGTATCGTTCAGGTTGTTGTGGCCCCAAGTCCAGGATGCGTTGAACAGCCAAGTCGGACTGAGGGTGGCGTTATAGCGAACCACCATGTTGCGGGTGCCATACTGCAGTTTGTCGAATTCGGTAGGCGACGCGGTTGCAAAGGCTGACCCATTGGGATCGTTGTTGCCGTAGGTGGGATCGCCAAAGATCGAGTACTCGATCTGGTGGTGATCGTTGATTCTGTAGGTAGCCTTGGCGGCGTACGAATACACCTTCACCCCGATATCAATGTTGCCCAACGACGTCTGCGTGGGCGCACCGGCTAGGGTATCCGAAGGATTGCGGAACTGAGCAAGTTGAGCGTAGTCAGTGTTCCACTGCGGGTTGAACGTTCCGTAGAAGAATAGATGATCCCTGAAGCCGGGAACGTGGCCGCCGACTTGGACGTCCACATCATAGTTGCTCTGATGGAGAATTTTGCCCTGCAGGTTAAACCGCTGGTTCTGGGCGCCTGCTCCGAAGTCATCCGAGAACAGACGGGTTGCTTCCATCGATTGCGGAGCGAAGTAGCCGCCCAGGGAGCCGTGCAACTGGTTCGTACCCGACTTGGTTACGATCTGCACGATGCCGCCGGTGGACTTGCCGTATTGCGCTTCGAAACCGCCGGTCTTTACCTGAACTTCTTTCACGAAGGACAGGTTGATGCCGGTGGAGAGCGAACCGTACACACGCGAGTAAACGCCGATGCCGCCGAAGCCGCCGTCGGTGATGCTCACGCCATCCGCTACGTAGTTGTTTTCCAGACCGGTTCCGCCAGCGATCGACGGGTTCGCCGTTCCTGTGCCGCCGCCGGAAGCTACGCCCGGTGCTGCATAGAAGAGGCCAGTAACACCACGAGCTACCGGAACTGACTGGTAGAAGGTGTCGGTCAGGTTACTGTTAGTCGCAGTCGAAGTGGTGTCGACCGTAACCATCGCGCCACTCACTTCCACGACGGTTGAGCTAGACCCGAGCTCCAGCTTTACCGTGGCGCTTGAGGTTCGGCCGGTTTGAACTTCGGCATTCTTTATATCTGTGACCTTGAATCCCTCTTTCTCGATTTTGACGGCATAGAAAGCAGGCGCCAGATTCTGGAACAGGAATCTGCCTTCCGGATCGGTTTGCATCGACCTGCTTCCCGTGGGGCCGGTAATGGTCACCTTGGCACCAGAGACAACAGCGTCGGACGGATCAAGAACCACTCCGCTAAGGCCACCCTTAACGGACGATTCCGACCCTCCCTGCGCAAACCCCAATGCTGCCAGCGAGAGCAGCAGAGCGAATATTGCAAAGCCAGACATCAGCTTTTTCGGCATAGCGTTTCACTCCTCCTTCAAATTTTAGAGCTACAAAACTGTTTTAAGAGGCTCGGACCAAAAGCGAGTCGGTTGGTTCTTGTCTGATCGCCCCAAACCGCACGCAAAAGCAACAAGTGCAGCCCAACTACACGATCGAAGCCATACCCTAGACAGCACAATGGCTGCCACAACTAACAACTGTCATAAACACGCATTAAACTGTTTGTTAGTAGTTGTTTACAGCGGGCTGGCAGAGGCCTAAACTACACACCAAATACAATATTTCATAGACATGTAACTGTCTGTATATGGAGTAACATATGTCAATCGACGAAGCCTCTGACGGAATAAAGGGCTGAAAAACCGAATTAAGTCCGAAAAATGCGAGAGCTGCGGGAGCAAACAGAGGTGACAAAGGCGAGCCCTTCAGGGATTCGCGGTGGTCATCAGCGAGCGGCCTTTGCGTTCCAGTTCACCAGCCTTTTGGGTGTCCCCGAGCCGCTGGTAGTAAGAAGACAAAGCCAGATAAAGCGGTCCGCTGGTTGGCTTTAGGGTGATAGCAGACTCAACTACGTTGGCCGCCTTCTTGGTATTGCCGATCTTGTCGAAACTGTCGGCAACGTTGAGGATGGTTTCCTCTTCCGTGTTGGCGGTCACCACCATCTGCGAATAAAGCTCAACAACCTTGGAGAATTGCTTCTGGCTGAAGTAGTAATCGGCCAGGCGGGCGCGAGCCATGTCATTGCTGGGATTCCGCTTCACGGCCTTGGCAAACCACTGCGCCGCAGGCTGCGGCGCAGCCGAAAGCAAGTAGGTCAATCCGCGATCGTACTCAGCTTCGCCAGTCTTGACGTAATCCGCGAGATCGTCGTACGCATCCCAGGCGTCGAGCGGCGAAGCCTGGTCCGACACGATGTGAAAAGCGAAACTATTGAAACGTCGTTGCTGGGTTTCCGGATCCACCACGGTGATGGCCATCCGGTAAGCCCCGGCCGGCAGGTCCGTGGTTGGGATCTTTTTCCCGTTGACCATAGTTCCGCCGAGGTCGAACTGATCCTTCGACACTTCCTCGTGAATGGTTTGGGCAGTGCCGGGGAGACTAGGACGGCCGTAGGCGTAATCGATAAGGAGTTTCTTTCCCGCAAGCGTCTCCGAACGGGTAGGCGGCAGCCAGATCTGGTAAAAAATTTTCAGATCTTCTCCGGGAAGCAGGTTCAACTCCGGGCCTACGTAAGGCGTGAAATTGACTCCGCCCGAGGTGAAGGGCATCACCGCAGCCTGCGCCGGCTCAACCTGTTTGGCCTGCGAAAAGGCGACCACGTCGGTCAGTGCAAACGCGTCCGGCGGAGGCGCGGGGACCACAACGTCTCGCTGGGCCGTGAATGCGGTCTTGTTCAATACGTTGGTGAGAACCAACTCGAGCTTGTACTTGCCCGGAGCCAGTGGCAGCCAGCTTTCGAATCCAAAAGGCCGCGACTTCATCTTTTCATATTCATCCTTATCGATATAACGGGAAAGCTTTCGCTCCTGACTGAATATCAGCTTGTTCTCCGGCGTCGAAACCTTGACCGAAACCTCGATCGAATAGTAGAAGCGGTCCGACGATTCAGCGACTCCGAAGTCCGCGGGGCGGCTCAACCGCATCGCGTAGTGCAGCCGGACGTCGCCCTGGGCATCGCGAATCGGAACCGTCAGAACATTGAGCAGTTCTCCAGTCATCACGACGCGATGGGTCACGCTTTCGTTCAAGGAACGACGCAGATTCAAGGCGTCGATGGTGAAGGGATGATTGGCGAGATTCTTGATGGTGTTCAGCATTACATCGGACTGCAGGCTGGAATCTGCGTCGTTGAGATTGACCGGTTCGTTCGGGATCAGGGTGAGCGTAGTCCGTGCCACTTCCCGGCCCAGGATTTTGTCGATTTTCTGCACCGAGGCAACTCTTCCGTCTTCCGCTTCCTTACCGGTCACCAACTTGTTGGGACCATCCATGTAGGGGCTGTACAGACGGAAGTCGCCAAAGTCCTTCTCGTAAAAGAGGATATAAAAATAAGGCGGCAAGGCAGCGTGGGCGCTGGAGTAAAACCAAATCTCCATGCCCCGCACCTCAGCCTGGGTTACGTACCGCGCTTTTTGTTCGGGCTCGCCCAGGGTGATGTAGATCTTGCCCATATCCGTTCTCCACCCGTCCCGACTTTTGTTTGAGGAAAAGTGGTCGCTGGCGTATTCCAGACGCCGGTAGTGTTCCTCTTTATAAGGATTGGTCGGGGCACCGGGCGTGGGGTTGCGGACTTCCCAGAACTGTTCAATGAACTGATCTCTGGCCTGATCCGTGGGCAGTTGCAGGAAAGATGATCTCTCTTCTTTGGTGATGATGTAGGCGGCATCCCGCTCCAGCCATTCCTTGTAGTGGGGCGGGAGCTTGTCGGATGCTGCGGCGAAAGACGGAGGCGCAGCCAGCGCTCCTACGGTTGCGACCCAGAGGAAGAAAACGATGCACGAACGGAATGGATGGTGATGACAAGGACGCATCGGTACCCTAAGTTTACATGCCAAGACTGAACAGGTAAAGCGGCCGAGCGCAGTTCGTACCACCTTTTCTGCAATGCTCCGTGCCCGCGGAACGAAGCCGCTTTGGCCTGCTCAGGCGGAGAGTTCCCCGCTGGTCATGCTGCGGCTTGCTCACTGCGCTTGAAAAAGGCCAGCAACTCGCGGTTGACTTCATCTTTCAGAGTCGAGCACATCCCGTGCGGCGCTCCGGGAATGATTTTCAGTGTCGCTCCCTTAACCAGCTTGGACGAAAGCAGGGCGGCGGCGGCGATCGGTACAATCTGGTCGTCATCGCCGTGGAGAATGAGCGTCGGAACATCGAACTTTTTGAGATCTTCGGTGAAGTCCGTCTCGGAGAACACCTTGATGCAATCGAAGGCGGCTTTGTGGCCGCATAGCATGCTCTGCAGCCAAAACGAGTCCCGCAGGCCCTGCGAAACCTGCGCGCCCGGCCGGTTAGCACCATAGAAAGGGGCGCTGAGATCCTTAAAAAACTGCGCCCGATCGTTCAGGACACCCGTCCGGAGCTGGTCGAATACTTCCACCGGCTGGCCGGCGGGATTGGCTGCTGTCTTCAGCATCAACGGCGGCACCGCGCTGACCAGCACGGCCTTGGCAACGCGTTTCGTCCCGTGGCGGCCGATGTAGCGTGCCACTTCGCCACCTCCGGTCGAGTGGCCGACATGGATCGCATTTTTCAGATCCAGCTTTTCGACGAGTGCCGCAAGGTCGTCGGCATAGGTGTCCATTTCATTGCCGTCCCAGGGTTGGCTGGATCGGCCATGACCGCGACGGTCATGCGCGACGCAGCGATATCCGCGATCGGCCAGAAACAGCATCTGGTCCTCCCATGCGTCGGCGCTGAGTGGCCAGCCATGACTGAAGACCACGGGTTGTCCCGTGCCCCAGTCTTTGTAATAAATCTGCGTGCCGTCTTTTGTGGTGATCGTAGCCATGGGTGTTCCTCCTTATAAGTCTTGATTCTTCTCGCCTGCCGCAAGCTGTATGTCGTCATCCCGAGAATCATGAGCAGCCTCCCCTCAGAACCGAAATGTTACGACGCCTCAAACAAAATTTCCACATCCGCCGCCCACCAGGATAGGCCGAAAACGGGGAACCGGAATTCCCACAGCCTCATTTGGCGGCGTGGGAGCGCGGGCCGACCACAATGAAGTGTCCAATCAATGTTTCCGAGTCGGTCAGGCCCTCACAGAGTTGGTCCAACCGGCGGAAGTCCGCATCAAACTGTTGCCGAAATTGTTCATGACTCAGTTCATTCTCCCAATGATCGATGGTGAGGTACCGGCCTGGGACCACCTTGTCTTTCAGCAATTCCGTCCGCAGATACCCCGGCGCTTTTTCAAACAACCGAACCCACTCGCCCGCAGGTCCATAGGTTCTTTCAAATTGAGCTTCGTACCCGGACTTGACCTGAAACGTCCAAACATAAACATAGTGGCCGGCGGTGGGGTGGTCGCGCATAGTGTTGCCTTCATTTCTGATGGGTCAGGACACACAGCAACTGGCCGCTCACAGCGTCACAATGCCCCCAGCCAGTGGGCAACCACGAGCTAAATTACCTGCTTGCCCGAGCAAGCCGGGCGGAGTAGAATTCGTCCCAATTTCACCTCGGGCCCCAACTAAATCTTGCAAAGGGGGTGCGTCCGTGACCCAACAAGCTTACCAGCCCCGAACCGAGTCCGCTCTTAACGCCCGCTTAAATAAGCGCCTTCGCGCCTACGCAACCGCTGCCAGCGCAGCTGGCGTGGGAGCGTTGGCTCTAGCATCTTCGGCTGAAGCGAAGATCGTGTATACGCGTGTGAACAAGCCCCTCAACTATGGCCTGACACTCCTTGATCTCAATAACGATGGAACCACCGATTTCGCCTTTTGCGAGCAGGACAGCGGCTCTTCCAACACGACCTATTGCACTCTGGCACGTCACGCGCGAAAAGCGGCCCGTGGGAAAGGTGCACCCAGCCCATTCGCGCAAGTCCTCGACGTCTTCGCGCCCGCTGCAAAGACCAAACAGAACCAGATATGGGGAGGTAAGAGTTTTCTCGGAGCCACGGCCTACGCCATGCCTGCCGGAGTTTCTGTTGGGGGGCAACTGAAATTTACTCCCGGCGGCCGCTTGATGGCCGCCTGCTTTGAGGCTTCATCGTCAAACTGCTTCGGCCCCTGGCAAAATGCTCCCCATCGCTACCTTGGACTTAAGTTTGTCATCAGCGGAAAGGTTCATTATGGATGGGCCCGGCTTAACGTCACTTGGGGCCTGAGCGGTGAAACCGCCACTTTGACCGGCTATGCCTACGAGACGATACCGAACAAGCCCATCCTTACCGGAGACATCGTCGGACCGTCAAAACAGATTGATGACAGTCGAAAGGCGCCGGAGCCAGACGAGGCTCGCGGAGTCACCACGAATCACGCGCCATCGAGCCTTGGTCTTCTTGCCAGAGGCGCGGAAGGTCTCGTGGCGTGGCGCAAGAAGAATGAGCGCGAGTAGTCGCACGGTTTCGCCGAACTCGGATCAATTCGACGCACGTATGCCGATCACTGGCAGCATGTGACCAGACGGAGGTTTCCATGTCTCGCAACTTCATTTTTGTAAGTCTGCTTGCCTTTTGCATAGCCCTTCCCCTCACTGCACAGCAGACCATGAGCACATCTGCCGGCGCAGTCGTACCGCCCATCGTGAATTTCAGCGGCCAGTTGACGGATGCAAATAACAAAGCTCTGACGGGCGTAGCGGGAGTCACGTTCTCTCTCTATAAGGATGCGGAGGGTGGCGCGCCGCTATGGACGGAAACCCAAAACGTCCGCCCCGACAAAGCCGGACACTATTCGGTGACCCTCGGTTCCACCTCCAGCCAGGGACTTCCGGCCACCGCGTTCGAGGCCGGAGAAGCCCGCTGGGTAGGCGTGCGCGTGCAAGGTCAGGAGGAGCAGCCCCGCTTTCTGCTGGTCGCCGTCCCTTACGCATTGAAAGCGCTGGACGCGGAGACCGTCGGCGGCAAGCCAGCTTCGGCCTTCGTTCTGGCGAATCCAGCGGCTTCCGGTATCGCCAACTCGATCGGCCATCCCAGCACAAGTCCTTCTCGCACAGCCCTCCCTCCTATCGGAGGAAGCGGGCAACCCGGTTTCATCGCCGAATGGACCACTACCACCAAACTCGCCGACTCCGCGCTCTTTCAAAGCAGCGCTGGCAACGTGGGAATCTCAACCACCACTCCGGCCCAGAAATTCGAGATTGATCTAGGCAACTCGCTGGTGAAGGGCTCCCATAACTTCACCACCGGCGGCGATACTGCATTTCTTTATTTGGGAGATACCAACCATCCCATTGAGGCAATCCACTCCAACCCCAAGACGCAATCTGGAGGGTTGACGATCGGGACTTTCAAAGCGCCGCAATTGATCTACCTACAGGACGGCAGCGGAAATGTCGGCATCGGCATTGGAACGGCCGCGCCCGTGGCTCGCCTCGACGTCGCATCCACAACTCAATCTGCCGTGTATGGCCAATCCGCGAGCGCAAGCCTCATCGGAGCTCTGTTCCAACCCGCGTCCGGACTCTGGGGCGACACTGGCCTGAGCGGGAACCTTGCGGTGGTGGGCACCGCGGACGACGGCTTTTCGCTGGTGGGCATCAACAATAGCCCGAGCGGCAACGCCGGCATCATTGCGGAAGGATTCGACGACACCAACGCTTCAGGCTTGCTGCTTGACGCCTACAGCGCCGGGTTTGGAGGAGAGTGTACGGTCGATGTAAATGGGAACCTGAGTTGTACCGGCAACATCACACCAGCAGTTCCAATCGATGGCGGCGCCCGGAAAGTCGCTCTTAGTTCGATCGCAGCAACCGAAGATTGGTTCGAGGACGCCGGTTCCGGACAACTGGCCAGCGGTTCCGCTGATGTCCACCTGGATCCGACTTTCGTCCAGACCATCAACAGCAACGTCGAGTATCACGTTTTTCTCACTCCGAAAGGAGACTGCGAAGGCCTCTACGTCAGCAACGAAACCTCTGGAGGCTTCGAGGTCCACGAACTTCATCACGGGAATTCCAGCGTCGGGTTCGACTATCGCATCATGGCAAAGCGGAAGGGCCACGAGAACATTCGGCTCACCGACCGGACCAGGGAATTCGAAATGCGAAAGCCCAGCCACGCGGCCAAAGACCGAATCAAACCGCTCTCTGCCCAAGCCCTGCCGGCAGCGGGCCAGACAAGACCCTGATTGCGTGACGCACGGTCTCTGGAGTGTTTAAGAAACGCAGGATTCAAACCCATCAACGCCGAAAGGTAATGGCGGAGAGAGTGGGATTCGAACCCACGTTAGAGTTTCCCCTAAACACGCTTTCCAAGCGTGCGCCTTCAGCCACTCGGCCATCTCTCCCGCGAACCATCTGCTTGTCGGAAAATCCGCTGCAGGTAGCGAATTTTGGGAAGCTATTGCAAGGAGGTCTGTCAATCGACGGCCGAACGCGCCGCCATCAACTCCTCTTTGATTCTATGGGCCAACCCGCTCAAACTGCAAGGCCGGGCTAGCGATCAGTGGTAGGCGCCGGCGTCCACGCCGGTGCGGCGTTCATTTGAAATTGGTATTGTCGGGAACTTCCGCAATCGAGTTCGGACGAGAAATGCCGGGCGCAGCTTTGTGCTTTCTCCGTGCCTCCGTGTCTCCGTGGTAGATTTGAACCAATCGCCATGAAAGACATCTCCTCCTGGGCGCTGGACACCGCCGCCCAACGCGGCGCATCCTACGCCGACGCGCGCATCGCCGACGACCGCAGCCGCGCGCTGTCCACCAAGAATGGCGTGGTGGGTGGGGCTTCGGACTCGGAGTCGTTCGGGATCGGTATCCGCGTCATTGCGGATGGCGCCTGGGGATTTGCTGCCTCCGACGATTTGAGCCGCGCCGGGGTTGAAGCCACCGCTGCGCGAGCCGTCGATATCGCCAAGGCATCCGCGCGAGTGAAAATCAGCGATCTCCATCTTGCTCCCGAGAAGCCCGTTACCGCGGAGTGGACCACACCGTTCCAGATCGATCCGTTTACCACTTCGCCTGAGCAGAACATCGACCTGCTGCTGAAAATCGATGCCGAATTGCGCTCGGTTGCGGGAGTCACGCTGGCCGAGACCAACATGAATTTCCGCCGCGAGGAACAGTGGTTCGTTTCCTCCGAAGACGCCAACATTCATCAGACGAAATACACTACCGGCGTCGGTTACGCAGCGTACGCCTTTGCGGGAAACGAGATTCAGAAGCGCTCCTATCCCAACTCCTACGGCGGACAGTGGCAGAACAAAGGATACGAACTCATCGCCGAACTGAAGCTGTTGGAGAACGCCCGCCGCGTCGGAGAAGAAGCAGTGGCGCTCCTTAAGGCAGAGCAATGCCCGGAGGGCGCATTCAACATCATCCTCGATGGTTCGCAATTGGGCCTGCAGATTCACGAGTCGGTGGGGCATCCCATTGAACTTGACCGCGTGCTGGGCATGGAAGCGAACTTCGCCGGAACGTCGTTCCTCACGCTCGACAAGCTTCGCACCCTGCGTTACGGCAGCGACCTTGTTAACATCGTCGCCGATGCCCGCCAGGAGCATGGTCCCGGCCTGGGAACGTTCGCCTTCGACGAGGAAGGCGTGGCCGCGCAGTGCACGCCCATCATCACCAACGGCTTGTTCACGGGATATCTGAGCTCGCGTGAAACTGCGCATACCATCGGGATGAACCGATCAGGCGGAACCCTGCGCGCCGAAGGCTGGAACCGGCTGCCCATCATCCGCATGACCAACGTCAGCATCCTTCCCGGCGAGAGGCCGCTGAGTCGCGAGCAACTGATTGCAGACACCGATGACGCGATCTATATGGAAACCAACAAATCATGGTCCATTGATGACAAGCGTTACAACTTTCAGTTCAGCTGCGAAATGGGATGGGAGATCAAAAACGGCAAACGCACCCGCATGCTGAAAAATCCCTCGTACTCAGGAATCACGACTGAGTTCTGGAACGCGATGGACGCGATCTGTTCGCGCGATGAGTGGGTGCTATGGGGAACGCCGCACTGCGGCAAAGGCCAGCCCCAGCAAGTGATGGGAACGGGCCACGGCGCAGCGCCAGCAAGGTTTCGCAACATTAAGGTGGGAAGTGCGTATAAGGGAACATGATCTTGGACGAGCAACGCTGAGTGCTGAATGCTAACTCCCGAACAAGCCGCCGACATCTTCGACCGCATCAAGAAGTACTCGACCGCCGACGAAGTCGAAGTCCTTTTCTCTGGCGGAAAGAACGCGCTCACTCGCTTTGCGAACAACGTCATTCATCAGAATTTGGCCGAGGAAAATGCCGTCGTTTCCGTGCGAACCGCGTTTGGCGGGCGCACCGCCAGGGCCACGACGAACAAACTCGACGATGAAAGCTTGAAGCGAGTGGTTCAATCGTCGGAGAAGCTGGCAAAAGTTCAGCACGCCGATCCCGACCTGCTGCCTCTACCAGATTCACGTGGCGCGGGCGCCCACGCCCGCGAAGGGTTTCCCCGACGGCACTTCGCGGAAACCGCTGCCACCACACCGGCACAACGCACGGACACCGTTAAGAAAATTGTTTCGATCGCGGAGAAGCACAAGCTCACCACAGCCGGCATCTGTTCGACTTCGGAGACGGTCGAAGGCGTCTTCAATTCCCGCGGCCTATCCGACTGGCACACGCAAACCTCGTCCGAAATTTCCATCACCATGCTGGCCGCCGATTCCTCGGGCTGGCAGAAGGCCAATTCTCCCAACGTCGCAAATGTGAATGCCGTTGAACTAGCCGAAATCGCGGCGCGCAAGGCGATCGGCTCCGCCAGCCCGCGCGAAATTCCGCCCGGGAAATACACGGTCATTCTTGAGCCCGCCGCCGTTCTCGATATTGTGGGCTTCATGTTCTTTGACTACGGCGGATTGTCCGTCCTCGACCAGCGCTCCTTCCTGAACAACCGCGTCGAGACCAAACTCTTCGGCGACAACATCAATATCTGGGACGACGTAGCTCACCCGCTGCAATCGGGCCCTCCGTTCGACGGCGAAGGAATGCGCCGTCAAAAAATTCAACTGGTCGAGAATGGCGTGATCAAACGCCTGGTGTACGCGCGCGCCACTGCGGAAAAAATGAAGCGCTCGGAACACAAAGACAAAGTTGGCCCCATCGAACCCACCGGACACGGCTTTCCTCTCCCCAATGAAATGGGCGAAGCTCCGATGAACATCGTTTTCGGAGCCTCGTCGAAACCCCAATCCGTTGATCAGATGATCGCCTCTACCGACCGCGGCGTGCTGGTAACCCGCCTCTGGTACATTCGCGAAGTCGATCCCTACGAAAAGATTCTCACCGGCATGACTCGTGACGGCACCTTCCATGTGGAGAACGGAAAGATCCGCCACGGTGTGCGCAATTTCCGCTTTAACCAAAGCTTGATTCAAATGCTCTCGAACGTGGAGGCTCTGGGACCTCTAGTACGAGCCAGCGGTGAAGAATCGTTTGACATGGTAGTCCCCGCAATGAAGGTTCGCGAGTTTAACTTTACCGAAGTGACGAAATTCTAAAGTCAGCATTCAGCACTCAGCCCGCGCGGTGTTCCGCTTCAACTTTGCTAGCCAACGATGCCAGCATTCGCTTCACTTCAACCACTCCATCGTTGAGCTTCTGATAATCCAAATCGCTCAAGAGGGCATTATCCCGGGCCAGGAGAAAATGATATTTAAGTTCGCTTGCCGAGCCGCACGCAATCGATGCAGGCACACCTGCGTATCTGGATCGTTAATCCGTACGTTTCGGCTTTTGGAGACGCGTCCCTCACTCTGTAAGAACACAGCGTGAGCCGATGAGCCTTTTGCCACACCTGCAGGTCTCTGAAGTCTTTCATCCCGGATAACTCCTTGGCTGAATGCTGAGTGCGGAATGCGAACGGCTCCAGGCGAAAATGTTTGGTGGCCGATATCACACTCTGCCAAATGACGCGCAAGTTCATGACCCACAAGAATTTACGCCTAACAGTTCCATGACTTCAGTAACTTTGCACGTCTGGTTCGGGGGTGTAATCTTCGCTCGTAATGTCCAACATTGGCCCATTCGTGCGGAAGGCGGATCCGGAGAATTCTCCAGAAGAAAAAGACCTGTCGCCGGACGCTCAGGAATCCGCTAAAGCAGAAACGGTTGAGCCCAAGGCGAGCCGCAAGCGCTATCCCGATATGCAGAGCGCGATGCGCTTTCCGATCAAGCTGCCGATTTCTGTAAAATCGAAAACGGGCGAGCGTCACAGCGAAACTCAGAACATTTCCGCCAATGGCGTTCTGTTCCAGATGGTCGATTCCGAAATGCCGGTCGGCTCCATGGTGGACTTCACCATTTCTCTGCCGGCCGATGTAGTAGGCGCCGAGGCCGATGTGCGACTGGATTGCCGCGGCCGTGTGGTGCGAAGTTTTGAAGATAGTGGCCGCCGCGGTGTGGGCGTGGTCATCGATGAGTATCGTTTCGACCGCGCTGAACGGCGAGGGGACTGATGGCGAGCACTCCAGTTACGGCGAGAATCGACGTCGAACAGCCGCACGAGGGTGACGGTAATGGCCAGTTCATTCGTGTAATCCTGGTCGATACCCAAGCCATATTTCGCGCCGGACTCCGCAAAATCTTTGCCGTTGAAGACGACCTCCGGGTCGTTGGACAAGCCGAGACCCTGCCCCAGGCCTTGTCCGCAGCCAAGAAGTTTTCTGCCGATGTCCTGCTTTTTGAAGCCGCCATCGCCTCGAATCCGATTGAAGCTGTCTCCGATCTGCTGCGCCAGAACCCGCTCTTGAAACTTGTCGTCGTGACTGCGGATCCCGATCAGGAACTTACTCTGGAACTGTTTCGCCGGGGCGTGCATGCCATCGTCTCCCGTGAAGTTGAGCCGGAGATGCTGGTCGACTGCTTGCGGAAAGTGTCGAAGGGAGAACCCTGGCTCGATGGCCGCGCCACCCAGTGGGTGCTCGAAGCCTATCGCACGCAAGGTTCGCGCACAGGATCGCCCCGGCCGAAAGTGCAGTTGACTCCGAAAGAAACTCTTATCGTTTCCTGCGTGACTCAGGGCATGAAGAACAAGGAAATCGCCGTGCGCGTCGGAACCACCGAACAGGTGGTCAAGAACTATCTGCGCAAGGTCTACGACAAGCTCGGCGTCGCTGACCGCCTGGAGCTTGCGCTTTATTGCCTGAACAGCCGCATCCTCGACAGCTCAGTTAAGCCGCCCGCCATGCCCGAACCTTCTCATAGCGGCACTGCAGAAGCATTGCAACCCGCAAATCCAAACACTCCCGAAAACCTCTCCTAAAAACAGTGTATAGTTTGAAATTCGGTACTTAGCATTTAGCACTTAGCGTTTGGCCGTCAGGCTCAAGCTAAATGCCAACTGCTAAGTGCTAACTGCTTCCCTTGCGAGGTCAATCGTGAAAGGTAATCCGGACGTCATTGCCGTGTTGAACCAGGTGCTCAAGGCGGAATTAACCGCCATCAACCAGTATTTCCTGCACGCCGAAATGTGCGAGAACTGGGGCTACCAGAGGCTTGCCAAGCATACCCGGAAAGAGTCTATCGAAGAGATGATGCACGCCGAGAAACTCATGGAGCACATTCTGTTTCTCGACGGCAGTCCCAACATCACGGACTATTTCAAAATTAATATTGGACAGACCGTAAAAGCCCAGATTGAAAACGATCTTCAGGTGGAACTGGATGCCGTGAAACGCCTGAATGATGGCATTGCCACCTGCGTGAAGGCTGGAGACAACGGCTCCCGCGACCTGCTTGAGGGAATCCTGACCGACGAAGAAGAACACATCGACTGGCTCGAAGCCCAACTGCATTCCATGAAGGAGATGGGCATCGAGAATTACCTTGCCCAGCAGTTGCACGAAGAAAAAAGCAGCTGAGAAAGCGCGACCGTCCTCACTCGCGCTCCCCAACCCACTCTGAACCAGCGCCGGACATTCCACGCGTCCCGCCAGTAGCCCGTTCGCGCAACCGGAGGGGCCGCTCAGAGGTAAGATGAAAACCAGCCTGGGCAATAGTGCCGCCCGCTGCAACCCATGGAACTGATGCAACTCCAGATGCTGGTAGCCGTCGCCGACGAAGGCACGATTCAGAAAGCGGCGGCCCAGGTTTACCGGACGGCCCCGGCGGTCAGCATTGCCATCAGCAAACTCGAGAACGAAGTCGGCGCTCTGCTGCTTGACCGCACTCGTGGTCACGCATTCCGCCTCACCGCCGCCGGGGAAGCCCTGGTAAATTATGCGCGGCGGCTTCTTTCCCTTCGCGATGAGGCCCTCGCCGCCGTCGAAGGAATCCGCAACATCGAATCCGGCCAGTTGAGAATCGGAGCCAACCAGAGTATCGGTGAGTATCTGCTGCCTCAACTCATGCAATCCTTCCAGCAACATTACCCAGGCGTGAAGCTCAAAGTTGCCATCGGTTATTCCGACGCCATTCTTTCGTCGCTTAAACACTGGGAACTCGATATCGCGCTGGTAGCCGGCCTTCCCCAGGATCGGGGCCTCCGCTCGCATCTCCTGATGCGCGACCGTTTGGTTGCGGTGATGAGTTCCAGGCATCATTTGGCCGGACGCGAGACCATTCAGATCCGGGAACTGACGGAGGAAGCTCTGATCGTCTTAACTGCGAAGTCGGAATTGCGGGAGCGCGTCGCAGCGGCCTTCCAACGTTCCCGCACTCCATTAAACGTACAAGTCGAGACCGGAACACTGGAGTCCATCAAGAAGATGGCTGCCCGCAACATGGGGGTTGGAATTGTGCCGCGTATGTGTGTGCAAGAGGAAGAGGCCAGTGGTGACCTGGCGGTCAAGACGGTGAAAGAATTTCGGGAGGAACGCATGCTTTGGCTGGTCTGCCGGCGTAGCCCGCTTTCCCCCGCCTGCCGCGCATTCATGAAAGTCACCAGGTCAGAATTGAAGCCCGTACATAAAGCCGAGGCAAGCCCCGCGATTCCTCGCGAGGCCCGCGGTAGGCGGGGACGTCCGCATCGTTGAGTAAACGTTGCTTTGTTCTATGTAAATAAAACTAAATAGCCCTTCGGTCTGGTGCGTGATAAAAGTCTGCCCTCGTGGCTGAGTTGGCCACAATTGTTTCCACAAGGGGGCGCCATGGCGAACGCAAGGCATCATCAGAGTTCGATCTTCCGAATACCCACCTGGCGGATTTTCACTGCCGTGATCGTGTTTGCTGTTTCATGCCTGGGGGCGCGATCGGCCCACGGCCAGGCCGAGAACGGGCCCAAAACCAAGGAAACTACGCTCTACACGTTTACCGATGGAACCGACGGGGGTAATCCCTACGGGGGCTTGGTCCGCGATGCTGCCGGCAACCTCTATGGCACCACCTTCTACGGCGGCAACGCGAACATGGGAGTCTTATTCAAGGTTAGCAAATCCGGCAAGCAGTCCGTACTCTACAGCTTCCCCGGAAAACCGGACGCCGCCCATCCTGGCTCGGACTTGCTTCTGGACTCGGCCGGCAATATCTACGGCGCAAGTTACTACGGCGGAGCTTTTGGCTTTGGAGCGATCTTCAAGGTAACCAAGTCGGGAAAAGAAAAAGTGCTCTACAGCTTCGGAGCACTCCCCGACGGCCAATATCCTGGATCCGGCCTTATGCAGGATGACGCCGGCAACCTCTACGGCACCACCGGCTACGGCGGAGACTCCGATAACGGAACCGTGTACAGAGTCAGCAAGTCCGGCAAAGAGAAGGTCCTCCACAGCTTCAGCGGGCCTGATGGACAAAATCCTTTCTCAACCCTGCTTCGAGATGCTGCCGGCACTCTCTACGGTACGACCTCGTATGGTGGCACGGCCGGAAACGGAACGGTATTTAAGCTGACCAAGAGCGGCAAAGAGACTGTGCTCCACAGTTTTGCCGGCGGGACGGACGGCGCCAATCCCTACGCAGGCTTGGTCCAGGATGACAAGGGAAACTTCTACGGCACAACCTACTACGGCGGCGCCGGATGCCAGGGATACGATTGCGGCACCGTGTTTGAAGTAACTCCAAAGGGCAAGACCACCGTGCTCCACGCCTTCGCGCTAGCAGAAGGACACTATCCAGACTTCGGAACCCTGGTGCGGGACACGGCTGGCAACCTCTACGGCACGACTTATGCAGGTGGCGGCGCCGACATGGGAGTCGTGTTCAAACTCACCAGCAAAGGCAAGCAGACCACCCTCTACAGTTTCACCGGAGGCGCAGACGAAGGATTCCCCGTCGCCGGTCTGATTCAAGACACAGCCGGCATCCTCTACGGCGTGACCCTGGGAAATGGAAACTTTCCCGTCACGTATGGAACGGTATTCAAGCTCAAACCGTGATCCGTACTTGTCTTCCTGAGCGGAGTGGCTGCTACGCGAAGCGCAGCAGCCACGCAGTCGAAGGACCCCTACCTGGCCATTCCCGTCTCAATCGCCTCATGAAATTCGCTGCCGGTAGTCTGGAGTGACGCAGATCACATACCGTCGCAACTTAAATCACAGACGAACCCAGCCGATGCTTTTAGAAAATGGGAAGCCATAAAACACTGGAGCGCTGCGCGAACGATATGGGAGGCGCAATGCTCTCGGTGCTCGTAATCTGTGGTAGGCTGCGTGACTGACTGGCAACAGGAAACTCGCAGCCTTTCTCCCCTTGCCCAATAAACCCGTCACAGCGAGAACCTAGCCGCAACCGTCTTCTACTTTGATGTCTTCTTGCCGACAATGTTCAATTCCACGATTTGTCCGTTTGGATTCTTGACCAGCAACACCTTGCCGTTTAGTTTGGCTGGAAATTCCTTCCCGATGGTCCAGTCGATAAAAACCGCGGCGGGGGCGCTGGCGCGGCAAGCGTAGATCGTTTCACCCAGGCGCATGGAAATTTTGTAGTGCTCCGAATCGGCCATATGCTGCGCATCGGCGGCTACTCTTTCGAAGGCGACAACTCTGGCCGTTTGATAGCCTTCGTCCGTGCCTTGCGCATAGGCCAGCATCGCGGCCATTGTGATGCAACATGACAAAGCGAGCAACCTTGTCTTCATCGGTATCCTCGTTAGCGATCGAAACAAAAATATAGAACGGAACACGCACGAACGGGAGAAGCATCAGCTTCTCCCGCTCTGCGGCGCTACTCTTTGTCCGCGGGGTCCTTGGCCGGAGCCGGCGGGGGAAGGGGTTCCTTGAAGTTGTTGGCGTATGCGGGAATCTTGCACGCCGTGGAATCGCAGCGGACTTCCGAATAGGCAAACAGGGATTCGTGTCCCAGCTTGTCGACTGAAGCAACGGAGACGAAGAAGCTGTCGCCGGCCTGAAGACCAAGCTCCTGCGGGGTGATCACTCGCTTGGTATCGTGAGTAACGGTGATTCGCTTGCGGTAGAAGTTCTCGCTTACCGACCTGGCGGCGGCCACGAAGTGATCGACATTCCCTCCGGCGGGATCATCGAACTTGATCTGTATGCCCTGCACCGCGTTACCCTGGGCATCGAAGTTCTGCGGTGATCCCGGGGCACGCGCCAGGCTCGCGGCGGCGGCCGCGATCACCTGCGCAATGGTCGCAGCATAGGTGGGAGTGATGAACTTGACCAGGTCGCGAGGCGAATGCTGGTGTGTGGTGATGTAGTTCGGGTCTTTGCAGAACGCCGGGATGTGTTTGGGAGGAGGACACGGTGGATGGCCGCAGCTGTTGTCCACGGGCGACGGCGAGCATTCAAATCTCTCCATAATGCGTACCGCCGGGAACCCGTTGTTAATGAACGAGACATGGTCGCTGGCCCGGCCCGGCCGATCCTCGCGCAGCTCCGGCCTCATGCTGATCGCGGGAACATACGCGCCGCTCCAGGTTCCGACATAACGCATCACACCGCGCGAAGGCGAGGTGTTGTCGGTGGTGCCGTCAGGATCGTTTTCCAGCCGTTCGCGCGGTATTCCCGACGAGTACAAACGGAACTTCTTGAAATCCGCGGGCCGGTTGGCAGACTTATCGCCCCCGGGAATGTCCGTGTTCAGCATCGCGATCACTTCCGGGTTCTTGAAGTAGCGGGTGAGGTTGGCCGCAATCGACCCCGACCCGAAGAGTCCCTGCTCTTCCCCGGAGAAAGACATGAACACGATCGTGGCATCGAAACTATTGCCGGCGAGTACCCGCGCGAGCTCCAGAAGCACCGCAGTCTGCCCTCCCGAGTCGTTGCCACCCGGCGCATCCGATGTGGTGTCAAGGACGTTGGTGGTGCGCGAGTCGTAATGACCGCCGATGATCACCAGTCTGTTGGGGTGTACTCCTGGCAGCCAGGCGATCACGTTAAAGGTTGGCGAGGTCGAACAACTGGGATGCGTGAACTGATCACGTCTGACTTGAAGGCCCGGAATAGCGCTGTACTGTTTGAAAAGGTACTCTCGCGCTGCTGTCACGCCGTGACCTTTTTCAGGCTCGCCAGAACAAGATTGACGGGTCCTGAAGTTCTGCATCTTGGTTGCGGTCGTCTCGATATTGTTGGAATTCACATTGCTCACGATGGCGCTAATTTCCGGATCGGTCTTTCTATCGCTGCTCCGAGCAAGGCCCATGAGCACCAGGGACAGAATGACAAGAAACAGCAGGATGCTGTTGGTCAGCGGTCGCTTCATAGATAAACTCTCCTTGCGGAATCGTAGAATCGGCCGGGGGGCATCGGACGCAATCGACGGAGTTCCTTTTTTGACATCGAAAACGGCCCCCATTGTAAACCTATTTGGCCGGATTACTTGCCCTGGTTCACGTCGGTTCGGATGACAATCCGGGTCGAGAAACACCCGCTCAAGTACCACTCGGGTGGCCTTTAACGTCACCCGAGAAACCGAGCCCGTTGACTCACAGTGTGGGGAGGGGGATAGTGAATGGCATCGTAATCAAGCGAGATTGACGCATTTCACTCCAGACTCGAACCTTCGCTAGCGTCGATTCGAACTCCATGGATGATCTTGAACCCAGTTAGGGCACGACATCAAAGACGGTGCCGCAACCGACCGAGCTACCGATCATACAAAGTGCGTTCCCTCCATCATAGGTCGTCCCGACGAGCCCGCCATCCTGGGCGAAGATCAAGCCACTCAAGGGGTTGCTACCGTCGCTGCCGCCTTCGAACGTATGCAGAATGGTTTCGGTCCAGCCGCCGGCGTTGGGTGTCAGCGCAAACGCAACTCCACTATTCTGCGCCCCACCTTCCTCAGTGGTACCGTAAAGAGTGCCATCAGCTCCGAGAGCAAGAGGGCCGGTGGGTCCGATGCCATCATCGCTGCCTTTGAAGCTATAGAGGGTGTTCAGGGTCCAATGATTTGTCGACCGCACGAAATGAAAAATTGTACCATCGGCAAATCCGCCGCCCCCGAACGTTGTGCCGTAAAATCCACCGTTCTGGTCGGAGACTACGACTATTGGGAGCTGCCCCATCGGGACCCGTGAATCGGTAGAGTACTTTCATGGTCCAAAGCCCGCCTTTCGTTTTCGGCGGAATCAATTTGTAAACTTCTCCTGCGCCGTCTAACGCGGTGCCGTACAAGTTCCCCGCCTTATCGAGAATCAGATCGTCGGCGGCTGGGTGAAATGCAGTGGTTACAAGATCGGTTTCAGTCCAAGCTCCACCCTTCTTGGCGGGCGGCGAGAGTTGGAACACGCCACCACCTTGCTGACCCGACGCTGTGCCATAGAGATTGTGCGCAGAGTCTAAAATCAGCGTACTCGACGGCCAGAAGTAGCCTGTGTGGCAACAGAAATCGAAGAGTGTCATTCTGGTCCAAGAACCGCCTTTGATTTTTGGAGGCTTCAATCTGAACACAGTCCCTCGCGTTGGGCCCCCCGCCTTGGAAAGTTGTTCCGTACAAGTTTCCAGCCTTGTCGAAAACGAGTCCCCCTTTTGGGAAGGCTCCTTCTGCCTTGTGATGAGTAAAGTTGTAGAGTACGGTCTCGGTCCAGGGATTTCCCGGCGTCAGCTCAAACACCGTGCCACAGCCCGTCAGTTTCCTGCCTCTTTGGCACGGTCCACTGCCGCCATAGAACGTAGTGCCGTAGAGGTTCCCCGCACTGTTAGTAATCGATCGAGAAGAGGGTGCGAAGCCGTCGGTGCTGCCGCCTCTGAATGTGTAGAGTACGGTTTCTGTCTGCGCGGTGGCCAAAGCGCATCCACTCTGAAGCGACAGGATCGTGACGAGTACGAAGGATATGTGGGCGTTTATGCTCTGTATGGATCTCATAGATCGTTCCCGAGCGCTTCTGAAGATCCCACAGGCGAACGGGAGAACACTTCATGCTCCTTTGTCCTTCTCGAATGGGGGCTCAAGTATCCACCTCCCCAGACTATGAGTCAACGGGCAGGGCTTTCGGGTGACGTTTTAGAGGGAGGGAGCATTTTGCCGTCGGTACACACAAGCCCGTCAAATACCACTCAAGTGCTCTTTCCCGATCCCCTCAGAACTGCTAATGCCTCAAAATGCCCGCGCCCGAGCTTTGGAATCAAAATGTTGGTCCGTGTAAACCATTGTTTATGAGTCGGATAGCGGCTGGCGGCGGGTGCTTTGTATGAAAAAAGGCAAAAAAACACTTGTCATAATTCTAGTGTTATAGTTAACTATAACACTAAATTGCAAACACAGACATTCTTGCAATTTGGAAAAGGAAGACACCGAACAGTGAAATCACACATAGCACTTTCCCTTCTACTCGTCTTCGTCGCCGCCACCGCTTTCGCAGCGGACACAAGCCCCACGCAGCCCGACGCGCAAAAGGCCTCCGCGGCTGCTCTGCCGTCAGAGGCAGCAGAAGTCCTTCGCAACCATGAAAACCCTGGCGGGAAGTGGGAAGGTCCGTCACCGTCGCCGACGCCCCGCAGATGTCAGGCGCCACAATGCATCTCTCGCTGCGCGTCGCATCGCGAGGGAACGCGTCGTACGAGTTCAAGAGCAGGAACGCCCTTCGATGCGACCAAATACGACCATCGGTCCCATGCTTTACGTGGACGGGGACCGAGCTCACCCTGATTCACTATTGCGATGCTGGGAACCGGCCGCGCATGACCGGCAAGATGTCGCCTGACGGCAAGAGCGATCGAAGTTCGAGTTGAAGGACATCAGCGGGAGCACCGACTACCACATGCACCATTCGGTATTCACCATCATCGACGCCAGCCGCGTCGCGCCGAAGGTCGACATTCATGATGAAGGACAAACCGATACAGCGACCTCGACCTGCAGCGTAAGATTGACGGGACGTATCTCGTGTCGGCAATATCTGGGAGCCCATGATGGACCGTCAGTGGAATGACGATCAGCCGATTTACCGCCAGCTTCGCGACCGCGTCGTCGCCATGATTCTCACGGCGTGCTCAAGGAAGGCGATCCACTGCCCTCGGTGCGCATCATCGCTGATCAGGATGATGAACCATTATGACGGCTCGGTGGCCTGGATGCTCTGTCCGATGCGAAGGAAATCGCGCGAATCCACCATCGACGAGAAGGCGGCAACCGCGTGTTCCCGTCGGTTGAAGATCGCCGTAGTGAGTGCGATGACCTGGCTGCGTTTCACGGCTGCCCTGTTTTCGGTGGCGCTATCGCTGCCGGCTGGCGTTTGCAGCAGTCCCAGCAATTCCGCCCCCTTGACCGGCCGCGTGGTCGATGCCGCCAACGCCCTTGACGAGGGCAGCAAGGACCTGATCTAGGGCGAACTGGCGAATTTCGAAATCCTCGGGCACGCAACTCGTCGTCGTCACCCTGCCCGACCTCGGCGGCGACACCATCGAGATCTGGGGCATCGCCCTTGTCCGTGGCTGGGGCATCGGACAGAAGGGCAAGAACAACGGCGTCCTTCTGATCGTCGCACCGAAGGACCATCAGCTGCGCATCGAGGTGGGCTATGGCATGGAGGGCGACCTGCCGGATGCGACCGCCAATGGAATCGTCCAGCACGTCATCGTCCCTCGTTTTCGCGCTGGCGATATTCCCGGCGGCATTCGGCCGGCGTCAATGCCATCATCGTCGTCTGGGCGAACGGCTCGTAGGGGTGCCGGCGGGTGGCTACCGGGCTCCCGAAGCCGGCGACCCCGCACAAGCCGCAATCGGCAACACGTTCTTCATCTTCTTCATCGCCGTCCTCATCGTGATCAACATGCGGCGCCGGCGCTACGGCGCCTGGGGCATGTACCCCTACTGGGCGCTGGCGGATTTGGCCGTGGATTTGGCGGCAATTGT
>CAWBHD010000008.1:5000-265976 GCA_963788605.1 uncultured Acidobacteriota bacterium | reverse complement strand
TCCGGCTCTCGGTAGTTTAGCAGGGCGCACTTTTTCCTGGCATCCGTATTTGCGCGAGTTTGCGGATATCCGGGGGCATCGTGCTTCTCAAATGCAGACAGCTCATCGGGCACTCTGGGCAGCAATTTAGGTTTATGCTTACTTTGCGGCATTGATCGAGGGCTATGCCCGGCTGAGGTGTGTGTCATGAAGTCTGACCATTTCTCGTCGCTTCCTTTTGCGTTCCTGCGGAATGCGCTGGCAATCCTCTGGTTAAGCGTTTTGCTGGTTCCCGCGAGGGCACTCGCGCAAACCCAGAGTGGTTCTGACTCGTCGAGCGCTGACACAAATCGCTCATGGAAGTCCACGACCCAGCAGCAAATGCCCGGCAGCACAAATCCGACGCGGACATCGGAGAGTCATACCGAGACAGGTGACCGCACAGTGGACACTCAGAGTACCGAGCACATGGGAATGTACGGCCGGTATGAACCCTACCAGGACGTCCAGAAGGAAACTGTAAAGGTAAATGCCACCACTACCCGAAGCATTGAGCGGACGTTCGGCAGAGATTCAGACGGAAGGAAAACCCTGGTCCAAGTGACTGAGGAAGAAAGACGCAGTTTGCCGGGAGGCGAGGTTAAGGTGGTGCGCACGACGTCGAATCCTGACGCAAACGGTGGGTTGCAAATCGTGCAACGCGAGACCCAGGACACGCGGCAGATCAGTCCCAATGTGCAGGAAACGAAATCCACGCTGCTCACGCCATCCATCAATGGCGGCATGGTGGCTTCCAGGCAAACCGAGGAACGTCAGACCAAGGTTACGGACCACAATGTCGAGTTTCGTAAATCCACACTGTTGCCTGACCTGAATGGCAACTTGCAACTGAGCGAAGTCCGAGAGGGCACGGTTAAGGATGACGGCAAGGATCGCACAACGGAAGAGCGAGTGCTGCGTCCCGGAAGTGACGGAAATCTGTCGGTAGTCGAGCGGACGGTGGGAAAGGAATCGGAGACTGCCACAGGCGAGAAGCGCGGGACGGTCGAAACCTACTCAACTGATGCCCCGGGATCAGCGAGCGACGGCAGTCTGCGTCTGAACCAGCGGGTCACGACCGTTCATCGGAAGGATCAGAATGGGGCGCAATCCACCGAGGTGCAGACGCAGCAGCCAAACCCTGGGCAGCCGAGCGATGGTCTGCGGGTAACGCAGAGAGCGATTGACATCGTCCGGCCGGGCGGGAGTAGCACAAGTCGCGAGACGCAGACAATTCAATCGCTCGATTCCAACGGGAACCTTAACGTGGTCTCAGTCGATACTGGAAAACAAGAGAGCACGTCGGCGATCCACGTTGATATAGCGCCCGCGAAGTCCAGTCAAGCCAGCCCCGCTCACTAGCCTTAAACCCTCCACTCGTTGATAATCCTCGCGGAGGGATTTATATGAAATCTCGCGTTCTGTTATCCCTATTGTCATTTCTGTTTGTAGTTCAAGTTCAGGCAGCATCGAAACCCACCGTGGCGGAAGCAGAGCAATTCATGAAACAAGCGGAAGCGCGGCTTGAGGAGATCGAGATTAAGACCGCCCGAGCCAGTTGGGTGCAGGAAAACTTTATTACGGACGACACGCTGGCGCTGTCCGCGGACGCCCAGGACCAACTCACAGCGGTGACCACGGAGTTAATCGAACAGGCAAAGCGTTTTGACGGTCTTCAACTGCCCCCTAAGTTGGCGCGCGAATTCATGTTGTTGCGGTTGTCGCTGACCGCGCCCGCTCCGCACGATCCGGCTTTGCGGAAAGAGATGACCCGGATCGGCGTATCGCTGGACGGGGATTACGGCAAAGGCACGTATTGCCGCAAGCCGGATGACTGTCTGGATATCACGGCTATCGAAGGCATCATGGCCGACAGCCGCGATCCCAACGAACTGAAAGACCTCTGGGTGGGATGGCACAAGGTGGGCGCTCCCATGCGCACCCGCTACTCGCGGTTTGTCCAGCTTTCGAACCAGGGCGCCAGAGAGCTTGGCTACAAAGACACAGGAGCGATGTGGCGCGCGGGTTACGACATGACTCCCGAGCAGTTCAGCGCCGAAGTGGAACGGCTCTGGCAACAGGTTCGTCCTCTTTATCTTTCTCTGCATACCTACGTTCGCGCCCGGCTGGTGCAAAAATACGGGCCGCAAGTGGTGCCGCCGGACGGGCCGATTCCAGCGCATTTGCTCGGTAATCCCTGGGCTCAAGAATGGGGAAATATATTCCCCATCCTCGGTCTGACCGATAACAGTCGCGGCTACGATCTGACAGCGCTGTTGCAGGCGAAGAAGCTGGATGCCAAGGGAATGGTGGGCTACGGTGAAGCCTTCTACAAATCTCTGGGCTTTGCTCCCTTGCCCGAAACTTTCTGGAAGCGCTCACTCCTGACCAAGCCCCGGGACCGAGACGTGGTCTGTCATGCCAGCGCGTGGGATGTCGACAATCAGGACGACCTGCGCGTCAAAATGTGCATCCAGATTCGGGCCGATGACTTTGTTACCATCCACCACGAGCTTGGGCACAACATTTATCAGCGCGCCTATAAGGACCAGCCGTTCCTGTTCGAAAATGGCGCCAATGACGGATTCCATGAGGCGATTGGCGACACCATCGCGCTTTCAATCACGCCCGAGTATCTGAAGGCGATCGGATTGCTTGACCAGGTGCCTTCCGCGGACAGCGATATTCCGCTGTTGCTGAGGCAGGCCCTCGACAAAGTGGCGTTTCTACCTTTCGGTTTGATGATTGACCAGTGGCGCTGGAAAGTATTCTCAGGGGAAATCAGTCCTGCGGATTACAACAAAGGCTGGTGGGATCTTAGGCTGAAATATCAAGGCGTCGCTCCGCCGGTCGCGCGCGGTGAGGCGGATTTCGATCCCGGAGCCAAGTATCACGTCCCCGCCAATGTGCCTTACACGCGATACTTCCTCGCCCGCATTCTGCAGTTCCAGTTTTACCGCGCCTTGTGTCAGACGTCGGGATACACCGGTCCACTGCATCGCTGCACTTTCTACGGTTCGAAAGAAGCCGGAGCGAAATTCAACAAGATGCTGGAGATGGGACAAAGCCAGCCGTGGCCCGATGAGTTAGAGGTGTTGACTGGGCAACGCCAGATCGACGGCGGCGCGCTGTTGGAATACTTCGCCCCGTTGCAGAAATGGCTCGACGAACAGAACAAGGGACAAAAGGTGGGCTGGTAAGACTCACCTAGGCCCGGACGCCTCGTCCGGGCAGCGAGCGAAGCGAGCCACAGGCACGGTCGTAGGTAGCGGTGCTGCGCACCGCAGGGCGGACGAGGGCGTCCGCCCCTGCGTGTTCAGCAGTTAGTTCCCGCTCAGCCAGTCCGCGTACGCCTTGAATGAGTACGGCCTGCCGAGGAAATCGCTCACCAGTTCCGCAGCCGGCTTGGTGCCGCTTGCACCCAGCACTGTATTGCGATATTTCTTTGCGACTGCGGGGTTCGTCAGTCCGTCCTGTTTGAACTCCGTGAACATGTCTTTCGCGATTACCAGAGACCACATGTAAGTGTAGTAAACCGCCGAGTAGTTGTTGAGGTGGTCGAATGCCGCTTGCATGTGAGTGTCAGGGACGTACTTGAAGGGTGTGTACCGCTCCTGCAGTTCGGCCAGCAGTTTGGTTGTATCCAGTCCTTGCGGATCGCGGTTGTAGTAGTTGAGGCTGATTGCAGCGTAGAACATTTGCATGTGCACATCCAAGGCGCGGCCAAATTCGTCCGCAGCCTCGGCTTTTTTCGCCAACTCGACCGGGATTGGCTGATTCGTCTTGTAATTGCGGGCGAAGGTTTGCAGAACGGCGGGATCCTTCGCCCATTCCTCGAACATCTGCGAAGGAGCTTCGATGAAGTCGTTTTCCAGATCCCCGGTGGCCCACTGTGTGTTTCCGCGAAAGATGCCGTGCAGGAGATGCCCGTATTCGTGAAAGAAAGTGATCACATCGTCACGTTCCATGAGGCCCGGACCGTCCGTGGCCTGGGGGAAGTTACAAACCAGCACGTACTCCGGCAAACGGAAGCCTTCTTTGCCGGTAGCCAAGTTGAAAGTTGCATAGTGCTTGTATTTGTCTTGCCGGGGGAACATGTCAAAGTAAATCCGGCCCAGCAGTTTGCCCTGGTCGAGAACGTCATAAACCGCCACATCCGGGTGCCAGACTTGCGCCGAGGTTACGCGTTTGTAGGTGATTCCATACATGCGGCTGGTAAGGTCGAGAATTCCTTGCAGGACACGTGAGTACTCGAAGTACGGGCGCACGGACTGGGAATCGTAGCCGTATTTCTGGATGGTCGCTTCGTGCAGAAAGTGGTGGTAGTTCCAGATATCGACGCTTGTAGCGTTCGGTTCCTTCTGGCGCCGGTAGGCCAGCACTTGTTCGTAATCCCGCTGCGCCCCGGCCTGCGAGGCGGCAGTAATTTTCTCGATAAAGTCGGCGGCGTTCTGTTTCGTGGCGACCATCTTGTCTTCCGTTATGTACGCCGCCCAGTCGGGATATCCCAACACATTGGCTAGTTCATAGCGCTTCTGCAGCAGGCGCGACAAGACCTCAAGATTCTTGGGATAGGCGCGCTGATTGTACAGCAGGTAGAACTCTTTCTGCGCTGCGTCATTGGTGTCATATTCGCGGAAGGGAATATAGTCGGTGTTGTCGGTCTTGAGCGTGACCTTGCCGGACGCATCGGGCTTGTGGGCTTGCTTGAAATCCTCCGGCATGCCCTCCAGTTGAGAGGGGTCCAGTTTCAAGGTACGTACGTCCGCGGGGATATTCTGCTCAAACTCCTGGCCGATCTTCACCAGTTCATCCGAAAGCTGTCGTATTTTCGCCCTGGTGGCATCGTCGCGATCGACGCCGGAACGATGGTAGTCGCGCAGGGTTGTCCGCAGAAAATAACTGCCCGCGCTGTCGAGCTTGGAACCATCGAGCGAGGCGAGGACGTTGTACATGTCCTTATCGAGCGAGATATCGGTGAGCACCTGGCTGCCTTCCTGCTCGCAGACCTGGGCGGCATCGCGGAACGGTTTCGCCGGATGCACTTGCTCCGCCAGGCCCGCGCGGGCGACCGCGTCGCTGCCAATCAGGATGGTCGTATCGAAAGCCTGCAAGGTTGCCACGGCATCGCGTGGAGGCTGGGTTGCCTTGATCTCGGCGATTCGCTTCTTGGTTTCTCCCAGGTCGCCGCGGCAGGATGCCAGAAAAGATTCAGGAGACCCAGCCAAGAACTTGGAAGCGTCCGGGGCAGGCGCCTGCGCCCAGATGATGGCCGGCCAGAAGGCCATCACAACTGCCAACGACCGCAATGCGGATTTCTTGTGATTCATCGGTATCCTTCCATTTTCCATCAAACTGATAGACGAGAGAACGAGAAATAGGTGAGATGCCAGCTTAGATTTGAAGTGGAAGAACGGTCAAGCATAGCTCACGTAGGCCCTGACACCTCGTCCGTAGACCGAGCGAAGCGAGGCCGAGCATGGTCGCGGATGAGGGCGTCCGCCCCGGCGTGTTTTATACTGAAAGCTTATGGCAGAGAGCATTCATATCAAGCTTCCTGATGGGAGCGTGAAGGAACTACCCAAGGGCAGCACTGCGCTCGATGTTGCCAAGTCCATCGGCCAGCGCTTGGCCGACGCAGCGCTTGCTGCGAAAACCAACGGCGATCTGATCGATCTCACGCGGCCGCTGGACAAAGACACCGATCTGCGCATCCTCACCGATCGCGATCCCGAGGCGCTGGTGGTCTACCGGCATTCGTCTGCCCATTTGCTTGCGGCAGCGGTTCTGGAGCTTTTCCCCGAAACCAAGCTCGGGCATGGCCCGGCTACCGACACCGGATTCTTTTATGACTTCTACCGTCCGACTCCGTTTACTCCGGATGATTTGGCGAAAATCGAGAAGAAGATGCAGGAACTGGTGCAGCAGAACATTCCCTATGCCCGCGAGTTCCTTCCCCGCGATCAGGGGCTGCAGGAGTTCAAGAACGAAGGCGACTTCATGAAGTGTCATTTCATCGAGCAATTCACCAAGCCCGATGAAAAGATTTCGATCTATCGCACCGGGAAGTTCACCGATTTTTGCCGCGGTCCGCATGTGCCTTCGACCGGAAAGATCAAAGCCTTTAAGCTGCTGAGCATCGCAGGGGCGTACTGGCTTGGCGACGAGAAGAATCCGCAACTGCAGCGCATTTACGGGACTTCGTTTTTCTCTAAGAAAGACCTCGACGATTTTCTCAACAAGCAGGAAGAAGCCAAGAAGCGCGACCATCGCGTGCTTGGACAACAGCTCGATCTGTTTTCCATCCAGGAACTCGCCGGGCCAGGACTGATCTTCTGGCATCCCAAGGGCGGAATCATTCGCAAAGAGATGGAAGACTGGATGCGCACGGAGTACGTCAAGCGAGGATACTCGCTGGTCTACACTCCGCATGTGATGCGTCGCCAGCTTTGGCAGACCTCGGGTCACGATGGCTACTACGCGGAGAATATGTTCGACGTCATGGAACTTGACGACGCGGAATACCGCCTCAAGCCCATGAATTGCCCGGGCCACATTCTGATTTACAAAGACTCGTTGAAGTCCTATCGCGATTTGCCGGTGCGACTGGGCGAGTTGGGGACCGTCTATCGCTACGAACGGTCGGGAGTGATGCACGGTTTGCTGCGGGTGCGTGGATTTACGCAGGACGATGCACACATTTTCTGCACCTTAGGACAAATTGAGGGCGAGGTCGAGGCCTGTCTGGATTTTGCTTTTGACGTCCTCAAGGATTTCGGCTTCGACCAGTTTCAGACTGAGCTTTCGACCTGGAATCCGAATGACCGGAAGAATTTTGTTGGCAGCGAAGAGCAATGGAACTACGCTACGCAGTCGCTGGAAAATGTGTTGAAGCGGAGGAAGATCGAGTACAAGACGATTCCTGGAGAAGCGGCATTTTACGGTCCGAAAATCGACATCAAGCTGGTGGATGCCATCGGTCGGCTGTGGCAGCTTTCGACCGTGCAATTCGATTTCAATCTTCCGCAGCGCTTTAACCTCGAGTACGTCGCCGAAGATGGCACGCGCAAACAACCGGTGATGGTGCATCGCGCACTGTTTGGATCAATCGAGCGTTTTTTTGGGGTGTTGATCGAGCACTACGCCGGCGCGTTCCCGGTGTGGCTGTCGCCGGTTCAAACCGTGATGATTCCGATAGCCGAGCGCCATGTGGACTACGCGAACAAAGTCGCCGATCAGCTGAAGGCCATCGGCGTGCGCGTCGAAGTCGATGCCCGCAACGAAAAGATGAATGCCAAGATCCGCGAGCACGCCATGCAGAAAGTCCCGTTCTTGCTCGTCGTCGGCGACAAAGAGTCTGAAGCAGGCAAAGTCAACGTCCGCACCCGCGGCCAGGAGAAGACTGCCGACATGCCAGCTGCAGAATTCGTGGAGAAGATCAAAAAGCTGATCGCGGATAAGAGTCCGGTCCTGTAACTAAGCTGTCTGAACGCCAGACAAATGTCCCCTCTCGCGGCCAGGCCCGCGTCCGTAGGAAGGTGGAGCGGACACTGGTCTTTCGATACTTTCCCCCGCCCGCTTCATTTGGCAGACTCCTTCTGGTCAGGCATCGTCTTCCCCAATTTTTGAGAACGGCCAAAGTCCTGGCTGTTTTCCTTCCAAAACCGGGCGCGTGCGCCCATTTCAATGAGTTGAGGTCATCCGATTGTCTTCGCAAACGAATACTGCCCTGAATGTTCCCGGTGCTCTCGGGTCCGGAAGCGCGGTTGGGGCTGCGCCCGCATCTCAAATGGCTTCCACTCAAACGTTGCTCGCCGCGATGTTGCAGACGTCGACAAAGATCAGCGATCTGTTCTTTTCACCTGGACGGCCACCGCTGGTTGAGGTGAACGGCAAGCTCTTGCCAGGGGTTGCCGCGGGACAACGCGCGCTCACGGTCGATGACACGCGTCGAATCGCCTCCGAGTTGATCGGCAACAACAAGCACGCCGAAGAATTGCTTCGAGAACAAGGCTCCTGCGATGTGTCGTACAGTTTGCCGGGCGCCTGCCGGTTTCGCGTGAATATTTTCATGCAACGTGGTTGCTGTGCGATTGTGATGCGAGTCATTCCCAGCAAGATCCCCGACTTCGCCGCCCTCAACCTGCCGGAAGAACTGAAAGAAGTTGTCCATCTCCGCAACGGAATCGTACTGGTGACCGGGCCTACAGGATCTGGCAAGTCTTCCACTCTGGCTGCCATCATCGACAAGATCAACCGCGAGCAGTCGTACCACATTCTGACTATCGAAGATCCGATCGAGTTCCTGCACCTGCATCAGAGCTGCATCATTCACCAGCGGGAACTGCACAAAGACACAACCAGTTTCGCACTGGCCTTGAGAGCCGCGCTACGTCAGGCGCCCAAGGTGATTCTGGTTGGCGAAATGCGCGATAAGGAAACCATCGAGATTGCCATGGAGGCGGCCGAGACCGGACACCTGGTGCTCTCGACGCTGCACACTATTGACGCATCGAAGACGGTCGAGCGCATTGTCGGCGTATTTCCGCTGGCCGAGCAGGACACGCTCCGCAACCGCCTGGCGAAGAGTTTTCGCTACATTGTTTCGCAGCGTCTCATCCCACGAATGGACGGCACGGGGCGAGTGGCGGCGGTTGAAATTCTGAAATCGACTCTGCGCACCCGCGAGTACGTTGAGAAGGGCGAAGGCGAGGGCAAGACCTTGCTTGACGCCATGCGCGTCGGCGCAACCGAAGGCATGCAGCACTTTGACGGCGAAATCGAAAGGCTAGTTCGAGAAGGGATCGTCGATTTCGAAACTGGTATGGCTTATGCCACCAATCCAGGCAACCTTCGCCTGGAGTTGGCTGACTTTGCCGCCGCTCAGGAATTGGAAACCTCCGCAGCGAAATAGCCGCATACTTTCTTTGTGTACCTTGGTGTCCTTTGTGGTCAGCGCATTTTAAGAGCATCAACCACAAAGGACACGAAGGTGCACAAAGGAGCCTTAAGATATAGTGTGAAGATTCCACGCCCTCCCGCCGCGATCATCGGCGTCATCTCGGATACCCACGGTCTTTTGCGGACTGAGGCTCTCGCCGCTTTGCGCGGATCGGACTACATTATTCATGCCGGGGACGTCGGCAATCCACAGATTCTTGAAAAGCTAGCTGAGATCGCGCCGGTTACGGCTGTGCGCGGGAATGTTGATCACGACGAGTGGGCGCAGAAAATTCCCACTACGAATGTCCTCGAGATTGGTCGAGTTTCAATCTACGTTCTGCACATCCTTCAGGAACTCGACTTGAAGCCCGAAGCAGCGAAATTCGCGGCGGTGGTCTACGGGCATAGCCACGTCCCCAAGCAAGAAGTCAAGCAGAGTGTGCTCTACTTCAATCCAGGGAGCGCCGGGCCGAGACGGTTCAACTTACCGGTCACCGTAGGAAGGTTAATCTTGAGCGATGGGAAACTGGAATCGGAAATCGTGAAACTCGAGGACTGAATCCGTCACCCTCAGCAGTCGGTAGAACAGGGCGGACCTCTGGCAGCCTATCCACATTGCTACAATTCCCACAGTGTCCATCCAGTTCCAGATCAACGCGCAATCCGGCTCGGCCCGTACCGGGCGTCTGATCACGCCTCACGGCGAAGTCGAAACCCCAGTCTTCATGCCGGTGGGAACTCTGGCCTCTGTCAAAGGCGTCGCGCAGGACATTCTCGAAGAACTTGGTGTCCAGATCCTTCTGGGAAATACCTACCACCTCTACCTGAGGCCGGGAGTCGAGCAAGTCCGCAAGTTGGGCGGACTGCACCGCTTCATGGCATGGCCGCGAGCAATTCTCACTGACTCTGGCGGCTTCCAGGTTTTTAGTCTGACTGAACTGCGCAAAGTCACCGAGGAGGGCGTGACGTTCCGTTCGCATCTGGACGGGTCCTCGCATTTCTTCAGCCCGGAAAGCGCGATGGAGGCGCAGATCGGCCTGGGCGCTGACATCATCATGGCTTTTGACGAATGCACCGAGTATCCGGCGGACCGTGAGCGCATGCGGGCATCGATGGAGCTGACGCTGCGCTGGGCAGAGCGCAGCAAGCGGCATTTCGAAGAGCACAAGAATGAGGTGCCATGGGGCAAGAATCACGTGGCCCCGGACGCCCCAGTCCGCGGGAGCGGGTGCAATCCCGCTGGGGACTACACGGGCGAGGGCGCCCGCGCCACACATGCGACGCAGGCCCTCTTCGGCATCGTGCAGGGGGGGATGGACCTCCAACTGCGCAAAGAATCCGCCGAGCGAACCATCGGAATCGATTTTCCAGGATATGCGATCGGCGGCTTGAGCGTGGGTGAACCGCGAGCCCTGACGCGGGACGTCGTCGAGTCTACCCTCGAACACCTGCCCGCCGAGAAGCCCCGCTACCTCATGGGAGTTGGTACACCCGAGGAAATCGTCGAATACGCTAATTTAGGCATCGATATGATGGATTGCGTCCTGCCGACGCGGGCGGCGCGGCATGGGTTGCTGTTTACATCGGAAGGCAAGATCTCGATCAAACAGGCTCGGTACGCGGGCGACGAGGCTCCGCTCGACCCAAATTGTGCCTGCCGGGTGTGCCAGCGCTACTCCCGAGCTTATTTGCGGCATCTCTATGCTTCGAATGAGGTCCTGGCTCAGGTCTTAAATACCGTCCACAACCTGAGCTTCTACCTTGACACCATGCGGGTAGTGCGTCATTCTATTGCACTTGGGAAAGAGATCAGTTCTTCGTGTGTCTGGTCTCGACCGAAACCATAGCTCGGCATCTCCTGATCGTGTCCGAAGCTGAAGGAATCTCCGGCCTATAGCGCGAGAACTCCAGCGGTAAATTAGTGCAGGGCGGGTGCGCCGGCAGGCGCGGTCTCGAATTATTTAGCGGAAATGGATTTCTAGTCTTCATGAATGTTCAGCACTTATCGGCTATACAACTGAGCGGTGGATCGGCAGGGTGGCTGGGGTTTGCCCCGCTCATCTTTATCTTCGCTATTTTCTATTTTTTGCTGATCATGCCGCAGCAGCGCCGTCAGAAGAAGTGGCAGGCGATGCTGAACGACTTGAAAACGGGCGACAAGGTTGTGACGACGGGGGGACTGCGGGGAACCATAGTTGCCCTCAAGGACGACTATCTCCACCTGCGGGTTCCTCCGGACAACTTGCGCATCGAGGTGAGCCGGGGTTCGGTGGCCTCGGTGACCACTCCCGAGGAGGCAGCGAAGTGACACCAGGCCGGGGCGGAAGCGCCTGCGCCTGCATTTTGGAAATCGGAAATCATTTCTCATGAATAAGAATCTGGGCTGGAAAGTTATCGTTATCATTGGCACGCTGCTGTTCTTCCTGTTTGGTATCACCGGCATTCCGGACAAATGGTCGGGCAGCGGGCTGCTGGAAGCTTTGCAGAACCGCATTCACCTGGGGCTGGACCTCAAGGGCGGCACGCACTTGATTCTTCAGGTGCAGGTGAATGATGCCGTCAACGTCGATTCGGATAATGCAGTGGAGCGCCTCAAGGCGGATCTGCGGGCGCGCAAAATCAATTATTCCGAGATCAGCAAGCCCGATCCGGCAAGCAGTCCTGAAAAAATTGTTCTGAAGGGCGTGCCGCCCGAGTCCAGGTCTGACCTGCTGTCCATCGTGCAGGACCGACTGCCTGAATACAGTCTGACGTCGGGCGCCGAGAACAGTTGGACGATCGCCATGAAACCGCAGGCGCTCGCCGACCTGAAAAACCGCGCCGTCACTCAGGCGATTGAGACCATTCGAAACCGCATTGACCAGTTGGGTGTAAGCGAGCCGATTATCGAAGAGCATGGGCTCGGGCAATATCAGATTCTCGTCCAACTCCCTGGGGTGGACGACCCCGCACGAGTTAAGGACATCATGCAGTCCACGGCCATGCTGGAGATCCGGCAATCGTTTGGTGGGCCTTATCCCAGCGAACAGGCCGCATTGCAGGATAAAGGCGGAGTGTTGCCGTCTGATCAGGTGTTGATGCCAGGCCGCAGCGTTGGGCCAAGCTCCAGCGATGGTGGACAAGCCTGGTACCTGATTTCGCGCGCATCGGCAGTTACCGGCCGCGACCTGCGCGCCGCCGATCAGTCGCGCGACGAGAATGGGCAACCTTCCGTCAGTTTCACTTTGACCGGCGAGGGTGGTAAGCGCTTCGCGAACTTCACCGGCGCGCACGTCGGCGACTATCTCGCGGTCGTGCTGGATAACAAAGTACAAGAAGTTGCCGTGATCAAAGACCAGATCCACGATCAAGGCGTGATTAACGGCAGATTCACCGAGCAGCAAGCCAAAGACCTCTCGATGATTCTGCGCTCAGGTGCTTTGCCTGCTGGGATCAAATACCTGGAAGAACGCACTGTAGGGCCGTCTCTCGGCAGCGATTCGATTCGCGCCGGAGTAACCGCTGCGGTGATTGGCATGTTAGCCGTGCTGATCTTCATGCTGGTCTACTACCACGCGGCCGGAATCAATGCGGACATAGCTTTGATTCTGAACCTGATCATCCTGTTGGGCTTCCTTGGGTTCAGCGGCGCAACCCTTACCCTGCCGGGAATCGCTGGGGTGATATTGACCGTTGGTATGGGCGTGGACTCGAATGTGCTGATTTTTGAACGCATCCGCGAGGAACTGCGCAATGGGAAGACTCCGCCCTCGGCGGTGGAGCAGGGCTTCGGCCATGCCTGGATCACCATTGTGGATACGCACGTCACCACGATTGTGTCAGCCGTGATTTTGTTCCTCTTCGGCACTGGTCCAGTGAAAGGCTTCGCGGTGACGCTGAGTTTCGGTCTGTTCGCGAATCTGTTCACGGCCGTGTTTGTGTCGCGCGTCATCTTCGACTGGTTGCTGAGCCGCAAACAGCGCGGCGAAGCGTTGAGCATCGGATAATGGCAAAGAGCATGTAGCCCTCGTCCGGGGCGATAGAAAAGGAGTTCTAAGCGGCGTGGAATTTTTTCGCAATCCAAACATAGATTTTCTCGGCAAGAAGTGGTACTTCCTCGCATTTTCCCTGGTCTTCAGCGTGGCGGGCGTGTTTTCCATGCTGTTCTGGCACGGAGTTCCGCTCGGAATCGATTTCCGGGGCGGCACCCTGATCGAGGTAAAGTTTTCCCACCCTCCCGATAACAACGCGATTCGGTCGGCGATGGATCGCGCGGGCCTGCACCATGCCCGCATTCAGAGCCTCTTGGGAGGAAATACCAACGAGGTGTTGATCGATCTGTCGTTGCAGGAAACCAGTGAACAATCGTTGGACCAGGGCAAGCTCGCAATCATCAATGCGCTCGAAACCAACGCCCCCGCCGGCAAGCAGGATCTGAACAACACAGGTTTTCTGACCATAAAGAACTATCTCGCCGCAAAAAGATCCGCTGCGGGCAGGCACGGATGCCGACCAACGCTACACGGCTCAAGCCCAGGCCGTCGTCAACTATCGCGACAAGATCAAGGGTGGAGTGCTCACTTCGATTGACGAACTGAAGTCGGTCGCGGACCCTGCGATTGTGGCCTCACTGTCGGATGGATTTTATCTCTCCGATTTCGGCGTGCGGAATGTGAGTATCGTCGGTCCTCAGGTTGGCGCACAACTGCAAAACCAGGCCAAGCTGGCGGTGGTTTACTCGCTTGGCGGGCATGCTGGTGTACCTGGCTTTCCGCTTCGAATGGATCTACGGTGTGGCCGCCGTTATTACCGTATTTCACGATACGCTGATTACGGTAGGCGCTTTTTCTCTGATGAACAAAGAGATTTCGCTCACCGTGATCGCTGCCATTCTGACCCTGATTGGTTATTCCAATAACGACACCATCGTGGTTTTCGACCGCATTCGAGAAAATCTGAAATTAATGCGGCGAGAGAAGCTCTCTGACATCGTCAACCGGAGCATCAACCAGACGCTAAGCCGGACCATCTTGACCGCAGGTCTGACATTCTTGACCGTCCTGGCACTTTACCTGTTCGGTGGCGAGGTTTTGGAAGGCTTTTCTTTCGCGCTCGTGATCGGCATTTTGATCGGCACATATTCGTCAATCGCCATCGCGGCGCCGATTCTGGTGGCCTATCAGGATTGGCGTTCGGGCCGCGGAAAGCAGCCCGTGATTGGGTCCGTCGCCAGGGAAGCAAGTCGCGGCGAGAAGGTGAAAGCCAAGGCCTAATCCCGCCACCAGCTTGGGCGAGGCGTACAAGTTTGTGATTCATCGGGATTTGAGGTAGTATCGTCCGGTTTTCGGTTTGCCCTGTCCCAGACGCCGATGCCGGGAGCAAACCGGGGGCAGCCGGTGTCTAAGAGGTAGTTAGGGTCTAGTGCAGGAGAAACCTTATGTTTGAAGACAGCCTGATCGAGTCCGGTGGGAGACTCAAGACCAAGCGGGGTGTGTGGACTTTCCTCTCGTTTGTTTTCGAGGCCGTGCTGGTGGGAGTGCTGGTGCTCATTCCTCTGCTGTTCACCGAAGCTCTGCCCAAGACGCAGTTGATGACCTTCCTGGTGGCTCCGCCACCGCCACCGCCTCCTCCGCCTCCGGCTGCGGCTCCAGTCAAGATCGTGAAGCAGGTGCAGACCAATATCATCGACAACCAACTGCGAACGCCCACCAAGATTCCTGAGAAAGTACAGATGATCAAGGAAGACGAAGCTCCCCCGCCGGTCATGGCGTCGGGAGGTGTCGTGGGCGGTGTTCCCGGCGGCATTCCCGGGGGGCAAATGGGCGGCGTGATCGGCGGCATTATCAGCTCAACTCCGGTAGCCGTGCCTAAGGTGGCTACTCCGCAACGAGTCCGCGTTTCCCAAGGCGTGACCCAGGGACTCTTGATTCGCAAGGTACAGCCGAATTATCCACCGCTGGCCCGGCAAGCGCGCATCCAAGGAAGTGTGCTGCTACAAGCCGAAATCAGCAAGGAGGGGAGCATCGAGAACCTGCATCTGATCAGCGGTCACCCCATGCTCGCCCCCGCGGCCATCGAAGCCGTGAAACAGTGGAAGTACAAGCCATACATTCTGAACGGCGAACCGGTCGAGGTGGAAACGCAAATTACGGTGAATTTCACCCTGTCCGGAGGATAGACCCGAGACCCAAAGTGTTCGTTATGGCTGGTTTTGATTGAGGACAGTTCCCCGAATTCTTTCTGAGGGATGATTCGACGGGCGCGGTCCTTGGACTTTCAAGTCCGGAGTTTGGGCGACGAAGTCCGACAGTTTTCGCACCACAGATCAGCAGGCGATTATCAGACTTTAAAAGTTCCGAGGAGGGAAAAGCAACTCATGTTCGCAGCCCATATAGCAACCCATACTTTAAGCCACGTGTCCACCATGGCTGTCTGGTTGTTCCAGGACCAGCCGGTGGCTTGGGACCCGATCTCGCTATGGAAACAGATGGGATTCATCGCGAGGGCCGTGGTCGTTATTCTGTTCATCATGTCTGGCTGGTCCATCGGGGTAATGATTGACCGTGCTATGGCATTCAGCGCGGCGCGCAAACAATCGCGGGCATTTGCTCCCGCAGTGGCAGGCGCTCTGCGTGACGGCAAGATCGACGAGGCCATCAAAGTCGCCGAGCGCAACAAGAAGAGCCATCTGGCGAAGGTCGTAACTGCCGGCTTGATGGAATTCCGGGCCCACCAGGAAAGTGGTGAAATTCCGGGCGAGACCATCGAGGCTTCGAAGCGTGCTCTGGAGCGCACCGAAGCCATTGTCCATGCTGAACTGAAGCGTGGATTGGGCGGCTTGGCCACCATCGGATCGACAGCGCCGTTCGTCGGACTGTTCGGCACCGTGATGGGCATTCTGAACGCCTTCAAAGGCATTTCAGAACAGAAGGCTACCGGTCTGGGCGCGGTCGCGGGCGGTATCGCGGAAGCGCTGGTGACCACCGCCGTCGGTCTGTTCGTCGCCATCCCGGCCGTTATGATGTTCAACTACCTGACTGGCCGCGTGGAAGCTTTCGACGTGGAGATGGATAACTCCTCGAGCGAATTGATCGATTACTTCCTCAAACGGCGAGGAGTGCGCCGGTCCTAGTTGAGCAGGATCGGTTTTCGGCCTTGAGTTGCTGGCGGGCGCCGAAGGATTTCTTCGGCGCCGCGTCCCTCCCCAAGGAAGACAACCGGTCAACTGGTCAGCCGGCGAGGATCCTGGCGCAAGGAGAACCGAGTTATGGCACTGAACAAGCGGAACGAGGGAGCCAAGGTCAATTCCGACATCAACGTCACTCCCATGGTTGACGTGATGCTGGTGTTGTTGATCATCTTCATGGTGATCACGCCTATGTTGCAGAAGGGCGTGAGCGTCGACTTGGCGAAGGTCAATAGTCCGACAGCAATGCCCGATGCCGACAAAGAAGATGCACTGATCGTCGCCGTCATGCGGGATGGTCAAGTGTTCTTCGGCAACGACAAGACCCCACCCGACCAGTTGACTCAAAAGGTGAAAGACCGCCTGGTCAACCGGATTGATAAGCGCGTTTTTGTGCGCGCCGATGCCCGGGCCAAATTTGGCTCCGTGGTGGCTGTCGTGGATAACGTCCGGGCCGCAGGCGTGGATCAGTTGGGTCTGCTGACCGATCAGAAGAAACAGACAGGAACTCCGGCGCCGCCAGCAACTGGCGGGCAATAATACGCAATAGTAGAGGAGACTCGTATGGGAATGACAGCTGGTGGCTCGGGGGGCGGACAAAGCGCGGTTATTAACGTGACCCCTCTAATTGATGTGCTCCTGGTGTTGCTGATTATTTTCATGGTGATCACGCCTTTGACGCCAAAGGGACTGGACGCCCTTGTTCCCCAACCGCCACCGCCGAACGCGCCCAAGAACAACACGCCCGATCGCACCATCGTGGTCCAGTTGATCGATCGTGGGGCGGGGCAGGAACCGGGAGTGAAGGTCAACCAGGAAGATACGACTTGGGACGGTTTGCAGGGTCGCCTGACCGATATTTTCAAGACCCGCGCCGAGAAAGTCATGTTCGTCAAAGGCGACGACAATGTCCCCTTTGCTGATGTCGCTAATGTGATTGACATTGCGCATGCGGCAGGCGTAGACAAGGTTGGTCTGATTACCGCCAAAATTGAAGCCGGCGGTTAGACGCGCAGGGCGCAAGTTTTCATATACAGAATTCAGACGACGTTCAGATGTTTCTCTGGTGATCTGAGGTGGGCTGTGCTACCCGTGCGGTCTTGCGGCGGCGCGTGCGTCACAGATTTTTCAGATCTCGGGGACTTCTGGCGAGGGAGACTTATAAGCCAATGAAAAAGAGCGTGCGGGTGCTGGCACTCATGGCCGTGGGTTTGATCCTGTTTTCTACCGCTGGCTGCAACAAGTTGAAGGCGCGTGACCAGTTGAACAAAGGAGTGGCGTCCTATAAGAATGCCCGGTATGAAGAAGCCATCGATCATTTTCAGCAGGCCGTGACCCTGGATCCCAGCCTCTTGAATGCCCGTCTCTATCTGGCAACCGCGTACGCGCAGCAATACATTCCCGGAGTCGACGCCGAAGACAACAACCGCCTGGGACAAGAGGCAGTGGACCAATATAAGGCAGTGCTGGAGCGCGATCCCAAGAGCATCAACAGCGTCAAGGGAATCGCCTACATCTATTTGCAGATGAAAAAATTCGACGATGCCAAGGCCTACTATCGCAAGGCTCTGGAGATCGACCCCAATGACCCCGAACCCTACTATTCGGTGGGCGTGATCGGATGGACTCAGACGTATCAGCCCCGCATGGAAGAACGCGCCAAGTTGGGGATGAAACCAGACGAGCAATTGAGTTCCAAGGATAAGAATCAGAAAAAGGTCTGCGAAGAACTCCAGCAAAAGAACGCTCCAATTATCCAGGAGAGCATCGAGGCTCTGAACAAGGCGCTGCAGTTACGGCCCGACTACGACGATGCCATGGCGTATATGAATCTCATGTACCGCGAGAAGGCGGATGTGGAATGCGACGATCCGGCAGCGCGCGCAGCGGATCTAAAATCGGCTGACGAATGGGTCGACAAGACCATGGCCACAAAGCGAAGTAAAGCCGAAAAACAGCCCGGAGCCCAGGGCATCACCATGGATCAACCGAAATAGGGTTAGCCAGATTCACCAAGAGTATTTATTCCTCATCTGCTGCCCCATCCCCGGCGGGGATGGGGTCTTGATTTGCCGGTCTTTAGTTTTACGCTTTCTGGGCCCGAGAATCTCAGTCATCGCTGTTTCCGCGTGCGGTTGCGTCTGCAACGTCGAACGGGTGGCCGCTGAAAATGAGCAACTAAGCTGGTAAATCCCTCATCCATATGGCTGCGCTCCTATGTATGTTTTGACTCTCAATCCGGGTGAGTCCGCGTTCGTCCGTTGTACGCGTTGCGAGAACCTGAACCTGATGGTGACCAACGAGAAAGAGAGCGATGTATCTCTCCAGTTCAATACCAAGGACGATCAACTGGATGCACAGTGTATGGAGTGCAAGGAGCACTATTTGTGGACCCCCGGATCAGTTGCAATCGTCAAGTCCTCCGACAGTGCAAACTAGAAAAAGAGCCGCTCGCCGCGCTATTCTACCTATGTAAACCATTGAAAGTGCAAGTGTTGTTGGTGCCGCCTCGGTCCAGTGCCTTCCGTCACGTGAACCTCCTCATTCCACCCCGGTAAGATAGGCTCTGACGTTTCCGGTGAGGTGAGTGCATGAAATGGAAGCTCGACCGCATCATTAGCATGGCCACCTTGGCCGCATCTTTGATCGCAATTATTCTGGTATTGAAGAAGCCGCAGCCTGTGGCGCCCGCGCAGTCACCTGCAGCCGCGGCGGCGAATGTCCAGTCAGTGGAGAACAAACTGGAGCAATTGGAGCGTCCCAAGGATCCCGGACAACCTCCCGCCCAGGTTCATTTCACCTCCGACGAAATTACTGCCGCGCTGGCGCAGGCGGCTGCGATGATTCCCGCATCGGCGGGAACCAGTCCCGCGTCCGCCGCTCAGGGAATCCAGGGCCCGCCCACGTCGCTTCCATCTTCACCCGATGCGGCGATTGGAGAAGGGCAGCCCGAGGTCAAGGATTACAAAGTCAACTTCGATGGTGACGTCGCCCGCGGCCAATTTGTCACCCAGATTGGCGGCAAGGATGTTTACGTTACGCTTGCCGGACACTTGGGCTCCAAGGATGGGTATGCGACTTTCGATCCCACGGAATTCAAAGTGGGCGACCTGAACGTGCCAGTTTCGATGGTCAGCGGCGCGCTTCAGAAGAAACTCGGTGAGCAACGCGACCGCCTGAAACTGCCAGATGATATCGGCGGCATCAAGGTCGAGAACGGCCAGTTGGTCGCTACTCAAAAGTGATAGCGCGGTCGTGGAGACGGGCGCCCGCCGCGTCTAGCTGACCCCTGTGAAGAGTTGCCCTCTTCCCAATTATTTTCCCAGAGTGCCCTGAAATAGCGGATACAACCGGTCTCCGATTACGCGGTAGACCACAAACGCGCTGCCTGCATCGCCGACCTGGCGGAAAAGCAGCTCGCCGCGTCCGTCTCCATCGGCATCGACTGCGTCAATCAGTTCGAGCCTGGGCACGACATCGAGGTGCTGTGCGTCGGTGATGTTTGACAGCGCTTTGTGAAACTCACCGTTCACGTCGTCACGAGCTACCAGTGTGATCATGTAAGGAGAGTCCGGAGTCGCACCGTCCGTTTTGCTCGAACGCTGTGGCATACGCGCGTTTGCGGTTAACACGAATTCGGGCTCGTTGCTGTTCGAAAGATCAAAAACTCTAAGCTGCACGTCGTCGAAAACAGGCTGAACTGCCTTCGCTGCTGGCGCTTTGCCGCGCTGCGAAGAAGCATGAGGGGGTCTTGAAGCTGCGGCGCTGGCCGATGCCAGTGCCGCACGGGCGCGGACTTCGTCCGCCGCAATGGCCAGCATCTTCTTGCGAAACTGTTGTTCTTCGTCGGGTTTCATGTCGTAACTGTAAGGTTGCAGTTCCGCTCCATGGGAGTCCGAGATGGCTGGAATGATCTGAACTTGAGAGGGTGCGGAATTCGTTGCCGCATTCTTCGCCGCAACTGTCACAGGCGCTGCTCCAGGATGTCCGGACGCCTTCGACGGTTCTTGGGACGGTTTCGGAGCCGGCGGCATACCGCGCTTTAACACGGGCCGGTCCGGATCCTCCGGGGGTGTGTCTTGCTGGGCCTGATCGGGATGCGGGGGAGCGGTCGGCTGGGAAGATGCTGAGGCGGTCGTCTCCGTTGCCGGTTGTCCCGCCGCAGGGGTCGCGCCCGGCGCTGAAGCGGGGGCCGACTGCGCCGGCGGAGGGGTTGTTGGTGCTGCGGGCGTGTCGGTTGGCTTGGGATTGCTGGCTCCCGCACGCCGCAGCACCGGCGGACCCTCATCCTCGTTCATGCCGCGAGGCACCGGCGAAGCGGCCGGCTTCCTCGCCGCCTTTGCCTTGAGCGCGTCGGTTGATTGCCACGTACCTTCCCCTATCCACTCATTTCCGTCGCGTGCGTCCTTTTTTTGCAGCGCCCCCGTTACCGTGAACAGTCCCTGGGAGACGCCCGTGCGCATCGCTTCGTAGACCGTCTCGCTCCACAAAGCCATGGGTACCGGGGCAGCTTTGTACGCGCTGGCGTCGTAGTACTTTCCGTCAATGAGGATGGTGATTGGAATCAGATGAGCCTTGCCGTTGGGCTGCAGTACCAGCAGGCCCAGCGCTCGCGGCCCCTGGTCGGGCTTTGCGGCGCGTCCAGTCTGCGCTGATGCCGTCGGCGGCAGCGTGATTTGCGCCAGTAAGCCCAGGCCGACGACGCCGGAGATGACGCGGCCCCACAGGGTGCGGTATAACCATCTTCGACAGGTTTCTGGAGAGCGATAAGGAGAAGCAGCCATGGATATCAATGATAAAGCCCCGGAGTTTACTTTGCCTGATCAGAATGGTGAATTGGTTTCACTGAAGAGCTTTCGCGGGCAGTACGTCGTGCTCTACTTCTATCCCCGGGCCGACACTCCGGGATGCACCATTGAAGCCTGCGAGTTTCGTGATTCCCACAAGAAGACAGAAAAAGTGGGAGCGGTCGTCTTGGGAGTCTCGCCCGATGAACCGAAAGCCCTGAAGAAATTCGAAGATAAATTCGAGCTCCCGTTTACGCTGCTGGGCGATGCCGACAAGAAAGTTTGCAACGCCTACGGCGTCATCCAGGAAAAGAACATGTATGGGAAGAAAGTCATGGGAGTCGTTCGGACTACGTTCATTATCGGCCCGGATGGCAAGATCAAACATATCTTCCACAAAGTGAAGCCCGAAGGCCATGCCGAAGAAGTGCTGGCGTATTTGAAAAGCGCTGCCAAAGGTGCAGCTTAGGTATCGGCTGAATTCGGCCATGAACGGGCCTTTTGGCGCTCCGGTCATACGGAGAGTCATCATTTAAGGCTTGCGGCTCGGGCTATCGGGTATACAATCTCGCTGGTCAGAACCTGCAGTCGAGTCCAGGAGGTGGCCGTCATGACCAGCACACTGCCAACCGGAGTCCAGATCGCGAGGCGGCGCCGAGGGTTCGTGAACGCTATCCTGCCATTTGCCATTGCGCTTGGATCCTCGATTCTGTTTGCCCAATTGTCCCAGGCTCAGACTTTCACCGTGATTTACGCGTTTGGCAACGGAACCGATGGAAACACTCCCTACGCGGGCCTACTGCGAGACCCGGCGGGTAATTTCTATGGCACGACTTTCGCTGGGGGCGCCGCGGCCGGCGGTACGGTGTTTAAGCTAGATCCCTCGGGCAAGGAAACCGTGCTGCGCAATTTCAAAGCAGGAAAAGATGGCGGCCATCCGATCGCGGGGCTGATTCGCGGTCCCGGGGGTGCCCTCTATGGCACAACCGTGGAGGGTGGCGCCTCGCACCTGGGAACCGTTTTTAAAATCGGCAAATCCGGCAAGGAGCGTGTGCTGTATAGCTTCGACGGGCAAAATGGGAGTTATCCCGACTCAGGCTTGGTGTGGGACTCCGCGGGGAATCTTTACGGCGCGACCGTGAAAGGCGGCGCCAAGAATCTGGGAACCGTCTTCAAGCTGGATGCGACGGGCAAGGTGACAGTTCTACATAGCTTCAGGGGTGGTGCTGACGGCGAATTTTCCTACATATATGGAAGCTTGGTCCGCGATGGCGCAGGGAATTTCTATGGTACGACTCTGGCGGGTGGTGCTTCCGATCAGGGGGTTGTGTTCAAACTGGATACGACGGGGCAGGAGAGCATACTCTACAATTTCACCGGCGGCGCGGATGGCGGATATCCCTACGCAGGACTGGTCCTCGACAAGAAGGGGAACCTCTATGGCACGACCTATCTGGGCGGGGCCTCGGGTCAGGGTACAGTATTCAAAGTAACTAACAGTGGTAAGGAAACTGTTCTCTTCAGCTTTACGGGTGGGGCAGACGGCGGAAACCCAAACGCTCGTTTGCTATGGGACAGGAAAGGGAACCTGTACGGCACTACCTACTACGGGGGCGCCTCCAACGCGGGAGTGGTGTTCAGGCTGGATCGGACCCACCACGAGACCGTCCTGCACAGTTTTGACTACGTTAACGATGGAGGCTACCCCACGGCTAAGTTGATCCGGGATGCTGGCGGCAATCTCTATGGCACCGCCACTGCCGGGGGCGCGTCCAACCACGGAACCGTTTTCAAGATCACGCCTTGAGCGCGACGCCGGGATCCTGCAAATACAGGACGGTCGGATTTGGCCACTATCAGTCCTCACCCTGGAAGACCACTGGCGCGCGAGTTCTATGATCGCGATCCGCGCCGGGTGAGCCGGGAACTGCTTGGTAAAGTGCTGCTGCGGAGGGAGGGAAAGCAGCGGCGCGCTGCCCGGATCGTTGAGGTTGAAGCCTATCTGGGAGAGAACGATCCCGCGGCGCACTCGTTCGCTGGCCGCACGCAGCGTAATGCGGTACTGTTTGGCCCGCCCGGCTTCGCCTACGTTTATTTCATTTATGGCAATCACTACTGCCTGAATGTGTCCTGCTTGGCGGACGGAGTTGCTGGCGGGATTCTGTTTCGCGCGGTTGAACCGCTGACCGGGATCGAAGAGATGGCGCGGTCACGACACGTCGGTATCAACTCAACGCGCGATCTGCGTAAGTTGACCAGCGGCCCTGGCAGACTGGCCGAAGCCTTCAGCATCACCCGCGAACGGGACAACGGGAAGGACCTGACCAGCAGTCGATCCGACCTGTTCATCGCGGATGATGGGTACCGCGTTCGTCGTATTCTGACCACGCCGCGAATCGGCATTACCAAGGCGGCTGAACGGCCGTTGCGATATGTGATTGTAGGGAACGAATTTGTCTCCGGGCCGAAACGTCTTGCTGCAGCGAAGTGACTTGCGGGTTTGCAATCCTTTGTGTACCTTCGTGTCCTTTGTGGTTTATGCTCTTCAGGTTTTCCCAATGAGCTCGGATTCCGCAAAACCCGATTATGGCATCGATGCCCCAGGCGTAATCCGCAATTTGATTCTGGCCGCTGTCGCCCTGCCCTTACTAGGCTGGTTGGTACCGGTTTTGCGCCTCGGACCAGTGATTATCATTGTTCGTCCCGCAGCGCTACCGACCGCGATCTCGTGCCTGCTGGGAGCCGTGCTGATGATCGTCTACTCCAAGTCCGGCAAGTTTCGCCACCGTGACCGGATGTTGAAGCTGGTGAATTGGAAGGGAAACGAAACCGTTCTCGATGTCGGTACCGGACGCGGTCTGATGATGATCGGCGCCGCCAAGAAGCTGACGTCGGGAAAGTCTGTAGGCATCGACATCTGGAGCAAGAAGGACCTGTCCGGCAACTCGATGGAAGAGACCGTCCGCAACGCCCAGCTCGAAGGCGTACGCGGCCGGGTTGATGTGCAGAGTGGCGACGCGACAGCGATGAATTTTCCTGACAGCAGCTTCGATGTGGTTTTTTCCAATCTCTGTATTCACAACATTCCCACCAACGAGGGACGCGACCAGGCTTGCCGCGAGATTGTTCGTGTACTCAAACCCGGCGGCAAGGCGATCATTTCCGATTTCATTCATACAGCCGACTATGTGAAGGCGTTCAGGTCGGCAGGAGCTGAGATCACGCGTAGCCGGATGGACTTTCTGGGCACTTTCCCACCATTGCGGATTGTCGAGGTTCAAAAATCCGGCTTGCCGCTCCGTTAGATCCTCACAACAGCCGAGTTGCGCCCTGCTGGACTGCCGAGGCGGCGATCCCTACGTGGCCTTGGTCATGGCAACAGGATGTTGTCGATCAGGCGGGTTTTTCCCAAAAAGGCAGCGATAGCAACAAGTCCACCGGTAGATAGTTGTTGCACGGGATCGAGCGTGAAGGGGTCGACAATCTCGAAGTAGTCCAGGCGCGCGCCGGATTCTTGCTGGACCGTTTGTTTGCCCACCTCGATCAAGATCGCGGCGTTCCTCTCGCCTTGATCGAACCGACTCTTTACCCGGGTCAATGCGCGATTGAGGACAAGCGCGGACTTGCGCTCCTGCGGGCCGAGGTAAGCGTTGCGCGAGCTCATCGCCAGGCCGTCGGGCTCACGCACGATCGGACACACGACGATCTCGATTGGGATATTCAAGTCTTGCACCATGCGGCGGATGATGGTGGACTGAGCCGCGTCTTTCTGGCCGAAGAAGGCAAAATCCGGCTCCACGATGTGGAATAGCTTGGCGACAACTGTAGTCACACCACGGAAGTGACCGGGGCGCGACCTGCCACACAGCTTCTCGCTCAGACCCTCGACGGTGACATAAGTGACAGCTCCCGCGGGGTACATTTCTCCTACTGCGGGTGCGAACAGAATGTCCACCGCTTCTTCTTCAAGCATCGTGACATCGCGCTCGAAAGTGCGTGGATATTTGGCCAGATCTTCGTTTGCTCCAAACTGTAGAGGGTTTACGAAGATTGACGCTGCAACCACATCGCATCTTGCCTTGGCGGCACGCACGAGCGAGAGATGGCCTTCGTGCAAGGCTCCCATGGTGGGGACGAAGCCCAAGCTCCTTCCCGTGAGCCGCGCGGCGCGCGAGGCACAGCGCATATCGTCGATCGTCTTACAGATTTGCATCTCGGCGGAAGTGAGCTTTCCGGTCTTAGGCCGACGGAACCCAATTGATCAGGATGTTCGTGCTCTCCAGCGTGCCTGCGACGATGCCTTTGTTGCGGCGAATGGCAACTCTCTGTTCTTCAGAGCTCGTAAGGGGATTCTCTGTCACCACTACAACGCGGCCATAAGGCCAGGCAGATGCAGGTAACGCCGCAAGTGCATTCAGCAGTTCATCCGGCTTCAGGAGGCGCTGTTCGTTATTGCCAGGATCAAGAAGCCCCACCCCATCCGGGCGAATGATCAAGTACGGATTTCGCCACGCTTTCATGTCCCGCATGCCCGCGTATTTTTGCGGATCCGCAGGCGGAATTTGTTGAATCCGGGACTCTGGGCTGATCGCCGCAGTCGCTTGCTCTGCTCCCCGGGGCGGCTTGGCGCAGGAAGTGAGCAGGGCAACGCCCATCGCTAAAATGCCGAGACGGAGGTATCTCATCGCATCAGTTTACTATCGCCGCATCCCCCGTTTGCGTTCCAGCACGGTTTCGAGCGCCCGCTGGGTGTCCTTGGACAGATGGTAAGACTCACTGTCCAGGGGATACTGATGTGAGATTACGTCCTCGCGAAAGGCCTGCACCGCGTCTTTGATGAGCGCGGCCGCATCGCCGTAGCGACGGACGAACTTGGCTGAAGGGGCGAAGGTCAGATTCAAAATGTCGTGAAACACCAGCACCTGGCCGTCGCATTCTGGTCCCGCGCCAATGCCGATGGTTGGAGTCGCGACTTCTGCCGTAATCATGGCCGCGACTTCCCGCGGAATGCCTTCAAGAACCAGGAACGCGACGCCTGCTCGGTCCAGAGCCACCGCATCGCGCATCAGTTGTTCGATCTCCGCCAGCGACTTGCCCTGAACCTTGTAGCCGCCCATGACGTTCACCGACTGCGGCGTCAGGCCGATGTGGCCAGCGACGGGAATTTCAGCGTCGATCACGCGGCGAATCAGGTCAGAGCGTTTCTCTCCGCCTTCGATTTTCACCACTTCGGCGCCAGCTTCTTTCATGAAGCGGGCGGCGTTTCGCACCGCGTCATCCGTGCCCAGGTGGTAGGAGCCGTAGGGCATGTCGGCAACCAGCAGAGCGTGCTTGACGCCCCGCCGCACTGCGCGAGTGTGGTGGAGCATTTCATCCACCGTCACCGAGAGCGTGTCCGGATAACCGAGCATGGTCATGGCCAGGGAATCGCCGACCAGAACAATGTCGATCAAAGCCTCATCCACCAGGCGCGCGCTGGCATAGTCATAGGCCGTCAGGCAGGTGATAGGTTGATGTTGGAACTTCTTCTCTCGAAGGGAAGCGACCGTAATCTTCTGGCGAGGTTCGCCAACCGGTATCAAACTCACGATGTCCTCCAGTGCCCCTCCGCCTTGGCGGATAGAGCCCGTACGCATCTTGGGTATTGCTTGGGCTATTGTAGACCCAGTAGCGGGTTCTCGTCGATGGTTTTGAGAGATTGACAAGCTGCGCCATTTGTCGCTATAATAAGCGACAAATGGCCAACGAACTTCGATCGGTGGTTCGGGAGCTTGGCGGTGAACGCGCCCTGGGGCGTGCAATGACCAGTGACCGCGATTTGCGGGAAGCGATCCGCGACGGGTTCCCCCACGCTGTACTTGAAGAGCTGATGCGGGCGTCAGGCTTGACTTTGAAAGAGCTGGCGGCGGCGCTGGATCTCTCTTCGCGCAGCCTGCAGCGTCGGCGCCATGGCCGGCTGGCTCAGTTTGAATCTGACCGGCTGTACCGGCTCGCCCGGTTACTCGCTTTGGCTCGAGAAAGCCTGGGGGACGCTACACGGGCCAGTCGTTGGCTGAAGCGGACAAATCGAGGTTTGGGCGGTGTAGCGCCGCTTGCCGCAATTGACACCGAACTTGGTGCCCGCCAGGTGGAAAATCTGCTCGGCCGCATAGCTTACGGCGGCATTAGTTGATACGAGTTTTTCGCGTCCTGCGGGCGCTGCACGCACGTGCACCGTTCGATGGAGAGGGCGCTTACCGCTACGGTGGGCGCTGGTCCAGCCCCGGGACCCGACTTGCCTATGCCTCCGAACATCAGTCCCTGGCCATGCTCGAGTATTTCGTTCATTTGGATCCCGAGGATACTCCCGATGATTTAGTGTTGGCCACGGCTGAGGTGCCAGAGAACGTGTCCCGCGAATGGATGCCGTCCGACTCACTGCCAGCCAATTGGCGGGAATCTCCTGCTCCGATCCAACTGGCCCAGATTGGCGACGAGTTCGTGAAAAAGGCGGGGAGTTGTCTGCTGCTCGTTCCCTCCGCGCTCGCAGTGCGCGAGAACAACGTGCTGATCAATCCCCAGCATGCAGAGTTCAAGCAGATCACTGTGAATCAGACCGAACCGCTACAGTATGATTCGCGCATGTTCCGCGGAAAGCCGCGCCGGCGGAAGCATTGATGTCTCTCGGTATTGAAGCACCGGCAGGAAGTCGAAAAACTGCGCTCGACCGGACAGCGGAGGGCGGCTATCTCCACGCAATTCAGGCGCTGGCAGCTTCCTGGTTTCCCAAAGGCAGGAAGTATTGCGTTCCCTTTATCGGCGCGGAGACTTTTCGCAGTAGCTCCTGCAAGTCTTCGTTGCGCTCGACAAAATCTATCTCCGAAGTGTTCACGATCAGCAGATCCGATGACGTGTAGTGAAAAAAGAAGTGCTCGTAGGCCTTGATCACTTCCTCGAGATATTCTTCATTGATCGCCTTCTCCCCCGGGGCATTCTTTTTCTTTAGACGTTTTTTCAAAACCTCGGGAGTGGCCTGTAAATAGATCACCAGATCAGGCGTAGGGAGCTGTTCGCGAAAGTAGTTGTAATAGCGATTGTAGGTTTCGAGTTCCTGGTCGGTGAGGTTGAGGCAGGCGAAAAGTTTGTCTTTTTCGAAAACGAAGTCCGTGACCACGGATCTTTGGGAGCGTGGTCCCAGGTCGAGCGCGCGAAGCTGTTCGAAGCGGCGGATCAGGAAAGCGAACTGCGCCTGGAATCCCGCGCCCCGCTCGCCATCGTAAAAGGCACGCAGAAAGGGGTTGTCCTCGGTTTCCATGACGCGTTGGGCATTAAGACGCTCCGCCAGAATCCGCGTCAGCGTACTTTTCCCAACGCGTATGGGACCTTCCACAGCAATGTAGCGAGGCAGTTCAAAAAGATTGGCCATGGTCTAGGGCTTCGCATGGCAGGATATCTCGCCAAAGCTTTGTGCGCAATTGAGGGAAGAGTAACCCCCGTCCCACTGGCCGGGACGCAGAGGCACAGAGAAACAATTTACAATCGCGGCAGTATGGCTAGCTTCGCCTTCGGCGCTGGGGGTGCAGTCGCAGCGGTTGCGGCTGGCTACCAGTCTATGGCTCCAACCGGACAATGGTATGGGCAAACCTTTACCGGGCTGAAGCCTGGAAACAAGCAACTGGCCCTGACCTACGACGACGGCCCCAACGACCCGCACACTCTGCAACTGCTAGAGGTCCTCGCCCGGCACAATGTACGAGCAACATTTTTTCTTGTCGGTCGCTACGTGAAGCACAGGCCGGACATCGCGCGCGAAGTTGTGAAAGCCGGACATGCGGTCGGCAATCATACGTTCAGCCACCCCAATCTGATTTTTGTGTCCGCACGGCAGACCCGGGTGCAGTTGCTGGATTGCAAGCAGGCGTTGATGGATGCCGTGGGAGAGCATTCACGGCTGTTTCGCCCTCCCTTTGGGGGACGCCGGCCGGGCACTCTGCGCATCGTGCGAACGCTGGGGATGGAACCGGTGATGTGGAACATCACCGGCTGGGACTGGAGAGTGAAACCGGCGGATTACGTCGAGCAGAAAGTCAGGCAGCAAATCCGCGGCGGCGATGTGATCCTGCTTCACGATGGAGATCACAAGGCGTTTGGCGCCGATCGTTCGCAGACAGTGATCGCGACAGATCGCCTGATTTCTCGCTACAAGTCTGAAGGGTATGAATTCGTGACTGTCCCGGAGATGATGGGAAAGGAAGCTATGAGCCCTCAGCTGTCAGCCCTCAGCTAGACGCGGCCACGCATACGCAAACATCACGCAGGGCCGTCCGCCTCCGGCCGTCCAGTCACAGCTATGCGTGCACCGCTGCGAATGCCTGTTTGGCGATACTGATCGTCCGCTGGATGTCCTCTTCGGTGTGGGCCGCGCCCAGAAACGCAGCTTCGAACTGCGACGGCGGAAGATAGACGCCGTTGTCCAGCATGGCGCGGAAGAAGCGGCCGAAGGCTTCCGTATCAGACTTCGCCGCCGAATCCCAATCCGTCACCGGGCCGGAAGTAAAAAACCATGTGAACATGGATCCCACGCGGTTGTGGCAGAGAGACACGCCTGCATCCTTCGCGGCGGCGGATAGTCCATCCGCCAACTCTCCGGCGAGTTTGTCGAGGCGGGGATAAATCTCTTGCTTGTGCTCCCGCAGATGACGCAGTGTTGCCAACCCGGCAGCCATGGCCAGAGGGTTCCCCGAGAGCGTCCCCGCTTGATACATGGGGCCAAGCGGTGCGACCAGGTTCATGATCTCGGAAGGGCCGCCGTAGGCTCCAACGGGGAGGCCACCGCCAATAATCTTGCCCATCGTGGTGAGATCGGGCGTCACTCCATAAAGCTCCTGGGCGCCGCCGAAGGCTACGCGGAACCCGGTCATGACCTCGTCAAAAATCAGCACACTCTTTTCGCGCTGGGTGATCAGACGCAGAGCCGCCAGATAGCCGCCCGAAGCTGGGACGCAACCCATATTGCCCACGACAGGTTCGACGATCACGCAGGCGATCTCGTGCTTGAATTTCTTGAAAGCATGCTCCAATGCGTCAGTGTCGTTAAACGGCAACGCCAGAGTGAACTGGATGAACTCCTCGGGAACACCGGCTGAGCCCGGAATTCCCAGCGTAGCCACGCCTGAACCCGCCTTCACCAGCAAAGCGTCGGCATGCCCGTGATAGCAACCCTCAAATTTCACAATGTATTTGCGCTTGGTGTAGGCACGAGCCAGGCGGATGGCGGACATGGTGGCTTCGGTGCCCGAATTGACAAACCGCACCTTCTGGATATGGGGGAACGCGGAGAGCACAATCTCCGCGAGGTCGGCTTCGGATGGAGTGGAGGCGCCAAAACTGGTGCCATTGCAAGCGGCGTCCATGATTGCTTCGATCACTTTGGAGGGAGCGTGTCCGAGAATGAGCGGGCCCCACGAGCCGACATAATCGATGTACTCGTTGCCATCGGCGTCGAAGATGTGGGAACCCTGGCCGCGCAAAATGAAGGGCGCGTCACCGCCCACGGACCGAAAAGCGCGTACCGGCGAATTGACCCCGCCGGGAATCATCTGCTCGGCGCGTTGCTGCAGTTTGCGGGATACGTCCATTTTGCGGGCCATGGGCTCTCCGAAAAGAAACTGGTCATCTATGGTAACAGCGGGGAGCGGAAGCGGGGTGCCGGAGAGAAGTGCGCCACGAAAACCGGCACGTTTACCGCGGAATTCGGTGTCTGGAGAGGCATGCGTAATTTACCGGATATTTACAAATTCGCAACAATCCTGCAATACGTTCTGGGTAAGCTTTGTTCAGTAGATGCCCTTCTAACCGGGAGGGTTTTAAGGACAGCTTCGGGGGGCTCCGAGCTGTCCTGATTTATTTTTGGCTGTCCAGCAAAGGTCGGGGACCCCGCGTGGTTTCGCGGTTATTTCAGATATGAGCGGATGATGTCGACCAGTTCGTCGGCGGCGAGGGCCTGCTCCGAACTGGGCTTCTTGCGGGGATCCAGTACGTGAAAGCGCACGTGATCCTCGACTAGTTTCGCCATAAGGCTGTTCATGGCGCCGCGAGCAGCCGTGATGAGCTGCAGAACATCGGAACAATCCTGATCGGAAGCAAGGGCTCGCTCCATCGCCTCGATCTGTCCGCGAATGCGTCGCACCCGCAAAACCAGCTTTTCTTTTTCCCGGATCGTGTGTGCCATTTTGTTCTTGACCATACTATAGGGGGGTATGATACAAACGTCAAGAACTAAAGATCGTACGGGTCGATATTCAACCCTCGTCTAGTTGCCCAGAAAAGCCGGCAGCAACAATCTTTTGACGAAACCGAGACTCATGAGCACTACCCGCACAATCCGGCGCCTCGTCTGCGTGCTCACGGGAAGATTCATGATCTGCGCAACGGTCTGGGTAGCGTCGCTGGCATGCGCATCCGGTCAGTCTGCTCCAACGGCGGAGGAGAGCGCCAATCCCGAAGAAATCACTGATCCCGTAACCATGTTTCCGCATTCGCAGACGGCCCGCTACTGGATCTCCGGCCAGGACAACGTCATTTTCCAATATCATCCGTCTTTTTCTGCCCAGTACAGCGGACCGAACAGCCTGACTGCTGGGTCCAGGAATGCGACATCGAATGTGTCTACTCTGTTTCTTGGATATCAGGTCTGGAAGACGACGGAGGTTTACCTCGACGTAGAGGAAGCCAGCGGTGGAGGACTCAGTGATGGCCTGGGGCTGGCAGGCTTCGTGAACCTGGATGTGGTGCGCAACCCGACACTGTCAAAAGCGCCGTACATCGCTCGCGTCATGGTGCGGCAGGTTATTCCTCTCAGCAAAGAAACTGTGGAAGCCGAACGTGGGCCGTTTGGACTGGCAACCAGCCTGCCCATCCGGCGATTGGAGTTGCGGGCGGGAAAATTCGGCATGGCGGATTTTTTCGACAACAATGCCGTTGGAAGCGACAGCCACCTGCAGTTCATGAACTGGACCGTCGACAACAACGGTGCCTACGACTATGCCGCCGACACGCGAGGCTACACCTACGGGCTCGTCGTCGAGATCACAACTGGGGCCCTTCGTCGAGGTGCGCTTCGGCGAGATGCTGATGCCCAAGGTCGCCAACGGCATCGACCTGGTGTGGAATCTTCACCAGGCGCGGGCGGAAAACTTCGAGTTGGAGCTCTATCCCAAGCTCTGGAAAGAGCGCTCGACTGCGGTGCGATTATTCTCCTTCGTGAATCACGCCAACATGGGCGTCTATCGAGATGCAGTCAACAACTTCCTGGCTGGGAAAACACCGGTTCCGGAGATTACCGCACACCCGCTACAAACCACGGTCAAGTATGGTTTCGGAGTGAACCTTGAGCAGGACTTTGCGCATCATTTGCGCGGCTACGCTCGCTGGGGATGGAATGAAGGCCAGCACGAGTCCTATGCGTACACGGAAGTGGACGAGACTGTGCAACTCGGCGCCGATCTCGCCGGAGATGCGTGGCGCCGCAAACTCGACAAGTTCGGAGCGGTCTTCGTTTCCAATGGAATCTGCGCAGACCATCAGCACTATCTGGAACTGGGCGGCCGAGGCTTTTTGCTGGGAGACGGCGCACTGAACTACGGGCGGGAAAGCATCTTCGAGACTTACTATACGGCACACGTGTGGCGGGGAATCTTCCTTGGCCCCGACCTGCAACACGTCAATAATCCCGGATACAACCGCGATCGCGGTCCTGTTTTGGTCGCGGGACTCCGCTTCCACCTCGAGCTATAAGTCTCCAGCCGTATCCAGCCAAAGCCCGGCAGCTACTTCTCGACCTTCACGCCCTTCCAGAAAGCCACGTATCCCTTGATCTGGGTGGCCGCTGGTTTCGGCTCAGGGTAGTACCATGCCGCACCCTGATTCCGTTTGCCATTCACCTCGAGATCGTAGTAGCTGGCCGTCCCCTTCCAGGGACAAACCGTGTGGGCCGCGCTCGCTTTGAAGTATTCCGATTTGATGGTGTCGGGCGGGAAATACTGGTTGCCCTCTACTTCCACGCATTGATTGGATTCAGCAAGAATCGCGCCTTCCCAGATTGCTTTTGCCATAGCACCAGTTTAGATTTCTTTTATGGCCGGTGGCTTCGAAAAATTGGTTGTGGATCCGACAGCCAGGACCGCCGAAGTCCGTTTCAACGGCCATTCCATGGTCGACCCGCTGAAACGCGTGCTGGTGTGTTCGCCACGCACTGCTTGCTGGCATCAACCGGAGCGCGCCGCCCGCTGGCGGGAACTTGGATTCCTGCGGCCGCCGGATTTCGAGATCGCTCAGGCTCAGCATGAGGCTTTGTGTCACCAATTGTCCGCGGGCGGCGTAGAAGTCGAGGATATTCCCCCGGCGATGGAACTCTCCCTCGATGCCGTTTATACCCACGATGCGTCATTGCCGACGGACTTCGGATTGATCCTGATGCGCCCCGGCAAAGCGAACCGCTTGCCGGAAGGCAAACATCACGGCTCATTTTGCCAGATCCTGGGGATTCCGATGTTGGCCAAGGTTACCGCTCCGGCAACAACCGAAGCTGGGGACATCGTCTGGCTTGATGCCAAGACGTTGCTCATCGGCCACGGCTACCGCACCAACGCGCAAGGTATCCAACAGATGCGCGCGCTGCTCAAGCCCAAGAGTGTGGAGGTTCTTTCCGCGCCCCTGCCCCACGGTCAGGGACCGTCTGCTTGCCTGCACCTGATGTCGCTGATCAGCCTGCTCGATGAGAAAACCGCGCTCGTGGATCTGCCGTGGCTTGCCGTCGAAACCCTGGAGCTACTCAAAGCACGCGGCTACAACCTCATCGAGATCGACTATTCCGAGCGTGAAACGCTGGCTTGCAATGTTTTGTCCCTGGGGGAGAAACGTCTGCTGGCCCTGCAAGAAAACGCAAAGACAAACGAAAAACTCCGCTCTGCGGGCTTCGATGTCCGGACTTTCCCCGGTTCCGAACTCTGCATCAACGGCAGTGGCGGCCCAACCTGCCTGACGCGGCCGTTGCTTCGGGGATGAACAAGTGCCCCACGGAGCACGGGTGGCTTGCCCGCTCAGGTCGAGTGAGAACATGGCTCCCTGAATCTCCTGTTAAAATCAAAATGCAATGGCCCTGCCTTTCGTCCGTGATCTGTTCGCGGACGCGGAAAAACTGCCTGCCTTTTTGCGTGTAGCCTCCCACCTCCGTGAGGGCGCGGGGCGGATACGTGTTTCCGGACTCACCCCTACCGCCAAAGCCCTGCTTCTGGTCTTATTGCAGAAGGCCGCCGGACGCCCATTCATCGTGATCGTTCCCGACAACCGCGCAGCCGACGAATTGCTCCCGGTACTGCAAGCCTTCCATGAACTGGTCGGCGGGAACGACCCGGATTCCGTGATCTCCCTGCCAACCCGCGACGTCCTGCCGTTCCAGAATCTCTCGCCGCATCCTGAGATCCAGGAAGAGCGGGCAGTCGCGCTTTGGAAAATTGCCACCGGAGCCGTCTCCATTCTGGTTTCGCCGATCGCAGCGACGGCTCTGCGTCTTCGTTCCGCGGAATACTATGCCGACCTGGCGCGAATGGTTCGCCGGGGCGAAACTCTCGACACCGAGCCTCTGCTGCGCCATCTGAATACCGTGGGTTACTCCTCCACCGACGTGGTGGAAATGCCCGGCGAGTACGCCATACGCGGCGGCATCCTGGATGTTTACTCACCCGAGGCGGATCGTCCGCTCCGTATTGAGTTCTTCGGGGATGAAGTCGAATCCATTCGCAAGTTCGATCCCGCAACCCAACGGTCGTCCACCCCGGTCGATGAAGCACTCCTGCTGCCCCTTACCGAGACGCCAGTCAGCGACGACCTGCTGGGCGCGATTCACGTCCGCTTGTCAGGAAAGCGCATCGCGGGGGCGGAAGAGGTGGTCGAACAAGCCGTGCGCTCCGGCGGCGTCAGCGTGTTTCCCGGTTGGGAGTTCTACGCCCCGGTCGCCGGCGCAGACCGGACCATCTTTGACTTGATCCCCCGGGCTGTCGTCCTAGTGGACGAACCCGATAGCCTGAAAAAAGAATTTGATCACACCTGGTCACGAATTGAAGAAGCCCACGAGCGCAGCGAGATCGGGAATCTGGTACGGCCCACGGACTTGTACCTTCCTCCCGATGACTGGTGGCAGAAGCTAGCCAGCCTTCCCGGTGCCTCGATCGAACACCTCGAAATCGCGCGGCCCGGCGAAGCCGAGGCGGTGACCTTCCATTCGCAGCCGGCACAGCGCTTTCACGGAGCGGTTCCGGCAATGCTGGAAGATGTCAAAAAGCAGATTGGTGAACAGAATCGCGTATTGATCGCCGTTCCGAATATCGGAGAAGTCGAACGTCTGGCCGACGTCTTCAGCGAGTATGCGCTTTCTTTCCGGCTGGGCAGTCGCACTCGTGGCGGAGAAAGCTACGCCGACGAAACCGCTTACTTTGCCGGCGAGATCCTCACCAGCACGCTGGTCAAAGCTTATGTGCCGGACGGCGTTGTGCTGCCTGATGCCCATCTTGCGATTTTCGGCGCGCGCGATCTGTTCGATGAGTCTGAATCCGTGGTTTCCCGTCCGCAGCGCCAGAAGTCCAAAGTGTCCGCGTTTCTATCCGACTTCCGCGATCTGCAAGTTGGAGATTACGTAGTCCACGTCGAGCATGGGATTGGGCAGTATCAAGGACTGAAGGAAATCAATCAGGGCGACGGCAACGCCGAGTTCATGTTGCTCGAGTACGCCGAAGGGGCGCGGCTCTATGTTCCGCTGACTCGTCTCGACCTGATTCAGAAATACCGGTCATCGGAAGGAGCAAAGCCGCCGCTGAGCCATCTCGGTACGGCCGCTTGGGCCAAGACGAAAGCCCGCGTGCGCAAGGCCATGAAGGATATGGCCGACGAACTCCTTAAGCTTTATGCCGAGAGACGAGCAGCCAAAGGCTACGCGTTCTCAACCGACAATCAATGGATGCGCGAGTTCGAAGACGCTTTCGAATTCACTGAGACCGAAGACCAGGACCTCGCCATCACGGACGTAAAGCGCGATATGGAATCCTCGCAGCCCATGGATCGCCTTCTGTGCGGCGATGTCGGCTATGGCAAGACCGAAATCGCCATGCGCGCCGCGTTCAAGGCAGTCAATGACAACAAGCAAGTCGCCGTTCTGGCGCCTACGACGGTTCTGGCCTTCCAGCATTCCGAAACCTTCAAGCAACGGTTCGCGGCGTTTCCCGTCAAGATCGAAATGATCAGCCGCTTCCGCACCGCGAAACAGCAGAAGGAAATTCTGCAAAAGGTCGAAGCCGGGAAAGTCGACATCCTGATTGGTACCCACCGGCTGCTCTCAAAGGACATCAAGTTCACCGACCTCGGCCTGCTGGTCGTGGATGAAGAGCAGCGCTTCGGGGTGCGCCACAAAGAACGGCTGAAGCAGATGCGCAAGGAAGTCGACGTTCTCACCATGTCCGCCACTCCCATTCCGAGGACTTTGCACATGTCCCTTGTCGGGATGCGCGATATGAGCGTGATTGAAACGCCACCCAAGGACCGCATCGCAATCCAAACCGTGGTTGCAAGCTGGGACGAAAAGCTGATTCAGTCTTCGCTCGAACAGGAACTCGACCGCGGTGGCCAGGTCTATTTCGTGCACAATCGCGTAGAGAGCATCTGGGAAATCGCAGCCAAACTGCAGGAGTTAGTTCCGCGGGCAAGAATAATCGTAGGACATGGCCAGATGTCAGAGGGTGAACTCGAAAAAGTGATGCTGAAGTTCATGCATCACGAGGCCGACATTCTGGTGGCCACGACCATCATCGAGAACGGTCTCGACATCCCCCTCTGCAATACCATCATCATCAATCGCGCCGACCGTTTTGGACTATCCGAACTCTATCAACTGCGCGGACGCGTGGGGCGCTCGAATCGCAGAGCTTATGCCTACTTGCTGATTCCGGCTGACATCGAACTCACTCCGATTGCGCGCCGGCGGCTTGCAGCCCTGAAGGAGTTTTCCGACCTTGGCGCGGGTTTTAAGATCGCCGCCCTGGATCTCGAACTCCGCGGCGCCGGCAATCTCCTGGGCGGAGAACAAAGCGGGCATATCGAAGCCATCGGCTTCGAGCTGTACACCCAGATGCTCGACCGCGCCGTCCGCGAGATGAAGGGCGAAGCCGGGCCGGATGAAGCCGAGATACAACTCAACCTCGGCCTTAACATTCGTATCCCCGTCAACTATATTCCCGAGGAGAACCAGCGCCTGAGGATGTACAAGCGCGTTGCCGGGATCGAAACCGAATCACAATTGAGTGACGTCGGTGCCGAACTCGAAGACCGCTACGGGGAGCCTCCCGCCGCGGTACGCAACCTCCTCGACTACGCCTCACTGAAACTCCAGGCGATGCGTGTCGGCGTGACCGCGATCGAGCGCAAACGGGATTTGGTGACCATCAAGTTTCGTCAAAATGCGGTGATCGACCCGGGAAAGCTGGCCCAATTTGTCTCTTCGCAGCGTGGCGCACAATTCACCCCCGACGGGATGCTGAAATTTCCCCTCAAAGCAGCTGCCGCCGATGAAGTGCTGGACCATCTCGAAAGCTTACTGGAAAGACTCGCCGCGGAAATTCCCCAGACCGCGCCCGCCTCGGAACAAGTCAGATAAAGGCGAAATTCCGCTCAGGCGGTGGTGGATGCTACTCTCTTGTATTCCGGAAGAACTACATGGCCCTGTCTTACGCGATCGTACCCACCAGCTTCAGCCTGAGTGCTGTCTTCTCCTGGGGGACCAGCGATTTTCTCGGTGGGTATGCGGCGCGGCGCGCCAATGCATTCCTGCTGACTACCATCGCGCACGCCAGTGGCCTGCTCCTGATGGTTGTGCTTGCTCTCGCCAATCACTCTGCTTCTCCTTCGCGCAGCGCAATTGTGTGGGCTCTCGCGGCTGGATTATCCGGTGGCGCCGCGCTGGCGATTTTCTACCGTGCGCTCGCAGCGGGGAAAATGGGACTGACTGCTCCCGTCGCGGCCGTGCTCGGCGCTGGAATTCCGACAGCCTTTAGCATAATTACCGAGGGACCGCCTGGGATTGTACCGATCGCGGGCTTCATCCTCGCGGGCATCGGAATACTCTTGATTTCCCGCACTGAGAACAACACCCGCGCCGACGGAATTGGCCTCGCCGTGCTGGCAGGCATTGGCTTCGCCGGATTCTTTCTCTGCATCAAGCAAGCTGGAAACGGTTCGGCCCTCTGGATATCGGCCGCTTCCCGACTGGGTTCCCTGGTGCTTACCGGCGTGATTGTCTTGCTGGGGAAGAATTTCCACGACATTACTCGTCCTGGCATCGGCTTTGGCGTGTTGGCTGGCTGCCTCGATACCGCCGGCAGCGCCCTGTTCGTCCGCGCCAGTCAAACCGGCCGCCTTGATACCGCTGTGGTGCTGACCTCGCTTTACCCGGCCGTGACCGTGTTGCTGGCCCGCTTTTTTCTCAAGGAGCACTTCACGCGCTGGAAGGCCGTGGGCATGCTCGCAGCGTTGACGGCGGTGCCGATGATCGCATGGCAATGAGGTCACGAAAATAATCCATATTCTGGAATATGGAATGCATAGATCCGTGTGAATCGGTGTGAATCCGTGGCTCATCTTGCTGTTACCATCTTCATGTGCCCCTGCTCCAACTCCGGAATCTGACCAAGGTCTTCCCGCTCGGTGAATCCATTTTCGGGGGAGGCGCGAAACGTTCGGTCCGGGCTGTCGACGATGTCTCGCTGGATATTCAATCCGGCGAAACCCTCGGCTTGGTTGGCGAATCAGGATCAGGTAAAAGCACACTCGGCCGCCTGGTGTTGCGGTTGGTTGAACCCACCTCGGGCAAGATCATTTTCGACGGCCATGACCTCCTGTCGGCTCGTCAGTCAGAGATGCGATCCCTGCGCCGCGACATGCAACTGATCTTTCAGGATCCCTTTGGATCGCTCGATCCCCGCATGCGGGTGGAAGACGTCATCAGCGAACCGCTGATCATTCACGAACCCATGAGCGCTTCCGCCCGCAGCCTGCGGGTTGCCGAGTTGCTCCGCGCGGTTGGTCTCGATCAGTCCGCCATGCGCCGTTTCCCGCACGAATTCAGCGGCGGCCAGCGCCAGCGAATCGGAATTGCCCGCGCCCTGGCGCTGCGCCCGAAATTCATCGTGGCCGACGAACCGGTTTCCGCTCTCGACGTCAGCGTCGGAGCACAAATCGTCAATCTGATGGCCCAACTGCAACGTGAGTTCGGATTGACTTATCTGTTCATTTCTCACTCCATGCCGGTGGTGCGTTATCTGGCCACTCGTATTGCTGTGATGTATCGCGGCAAAATCGTCGAGGTCGGACCGACCGGGCAGATCACGGAACAGCCCAGGCACGCATACACGCGAAGTCTGCTGGACGCCACGCCAGAAGTGATGGCGTGAAGCGAAACCATGGAAGACGGCCGGTCCGTCCGTCCTCTCTCTCAATGCGGACTTCTGAATAGTGTTCCGTCATCGCTAGCGGGGCTCGGGTCACGAATGTGATATAAATCACGGACGCCTTGGGATTGCGTGACCGATAATGACATCGTGGAGAAGGGTTATGAAGCTGCGCGTGGTTTTTGCCATAATGTTTACGGTTCTGGCAGTTAATTCTCTGTCCGCCCAGCCTGATTCATCCGCCCAATGTATCGAATGCCACAGTAAGGTTACGCCTAACATCGTCTCCGACTGGAAACTCAGCAAGCACAGTCAGGTCGAGGTGAGTTGCGTCTCCTGCCACGGCGACCAGCACACGTCGGCAAGCGACGTGGTCAAGGTAAAGATTCCCACGCCGGATACCTGCGCTACCTGCCACCAGACCCAGGTGGAGCAATTCAGGAAGGGAAAGCACTCGGCGGCTTGGGCGGCAATGCTCGCCATGCCCACCATCCACTGGCAGCCCATGGCGATGACCGAGGGGCAGAAAGGCTGCGGCGGGTGCCACAAGATTGGCGACAAGACTCCCATGGAGATTACCGAACTGCGTTTGAATGGCACAGAGTTTGGCGCCGCGCAGTGCGATTCCTGCCACACCCGGCATACGTTTTCGGTCGAGGAAGCGAAGCAGCCGCAAGCTTGTGAAACTTGCCACATGGGGTTCGACCATCCGCAGTGGGAAATGTATTCTTCGTCGAAGCACGGTGTGCGCTATGACCTGAAGCAGCGCAAGATGCTCCCTGCGGATGCCGCCGCGCCTACCTGCCAAACCTGTCACATGCAAGAAGGCAATCACGAAGTGCGCACTGCCTGGGGATTCCTCGGAGTACGATTGCCGCTTCCACCTGACCCGCGCTGGGCCGCGGATCGCGCCACCATCCTGCAGGCTCTCGGTGTGCTCGATCCGAATGGAAAACCAACCGCACTGGTCAACACCATCAAAGCTGCCGACGTGGCCCGCCTCACTGAGGAAGACTGGCAACGCGAGCGCGACAAGATGATCAAGACCTGCAACCAGTGCCACGCCGAGAATTTTGCCCGCCAACAACTCCAACAGGGAGATGACATGATTCGCAGCGCCGACCATCTGATGGCCGAAGCCATTCGTGTCGTTGCCTCCCTTTACAGCGATGGCATATTGCCGAAACCGCAGAACTACACCTATCCCTTTCCCAACCTGCTCACGTTCCATGACGCGCCCACCGTCGTCGAACAGAAACTATTCGTGATGTACCTGGAGCACCGCATGCGCACCTTCCAGGGAACGTTTCACGCCAGCCCCGACTACGCTTTGTGGTACGGCTGGAGCGAGATGCAGCGCGATCTGACTGAAATCGGTGAACTGGCAACCGGAATGCGACGAGATCACGCGAGGGCCAGTGCTCCAAAGGCTATCAATCCTCAGGCACGAAAGAAGACAGGCGGGGAGTAAGCCGGCACAGCGAATCGACTTCAATCAGCAAGGCCTGGATCAACACCGCCGTCGCAGTCTAGCTAAACCGGCTTCCTCGGAGGTATCCTTGACGCGTACTGGAGGCATCATGAAAAGAGTGCTTGCTTTGCTGGTTTTATTTGGGTCAGCCGCTTTTCTTTTTGGACAGGACAATACCGGTCAGAACAAAACTGAACCGGGTAAGACTGCGCCAACAAATATGGGACAGAGTAAGAATCCCGTGACCGATGTTGTGAGGGAAATTTTGCCGCGTCAGCAGAAAAACCTGATTGCAGCAGTGGCTGCGATGCCTGCTGATAAATTCAACTACAGTCCCACTCCCGCGCAGATGACGTTCAGCCACCTCGTTCTGCACATGACCACCTCCAACATCGAACTGTGCAGCAAAGTCGGGAACATGCCGCCGCCCCCGTTAGGACCTGCTCCAGAATCCGACAAAAACAGACTTGTTGCAGTGCTGACAAGGTCTTTCCTGTACTGCGAGGCTGCCCTGAACCGGGTGGACGATTCGAAGTTGGGCAACACCATCGAACTCTACGGTGGAAGGCAGGGAAACGTCGCGTTCGCGCTTTTTGCTCTCACCAACGACTGGGCGGACCATTACAGCGCTGCCGCAATGTACCTTCGGCTGAACGGCATCCTGCCACCTACAGCCCAGCCGAAGAAATAGCAAACCCACGCGGCAGAGGCGCAGGTTCGTTACGTCAGGAGCTTGAAAAGCTGCTTACTCGATCTGCACCAGTTCACGCGCGCTTGAGCCGTCCGGCGCCGCATGTTGCGGAGCCCGCCAGGAATCGAAGATCGACACTTGATGCACGCACGAAACCGTGCAGTGCGGAGCGCAGGACTTTTCGGTCACGTACTCGCGCCGGATGTCGTTTACGGAATACTTGTCCAGTGGAACTCCAGGATAGCCGCGCTGCTGGGAGCAGTAGTGCACCAGTCCGTCTTCACAGATGTACAGGTAACGCGCTCCAGCGCGGCAGCGCCATTGATTGGGCCGCCCCTGGGCGATATTGTCCTGGAAACCATTGATACGCGTGAAGCTGCTTTTCTCCATCGCCTTCATCTCGTGATAGACGCGCTTTTCTTCTTCCGCTAACGGCTGTAGTTGTCCACTGCCATCGTGAATAATGCCGATAGTCGAACTGAAACCCAGTTCCAGTGCCCGTTTGCCGATGGTCAGCGCATCCTGCGGATTGCACACACCGCCGCCCACTACGGAGTTGATGTTCACATGAAAGTCCGCATGCTCGGCGAGTAACTCTAATTTCTTATCCAGAACCTTGAGGCTCTTTTTGGATACGTCGTCCGGGGTGACATTATCAATCGAGATCTGCAGCCATTCGAGCCCGGCGCGATTCAGGCGCTGGATGCGCTCCGCCACCAGAAGGTAGCCGTTGGTGATCAGTCCCGCGATCATTCCTCGCTTGCGAATGCGCCGGATGATCTCGTCCAGTTCGGGATGCAGTAGCGGCTCTCCACCGCTGATCGTGATCACCGCGGTACCCAGTTCGGCCAACTTGTCCACCCGCGCGAACATGGTTTCGGTCGGAACCGGCTTGGAAAAGTCGTCGTACTCGTTGCAGTATTCGCACGCCAGATTGCAGCGCCGTATGGGAATGATGTGCGCCAGCAGTGGATGGTCGGTCGAAACGAAGGCACGCGCAATCATGCTTACCCCGCGAAGATTGCGGTGGAGTGCGAGCATGCGTCGACGCAGAGTTGAAGGGCTGGCAGACATGGATTTTACGGTTGCTCCATTAGACCATATGCAACCCGCAAAATTGACAGCCATGCCATCGAGCGGAGGTTTTTGCAGGTCGAACGGCTATCTTTCACACAATGGAGGACGGGCACGTTGCTCGTCCCGCCGGAGCGAAATGCCCGGCAAGAAGATTCGCGGCTACGGCAGTAACTGGTGACCTGCATCCTGCAACGCCTGCAGTGCAGCTCTGGTATGGTCCTCACCGACCAGGACATAGTCGGTATCGAAGGTGGAGATCGCAATGATAGGAACTCCTTTCCTTGCCAGAGGACTGAGGACTGAAGCGAGAATTCCGACCTCAGAAAAGGGGAACGGTCCTTCAAGCTTGAAACATACCCAGGGCATTTTTGGCTTATGTTCCGCGGGAACACTATCCGCGGCGCAAACAATGGAAAGCTCATCCTGGGTTCGCGTGACCGAGCTCAGGGCGCCTCTGCATGCCCACTCAGGAAGTGGCGCATCACCTGGCAATCGGCAGACCGCGAACTTCCCCGGCAGCCACGAGAACCTCAAAACACGACCAGTCATGAAATTGATTTTATAAGAAGCCGGGAGGAGCCTAAGATCTGGCGGCAGCCGCGTCGAACAAGTTCAGGAAGCCAAGCTTCTTCTCCGCCGGAAGAAACGATGCCTCGAACGAATTACGCGCCAACTCGCGCAAGTGTTCGTCGGTAAAGCCGAAAGTATCCTGGGCCAACTGGTATTCCCGGCTCAGAGAAGTCCCGAACATCGCAGGATCATCAGTATTGAGCGTGACCATCACTCCTTGATCGAAGTAGTTGCGCACCGGATGCTCGGCGATGGTCGCGCAGACGCCGGTACGCAGATTGCTGGTAATGCAAATCTCCACCGGAACCTGGCGAGTGGACAACTCCTCGACCAGTTCCGGGTCTTGCCAGGCGGTGAACCCGTGACCGATGCGCTCGGCTGGGAGGTTGAGCGCGCCCCACACTGATCCCGGTCCGGCAGTTTCGCCAGCGTGTGCCGTCAGCCGAAGCCCGTTCGCCGCGGCATAGGCATAGACTTCACGAAACAATTCGGGAGCAGCTTGCCGCTCGTCCCCGCCAACGCCGAATCCGACGACGCTCGCGCCTTTGTATCGCACCGCCAGTTCGGCGACGGGCTGCGCCTTTTCCGCGCCGAATTGGCGCACCGCATCGAAGATCCAGAGCAACGAAATTCCGAAGTCGCGCTCCCCGCGCTCACGTCCGCGTTCGAGGCCGGCGAAAATCGAATCGAAATCCTGCTTGCGCCACAGGCACACTCCCACCGAAACGTACACTTCGGCATGCAGCACGTTGTCCGCTTTGAGCTTTTCCATCAAGCGGTAAGTGATGAGCTCGTAGTCGTCGGGAGTCTGCAACTCCTCCGTTACGGTCTTGAATGCCATTAGGAAGCCGGTGAAGTCCTTGTACCGGTAAAGCTGCTCCACTTCGGCGAGCGTGCCATTCTTCCCGTGATGCTTCTTCAAATCGAGCAAAGTGTGAGGATCGATGGATCCTTCTAAATGAAGGTGGAGCTCAGCCTTGGGAAGCGAAACGATGAAGGCGGTGGGCGCGGACGCCATAAAGCGATTCTACAACTCATTCGCCGACGGCATGAGCGGAGCAGGGCGCTTCCGTTTTTTCCCGGTTTGGAACCCTGGGGGTTGCTGACGGGTACGGACCCCCCTCCCCCCTGTCGTGTGCAAAAGCCAGGAAACAGGGGACTTACATTTTGACCATGTGCCAAATCTTTGAGTTCAGGGGAGTTACGCGCAAAATATAGATAACATGGGAGTTAGAGCATATGCACATCGAAGCCCGAGTTCCGTTTTGGGACTGGGGCATGATCGCATGTTTGTCGGGTCTAGATTTTAAAAGATCACTTATTATCTTACAGATAATGGAATATGGTTCAGGTTATCCATTTGTACGTTGTTAAGTCAACCGAAAAACGGGTTCGATAATGCCGCACGCGTCCGGCTTTGACGCGACGAACTCATGCTTGCGTAGTTGACGGTCTATAAGCGTGGTGGAAATGCCTGGACGCATTTTTGGTGCTGCGAGTGGACGCGGGGTCCCTCGACTCCGTAACTGGTTCGCTTCGCGGACCAGTTACTGCGCTCGGGATGACAGGGGGTTGGAGGTGCTCGGGATGACAGGGGTTGGAGTTGCTCGAGATGACAACTCTGGCTACGTCTTCTTGCAGAACTCGCTGCGATGGCGGCTGTAGAAGATGTAGATCACGAGGCCGAGAGCCAGCCAGATGACGAAGCGCAGCCAGGTGATGACCGTCAGCCCGGTCATGAGTCCGCCGCAAAGCAGGATCGAGATCAGCGGGAACCACGGCACGAACGGCACTTTGAAGACGCGTTTGCGATCCGGCTGCGTCCGCCGCAGGATGATGACTCCTAGCGAAACCAGCACGAAGGCGAAGAGGGTTCCGATATTGGAGAGGTCCGCGGCGTCGCTGATGGCGAAGATTCCGGCGGGCACGCCGACCGCGAATCCCGCTACCCAGGTCGACAAATGCGGAGTCTTGAAGCGCGGGTGAACTTTTGAGAAGAGCCGGGGGAAAAGTCCGTCGCGCGACATCGCATACCAGATGCGGGCCTGGCCGTACTGAAAGACCAGCAACGACGAAATCATTCCCGTCAGGGCGCCAATCACGATGATGGAGCGCGCCCAGCGGTTGGCGCCGAGCATTTGCAGGGCGTAAGCGACGGGCGCTTCGGCGGCATCGCCCGAAACGAACGTGGTGTATTTCATCATGCCCAGCAGAACAATCGAAACGCCGATGTACAGCACTGTACAGACAATGAGCGATCCAATAATGCCGATGGGCAAGTCGCGCTGCGGATTTTTCGCCTCTTCCGCCGCCGTCGAAACCGAATCAAAACCGATGTAAGTGAAGAACACGATGGCGCCGCCGGTGACGATGCCTCCGAATCCCGAGGGCGCGAACGGCCGCCAATTGCCGGGGTTGACCAGGGCTCCGCCCACCACGAGGAAAATTAGAATGGCGCCGATCTTGATGGCTACCATCATATTGTTGGCTTTCGCGGATTCGCGAACTCCACGCACCAGCAGCACGGTGAGAATAAAAATAATTACGAACGCGGGAATGTTGAAGTAAGAGCCAGTCCAGTGGCCCGACTCCCACACCGGCGTTGACCACCGCTCCGGGAGGTTCACGCCGAAGGATGCCAGTTGCGACTTGGTGTAGGCGCTGAACCCGATGGCCACGACCACATTGCTGACTACATATTCCAGAATCAGATCCCAGCCGATGATCCAGGCAAAAATTTCACCCAGAGTCGCATAAGAATAGGTGTAGGCACTGCCTGCGATCGGAATCATCGAAGCCAGTTCGGCATAGCATAGGCCGGCGAAGCTGCAAGCGAGTGCAACCAGCAAGAATGAGATGGCGATGGATGGCCCTGCCGCAGGGCGTCCGTGCATGAGCACGCTCGCCGTGCCGCCGCCCCGCAGGAAGTTCACGATGATGTCGAGCACTTGCGCGTGCAGGATCGACGGCGCTTGAAAATACTCTCCGGCCGCCGCCGTCCCGGTCAGGACAAATATGCCCGAGCCGATGATGGCACCGATGCCCAGCGCCGTCAGCGACCATGGCCCAAGCGACTTTTCCAGCCGCTTGCCCGGTTCGTTAGCGTCGGCGATGAGCTTGTCGATGGATTTGCAGCGCAGGAGTTGGCTGCCTGAACTTTGCACAACCGTCTTTGCCGTCGGTATTTGGGCCAAAGGGCGTTGTCTCCTGAAGGGCAGTCAGCAATTAGCACTCAGCATTCAGCACTCAGCCCCGAGGGCCAAGTGCTAAATGCCAAGTGCCAAGTGTGTTGCCTTATCTCTTCGCCGCGCCGCGCACCATCTTCTTCACTTTGCGCTTCTTCGAGCCCCGGGCGTGCTCCCTTGGCTTCAACGGCTTTTCCGCCTTTACCTTCTTGCGCGCCGAACGTTTCGACTTCTTGCGTTCTTCCTTGGTTAGCTTCTTTGTGTTTGCCATGATTGCTGTCTGGTTCTCCTTAAGACGATTCGCGGTTTCAAGCCCGCTCCAACTGGGCATACTTCTCTACCAGCTTCTTCAAACCGAAGCGAGGGAATTGTACCGTAATCTTGGCCTCTTCACCCTCTCCTTCTCGATGGTACACCGTGCCTTCGCCATATTTAGGATGCCGCACCTTCTGCCCCGGCCTGAATCCTTTCTTGCCCTTGGGCTCCTCCACCAGGGTTTTCGGGATGCTGAATTTCTTTCCGCGCGAGGCGAAGAACTCCGCAATATTGTCAATAGAATTGTAGCTGCGTCCGGAATACTTGTTCGCTGGCTGCAGGCTGCGGTCCAATTCGCGCTGCTCTGATCCTCGTCCTCGTAAGCGTAATGAACTGGTTCGCGAGATTCGTGTGGCGCGGACACTCTGGTCCGTGAAGCTTCCCGCTTCCGTCGCGATCCCCCGAGTTCCTCCACTAAGGCGGCAGGCACTTCCTCGAGAAAGCGCGAAGGAACGCTGGCTTCCGGCAAATCCGTCCCATAGCGGCGGCGATACACGGCGCGGGTCAAGACCAAAGTGTCCATAGCCCGAGTCATGCCGACATAACACAACCGCCGCTCTTCTTCGATATCGTCGGGTTGCAGGAATGTCCGCGAGTGCGGGAACAAACCCTCTTCGAGCCCACACAAAAATACCAGCGAAAACTCGAGGCCCTTGGCGGCATGGAGCGTCATCAGCGTGATCTGAGCCTGCTCATCGTACGCATCCGCATCGCTGACCAGCGCGGCATGATCCAGAAACTGATCCAGAGTCTCGCCCCGGTCGCGCGAATCCATGGCCGCATTGACCAATTCGCGCAGGTTCTCGATGCGCGAGTAAGCCTCCGGCGTGTCTTCCGCTTCAAGCTGTTTGATGTAGCCCGTGCGGTCAATCAGGAATTTCAGGATCTCGGCAGTGTTAGCTGCATCGCCCGGAGCCCGAAAGCCAGGCTCAGCTCCATCCGGGCCGGCTTGTGGTTGGGCAACGATCTCAGCCGGAGCTTCAAAATCAGGAGTTCCAAAGTCGAACGAGATGTTTTCGTCATCGACAAGATCAAAGGAAGCGTCGGAGTCTTCTTGCGGGGCTTCGTCCGGGGGGACATTCGCTTCTGGCGAAGCGGGCGAGGGCGCCCGCTCTACACTTCCTTGCAGATGTTCCACGTAAGTTCCGGCCAGCATGGCGCGGCCATCTTCAATCAGCCGCTTGAAACTCTTCAGCGCGGCTAGCGCGCGCTGCGGCAGAAGTTGGCGCTTGACCGCTTCCCCGAGCGCGCCCCATAAGGAGACTCCTGTCTCCAGCGCGACCCGCTCCAGAGTCTCGATTGTGGTTTTGCCAATCCCGCGCACCGGAGTGTTGATCACCCGTAGCAGCGAGATCGAATCGTCCACATTGTGGATGACTTTCAGATACGAAATCAGGTCCTTGATTTCGGCGCGCTCGTAAAAGGAAAACCCGCCCACTACGTGATACTTCAACTGGTAGCGGCGCATGGCTTCTTCAAACAACCGCGACTGAGAGTTCGTGCGGTAGAGCACGGCCGCCCGCGCATTCTCGCCCTGGTCCACGGCTTCACGCAGATATTTCGAAATGTAATCAGCGGCGAACAGGGCCTCGTTCTCGCCGTCGGGCGCCTCGTAATAGCCAAGCTTGGTGCCGCCCTGCCGCGACGTCCACAGATTCTTGCCCTTGCGCTTCAGATTGTTCGCGACCACCGCCGACGCTGCCTGCAGGATGTTCTGGGTCGAACGATAGTTCTGTTCCAGACGGATGATCTTGGCCTCAGGAAAATCTTTCTCGAACTCAAGAATGTTGCGGATGTCGGCGCCGCGCCACGAGTAGATCGACTGATCCTCATCGCCGACTGCGCACACGTTGTGCCGCGTTCCCGCCAGCAGCCGCATCAATTCGTACTGCGGACGATTCGTGTCCTGATATTCATCGACCAGAATGTACTGGAACCGCCGATTGTAGTATTCGCGAACCGTGGACGCAGCCTTGAGCAGGCGCACCGTTTCAAGCAGCAGATCGTCGAAATCCAGCGCGTTTGCTTTCGCCAGTTCTTTCTTGTACTCGGCGTAAATCTGGGCCACGCGCTCGGTCTTCGGATCGGCCGATTGCAAATACACTTCCTGGGGATCGAGCATGTGATTCTTGGCCCACGAAATATGCGCCAGCACGGAGCGCGGAGTGGTCTGCTTGTCGTCGATCCCCAGTCGCCGCATGACCGACTTCACCAGTTGCTGCTGATCGTTCTCGTCATAAATCACAAACGTCTTCGTGTAACCAATCGGCGGCGCGCCCGGAACGGTGGAAGGAATGCGAAGTGCTTCGATGTCGCGCCGTAAAACCCGCACGCAGAAAGAATGAAACGTAGAAATTACGGGCTTGGCGATGGATAATCCGCCTACCAACTTGTCCACGCGTTCGACCATTTCCGAAGCTGCTTTGTTGGTGAACGTCATCGCCAGGATAGACTCCGGCATGGCGCCCAGGTTCTCGATCAGATGGGCAATTCGGTAGGTGATGGCGCGAGTCTTCCCGCTCCCAGCGCCCGCCAGGATGAGCACGGGGCCGTCGGTGGTTTCAACGGCTTCACGCTGTTGCGGGTTGAGTTGGTCGAGGAAAGACAAGGTCGGGGAAAGCTCCAAAAGTCGGGCACTTAGATTTTACAGGGGAATCGACCTTCCAATAAGGGACGGGCCGTCCCGCCGGGCGAAGACACCCGGCCTCCATCTATCACGTATGCGCGGCTCTTGCCGCCTTGCATTCCTCGCACGGACACCAATCCCGCAAAAACTGCCACGAATAAATTCCCAGTTCGTGCCCGTCGTTGAATTGAAATTTGATGGCGTACTTGCCCACGCCTTCCGCCGAAGTTGCTTTGACGGCGGGCTTGAACATGGGGAGGGTCCCCGCCGCAGGTTTCGGAGGCTCCCCGGGCTGCTGATGAGACTTGGATCGTTCTTCGTCGCACAGGGCGCAGGGACAGGCGTCGCGCAGGAACACAAAGGAATAATGCGACTGGTGGCCGTCCTTCCACTCGATATCGAGACCGGTGCCGGTGCTCAGATTCACCTTCACCGACTTCGGGTCCGCCACTGCCGCCATGAAGTCAGTATCGCACAGCAGAACTTCAAGGCTTATCCAACCTCGAACAACGTCGTAGGCGGCCCACAATTGGAAGTCACCGGATGAGAATGACCTGAAACCTCGCAACGTGCTATCAATAGTAGGGACTCGGAAGCGCGCGTTTGCCTCCGTTCACAATCCTGAATGCCTGGTTCCGCCCAGATAGAAGCGCCGATGCCGCCCGAGGTCACCTCGGCCGAAGATGTAGCTGATCTTTCGGGCAAGATCGACGACCGGCACGGATTTGTTACCTCCGCCGACCAGACTCGGCTCTTCTATCGCCACTGGCCTGCCAGTACGACCTGGAATGGCCGCGTGGTCGTGGTGCTTCATGGCATCGGATATCACAGCGCCCCGTACAAAGTCATTGCGGATGCGCTTAATCCTCAGGGCACGGAAGTATACGGATTAGACGCTCGCGGGCATGGGCTGTCGCAAGGACGGCGCGGGTTCGTTGGCACCTCCGCTGAAGTCGGAGCTGATGTCGAATGCATGATCCGCCTGGTGAAGCAGCAGCAACCGAAGGCAAAGGTCTTCCTGCTGGGCGACAGCATGGGGGCCGACCTCGCACTCAACTATGCCAAGCGAAACAGCCGCGAGCTTGCTGGCTTGATTCTTCTGGCGCTGGCTCTGAATCTGGACATGAGCCAGTTCCTCAGCCTGGAAAGCTTGAGCCTGATGCCTTATTTCGCGCTCGCGCACCGCGAACCTGTGATTGGTCTGGTAGGCACACGACTTGAGGAAAGTTCCCGGGACCCGGAGTTCATCACGCGCCGTCGGGTTGATCCTCTAGCTTACAAGAACATCAGCTTCGGATACTTGCTGGATATTCATCGTCTGGTGCGGGGCTGGAGATGGAAAATCGCGCCTCGCGTGCATGCTCCCACGCTGCTGATTAAGGGCGGGAAGGACCGGGTAGTCAGCCATCGGGACTGCGTTGCGTTCGACAGGCTCTCGGCTTCGACGGATAAGTGTTTCAAGATCTACCCGGACATGCCTCACACCACGCTTTGGGATCCGGAGACGCCGGAAATCCTGGACCTGGTCGGGAACTGGATTTTGGAGCACTGACCGCTCGGGGTCTGCTGGATGACGGGCGTCCACGCCCGGTAGTGCCTCAGTTTGAATTTCGCGGCTTCGTCAAAGCCAAGAATACGCGAATAACGAGCACGACTGTGATGACGATGACAAGATCGCGTAAAAATGACAGGTGGCCCGACCAGATGTCGAAAGCGAAGCTGACGACTAAGTAGGCACCGATGCCGACCTTGGTTGGTGTGTTCATAACGACATTAAGATCAGACCACATCGCCACGCCCTCCGGAGTTGCCGAGATAGGCTCAACTCCGGTAAAATCTATGTTTTGCACATCAAGTTCTGAATCTACCTGGAGTCGTCATGGCACAAGTTTGTGATATCTGCGGCAAGGGGCCGCAATTCGGGAATACCATCAGCCACGCCCACAACGTTTCGCGGCGGCGCTGGAACGTCAACCTGCGCCCGGTTCGCGCCAAAGTAAAGGGCGGCGCCAAGCGGATGCGCGTTTGCACCTCCTGCCTGCGCAGCGGCAAAGTGGTCAAAGCCTAAGAGCCAATAACCACAAAGGACACGAAGCTTCGCAAAGGGAATCTCGCACCGGTTCCTTTGTGAAGCTTCGTGTCCTTTGTGGTTAACGCCTTTAGCGCAGACCCAATAATTCCACGTCGAAGATCAGGGTTGCGTTGGGAGGAATCGGGCCGCCGGGCGTTCCGCGATCTCCATAGCCGAGCTGAGGCGGTATTCGCAACTGGCGTTTGCCGCCTACCTTCATCCCGATGATGCCTTCATTCCACCCCGTGATCACTGGTGCGCTGCCCAGAGGATCTACCGTGAACGGCTCGCCGCGGTCCAGGGAGCTGTCGAACTTCTTGCCGTTGGTAAGCCATCCGGTGTAGTGAACCTTGGCGGTCTGACCGGCTTTCGCGGTCGGGCCCGTACCCACTTTGATGTCCCAGTACTGCAGGCCATCGGCGGTTTTGGTGCCGTCCCCGGTAACCTTCGAGGGCGCACTGTTGTCGATTTTTTTGCTGCTGCCCTGCGCAAAAAGAGCTGCTGCCACAAAGCTGACGATTGCAATCAAACATGCACTCCTGAGCATCCGTTTCTCCCAATTAGTGATTTCGGACTGTGACCAATTGAATTCTAAATCAGCGATTCGGGGTCGCAAATTGGCAATCTTTATGCCAACGCGATTACGTCAATCTCGACCAGCACATCCTTGGGCAGGCGTGCGACCTCGACCGTGGATCTGGCGGGCGGCGCTGAATTGAAGTAGCGGCCATAGACTTCATTCATGGCGGTGAAGTCGCCCATGTTTTTCAGGAACACGGTGGAGCGCACCACTTTCTCCAGCCCGGTTCCCGCCGCTTTCAAAATACCGGAGAGATTTTTGAGCACCCGGTCGGTCTGGACCGCAACATCGCCGCTGAGCACCTGTTGCGTGGCCGGATCGATCGCCACTTGTCCAGAAACAAAGACGAATCCATTGGCCCGGATCGCCTGCGAATACGGCCCAATCGCTTGTGGGCCTTCTTTAGTGGAAATTACTTCTCTCATCCATCCTCCAGAGAATAACTCCTGCTTGATTAACGCAGACGCACGCGGATGATGTCAAACGGACGAAACCGGGCGTGAAGACCAGTTGTTAGTTGCTAGTTCCCGGTTCTCAATCAGACTTTCTGCAGCCTTTGTACGTCATGGACGCCGGGAATCTTTCGGACGCCGCTGATGATATTTTCCAGGTGTTTCAGGTCGGCGATATCAAGAATGACATCGACGTTGGCCTGCGTGTTCGAGCTGCGCACCTGGACATCGCGAATATTGGTTTTGGCGTCGCTGATGACGGACGTGATCTGTTTCAGCATGCCGAAACGATCGTCGCAGAAAACCGTGAGTTTTACCGGATACGAACTTGGTGTTCCCTCATCGTGAGCCCATTCCACGTCGATGCGGCGTTCCGGTTCATACATCAGGTTGACTACGTTGGGGCAATTCACGGCGTGGACGGCGACGCCTTTGCCGCGAGTTACGTAGCCGACCACATCCTCGCCGCGGATGGGGTTGCAGCATCGAGCTCGGTATACCAGCAGATCGCCATGGCCTTTGACGCGGATGGCATTGTTACTGCTGTCCCCGCCGAAAACTCGCCGCACTACGCTGGCAATGCCACCGGAGTTTTCTCCCTCAAGGTCGGCGACGGGCGCGGCCGAGGCCGGCGCCAGGCGAGCCAGGATCTGCCGGGCTGAGTATTTTCCGTACCCGATTCCAGCCATCAAATCGTCAATCTGGCCCAGGCCGTAGTCGGACGCGATCTTCATTAGCACTTCGTCTTTGATTTCTTTCAACGCGACGCGATATTTGCGTGCTTCCTTTTCGATCAACTTGCGGCCGATTTCCACGGCGCGCTCGCGCTGATGAATGTTGAGCCAGTGTTTGATTTTGTTGCGGGCACGCGACGACTTAACTACAGCGAGCCAATCGCGGCTCGGCTTATGTCCGGGCTGAGTGAGAATCTCGACAATGTCTCCGCTGTGCAGCTTGTGACGCAGCGGCACCATGCGCCCGTTCACCTTGGCGCCTACGCAACTGTGGCCGACTTCGGTGTGAATGGAGTATGCAAAATCGATGGGCGTGGATTCCCGCGGCAGCACTACCACCTTGCCTTTGGGGGTGAAGGTGTAAACCTCCTCGGGATACAGATCGATCTTTAGCGTGGAAAGGAACTCGGCAGGATCGGAGACATCGCGCTGCCACTCGACGACCTGCCGCAGCCAGGCTAGCCGCTGCTCATCCTGAGCCGACACCGGCCCGTCTTTGTACTTCCAATGGGCGGCGATGCCCTCCTCGGCCATGTGGTGCATTTCCTCAGTTCGGATCTGCACTTCAAACGGAGTGCCGTCCTCGGTGATGACCGAGGTGTGCAGCGACTGGTAAAAATTGGGCCGCGGCATGGCGATGAAATCTTTGATCCGGCCGGGCACGGGCCGCCACACGTTGTGCACGATTCCCAGCACGGCATAACAGTCCTGCAGTGACTTCGTAATTACCCGCATGGCGTAAAGGTCGTAGACCTGGTCCACGCTGATTTTCTGCCGCACCAGTTTCTTATGGATGCTGAACAGGCGCTTGATGCGGCTTTCCACTTCAGCGGTGATTCCTGCTTCTTTCAGCTTGTCGCGCAGAGTTAGTTCGACCCGCGCCAGGAACTGCTCGCCTTGCTTACGGCGAGATTCGACCGCGTCGTGTACTTGCTGGTGGGTGAGGGGATCAAGATAGCGGAATCCCAGATCTTCCAGCTCGCCGCGAATTTTGCCCATCCCGAGGCGGTGAGCGATAGGGCCGTAAATCTCCAGCGTCTCTTTTGCAATCTTCTGCTGGCGTTCCGGCGTGAGGTGCTCGAGCGTCCGCATGTTGTGCAAGCGATCCGCAAGCTTGATCAACACCACGCGGATATCGTCAACCATGGCCAGCATCATCTTGCGGAGGTTCTCAGCCTGCTGCTCCTCGCGCGTGGCGAAATCAATCTGGCTGATCTTGGTGACGCCTTCGACGATGTGGGCTACCTGTTCGCCAAATTCCTTGCGAATGTCGACGATGGTGACGGAAGTATCCTCGACCGAGTCGTGCAATAGGCCAGCGGCGATGGCCACTGCGTCCATCTTCATTTCGGCTAGAACCTGCGCCACTCCAAGAGGATGGACCAGGTAGGGCTCGCCGGAGGCGCGGGTCTGACCGGCATGATGTTTCTGGGAGAACTCGTAGGCTTTGCGCACCAGTTCCAGATCGTCGGCGGGCCGGTTGGCACGCATGGTGCGCAACAGCTCCCGGAACTTGGTCACCGTCAGGGCGGTGGTCGCGATTTGTTCGCGCAGCGTCGCCATGAGGAATTATAGCCGCCGCCCAGACGTTGCGACCAACGTCTCCACAGGCCTAAAGACGTAGCTCGCTACGTCTCCTGCCGGGAACTGATAAAGTTGGTCCAGGGTCCAATCCATGTCTGGCAGAATTTTAGTAAGTGGGTCTTCCGGTCTGATTGGCACCGCCCTGGTGCCGGCGTTGCAGGCGAGTGGGTACGAACTCGTTAGCTTGGTGCGGGGGGCAACGTCCGGCAAACGCCAGATTAAATGGGACATGGCGCGACCCCTCGCACCCGAGTCGGTCTCCGGATTTGACGTAGTCGTGCATCTGGCGGGCGAGTCCATTGTTGGTCGGTGGACAGAAGCCAAGAAACGTCTCATTCTGGAAAGCCGGGTGCAAGGCACGCGTCATTTGGCCGAGGCCCTGGCGGCAGCGCCACAGCGTCCACAGGTGCTCATTTCGGCTTCGGCAATCGGATATTACGGGGATCGCGGCGAAGAGACGTTGCGCGAAGGCAGTTCCTCAGGAGCGGGGTTTCTCCCTGAAGTCTGCCGGGGGTGGGAGGGTGCCGTTGAACCCGCCGCGAAGTCCGGAATCCGCACTGTGCAAATGCGGTTTGGCCTGGTACTGAGCGCGTCCGGCGGTGCCCTGCAAAAGATGCTGCTGCCCTTTCGGATGGGAGTCGGCGGCAACATGGGCAACGGACGCCAGTGGTGGAGCTGGGTTGATATCAGCGATTTAGTCGGCGCGGTTCAGCACGTCATCAAGACCGAGAGCCTGCGCGGGCCGGTCAACATGGTTGCGCCCAATCCGGCGCGGAACGCCGAGTTCACCAAGACGCTGGCTTCAGTGCTATCGCGCCCCGCCATCTTCCCGATGCCCGCTTTCGCGGCCCGCCTGGTATTTGGACAGATGGGCGACGAACTCCTGCTGGCGAGCCAGCGGGTGGAACCGGTACAGCTGGTGGCTAGTGGGTATGTTTTCCAGAAGCCTGACCTGCGGGCGGCGTTGTCGGCACTCCTGAAAAAATGACTCTGGCCGTTCCTGTGATCTGGATCACTGACCAATGTGAACCTAACCTGAGAAGCTAAAGCTTGGGTGCCCCATGAAAATCATATTGACTGTTCTTGTCATGGCCCTCGCAGTGTTCTCCTGGGCTCAAACCACAACTCCACCCCAAGCTAGCCCGGCGCAACCCCCGGCCTCCGCGACTGCCCCGGCCAAGGCGGATTGTCCATGCTGCCAGAAAATGGCGGACAGCACGGCAACTGGGTCGTGCTGTGCTCATCACAAAGACGAAGCCGCAAAGTCCGACATGTCCTGCTGCAAAGGCAAGGACGGCAAAGATTCCATGTCCTGCATGAAAGGGGACAAGGACAAATCAGCGGACGCTAGCTGCGCGAACGGGAAGTGCGGCGACGGAGCCGGAAAAGAAGGCTGCTGTTCGAAATCCGACAAAGCGACTGAGCAGGCTGCGATGGCTTGCTGCGGTGCAACTGGCGGACAATGCGGCATGGCTCATCATGACCACGCCAACATAGACAAGTAAGACGCGAAAATACGAGCCCGGCGGGCGTTGTCGGGCCGTTTTACAAAGCGCTTGCCCGGCCGAATTCTTCCACCCGCTCGCGTACGCTAAGCACGTGCTTCGGCAGGCTCAGATGGCTGCCGGCTTCGAGGATGGGGACCAGTCGGTCGAAATCCGGTCCAGAATGCGAGCCGGTGATGACAATGCGGATGGGATGAAACAGTTCCTTCCCCTTGGTTCCCGTTTCCGCCTTCACTTCGTTGACAATCTTCTTGAACTGCTCCGGAGCGAGTTGGCCAGCGCAGGCGGATTCGTCTTCCAGAATCTTGGATGTAAATCTCGCAAACACGGCGTTCGTGTTCGGCCAGCCAAGGACTTCCGCGTTATCGGGCGCCACGAGTGCAGCTTTTGCGTCATAGTTGAAAATTGGCGCGGCGCGCTCCGGTAACTGTTCCAGGCGGTCCACGTAGGGGGCCAGCAGTCCCACAATCTTCGATAACCAGTCTCGCAAATCGTTGCTTACCTGCACGACGGGAACCCTATGGGAACTCAGCCAGGCGGCGTCACTGGATTCGATGAACCCAGCCTTGACGAAAAACCACACTCCGATGGCACTGAGCTGGTCCGGGGCCCACGTCTTGATGTATTGACGGTTCAGCCAATAGAGCTTCTCCATATCGAAGACAGCGGCCGACGGCGTGATGCGTTCCAGGGAAAATTCCTTCACCAGTTCCTGAAGGGTGAAGATTTCCCGTGTACCTCCGCTCGGAGCCCAGCCGAGCAGGGCGAGATAGTTCACCAGGGCTTCGGGCAAAACGCCCATGTCGCGGAAGTTTGCGATCGAGGTTGCGCCATGGCGTTTCGACAGCCGCTCGCGGTCGGCGCCGAGAATGGTGGAGAGGTGCGCAAATTCCGGCACGGGCCAGCCCAAAGCCTCGTACAGCGCCACTTGCTTTGGAGTGTTGGAGAGATGGTCGTCACCGCGAATCACGTGCGTGATCTTCATTAACGCGTCATCAATGACCACGACGTAGTTGTAGACCGGCATGCCGTTGGAACGCAGGATGATGGGATCGCTCACGACTTCGTTCGAGAACTCGACGTTGCCATGAACGATGTCATGGAAGCGGATAGGGTGCTCGGGAATTCGCAGCCGGATGGCACACGACACACCTGCAGCGCGTTGGCGCTTGGCCTCTTCGGGATCAATCGCGCGGCACTTTCCTGAATAGATTGGCTGGCCGCCCTCGGCCTGCGCCTTGTCCCGTTCCCTCTGCAGATCGTCTTCGGTGCAGAAGCACAAGTACGCTTTGCGTTCGTTCAGGAGCCGCTCGGCGTGTTCGCGATAGAGCTCGAGCCGGTCGGATTGACGATAAGGAACGTAAGGGCCGCCTACGTCGGGGCCTTCATCCCAATCGAGTCCCAGCCACTTCAGATCGGCGATGAGCTGGTCTTCGAAGCGGGCCTCGCTGCGCTCGACATCGGTGTCCTCGATGCGCAGCACCATGGCGCCGCCTTTCTGGCGGGCAAAGAGCCAGTTGAACAGGGCGGTGCGGGCGTTCCCCACATGCAGATGCCCGGTGGGAGAAGGAGCGAAACGCACGCGGACGGGAGTATTTGGGTTCACAAAATGATGTTAACAGGAGAGCGGGGAAGTGCATCACCTGACGAAGCGGCTGAAGCTCAGCTCTGAGTTGGCGGTTTGTCGCCGTGCATCTCATCCAGCAGTTTTGCCAGCAACTCGGCACGCAGGTCGCTGTTCAATTCGCGCCGCAATTCCTCTAGAGCCAGAGCGACTACGTGATAGTGGTGGGCGCCGGCGTACTTGGGGTCCGAAGTAATGTCGAGCCACACACTGTGCATCAGTTCGAGATCTTGCGGGCGCATGCGTGGGGTATGGGGCCCGAGCGGGTATTCGCGGATCTTTCCGTTGGCCTCGTGCACCTCCAGGGTCAAGCGGGGCCTGGGTTCAGGCAGGCGCTCCCAAGCGTCGCCCGTGAGTTTTGCCTGCTCATCGCTGGTGAGCTTATTGGAGAGGCCACAGACAATCCGGCTCGAGTCCAGGCGTTGCGCAGTCGCAATAATTGCCTCAAAGACGTCACTGGCTGGGACTACAAGCAGGGAAACCGGTTTGCCTTCTTTCTCCGCGGCTGCGACGGCGGCGGTGAACAGTTCCTGCTCATAGTGGTCGAAAACTTGCGAGGCCTCGACTACCGCGCTGCCGCTGAAGGAATGCTCGCGATGGTAGAGTCGCGCCGTCATCACCACCACGTCTTGCCGGTTTGTGTCAGTGGTTCTCAGGATGTCGCGCAAATAATAGAGGTTCCTGGGGTCGCGGACCGCAACCAGAATGTTTCCCGGCCTCACTCCCAGCGCGCCTGATCCCAGCTCCTGATTTCCGTAAACCCGGAATTGATCCAGATTTTCCGGCTTGCCATGCCTCTGTTTCGTGACTCGATGCTCGGAATACGTAAAAAGACCAAAGAAGACGGCACTGAACATGACTCCGGCAATGGTGGCTTCGGACTTGGTAAACAGATTCACTAACGCGGTGGTCAGTAGAACTGCGGAAATCATGATCAAGCCCAGCGGAATTTCACGGCCGGCGATGTGGAAGTTGCCGGGAACCTTCCACTGGCGATTCTCGGGCTCGGTATAGCGCAACACCAGGACGGCCAGCGACTTCAGGGCAAAGCTCCAAATCACGCCGAAGGCGTACAGACCGGCCAGCACATAAACATTGCCTCGGCTGAGAATGATGGTCAGGAGTTGCAACCCGACAATTAAATTAATGATGCGATAGCTGGTGCCATATTTGGTTTGCGGTTTCTGGAACCAGTCGGTGAGCACCCCGTCTTCCGCCACACGGTTCAAGACTCCATTCGCGCCTACGATCGAAGTATTTTGCGCCCCCGCCAGAATCAGCACGCCTACCAGCACCACGAAAGCGTGGAAAAACAGCTTCAACATGGTGGGACCGACCAGGTACATCGCGATGCCACCGATAAGGTTGGCGAAGTAGTCGTGCCGCACGCCATCCGGGATAATCATGACGGCGAAAAATGAAACCAGTGAGGTGAACAGCAGGCTGTAGATGAAGATGACGAGGCCGGTTTTTTCCAGGTTCTTCAGCTTGGGATGCTCAATCTCGCGGTTGACCTGGGCCAGCGTTTCCTCACCGCTCATGGCCAGCACCGAATGCCCGAAGCCGACGAACAAGATGATCCACGTAAGATGACTGATCCAGGTTCCGTTCAGCCAGCCCAAGGACTCTTTGTTAAGCCGCACCACTCCCGTGGTCAGCGGATTCGGCGGCAAATGAACGGGTGCGCTGAAGACCGTGATGGTGCACCAGATGATCAGAATCACGACCATGACGGTCGTGACAATCATGATCTGCAGGGCCTTCTCGCTCGATTCATGCATGCCTTGAATGTTTTTCCACCAGAAATACAACACAATCAGAACCGCGATGGCCGCCGAGAAGTGATCTTCGGAAAAGACTAAGGGATGGTGGACATACCTGCCGATATCTTCGATGAAGCCCGCCAGATACTGACCTGCCGAGACGGCGCTGATCGGTCCAGTGAGCACGTAGTCGAACAGCAACGCTGACACCGAGAACTTGGCCAGCGTTCCTCCCATGGCTTCCTTGACCACCCGATACACCCCGCCCCGGACAAACATGCTGCTGGACTCTATATAGAGAGCCCGGACCGCATAGCTGAACAGCATCACCGCGAGAATGAACCAAGGGGCGCTCTTGCCGATAACTTTCTCGGCGTCACCGCCAGCGTAATAGGCCGAAGAGGCAAGGTCGGCAAGGACAATGGCGGCCGCCCGCCAGAACGAGATAAAGGTCAGCATCACCGTGGTGGCGACGAAGACCTTTACGGCAGGACGCCGGATGTTAGGGACGGATGAGGACATTTAAGGAAATGCCGGAAAGCGTAAGTCTAAGAATTTAGCACAGTGGGCTGGAATCAGTGGCTGGGTATTGGATGCTGGGGTGCCATGTAGGTTCGCGTGATGCGGTCGTGCCAGCAGAGCCGGTCCTCATCCAGGAAACACCAGGCGTACCCGAGGCAGAGCGACATCGCCGACAATATAGACGCGAGCACGCGCCAGCGCCGGATTTTCCGGGGAACCGCAGCGCCGTCAAATCGGCTCAATCGCAGCCGTGCCAGCCTGAGTCCCGGAGTGGTTCCGGTGTAGACGAGCAAGAGGTACTGATAGGCAGCCCAGAAAATTCCACTCAGAGGTATTGAAAAGCCTAGCGCCTGTTGCGGTGGCGGAATGATCGCGGTAACGCGGAAGAAAATGCAGGCAAAAACCGCAAAAGCGGACGTCACGATGAGGCAGTCGATGGTGCCTGCCAGCAGGCGCCTTGGCATGGAAGCGGCTTGCAGGGGCAGTTCGAATCCGGGACGCCGTTCTGCGGCCGGCTCTTCCGCCGGTTCGATGGTGATGCCGCCGAGCGCCGGGGGAGGAGGCAAGAGTTCGGGCACGTCGAGGATGCGAGGACGATCCATGACGGGGTCTGCAAGTTCGTCGGCAACAGGGGCGTGGGTCCCCGCGGAGCGGGGAAACTCAAGAATCTTTGCCCCGAAATCCAGGGCGTTCGAGCTGTCTGGCAAGTCATCCACGGCAGGCTGCGCTGCATGCGCGACGGGATAGGTCTCCTGCACGGCGACCGCCAGTTGACCGGAGGACGCGGCAGTCATAGGCGGGCTAGTGGGAGCTGGAGAGGGCCATACCGGCTGGGGGGGATCGAACTTGAGCTGCAATGACGGATAGCGCGGCTCACGCGGCCGCCTCCGGGCTCGGTAGTTGTTCACTCGATTCGCTACCTCACCTCGCCATGAATCGGTGTCCGGCGTAGGGAGAAGTTCCGATTGGAATGTGGCAGAAGGCGTGACGGTCTCTGACTTGGTTTCCGCGCCCGGATGGAGGCTTTCCACCGGCGCGGGATCCACCAAAGGCTTTTCGGAATCTCTACCAGAGTTGATAGAGGCTCCAGGGATAACGTCCGGCACGAATCGCGGAGGCGCAGGCGCAGGCGTTTCCTCGATGCTGGCGGCAAAGTGCTGCTCGCTGGCATCGTATTCGTCAGGGTCGACCAGACGGGCGGCCGCAAGCGGCTTCACTTCTGAATCGACATCGGGTTCAAACTTGGATTTCATGACTGGATGTCTCGATCCGGACGAACTTCCGGACACTGCAGCAACGGGCGCCGTCGAATGCGCACAGTCTTGACCGGCGTTCCAAAGTCAAGGCGCAAGATCAGCCAGGCAGAAGTGAGCCGGAGCGTTACTACTTGCGATGACCAGAACGCAAACCATTTTGCTTCCCGGGGCAGCGCCGTGCTAACGTCACGATACCCAAGCGTGAACTTCACACTCGGGGAATTCGTGCGCGTTCCGATGACTTCCCGCACTCGATTCCTTATCACGGCGGCGTTCGTTTGTCATCTGCTACTCGCACCTTCCCTAGTTACCAGCCAGTTGCTTTCTTCCGCGCCCACGTCCAGCTCCGCGCCAAGCCTGCCCCACACGCCAGCCGCATTGAAAGAGGAAGATGTCACCATAAGAGCGATTACCCAGGAAAAGTCTGGCTCGATCTACAAGTTGCATGGCAAAGCTGAGATCGATTACGGGGCGTACATTCTTCGGGCCGATGAGGTCACCTATAGCGTTGAGACTGGCGAGGCCGTGGCGGACGGTCACGTTGTGCTCGAGGGCGGATCGAACGACGAGCATATCCAGGCCAGCCACGGAACTTACAACGTGCGCGCCGAAAGCGGGCGGTTCGAGGATGTAACCGGCAGCATAGGCATGCGCATGCGGGGAACGCGACTCATGCTGACCTCGTCAAATCCATTCTTTTTCACCGGGAAAATAGTGGAGAAAACCTCTCCAGATCATTACCTGGTGATTGACGGCACGGTTACGACCTGTGAGTTGCCCCGCCCCAAGTGGCAGTTCAATGCACACAAGGTCGTGGTCAACGTGGGCGGAACGGCCAAGATTTATCACAGCACGTTCGACATCAAAGGGCTCCCAGTCTTGTATTTCCCTTTCGCCACACTGCCGGCGGAACGTCTTCCCAGACAATCCGGGTTTCTCATCCCCAACATCGGGACCTCGTCGGTCAAGGGGACGATCCTGGGCGAATCGTTGTTCTGGGCCATCAACCGGAGCATGGATGCCCACATTGGGGCGGAGTATTTCTCGGCGCGCGGGTGGGCTCCGCAGGGTGAATTCCGGGCGCGGCCGAGCGCTACGTCGTTTGTCGATCTGAATTTTTTCAGCGTGCTGGACCGTGGCACCGGCAACCCGTCGGTGGATCAGGGCGGTGAGGAGATCCGCCTGAATGCTGAAGCTGCCTTCGCCCACAATTTTCGAGGAGTGGCGAATGTCGACTACCTGAGCTCCTACGTCTTTCGACTGGCATTCGGCGAAGTTTTCTCCCAGGCGGTGAACTCAGAAGTAAAGTCCAAGGCATTTCTCTCCAACACGACCAGTGGCTTTTTCTACAACGCTTCGATGCAGCGCTACCAGGACTTCGAAAGCACGACTCCTGGTGATGTCATTAGCATACTTCATGCCCCGAGCTTCGAAGTGGCCAGCGTCGATCGTCCGCTCGGCCATTCGCCTTTCTATTGGTCGTATGAGGCTGCGGGCGAGGGATTATCGCGCAGTGAACCCGGCTTCAGCACGGCCGATCTGGTTGGGCGCTTTGACGTGAGTCCCGATGTGTCCCTCCCAGTGAAGCTGGGCGGATGGTCGTTCCGTCCAGAATTCTCGGTTCGGGATACTGGCTACACCGAGCAACTCGCGACCTCAAGCACGGGAGCAAAAGTGGCGGATTCGGAGGCCATTAATCGCTGGGATGTGGAAGGATCCGTGGAGGTGAGGCCGCCCGCCTTGAGCCGGGTTTTTAGCGGCGAGTTCATGGGACGCAAGTGGAAGCACGTAATCGAGCCCCGGGTGGTTTACCGCTACGTCACGGGAATCAACAATTTTCCCAATATTCTGCGTTTTGACGAGCGCGATATTCTCACCAATACCAACGAAGTCGAATATGCCCTGGTGAATCGCCTTTACGCGAAGCGCATACCCGGACACCCGGAAGATTGCGGGAAGCCGGGAATGCCTTCGCTATTTATCGGCGGCGCGCCTGTGCCCAGCCGCATCCCGTGGGAGCGTCCGGGCGATGTGGCTGAGACGCCCTGCGATACCGGATCGCAAGTGCGAGAAGTTGTGACCTGGGAGCTCGCGCAAAAATATTATGTGGATCCCACGTTTGGTGGCGCGTTCGTCCCCGGACGCAGCAATGTGTTCGCCAACACCGTGGACTTGACCGGCATTTCATTCTTGACCCAGACTCGTCACCTTTCGCCACTGATCTCGCGACTACGCTTTCAAACCAGCGCCCGAACTGACGTGGAGTGGGACGTCGATTACGACTTCCAGCGGGACGGCATTAATGCGAGCACAGTTCTGGCCAACTATCGGGTAGGGCCGATCACCGTGGGTGGCGGCGACGCCTATCTGCAGGTTCCGGGTGAGACGAATGGATCTACGTTGATCTTTTTGCCGCAACTCTTTAACCAGTTCCGACTCTTGCTCGGGTACGGGCATCCCAATAAACGGGGCCTCAGCGCTGCGACCAATGTTGGCTTCGATGCGAGACTAGGATTTCTGCAGTATGCTGCGGCACAGGCAACGTATAACTGGGACTGCTGCGGAATCAGCATGGAATTTCGCCGCTTCGCGCTGGGCTCGGTACGCAATGAAAACCAGTATCGCTTTACTTTCGCGCTGGCCAATCTTGGATCACTAGGAAATTTGAGACGGGCAGAGAAGCTGTTCTGAACCGGAAGTGCGTTGACCACAAAGGGCACGAACGTCCACAAGGGAAAAAACACGGCTGTGTCTTCAACAATTCCTCAGTCGCCTGAGGCGTCGTCGGCACGAGAACTGGGTGCGCTTGCGCTGATCGCCGTTCTTGCCGCCGTGCTTCGCTTCCATTCCCTGGCCGCGAAGCCTTTCTGGTTTGACGAGGGCGTCAGCGTGGCCATTGCACGGCTTGATTGGTACAACTTTGCGCGCATCCTGTGGCGCCGCGAAGCCAACATGTCCTTGTACTATTTCCTTCTTCACTACTGGCTGCGCTTCGGAGGAAGCGAGTTTTTTGTCCGGGCTCTTTCCGTTCTTTTTGCAGTTGCCTCGATCCCGGCCATCTACCTGTTGGGGCGCCGTCTCTTTGGCGCGCGAGTTGGTTTGACGGCGGCGGCACTGCTGGCGGTCAACGCTTATCACGTCCAGTATTCGCAGGACGCTCGCAGTTATTCGCTCATGGTCCTTCTCTGCCTGCTTTCCAGTTTGTATTTTCTGAAGTGCCGGACCGAGCCGTCGGTCCACAACCGGACAGTTTATATCGTCGCCAGCGCACTGGCAGTCTACGCCCAATTCTTTTCCCTCTTGCTCGTGATCGGGCAATGGCTTTCGTTGACCATGCTGGACGACGAACAGGTTCCTGAGAAGACCAAGAACGACTGGCGATGGATCGCGTTGCTGATCTTGCCGGTCCTGCTCTTCGTCGCCACGACTGGAACAGGTCCGCTGCGCTGGGTACAACGGTCCAGTCTGAAAGATTTGTGGGCCTTTGCGTTGAACTTTACCGGAAACGGCGGACCAGTTTTGCTGCTGGCGTACTCGGCGGCATGCCTGGCAGTAGTGCTCTCTGGCATGCCTCTGGCTCGGCGAGTGTCAGGGGAGGCTTGGCGAGTCCGCTTTCTTGGATTTTGGCTGGTTTTTCCAATTGCCTCTGTCTTAGCACTGTCATTGGCCAAGGCTATGTTTGTTCCACGGTACTTCGTATTCTGTCTGCCCGCCCTTTTATTGCTGGTGGCTTGCGGAGTGGCTCGACTCAGTTCTGCGTGGCTAAGAGTGCCCGCCATATTGTTCTTGCTCGCCCTTTCTCTTCGGGGGACCACCAGCTATTACAAGCGTGACTTGGACATTCGACGCGACGATTGGCGCACCGCATCCCAATACTTGCTGAGCCAGGCCCAACCCGGTGATGCCCTGCTGTTTCATGTTCCCATGGGCCGCATGCCCTACGAGTTTTATCGGTCGGTGCTAATCCCAACGTCAGCCCCTCCGGTCGTGCTCTACCCACATCACAACGATGACCACCTTACTTTCCTTGACTTTGTCGAGAAGCCCAACGACAGCGAGATTGCGGGCCGGCTTTCCGGACATCCGCGCGCGTGGCTCGCCCTGGTTTACGCCGAGACCGAGGCGGGACGACCCGACGCCAAGTCGGTTGAGCTCGATGGATTGCTAAGGAACCGGTTTTCCTCGATTGAGCGCCACGATTTCCCGGGAGTGGAGATTCTGCTCTATTCTAAGAACAATGCTGGAAGCCAGAAGGCAGCGCCGCTATCGCCTGAGGGTTCGCCGTATTAAAATGGCTTATGCCGGTTACCCCCGCACTTGCCTCGAAGCATGCCGCGCTGGAGGCCGAAATTCGCGCTCTCGGTCGAACTCTCGTCGCCTATTCCGGCGGGGTGGATTCGGCTTTCCTGGCCTGGACTGCCCACCAGGTTCTGGGGGATGACATGCTGGCGGTAATCGCCGATTCAGCCAGCCTGGCTCGTACTCATCTCGCCGAAGCCGTGGCCTTTGCCCAGGAACAAAATATTCCACTGGAAATTGTTCCTACGGGCGAACTCGACCGGGCTGATTATTTGCGCAACGACGCCTCCCGCTGTTTTCACTGTAAGGATGAGTTGTTCACTGTGATGGAAGCCTTTTGCGTCGAACGCGGATTCGATTCTATTGTCTACGGAGTCAACGTGGATGATCAGGGCGATTTTCGTCCCGGTCAAAAAGCCGCCGCCCAGCATCATGTAGCCGCTCCTCTGCTCGCAGCTGGATTGACCAAACAGGACATTCGGGAACTGGCATGCGACGCCAACCTGCGAGTCTGGGACAAACCCGCTTCCGCGTGCCTCTCGTCGCGGATCGAGTACGGACGCCCAGTCACGCGTGCCGCCCTTGGCACGGTTGAGCAGGGCGAGGATGCACTCCGAGGGCTCGGCTTCCGCCAGGTCCGCGTCCGCCACCATGGCGAGATTGTCCGCATTGAGATTGCCGTCAACGAACTGCCCCGTGCTCTCAGTATCGAAATGGCGGCGGAATTCAGCCGAATTTTCAGAGCTCTGGGTTTCAAGTTCGTCACTCTGGACCTGGAGGGTTTCCGCTCCGGCTCCATGAATACTCTTCTGCCTGCCGAACAGCTCTCCCGGAGGGCTTAGACGGCGTCTGGCTGTTTTGTGTTACGCACTCGCGACCCGCATGGCTGGCCCCTCCGGTCTGCTTCGTATGAGATAATCTTGATTACTCCAAATGTATAGGCGGTTTTTAGTGACGCTATTAAGACGTTCATTCCTTGTTCTCGTGCTGGTTTGCCTGGGCTGTTCGGCTCAGTCCGCGCCTCCTAATGTCACCCAGAGGATCGAGCGGCAAGTGCGTGCCACATACAGCATTCCCGCGAGCGTGAAGATCACGGTTGGCCCGCTCCAGCCCAGTGACTTCGCCGGCTATGACGCATTGACCATCAGCATGGAAGGCGACGAGAAGAAGCAGGCCTACGAGTTCCTCCTTTCCAAGGACGGCAAGACGCTGGCTCGGCTGACCAAGCTGGACCTGACCAAGGATCCGTTTGCCGAGACCATGAAGAAGATCGACATCACCGGGCGGCCCGTGCGAGGCAGCAAGGATGCGAAAGTCGTCGTGGTCAATTACGACGACTTCCAGTGTCCCTTCTGCTCCCGAATGCATCAGACGATGTTCCCGGAAATACTGAAGGAGTACGGGGACCGGGTGCAGTTCGTGTACAAGGACTATCCTTTGTCCGAGATTCACCCCTGGGCTACCCATGCTGCCGTGGATGCCAACTGCCTGGCTGCGCAAAGCAACGACGCGTACTGGGAATTCGCTGACTATATTCATGCCAATCAGCGGGAGGTTAGTTCGGCTAAGGGACGCGATGGCCAGTTCGCCGCCATCGACCGGTTGACCCTGGAGCAGGGGCAGAAACACAATGTTGACCTGGGCAAGCTGCAGTCCTGTATCAAAGCGCAGAATGAAGACTCCATCAAAGCTTCGATACACGAAGCCGAAGGCGTGGGAGTGACGGCTACGCCCACCCTGTTCGTCAACGGGCAGGAAATGGATGGAGCAGTTTCCACCAGCGAACTCAGGGACACTCTGGACCAGGCCTTGGAGCAGGCGGGAGTGGCGGTACCGGCGCGCTCCGCAAGGGCGCATCCCAGCGAATCTTCATCACAAAGCAAGTAGTGCCGAGAGGATCAATTGAAACCTAATTCGCTATTTCGTCTCGTCCTGATAGTGCTGTCCGCGGTTTCCCTGCTCGCGATTTGCGTGGGCTGCGGGTCCAAGCTGGCAGGCGACGATGTTGCCGCCACCGTCGACGGGCGCAAGATCTACCGCGCCGACGTCGAAAAGTACTACCAAAACCAGACCGCTGGATCGGAGCAGCAACCCGCTGGAGAGCAAGCCACCAGCCTGCGCCTCAGTATTCTGCGTGAACTGGTGGACAATGAAATCCTCATGCGGCGGGCTGAGAAGCTCGGGCTTCTGGCCACGGACGACGAGGTCGACCGCAAGTTGAACGAGATCAAGTCGCCCTACACCAAAGAAGAATTCGACGCCCGCATGAAGGACAAGAAACTCACGCTCGACGACTTCAAGCGCGATCTCCGCCGCTCACTCACGGTTGACAAGGTTCTGAACAAAGAGGTGACGTCGAAGATCAACATTTCCGATCAGGACATCTCCAATTACTACAATGCGCATAAATCCGAGTTCAATCTGGTCGAGCCTCAGTACCATCTGGCTCAGATTTTCGTAACCACGACGCCCAATCCCCAGGTTCACAATCTGAAGAACGACAAAGCGCAGAACGAGGCCGACGCGCGCAAGAAAATTCAGATGCTGATCAATCGTCTCGACAGTGGCGACGACTTTGGCACTCTGGCCATGAATTTCTCCGAAGATCCGGAGGCTTCCGGAAACGGCGGCGACCTGGGCTTCACCCCGGAGTCGTCGCTGAAAAATACTGACCCGGTTACTCGCGATACCGTGACCAAGTTGAAGCCCGGGCAGTATAGCCCGGTCATCACGGTCTCCAATCCGATGACCAAGCAAGTCGTCGGATTCCGCATCGTTAAGCTGATCGCCAAGGAGAGCGCGGGACAACGCGAACTGTCGGATCCGCGTGTGCAGGAGGCGATCCGTTCCCAACTCCGTGACCGGCGCGAACAACTCCTGAAGGCGGCGTATTACGAGGTTCTACGCGATCAGGCCAAGGTGGAAAATTATTACGCCGAGAAAGTGCTGGAAGGAAACGGATCGGCAAAGTGAGGATCGGCGAAGTGAGCAGCTCGCTGCATCTGCAGGAGCTAAAAGCTAAAAAGATTTTTACTCCACAATCGCCAGGACGTCTCCGGCATTCACATTAGCGCCTTCGGCGGCCACGATTTTTTGCACGGTGCCTTTTTTCGGCGATTTGATCTCGTTCTGCATCTTCATCGCTTCCACGACCATGACGCTCTGCCCGGCCTCAACCGCCTGCTGCTCGCCGATCAGCACGCGCACTACTTTTCCGGGCATGGGAGCGAGCAGCTTTTTGGGACCTTTCTCATCAGCCTCAGCTCCTCTGCGACTGCGCAGCGATCTTGGATCGCGTAATTCTGCGGCGTAGCGGACGCTGCCCACCCACAGATGCAAGTCCGCCGGGCTGCTCTCCCGCTTGATCTCATAGGCTTTTCCCGCGATCAACACAGAAAGTACATCGCGCCGGGCAAGGACGGCGTCCACCTTGATTTCGCGATCATCCAGTCGGCATCGCCAGCCGGCGTCCACACGTTCCAGTTCGAGCCGGTAATTCTTCCCGTTGATCGCGACGTCGTAGACCATAAAAACCTTAGAGGCTGGATAATCTACTGCTCAATCTTGCTTACCCTAATCCTTCTACCCTGGCCGCCCTCTTCCAGCCCAAGGCGCCGGTTTGCTCCGCTCCGTTGCTGGAGCCCGAGACTGACTTTCCACCCCCGCTAACCGCCGACGCGGGATCCAGGATCGCGAATATCCCCGCGGCAATCGCTGCGATCTCGGCATCCCCTTGCTGGGCTTCGGCCGGCTTGGACTTCAGCAAGCGATCCAGGTAGCCGGTATCCAGTTTCCCAGCCTGAAAATCGGGGTCGGTCAGAATTCGACGGAACAGCGAAATATTGGTCTTGATACCGCCCACAAAATACTCATGCAGAGCGCGAGTTAGTCGCGAGATCGCCTGGGTGCGGTCGGTCCCGTAACCAATCAACTTGGCCAGCAGGGGATCGTAATCGATGGGCACCGTCCAGCCTTCATACATGCCACTGTCCCGGCGGATTCCCGGCCCTGCGGGTGACAGCAATAACGTGATCTTCCCCGGGCTGGGAAAATAGTTGTGGTCAGGATCTTCGGCATAGATACGGCACTCAATGGCATGCCCGCGAATGCGAACGTCTTCCTGCCGAAACGGTAGCTTTTCGCCGGCCGCAATCCGAATCTGCAAATGGACCAGATCCAATCCGGTGATCAGTTCGGTCACGGGATGCTCCACTTGCAGCCGCGTATTCATTTCCAGAAAGTAGAAATTCTTGTCCTGATCAACCAGGAATTCGACGGTACCGGCGTTGCTGTATCCGGCCGCCCTGGCAACTCGCACGGCCACTTCACCCATCTGCCGCCGCATCTCGGCGCTCACGATCGGAGAGGGCGACTCCTCCATGACTTTCTGATGTCTGCGCTGGATGGAACACTCGCGCTCGCCCAGGTAGACCGTGTTGCCATGCTCATCCGCGAGCACCTGCATTTCGATGTGGCGAGGGTTGACAATGGCTTTTTCGATGTACACTTCCCGGTCGCCAAATGCTCGCTCGGCTTCGCTCTGGGCCGCTTCCAGAGCCGGTTTCAGCTCTTCAGGTGTATGCACCAGACGCATGCCTTTTCCGCCCCCGCCCGCGGATGCCTTCAGCATGACGGGATAGCCAATCTTCGCCGCGACTTGCTCTGCTTGTTGGGCCGACTCCAACCCTTTCGAAGTTCCGGGAACAAACGGGACGCCGGCCTTTTCCATCTCCTGGCGCGCCCGCGTCTTCGAACCCATCATTTCCATTGAGGCGGGACTCGGGCCGATGAATTTCACGCCGGCCTGGGCACAGGCATCGGCAAACTTCGCGTTTTCGGACAGAAAGCCATATCCGGGATGGATCGCGTCCGCGCCGCTTCGTTTCGCGACCTCCAGGATCTTGGCGAAGTTCAAGTAAGATTCTGCCGCCGACGCCGGCCCGATGTGGTAAGCCTCATCGGCATGGCGTACATGCAGAGACGCACGATCGACATCCGAATAAACCGCAACCGCAGTGATCCCCATTTCGCGGCAGGCACGGATCACCCGCACTGCGATCTCTCCCCGATTGGCGATTAGAATCTTTTTGAACATGCCTGTAGTTCACACCGGGCCCGGCCGGTCGCGCGTGTCTTTCCCGGCCCCAGCCGCAAGCCCCTAATATTACCGGACATTGGCTGAATCGAAGGCGCCTTGCGAATCTTCGAGTGTAGCAAGACCCAAGCTTCCGCGGTTACAATGCCCCCATTCAATCTTCTTCAGGATGAAAAACCGCATGCGAAAAATATGCGTTCCCGCAGTCGCGCTGCTGCTCGTCTCTTGCCTCTCCACGGCCCAGGATCAGGATTTCAGCAAAGTGCAAATGAAGGTTACAAAGGTCTCCGGCAATGTCTACATGCTGGAAGGTGCCGGAGGCAACATCGGCGCGTCGGTCGGCGAGGATGGCATTGTCATCGTGGACGATCAGTACGCGCCCATGGCGGATAAAATTAAGGCTGCACTCAAGGGAATCACCGACAAGCCAGTCCGCTTCGTCATCAATACTCACTATCACGGAGACCACACCGGCGGCAACGCCATCTTTCAGCAGACTGCCCCGATCATTGCCCAGGACAATGTCCGCAAGCGTTTACAGGAGGGTGGCACCGCCGGGAATCTGGGCGGCGTTACGTTTGAGCGCAAACCTGCGCCCCAGGAAGCGCTCCCCATCATCACCTTTGACCACGATGTAACGGTGCACCTGAATGGCGAGGATATTCGCGCCCTCCACTTCCCCAACGGCCACACTGACGGCGACAGCGTGATCTTCTTCCCCAAGTCGAATGTCGTGCACATGGGCGACGACTTCGTAACCTATGGCTTCCCCTTCATCGATCTTGCCAGCGGAGGAAGTGTGGAAGGCATGATTGCCGCGCTCGAGAAAATTGTTCCCGAACTGCCGCCGGACGTGAAGGTTATCCCCGGACATGGCCCGGTCTCGAACCTCGATGACGTGCGGCGCTATGTGACCATGCTGAAAGACACCAAGGCAGTGGTCGAGAAGGGCATACAACAAGGCAAATCTGTTGACCAACTGAAGCAGCAGAATGTGCTGGCCCCGTGGCAGAAGTGGTCAGGAGACTTCATCACCAGCGAGCAGTGGCTGGTGACGCTTTACAACGATCTGACGGGAAAGAAGACGGGCGATTTAATCAAGCATAACTGAGTGGCCGTACTCCGCCGAGGTCGATGTTCGAGGAAAGTCTTGCTTTGAATCGTTAGTCCAGTTGGCCGTGTTCCCGAATCACCTTAGTTCTTCGCCGCAGGCCGAGTGACAGCGTCCGTGGCACTGTATTCGGTATGTTCCCCGCAGCAGGGACACATCACCTTGGAATTCTTCTCGGCCATCTCTTTCAGGAAGGCGGAAAAGGTCTGGCCGCAGTGCTTGCAAAGGACGTCAACAGCCGGTTCATTCATGGTCCACTCCTCAGCCACTTTAGCAAATTCCGATATCTCCACTACACTAAATGTTTTCAGGGGTGAGGGCCAACGAATGCCAAGGATTGCCGCCAAGCTGCTTGCGACTCTTATTTCTCTCGTTGTTTTTGCATCCTCCCAGTCCATTCCTTCTGAAGTTTACAGCGGGCTCCAATGGCGCCTGATCGGGCCATTTCGCGGAGGGCGGGTGATCGCCGTGGCCGGAGTTCCTGGAAGCTCGACCACATTTTATTCCGGATCCGTGGGTGGTGGGACTTGGCAGACTACCGATGCCGGGCTAGTGTGGAAGCCAATTTTCGATGGACAACCGATAGCTTCGATTGGCGCACTCGCAGTGGCCCCGTCCGATCCGAAGGTCATTTACGCGGGCACGGGCGAGGCGGACATCCGCTCCAACCTGTCATCCGGCGACGGTATTTACAAATCTTCTGACGGCGGTCAGACCTGGGCCAACATCGGACTGCGCGACTCCCGCCAGATCAGCCGCATTGTTGTCGACCCGCAGAATGCCAACATCGTTTATGTCGGCGCTTTCGGATATGCTTACGGGCCCAACAACGAGCGTGGTGTCTACAAATCGACCGATGGCGGCGGCAATTGGACGAAGGTTCTTGATCAGGGACCAGACATCGGGATTTCAGATCTTGCCATTGTTGCCAGCGATCCCAGGACTCTTTTCGCAACCACGTGGCGAAGCCACCGGGCCCCCTGGAGCACGTACGGGCCCCTCGACGGCCCCGGCAGCGGTCTCTTTCGTTCACAAGATAGCGGTCAGTCGTGGTCCCGCCTCACGGGCAACGGATTGCCCGACGGAGACTGGGGCCGCACTGCTGTGGGCGTCTCAAGCAATGGCAAACGAGTCTACGCAATCGTCAGCGGCTCCAAGAAACCTGGTCTCTACCGCTCCGACGATAGCGGCAACACTTGGACGCTGCAAAATGAAGATCGCCGTCTCTTCAGCCGTGCCTGGTACTTCGGAAACATCACGGTTGACCCAAACAATCCCGACGCCCTCTACGTGCCCAACGTTGCGATCTACCGTTCGGAAGATGGCGGCAAGACAGTGTCAGTTCTCCGCGGCGCACCGGGAGGAGACGACTATCATCAAATCTGGATTGATCCCAAGGACTCCTCGCGAATGATCCTCGGCACCGACCAGGGCGCAGCCGTCAGCCTCGATTACGGCCAGACCTGGAGTTCCTGGTACAACCAGCCGACCGCGCAGTTCTATCACGTGATTACCGACGACCAGTTTCCCTACACTGTCTACGGAACCCAGCAGGACAGCGGAGGCGCCGCCGTTCGGAGCCGCACGGACTCAGGGCAGATCACCCCTCGTGACTGGTTCCCGGCCAGTGGCAGTGAGAGCGGATACATCGCGCCCGACCCGAAAGACCCGAACATTCTTTACATCACCGGCACTTTCGGGGACGTCGCGCGCTTCGATGTTCGAACCTTGCTCAGCCAGAACATTGCTCCCTGGCCGCTGGAGGAATTCGGCGTCGACATCAACGCCCGCAAGTATCGTGATCCCTGGACACCCGTGCTACTCTTTTCCCCGTTCGACAGGAAAACGCTCTATCTGGGAACCCAGTACGTGATGAAGACGCTCGATGGCGGGCTGCTTTGGGAAATCATCAGCCCCGATCTGACCGGATCAACCCAGCATCCTGGAGATAAAAAACCCGACGGCCCACCCACCGTCGAGAACGCCAAGGAACGAGGATATGGCGTCGTCTATACCATCGCTCCTTCCAGCCTGAACGGAGATCTGATTTGGGCGGGCAGCGATACCGGACTGATCCACCTGACCCATGACGGCGGAAAAACCTGGAAAGACGTCACTCCCAAAGGCGTTGGCGACTGGAGCAAAATATCGCTCATTGAAGCTTCGCACTTCGATCCATCGGAAGCCTACGCGGCGATAGACCGGCATCGCCTCAATGACCAGAAACCGTATCTCTACCGTACGCGTGACTACGGCGCATCCTGGCAGCTGATCACCGACGGCATCGCCGCATCTTCATTCTTGCGAGCGGTCCGCGAAGATCCCCAAACCCGCGGCTTACTGTTTGCCGGAACCGAACTGGGCATTTACGTGTCATTCGACGACGGCGACCACTGGCAGTCTCTGCAGCTGAACCTTCCCACAGCTTCTGTCCACGACCTGGTCATTCACGGGGATGACCTGGTAATTGCGACCCACGGCCGTTCATTCTGGATCCTGGACGATATCGCGCCTCTTCGACAGGCACACGATGCCGTGAAAGCCGCCGGCCCATGGTTCTATCGGCCCGCCACTGCTGTGCGTGTCGATAACGATGCCTACCTCGGCTCTCCTTTGCCGCCCGAAGAGCCGACCGCCAAGAATCCTCCGAATGGCGCCATCCTCGATTACTACCTTAAGACTCCAGCGGCGCACATCAAACTCGATATTCTTGACCAGAAGCAGAACATGGTCCGCAGTTTCTCCTCCGATGACCCGAGGGAATTGAAGCATCCACCTCGCCCCGTCGCCGAAAATTGGTTTCCGAAACCTGAAATTCTAGAGACTTCAAGCGGCATGCATCGCTTCATCTGGAATCTTGCCTGGGGTAGCCCCGGCGAAAAAAGCCCGGATTTGCCGGGCGAAGACCCGGGCCGAACTCCCCACGGTCCACGCGCCGTGCCCGGCACTTATACGGTGAAGCTGACCGTCGACGGAAAGACCTCGGCGCAACCGCTAAAGATCGTGATGGATCCACGATCCCCGGCAACTCCTGCCGACCTTGAACAGCAACTCCAACTTGGTCGGGAAATTTTCCCCGAAGCCCTCAAAAGCCGTCAGGCTTTAGACGAGGTCAGATCCGTGCTGCAGCAATTGTCGGACTTGCAGCAAAAGCTCGGTGCGGATCGCTCGGACGTCAAGACCGCAGCGTCACAACTCGAAACTGAAATCCGCAAGATACTGGCCGGCAACCGGGATTCCGCGAGCAACGCAGTCGGACTGCAAAACGCCAGCGCCGGGTTGGCTTCCGCGCTGGCAGTAGTAGAAAGCGGTGATCGCGCCGTGCCTTCTCAAGCGCTTGCCTTGTACCAAGAATCCAGCGACTCCTTGAAGCAGCGTCTGGCGGAGTGGAATCACGTCAAGACCAACTGGCTGCCGCAACTCAATCAGCACCTGCGTCAGAGCAACATGGCGCCGATAGTGTTCACCGAAATTGTGGATGATGTGGAGTAAGGCTACGAGTCAGTTGTCAACCTCGTCGTCGCTGCGTTAAACTCGCCGCTCTCAGGAGGAATACGTGAAAACTCGCGCGATTGGTTCTACATGGGTGGTTCGGTGCCTGTTGATGTTTCTGCTCTCAGCTTCGGCATGGGCGCAATATACCGATCTGACGGCAATCAACGATCTGGGAGGACCGCAGGAATTTGCCCGCCGCCGTCAGGATCTTGCCAAAGAACTGAAGACCGGCCACTTGATCCTGTTTGCGCGCACTATTCTTCCTGAAGCCAATCACTATCGCGAGGACAACGATTTCTTCTATTTCACCGGACTGGCCGACCCCGGCGCAGTCATGGTCATGGATGCCAGCAAGGGCGATGTCATTATTTTTGAGCCCCAGCAAAGTCCGCGCACCAAGCAGGTTTATGGCGCGAATCTGCTGGCGATGACGCCCGAGGCCCAGGAAAAACTGGGTTTCAAGACGGTGCTGCCGATCGGCACTCTGGATGCGATTCTGGCGAATCTTGTCGGCAGGGAAGGCGACCTGTGGCTGCGTTTGAACTTTGCCGACAAGGCCGATGGCGCCCGCCCTGAGACGGGCCGCGACTATGCCGCCGAGTATGCCAGCCCCTACGGCGATCCTCTCCCCGGCGACCGCGCTGCCTTCAAAAAACTTGCCGAGCGCTATCCCGCCGCGCATCAGCGCGATGTTACCCAATTCATTGATGCGATGCGCAACATCAAGACGCCGCAGGAAATTGCCGTCCTCCGGCGAAACGGCAGCCTGAGCGCCGAGGGCATCAAGCAGGGCATCGCCCACGCTCATGCTCCTATGTACGAATACCAGATCGAAGCTGAGGCGGACTATGTTTTCCGCAACGCAGGAGCCCAGGGCTGGGCTTATCCCGCCATTGTTGGCTCCGGGGAAAACATCAACACCTGGCACTACTTCAGCGACCGCCGCCAGATTCAGCCCAACCAACTCGTGGTCTTTGACTTCGCTGCTGACCTTGATCACGAAACCATGGACATCACGCGCACCTTCAACATCGGCGGCAAATTCACTCCCGAAGAGGCCAAGTGGTACGCCGTCGACCTCGAATCGCAAAAAGCGTCGATCGCGTTGCTCAAGCCCGGCAACACTTACGAACAAGCCGCCGACGCGGGTAAAGCCGTGTACGACAAGAACGGCATCGGCAAGCAGTGGCTCGGATTCCCGGGACATTTCGTAGGCCTCGCCACTCACGACGTACTGCGGCCAACCGGACCGGTGAAAGCTGGCCAAGTCGTAACTGTCGAACCCATCGTCGAGTTTCCTGACAAACAAATGCACTTCCGCGTCGAAGACACCGTCCTCGTCACCGACGGTGGCCCGGAAATACTTTCCTCCGGTGTACCCAAAGAAATGAGCGACGTGGAGAAACTGGTAGGCAGCGCGAAATAAACGGGGGGACAGCCGCCCACGGCTGTCCTTCTCCCCAGCCTCATCAGCCGCGCCATCGACTTACAACTACCCTCATGCATCCGGCCAATCTTGACGGAGAATGCAAGTAGGCAACAGCAAGGCTCACAACCAGACCCACCCAATGGATAAAATGTTGTACAAGCTAAAGGAAGGCAACCCGTTGACCAGGGTGGAAATCCTAGAGCAGGAACAACAACTTTCCCCCGTTTGTCGGGTTAAGAGGAAATAACCTGTTCTACCCTTGCGCAATACAGAAAGCGGAGCGAGTTTTATGGAATCGAAATTAGGCGTCTTGAAAACCCGTATCTCGTTAATCGGCATTGCTCTCCTGATGCTCGCGCTCCCTCTGCCCGCGCTCGCCGCGCTGGGCGGGGACCTCACCACGGTCCACGAAGACCGGGCGCAGATGAAGGGCACCCTTAAGACCACCCAGGAACAGGCCTACACGGTTCACGAAATCAAGGCTCCCGGGAGCACCGTTAAGGAGTACGTTTCGCCAGCGGGAAAAGTCTTCGCGGTCACCTGGCATGGACAAGTGATCCCCAACATGCAGCAGCTCCTGGGGACATACTTTGGTCAATTTGAACAGGCAGCCAAGGCGCAAAGAGAGAGTCAGCCGGGCCACCGGCCGGTCAGCATTGTCCAGCCGGGGCTGGTTTTCGAAAACGGCGGCCACATGCGCTCGTACTCCGGCCGAGCCTATGTCCCTGAAATGGTACCCCAGGGAATCACCCCCGACGCATTGCAGTAGTTAAGGAGGAAAGTGTGCGAAGCTTCTTGCTCATGGTCTTGGTTGGAACCCTCGGATTTCTAGTTGGCTGCGGCGGTAGTTCGACGCCATCGGGCGTTCCTATTACAATTTCGCTCTCTCCGAGCAGCGCTTCCATTCACGCCGGCGACACTCTCAACATCGTTGCCACTACTTCCGACGGCAGCAGCGTGAAGTGGACCCTTGCTGGCGTAGGTGGCGATTCGTTGAACAATGCCACTGGCAGCTCGGTGACCTATCATGCTCCCGCTACCGTTACAGGCATCCTACTCGCGACCGTGACCGCCACTTCCGCGACTAATTCTGCCGTCTCCGCATCGCTGCAGATTACCGTGTCGCCGGTCGGCGTTGCCGGTAATGTATTGCCCATCTCGGTCAATGGCGGGCCCCTGGCGCCCACCAGTATCTATCCCAATGGCGCTTTCACCAGTGTCCAGATCTGCCTCCCACAAACCAACACGTGTCAGACCATCGACAACATTTTGGTGGATACCGGATCGTTTGGCCTTAGAGTATTGGCCTCGCAGGTCACCATCCCGCTTCAACCCCTGAATGATGGCAATGGCAATACCCTGAATAATTGTGTCAACTTCCTTGATGGCTCATATCTGTGGGGACCCGTGGCCTCTGCGGATGTCGTGCTGGCTGGGGAAGTGGCGAGTGGAACGTCTATCCAGGTGATAGCGAATCCGCAGCCACCTCTAACCGTACCCTCTAATTGTTCCACCGGTGGTACCGGCACCAACGAAGATACCCAGGCGACACTGGGCGCGAACGGCATATTGGGCGTGGGTCCCGAGCCGTTTGATTGTGGCATTAGTTGCGATCCGCTCACTGGACCGCCTCCGGAGCCGTTCTATTATCTGTGCTCAACCAGTACCTGCCAGCCGGCATCAGTATCCTGCGGTCCCCTTTGCAGTGATTCATTGCCCAATCAACAGGTATCCAACCCGGTATTCAACTTCCCGGCCGATAACAATGGCGTCATCCTGGAGTTGCCTGCGGTCGCGGGCGTGGCCGCTACCGTCGACGGGAACATGATTTTCGGTATTGGCACGGAGTCCAACAACGGTTTGGGTACTGCAACCGTGTTCACGATCGATTTGAATGACAATTTCACCACCAATTTCAACGGCCAGGCCCTGACTGCAAGCTTTATCGACAGCGGTTCCAACGGGTACTTCTTTCCCGACTCTTTACTGTCGGTTTGTAGCAGCAACCCCTCTTGGTACTGTCCTCCCGGCACTACGCCCCTGTCCGCAACCAACGTGGGTCTGAACCAAGCGACCAATACGGTGAATTTCAACGTAGACAATTTCGACACCGTAACCTCCGGCAACCCTGGCGATGCAGCCTTTTCCAACTTGGCAGGACCTAACGCTGGCGGCTTCGATTGGGGTTTGCCTTTCTTCTATGGCCGAAGCGTATTTACCGCCATCGATGGGGCAACTACGCCTGCCGGTACCGGCCCGTTCTGGGCGTATTGATTTTTAGTACGCTGGCCGCAGCGATGCTCGGATAACCGAGCTCGCCGCGGCCAGCGGCTACGAAACAACCAGGAACTGAGAACTAGCAACCGGCTGTCCCTGCCCTTGACTTAACTTTCTCACAGGGATATTGTTGATTAACGTAAGTTAGCTTCTTGGCAATTCCAATTTGGGACAGGGAACGGCTAACTCCTTATTCCGCAATATTTTGCGTATAGGTCCTTTAAACCCATAGATTTTGGTGGTGGTCTGGCCCTAACCCCGTGATTCCAAAAGACCAAGGGGGCGGGGATAATCCTACGAAATTCCAATTAGACGCAGGTTCAGTTCCCGCTGCTCGCTTGTGATCCTGTTCCATCCGAGGTAGCCATCCCGAGCGAAGCGGAGGAACTTGACTTGTACCTGCCAGGGATCGTCCCCCTCCGATTACACTATCCGCCATGAAGAACTTTGAGAATCTTTCCCAACGCGAGATTCTCGCGCTGGCAATTTCACTCGAAGAAGAAGATGAACGAGTCTTCGCCGACTTTGCCGAAGGATTACGCCAGGATTTCCCCGCCTCCGCGGCGGTGTTCGACGGCATGCGCGACGAAGAGTCCGGACATCGCCGCAGGCTGATCGATCTATACCGGCAAAAGTTCGGAGAACACATCCCGCTCATCCGACGCCAGGATGTGAGAGGGTTCGTCCAGCGCAAGCCGGTCTGGCTGACGCGGCCGCTCGGCCTCGACGTGGTGCGCAGGGAAGCCAGCGCCATCGAAGTGGAGACGCGCAGATTCTATGAGAAGGCCGCCGGAAAAACGCAGGACGCCAGTATTCGCCAGTTACTCGATGACCTCGCCCAAGAAGAGCGTGCCCACGAAGACCGAGCGCAGGAACTGAAAGAAGAAGAGTTGAGTCCTGACGTTCAACGAGACGAAGAGCGTGCGCGCCGCCGGCTTTTCGTTCTGCAGATCGTGCAACCCGGTTTGGCTGGCCTGATGGACGGCTCCGTATCCACGCTGGCGCCCGTCTTCGCCGCCGCATTTGCGACGCGTAATCCATGGGACGCCTTCCTGGTCGGCATGGCCGCTTCGATCGGCGCCGGCATCAGTATGGGGTTCGCCGAGGCGCTCTCCGACGACGGCAGCCTTACGGGCCGCGGTCATCCCTGGGTTCGTGGACTGATATGCGGCGCCATGACCGCGCTGGGCGGAGTCGGCCATACGCTTCCTTTCCTGCTCCCGAGTTTTCGAATTGCGCTGGCCGTCGCCTTCGTAGTCGTCATCGTGGAACTCGGGGTCATCACCTGGATCCGCCATCGCTACATGGACACTCCGACATTCTCGGCGGCCATGCAGGTAGCGCTGGGCGGCGCATTGGTCTTCGCGACGGGAGTCCTGATCGGGAGTTCGTAAACTGGAGAGCTAAACGAGAACGGGCGTCCTCGCCCGTCAGAAATCTATGAACGACTCCCTCGACCGGTCGCTGGTAGTGTTCGACGGAGCTTGTTCGTTCTGTCGAGTGTGGATCGATTACTGGCAGCAGCTCACACGCGAGCGAGTGCTGTACTGTCCCTACCAGGAAGTCGCCAGCCGCTTTCCCGATCTTCCTCAAGAAGACTTTGCCTCCGCCGTAAAGCTCTTCCTGCCCAATAGGGAAGTGCGAAGCGGGGCCTTCGCGGTCTTCACGCTGCTCGCACTCCTGCCGGGCAAAAGCTGGATGCTCGGGTTGTACGAGCACGTTCCGGGCGTCGCCCCAATCACTGAGCTGGCTTACAGAATCGTGGCGCGGAACCGTTCCTTCTGCTACTGGGCAACGCGTGTGTTTTGGGGAGTTCCGGTCGAGGTTGAAACCTTTGGCATTGCCAGCTGGCTCTTCCTAAGAACTCTCGGAGTGGTTTACCTCTGTGCCTTCGCGTCTTTTGCAGTGCAGGCGGCGGGCCTTATCGGTTCGCGTGGCATATCTCCAGTCGCGGAATATCTCCAGTCGCTGCGGGAGGCCTACGGGTCTGTGTACTGGCAAGTGCCAACGGTGTTTTGGCTCAATGCGGGCGACCGCATGATCACAGCGGTTGGCATCACCGGGATCAGTCTGTCAGTGCTGCTGATTCTTGGCGTGCGCTGGCGAATCGTCCGCGTGCTCTTGTTCGTGCTTTATCTTTCGCTGGTGACGGCTGGCCAGGAATTTATGGGCTATCAGTGGGACGCGCTGCTGCTCGAAGCTGGATTCCTGGCGATTCTCCTGGGCTCGTCGCCAGTCATCGTCTGGCTCTATCGTTGGCTGCTCTTTCGATTGATATTTCTCTCCGGCGTGGTCAAGCTGGCCAGTGGAGATCCGTCGTGGCGCCACTTCACCGCGCTGCCCGTGCACTACGAAACACAGCCCTTGCCAACGCCGCTGGCCTGGTACGTGTATCAATTGCCGGGATGGTTTCAACGCGCCTCGCTCGGATTTGTATTTCTCGTGGAGCTGGTGGTTCCCTTTTTGATCTTCGCGCCTCGCCGCGTGCGGATGTTCGCGGCGGTTGCGATGGTTGCTCTGCAAGTTCTCATTCTGCTGACCGGGAACTATGCGTTCTTCAACGTCCTCACGATTGCGTTTTGCTTGTTCCTCCTAGACGATGCGTCCTTCCGTCGGATATTGCCGAAGGTGTCAGGCCGGTTCTCGACTCCGACCTATGACAAGTCACGGGCGTGGTCTCGCGCAGTGTGCCGCGCTTTTGCCGCTCTTGCATTGTTTGTCGGAGTCTTCCAGGTCGCACGCCCGTTTGGCCTCGGCTGGTCTATAGCCGAAGCCACTACTCAAAGCATCTCTCAATTCCAGATCATCAACAGCTATGGCCTTTTTGCCGTGATGACCACAACCCGGCCGGAGATCGTGATCGAAGGATCGAACGACGGCACGACATGGCTTCCCTATGAATTCAAATACAAGGCGGGGGATCTGGCTCGCCGGCCTGCATGGGTGGCGCCGCATCAGCCTCGCCTTGACTGGCAAATGTGGTTTGCGGCGCTGGGCAGCTACCAAAGCGATCCCTGGATCGTGCGCTTTATGGCGCGGCTTCTGGAAGGCTCTCCCGAGGTCTTGCGGTTGCTTGACCGCAACCCATTTCCCGGCACGCCGCCTCATTATGTTCGGGCGATGCTTTACCAATATCGCTTCACCACTCCGGCGGAGAGGGGAAGCACGGGCGCTTGCTGGAGTCGGGAGTTGAAGGGAGTTTATGTGCCGGTGGTCTCACTGAAGGACTAGTCGAGGACGAAGAACATTTTTGTCACAACCGCACGGGCGTGGGCGCCCGCGCCACATGTTCAGGCAATGTTGCGCTTCAGGCGCGAGCCGCGAGATTCGCTTGCGGTCTCCACTCGATTGCGGCCCGCCTTCTTGGCTCGATACAGGGCTTTGTCCGCCGCCTGGATTACCTGCTCCACGTCGCGCCCCTTTGGACCCGGTTCCGCGACTCCGATACTCACGGTGACGGAGAGTCCATCCGGAGAGGATTCTGGGGGAAGGTTGCGAGCCCGAGCGCGGCGAGCCGAAGCCTTCTTATCGTCAATCCTGCGACCCGCGCCCCGAGGAGCGCTGCGGCGTTCGGGCGTGCCACGCACGCGGAATCTGGATTCTTCGATCAGGGTTCTGAGCGACTCCAAGTGCGGCACGACCTCCTTCATGGATTTTCCCGCAAACAGAATCGAGAACTCTTCTCCTCCGACGCGAAACGCCTGCCCTCCGCCATTCACCCGGGCCAGCCTGGACGCCACCATGCTCAGAACCTGGTCTCCGGTATCGTGCCCATAGGTGTCGTTGAAACTCTTGAAGTGATCGATATCAACGGTTGCGATCGCGTAAGGTGCTTCCAGGCGCAGGAGAGCCTCGTTAAAAGCGCGACGCGCGGGCAGAGACGTGAGTTCGTCGTGGTAAGCCAGGACGTAGGAGTTCTCGATGATCGAGGTGATCAGCAGCAGGCCTGCAGTGGCCCAGTAGGCAATGGCAATCCGGTCCGCGCCGTTCGCTTGCAGGCCCAGGAACGTTGCGGCAAGGGACCAAAGCAGTCCGCTTTCGAGCGGTTTGCGATAGAGCAGAAGCCGCACCAGCAGGACTCCGAAGGCCACTGCAAAAGCCAGCAGGGCGAGCTGCGGGATGCGGGTCCAATGGAACAGAGACCGGCTCAGGAAAGCGGCATGGAGGGGGAGTGGACTCGTAGTCTCGCCGGGGCGGCAGAAGAAGGCAACCAGTACAGACTCAAAAAACAACAAAACCATCCGCGGTGCGGCGCTGGGAATTGTCAGACCGCGTTCGCGAACCAGGGAAAAAACAACGAAATTGATGGGCAGGAGGAAAGCAATGGCTTCAAATGCAATGCGGCCGGGGCCGATGGAAGCGGCTCGCCCCGCAGAAAAGAACTCAATGGCACGGTGTGCCAGAAGCAGCGTGACCAGGGCAAAAAGAACGCGGCTGGAATTGAAGCGCCAAGCCAGAAGCAGCCCGGCGCCGAAGGCTGCGTAATAGTAGAAGTCGACTGCAGCGGCGGAGATCGGCAGAAGTCCCCCTGACAAGAGTGCCACTGCCGCAAGCAGCAGTATGCCTCCCGGCACAAACAGGGACTTCAGCGTTCCCTTGCTCGCGAGATCCAAACTGCATGATCCTTCAGGTAGAAAGTTGTGTCAATGAATTATCGGTGGAGGAGCGAAGCGATGGTGAGTGCCAGAGCAGGTTCCGGGGCGTTCCCATTTGGGGAGAACAGGGCCCTTCGTGCGCCCATTAATCTTCAGTGTCCGTCCAGTTCTTCCCTAGAATTGGGGAGGTGAAGGTTAGAGAAACCTTATGCGCATACTGATCGCTGAAGACGATTTGGCACTTGCCAGCTTCGTGAAAAAGGGTCTGGACGCGGAACACTATGCCGTGGACGTGTCGAGTGACGGAGAGCAGGCCCGAGCCATGGCGGGTGAGTTCGACTATGACCTGGTCGTGCTCGATCTGAATCTGCCGCGTCTGGACGGAGTTGCGATTTTAAGGTATCTGCGCACCCGCAAACCCAGCATGCCGATCATGGTGCTCACCGGGCGCACGCGCGTCGAGGACCGGGTACAGTGTCTGGATCTGGGCGCGGACGACTACCTGGGGAAACCCTTCTCGTTCTCGGAGCTTTCGGCGCGGATTCGGGCGTTGCTGCGCCGCAGCCACATGCCGGCGGAATCGGTGCTGACGGTGGAGGATTTGAAGCTCGATCGCGTGGAACGCAGAGTGGAACGTGCAGGACGGCGTATCGAATTGACCGGGAAAGAGTTCGCCCTGCTGGAATACCTGATGCGCAATGCCGGCCGGAGAATTACCCGTGCCATGATCATTGAACATGTGTGGAATTTGTCTTTTGACACCTGCACCAACGTCGTCGATGTGTACGTCAACTACCTGCGCCGCAAGGTCGACGATGGATTCAGTTCACGGCTCATCCACACCATCCGCGGAGTGGGATACGAGCTGCGCAGTCATTCCGAGGCACAAGCTTGAAGACTGCATACCTCAAACCGGAGGCAACCCTGCTTGGCAACTCTGGTGAGAGCCTGGGGATCGACTGCGGATATAAGCGGCTGGTCGGCGACATTTTTCATGACTTGAGCCAGCCGCTCAGCACTCTGACCTGCCTGCTGGAGATAAACCTGTTGTTGTCGCGCACTCCAAAACAGTGGAGACACGATCTGAAAATCGCCCTTACGCAGGCCCACTCCATCGTGCGGCATTTTCGGGCGCTTCGGGAGTTGTGGGAAGCCGGGAATGCGCAAGCGGATCAACAGATATCGTCGCTTACGGTTTGCCTGCGCGAGGTGGTGGCTGACCTGCTGCCGGGGGCGGGGTCCGCCGACGTGAGGCTTTCTCTAACTTGTAGCTCGGCGATCTCCAGTTCCGGTTGCACGGTAAATTTCCACGGCAGCGGATTGCGGCAGGGTCTAACCCATCTGCTTGAGTTCGCAATAGAGTCCTGCCGTCCCGGCGCGGACGTGAAGATTACAGCCGATGAAGATGACGAAGGAGCGCAAGTCAGAGTTGCGATTTCCGCGGTTGAGGCTTCAGGTGCGGAGGTTCCGACCGGCGGGAAGACTGCGGAATCCGTGGAGCGGGCCCGCCGCGATCTGAAGAAGAGGCAGGGAATCGCACTTGCGTGGCGCATCTTCGAAAGCGGGGGTGGCCGGTTGCAGGCAGAGAGCAATGGAGACCAATTGTGGTTGGAGCTGTGCTTGCCGTGGGCATCCTGCTCTCCCAACTGAGCCGGTAGTCATTTTCATGGCTGCCTGCACCCTGAATCCATTCCTGTCTTCTTCCCTCAACGCTGGTTGAATCCCCCGGCTCGGCGTACCATCTAATCTATCGAGATTGGTTATGGGAAACACATTCAAAACCGCGTTTCTGCTTACGCTTCTTACGCTGTTGCTGATGTTCATTGGCCGTTTCTTCGGCGGACAGAACGGGATGCTGCTGGCGCTGGCGTTTGCTGCAGTCATGAACTTCATTTCGTACTTTTACTCCGACAAGATCGCGCTGGCGATGTATCGCGCCCAGCCGGTCACGCGCGAGCAGTTGCCGCGCGCCTACGCGGCGGTCGAGCGCCTCACGCAAAAAATCGGCATACCAATGCCGAAGATCTTCGTGATTCCCAACGATTCCCCCAACGCCTTCGCCACTGGACGCAATCCGCAGCACGCTTCGGTTGCCGTCACGCAGGGAATCCTCAACCTGCTCAATGATGAAGAACTGGAAGGCGTCCTGGCGCACGAACTGGGCCACGTGAATAACCGGGACATCCTGATCAGTTCCGTAGCCGCGACTGTCGCGGGAGCCATTACCATGCTTGCGAGCATGGGACGCTTCGCCATGATTTTCGGCGGTATGGGGGGTGATCGCGATGATCGCCGTGGTGGAGGACTTGGCGCGCTCTTCATGCTGATTCTTGCCCCGATAGCCGCCTCACTCATCCAGCTTGCCGTATCGCGCTCGCGCGAATACCAGGCCGATGCAACCGGCGCACATTTCACCGGAAATCCGTATGCCTTGGCCAGCGCACTATCAAAGCTCGATGCCTACTCGCGTCGTTTACCCATGCAGGCCACTCCCTCGACTGCACACTTGTTCATCATCCAGCCATTTCTGGGGATGAGCTTCGGCAGCCTGTTCTCAACCCATCCTCCGATCGCGAAACGGATAGAGCGGCTAACGGGAAGGCCGGCAGAGTTTATGCAGTAGGAAGCTGTCAACTCTCAGCTTTCAGCTTTCAGCCAACCCGAAAGTTAGGCAGTTCTAGCTGACGGCTGAAAGCTGACCGGTATCTGTAACCTCCGTAACTGCTATCACCATCCACTCGCATAGTAGAATTCCAGTAATGTCTCCTGAAACCGCCAGTGCCGTTTCCCATCGTGCGGCGCAGTTGGAAAATGCGCTCCGCAAGGTGATTCGAGGTAAGGACGACATCATTCGTCTGGCGGTAGTCTCTCTTATCGCACGCGGACATCTCCTCATCGAAGGCGTCCCCGGTGTCGGAAAAACCACTTTGGGACAGGCTCTCGCGCGCGCTCTCGATTGCACTTTTCAGCGGGTGCAGTTCACCAGCGACATGCTTCCCTCGGACGTTCTTGGGATTTCGATTTACTCCGCGGCAGAGCAGGCGTTCGAATTCAAACGCGGCCCGGTGTTTACGAACGTGCTGCTGGCCGATGAAATCAACCGCACCACGCCGAAGACCCAGTCCGCGTTGCTCGAAGCCATGAACGAAAGCCAGGTTACCGTGGACGCACACTCTTACCCGCTGCCGCAGCCGTTCCTGGTCATCGCCACGCAGAACCCGGTCGAACACCACGGCACTTACCCTCTACCGGAATCCCAGCTCGATCGTTTTCTGATGCGGGTGCGGATGGGCTATCCGGACAGCGGCGCCGAGCGTGAGATTCTGCGCTCGGAAGCCGGTACCAGCCAGTTGGAGGCCATGCGGCCGGTGCTCAGCGGCGCTGATGTGCTGGAGATGCAGCACGCGGTTACACAAGTCCGTGTGGATGAATCGCTGGTCAGCTATGCTCTCAGCATTGTCAGAAAAACGCGAGAGTCAGAACAGTTCTCGCTGGGAGTCTCGCCCCGCGGTTCGCAAATGCTCTATCGCGCTGCCCAGGCAATGGCATTTCTCGATGGCCGGACGTTCTGCACGCCGGAAGATATTAAGCCTCTGGTGGTGCCAGTCTTTGCCCATCGGGTGGTGGTGAACGGGCTTTACTCTTCCACGTTGAAGAAGTCCGAGCAGGCCGAGCAGGTCATCAAGGAAATCGTGGACGGCACTCCCGTGCCCGTGTAGAAGCGGTTGTCAGTTGCGGGTTCCCAGTTCTCAGTTGGCTTTATCGTCTTGAGACCGTCATAATATTTCTGCATGTCATTTCTTCGCTATCTCATGCTCTTGTCCCTGATTGTTTGGATCGGCGGACTGATCTTTTTCCCCGTGGTCGCCCAGGCGGCATTTTCCACACTGCCCAGTCGGCACCTGGCGGGAACGGTAGTTGGGCGGTCCTTGGGCACTTTGCATTGGATGGGTATCGTCTCCGGCCTTATCTTCCTGGCCAGTTCGATTCTCTACAATCGCTTTACGAAAGGCACGGCTCAGGTCTTTGCTGCGCGGCACGTGCTCATCTGCCTCATGCTTGCGCTCACCCTGATCTCGCAATTCGGTATCATGCCTCGCATGGATACGCTGCGGGCATCGATCGGCGAAATTGACTCCGTTCCTCCCGATAACCCGGCCCGCATGCAGTTCGATGTGCTGCATGTCTGGTCCACGCGGGTTGAAGGCGGAGTGCTGTTGCTGGGATTGGTGGTTGTATATCTGGCGGCCGCTGCATTCGCACACTCCTGAGCTGTGCAATCCTCGAATCATCATTTATGCTGAAAGGTTCTCCCATGGCCGCCGAACTACTCAATAGCTAGAAGCCTTTCTTATGAAAACTGGAATCATCGGCCTGCCCCAGGTAGGCAAGACATCGCTGTTTCGCATTTTGACCAAAGCGAATCTCTCCGAGCAGGCGTACGCCAACCCGCGCGAAGCGCATATCGGAGTAGCCAAGGTCCCCGACGACCGCCTCGATCGCCTGGCCGCGCTGTACGACCCCAAGAAGTTGACGCATGCCTCGGTGGAGTACGTGGACGTCGGCGCCATCGGGCAGGACGCGCTTAAAGAGACTGCCTATCTGACTCATTTGCGTGGGGTGGACGCGCTCGCCCACGTTGTGCGGGCCTTCGATGATCCCTCAATTCCGCACGTCGGCGCTATCGATCCTCTGCGCGACATCAAGAATGTCGAATTCGATCTCATGGTCAGCGACCTCGGACAGATCGAAAAACGTCTGGAGCGTCTGGAAAAAGACTTAAAGAAAATGCGCACCCCGGATCTCGAAAAAGAAAACGACCTGCTCAAGCGCGCCAACGCTCATCTGGGATCAGAGTTGCCGCTACGCGAGATGGAGATGACCCCGGAAGACAAAAAGCGTCTTCGCGGTTTCATGTTTCTTAGTGAGAAACCGATTCTCTATGTTTTGAACGTGAACGAGAGCACGGAACTGGGAAAGGACCTCGAAGCTGCGGCCAACAAATACAAATTGACGGAAGTCGCATCGCGGCCGAATGCTGGCGCGGCAGCGATCTGCGGAAAGGTCGAAGCTGAACTCGCGGAGATGAGCGACGCCGATGCCGCCGAATTCCTTTCGAGCTACGGCCTCACCGAGAGCGGCCTCACCCGCCTGATCCGGACGACCTACACATTGCTTGGCCTCATTTCTTTCTTCACTGCGGGCGAGGATGAGTGCCGCGCCTGGACCATCCCAGTGAATACTCGCGCTCAGGACGCGGCAGGCGCGATCCATTCCGACTTGCAGAAACACTTCATCCGCGCCGAAACCATCCGCTGGGATCAACTGCTCGATGCTGGGTCAGAGGCCAACGCCCGCGCCCGTGGCACGCTTCGTCTGGAAGGGAAAGAGTACATCGTGCAGGACGGTGACGTGATGCACATTCGGCACAGTGGCTGATCAGGAACCGCGAACCTAGAACTGATATCATCCTCCCCGATGCATCCCATTCTCCTCAGCCTTCTTCTGGGCCTAACCGCCGCCGCGGCCAACGTGTTCGGCGGCGCCATCATCGTTCAGAAACACTGGGAGCGTTCCTACCTCAAATATTTCATCGCTCTGGGTGCGGGATTCATGCTGGCCACCGCCATCGTGGAGGTTTTCCCGGCCGCCCTCGAACTACGCGGTAAGAGTGCGGCATTTCTGGTGCTGATCGGCTACTTGATCATTCATTTCTTTGAGCACACCGTTACTCCGCACTTTCATTTCGGAGAGGAAACTCACAAAGATCAATTCGTCCACACCCACAAGGGATATTCGATCCTGCTGGGCTTGACCATTCATACATTTTTCGATGGCATTGCCATTACAGCCGGATTTCTGGTGTCCAACTGGCTGGGCTGGATCATCTTTCTTGCGATTTTCCTGCACAAGATTCCCGAAGGATTCACCATCACGTCGGTCATGCTGGCAAGCGGTCAGAGCCGGCGCGTGGCCTGGGGCGCGTCCGTGCTGTTGGGGGCCGCGACTTTCGCGGGAGTGCTGACCATGGCACTGTTCAAGCACGAAGTGAGCTATGGACTACCTTTGGCGGCGGGAGTGACGATCTACGTGGCGGCTTCCGACCTCATCCCGGAAGTAAATCGCGAGCCGGGGATAAAGATGGCCTTGGTCGTTTTTCTGGGAGTTGGGTTCATGTTCCTGCTCGACCACTTGGTTCATGCACACTAGCATCTAGTCCACGGTGTGCTTGGCCGTGTAGCCTTCGCGAGCGATGACCTGATACTTAAGTTCTTTGCCTTTCTGATCTTTAACTTTCAGCGGACCCCCATCCGGCGCCACCACTTCCACTTTCAGTTTGCGGTAGCTGCCGTCGAGCTTGGGATTGGCCGGATGATAGGCAATGGTGTACTGGTTGCGAATATCGCCGCCGATCTGCTGAAAGATCTCCGGAAACTCGGCCTGAAATCGCGGGAAGTAGGCGTGGCCACCGGTCAAGCGTGCGAAAGTATTCATCTCATTGTCGGCTTGCAAATAGTCCATCTGAGAAACTGGAATAGCGAAACCGTGGGGCACGGCTCGGCCTTGTGCCTCGAACCACGTCCGAATGGCATATCCCACGCTGACCGGGAAAATTGTAACGTCTTTCGTAGCTTTGATCTTTTTGGTGATCTGATCCAGCGTAAGCTTGCTGAACGTATCCACTCCGCTGGTCATCAGGATGATGTACTTATGCCCTTCAATCCGGTCTACCCGGTCAAGGGTGTCGTAAAGAGCGTCGAACAGATTGGTATCCGAGAAGCCAGGAATTCGGAGTTCTCCCAACGCGCCATAGACCTCGCCCTTGTCCTGGGTGAAGTCTGCAAGGATGTAGGGTCTTATATCGTAGGAAATCACCGCCAGCCAGTCATCTTTTCTTAACGTGTTTGCGAATGCGTAGGACCCGCGCAGGATGTCGTTCATGAAGTAGTAATCGCCGGACGAGAACTCGACCAGCAGCACAGCCGTGATGGGCGCTTCAGAAATGCTGAAGTTGGTGATCTTCTGCTGCGTGCCGTCCTCATAAACGCGGAAATTTTCCTGCTTCAGGTTGGAGACGAACTGCCCGTCTTTCGTGGTGACCATAACCGGAACTTGCACCAGAGGCACGTCCACTTGAATGGAATAGTCCGGCATGCCCTCGATTTTTTTTGGCTTCTCTTTGGGTGGAGGCGGAGGAAGGTCATCTTTCTTCTTGGGGACGGCGTAAGGACCGACGTCGCTTTGCGGACCACCCGCCTCGGCGGGCGGCTCCGCCTGGCCCTTGGGAGGTGTCGATGGCGGCTGATCCTGCGCCCGGCTCAACCCGGCAAAGCTTCCCAAGACCAGAATCAACAATGAGATACGGGAGACATACCTGAGCGAAGCCCAGCCCATATCCCTTCCAACGCGCCCAAACAACCTGCAAAATCGACGTGAAATCATTGAAGCCCTCGGAAAAACCCTGTGCTAGTATAGACGCAGAGCTTCGCGATTGGGATGTGTTGCTCGGCTTTTACTGACCCTCTCCTACCCGGCAAGCCCGATGCAAAGCGCGACGTAACTCTGTGGTTAGAGAACCAGTTGGCGGTTCTCTGGGGAAAATCTGTAATGAGACGAGCATTTCTCGCCCTCGCTGCTCTCTGTTTCCTGTTCTATCCCGCAACTCAAGCGCAAACTCGCAAGCCGGTTGAAACCATTCCGGTCGAGCAAATCCACGCCGGAATGCGAGGCGTGGCCTTCACCGTGTTTCAGGGCACGAAGCCTGAGTCCATGGACGTGGAGGTGCTTGGCATTCTCAAGAATGCCAACGGCCCCAAGGGTGATGTGATCCTGGTTCGTCTCGGCGGAACCAAGGCCGAATATACAGGCGTGGTCGCCGGCATGAGCGGCAGTCCCGTGTACCTGGATGGCAAGTTAGCGGGTGCGCTGGCTTTTCGCATCGGCGAATTCTCGAAAGAACCGATCGCGGGCGTAACCCCGATCGCCGAAATGCTTGAGATCAGCGCTTTGGACAAAAGCGCAGCCTCTGCCCCAATCGAAGCGACATCTGCTGCCCGCTCTCCGAACAAGACTGCAAGTCCTGGAATCCCAACTCAGAATCTTGTCAGTCAGGACTTCGCCAACTATCTCCGGCCGATAGAGGCACCGCTCGTCTTCAACGGATTCTCCGAAGACACAGTTCACCGCTTCGCCTCGCAATTCGCGGCTGCAGGAATCGTGCCGGTGATGGGAGCAGGCTCGGTCAGCGACGCCAAACAGCCTGAGCCGATGGAGCCTGGCTCGGCCGTGAGCGCCATCCTGGTGCGCGGCGACATGGATATTGCCGCCACTTGCACCGTGACTTACATGGACGCGCAGCATCTTCTGGCCTGTGGTCACCCGCTGATGCAGTTCGGCATGGTGGATTTGCCCATGACCAAGGCGCAAGTGTTAGCTACCCTGCCTTCGCCGCTCAACGCTTTCAAGATCGTAAACGCGACCGAAGCGGTGGGCGCATTCGTGCAGGACCGCCACAACGGCATTCTGGGAGAGTTCGGCAAGAAGCCGGAAATGATTCCGGTCACACTCACCATCCATGGTGAATCCGCGGACAAGCAGTTCCATTACGAAGTCCTGAACAACGCCCGCCTAAGCCCGATAGCGATGATGGCCACGGTGTTTAACGCTCTGCACGGCGTGAATGAGTATGGAGAAGAAACCACTTACCGTATGAATGGGCGTATCAGCGTGGACGGATACCCAGACCTTACCATGCACAACATGTTCGCCGCGGTCGATGGCGGACAACCGGGTGCCATGCTTGCCGCCATCTCGTTGGGCGACCGCTTCAGCCGCATCTTCGACAATCCTTACAGCGTGCCGGCCATTCACGGCGTCCAGCTTGATTTCAACATTGTGCGCGAACGTCGATGGGCCCGCCTCGAAAGTGCCCGCACGGACATCACCGAAGCCCGCCCCGGCGACGATATCGCCATTGAGGCCATGCTGCGGCCCTATCGTGGCGAAGGCGTGGTGCAACACATTCCCATTCACATTCCGACCTCTACCTCCAAGGGACCGCTGCGTATTCTGGTCAGCGATGGCGATACGCTCGACCGTTTTCGCCGTAGCTCGCCGCTGCTCGGACGTAGACTCGATCTCGCCGCCACCATCGCATTCCTGAACAAAGAGCATGTCAACAACCGCGTCTACGTCTCGCTTCTGGAAGCCGATCCCGAGGCCACGATCGCTGACAAGGTCATGCCCACGCTCCCGCTATCCATCATGAACGTGATGGACGGCATGCGCGGAACCCAGGACATGCAGGTCTCCAGCGAGTCCTCGGTAAACGAGGCCGCTACCGCCCCGCTGGATTACGTGGTCGCCGGCGCGCAAGTACTGACCATCAACATCAAGTAATCCATGTGGAGCGGACACTCTTGTCCGCTGCCTTTGAAGTTAAAATTTAGCAACCTGAATACCGGATCAACCCCAAAATCAAGGCTCGCCGGTGGCGAGCCAGGAGTGTCCGCCCCACACGACGTGGTAACCTGAATTTTTCTCCAAGACTTTGCACAGAGGTATGAACTTGATCCGTCTGCGTTGGCTGTTCGTTATCTTTCCAATTGTTTTCTTGCTTTCCTTTGGTTTTGCCGAGGGCACGCGCACCTGGGAACAATCAAAGTTCGAAGATCTGATCAAGGGCACGACCAAGGGCGTCGCCGTTCGCAGCACGGGCGGCCTCGAACTGGCTCCGGCCTTTACGGCTCTGTCTACCACTCCATCGACCTACATCTGGTCGATCGCGGCTGACCGCGATGGTAATCTCTACGCCGCTGCGGGCTCTCCCGCGCGCGTGTATCGAATCACGCCGGACGGCAAGTCCACTGTGATTTTCGAGCCTCAGGAACTCCAGGTACAGGCGTTGGCGGTGGATAAGGGCGGGGCTATCTATGCGGCCACAAATCCAGACGGCAAAGTTTACAAGGTCGAGCATCGCGCGGTTCCCGGCGACCAGACAAGAGACTCTCAAGCGAAAGCCAAATCCCCAACCGACTCCTCCTGGAGTTCCTCAGTTTTCTTCGAGCCGGGCACCAAATACATCTGGGATCTGGTCCTCGACGATGCCAATAATCTTTATGTGGCCACCGGCGATCATGGAGAGATATTCCGTGTGAGCCCGAAGCGCGAATATTCCACATTCTTCAAAAGCGACGAAGCCCACATCCGCGTGATGGCCTTCGACGCGAAAGGCAACCTGATCGCGGGTTCTGACGGAAGCGGTCTGGTTTATCGGATTTCACCTTCCGGCGAAGGCTTCGTCCTCTACAGCGCCCCCAAAAAAGAAATCACTGCCCTGGCTATCGATAAGGCCGGCAACATCTACGCGGCAGGTGTCGGCGAAAAACGTGGCGGAACGGTGCAACCGGGTTTCTCCTCAGCGCCAGTCTCCATCCCCGTTTCCCCATCTTCACCGGGAGGGCAGCAGACAGCAATCGTGATTACCAGCTCTACCGCGAGCACTTCGCCAGGCTCGATGAGCTTCCCGGTTCCCGGCGCAGGGGCTGCGGGCGGGTCGGAAATTTACCGCATCGCGCCCGACGGTTCGCCCAGCCGTATCTGGAGTTCTCACGAGGACATCGTTTACGCCCTCGCCTTCGACCAACACGGCCGCCTGCTCGCTGGCACCGGGAATCGCGGCCACGTCTTTGCCATTGTTGGCGATGACGAATTCACCGACCTCCTCAAAGCCAGTGCTACGCAGGTTACCGCCTTCGCCAACGCTCCCCAAGGCGGGCTCTACGCTTCGACCAGCAACCTCGGCAAGGTATTTCTTCTAAGTGCGACGCCAGAATCCGAGGGCAGCTACGAGAGCGATGTGTTCGATGCTCATATCTTTTCCCGCTGGGGACGCGCCGAGTTCCGTGGCGCCGGTAACGTAGAGATCTACGCCCGCAGCGGAAATGTGGACAATCCCGATCGCAACTGGAGCCCGTGGGAGAAAATCGACCTCCGGAAGGATGGTGCGATCGGCGTTCCTCCAGCACGCTTCATCCAATGGAAGGCCGTGCTACGCTCCGGCGATCCCGCGCCCCGCCTCGATAGCGTCATGCTCAATTACCTTCCCAAGAACGTCGCTCCTGATTTTGACGATGTCACGGTGCAGGCCGGCGTACGTTACCAGGCAATGCCCAAGCTGCCAACGTCGATCTCGGCACGGAGGCGCCGCAGCAACCCATTTCGACCCGCCGCCGCCAACTACGCACGATCGGGATTCCATCGGCGCCAAATGGAGCGTTCACGATGACGACGACGACCAGATGGTCTACTCAGTTTTTTATCGCGGGGATGGCGACACCCGATGGCTCTTGCTTAAGGACAACCTGACCGACAAGTTTTACTCCTTCGACGCCTCGCTTTTGCCGGATGGCGGGTACACTTTCAAAGTGGTAGCTTCCGACGCGCCCTCGCATTCACCTGAACAGGCGCTGTCTGCGGAAAAAGAAAGCTTGCGATTCGAAGTAGACACCACGCCGCCGCGGATCGAGAATCTCGCTGCTTCCCTCGAAGCCGGCCAGATCCACGTGGCCTTCCGGGCCGCGGACAGTTTTTCCAACATCAAGCGCGCGGAGTATTCAGTGGATGCCGGGGAATGGCAGTTCGTCGAACCGGTCGGCCAATTGGCAGACTCCAAGACCGAGAGCTATGACTTCCGTGTTGCAGTACCCGCCGACCATCTGGTTACAACCAAGGCCGCTGGACAACTCGAGCATGTGGTCGTAGTCCGCGTTTACGACCGCTACGACAACATGAGCTCGGCAAAGACTGTCATTCGCGGAAAGTAGTGCGCCCGCATTGAACAAGCGGGGACCGCCGTCCCAGACTGTCCGTAGGAAGGGCAGTTCATTCGCTCACCCACTCAGTTTGTCCGCGTTCCGCAATTCTGGAAACCGCCATGCCCAAACTGCAATCACCGCCAAGGTTCCGATCCCTCCAAGCACCACGGCAGGGACGGTCCCAAACCAGTGTGCCGTCAGGCCTGACTCGAATTCGCCAAGCTCGTTGGAAACCCCAATAAACAGCATGTCCACGGCGTTGACCCGCCCGCGCATTTCGTCAGGAGTGCCCAGCTGAATCAGCGTGCCCCGAATGATCACGCTCACCATGTCGGTCGCGCCGATCAGCAGCAGCGAAATCAGAGAGAGCACAATGCTTCTCGATATTCCGAAGAGTATGGTGCACACACCAAAGCCAGCCACACACCACAGCATCGTCGCTCCGGCTCGACCACGCAGCGGACGGTGCGCCATCAGGATTGCCATGCAGGCGGCGCCGACTCCAGGAGCGCTGCGCAGCAACCCGAGTCCCCACGGCCCGGTCCTGAGGATTTCTCGCGCATAAACCGGAAGCAGTGCGACGGCCCCACCCAGCAGGACGGCAAACATATCCAGCGAGATCGAGCCTAGGATTACCTTCTGCCGCCAGATGTAGCGGAATCCCGCCAGCACGGTCGTCAAGCTGACTTCCTCATGAGCCCAAGTTCTGATTTGCGGTTTGATCCGCACCGTGGACAACAATGCCAACCCCGAAGTCAGCGTCGCCGCCAGGTACACCACCGAGGGGCCGCGAAAGAATGCGTAGATAAGCCCGCCGACTGCCGGACCCAAAATCGTCGCCCCCTGAAAGACGCTCGCGTTCCAGGCCACCGCATTGGGGAAGTGTTCCTCCGGGACCAACTGCGGCAGCAGCGCCCGGCTCACCGGTCCGCTGAAAGAACGCACAACTCCTAGCAGCACCAGCACTCCATAGATTGGATAAACGCTGTGATAAACGGAATGCGATCCCCGCAGCGCGATCTCCCACAACAGTCCCGAGCACACGGCAAATCCCGCATAACACAGCATCAACAACCTGCGCCGGTCAAAGTGATCCGCGGCATGTCCCGCAACCAGAAACAGAAAAATTCCCGGCAAGAACTGAGCCAGGCCAACCAGGCCAAGGTCCAACGGACGCTTGGTGATCTCGTAAACCTGCCATCCAACGGCGACCGACTGCATCTCCAGGGCAGCCACGATCAAGAATCGCGCCACCTCGTAGACGGTAAAATCCGGATAGGTAAACGCAATACTGCCCGCAAGCCTGGGATCACCGGTTCCAGCCATCGCTATCTACTGTGCCACAAACCAGCCCTGTCGATAACCACGCGGAGAGCCCCCCCGGCTGTCCGGTACGCACCAAGCTTCCGATGAGACAATGACTCATCACAAAATGCTTCAAGCGCTCAATCTGCTCGGCTGGATCGCCTGCACCGTCTATTCCACGATTCCCAGCTTCTGGCTATTGATTCACCCCCGCGTGAACTATTGGCGCTCACGGAAAAGCTCCCCATATTTAATTCTGCTGCCCATGTGGATTGCCCTGTGGATCGCGTTCGGATTTTTAACCTCACAATGGCGCTACGCCACCATCTACACGGCGCCGTGGACATGGGTTCCCGCCATCCTTTTTTTCTCAATCGGCATCTGGATCTATTCGCATTCCGGAAAAGACTTCAGCGCCACCCAACTGGGTGGCCTGCCCGAGCTTCTCCCCAACCATGGAGAGCAGCGCCTGGTGACTTCGGGAATCCGCAACTACGTCCGTCATCCCGTCTACCTGGCTCATCTGTGCGAAATGATGGCGTGGAGTCTGGGCACGGGGTTGGCAGTCTGTTACGCGCTAACCACATTTGCGGTAGTCACGGGCGCGATCATGATCCGGCTGGAAGACATGGAACTGGAGCAACGATTCGGGCAAGAATATCGAGAATATCGAGAAAAAGTACCGGCGGTGCTTCCCTGGGTTTAGACGGCGAGGAGGTCGGCCTTGAAAATATTATCCGGAACTCTGTCGATCATGAAAACTCCCGTTCGACTAACCAGCAGTACAGGCGAGGAGGCCCAACCCAATGCAATATCTGCTGCTAATTTACGGAAACGAAAAACACTTCAACAAGATGAGCCAGACAGAACAAGACAAAATACTGCACGAGTACATGGCCTTTTCCAAGAGCATCGTGGGCAGTGGCCACATGCGTGGCGGCAATGAATTAGATGTTGTTTCCAAAGCTAAGACCGTCCAGGTGCGCGAAGGCAAGCGCACGGTAATCGATGGCCCGTTCGCCGAGACCAAGGAGCAGCTTGGCGGCTATTATCTCGTCGAGGCCAAAGACATTGACGAGGCCCTGGCGCTGGCTGCCCGCATCCCCTCGGCACGCTGGGGGTCGATCGAAGTCCGGCCCATCATCCCGCATGAAATTCCCAGCTAGTCTTCGAATCCGAGAAGGCCGGGCGTCCCCGCCCGGCCCGGAGGGGCTAAGTGTTCAGCAATCGCTATAATCCAGTTGGGCTGAAAGCTGATAGCTGACAGCGGATAGCTTTTATGCGCTTCGAACTCTTCGTCGCTTCGCGCTACCTTCGCGCCAAACGCCGCCAGGCGGTCATCGGCGTGATCACCGGTATCTCTATCGCTGGCGTTGCCGCGGGAGTCGCCTCACTCGTGGTCGCGCTCGCTATTAACAACGGCTTCCGCCAGGATCTTCAAGACCGCCTGCTCGGCTCGACGTCTCACATCAATCTGCTGCGCATTCAGGCGGACGGGATCACAGACTGGCGTCCGCTCATGGATCGACTTTCGAAGGAACCGCACATCGTCGCTACAGCCCCCGCGATCTACGAGCAGGTTTTGATCTCCCGCGGACCGCGAGCCCGCGGCGCCGTGCTGAAGGGAATGATCCCCGGCGAAGAAAGAAAAGTCAGCGATCTGCTGAGCACTGTGAAGACCGGATCAGTCGAAGCGCTGGAAGAAACCTCGGACAAAAATAGTGTGGAATCGGGTCCCAGACCCGGTCAGGGCGGAAAGCCCGCTGGAAACGCGGGCGAGGGCGCCCGCGCCACACAAACCAACCAATCCCCCACCAACCTTCAAGGCGTAGCAGATCGCGTAGCCGCCATGCCCCCCATCATTCTCGGCAAAGACATGGCTGATGACCTGGGTGCCAAACTCGGTGACACAGTCCTCGTCACTAGCCCGCAAGGCGAACTCACCCCCTTCGGCATGGTGCCTAAGTACAACCGCTTTCGCGTGGCCGGAATTTTCAACTCCGGCTTCTACGATTACGACAGTTCCTGGGCGTTCACCCGCCTGAGCGATGCGCAACAATTGTTCGGACTCGGCGATCTGGTCTCTGTGATCGAGTTCAAAGTGGACGATATTTATCAGGCTGATCAAATCTCTACGCAACTTGAACAGGCAGCTGGCAAGGGCTTCATGGCCACCAACTGGATGGAGCAAAACAAAGCGCTCTTTCGTGCCCTGCGCCTGGAACGCCTGGTGACATTCATAACCATCGGCCTGATCGTGTTCGTAGCTGCGCTCAATATCCTGATCTCTCTGACGATGATGGTCATGGAAAAGACTCGTGACATCGCCGTGCTCGTCTCGATGGGCACGCGCAAATCGCAAGTTCGTCGGATCTTCATCGCTCAGGGTTTACTGATCGGAGTGATCGGAACCGCGATCGGCCTGGTTCTCGGCTACATGCTTTCCTGGGCCGGCGGACACTATCACCTGCTGTCACTCGCTCCCGAGGTCTACTCCATTGACTACGTGCCCTTCGCGCCCCGGGCCATAGACGGGGTGCTGGTGGCCGTCGTAGCAATTGGCATCTCTCTGATCGCGACCGTATACCCGTCGTGGTCGGCCGCGCGGATCTTGCCAGCCGAAGCCCTGCGCTACGAATGATTTGCGAATGTTGACTTCCCTTTGTGTACCTTAGTGTCCTTTGCGGTTAACCCACTTGGAGTCAACCGCGACTGCGATTCGTGACCCGGTTTTGACCATCTCGTGACATCCGTCTCTGCCCTTCTCTGTCATTCTGAGGTTTCACGGGGCATCGCCACGGTACGTGACCCTGGGCGCGACAGGCCCACAAGCCGGTGACCGACGTCACATTCAGCCCTATGATTTCTGCAGTACAGTTTGATGCAGATGTCCGCAAAGCAGTGCGCCAACAGCGTTCTGCCTGCTCCCGTGTTTTAATGGAAATGGCAACCTGCCACGGGGGACAAGCGCTGGAGGCTCGTCACCCATGGATTCCTGGAACGAGGAGCATTGCGGGTGCATCTAATAGACCAGTTCATGGTGAGGGCCGAGGGGCTAAAGAAAGTCTTCCGGTCTGGTAAGTCCGATTTAGTGCTCTTTGAAAATTTGTCGTTTCAGGTGGCTGAAGGCGAGATGCTTGCCATCGTCGGCGAATCGGGTGCAGGAAAGAGTACCTTACTGCACATCGTCGGCGCTCTTGATAGGGCTTCCGCGGGTGACGTATACTGCGCCCACTTGCGCTTGAGTTCGCTATCAGAGAACGCTGCGGCCGAGTTCCGTAACCGCGAGATCGGCTTTGTCTGGCAATTCCACTACCTCCTGCCGGAATTTACGGCGCTGGAAAATGTGGCCATGCCGCTCCTGCTTCGGGGTCGCCCCTGGCAGGACGTACAAGGAGAAGCTTCGCGGTGGCTTGCGGAGGTCGGGTTGGACTCGCGCTCGCATCATCGCTCGGGGGAACTTTCTGGCGGTGAGCAACAGCGGGTCGCGTTGGCGCGGGCTCTGATCACCCAGCCGAAACTCTTGCTCGCCGACGAGCCGACCGGAGACCTCGATAGCCGCACGGCGGATTCAGTGTTCGAGCTCATCGCCAGGCTGCATCGCGATCATCAGTTGACCTCCCTCATTGCCACCCACAATTTCGCGTTTGCCCGCCGCTGTCACCGCGTCTTGCGATTGCAACAAGGCAGGATTGAGGAGGTGGCACCGGAAACGCTACCCGTATAGCACGTCACGGGAATTGACTTTTGGGCGGTGACGTGTCGGAATGATAGGGAGTGATATGGAGAGATGGCGGAAGCGAGACGCATGCAAGAAGTTGCAACCGCTTGCCGGGAAACGACAAGTAAGGTGTCTTTGGTAACTAAACGCCACCTGCCTAATCCGCGATATACAAGGAGGAGGCGTTGGCACTTTGATTGCACAATGTACTTAGGGGCTGGGAGTTTCGAGGAGTCGGTCTCCTCGCGAACTCGGGGGAAAGGGCCATATGTTTGAACGTTATACGGAGAAGGCAAGGCGCGTCATCTTTTTTGCGCGCTATGAAGCGAGCCAGTTTGGGTCTCCTTATATTGAGACGGAACACCTGCTGCTGGGACTTCTGCGCGAAGATAAAGCCCTGACCAATCGCTTTCTGCGTTCGCACGCGTCGGTCGAATCCATTCGCAAGCAGATCGAGGGACACACCACGATCCGCGAGAAGGTTTCCACTTCCGTCGATCTGCCTCTTAGCAACGAATGCAAACGGGTGCTTGCCTATGCCGCGGAAGAGGCGGAGCGCCTTTCCCACAAGCACATCGGTACCGAGCACTTGCTGTTGGGTTTGCTCCGAGAAGAGAAGTGCTTTGCCGCCGAAATTCTGCACGAGCGTGGCCTGCGGCTCTCCACCATTCGGGAGGAATTGGCTCGCACCAGCCAGGAAAAAGCCCAGCCCCAGCGCCAGCGTGAGTCTTCTCTGTTGAGCGAATTTTCCCGCGACTTGACTCAGTCCGCGATGGATACGCAACTCGACCCTCTGGTCGGACGCGATGGCGAACTGGAACGCGTGATTCAGATTCTCTGCCGCCGGACCAAGAACAATCCCGTGCTGATCGGCGAACCCGGCGTGGGCAAAACCGCCATTGTCGAAGGCCTGGCGCAGCGCATCGCCGATGGCGAAGTCCCCTCGTTTCTCGCCGACAAACGGATTCTGGCGCTTGATCTTTCCTTGATCGTAGCCGGCACCAAGTATCGCGGCCAATTCGAAGAGCGTCTCAAGACCATCATGAAGGAACTGATGGAGTCTCAAAACTCGATCATCTTCATTGATGAATTGCACACCCTGGTGGGCGCAGGCTCGGCTGAAGGCTCACTCGACGCAGCCAACATCTTGAAGCCGGCGCTGTCGCGCGGAGAGATCCAGTGCATTGGAGCCACCACCCCGGGCGAGTATCGCAAGTCAATCGAAAAAGATCGTTCGCTCGAACGCCGCTTTCAGGCAGTAAAAGTTCCACCGCCGAATGAGGCCGACGCTACCAAGATTTTGTTCGGGATCAAAGACCGGTACGAGAAGTTCCACGCCGTCACTTATACCGACGACGCCATCAACTTCGCCGTATCGCACTCGAACCGTTACATACCCGACCGCTTCCTGCCCGACAAGGCGATTGACCTCGTCGATGAAGCCGGCGCCCGCGTAAAACTGCGCCAGACTTCGCTGCCCGAGGAACTTACCGAGGTGCAGAAGCGCATCAAGTTCATCGTTCACCGCATGGAAAACGCCATTGCGAACCACGAGTTCGAGAAGGCGCGTTTCTACAGTGATGAGGAACGCAAAGAGCGCGAGAACCTGCGCGCTCTTCGCGAAAAATATCATTTGGACGAATCCGCCACCGGCGTGGTCGGACGCGAAGACATCGAAGACGTAGTCTCCCGCTGGACCGGAGTCCCGGTCACGTCCATCAAAGAAGAAGAAACCCAGAAACTCCTCCGCATCGAGGAGGAACTGCACAAGCGAATCATCAGCCAGGACAAAGCGATCAGCGCGCTGGCGAGAGCGATCCGCCGTAGCCGCGCAGGCTTGAAGAACCCGAACCGGCCCATCGGCTCTTTCCTGTTTCTGGGCCCGACCGGTGTCGGCAAAACCGAAGTGGCCCGCACTCTGGCCCAATTCATGTTCGGCACCGAAAAGGCCCTGGTCCGCTTTGATATGAGCGAATTCATGGAGAAGCATTCGGTCTCCAAGCTCATTGGCTCGCCTCCGGGATACGTGGGTTACGAAGAGGGTGGTCAGCTCACTGAACGGGTGAAGCGGGCACCTTACTCCGTGGTTCTGCTCGACGAAATCGAGAAGGCGCATCCGGATGTTTTCAACATTCTTTTGCAGGTATTTGAAGACGGCCAACTCACCGACGGGTTGGGCAACACTGTCGACTTCAAAAACACGATTCTCATCATGACCTCGAACATCGGGGCGCGGCACTTGCAGCGTCGTGAGGGTCTGGGCTTCCAGTCGAGCAAGGAAGACATGATCTCGGAAAAGGTCGAGGACCTGGTCAAGAACGAAGTCAAACGTACGTTCAACCCCGAATTCCTCAACCGTTTGGATGAGATCATCCTGTTCAGCGCCTTGAGTGAGACGGATCTGATTCAGATTCTCGAACTCATGGTCAGCCAACTCAACCAGAACCTGGCGCAGAAAGCGATTACCGTCACCGTCACCGATGAAGCCAAAAAGTGGATTCTCAGCCAGACGCTGGTGGACCGCAGCTATGGGGCGCGTCCCCTGCGCCGGGCGTTGCAGAAATATATCGAAGACCCGCTTTCGGAGGCTTTGATTCAGGGCACGATCGCCACCCGGCCAGCGTTCATCGAGGTCTTCCTCGATGGCAACAAGCTGTTCTATCGTCCGGTGGACTCGGAGAAGACGGAAGGCGTTTTGCTATACGAGAAGTAGAATTCAGCACTTAGCATTTGGCCGTCAGCGCAAGCTGGCGGCTTTTGCTTTGATGGCAACCCGTCCATGATTCAGGCGAACGACCCTGCCCGAGCATTCCATGGTCTGCTGTGGTGTAATCGAGGTCGGGGGGCTATCCATGAGAGCGCTGCTTGAGTCTTGCAAACGTATGCTGTTTTCCGCGGCAGTTCTTGTTCTGACCGTCGGCCTCGCGCTTGCGCATGCCCAGCAAACTCCGGACCCGCATCAGGTTCCGGTGATGGATGGCGACGCCGGCCCGTGTTCAATCGCCTTCACCGTCACTGATGCCAAGGGTGCTCCGGTTTACGATGCGCGCATCCGGGTCCACATGGCGTATGGATTCATGGGAGTCAAGCGGCTTGATCTTGAAGCGGCCACCAACGTCGATGGCAAGACTCAATTCAAGGGATTGCCGGAGAAGGTCAAAGGCGGGACGCTGAGTTTTCGGGCAACCCAAGGCAAGCGGGAGGGATTGGCGACCTACGATCCGGCGAAGAACTGCAGTGGCCAGCAGAGCAGCATTGTTTTGACCGGGGACTAGGGAAGGTCTTTCACCACAGCTAGGACTCCGGGAACTGCTTTCAGCACTTTTGCACGACTGAAGAGGTTGCGGAAAACTCACGGCGTTGGAGTTTGGAAAGGGCACGGCTTCCTAGTCGTGCCGCAAGTCTTTGAAACGATACACGGCGCGGCTTGAAGCCGCGTCCTTTCAAGACTTCAGACGCTGATTCCGGATTTTTTCCGCAACCTCTTCAGTCGTGCCCTCCCGGATTCGACAACCACTTTTTCCTAACTTTCTGCGACTTCTCCCCTGGTTCTTCAATCTACCAAGGGCAATCGCAAGAGTTCCCCAAGGAAGAGCCAATGGAAAAAGTAAACATTGCCGAGAAGTTTGCACTGGTTAAGGAATATTGGAAGCCTTACATTGCCGCCGAACTCAACGGCCAGATGGTGAAGCTGGACAAAATCAAGGGTGCGTTCGTGTTTCACCATCACGAACACGAAGATGAGATGTTTCTGGTGGTCAAAGGCCGTTTCCGCATGGAATTTCGCGACCACGAGGTTTGGATAGAAGAGGGTGAGTTCATCGTGGTCCCGCGAGGAGTGGAACACCGCCCAGTGGCTGACGAAGAGTGCTGGTTCCTGTTGTTTGAGCCGGCTGGCACGCTCAATACCGGGAACGTGGTGAATGAGCGAACGGTGCGCGAACTGGAGCGGGTTTGACGACCCTGTACGCCGGGGAATCTGCTCGGGTCTCCCAGGTCTCGAACGCGAGACCTGGGTGCATCCGGCGACCGCTCTATTTGACTCCCTTGTTGATCGCGCTAGCGTACTTTTTGGCCAGGCCATTGCCAACAAAGTCGTCGTAGATCCACATGAACCCGCCTATGATCCCGCATTGATTGTGCCAGCCCCTCATCAGCGTCTGCACTTGGCTTGGGGTGTCGTCCTTGTCCCACAAGCCCGGAAAAACAGGCACTTTGCCAAAATCCCAACCCGAGCATGGATTGTTTCCTCCACCGCCGGCATAGGCCTGAAGGTGTACTCCGTCCACCGTGCCGGGGAGTTTTTTGTTGATTCCTGAGACCACACTCTGCCAATAGCTGGCGTTGACGTACGGGTCGGGCAAGACGTGATAGCCGAGTTTGCCCACCATGACCCCGAACTTAACCGTAGTGCCGAGGTCGTAGCTATTTTCGTCATCAAAATCGAGGGCATCCAGAGCCGGGATGGCTTTTTTCAGGGCCTTGAAATCCTTGTACAAAATGCTTTTTGGACCGACGCCTTGCGCCTTCACCAGAGCGGTGATGTCTTCCCAGTCTCCGTAGTTTGAGGAACCGATGCTGAAGGTGACTCTTTTGACCGTTCCTGCTTTCTTTAACGTGGCCATATCCGCGGCAAATTTCGGATACGTCTTATTGCCTACGTAGACGCCCTTCGAAGTCAAGGGAAACTCGCCGTTGAAGTTCAAGTCGCCCTGGCTATTGACTTCAACGCTCCAGACGATGGCTTCGGAGAAACCAGAGTGCTCAATTTCAGCGATGTTCTTCGGGACATTGAAATTCGCAGTCTTGTAGTAAGGGCCTCCACCGAATATTCCTGAAAACCCCTGGGGAGCGGGCGTGGAGATTCGTTCGAACGCAGTCTGCGCCGGGGCTGACAACGCGAGCATGAGGAGGCAGATTACAAGCAGAAACAACGGAAATACGAGACGACGACTTCCTTGGGAAAGGCTTCCTTGGGACAACCTGGGCAACAATCGAGTCATTTGAGATTCCTTTGCCTTGAATTGCAGCGTTGTTAACGAGTTGCTGATGAAGCGACGCTATACGACCCGGCAGGCTTCCCAGGCGCGTGTGGCTTGATTCCGCCAACTGGCAGCATCCAAGTATCCGCCTGCGATGGGTGGGAGTCAACCGCTGCAATCGGGCGATTGCGCTCAGAAGCCCTCGATGAGCCCTATGGCGATTTAACGACCGTTATCGGGGCATGTGCAGAAATGGCTTTCTGGTGACTTTGATCACAAACATGTATGACAATGGTCACGGACGAGCCCATTGATGCATGAGATTTTGATGCAATCGAAAAGCCATCGCATCCCCGCATCGGCGGAATTCGCGGGCGTTTTCCACGACGATCCATTCCCAGGAGATTTGAAAACCATGTACAAGAAGTTAGCTTTTCTGTTCGTTGTTCTAGCCCTTTCCTCACTCACCTTCGCCCAACAGAACCTCGCCCAATCGGGCGCCTCAGCTAAGCAAGCTCCTAGCACAACTTGTGCCTTCAACTTATCATCCGGGAGTGGACACGGCCTCACCACGTATTGCGTAACTCAAAACGGCAACATCGCCGAATTCTCTGCGGTCGGGAACAACACGTTGGCCACCGAGTTCATCAACGCCGCGGGTCCGGCCATAGAAGGCTACGGTATATGTGACACTACGAAACCACCAGCAGTGAATTACTTCGACTACGCTTCCAGTGATAGTGGGAACTGGAACGCAGCCACAGCCACAATGACCGGCACCACTGTGAAGGTTACGCGGACGACCGCCGATGGTATTTGGCAACTGGTGCAAACGATCACAGAATTGAACGGATCCAAAACTTCGTATGGCAGAGCGAAGATTACGACGGCCATCACAAACCTGTCGAAGCAGGACAGATTTTTTGACTTCTTTCGCTACGCGCACGTCGGCGGCACCTTTACCGACTTCGATACCACGTCGACGACCGTATTCGGCATGACTCCTGACGCCAATGGCCCCGGCCTGTCTTTAACTGCTTCCTTTGTTACAACCCCTTTTGATTTCTCGATTGGCTATGTGAACACAGTCCCGGATGCCCCGGTTCCGTGTGACCTCCACTCCGCCTTTACCAGCACCTTCTTCGAGGGCAATGGCGGCATCGTCCAATTGTTTAACCTCGAGATCCGGCCCGGCCACACAAAAACGATTGCTATGACGTACAAACCAATCTAAACGCCGCCAGTTTCGTGCCCGCCCTTTGCGTTTTTTCCAGGGGGCGGATATTTTTTTGTGCCGCCCAGAACCCGGTGTCGATGATGGAAGAGACGTACTATCAAGGGCGTTCACCTAGCTCTGTCATTCACGACTGCGTAGTTCTCGAAGTGCTGCTGGGATCCTGGCTGGTCTCCCAGGTCTCGAAGACCGCGAGACCTCGGGCACCCGGCGTAATCCGAGATTTATCGACAGTTTTGAGATCATGTCATTCGCAACAGATTCGACAATTCCCGCCTGAATTACGCGATTCACACACTACCCGCAACAGCTACGCTGCAAGGTTCACGATTATGTCAACCCGCTCGCCATTCAAATAAACGTTTTCGTCGTTTGCAAGCACGAAGACCAGCGCCTTTGGCTGTTCCGAGAGTGTTCTCGCTTCAATCCAAGCGGCGATGTAATAGTCCGCCTCCGGACCGATTCCTTCTTCCCGATTGGATAAAACTCGGGTTACGACCGCTTTCTGCCTAAACCCTTTATCTGCATGTATCGCGAACTCGAATTGCTGGCCGATCTTGATCTCTGATTCCATGCTTATCATCCTTTCCGCTTTGCCTCTCTCTCCCGTTTGTGGTTGATTCAGCACACCCGCAATTCGCTGATACCGAGTCGAGGAGACGAGCATTCTACCCCGGGGTAAACACTCAAATGATGAAATCAGATTACACTCGTTGACGATCGGGCCGCGGCCGGTTCAGTCCTTCTAATCCCTTCTTAGGCGACCGTCGGCGGGGAGGTCGGGAACTAACCCGCTTCCTCTCTCTATCCCCGATAACGTTCACGCTCATTTTCCACGCGCCTAGACTGACCTGCTTCCAATCCAAGGGGGCCTGGGGGACAGGCCGCTGTGACGGCGCTTACGTCGCGGATACTGGCCGGTCTCCCAGGTCTCGAAAACCGCAATACCTCGGGCACCCGGCGTTGGCTTGTGCGAGAATGGCTGGTCTCGACGACCCGCCGGGGGATTCTTCATGCGCTTCAATTGTATTTTTCTGTTTCTGGTGATCACATCTCTTGCGATCAGTCCCTTGATCGCCCAATCCAAGCCTCAATATGAGGTCTACGCGATCCGTTACGCGACGCTGCCTGAGTTTCCTGTGGCGGAGCTGGTCGCGGGGGCTGATCCGGGGCGCAAGCTGGATATTGCGATGATGGTCTGGCTGGTGCGGGGGAATGGGCACAACATTCTGGTGGACTGCGGTTTCTATCACGAGCATTTCTTCAAGGAATGGAAAGTCAGCGACTTCATCAAACCTTCGGAGACGCTTCGGCCTCTCGGGTTGAAGCCTGAGGACATTACCGACATCGTCATCACGCACATGCACTGGGACCACTCCGATGGCATGGACCTGTTTCCGAATGCCCGCATCTGGATTCAGAAAGATGAATTGCAGTACTACGCTGGTGAAGCCTGGCAAGCAAATGACACGCACGGCGGCATCGATCCTGAGGACGTGCTTACCCTGGTGAAGTTGAATACGCAGGGCCGGGTGGGAATGGTCAATGGCGATGCTCAGGAGATTCTCCCCGGAATCATCTGTTATACCGGCGGGCGGCACACCTGGGCCTCTCAGTTCGTGGGCGTGAATACCGGCGCGGGAACGGTGGTGCTGGCGAGCGACAACATGTATCTTTACGAGAACTTGGAGAAGCATGTGCCGATCGCGGCTACGCTCGACGCGGTTTCGAACCTGCGGGCGCAGGATCGGATGAAGCAGCTTGCGGCTCGCCCGGGGTTTATTGTTCCTGGACATGATCCGGCGGTGATGACGAAATTCGCTAGCGTTGCGCCTGGAGTGGTCAAGATTCAGTAAGGCCTTCTAAGGCGGGAAAGCGGTTCTTTTTCAGTTCTGTCTGCATCTAGATCGCACCATGGAGATCGTCGTTTACACCGCCTTCTGGTGTCCGGATTGCCGCGAGGCCAAGCGCTTCCTGAAAGAGCACAACCTCGCCTTCCGGGAGATCGATATCGAGAACACTCCGGGAGCGGCTGAAGAAGTGATCAAACACACCGGCAAGCGGGCGATTCCGCAGTTTGTGATTGATGGGGAATGGGTGCAGCCGTACCGGCCTGGGGAAGGCTTTTTGTATGAAGACATGGCTAAACGGTTGGGAGTAAACGAGCCTTGAGTTATGGGTACGCTCCTAAAGTATTAAATCGTTCATTAATATAGAGTTAGATGTGTTTTCCGTCTGAGCGTGGAACCTCCGTTCACCGGCTTTGGGTCCATGCGTACATCGTCCTCCGTACCGTAGGAAGTGCCTGGGGCAAGGCGCAGAATAGAGCCTCGCAGGTCGAACCGGCATCAGCTTCCCTCCTCCAATCGCCGCCGCCCCCAGCCTGCAACTGACTACATGGCCGAAAACGAGTCACCAATTCAAGAAGAGCCGGTCTGCTCCGTTTGGCAGCGGTTGCTGGAAGTTGTGCTGGGATTGTTCCTGCTGGTGGGGGCTGGTCTGGCGGTACGCTATTATCCGGCGGCGCAGCCCGCAGAACCCCAGAAGAGCGAGCAGCAGCAGAAGAACAACGACGTACAGCGGCAGATGCAACAGCTCTCGAATGAAGTCCGGCAACTGCAAGATGAGCAAGCGATGCCTGCTCTGGTGCTGCACCGCTATCGCAATTCCATTTGCTACATTTTCGGAATCTACCACGTCGGATTCGCCGGCCGCCCACCGGAATTGCGGGCGCGCATTTCGGGAACAGGATTCGTGGTCTCCGACGGACTGCTGGCTACCAATCGTCATGTAGCAGAACCCTGGTACGAAGATCAAGAGTCCACCGTGCTAATCCGCCGAGGGGCAACGCCGCGGCTGGAAAAATTATTGGCTTTCTTTCCTGGACTGTCGACGCCGGTAAATGTCACGCCGGCGGTGTTGTCGGCGCAAGGGGACCTGGCAGTGCTCCGCATTGAAGACTTGCAGGCAGTGCATCAACTCCGGCCTTTGCCGTTGGCGGCTGAAATTCCGAACCCTGGGGAACTGGTGGCGGTCGTTGGATATCCCATGGGCGTGCTGGGCATGGTGGCGAAATCGCCACCCGCGGTGTACGACCGGCTGGCCTTTCGCCGCGATGATCAGGGAGCCGCGAACGAACTGGCGGCGCTCTCGCTGATCCGGCCTTCGTCAACCTGCGGACACCTGGGCGATATAGTCGGCGACAAACTCATCTACGACGCGCCTACCGCGCATGGCGGCAGCGGCGGCCCGGTATTCAACTCGCAAGGGGAAGTCATCGGGGTGAACGCTGCTTATATTGACGGCTTCTCTGGCGGAACTCTGGGCGTGTCGGTACGCGCGCTGAAGCCGCTGATTGCGGTGGCGAAGACAGGGAAGACCGCACCGTCTCACGACTGAAAACCGCAGTGCGGTTATTGCTGAAAGCTTTTTATCCAGCCGGGCTCGCGCACGTGTTCTTCGTCCAGGCGGCGCAGCCTTGCAGCCATGATTCCGGGCCTGCCTAAATATCCAACTACTCTTCGATGATCACTGCGGTCCACCACCGGCAGGCGGCCGATGTTGTTGCGGAGCATCTTGCTGGAAGCGTCATGCAGCATCTCGTCAGGATAGGTTACGACGACGTCGCGGGAGCCAGCATCGAGCACACTCAACGCCCCGCTTGGATCGGTGTCGAGAGCCCGCATCACATCTCCGCGGGTGATGACGCCGGCTAGTTTGCCGTCGGCATCCAGAATGAACATTCCCTGATGCCGGCTGACTTCAGGATCACGCCGGCGATGAGGTCGGACAACTCGCTGACCTTCATCCCGGCGGGAAGCGTGGGGACATCGGGATCCATGGTCTCAGACACGCGAACCTGTTGCAGCACGTCGGCTTCGTATTCCTGGTGGATGTGCAGCCCCCGGCGCGCCAGTTTCTCGGTCATGATGGAAGCTCTCGGCATGAGCCACATGGCGATGCCATCGGCGATCACGCTGACCAGCATCAGGGGCAACACCGAGTTGTAATCGCGGGTGATTTCGAAAGCGAAAATGATGAATGAAAACGTGGCCCGGGAGGCCGCGCCGAAAACCGCGCCCATTGCGACTAACGCGAAGGCTCCGGCGGATAGATTCGCGCCCGGAAAGATTCGATCGATACCCATGGCAAACACCCCGCCCATGGCGGCGCTGGACATGAACATCGGCGCCAGCAGCCCGCCGGAGGTGCCCGATCCCAAGGAGATGACCAGCGCAGCCGCCTTAGCGACCATGACCACCAGCAGCAGCTTCCAGGCCAGGTTCGCATTCAGGATGTCACCGATCGTGTCGTAGCCCACGCCCAGGACCCGGGGCACGAAATAGCCGATGATCCCCAGCCCGAGAGCCCCAATGGCGGGCCACCAGAGTTCGTCCACCGGCAGTTTGTCGAACTGGTCTTCCGTCCAGTAGAGCAGTTTGCTGAATCCCACAGCGGCCAATCCGCAGAGCAATCCCAGCAACAGATAGAACGGGAGGGCATGTGGGATGCCGAAGTCCATGGCCGTGACCTTGAACATCGGACCCGTGCCCAGCAGTTGCATGTGGACGGCAGTGGCCAGGGTGCTGGCAACCACCAGGGGAATAAACGAGCGTGCCTTGAATTCGAACAGCAGCAGTTCGATGGCAAGAATCACACCCGCGATCGGGGTGTTGAAAGTCGCCGACATTCCCGCGGCCGCCCCGCAAGCCAGCAAAACCTTGCGCTCTGAAGCCGTGGTATGAAACACCTGCCCGACTAGCGAGCCAACCGCACCTCCGGTCTGAATGATCGGTCCCTCCGCGCCGAAGGGGCCACCGGTGCCGATAGCAATGGCGGCGGAAATGGGTTTCAGGATCGCGACTCGCGGCTCGATACGGCTGCGGTTCACCATCACCGCTTCCATGGCTTCGGGAATGCCGTGGCCTTTGATCTTCGACGTTCCATACTTCGCCATGAAGCCGACGATCAATCCGCCGATCACGGGGATCGGAATCACCCACAGGCCGAGATGGTTGTGTTGCGCGCTGGTGAAGTCAACGACAAAGCGATGATAGAAAACGATATTGGTGAGCAGACCGATCAGGTCGTACAAGGCAAATGCGATCAAGCCCGCCAGCAGGCCAATTCCCGCTGCAAGAAACGAGACCAGCACCATGCGGAACTGGGCTGGCTCGGCAAGGCGGACATCTCCAGGTTGCGTGCCGGTGGCTCCAATTGTGGCGGGGCGCGAACCGCCGTGGTTCTCTGACATATTCTAGTTTCGTCTCCCGCTGGCTGGTTCAGTTGTGGCCGCAACCGCGGCGAAGTCTTTGCCCGAGCGCATGACACGCTTAAGCGCGGCGATCAGTTCGGGTCCACGCAGGCGGAGTTCAGCCTTATGATGCAGCGACAACTCGCGCAGGACCTTCTCGCCTTTTGGAGTCAGTGCAAGCAGCACTATACGGCGATCTATTTCTGCGTGATGCCTCCGCACATAGCCGCCGCTGGCGAGCCGGTTCGCCAGCTCAACCGCGCTGTGGTGCTGAATTTGCAGACGCTCCGCCAGTTCGCCTATCTTTGGGACCGTCCCCTGGGGCAATCCCTTCAAGGCCAGCATGAGCTGGTGTTGCTGGGGTTCCAGCCCGGCTTTACGGGAGGCCTGCTCGCTGAAGCGAAGAAAGCGGCGGATCTGATAGCGCAACTCCGCCAATGATTCGTAATCGATTGCGGTGAGCGACTTGCTCATTATTATATCGTATCACGATATACATTGCCAAAGAAAGCCCCTGCCTGGCAATGGCGCCACGTGACCACCATGTCCTTTTCCATCTGGACTGGCCACTGCTGACGCTAACCGTTTAGAATCTTTAGTCCTTCAGTTTAGCAAGAACCAACAATGGAAGCGGGTCGTCGCCGCCCGGGCGAGACTCCCGTCCTCCATTGAACTTCGAAGAGGTGACGCCGTGATCTCACGCTATACCCGCCCTGACATGGGCCGCATCTGGAGCGACGAAAACCGCTTTCGTACCTGGCTGACCGTGGAAGTGGCCGCGACCGAAACTCTGGCCGAGGCGGGCATGGTGCCGGAGCATGCCGCCAAGGCTATCCGCAAACGCGCCGACTTCGACCTGCGACGGATCCACGAAATCGAAGCCGAAGTACGCCATGACGTAATTGCCTTCACCACCGCCGTCGCGGAGATCGTCGGTCCCGAGGCTCGCTGGTTTCACTATGGCTTGACCTCGAACGACGTAGTTGACACGGCACAGGCGTTGCTCATCGGCCAGGCGTCTTCGATCATTGCGGCAGATCTTGAAAGGCTTTTGGAGATCCTAAAGCGCCGGGCATGGGAGTTCAAAGACACGCCCATGGTCGGCCGTACTCATGGGGTTCACGCCGAGCCGATCACATTCGGTTTCAAGCTGGCTAACTGGTATTCGGAAGTGCAGCGCGACATCGAGCGCTTCCAACGGGCCTCCGAGGATATGCGCGTAGGCAAGTTGTCCGGCGCTGTGGGAACCCTGGCCCACCTCAGCCCGGAACTGGAGGAAAAGATCTGTGCCCGCCTCGGCTTGAAAGCGGCCGCTGTTTCTTCCCAGGTGATCCAGCGCGATCGCCACGCCTACTATCTGGCCACGCTGGCGGTGATCGCCTGCACTCTGGACAAGATCGCCACCGAGATCCGCCATCTGCAGCGCACCGAAGTCCGCGAGGCGGAAGAGTTTTTCAGCGAGAAGCAGAAGGGTTCGTCGGCCATGCCGCACAAGCGCAATCCCGTGACCTGCGAGCAGATCAGCGGTCTGGCGCGAGTGGTGCGATCGAACGCGCAGGCCGGGTTTGAGAACGTCGCCCTATGGCACGAGCGTGACATCTCCCACTCCTCTGCCGAGCGCGTCATCATTCCGGATTCCACCACTCTCGTTGATTACATGCTGCAGAAGACCACCAATCTCATCGACACCATGTTCGTCTATCCCGAGCGGATGAAGCGCAACCTGGAGAGCACGGGCGGCCTGGTCTTCAGCGGACAGCTTCTGCTCGATCTGGTTGAGCACGGAGTTTCGCGGGAAGACGCTTACCGCATGGTGCAGAGCCATGCCATGCGGGCGTGGAAAGAAGACCTGAATTTCCGCGACTTGGTCCTGAAAGACAAAGAGATCACGCGCCGGGTTCCGCGGCGCCAAGTCGAGCATGCATTCGATCTGAAGCGGCAGTTGCGAAACATCGACAAGATCTTCGCACGAGTCTTCAAGGGTGGCCGCAAGACGAAAGCTTCCTCCCGCAAAGCCTGATGCCCACTTTCCTTTGTGTACCTTCGTGTCCTTTGTGGTTGATGAAATTCAAATGCTAGGACCACAAAGGACACAAAGAGTTAAGGATGTCGTCGACTTCTCCGTATTTCACGCTCCTCGCGCCGCTTCCAGCAACCGCACAAGCGATTCGAGACGCTCCTCCCCCAGATGCCCCAGGAGTCCGCGATGAAACTCCGCGACTTCACGGTCCAGGCTCCTCAGCAGGCCCAGGCCCGCCGGCGTGATTCGTGCTTTGATCACACGCCGGTCGGTCTTCTCTCGGGTGCGCCGGATCAATCCGCGACCCTCCAGCCGGTCAAGCAGGCGAGTGATGTCGGGATCGCGGTTAATCATGCGCATTCCTACCTCGCTGCATGGCAGCCCCTCCGGTCCCGCGCCGCGCAAGATTCGCAAAGCGTTGTATTGAGTGGGCGAGAGCCCGTGCGGTTTGAACATCTCCGCCGCGCGCCACTGCAGGCGGTCGGCGGCGCGTAGCAGGGCGACAAACGTCTGTTCCTCGAGGCCGACAGGCAGTTGCTTTGCGAACATCTCGGGCTTTGTATTCTTGGCCACCCGGCAACATTAGTCGTTGTAACGACTAGTGTCAAACTCGTAACAAATCTTTACATATTCCGCCCAGCAACGGTGCATCTAATTATTTAACTAACCGGTTAATCAAGAGAATGAGAGGACAACACGATGGCAACTATTCGACGGAATCTGGGTTTGTTCATGGTAGAGGATCGGAGGATCAATTTTATGAAAGCGTTTCTTCGCACTCTGGGGTGGTTTGTGGGAGTGGGAGTTCTGAGCGTGGGGCTGGCGGCGCAAAGCGATAGTGCGGGCCGCTACGACCAGTCCATACAGGCAAAAGTAACGCAGCAACTCGCAAGCAAGGCTGAATTTCACAACGTGCAAGCCGCGGTTGAGGATGGCATCGTCACGCTGAGCGGCAACGTGGATCTTTATCAACAGAAGCTGGATGCGGCTAAGAAGGTTCGCAAGAGCCAGAATGTTCAGGGAGTACGAAACCTGATCGCGGTGAACGGCAAGAGCGTTCCTGACGCCGATCTCGCCGCGCAACTTGATCGCAAGCTGTACTACGACCGCCTGGGATACGGCAACCAGTTCAACTACGTTACCGCGTCGGTGGAGAATGGCGTGGCCACGCTGACTGGTGAAACTCGGACGGATGTCGATCGCAACTCAGCTGTGGCTTTGGTCAACGAAGCCTCCGGCGTGAAGGACGTAGTGAACAACATCAAAGTTGCTCCGCCCTCGCCTTTCGACGATGGCATCAGAATTCGCGCCATGCGTGCGATTTATCGCGACCCCTTCTTGAGTCGGTATGCGATTGACCCGGGCAAGCCGATCCGGATCGTGGTCGACCGCGGGACCCTGAGCCTCTATGGGGTGGTTAGCAGCGCGGCGGAGAAGCAGGTCGCCGGTATCCGCGCCAGCCAGGTATTCGGCGCCTTCAGCATCCAGAACAACTTGGAGGTAGCGGGGAAGTCATAGTCGCAAAGCGCAATGGAGGACGGGCATCCGCGCCCGTCCTCATCTTGTGACCAATCTGTTCAGCCGGGCAAAACGAGGCAGCCTCACAAACGGTTAATCAAAGCCGCCACATACCCCGCCCCGAATCCATTATCAATATTCACCACACTCACATTCGAAGCACAGGAATTCATCATCCCCAAAAGCGCCGCCACGCCCTTAAACGCCGCACCGTAGCCGACACTGGTTGGAACCGCGATCACTGGGACGCCGACCAACCCCCCGACCACGCTGGGCAAGGCACCCTCCATCCCGGCACAAACAATCACCACCCGCGCCCGGGCCAGGGTCGCGCGATTCGCCAGCAAACGATGTATACCTGCCACGCCCACGTCGTAAAGGTGCTCGACATCGTTGCCCATGATTTCGGCCGTGACCACGGCTTCCTCTGCCACCGGAATATCGCTGGTCCCGGCTGATACCACTGCGATGATTCCCTTGCCGAATGTTTTCCGGTCGCGTTGCAAAACTACCGCCCGCGCCAGTTCCCGGTATTCCGCCTTGCGTACCTTCTTTTTGACTGCGGCAAACTGTTCCTTGCTGACCCGCGTTGCCAGAAGGTTTCCGTCGTGCTGTGCCAGCCGGTAAAAGATTTGAGCCAACTGCGCTGGTGTTTTCCCTTGTCCGAAAATCACCTCCGGCATGCCCGCCCGCAGCGCGCGATGGTGATCGACCTTGGCGAACTCCAGATCCTCGAACGGCAAATGACGCAGACGCTGAACGGCTTCATCGGGAGAAACCTTCCCCGCGCGCACTTGCACGAAAAGCTTGTGGATGGACTCAGCGGTCAAGAGCAGCACTCAGCATTCAGCCAAATCTAGATTAGCACTTCACCTGCCCACGCTGATACGAACTGATGAGGCTGAGCGCTAAATGCTGAGTGCTAAATGCTAAGTCCTGACTGCTTCTGTTCAGGCGGCTGCGGCAGGGCTACTCTCTGTAATGTCGAGCTCACAACGTCAAACGTCTTAACGTACGGCTCGCCGTCCAGCAGTCTAGCCAGAATCTTCAAGCCTTCCGGATAAGCGCCTGAGTTGTACACCTGAGCATCCCCTTCATGATCCCAGAAGCTGATGGTTGCGACTTCGATGCCATCGGGGACCGCCAGGGTGATTAAGTCCAAAAACCCGTCCTGGGTTCGGAGCCAGGGAAGAATTTCGCACTCCATAAGACTGACAAACTCGGTTAGCGCGTTGGGTTTCAGGCGCGCCGCGACCTTGCGGGCGAACATGGGCTACCTCCCCGGTGCCAGGGGACTCCGCATCCTGCGCAGAAACCAATCCCACGGCACCACACACTTGTGTAGTGCGTTTCAATGCTCAAACGTTTCATGGGAAATTGGAAATAGCTGGAGGGCTTACGGTTCGCCGCCATGGCTCGAAGTGCACGGCTTCTTGCGGGTGCCCCGAACTTTGCGGGCGACTTCAAAACACGCCTGTCGCGCCTTGCCAGGTTCTTCGATGTGCGCCAGGAACAGATGGCGCAGCACACTTCGGCTGACACATCCGCGGAGATAAGCATCGTAGAGTTGGCTGCCGAGAGTGTAGCCCAGCTTCTGGGCGATGGAATCGAATTTGTTTCGATCAGCGCGCAATGCGTCGTGCATGTGGCGTTCACAGGCCGTGCGCGAGAATTCGCATCCCTCTTGCTCGGCGATGGCGGGCCGCGCGGGATAGAGGACTCGCGACCCAAAGTATGCCAGCGCGTGTTCGAACGTTCGCGCGTAGAACCGGTCGATGGGTTCGCTGGTGAAGGCTGCGTGCCCATTGCGGCGCAGCGGCAATCCGCGGCAGGCATGATGCAGGAAGCGGGAAGCCTCCTCGGCGGCGCAGGTCATCTGAAATTCGCGAACATAAAATGCATTGATAGCCGGCAGATAAACCGTGCCTTGGATGTCCACTTTCCGCAACATGGCCTCGATTCTCTCGGCTTCGCCGGTCACGCGGGACAGCAGCCGCCGCAAGCGCGCATCCGATGAACCGCAATGCACTTCGGGCAATAGATCCACCAGGAACTTTGGCTGAGTGTGGTTGTGCGTGGCATAGCGGTCCACGTCGAGGAAGCGTAGCAGACTGTCAATGAGGTTATAGATGGTGGGCCCGAGGTCGGGTGCCTGCTCGTCTTCCTGCCGCCAGCGCGACAGACAGAGGCGGTAGCTTTCGTATTTTTCCAGCGGCGTGGCATTGAAGACACAAACTACGTCATCGCTGACCCGCACTGCGTCTACACGCTCTGGCTGCGTTTCCGTGGCTTGCCAGTAGAGCGCGTCTACGTTTTGCAATACCGTAAGCACGCGCTGCTCCGGCAGCCGCCCACGCAGCACGCGGGGAAGATGTTGGGGAGCAAGATGCGATTCGCCAAACAGCACCAGGATCACGGCGCCGGGATGCCGCTGGTGAATTTCCGCGATCTTGTCCGCTGCATGCCGATCTCTGGCTCCGATCTTGCGCAGGTCGTCCCGGGGCATGCAATCGAGACCATACACTGCGTCCGCGTGCTCGCGAGCGGTTACCAGCAACTCGTAGAACGGCGGCCAATCATAGCTCCAGTCAAGATCGAAGCGAATACGCTGGCGCAACTCCTCTTCATCGATCTCGCGCCGCCACCACTCTTCGAGGATGTGTTGATGGCGCGAGAAAATGGTTTCCACTCCCAGTACGACGGGACGATCTCCCGGCTGAGCGCGCTGTTCGAGCAGAGTCGCTGCAAAACGCTGCGCCGAGGGCAGCGCATGATAATCGCCAATGAGGACCACGTCGGCGGCCTGACCATGGCGGTCAGCTGTTGGGCATCGAGGACGGACTCGTAGGAACGAAAGGCGTTGCTGAAGTCTCGCAGATACTTGCGGCGTCCGCTGGGATCGTTGGCCCGCAGTTCGCGCTCGACGCACGCCAGAGCGTGCATCTGCGCGGCGTTGCGGCGTGATCCCAGATTGGTTGGCGTCGCCATGAAATCGTCGTTGGTCGTTAGTCGTTGGTCATTGGCCAACAGCGGTCGTCGAGGGCTCAGCCAACGACCAACGACTAGCGACTGCTCCTTGACTTGCCTGCCGCCCGCTCCCTATGCTCAGAACGCAAGCAGCATCTCTACAAGAAAATCAGAGAACCCAAATTGCCCAACCATCCGCCTCAGAACCTGACTATCGCCACCACCGGAGCCAGCGGGTCGTTGTTCTGAAACATCTGCTGGCTGCAGTCGATACGCGATCCCGCGAATTCATACCGTGAACTTCATCGCCTCTGACAGCGCCTTGCGCGTCATGGCCGAAGAGCTTGGGCTCCGCGGCCGCAGCAGACCTGGTGAACCAGCTTCTCGGCAAGGCCTCCCGCAAGATTCATCAGCAATCGAACGCTGACATCGGAGCCAACATCGCCAGCGGCTCTTATCCCGCCGATGCGATGGTCGTGATCCCGTGCAGCGTGGGCACACTTGCTCGCATTGCCAACGGCATCGCCTCGCAACTGATCGAGCGCGCCGCCGACGTGTGCCTCAAAGAGAAGCGTCCGCTGGTGCTTTGCGTGCGCGAGACGCCGCTCAACAAAATCCATATCCGCAACATGTACCGGGCCGCCGACGCCGGGGCGACCGTCTTCCCGCTCATCCCCACCTTCTACAACCGTCCGGCCAGCTTGGATGCCATGGCGCGTGAGTTCGTCAACCGCGTACTGGCTCACATCGGCCTGCCTCAGTCCAAGGCCTACCGTTGGAAGGGCTGAAAGATCTTCGACTTACAGTGAAGATCGGATTGCTTTCGGGGAGACTTCAAGTGTAGGAACACGGAGGTGCCGGGAGCCAGATTACTTTGGGATATGTCCCGAGGAGGGCGGTTTCGGGTAGGACGGATTCAGCCGCGGGTTGAGGCTCTATTAATGAGGGCGTTAGCCCGTGGGGGCGCACTATACCGAGCACTGGTTGCCGTGGCCAAGGCTGCGGGATTGAAACTCACAGTCGAAGCTGCATCGTCGTGAAACAGCAAGAGCCTAGGCATGAACCTGTTCGAAGTGCTTCAGCTTGGGCAGCGCTCGGATGGACTTGCCGGATTTCCGCTCGGCAAGGCGGATTTCATAAAGACTTTGGAGATTCAGCCAGAATTCCGCACTGGTACCGAAGAAATGAGCGAGACGCAGGGCGGTGTCGCCAGTGATCGCCCGACGCCGATTCAGGATTTCGGTGATGCGATTGGTTGGAACGCCCAATTGCCGCGCCAGTTCTGCGGCACTCATTCCTAGCGCGCTGAGTTCCTCGGATAAATGTTCTCCGGGATGAATTGCAGTTCGTGCCATGGCACTCTCCTAATGGTAGTCGACAATCTCCAGGTTTGAGGGGCCCGTCTCACCTTCGCGCCATTCGAAGCAAATCCGCCACTGATCGTTGATACGGATGCTGTATTGCCCCTTACGGTCTCCCTTGAGCGCTTCAAGACGGTTGCCCGGCAACGCGGCAAGGTCTTTGAACGTAACCGCTGCTTCCAGACGGTCGAGCTTTAGACGCGCAGCGCGTTCGATGCCGGAGAAGGCCTTGACCCTGTTGCCCAGCGCAAAGTCTCTGGTCCGCTTGTCCCGGTAACCGCCGACCATGAGTCAGAATAGCATGAAATACGCGTTACGTAAAGCGTATCTTCTTGGACCGGGCGCTAGTCAGTCAGGATTGTTTTCTTCTTTTTGACGACCGTTCGAACCTGATCGAACAAAATCTTGCAGCTGAAGCCGCTCTCCTCATACAGCCAGCTATTGCTCGCTTGCTGTTTTTCTTCCAGTCGGAGACCACGATCTTGAGCCAGCTTAGCGACGGCGTCTTTTGTCATCCCAGGGGAGACATAGTCGCAGAGTGAGCGGGCGTTCAGATTGAGGTGGTCGGTGGGCTGGGTTTCGTCCTTAGTCTTCAGGCCACCAAGTGACGGAGGCGCCGCATGATCTCCAAGCCTTCTGCGCCAGATTTCGCGGCCATCTGCGGTCATGGCACGAATCACGGTGCCGTCCGGACAAGCCTCTTCTATGTAAAGATCGGGGCCATTTGCGGTTGGCACTGCTTGCGACATTTTTGCCGTTTTGCAACCGGGCAAGTTGCTGACCGACCAGATTTTCGTCCCTGGAGCCAACGCAGCCCCCGACTGAATCTCGATGCTGGCCTCGGCCGAATCGCCACCGGCAACAGCGGTTAGCACCACGGTTGCGGATGGTTGGGTGGCTTGCAGGGTGGCTTCATCCCCGGCAGTCGTTAAGGTTGCAGCGTTTGCGGGTGAAACACTCCATCGGACATTGGGTTGCTGGCGTCCGTCTTTGCCAACCGCCCGGAAGGTGCGAGTGTCGCCGACCAACATGACCGCATTGGACGGAACCACCAGGAGCGCGGGCGGAGTCTGCGCGAAACCTAGCCCAGCAATCATGCTGAGTGCGAGCTGCGCCAGGAAGTCAGCACGGTCTATTTTCCGCATGGGTGGGTCTCCGTGGGTTCGCAATTGTCAGGCTACGCCCGGCGGAATGAACTGCGGAAGTTACTTTAGAAACAGCTCTTGCAGCGTGCTTCTTCGGGGGGACTTCCCGTCTGGCTTTCGCAGTGTCGGCATTTCCGCGGGAGCGCTCTGGCAGCATCGCCTCCCACCTTTGCACGGAACGCAAAGCTGGGGCACCCCGGGCTTTTTCGGCACGCCTGAAGAGGTCGCGGAAAAACTACGTTTCCTCCCAGACTAGTTCAAAATCATCTTTCCAGTTTGAAACCGTGCTCAAACCCCTGTATAAATGCGGGGAACACATCCTGTGCCTGACAGCCGACCCATCTCTCGCCGCTGGACCGTGATTGCGTCCGGCGTATTGTGCGGTGGACTTGGAGTGGTGGTGATGTACACCCGGCGCAGCGCCTTCTTCAGTCCGCTGGCTGTGGTGGTTGTAGCTGCGATCGGACTGGCGGCCGTTTTGCTGCAACTTCGCTTCTACAATCGTGAGCACAGCAATCCCGTGCAGGCTCCGATGTGGCTGAACGTTCTAGGAGTTTTGTTTGCTCTGACCGCGCTGTTCGCTGACCTGCTCAAATTAAGTGGGCAGATGGCCGAGGTGATGGCTTTGGGAGCGGTGGGCAGCTTCTCGATCAGCAGCGCTCTTATCCTGCACGCTTTCCGCAAGCGGCGGATGCCATCGAAGTGAGTCCCGAGGTCCAGTGCGAAAGTCAGTTTCCCCGGAAGTCCACGGCTAACGTGGTCTTCACCTGCACGGCCTGACCGTTTACCAGATAAGGCTGGAAGCGCCACCACTTGACCGCGTCCACTGCGGCGGGTGCCAGTTCGTCGGGTCCGCTGATGGGGCGCACATCGAGCACGCTTCCATCGGCTCCGATTCTGGTGTCGAGTATGACCACGCCTTGAATGTTGGCTTGTCTTGCCGCCTCCGGATAAGTCGGCATGATCTTGTGGGTTACAAGTTTCTCCATCACTTCCGCTGCAACCGTTGTGGGCGGCGGTTGCGAGAGCGGCTGGCTGGCAGGTATTTGCGATTCCAGTTCGCCCCAGGCCTGACGCCAGTGCCACCAGCCGAAACCGCCCAGCAGGAGCATTCCTGCCAGGGTTGCCCAGGTGGCTCCCCGGAGCATTGCACTGCGCCCCTTTTTTCTCGGGGCCGCAGCCGCTCGGGTAGCTGCAGTTGAGGGTCGCGCAGCGGTTCGCGACGACGCGCTTGCATTGGCGCCGGACTTCTTTCGCGTCCAGTGTTCGATGAGTGTTTGTTGTTCTGACGTCAGACTGACGAACTCAAGGCCGCAATGGAGCAACGCCTGGTAGCGGACAATCGCCTTCAGGCGGAACCTGCCTCCGGCGTCGGGCAAGCGAAACTCGATGCCGACAGAATCGCCGGGATGTAGTTCTCCGGCCAGCACCAGCCCGAGGCCGAACTCCCCAAGAGTGACCGAACGTCCGGGAATAGAGTGGGGAATCCCCGACCGCAAGACGGTGACATCCGTCGGAACGGCCAAGGGAAAACGAGGCACGCGGCGAGTGTTGGTAAACACCCGGGCCGGTGCCTGGGTCGCTGCGGTACTCATGGCTCAACCTCTGCCTGCAAAAAACACGATGCCTCCCACTTCGTCTGGAGGTGCTATGCGATGTAATGATTCGGCCAGAGTTGTTGGATGGAGTATAGCATCGAGCCGGGCGGCAGATTTCCTCACTGCGCTGAACCCCGCTATCCGTAAGGGACACGAAAGTGCACAGCGGAAATCAAAAAAGCTTCCTATGCGGACCCACACGTCCTTGCATGGTTCGAGCTATTGACTTCGCGGACGCCGGGGTTACGGCCAGCGTTTGGCCGTGTCTTCCCAACCGGCTGCGCGCGCGGGTTGCGGACTTGCATTCACCGCCGCCTGCGGGATGCGGATTGGCTGCTGTACCGGTGTGCTCGTGGCCAGGGTAGGCTTGTTGCCCGTTTCTGCCATCGATTCCTTGTCGTCGGATAGCAGGGGAGCCGCTACCCGCAAAGCCTCGACTTCCTTTTCCAAGCGGGCCAGTTCCAGCTCTTTCTGCCTCAGAACCTCATAAACATTCTTCATACGTGGGCACCTGTAAACCAATGTTTTCGGGTGAAGCAATTGGCCGCACTTTAACAGGTATGCCGGTTTTGTCAAGTACGAACACACCCACGGCAATGTAACAGCATCAGGAAACCACTTTCTTCGCCCTTTCCGCCAGTCTTGGGGGATGCCGGTTGGCGCCGCGGCAGTGAAGCTAAAGTGTTTACTTTGCAGAGCAAGCGGTTGTCAGGCCCGATTCTGGAAGCGGGTTTGACTCTGCTTCCGGGGTGCGGACTGGTGCAATAGTCAATCAAAGCACGGTCTTGGCAAGGCGCCTGTCGGGAGTCTTGCCGGTAGTTCGACCTTGAGAGTCCGGCAGGGGTCTGAATCGGCAGGCGGCTTTCCCGTCGGACGAAGAAATTCATGAAGCGGCCGCACCCGAGAGGCTCCGGCCAATCGCCCGCACCGGGGATCTGGTGAGTCACTTTTCGAGAAAACATTCGCTGGAGCCCGAATTTTCCAAATTGGATCACGTGCGCGTGGACGCACCTGTCCATATTGGCGGTGTAATTTCTCCGGATGAAGTTTTTCTCGGTCATGTTGTGCGCACAGTGTTCATTTCCGGACACGTCCGACCCTCGCAAAAAATCATTTGTCCTCGCAAACATGGCATTAGTCCGCGTTTTGCAACTGCTTGTCCCATTCCTCGAATTAGTCTCACCTTTCCTGAATCTTAACGTCCAAGTAAGCAAATCGGTTACGCGAGAAACGGAGCTGATTTCTCCCGGAAACGAACACAAGGCCCGATTCGCAGCAGCAGATTTGTTTCCGTGGAACGACTGAGTCCAACTTTGCGTATTCGATCACCAGGGGTGGTGTGCACGGGCTTGGAGAAACTTGATACGAACACTGTTGGGGAAGTTCGGGGGTGAGGTTATGCAGCTCGGAGTGAACGGCAGCAACGGGACGAATGGAAACCTTCTGCGCAACGGAGACCCGCATGTGCAGGAAGTGGTGAAGGCCGCGCACGAAGAACTTCGGCAACTGATGCGGCAGCGAGCTGACATCATGAAACGCATCGGAACGCTGAAGCAGACCATATCAGGGCTGGCCAATTTATTTGGCGACGATATCCTGGGGGAAGACCTGTTGGAGTTAGTCGACCGCAAAAGCGGCGGCCGGCAACCAGGTTTTACGAAAGCCTGCCGGATGGCGTTGATGGAGGCGGGGCGCCCCCTGGCGGTGCGCGAGGTCTGTGAGCAAATTCAGCAGCGTCTGCCCGCGGTTCTGCTTCGGCACAAAGATCCGCTGGCCTCGGTTACCACGGTGCTGAATCGGCTGGTGGATTATGGCGAAGCGCAAAGCGTGGTCCGTGAGAACGGGCGGAGAGCATGGGTGTGGGTATCGGACGGCTCTCCGAGCGAGCACCACAAAGGTTCTAACACGCCAGTCTCTCAACTGTAGAGAAGGCGTTCGCCGCCGCTGAGATCTTGCGGGTCAGCCGCTCGAGCCCTACTGGGGCAGCAGCATGCCTTTTTCCAGATGCCTGGTCACATGCGCGTAAGACGCGGCGTGCGGATCGTGCGTCACCATCACCACCGTCTTGTGAAAATCCTGGTTCAGACGTTTTAATATTTCCAGTACCTCCGTGGCGGAATGGCTATCGAGGTCGCCCGTAGGTTCGTCCGCAAGCAACAAAGTTGGATCACTGACGATGGCGCGCGCAATCGCCACTCTTTGTTCCTGCCCGCCCGAGAGTTGCTTGGGGAGATGGTTCACCCGCTCCTCCAGGCCTACCAACTTCAAAGCCGTCATCACGTGATCGCGCCGCTGCTGGGCATTCAGTTTTGTCAGCAGGAGGGGCAGCTCTACATTCTCAAACGCGGTGAGGACGGGGATCAGATTGAAAGTCTGGAAAACATATCCGATGTGCTCGTTGCGCCAGTGGGCGGACTGAGAATCGCTGAAGCGGAAGACGTTTTCGCCGAGCACCAGCAGCTCTCCAGACGTGGGCCGGTCGATGGCCGCAATCATATTCAGCAAGGTCGTCTTGCCGGAACCGGATGGTCCCATCAAGGCCATGAATTCGCCGCCCGCGATCTCGATGGAAACGTCATCGAGCGCCTTCACCTCGAAGGCGTCGCGCTTGAACACCTTGCTCACGTTGCGGACCTGGACGACTCTGGTTTGCGTAGCTGTATTGGTTAAAGTAGCAGTGCTCATGATTGTCCCTTAATCTTGATTTTGTCGCCGTCTTTTAAATTCTGCGGGCCCGCGGTAATCACGTTCTCGCCTCCCACCAGGCCTTTTACCATCAGGCCGCCGCTGCGCTGCGAGGTGATCTGAACCACGCGCTTCAGTACTTTTCCGTTGAACGCGATCAGGACGACTTTCTTGCCGTCGTCATCACGAACCGCCGTGGTCGGCACAAAGACTCCGGAGGGCTCGGCACTCGCGTTCTTCTTTTCATCGGACAGGAACTTTACCGTAGCATTCATCTCCGGCCGCAGATACTCGTCCGGATTCAGGATCTGCACCTTCACCTGCACCGTAGCCTTTTGGCGGTTGGCCTCGGGAGAAATCTGGGCGATCACCCCGTCATACTTGCGGTCGGGATACGCATCCACGGTGACGATGCCCTTCTGATTTGGCCCCAGCTTCGAAAAATCATCCTGCGCGATGTCGAGTTCCACCTGGATATCTTTGAGATCGGCGAGCGCCACCACTGACCCCTGCGGACCGCCCTCGGCCGCGCTGGCAAACCCCGAGGTGATCAACTCGCCCTTTTCCGCGGTGCGCTCCAGAATCGTGCCGGAAACCGGCGCGCGGATCACAGTAGCGTCAAGCTGCGACTTGGCGTAGGCTTGCTGGCCCTCCGCTTGCGTAGCCGCGCCCCTGGCGCGGGCGATCTCTTCCTGCCGTGGCCCGATCTTCGCCATCTGGAATACTTTCTCCAGAGAATTCACGCGCTGCTGGTCGGCTTCAAACCTGCCAGTGGCATCGTCGAGGTTCTGCCTGGAAACAACTCCCTGTCCCGCCAGTTCACGCGTGCGATCCAGCGTGAGTTTGTCGTTCGCGAGCGTGGCGCGGGCTTCATCCAGATTGTGCTGGGCTTGCAAGACTTCCTCTGGGCGAGAACCGTTTTGCAGTTCCTGCAGATAGGCTCGGGCATTGTCGGCCGCGCCTTTGGCTTGCTCATACTGGGCGCGGAACTCGTCGTCTTCCAGGCGGACCAGCACCTGGCCCTCTTTTACTTTGTCGCCTTTTTCCACCCCGATCCACGCCACCCGGCCCGTAACCTTGGTGTTCACGTTGATCTTGTGGTGAGCGACAATGTATCCGGTCGCGGAAAGAACGATTCCACCTACATCGCCACTATCCGCCGCGGCGCGGGTTACTTGTACTTCGGGAATGTCGGGCGAAAGCAGCCGGTAGGCGAGAGCCATCAGGCTCAGCAATGCCACGACCGCGATCCCCACCACGATGTAACGGCGGGCCCAGGTGGGCGGCTCTCCTCCCGGCGCCGAACGGTCGATGCGCAGGCTTTGGAGGTCTTCGTGTTTGGCGTCAATCGGCATAGATTAATTCTTCAAGCTTTCATCAGATCACTCTTAATCACGTAACGCCGCCAGAATATCTCTCCGCGCCGCGTGCCACGCCGGAGCCATCCCACCAAATAATCCCATCAGCACGGCAAACCCAACCGCGACCCCCACCACCAGAGGCGTCATCCGGAGGCTGAAAACTATTTCGCTGAAAGTGACGTTATTGGACGTTCCCGTCGTCATGCCATTGAAAGGCAGCATCAGAAGGATCCCAACTGCGGCGCCCAAAAGCGACAGCAGCACCGATTCAAATACAAACGAAGTCAGAATACTGGGCCGTGAAAAACCGATCACCCGCAAGGTCGCGATCTCGCGCGAACGATACGCCACGGCTGCATACATCGTGTTCATGGCGGCGAAACTCGAACCGATCGCCATAATGATCGCCACCACCCAGCCAATGTACTTGATCGGAGCGCCTGAACTGGTCTGTTTGGCGTAATACTCAGTTTCCAGCATACCTTCGAGCTTGAGCCGCTGATCGTCGCTTACCCGGTGCTTAAGCGCGTCGGCGCTAACCGCATCGGTCGCGCGCAGATAGGCAGAGGCAAAGCCGCCCTGACGGTCGAAATCCGAGGCCATCTGGTTCACGTCTCCCCAGATTTCCGATTCATAAGCAGAACCGCCGGCGTCAAAGATGCCCACGACCGTCCACGGACCCTTGCCAAATTGCAATGTGTCGCCAATGTTGGCGTGGGAGAACCGTTTTTGGATGGATTCGCTGACCACCACTTCACGCTGGCCTTGCGCTGAACCAGCGTCCTTCTTTCAGCTTGACCTTGGGACGAAGCTCGAGCCCGTCCGGCATCATCCCGCGTACCGTTACGTTCACTTCTCCGGTGCCGTCCTTGCGTGGCAGCACGATCACCACTACCCATTCGCCCGAAACCATGGGTTCGCCATGACTGTCCAGCGCGATTCCCGGCAGAGTCTTGAGGGTCGGAAACAGAGCAGCATCAAAACCGCCGGAGAGTTCGGCTTGCGACCCTTTACGCATGACCAGCACATTTTGCGTATCGCCACTGGTGACAAACGCGCGCTCCAGTCCCGCCAGCAGGGCCATCAGAAAAATAGCCGTCGTGACCGTGAGCGCGATGCCCAGCGCGGTCATAAGGGTCAGACCCCTTGCGCAACCTCAGGTTCCGGATGTTGTAGCGAATCGGTATGGCCATAATTTTGAACCGTCAGTTCAGCCGATGTGGCGCAGTCCCTCGACAATATTCAGGCGCGAAGCATTGTAAGCGGGTAGGCAAGCGCTGAAGAATCCCACAGCCCCCGCGATCATCAAAGCCACGGCCATGGTCGGAAGAGTCACCGTCAAACCGTTTGAGATGCCAATGCCCACCGGGGAATGCGAGAAGATATGAATCAGTCCCGACGCCGCCAGAATTCCGAGCGTACCACCAGCAAGCGACAAGGCCACTGCTTCCCCGACAAACAGCGAGAGCACATTGCTGGCGGTGAAGCCCAGAGTCTTGAGCACGGCTACTTCCCGTGTTCGCCCGCGGATCGACATCGCCATGGTATTGGCCGAGACTAGAAGAATCGCGAACACCACAGCCGCGCAGATGCTGAGAATGAAAGCTTTGACATTCCCCAGCATGGCTACGAAGGAAAGCTTGAACGCGTGTTCGCTCTCCGTTTTTGTAGGCGCAGGCGAGTTGCGAAACATGTCGTCAATCGCCGCGGCAACTTGGGGGACATCGTCCCCCGAAGCGACTCTGGTGTCGAAAAATCCTGCCTGGCCCTTGAACCACGGGATGGCTTCGTCGAGGTAAGCAGTATGGAAATAGAGTGTCCGCGGCGAAGGATCCATGGTGAAGATCGCGCGGATCGTAAGTTCTGGATTTGCGGGGAAAAACGTGCCCCGCAAGGTAATCCGATCGCCTATCTTCCAGCCAAACTTCTTGGCCAACTCTACATCCACCATTGCTCCCGCCCGATCGCGCTGCCAGGCCAGTACCTGATCCGCGGGAACAACTTTATCCGATGCCACTTTGAGGTACTCGCTGGGATCAGTGGCAAACTGGGCAAAAGAATTCTCCGGCCGGTCGTCCTTGTACTTGCCTCCGAAGTAGGTCATAGGGACGACCGCGATCACACCCGGCAGGCTGCGAATTTTATCGCGGTAATATGTTGGCAGCAAGAAGGTGAGTGAAACGCGATGGCGGGTGATGACCCGCTTGGCCGAATCCGGCGGGCCCGCATCCATATAGAAGCTGCGCCAGATCGTCATCATTACGGTGAGCAGGAGCAGAGAAAAACCGATGCTCAGCACGGTCAGCACGCTGCGGCGCTTGTTACGAAACGCGTTCCTCACGACAAAACTGATCTTCGTCATAAAAAAGGGCTGGTAAACAACCCATCGTCATCCGATGTGGCGGAGGCCGTCCACGATGTTCACTTGTGAAGCGTGATACGACGGAACCGCCGCGCTCAGCAGGCCAACCAATCCGGCCACCACCATCGCCACCAGAAATGTTCCCAGAGAGACTGGCAAAATGATGAAGAAGCTGCCCGCCGCCGGCGAGTGAGTGTAAGCAGAGACGAGTCCATAGGCGCCCAAAGCCCCGAGAATTCCACCGACCAGGGAAAGCGCCACGGCCTCGCCCACAAACAAACCGAGCACTGCCTGCCGCGTAAAGCCCAGGGTCTTGAGCACCGCGACCTCGCGAGTGCGCTCGCGGATTGACATCGCCATGGTGTTGGCCGAAACCAGTAGTGTGGCAAACACCACCGCCGAACAGATGCTCAGGATAAAAGCCTTCACGTTGCCCAGCATGGCGACGAATTCGAGGCCGAACGCTTTTTCGCTTTCGGTCTTGGTTGGTTCCGGCGCGTTGCGAAAGCTGTCGTCCACCGCCGCCGCCACCTTGCTGACGTCCTCGGGAGAGTCGGCGAGAATGCCGAAAGTTCCTGCTTTTCCTTTGAACCACGAGACCGATTCTTCCACGTACTTCGCGTTGAAATAGACAGACTGATCATCCGGGACGGAATGGAAAATACCCCGAATGTACAGTTCAAGATCAACCGGATAAATCGTGCCCTTCAGAACGATGCGATCTCCGAGCTTCCAGCCGTGTTTCTTGGCGAGGGTATCGTCCACCACAACCCCCTGGCGGTCGTGTTGCCAGTCTTCCACTTCCTTTGGCGTAATCGTGATGTCGCGATAGACCTTGAAGAATTCCTCGGGGTCGGTGCCAAACTGAGCGAAAAAATTGTCCGGCTTGTCGTCCTTGTAGAGCCCGCCAAACCATGAAGTTGGCACGACTGCCACCACGCCGGGGATGGAACGGATCTTCTCCCGGTAGTAGCCCGGCAAGTTAAAGGTCAGCGAAACCTTGTGGCGCGTGATCAGCCGCAAGTTGGACTCCGTGCTGCCGTCACTCATATAGAAGCTCCGCCACAGAGTCATCATCAGCGTCAGCAGCAAAAGAGAGAAGGCAATGCTCAAGACCGTCAAGATGCTTCGGCGCTTGTTGCGGAACGCATTCTTGCTGACAAAACGGGTTAGGGTCATCGTCAAACTCCCGGGAGAAAACCTGGACTGCTTGCGAGGGCGTCGCAATACTGTCAAGCATAGCCGATGGCTCCCAACCCGGACAACCGCCTGCCTTGCGAATTCCATAGTCGCCGAGTGAGGTTCCGCGTGCCAGTGGAGATCGTCATCGGAACACAATGACAAATGTCACCTGTGTGCTTAACCACGAAAGAAGCAAGCGCCGGTAATGGGATTCCTGGCTTCGCTACGGCAGCGTCCCCGCCCGTCCGGCCACAGCAGAGCTCCTCAACGCGTAGAGTACTAAAGTTTTTCGAATCACCCCGCAATCGACTTTACGAACACTTTCGTAACTCCACTTTAGCCCCATCTCCGGACTATCCTGATCACGTCCCTTCCCCAAGAGGATGTGCCCGAGGTCGTCCCCACCGAGGGAAAGTTGCGGTTTGCCTTCATGAGGCTACGAAGATAATGTCGAACAAAATCGGGCGCTTCGAAATACTCAGCGAACTCGCACACTCGGATTTCGGCGCGGTCTATAAGGCCACCGACTCGGAGAGCAATCAGACGGTTGCGCTGAAAACCCTCAAGCTGGAAACGCTGGGCGAGCAGGCGGCCGCGCTGGTCAAGGGCCTGCTGGAAGAAGCGGAAGCCGCAAGGTTCTCAACAGCCACAACATTGCCTTGCTCAACGGCGCCGAGGAAATGGACGGCAATTTCTGCGCCTCGATTGAATACGTGCAGGGCAACAGCGTCGCCACCATGCTGGCGCGCAAAGAAGGCTTCTCGATTTGGGACCTCCAGGACATTGCCCGCCAAACCTGCCAGGGCCTGGACCATGCCCACGCCACAGAACGTGTTCCATTACACGCTGGAGCCAGCCAAGATCATGGTGCATGGGACGGCACGGTAAAGATTCTGGGATTCGGAATTTCCACCATGAGCGCCTTCGCCGCTCAAGCCTCCGGGAATCCGCCGGGCGTGCTGCATTACATGTCCCCCGAGCAACTGCGCGGAGATCCGGTGGAGCGCGCCTTCCAACATTTTCAGCCTGGGCGCAATTCTTTATGAGATGGTCACTGAGCGTAAAGCTTTTCAAGGCGAAGACGCCGATCAGGTAAGGCAATCGATTCTGGAAATGACTCCGGTTGCGCCGGATCAGGTCAACCGCAAGCTCCATCCCGCGCTCAGCCAGGTCATCATGAAAGCGCTGTCCAAGGCGCCCGAAGAGCGCTACCAGTCGGGACAGGATCTGGTAAACGATCTGGAGCGGTGCAAGGAAAGCGCCACCAAGGCCGCCGCTGCCGCAAAGCCCGGACAGCCTGCCCAGAAAGCACCCGCGCCGCCGCTGTCAGTGCGCCACCGTGAAGGCAGCGCCGCCCGTAATTGCAGCACCGCCGAAACCGGTCATTAAACCTGTCGCGCCAGTGGCCAAGGCCGCTGCTGCCGGCGTGGGACGAAGCGGGTCCAGTTCAAACTCGGCGAGCTCCAGCGGACTTATCAAGCCCGACCTGAACTCGGCCGCACCCGTCATCAACACTTCCGAGGCAGCTTCCACCGAGACGTTTTCGATCAGTGCGCCTCCCAGTCCAACGGCTACGATGTCGTCAGCCGCGACCGTCGAGCCGGAATATGAGACTCCTCAAGTCAGCGTTGACCCGATGATGGATGAGAGCCGTCAAGCAGGCGCAAGGGCCAGCCGCAGTTTTTCCGAGATCGACGAATTGCCGCCGCTCAAAGAGGTGTACGTTGCGCCTCCTCCGCCGCGCCCCGCGGATGAGCCAGCGCCGGTGGATGCCGTGCATGCCGCCGTATTCAAAAGTGCTCCTGTCGAGAAACCGAAAGTGCAGCCTCGCGAAGTGGCGAGAAAAGCGGTCACGGAGATCAAGAAGACACCGCCGAAGCTGTTCATGGTCTCGATCGCGAGCGCCCTGGGAATTGTGGTGTTGATCGTAGCGGCAATCGCGTGGCACATCCACTCCGAGAATGCGGATGACGACGCCACGCCGGTGCAAACGCCGGCGGCAGCGGCTGCCGCCGCCCAGCCGAGCCAGGCTACAACTTCGTCTACCGCGCAAGCGCCCGATGCCGGGCAAACGGCCGTGCAAGTGGCGCCCGAACCCGTCACCACCGCACCGCCCGCGGTCTCCGTACAACCCAAGTACACCAACAAGAAGAAGGCAAAAACCCGTCCCGTGGCTCCCGCAATCGTTCCCGGACAGTTGAACGTCAATTCAAATCCGGCCGGTGCGCAGATCCAAATCGATGGCCAGAGCAATCCTGCATGGATTACCCCGTTCAACCTGGCGGGACTTAATCCCGGCCAGCATACGGTGACCATCAGCAAGCCCGGCTACGCGTCGGATACCCGCAACATCGATGTGGGCTCGGGCAGCAAGTCATTTCTCAGCGTGCAACTCGCACAGCTCGCGGCTACGGTTTCAGCGACCAGCGATCCCACGGGCGCCGCCATTTGGATAGACGGCAAAGACACGGGACGCGTTACTCCCGCGCAGATTACCGTCGACAAGCCCGGCAACCACAGCTTCGTGTTCAAGAAATCGGGCTACCTCGAAGAAACCGCCACGGCCAATCTGCAGATTGGGCAAACTTTCCGCTTGGCGCCCGGTTTGCGCGCCCTCGGTAGTGCGGACAACATCAAGATTGGCGGCAAGTTCAAGAAGCTCTTTGGCAATGGCGACACCGCCGGAATGGGCGCGGTCAGCATCAAGACCCAGCCCAAGGGCGCCCAGGTCGCGATCAACAATCGCATCGTCGACAAGAACTCGCCGGTGGATCTGTTCCTCGATCCGGGCACCTACGTGCTCGACATTACGATGTCAGGATTCAAGAACGTGCATCGCGTGATTACGGTCGAGAGAAGCGGCAAAGTCGCAGTCGACGAAATCCTCGAGCGCGAGTAAAAGGAAGCCGCATCCCCCGCAATGACATCCTTTGTGTACTTTCGTGTTCTTTGTGGTTGATGAAGTGCAAATGCTGGAACCACGAAGGACACAAAGGTTCACAAAGTAAGCCCAGCACGCCACGTCTTCAGCGCTTTCCCCGCCCCGCAATTCAATCTCCGAAGTGTTAGACTTTGAAGTTTTCTTCCCGAAGGAGAAACTTCATGAACATTCAGCGGGTGGGAGTGATTGGCGCGGGAACCATGGGGAACGGCATTGCCCATGTGTTCGCGCGCAGCGGCTATGGCGTGACTTTGTGCGATGTGGAACAGCGTTTTCTGGATCGAGGGCTGGAGACCATTGGGAAAAACCTCGATCGCGAAGTTGCCAAGAGCAAAATCACCGCGGAGGACAAAGCGGCAACGCTCAAGCGGATCGAGCCTGCCGTTGGCCGTGCCAAGCTTGCTTCCTGCGACCTGGTGGTGGAGGCGGCCACTGAGAAGTTCGAAATCAAATCAGAAATATTTCGCGATCTCGACCAGCTTTGCCGGCCTGAGATCATTCTGGCTTCGAATACGTCGTCCATCTCGATCACTAAGATCGGAGCTCTGACCAAACGTCCCGACAAAGTCATCGGAATGCACTTCTTCAATCCGGTGCCGGTGATGAAACTGGTGGAAGTGATTCGCGGGCTGGCTACGTCGAATGAGACTTATCAGACGGTGCGCGAGCTGTCGGTGAAGCTGGGGAAGACGCCCGTCGAGGTCAACGACGCTCCGGGATTTGTCTCGAACCGGGTGCTGATGCCGCTGCTGAACGAAGCCATGTACGCAGTGATGGAAGGCGTAGCCACGGCGGAAGCGGTGGACGAAGTCTTCAAGCTGGGCATGGCGCATCCCATGGGCCCGTTGACTCTGGCGGATTTCATCGGGCTCGACGTCTGCCTCGACATCATGCGCGTGCTGCAGGATGGCTTGGGCGATCCCAAGTACCGGCCATGTCCGCTGCTGATCAAGATGGTCGATGCGGGCTGGCTGGGGAGGAAGAGCGGGCGGGGGTTTTACAAGTACTAGTCTTGAAGTGCCAGGCGAATTGTTCGCGGCGGAGGCTGCATGGCGGCATGGGGCACAGGCAGTTTTGAGAACGACGATGCTGCAGGTTGGCTGGCGAAACTAGGCACAATCGCGCCCGAGGATCTGACGCAGATATTTGTTCAGGCCGCTGACGATCCCGGGTATCTCGAGGCACCCGCCGCCAGCATCGTGGTGGCGGCGGCCGAGGCCATCGCTGCCCTGAGCGGTTCGCACGCTCCGGGACTGCCGCCAGAAATTGTCAAATGGACAAAGAATCGACCGGCGTCCACTCCAGAACTCCGAGCGCTGGCACTTCGAGCTTTGCAACGTGTGCGGAAGAATTCTGAACTGAAAGACCTGTGGCTCGAAGCCGACGGTCTGAATGACTGGATCGCGGTCCTGCAGGATTTGCAGACCAGGCTGGAAAGCTAGACTGCCTGGGGGATCGTGGGTGTGATGTTGTTTGCCCTGGGTACCATTTGCAACCCGCGCGGCTTATTGCTGCCCGGTCAAGTCAGACAGCGTCCGTAACTTGACCGTTGCGTCATTGGCGATGTCCTGCCGCAGCCATCCCAGGTGGCCAGCCCCGTAGATCACGAGAATCCGGTCATTCGGAGATTCGATCAGCTTGACGATGTTGCTGTAAATGCGAATATTTCTCTGATACCAGGCGGCCAGCAAATCAGGTGCTGCGTAATCAAACGGATCTCCATAGGGTACGGTGGCGAAATACAAGGCCATGTCTTTTGCCGCCCTGGAATCGGAATTCATGTACTCCAAAGTCTCGAGCACGGTGTGCGATTGCAGGAAATCGCCCTGCTCCTTCACCAGCATGCCCCAATTCGCATTGATGGCATCGAGCTTCGCCGCGCGGCCATTGGCCTTCGCGTAATTGACTACGCGTTGCCACGGGAAATCGCCTTCGACATCGACCGGATAGACCGCGGGATGCCCGAGCTCCTTGGCCAGCCGGTACCCGATTTGGTTGGTCTCGTTGCGCGACAGCGTGTACTTCCCCGCAAGGTAGTCGGAATACTCCTGCTCCACCCGCGGGCTCCCGATATCGGCTTCAATCGCGATCTTCGTCGGATGAAACCTCTTCAGCGCTGCCATCAATTGCACGATTTCCTGCTGGCGTTTCGGCGACAGGGCATCGTCAGCCTGGATGTTGTGAATATCGTGTCCCGGGTTCGCCATGTGATACGTCCCCAGCACCAGAATCTCCGGGATTGGGCCCGATTGAGCCCAGGAAGAGATCGATATCGCCAGCACCCCCAGAGACAGAACGATCTTGTTCATGTGTACCTCCGCTTGCAAAGTACGAGCTCACGCCGGGCAAAGTTCCCGACGAGCCTGCTGAGTCTCGCGCGGACAGCCCGGGGCGGCCGCCCCCATGCAGGGATTGCCACGGCAAAAAAGATGGGAAGCGCCCGCTCCTCGCGAAAAAATTGCAAGGAGCGGGCACACCGCTAGTTCACTGTGAGGCTGACCTTCTTGGACGGAATTCCGTTGGCCACTACTTCCAGGGTGCTGGCTCCGGTCTCCATGCCCGATGGGACATCGAAGTTGGTAGACACGATCGTGCTTCCAGTCGCGACTCCCATGGTGCTGTGGTCGTGCGTCTTGGCATAGAAAACGTGTTTCGAGGCTTTGTTGGTGATGCGCACCAGCGGGTAGTTTGTGACCGAGGTCAGTTCATCGCCAAATGCCTGGGCTTGCGACAAGCCATTAAACTGTTTGCCGGAAATACTGTAGGACGAGCCGCGTGTCACGGTGTGGGGGAACTGCGTGACACTGGGAGCCCACGCCGGGTTGGGCTTGCCGGGAGAAGTATAGACACCAGAACCTCCGACAATCACTTCGCCGGTGGGCAGAACCAGCAAATGGCTGAAGTACCCGAGGTAGAGGCTGGGGGTCAGCTTTTTGCCGTCAAACTCGTATGAGGTCCCGGAGTCGCCCACTACCAGAGTGTGTCCATTGGGCAGCAGTGCAGCGTAGGAGTCGCCCGCGTTGTCGCCATTGGGGAAATCCGGGCCGGCCGTCCACTTGCCCGTGGTGGGGTTATAGATAGCGGTGTGTCCGGGGCCGTTGCCTCCGTTTGAGTATGAACCGGTGGCGAACACCGTGCCATCCGGCTGAAGCATACCCGGACCGACTTCTCCAGGCGGATAGTAGCACCCGGTTTTGCCATAGGGGATGCAGCCGTGGATGTCGGTCGGGGAGTGTAAGTCCACAATGGTGCTGCCGAGGCTGAGCCACTTCTGCTGCGTGGAATCGTACTTCTCGGAGTGCGGAGCTTTCGACACATCGTAGGTCAAGACCGTGCCATCGGGCATGAGGGTCCAGCCCTCTTCGGCGTTGCGGTCGTTCTTGCCTGCGGAACTGAGGTTGGTCCAGGTAAGAGTAGCGGGATCGAGTTCCGCAATGCGTCTATCAAACTTGCTGCCCAGCAGAAAATGTCCGTTTGGTAAGACAGTCGAGGGAGAATCTCCGATGAAGCCCCACCCTTTGGGAGGCTTCTGCATGGTCCAGGAGCCTTTCACGGGATCGTAGACTGCGCCCTGATTGGTGAATGCAAAATTGCCGAAATTGTATTCTCCGCCTTCGATAATCAGGCGGCCATCGGCGAGGACGGAGCCTGCGAAATACAAGGGCACGTATCCGGATGGCAGACTCGCCAGTTGCTTCCACGTCCCCTTGACGTAGCTTCCGGATTTGTCGGGAGTGAGCCTCCACCAATCGGACTGGGCGTTACCCTGGAACATCACGGTGCCGTCGGTCAAGAGGAATCCGACGATGGCCCCATCCGGGGGTTGGTTTACGAGGCTCGTCAGCTTCTGGGCTGAAGAAGTACCAATGGCAGCAAGCGCAAAAATGACTAAGGAGAACGTCAGCTTTTTTATCACGATGGGTCACCTCTCCTGAAAGCTGTGCTGAACGCGGGCTCAGCGCATACTCTGTTCCTCGGGAGTCGAAGCGCAGGGGCACAATCGTACCAGATTTGGGGAAATTGCGACCGGGAAAAAATGGCGGGTGGGGCGTACGAATGTGTGACTGGAACCTGTTGCAATCACCCTTCCCTCTGGAGAAAACTCAGGGAAGCCGACGCGGTCATACCATCACAAATCAAGGTTGTTATTTGTTGCCTCTTTTCGTGGAAAGCAGGTGGGTGTGCTTTGCCAGCTGCCAGGGCAGGGCGGACTGAAATGCTGAGTGCGGGCTGCTCAAAAGTACCGGCTAAGCCGGAAAGTTACTTCTGTTTCCACAGTGCGAGGGAGTATGCTGCGCGCATGGGAGTGTCGGTCGAGGTGCTGGCCAGTGGGAGCCGTGGCAACAGCACGATTGTGCAAAGTTCTGCGACCCGGATTCTGGTGGATGCCGGGATTTCCTGCCGCGAGACCTTCAAGCGGATGAAGGCGGCGGGAAACGATCCAAACTCGCTGTCCGCCATTCTGATTACGCACGAGCATACCGACCACGTGTATGGCCTTCTGGTGCTTGCCCGGAAACTGAAGATTCCTGTATTCATGACCGGGGCGACGCATCAGGCGTGGTCGCGGGCACTGCGGGATGCTGACGGGCAGCGTCCGCGACTCGAGCGGCTGGAATTGTTTTCGTCCGGCCACAGCTTCCAGGTCGGAGACATTGCGGTCACGCCGTTCACCATCCCGCACGATGCCGCCGATCCCGTGGGTTTCACTTTTCGCGCGCAAGGCATGAAGATTGGCATCGCCACCGATCTCGGATACATGCCGGCCAGCGTGCGTGACCAGTTGCGCGGGTGCGACCTGCTGGTGATGGAATCGAATCACGATGTCGAGATGCTCCGGGTGGGGTCTTATCCCTGGTCGGTCAAGCAGCGGGTCATGAGCCGGGTGGGGCATTTGTCGAATACCGCGCTCGCGGAATTCTTTGCCACGGACTATGATGGGAATGCATCTTATATAGTGCTGGCGCACCTTTCGGAGCAGAACAATCATCCGGAACTTGCCCGGAGGGCGGCGGAGCAGGCTTTGTCGGGCCGACGGACGCTATTGCACAATCGCGTGATGCTGGCCGCGCAAACCGAACCGATGCAACCCATCCGGTTCTGAGTCGAGCTGGTTTCACAAATGCACTTCGTCAACCACAAAGGACGAAGGTACACAGAGGAATTCACAAACCCTTTTATGGAACCCGGCTCTCGATCGCTAAGTACTAGATCAGTATGAGTCAGTGCGTTGATCCCGTAGTAGGCAAGATTCTGGCAGGCTGGCGCTACGACATTTCCGGGCTCGCCCCGGAGATGGCTGGCGACTATGAGGAGCATTTTGCGGCCTGCGAACGCTGCCGCGGGCGGCAGCGCCTGCATCGCACCATTGACATTTCATTGATTGCGCTGGCATCGGTTTCCGCGGGCGTGTTTCTGCTGGCATTTGGAGTGATTCGCCACTTTGGCCCGCGCCATGCTTTCTGGCTGGAAATTGCGGCCTTGGCGGGGTTCGCGTTGTCCGCGCTGATCTGGCTGATTGTAGCGGTGGCCACGCCCGCGCCCATGGCGGTCGTCGACGCCGCCCGGCTCGGTGCACGCCATGTGCACGACCGCTTGCCGGCGGAGATTCGTGAACGCCTTCCGGAAGAGCTGCGTTTGAAGATCACTGGTTCATAACACCGGCTTGCGTTGTGGAGCGGACACTCCTGCCCGCGGGCTATCCAGAGAAATCAAAATCAAAAACCAATGGCGGCGGACAGGTGTGTCCGCCCTACACAAAGAAATCCCTTGACTCTGGAGCGGGCTCCGGGGTCTAGACTTACGCTGTGAGCACGAAAACGAAGCCGCCACTGCGTTCCGGCGATCTGGCCCAACTGGTGGGGATCAGCCCGGATACGCTACGGCTGTACGAGCGCAAAGGGCTACTGCCGTGTCCGCCGCGATCGGCGAATGGCTACCGGCTGTATTCACCTGAAGTGGTAGATCGGATTCGATTGATCCGGGCGACGCTCTCGATTGGATTCACGCTCGACGAACTAGCCAACATTCTGGTGCTGCGGGATGGCGAAGGTGCTCCGTGTAAGCACGTCCGCGAACTGGCCGGGGCAAAACTGGCGAGCCTGGACCGTTATATCCGGCAGTTGGCCGAGTTACGCGATCAACTGCGAGCCATCCTCAAACAATGGGATGTGGCTTTGAAGAAAACCCCGCGCGGCAAGCGTGCTGGATTGCTGGAAATCCTGGCTGCGGACACGGGTTCCCGGAATCGCAAGCTGTCTCCCCATCTCTATTCGTCACTCGCAGGAAAATCCATCCATAAGAAGGCAATCCACTAACGGAGCTAACCATGAAGAAAAGCCACATGCTAAACCTGGTGCTTACACTGGCCATGCTGATCGCGGCCGCAACCCTGGCCAAGTCACAAGACGCGGAAATTTCCGCGACACCACCCGCTCAACCGCAGTCTTCCCAGCAATGCCCCCACAAACATTCAATGGACATGCAGAGCCGCGGTGAGGAGGGCATGGGATTCTCGCAAGTCAGAACCACGCACCATTTCATTTTGACGAAGGACGGCGGAGTGATCAGCGTAGAGGCCAATGACACAAACGACGCGGCCAGCCGGGATCAGATCAGAATGCATCTTGCCCACATCGCCAAAATGTTTGCCGAGGGTAACTTCGACATTCCCATGTTTGTGCATGATCAGGTTCCGCCGGGAGTACCGGTGATGCAAGCCAGGAAGAATCAGATCGAGTACCGCTACGAAGAGACCAAGCTGGGTGGACGAGTGGTAATGACCGGCAACAATCCGGAAGCGCTGTCTGCCGTGCATGACTTTCTCAGCTTTCAGATTCGCGAACACAAGACGGGTGATAGTCTGAGCGTGCAGTAGATTGACCGATGGTTCCTTACGAGCTTATGTTGGGTTATTGCACTTTCAGCGAAAGCAGTCGTCTCAGAGTATGGGAATGCAACTTTTCTTAAAAGTGGCGGCATTTTTGCTGCTGAGTGCTGTGATTGCGGCTCCTTTGGGAGCGCAACGAATCCTTGGATCCGAGGGCTCGCAGCAGCGGGCTGGCGGCTGTCACGAAGACGGTGGGAGGCTGCCTGCCCCCGTACCCGCCAGCCATCAATGCTGCCAGGGCAGCCATGATCCGGCGATTCTGCAACAGCCTTCTATTTCGCGGCCATCGCTTCAATTTTCAGGCGTGGTCCATTTTCCCCTCAGTGTAGTTGCGGTCCCCGTCCTGCAATAGTTCTCTTCTCTTGATCGTATCTGGCGATCCGCCAATGCTGCCGCCTCTGCGCGTTTAGTCGACGCATTCCGCACAAGTCCGCCCGAAATGTTTTCTTTAGTAATGGCCTTGTCTGCACCGTCGGTGCTGGAGTGATGCATGCGAAGAGGAGTCTGGTGTTTTGCAGGCGTGATTGCCTTTCTGGCAACTTCGGCGCTCGCCCAGGACACGCATTCCGAAGTGGACACGTCTGCGAAGGACCATTCCACACACTCGATGCCGGGAGCGGAAATGCACGGCATGAACATGGGGGACGCCTCGGCGATGCCTTCTTTTCACGCTTCCTCGGGCACCAGTTGGCAGCCGGCTTCGGTTCCGGAAAATATCTGGATGATTTCGCCCGGCAATTGGGATTTGATGGTGCATGGCCAGGTCTTTGTAACCTACAACCAGCAAGGCGGGCCGCGCGGCGCGGGCAAGGCGGAATCTGTGAACTACGTGATGGGCATGGAGCAGCACCGGCTGTTCTCGGGCACGCTGCTGTTCCGGCAAATGTTTTCGGCGGAGTCGCTGACTTCCCCGCATCCCGGGTTTCCCGAGCTTTTCCAGACGGGCGAGACTTACCATGGACAGCCGCTGGTCGATCATCAGCATCCGCACAACGTATTTGCGGAGCTGGCCGCGCTGTACACGCTGCCCGTCAGCGAGAAAGTTTCATGGCTCTTGTATGGAGGGCCATCGGCCGAGCCGGCGCTGGGGCCGGTAACTTACATGCACCGGCAGTCGGCCTCTGAGGATCCGGCGGCCCCGCTCGGCCATCACTTGCAGGACTCCACGCATACCAGCTTTGGCGTGGTAACGACGGGTTTCATTTTCAATCTTCCCAAATCAATGTTCTTCAAACTCGAGGGCTCGGCCTTCAATGGACATGAACCGAATGAAGAACGTTGGAGCATTCAACTCGCGCCGCTCGATTCCTGGTCGTTCCGGGTGAGTTCGGCGCCCACGCGGAACTGGACGGCGCAATACAGTTACGGACGCCTGCTGCATCCCGAGGCGCTCGATCCCAACAATGAATTGCGCCAGACGGCATCGGTCGAGTACAACCGAGCGCTGTCTGGCGGGAATCTGGGGATGGGAAACTGGGCGACTTCGCTGATCTGGGGCCGTAAGCATAAGGAATTGGACAATACTGTCCAGAACAGCTATCTGCTGGAATCGACGCTGAACTTTCGAGCGCGGAATTATGTCTATACGCGGCTTGAACTGGTGGACAAAGATGAACTGTTTCCGGAAGCGCCCACTCATCCCGCGTACCGCATTGGCGCCTACACCTTTGGCGGAGTGCGCGATCTTCTGCACAGCGAGCACTGGCAAATTGGATTCGGTGGCGATGTGACCTTCTATTCGAAGCCCGCGGTACTGGATGCGTCTTATGGGAACGATCCAGTGTCATTCCACCTGTTCCTGCGGGTTCGTCCGGGATTGATGGAGCACAAGCACTAGCGCCCGCCTCGTGTTGTCAACTCGGATACATGCGCGATTTCTGCGTTCAGACCGGCGCAGTCCGGTCACAATTGCTGGATGGAGCCTGCCCGGAAGACGCTGCAAATCGTTCGCTTCGCTCTGATGGTGAGCATTGCGCTCTATGTCTTCGTGGGGGAACGTGTGGGAGCGAGCCTGGCTGTGGCGCCGGACCGCAATTTTTACTTTGCTCTCACTCTGGTCGCGATCACCACGGTGGGAATGATCTTCGCGGTGCGGCGTGTGCTGGTGTTGCGTACCGAGGCCACGCTGGCGGCGCAACCCGAAGACGCCATGGCCCTGAATCGCTGGCGGTCCGGCTACCTGGTCACCTACGCGTTGTGCGAGGCGCTGGCGATGTTCGGGCTGGTGCTGCGGGTTCTGGGCTTTACCCTCTCCGAGGTCTCGCCCTTCTACATCGTTGGCTTCGTCTTGATGCTGCTGTTCAGCCCGCGCCGCCCACCGAGCCAATAGAGCCCCAACCCGCGTACGGGGCTACGGGTTAGTCGGCTAGGCTTTGATGTGGCAGGTTGCGAGACCCTTCTTTTCCAGATACTGCTGGTGATAGTCCTCCGCCTCGAAGAAGGTAACCGCGGGAACAATCTGTGTGACCACGGGCTTGCTGAAGCGGTGCGATTTCTCCAGTTGCTCTTTCGATTTCCTGGCGGCGGCTTCCTGTTCCGGAGTGTGAAAGAAGATGGCTGAGCGATACTGCTTGCCCCAGTCCGGCCCTTGCCGGTTGAGTTGGGTGGGATCGTGGTTCTCCCAGAAGACTTCGAGCAGCTTGTCGTAGGAAAGCTTCGCGGGATCGTAGTCGATCTCGACAGCCTCGGCGTGGCCGGTGGTGTCGGTGCAAACCTCTTTGTAGGTTGGGTTCGAAGTGTTGCCGCCAATGTAGCCAACCCGGGTCGAAATCACACCGGGCAGCTGGCGGAAGGTTGCTTCGACTCCCCAGAAACAGCCTGCGGCGAAAGTAGCTTTAGCCATATGAATGACTCCAATTGAAAGTGTAGCGATTCTATTCGATGCGGCAGGCGTGGGAAAGTGGCATTATTCGCGGTATTCTCAGGCGCAAAACTTGCTCCTTGCCACCCCTCACTGTCGCCGTTAGATCGCGGCGTAATCTCATGCTGAAGGAATCAGCTCGCCGGGTTGGGAAGAAAGGCGCGGCCGTCCAGCCTTCCCGGTTGACGGAGCCCGGTTTCCGCGATAAATTGCTTTAGCGGCTTTACCCCCCAGCCTGCCTGAGGTTTTGTGACCCTGAATTTCCACAGCATTTATAGTCGGTTGCGGCTCGCCTTTGCGATTTTGCTTGCCTGCCTGATGGTTCCGGCGGCATTTGCCGCGAAAGCTGGTTTTACCCCGCAAGCCCGGATCGGCTTCACGGTGGGGGATCAGTGGGAGCCTGCCATTGCCAGCGACGGGTTTGGGCACACCTATATTTTGTATCCACAATACGGGCGTGTGCCGGGGTGCCGCTCCTGTCCGCTTCCATCCATGATTCTGGTGGTCAGCAACGACAATGGCGCTACCTGGCAACCGCCGCGCACCATCACGCCACCCGGCACTGGCCAGTATGATCCGCAGATCGTCGTCGATCCCGTCGATCGCCGGACGGTGTATGCGGCTTGGCTGCAGCGGAAGAGGGTCGACATGGTTGTGGCCAAGTCGGTGGACTTTGGCCAAAGCTGGTCGATCGTCATAGCCGATCGCGGAGTTACCGACGCGGATAAGCCCGTGCTGGCGGTTCGAGGGGAAGACGTCTACGTCGGGTTCAACCGCGATCGAAAGATGTTGGTGGCTTCGTCGCATGACGGCGGGATCACGTTTGCGTCCGCGGATGTGGGTCCAAATTTGCGCCTGGTGCGATCGTTGGCCGGAGGCGCGACCGTCGATCCGCATGGCTACGTTTATCTGGCCTGGGCGGGATACACGCGGCACGATGGCGCCAAGGGACGCGAGAAACTCTATATCAGCAAGTCGTCCGATGGCGGTGGGAGTTGGGCTACCCGGCTGATGGATGTTTCCGGCGCGCCTCCCGATTGCGGAGCCTACCGCTGCGAGTGGGGTTACCTGGGCGCGCAAATCACCATGACCTCCGATGAGGCCGGAACTTTGTATGCCCTGTGGAATTCCGGCGCGGTCGATAAGAGTCTGGAGCGAATTTATTTTGCTTCGTCGACCACTGCTGGCGACACCTGGTCGCCGAGGCTGAATGTTTCTACAGCGCCTTCGAACGTGGAGCATGCTTTTCCGGCGCTGGCAGCCGGAGAAGCGGGCGATGTGCGGATCGCGTGGATGGATACGCGCCGAGGTCCGCGATGGAATACCTATTACCGGACTTCGACCAACGGCGGCGCGACCTGGTCAGCCGAGTCAAAGATCTCGAGCTACGTGCCGGGCTACCGCTACATCCGGCCTAACGGCTTCAGCTTTCCTTTCGGCGACTACTTCGGGATCGGCATCGACAACAAAGGGCAGACTCAGGCAGTGTGGGGCGAAGGCTTGAACTTCCGCTCGCCGGGATCGATCTGGTACAGCCACGGCCGCTAGACTTGCTTTGCTAATGCAGGATGGCTGACTACTCTAACGACAGCCCGCCGGTGAGGCTTCCCAGGCGTTCGACGTGGTGCTCGACGCACCAATCCTGCAGTTCGCCTACGATCTTTTCCGTGGCGCACGGATCCCAATAGTTAGCGGTTCCGATTTGGACGGCGGTTGCGCCTGCCAGCATGAACTCGACGATGTCCACTGCCGTTGAAATGCCGCCCATTCCAATGACCGGAATCTTCACCGCTTTGGCTGCGTCGTACACCATGCGCAGGGCGATCGGCTTGATGGCTGGGCCGGAGAGTCCGGCGGTTACGTTGGCGATGCGCGGCTTGCGAGTTTCGGCGTCGATGGCCATTGCCAGGAAAGTATTGACCAGGGAGACTGCATCGGCGCCAGCTTCCTGGGCCACGTACGCCATCTGCGCAATGCTGGTTACGTTCGGGGAAAGCTTTACGATGAGCGGGCGCTTGGAGTAATGGCGGGCAGTCGCTACCACCTCGTCGAGCGAACGGGGATCGCTGCCGAACTGGATTCCGCCGTGCGCGGTGTTGGGGCACGATACGTTCAACTCGTAGGCGGCGATGCCTTCGCCTTCATTCAGAATTTCGATGGTGCGCTCGTAATCTTCGCGGGTGTATCCAAATACGTTGGCGATGACGACGATGTCTTTCAACTCGCGCAGTTTGGGCAGCTTTTCGTCAACGAAGGCGCGTGCGCCGATGTTCTGCAGGCCGATCGCATTGAGCATGCCGGCTGCCGTCTCGTAGAGGCGTGGCGGCGGGTTTCCCGCCATGGGCTCTTTCGATAAGCCTTTCACCACGAACCCGCCAAGTTTGTCGAGGTGGACGACGTCTTCAAACTCAATGCCGTAGCCGAATGTTCCGCTGGCGGCGATTACGGGATTCTTGAGTTGAACGCCGGCGAAGTTGACGCTAAGGTCTGGAGTGCGTCTGCCGGTTGCGGGGGAAGCAGTCATCGCGAATGTAGTGTATCGCGTGCCGTCTGCGACACCAAATTCTTACGCTTCGCTCCGCGGCCTCTGCGTTTTACGATACAGATTAGGACCGCAAATCTTACAACGCAGAGTTCGCTGAGAACTGGCGCTGAGTGCGCGAAAAAGAGCCGAACAAGGTGACCGGCGTGCATTGCCGCCTACTTTTCCGTTACAGTATTCATTCCCATGCTTGATCTGAATTTTGTCCGCGACAACCTGCCGCTGGTCGAGGAGAAGCTGCGCCAGCGCGGCATGAAACCGGCTGAGGTGCTGAAGAACTTTGCCCAAGTGGATGCTCAGCGGCGCCAGGCCATCACCAGCGCCGAGACCATGAAGGCCCAGCGCAATCGCGCCACGGAAGAGATCGCGAAGTTGAAGAAGAGTGGCCAAGATGCGTCTGCTTTAATTGCCGAGACCAAGGAATTGCGCGAGCAGGTCGAAGAACTGGGCAAGGCGGCTGAGGAATACGAAGTCCGATTGCAGCAGATTCTTGTCGGGATCCCAAACATTCCACACGCCAGCGTTCCGGTTGGAAAGACGGCGGACGACAATGTGGAAGTCCGCCGCTGGGGCACGCCGCCCACGTTCGATTTTGCTCCCAAGCCGCACTGGGAAATTGGAGAGCAACTCGGCGTGCTCGATCTGGAACGCGCCGCGAAAATTTCAGGAGCGCGCTTTGCGGTGTATTGGGACACGGGAGCGCGCCTGGAGCGGGCGCTGGCCAACTTCATGCTCGATCTGCACACCCGCGAGCATGGCTATACAGAAGTCCTGCCGCCGTATCTGGTGAACTCCGATTCGATGTACGGCACCGGGCAACTCCCCAAATTTGCGGCCGATTCTTTCAAGGTTCCGCACGGCGATAAGGACATGTGGCTGATTCCGACGGCGGAAGTTCCGCTCACGAATCTCTATCGCAATGAAGTGCTCGACGCCGCAAACCTGCCTATCTCATTGACAGCCTATAGTGCGTGCTTCCGCAGCGAGGCTGGGTCTTACGGCAAAGATGTGCGGGGAATCATCCGACAGCACCAGTTCCAGAAAGTGGAAATGGTGAAATTCGCGCGGCCGGAAGAATCCTATGAGCAACTGGAGAAACTTACCCACGATGCCGAAGAGATTTTGCAGAAGCTCGGCCTGCACTATCGTGTGGTCGCGCTCTCCACAGGGGATATGAGTTTCTCGTCGGCGAAAACGTATGACATCGAAGTCTGGTTGCCGGGGCAGCAGTTGTTTCGCGAGATCTCTTCGTGCTCGAACTTCGAATCTTTTCAGGCGCGGCGCGCCAACATCCGTTATCGTCCGGAAGGCAAGAACAAGACTGAGTTCGTACACACGCTGAATGGCAGCGGCCTGGCCGTGGGACGAACCTGGGTGGCGATTGTCGAAAACTATCAGCAGGCGGATGGCAGCGTGGTGATCCCGGAGGCGCTGCGGCCGTACATGGGAACGGATCGTCTGACCTCCAGAAAAATGTAGCTCCGTTCCCGGGTTTTCTGTGTCACCACAGGGACACAGAGTCACAGAGAAAGCTGAGAATAAATAGAACCTCTCTGTGTTTCTGTGGTGCCCCAAAAGGCGACATTTTGATTTCGTTGCAAAGACGTGCTTTAGAAAATAGACTTGGACATGGCGAAAGCGAATACGACGGTAATGGCAGCTCCTGCCGTCCCGATGACTGGAATCTGGCGCACAATCCGCGACTACCTCTTCTGGTCCTATGAACGGGGCACCATCCAGTACGACGTGATGGTCACCCTGATCCTGCTGTTTGTTTTTCTTTCTCCCAGGTTGATCAATTTCAAGGACAGGCCGGTGGAGCGGAATCCGCAAAGCACGGGCGTCGTTGTGATGCCGGACGGTCAAAACGGACTTGTGTACCAGATCGAAGCCAAGGCTGTGCAGAGCAAGGACGATGCCGGAATTCGTAGCGAATTGTTAGCTATTATCGAGCCCGTCTCGGGTGAAGTCAGCATCTCAAGATATGAGGTTTTACGTGATCATTCGGGAAAAATCCTGTCCTACAAGGTTTGGGTGCGCAGGTAGGACTGCCTGCGGCCGGGCGGCGCGGTCAGCGGTCGTCATTTGGGCTCTGCATCTTCTGGTTGCGCAGGCGGCGTGGTCGCAGACCCCGCTGCAACAAGTCCTTGACCGGATGGACCAGACCGCTGCGAACTTCAAGACCACGCAGGCCACCTTTGTCTGGGATCAATATCAGAAAGTTGTGGACGAGACTGACACCCAGAAAGGGACGGTATATTTCCGCCGCTCCGGGGACGAAGTTCAGATGGCTGCGGACATCAGCGATCCGGCGCCCCCGAAGTACGTTCTCTTCACCGACAGCAAAGTTGAGGTTTACCAGCCCAAGATCGACCAGGTGACTCGCTACAGCACGGGGAAAGATCGTTCTGCGTTCGAGAGCTTCCTGGTGCTGGGCTTCGGCGGCAGCGGCAAAGATATGCTGAAGTCCTTTACAGTGAATTACATAGCTGCCGAAAAGGTAGACGGGATTGATACCGCGAAACTGGAACTGCTGCCCAAATCCCAAAAAGTCCGTAATACGTTCGATCGCATCTGGCTGTGGATCGACCCGGCGCGCGGGGTTTCTGTCCAGCAGCAGTTGTTTGCGCCTTCGGGCGATTTCCGGCTCGCCAAGTACTCCGATATCCAACTAAATCAAAAGATTCCAGACGACCGGTTCAAGCTCAAGACAACCGGGAGAACCAAATTTGTATCGCCCCAGGGCTAGGAACGGACGGCGGCTGAACACCAGCGAAAGATAAAAGCTGAAAAACCGCGCGCGGGACGTTATACTGCGAAAACACCGGGTGGCTGGAGGAAGAAAGAAGAGGGCAATAAGACTCCGCCAGGACTGTCAGCCTTTAACTTTAGTATGGCCATGGCAAAGGTTTTCACCATCTCGATTCCTCCGACGCTGGGGCGCAAGCGCCGCGAGCGTACGGCCGATCCCAGGTACGTTGATGGCCAGCGGCAACTGGTCGAAGCCATGAAATATCTGGCTCAGGCGGACCCGGTAGCCAATCGCAGCGCCATCGAACTGCTCTCCGAGCACGTACGAACCCGCTTCCGCATGACCGATTCGCCGCTCGGGTAAATGCTGTACGGGACTCTGGCCCGTCCGGCAACCCTCCCTCACTCAGAAAGAAAACTTCAACGCAAACTGGATGATGCGAGGATCGCGCGCCTGCGTGATCTGGCCGAAATTGTTGTCGAATCCGAAATGATCGGGGTTGAAGAACTGCGCGTGGTTGAACGCGTTGAAGAACTCGGCGCGGAATTCGATGATTTTGCTCTCGGAAAATTTGAATACCCGCCCGATGGTCAAGTCGAAGTTGTTGCGTCCAGGACCGTAAAGTGCATTCCGTGGCGAGTTCCCGAAAGAAAACGTGGCCACGTTGTTGCAGTCGTAGGCAGTGGGATCGAAATAAAAATTGCCGTTCGTGACGGGCCCGCCCAGGCAGTTGGCAGTTGCGGAGTCAAAGCTGTGCAGAGACCGGGGCGCGAAGATGTGATTGCGCCCAATCTGGTCGGCGCGATCAAAGAAGATATTTTCCTGGCTGGAGTTTGAGTCGGAGAATATCGTGAACGGGGTTCCCGTCTGGAAGCTGGCAATTCCACTCACCTGCCATCCTTCCGCCAGTTTCCGCAAGAAGCCATTTCCGTTGCGCGCGAGGCGGTCGAGCGGCAATTCCCAAATGCCACTGATCACCAACCGCTGCCTGACATCAAAGTTGGCTGGTCCCCGATCGAACCCAAAGTTGAAAGGATCGGTAAATACCGACTGGTTGTAGCGGAATCCGGACTGATTATCGATCGTTTTCGCCAGCGTATAGGCGCCACGAATATTGAAGCCATGGCTGAAACGCTTGTCCACCGTCAATTGAAATTGATTGCTGCTGGAAGAGCCGGCGCTCAAATCGGTATACAGGGCTAAAGCCTGAGTGGGAGAAGAGTTCGGATCCGTGGGATCGCTGCAACCTGCCAGCGGACGCGCACAGTCGGGGTTTGTGAAACCACCAATCGGATTGTCCAACTGCGCCTGCATTACACTCTGCACGGGAGCATTCACATCGGTGGTCGCAATGGATTTGCGGGAAAAACTGCCGACATAGTCGGCTTCAAGCAGCGTGTCCGGCGTGAGTTGATATTGCAGGCCGAAGTTCACGTTTTGGGAATACGGCGTACGGAAATGCGGATCGAGAACGTAGGCAAATGAGATTGCAGGAACATTGAATGTTCCGACTTTTCCGCCCGTGGGAAATGGGTTGGTCTGGCCGAAGGCGCCAAATGGGTCGGCCACGGTGTTGAACCCCGGAGCAACACCTGAATAGTCCGACGGCGTGATATCGGTGATAAAGCCGAATGGTGGTTCGCCACCGAACTGCAGGTTCAAGGCGCCATCTTCAATGTCATAGAAAATCCCAAAGCCGCCGCGCATTACGAGTTTGGCGTTCCCGAGCACGTCCCAGGCAAAGCCAAAACGTGGAGCGAAGTTATTGCGGTCGGGATAGGTCAACCCGCGATTGGGAGTCCCGGGATCGCCAGGATAGAGAATCCCCGGAGGTGCGCCCGGAAATACCGTGGACTGCCGGCCGGGAAAGAAACCGAGAATCTGGTTGTGCGGATCCTCCATCGGCGTGTTGTATTCGTAGCGCAACCCATAGTTCAGAGTCACTCGTTTCCAGACTCTCCAGGAATCCTGGCCGAAGAAGTGCCACGAAGTTGTCCGGATGCCATAAACCGCTTTGGAGAATTGCTGAAAGTTGTCAAAGAACCCGCCCACGAAGTCTGCCAACGGGTAATTGGTATAGTTCTGATTGTTCCCGAAGTCAAAGATACCGTTGTTGTCGAAATCGAAATTGAAGTTGTTTCTCACTCGTCGGATGTCAGCGCCGAACTTCATGTCATGGTGTCCGCGATGGATGGACACGCTATCCTGCCAGTGGAAAGTCACATCGTGAAGCTTGGTTGGACCTTCCGGATTGGGCCCGAGGTTGAAGCTCGGTGTGAGCATTACCGGCGGGGCCGTGCCGGCGGGATCGTCGGGATTTAGGTTGGTAAAACCCAGCGACGAAGGAGAACTAGTGTCATGCGGCACGCCACCGAGGCTGGCGCTTCGATTGGCGCCGAAGATGAACTCATTGACTATGGTCGGACTGAAATTGTGCAGCCAGGTAATGGACCCAAGCTGGCTGCGCACGTCAGAATCGAAGCCGGAACCGACGGGCACATTCCCCCCGGTCGTGCCGCCAGTCGTTATTTCGAAAGGAAAATTCTGGCTCAAGTCGTCGATGATGTAAGAAACGTAGATGGTGTCCTTCTGGCCGAAGTGATGGTCCACCCGAACGATCCCCTGATCGTCCCGGTCCACTTCGATAGGCTGTGCCACGAAATTGTTGTTGGGCAAATTGGGTAGAGGCACGTATCTGGAGATGTAGTTGGCGATGACCGGATTCACCGGAACTTGGTTGTTGTTATAGGGATTGCCAGAAATCGGATCTTTCAACTGCGTTTGTGGGAGCAACTCGCTGAAGTTGCCGGTCCGTTCCGCTGGACTTAGCACCTGCAGAATCGGGGCAACCTGGCCCTCGTGCCGACGTACGCCCTGATAACCGAGAAAGAAGAAAGTTTTGTCTTTCCTGATCGGACCGCCGAAGGTGCCACCAAAAGTGTTCCGCTTGAACGGAGTAACTTCGGGCAGGAAATAATTTCGGGCATTCAGCGCGTCGTTGCGGAAAAACTCAAACGCGCTGCCGTGAAAGCGGTTCGTGCCCGACTTGATGACCTGATTGACAATGCCACCCGCCGTGCGCCCGTACTCCGCCTCGTAATTGTTGGTGAGAATCTTGAACTCTTCCAGCGCATCGGGGTTAGGGTTGACCACTGCGTTATTGCCGAGGAAATCGTTGTTATCCACCCCGTCCACCAGAAAGCTCAAGGATTCGGAGCGCTGGCCACTTACGGAGAACGGGTTGCCGCTGCCATCGTCTTCGTCCGGCGGGAACACGCCCGCCTGCAACAATCCGAGTTGGAACGCATCACGCTCGACCAACGGCAGGCCTACAATCCGGCGCTCGGTCTCGACGTTGCCGAGAGTAGCGCTCACGGTGTCTACCTGGGCTACGTCTCCGGTGACTTCCACCGTCTGACTGGCCGCGCCCACCTGCAGCACAACATCTAGTTTGGCGTTTTGGTTCACGTTCAGCACGACTCCGTCACGAACATATTTGCGAAAGCCAGCCTGTTCCACGGTCACCCGGTAGGTTCCGATGGGAACCAGTGTGAAAACATACGAACCGCGGCTGTCCGTCACCGTGGCGCGAGACACATTCGTGCCCGAGTTGGTGAGCGTCACCGTGGCTTTCGGAACTACGGCTCCCGTCGAGTCATTCACGGTGCCGGAAATGGTCGCGGTCACTTCGGCTGCGCGAACCAGGGAAGAGAGCAAAATCGCAAAGAACAGAATCGCCAGGTAGAAAGCTGCCAGGCAGCCACGCGATACTTGCATGGGATGCTTCATGGATGTCCTCCCTGAAATTTTCAACTTTGTCGGCGGGATATTGCTGGGCCCGGGTCATATTCGGTGAGAGCGTCTTGCTCTGGTGAGGTGGGGTGCCATTCTTCGCCAGACCAAGCAGCTCTATTGGATTTCTGAATGTGGCATTCTATACAGATTCCAGAAACAATGAGCATCTATTTTCTCAATCATGACTGAAAGTCAGGAGTAGCTCCTGATTTCTGGAACAACGCCGCCGCCCATACGATTAACACGGGATAACACTCGAGTGTGTAGCGTGGTTCGGGATTCTCCAGCGTGCCCAGGAAGGCCGATCGCACGAACACGAAGGTAAGCAGCAGCCCGAAGTGAGGTGCGAACCGTCCACGCACCAGGCCGGCGAAGGCCGCCCCGATATAGGCAAGATTGACGATTCCCAGGCACACCGCCAGAGCCAACCACTCCGGATCGTCGTCGAACTGCCACCATCGCGTGTCCGAAGGCAGCGTTTCCGTCCGCGGGCGCAGCCACATGTCCGCGATCCGCATCAGGGGAAGCCCAATGTAATAGCGGAACCGGGAATAACGAATACGCTCCGCGGCCAGCGCCGCGAACCTGGAATCGAGATCCGGTGTGACATGCAACGTGGAGTTGTAGTCCTCGAACAGTTGCAGTGTTTGCTCCCGTTGCTCTGGCGAATCAAAGGCTCGCGAAGGAAGCTTCTCCGCATCGACGGGGTTGCCTGGCACCGCCCAATAAACTTCTTCGACGGACGCATAGTCCACGATCCAAGTCTTCATCCAGTGATTGAATCCCATGGGGACGAAAGCGTTTTCTTCGTTGGCATAGCGGGGTGCCAGCGGCTGAAACTCGTGCAAAGTGTGAAGATTGCGCAGAGTCCAGGGGACGAGTGTGGCAAGTGAAATTACGGCCACAGTCAGCCCGGCGCGAAAAAAATGTGGCGCGGGCGTCCCCGCCCGCGGCCTTTGAACCAGAAGCAGCACAAGAAGATAGGCTTCAATCGCAACCAGAAGCAATCCACCATCCGGCCGCAGAAGGATAGCCCCTCCGACTGCCAGGCCACATCCCAACCATGGTCGCAGGGATGAATGGTGAATCGTATCAAGTCCAGCGATGGCGAAATCCAGAGCCAGAACGGTGAGAAATACTTCCCAGGTTTCCGTAAGCGCATTGCCAACGTAGTTAGCCAGAAACGGACACAGCGCCGCCAACAAAAATGCAAACCGCGCGGCCCGGAGAGAAATCAAACGGCGTGCAAGATCGGCAATGAGGAGGCAGGTGCCGATGTCCACGAACATCTGCAGAATCAGGACTGCCCGGTAGTGTTCCATGCCAAAGATCGCGAATACCGCTGCCAGGAAGGCGGGATATCCCGGCAGGCGAATGTAGGTCGGCGAGATCCCATCGACTCCACTCAGCCCGTAAATTCCATGTTGCAGCCAGTTCTTGGCAATGTCGCCATAGACGAAAGAGTCGGTGGTGACCCCAGGAAAACGAAAGATGAAAAGAAGACGGAGCGCTATCGCCGCCAGTGTCGCGAAGGCGAAGAACCGGAAATGTTTGCGGAGGATTTCGCGCACGGATGGAATATAGCAGCTTTTAAATCGGTCTCTGGATCTTACAACTCAGCTGAAGCCTCATTCGCTTTGAAACCGAAAACCCAGCGCAGCAGGACGTACGCCACCGGTCCTCCCGCAAGCAGCCACGGCGAGTAGCGGAAAACGAAAGGCTCGCTGTAGTAGATTTTCACGCTACAAAGCAGCGCCGGAAGAAGGATGGTTGCGGCCAGCCCAAGTGTGCCGCCGGGAATACGGAACGATCGCGGCGCGTCGGGCATTTTACGACGCAATTGCCAGGCCGCAAGCAGGGTCAGCATCGAAGTGGCGATGCGCGTCCAGATGTAAATGGCTACCAGATCGACGACATTCGTTCCGGCGAGCAAACAATAGATCACAGTAGAAACGGCAATCGCCCGCGCCGGCGTGCCGTACTTGGGATGAATCTTGCCCAGCCATGCCGGAAGGTAGCCATCCTCCGCCATCGTTGCCGGGATCCGCGTCGTATACAGGATCGTGCTGTTGGAGAGCGAAGCTGTGCCGATAATGGAAGCCACAAGCATACTTACGCCAAGGACGTGGCCCCCGATCAGTTGTGATGCGGTAACGATGTACCCTGTCTGCCACTCGTGCCAGTTGCCCAGTGCCGCGATTGCTAGTGAGGCTGGCAGCGTGTAGGTGAGAATATTCATTGGCGTGTTCCACGCCAGCACCCGCACAAAGGTCTTTTGAGAGTCCTTTACCTCTCCCACTACGCTCGACAACTGCTCATAGCCCGCATAGTTCCACATGGCGAGGGCGAGTCCTTTGCCAAACACACTGCCAAACGGTTGACCGGGTGGGACGAATGGGAGGACGGGATTGTGATGCCACTGCAGAAGTGCAGCGATGCAGAGCCAAGCGACCGGAAGCAGAATCGCAAATTGCAGGACCAGCGCAAGCCCCCCGGCTACCTGAATTCCTCGCGCATTCAAATATCCGAAAAGGCAAAGCACCAGCGCGGCCCCAGCCCATTTCCAACCGCCCGTCAACCCCGGAAAATAATCATGGAGATAGTCCATCAGGAGAACGCCATAGACGGAGTTCAGCAGGAACGTTCCGGTCCAGTTCCACCAGCCACACTGGAAACCCCAGAAATCGCCGAACGCCGCCCGAACCCAACGATAGAATCCGCCCTGCACGGGAAGGATGCTGTTCATTTCCGCAGCGGCGAAGGAGATTGGAATGCTCCAGAACAGAGGCACGAACGTCAGAAAAACCAGCGCCATGCCGGGGCCGGAACCCTGGAAGATTTCTTCATAACCGAAAGGGCCGCCCGCCGTATAACCGTATGCGAGCGCGAGCAGCGGGAGGAACCCGATCTGGCGCATCTGGGCCGCCGAGTTGCCGCGGTCGGGTTCGAGGGCTTTTGCCATGGCTTGCGTTTACGAGCGCGCAATACTATCCGACTGCCCTGCCGTCTTCAATTGAAATCTTCCCGCGTGGTCGAGACTTCAACCAGCGACTTACCAAAACCCGCACTGGCGACGTTTGACCCGACTTTGTCTACAGCTTAGGATGGTTTAACTCATTTCTCATGGCACAACCAGTTTTCTACGATCCCCGGCAAGCCCGCTGGAAACGATTGCGGCGATTCTTCGACGTTCTTGGCGTCGCCGTCATGCTGCTGGTTATCTTCTTCATTTATAACGCGTTACGCAGCGAGCCACTTCCGGGATTGATGTGGACGGCGCAGAAAAGACCCTACCATGCGCTGAAGGAAAACGAAAAAGAGAAGGCCAGAGAACGCCGCCGCAAGCAGGCCGCGCAGCGCGGTCGCGCAAAGAGCAAGTCAAATCCCTCGTTGGTGAAGCTCAATTCCGAGGAAGGCATTCGTGCTGCTTTTTACGCGCCGTGGGATGCTGCCAGTTTCTCGTCCTTGCGTGAATACGCTCGTCAGATTGATCTGCTTTATCCCGACTGGCTTCACGTCTTGACCCCAGACGGCCGTTTGCAAGGGGTCGATGAGCAAACCAACAAATATTTCGACGTGATCCATGATTCGACAGTCCACCCGGTAGACGAGAAAGTCATGCCATTCCTGAAGTCCGAAGATACGGGAATGGAAGTGTTCCCCATGGTGAACAATTCCGATGGCGCGAACTGGGTGGATATTACGTCCTTCCTGAACGATTCCGATGCTCGCGCGCGCTTCCGGCAACAAGTAGCGACGTTTCTCGCCACCGATAAGTATCGCGGCTTGATGGTCGACTTCGAGGAGATTCCTCCGAAAGCCCAGCCGGGTTACATGGCACTGCTGAAGGAAATCTCTGACGATCTTCACGCTAAGGGCATGAAGCTGTATGTGAGCGTGCCTCCTCACAATGAGGATTTCAACTACCCCGCCGTGGCCAGTCGCGTGGATGGCGTTGTGCTCATGAACTACGACGAGCACTATCCCCAAGGCACTCCTGGGCCGGTTGCTTCTCAGGACTGGTTTGTCGCCAATTTGACGTTCGCCAGCAAAGTGGTTCCCCTCGACAAACTGATCTGCGCTATCGGCAACTACGGTTACGACTGGGTTCGCAAGCCAAAGTACGGAAAACTGCCGCCGGGTGTACGAGACAGCAACGTTTCGGTTCAGGAAGCCTGGCTGGCCGCCCGCGATTCGGAAGAAGATGTGGATTTCGATGGCGACAGCAGCAACCCGCACGTCAGCTATCTGGACGAGCAAAACCGGCGGCACGACATCTGGTTCCTGGATGCGGTCACCGCGCTCAACCAGATGCGCGCCTCGCAACGCCTGGGCATTAAGACCTTCGCGCTTTGGCGATTGGGCGCCGAAGACCGCTCATTGTGGCGCGTCTGGGATGTGCCCGGCGAACCCGCCGCGCCTGACAAACTGAAAGACGTTCTGCCTGGCCAGGACGTTGACATGGAGGGCCAGGGCGAAATCCTTCGCATCGAAGCTCAACCTGCCAATGGACAGCGCCAGATCACCGTGGACCCAGCATCGGGAATCATCACCGACGAGACCATCGATCCTTTGCCAGAACCCTACCGCGTAGCTCGCTATGGATACAATCCCAAGGCTGTTGCCATCACTTTTGACGACGGTCCCGATCCCGAGTGGACCCCGAAAATTCTGGATGTACTGAAACAAGAAAACGCGCCGGCAACGTTCTTTCTGATCGGGCTTGAAGCCAAGGATTTCGGCAGCGTCACTTCGCGGATTTATCGCGAGGGCCATGAGATTGGGAATCACACCTTCACTCATCCAGACATCAGCAACATTTCGCACAGCTATATGAAGTTGGAGTTGAATCTTACCGAGCAGCTTTTTGCCAGCCGCCTGGGGATTCATACCATCCTCTTTCGCCCCCCCTATTCCATCGATCAGGAACCTGATACGGAAGACCAGGTCCGGCCGCTCGAAGTGGTTCAGGATATGGGCTACATCAGCGTGGGCAACAAGATCGATCCCAATGATTGGAAAGACAACCCGCGCCACTCCGCCGAGCAGATTGCTGCCGACGTGCTCGCTCATATCCCCCCCTGCGATCCTAAAGACCGGCTCTGCGGCAGTGTGATCTTGTTGCACGATGGTGGAGGCGACCGCCGGGAAACCGTACGGGCTTTGCCCATGATTATCCAGGGCGTGCGCGCCAAGGGGGATGAAGTCGTTCCACTCTCCGAATTGGTGGGCAAGTCGAAAGCCGACATTATGCCGGCGATTCCCAGTGACGAACGCTGGGCTGCGCGATTGGACTGGATGGGCTTCGCAATCTGGGACTTCAGCACCCATGCCATCACTTGGATTTTCTTCATCGGCGACCTGCTGATGACTGGGCGGTTGCTGTTTGTTGGAGCTTTCGCGATTTTCGATCGCTTCCGCAAGCAACACTACGGCAGCCCGAGCCAGGTGGCGTCCTACAAACCTGCGGTCGCCGTGCTGATCCCGGCTTACAACGAAGAGAAAGTGATCGAGCGCACTGTCCGTGCGGTGCTAGCCTCGGATTATCCCGGCCTGCATGTGATCGTTATTGACGATGGGTCCAGCGACGACACTCTGGAAGTGGCGCGCCGGGCCTTCGTAGCTGAACAGGCTTCTGGCCGTGTGCACATCCTGACGAAGCCGAACGCCGGCAAAGCCGAGGCTCTCAACTTCGGTCTAAGACACTTGCATGACGAAGAAATCTTTGTGGGGATCGATGCCGACACCGTCATCGCCCGCGATGCGATTTCACGGCTGGTTCCGCATTTCCTGAATCCCAATGTCGCTGCCGTGGCAGGAAACGCGAAAGTTGGGAATCGCGTGAATTTGTGGACGCGGTGGCAAGCGTTGGAATACATCACCAGCCAGAACTTCGAGCGGCGGGCGTTGAACGTGCTGGGAGCCGTCAGCGTGGTGCCGGGAGCCATCGGCGCGTGGAGAACGTCCGCAGTGCGAGAAGCCGGCGGATACCACACTGACACCGTGGCCGAAGATGCCGATCTGACCATGGCCCTGCTGCGTAACGGTTACCGGGTGCAGTATGAGGATTTGGCTCTCGCTTACACCGAAGCGCCCATCAATGCCAATGGCTTAATGCGTCAGCGGTTCCGCTGGTCTTTCGGGATTCTGCAATCGGTCTGGAAACATCGCGCGGTCTTTGCCCGCAAGGGAGCTTTAGGCTGGGTTGCTCTACCGAACATCGTCATCTTCCAGATTCTGCTGCCGCTGGTTTCACCTTTTATCGACCTGATGTTTGCCGTGGGCGCGCTCTGGTACTTCATTCAGAAGTCGTATCATCCGGATTCCACCGACCCCGCCAGCTTCCAGCGGCTGCTGCTTTTCTTTGCGGCTTTTCTGGTCATTGATTTCATTACTTCCGCGATCGCCTTTGCCCTGGAACGCCGCCAGCCTGAGGCCCGTGAAGATGGCTGGCTGCTCAGCCAGGTATGGCTGCAACGCTTTGCTTACCGCCAGTTATTTTCGATTGTGCTATTCAAAACGCTTAAGCGGGCTATCGAAGGCCAGCGCTTTGCCTGGGACAAACTGGAACGCACCGCGAAGATGAGCTTCCAGACATCAGAGAGCCACGACTCGGTGAAAGTGCCATAGCAAATTCCGAAGGCCTCGAGCGCCGATTGGACGGCTTTAATGTTGTCAAGCTCTTGCAGTCTTGGTGGACGAAGGTAACGCGCCCGGACCTAAGACCCGGGACGGACTTCCTCAAACTAGGGTATGCTAGATACATGCTGCTAAACGGAAGAGAAGCGATCCTGAGCCGTGTCCACCTGCTGAAGGCTGAAATCAGTGATATCCAGAGACTCAATGAGCAATATTCCCAGCAACGACGCACCCTTCCCGCCCAGCAGAATCACGCCCAGCGCCGTGGCAGGCTGGAGCAGATCGTAGAAGAACTAAAGGCGCTCACCAACCGCAAAATCCAATAGTCTATGGCACGTGGGGACATCCCCCCCGGCTGTCCGATCGAGCAAGGCTCGACAGCTTGCGTCAAAATGCAGGTCTGCCCGCCTCCCAGCCACCGTGTCCCCAGTGCTACAATTAATGGTTCCGCGCCCGTCCGGGCAGCATCCATATAGTTTTCCGAGGTGCACTTATGGCAACCGTTGAAGCTCCCACCACTCCCCAGATTCGCCTTCACCAGGGCCCGTTCGTCAATGAGCCGCTGACCGATTTCAGCAAGGAAGAAAACGCCCGCAAGATGCGCGCTGCCATCGAGAAGGTTCGTGGCCAACTGGGCCGCGAGTACGACCTCATCATCGGCGGCAAACGGATGAAGACGCAGGACAAGATCAAATCGCTGAATCCGGCCAAGCCGTCTCAGGTCGTCGGCCTGCACCAGAAAGCAGGCAAGGAGCACGTCGAACCGGCCATGCAGGCCGCGCTTAGCGCGTTTGAGCACTGGAGCCGTACCTCGGTGGAGGAGCGTGCCAGCCTTTTGTTTCATGTTGCCGACCTTCTGCGCGAGCGCAAATTCGAGTTTTCCGCCTGGATGATCTTTGAGGTAAGCAAGAACTGGGCCGAGGCCGACGGCGACGTCGCCGAGACCATCGACTTCATGGAATACTATGGCCGCGAAGCGCTTCGCCTTGCGAAGGTCAAGCCCGACGTGCAAATGCCCGGAGAGCGCGATTCTCTCCGCTACATTCCTTTGGGAGTGGGCGCCGTAATTCCACCGTGGAATTTCCCCTGCGCGATCATGGCTGGCATGACTATGGCTTCGGTTGTGGCCGGCAACACCGTCATTCTTAAGCCATCCAGCGATTCACCCACCATCGCCGCGAAATTCATCGAACTGCTGGAAGAAGCCGGCATTCCCGATGGCGTAGTGAACTTCTGTCCGGGCGCCGGGCGCGACCTTCGGCAACGCCGTGGTCGCGCATCCCAAGACCCGCTACATTGCCTTTACCGGATCGCGCGAAGTTGGCCTCGACATCACAAACGCGCCGCCGATAAGGTTCCCGGCCAGGTTTGGATCAAGCGCACCGTCCTCGAAATGGGCGGCAAAGACGCGATCATCGTCGATGCCGACGGCGACTTCGATGCCGCAGTTGAAGGCGTCGCCCTAGCCGCGTTCGGATTCCAGGGCCAGAAGTGCTCGGCCTGCTCCCGCGCCATCATTGACGAGCGCATCTACGACAAATTCCTGGAGCAGCTGAAAGCCCGCGTGGAAAAGATCACCGTCGGCGATCCCACCGAGAACCCGAACATGGGAGCTGTGATTAACGAAGGCTCGATGAAGTCGATCCTCGAGTACATCGAGTATGGGAAGAAAGATGGACGGCTCATCACTGGCGGCGCGGCCGCCAAGAATGCCGGCGAAGGCTATTTCATCCAGCCTACGGTTATTGCCGACATCAAGCCCAAGTCGAAACTCGAGCAGGAAGAAATATTCGGCCCGGTACTTGCGGTAATCAAGTCAAAGAACTTCGATCACGCTCTCGAGATCGCGAACGACACCGAGTTCGGTCTCACCGGCGCCGTCTATACCAACTCGCAAGACAAGATCGACCGCGCCAAGCGCGATTTCCACGTTGGCAACCTGTACATCAATCGCAAGTGCACGGGCGCCATGGTTGGCGCACATCCGTTCGGCGGATTCAATATGTCGGGCACCGACTCAAAGGCCGGCGGCCCGGACTACCTGTACCTGTTTACGCAGGGCAAATCGATCGCGGAGAAGGTTAAGTAGCACGAGGGAAAGCCAAGCAAAAAGGCCGCCCATGGGTGGCCTTTTTGCTCGAAGAAAAATGCTACGACGGCACTGCCTGTCCCTGTTGCGGGGGCGCAGCCGAAGCCGTGGCCGCGGCGGCTTCATTCAGAATGCGGTGGTGAATGGTGAACAACGCCAACTCCAGCCGGTCGGAAACGCCGATCTTGTCATACACATTGCGCAGATAATTCTTGATCACCTGCTCGGTGGTTCCAAGCTGCGAGGCGATCTCCTTGTTCTTGTAGCCCTGCACGATGAGCGCAACGATGCGCAGTTCCTTCGCCGTCAGCCGGTCGCGCACCCGCATAGCCGACCATGATCGTTCTCGGTCAAGCTCGCTCGGCAGCGGCGATGTCCTGCACCCAGGTTTCGCCGCGCGCCACTTTGCGGACGCAGTCCACCAGCGCCGGGCTGGTCACATTGCGATAGACCACGCCGTGCGCCCCGTTGCCATGTAGCGCTGTGCGCTCTCGCCGGTGTCAGCCAGCACGACCACCCGCGTCTTCACTTTGTTGGAGGCTTGCAGCACGGCATTGAAGTCGTTATGGAATCCGCCGGCGACTACCAGCACGGCGGCGCGGAACTTGTCCAGAGCCATGAACATCTGTTCCTGAGGTTTGCGCCTGCGCCACAATGCGCATCTCGTCTTCCACCGCCAGCACTTTGGCGATCCCTGCGCGAAAGATTGCCTGGTTGTCGGCCAGAATCAGTTTAAGCATCGCGTCAGTCCTCGAATCTTTGGGCCGTCGCATGACCGGCGGCGTCATTTACTCGTGGCGAACGAAATCGTACGAGTCAATCACGCAGGCCACGCCTCGCGCCTCCGCGCCTTCTGCCCGGTAGCCGGTTCGTCGGTGCGGACCACCCGCCCCTTGCACTGCACCACCACATTTTCCTTGGCCCCGGTCACTTCCGGTGGCAGGGCAATTTCGAACTCCACGCTGGAGCCCACTTCCAGCGACGCATCCGCGCGGATGTAAACTCCGGCCGCGCTCAGATTGCCCGTCACTCCGCTGTGTTGCCCGCCCTCTTCTGCTTTATGAATCTTGATCGGCAATTCCAGGGGAAACCGTTTTCCCGTCCGTGCTTCGGACACAAGACCTCCTCGTTCCTGGCCGTTCCTGCCTGCAAAAGCCAGCTCCATGCGGCATCTCCTGCTGGAGTACAAGAATCTTCCTACCTCGCCTTATATCACGGATGACAGCGCCTATCAAAGCCTGGTAACTGTCTGATAACGGTAGCAACTAGGTTCCCCTGGCGGGGAGCGCGGGGAGCGAAAGGCCGCCACTGCTCCTACGGTATCTGGCACAATAGCCCGTCGTCACCTATCCAGCCTGACCAGATCACGATAGGTCGATCTAAGGAGCCGCTTTCATGCTTATTTCAGCCGGTGTGTTGAGAACTTCCTGCCGCATATTTTGCTTGATTCTTGGCAGCGCAGCCATGTGCTTTGTTCTTCTGGCAATCCCGAGCCGCGCACAACAAGCTGCACCGCAGCCTGTCCCGGCCACGCCTGCGCCGGGGACGATTCCGCAAAAGGCAAACCCGGTAACCGAGGTGGAAAAAGCCGTGGGCTCGCGTTCCTCAAACGCTCCCCAGGTTCTGCAACAGCTTAATGCCGCGTTGGAGGGTCTGGTAGCCAAGGTCTCGCCAGCCGTGGTCCAGGTTCTCGTCACCGGCTATGGACCGCTGGAGCAAAGCAATCACACCGAGACTGCACTGGTTGCACGCCAGCACGCGGTCGGTTCCGGTGTGATTGTGGATTCCGACGGCTACATCATGACCAACGCGCACGTGGTCGAGGGAGCGCACCGCATCCGAGTGGTGTTGCCGCTGCCTTCGCTGGAATATCCGCAAGTTCACCGCGTCGGCAAAGAGCACGTGCTGGAGGCAAAGCTCATTGGCGTTCACAAAGAGTCGGATCTGGCCCTGATCAAGATCGATCAGAAGAACCTGCCCACGCTCGAACTGGGCAGCGGCCGCGGGGTGCATCAGGGACAATTGGTCGTCGCAATCGGCAGTCCTGAGGGGCTGGAGAACTCGGTCACCATGGGGGTCGTGAGTGCGGTTGGCCGACAACCCGATCCCGATCGTCCCATGGTCTATATCCAGACCGATGCCCCGATCAACCCGGGAAACAGCGGCGGTCCGCTGATTGACATGGATGGCTACGTGCTCGGTATCAATACCCTGATTCTTTCCGCAGGGCGGGGGCAGCGAAGGATTAGGGTTTGCGATTCCGGCCCGCGTCGTGCGTTTTGTCTATCAGAGTCTGCGCAAGTTCGGGCATGTGCACCGAGTCGAGATCGGAGCGATCGCCCAAAACATTACGCCGACCATGGCCGAGGGGCTGAGGCCTTTCCCGGAGTTGGGGCGTCATTGTTTCAGACGTCAATCCCGGAGGAGCCGCGGAAACAGCCGGACTGAAGGCGGGCGACATTGTCATAAGTGCCGATGACCGGCCGATCGATACTCTGCCGGCACTCACCGCCGCCATGTATCTGCATCCCCTCGACCAGGTGATGAAACTTGTGGTTGAGCGCGGTGGCGACACAAAGATTCTGTATGTTCCGGCCAGTGAGCAGCGGGATCAGATGGACAAACTCCTAGACGCGGTCAATCCTGATCAAAGCCTGGTACGGCGTCTGGGAATTCTGGCGGTTGAGTTGAACGAACAACTCCGGACGATGTTCAGCAATCTGCGAATTCCCAGTGGCGTGCTCGTAATTGCCCGCGCCGCCGACCTCATCGGTCCTGAGACTGGCCTGAAGACGGGTGACGTGATCCACCGAGTCAACACGACGCCAGTCGATTCGATGAATACGCTTCGCGCCGCCCTGCGGGGACTCAAACCCAACGCGCCGGTCGTGCTCCAGGTGGAACGCGATGGCCAGTTGCAATGGCTGCCGTTCGAGATGGAATAAAGCAGCGGCCGCTTTACAGCATCCCAGCCTGTTGAATGGCCAGCCGTGATCTTAGATTACACTCGCCTGTCTGCTGACTTGGGTATCGGAGCCCGCCACGCGTACCCGGACGCAGGCATGTCCATGTCCGAGGGCGTACTTCACGGCAGGAAAGACACGCGCGGCTGCGATGGTAAGTGCGAGCGAGATCAGCCCCTTTCTCCCCCAACGGGAAACAACCTCGCCGCGCAGCCGGTCACCGTCCGCGATATCGCGTTCCAGAACCGACCTTGCGAAGCGAAAGCCCAATACTGCGTCAGGGGACATAGCTGGTTCGTCCCCGGCCAGAACCGCGCGCAATATCGCCGGACTTACTCCCTCTCGCTCCGCCATCGTCACCACCAACTGGGTACAAGGGCCACAGTCTTCCGCCAGTGTGGCCGCAATCTTCGCGGCGAACCAGGCCTCTCGGGGCACGTCTTCGCGATGTGCCGCGAGCCCGGAGATTCGCGAGAATCGGAAAAACGCTCGCGGACTGGCATTGTAGATATCCCGCCCGTAGGCGAGATCGTAATCAAAGTCCCGCTCAAATTTTGCTATCTGCCTCCGTACCAGCCATCCCAGCATTGTCTTACCTCTCCTTCGAATCGCGCCGCGCCAGCCATGCCAGCCACAGCACGAAAAAAGCTGGCAGAACCACCCCAGGCACGTCTACCACAAGTTGATGGGTGGACTCACGGCCAGCAGCGGTGTCCCATAGGTGAACCAGAGCATGCAGAGAGAGGAAAGCTCCACCGGCAAGTGCCGCAGGCCAGGCTTGCATCGGTTTCCCGGCCAGCCACAACAAACTTGCGGCCACGACCAGATAAGCACAGCCAATGTCCCGTATGAAATGAAGGTTCACGGGACCCGTTCCAACCACTCCGGGAATCGCGTAATACCAGCCTTCTGGACGAATCAGCATCCAGAGTGCATTGCCTGCCAACCCCAATCCGAGAACCCACGTTAGCCCACGTCGCATATTAGTGCTGTCGCGCTCTTAACTTTAGATGACCGCGGTATCGTGAATGTCGCAGACAAAACCCGGCCAGCACAGAAGACATAATTTTTACAATTGCCCTATGGCCCTGCCGCTATAATTCGCCTCCGAGCCCCCAAAAATGCCGACTATCAAACATTCGATTCCCATTGATGCTGCACCCGAGCGAATTTTCCCTTTAGTGAGTTCGGGGCGCGGTTTCTCGCAGTGGTGGGCGGCCGACGTCACCGAAGATGTCCCCCGCAATGTTGTCAGTCTCGGATTCTTCAACCGGGCGACGGTTTACAATCTGCAACCCGCCCGCATCGTGGCACCTCGGGAGGCGGATTGGGCGTGCCAATCCGGGAGGAGTGGAACGGCACCAGGCTGCTATTCGAGTTGGTGGAACAGAAAGCCGGCCGCACGCTGCTGCGGTTCTCCCACGCGGATTGGAAAGCCGAAACAGATTACTTCGTTGCCTGCACAACCACCTGGGGAGAACTGATGTTCCGCTTGAAGGCAGCCGCCGAAGGCAGGACTCCGGGGCCTCTTTTCTCCGCGGCGGGAATGGCCTACTGACGATCGACGACCTACGTACCGTTCCTCGCCTATTCTGCTTGAGTACCTCTGTGTTCGTGTCGCTTTGTGGTCTCGCTTTTGAACTTCATTAAACACAGAGGATACGAAGGTACACAAAGGAAGAAACTTTACTAGAACGCGCTGCCTCCGCCGCCGCCAAAGCCGCCTCCCGAAAATCCTCCTCCTCCACCGCCGCTCCACCCTGATCCGCCAGAGCTAGCCCGCGGCGCCGACACGAAGACCTGATGCATATCCGTCGCCATGCTGTGCATCGAACTCGAAAAGAATATCGGATTGAATCCCATGCCTCCATTCGGCGAGACATACCAGGACGGAGGATCTTTCACAATCCCCGCGAACGCCTGCGCCCACTGGTGCTCGACGCCTAACGCCATAGCATAGGGTAAGTATTTTTCGAATGTGCTGGGAGGCATACGCTTCAGCCGGTCGGCATCGACACGATTCATGAACTCCTGAAAACCCAGGATCGCGACGCGGGTTCGTCCACCTTGCACCGTCTTAGCAGTCATCTGGCGCGCAAAAAGCCACCAGATAATCGCAGAAATAAGTCCACCCACAATCAGCAGGCCAAAGGAGTTGAAGACGTTGCGACCCGTGAAATAAAGAAGCGCGAATGGCGCGACGATAAGAACGAGGGCTGCGATGCTGTAACCATTCGCGGAGTCGGGGTCGAGCCGATACATCCCCTTGGTCTTCAGCGCCGACTTGATATCCTGCTGGATCGCCGGAATCGCCGTATAGAAGCGGTTCTTCAGGCTGGAGAGCGGCGTGACCTCGCCACCCATAAACATATTTGCCAGAATGACGCTCTCGTGTGGAGCGAGATCTGCCCACTGCGACATCGGTTTCAGCAGATGAAAGATGTAGTCCTTGTGGTGGAAGACCAAACCTCTATCATCGACTTCTTCGATCTTCACGTATCCCCGAACCGCCAGGTCCACCAGCGTGCATGTGATGTCGCGGGGATGAATCGTATCGTCCAGCAATGTGCCAGCCTCGGCCGGAGTCATCCCGGCCGGCGGTTCGTACATGGGTGCAACCGAAAGCCCGGGATCGGGATCGCGTCCCATGTACCACCACAGCGTGAACATCACAGCGAAAGTCCAGAACGGTAAAAAGACTACCGGATTTCCGCTCAGAAACCACAGCAGTCGGGTGAAGGCTCCGGGTTCTTTGAGGATACCTTTAGGAATGAAGATGTCGATCGTCAAGCCACCGCGCATGGGCAGCGGGTTACCAGTCTCGAATGAAACCTCAGCGCCGTTGACTTCCGCCGAAGCGTCGTGCTCCGCCGAGCCGTAAGCTCCAGTGAAAGCCTGGGCGCGCAGTGATCCCGCAGCAGCATTCGGGAAGCTGACCACTGCGGTTGCATGATCGATTGGAACCGGCCAATCATTTCCGGTCACATTCCAATAGAACTCGTCGTGATCCTCGAAGAAGCGCATCCCGTTGCGCACCGTGTAATCGATTGCAACGGTGCGGGTGGCATCGACGGCGTCAGGGATGAAAATCTTTAGATCGCGAAAGCCGTTTGCGGTCGATGATTCGTACTTCAGCTTGCCGCCAGCGCCGTCCGTCACGCTGGTGATCTGCAAGAAGAGCTTGTAGTCCGTCCCCCGCGCTCCCGGATAATCCACCGGGATGAACCGGTGAATGCCATGCCACTCGCCGTCAAAAGCAATCGTGATCCGCTCATGGACCGCAGCCGACCCGTCTTCATGGACAGAGATAACATCGTTGAAATCGGTGATGCGCCAACTGCGGGCAAACAGAGGAGAGGCGAAGATGAAGATCAGCAGGCAACTCGCAACTCCCCTGTAGAAACGTAGCTTGCTACGTCCCACAGGCGTTGCAAGTAGTGTCCGTACAGAAAAACTAATGGTCTCCGGCATGATCTTCAACGTCTTAAAACTTCACCGCCACGGGCTCGCGGTCAGCCGCATCCACCTCGAAGAATTGCCGCGCCTGGAAACCGAACATACCAGCCAGAATATTGGTCGGGAAAACCTGGATCTTGGTATTGAGATCACGCACCACGGCATTGTAGTAGCGGCGGGCATTCTGAATCGTGTCCTCGGTCTGACTCAGTGAACCCTGCAATTGCGTGAATTCTTCCGAAGCCTTCAACTGCGGATAATTCTCCGCGACCGCAAACAGACTCTTCAACGCGCCGGTCAGTTGATTCTCCGCTGCGGCCTTGTCCGCGGGTGAGGTCGCCTGCATCGCCTGGGAGCGAAACTTGGCAATATTCTCAAACGTGCCTTTTTCGTGCGCAGCATAACCTTTCACTGTCTCCACCAGATTCGGGATGAGGTCATGACGGCGCTTGAGCTGAACATCAATGTCAGACCAGGCCGAGTCGCAGCGAACGCGCAACTGCACCAGGCTGTTGTACATCCCAATCAGCAAAAACACGATGACAACCAGAACGCCCAAAATTATCCAGGCCATGAGTGTCTCCCTTTTCCCGGAAAAGCAGGATTCAAGTGGACGGTACCATAGGGGAGAAGCAGGCGCAATCAATAGCGCAACCTCTGGAGTGCGGCTTTGCCAATTACCAGAAATGTCCCGCCGCTCAGGCCTGCACAGGTTTGACGGGAATTAAGAAGATTCGCGTCGTAGAATATGAAATACATGGAACTGCCGACCAAACCGCGAAAGGCCTGCATGAGGATGAGCCTGCTCGCCACCGCGTTGCTTCTCGGCGCGGCCGCACATGCCCAGACTTGCCTGACCGGGAGCGACATGGACGAGCCCACGCGCACCGCTCTGACAACCACCGCGAAACGCTATTTCGACATGGCGGCTCGTGGTGATTCCGCTGCGCTGCGGCAGAACTCGATTGCCAGCATCGCGTCGGATTTCTCCGGCATCGAAACTGCCGTGAAAGATCATCAGGCCAACTTCGCCGGAATCCCGGCTGCTCCCCGCGCCCCATTCGAGCTGAAAGCTGAAGGCGCCGCGCCGCTGGAACGTGCCGAGTTCCTATGTGGCGTTTTTGGCAAGGTCGGACAGACCGCCGACAGCGCCGTGTTCGTGATTCCCAACCTGCCGCCCGGAAACTATGCCGTCGTCACCCTCGATGTCCCGGCCGCAACGCAACCATACGCCGTTTCGTTCGTGCTGCAACAAGACGGCAAAGACTGGAAGGTTGGCGGGTTCTACGTTAAGGAAACCCAGATCGCAGGACACGACGGGAACTGGTTTGCCGAACGCGCCCGCGCCTTCAAAGCCAAAGGCCAGAACCGCAATGCGTGGCTGTACTACATCGAAGCTCTCGATCTGGTTGTCCCCGTGCCTTTCATGTACACCCAGTTAACCGATAAGCTGGTGGACGAGTCGGAAACCGTGAAGCCGTCGGACCTCCCCGTAAGTGGCAACACCGTGGAGCTCGCTGCAGGAGGCAAGACTCATCGCTTGACCACTCTATTCCCTCTGGCGGTGAAACAGGATCTCGAACTGGTTGTGAAATACCAGTCGGCTGACGTTTCGAACACAACCCAGACATTCCAGGAAAACGCCGAGGTGATGAAAGCGCTGGTGGCAAAGTATCCAGAATTTCGCGACGCCTTCGATGGCGTGGTGGCGCGTGCCGTCGAACCCACCACCGGCCGGGACTACGGCTCGCTGCTGCCCATGAAAGACATCAAGTAACAATTACGGAGCTTGCTCCGCAAACGTGCACTCCTTCGGATCTTTGTCTTCTCGCAACCCAATAAAAACCGGAGCCCGCAACTTCATCCCGCCTTCCGCGGTTTCATGCGTCCACTCCGAAAACTTGATCTCGGCGACTCGTTGCGGCTTTACCCAATGAACATGGGCCGCATCCACCGCACCGTGAAACGGATTGCGCTTTGTCTCCAACCCTTCGAGTACCTGCCAGATTTCCTTGAGCATGGCCTGATTGAATCCGGTTCCAGCCTGCCCTACGTGAATGAGTTGGCCTTTCTTGTCATAAAGCCCGAGCACAATTGACCCAAAATATTGGCGGCTGCCCTCCGGATCCGTATAACCGCCGACCACGCAATCGACCGTCTGCGTAACCTTGATCTTCAGCCACTCGTGGCTGCGCCGTTCTTCGTAGTGGCTCGCGCGTTTTTTTGCCAGAATACCCTCCAGCCCTTTTTTCTTAGCCACCTCAAATAGCGCAAGGCCCTGCGGGAAATGATCGGAGTAGCGAACTAACTCGTTGGGCACGACGATGTGGGCAAGCGTCTGCTTGCGTTCTTCAAGCGAAACTCGCCGCAGATCATATCCATCCACATAGAGAAGATCGAAAACGTAATACACCACGTGCAGTTCCCGGCGTGCACTGGTTCGCCGTCCTCCTTTGCGGATGCCGGTGCGCTGTTGCATCAGGCTGAATGAAGCGCGGCCCTGGTTATCAAGTACGACGATCTCGCCGTCGATAACCGCATCCTTGGCTTTGATCAACTTGGACAGATCGTGAAGCTCAGGAAATTCCCCCGTTAGATCATTCTGATTACGAGACACCAGGCGAACCTTGCCGCCCTGAATGAATGAAACGGCTCGATACCCGTCCCACTTGATTTCAAACAACCACGCCGGATCGTCGAACGCCTTCTCGACCGGGGTCGCCAGCATGGGATGAATCGCGGTTGGTATCGGTTTGCGGACCGCGCCGGGCAACACAGGTTCGTTCTCTGATAATCGGTCAGAAGATTTCTTCGTGCCGGTTTTTCTTCCTTTGTGAACCTTCGTGTCCTTTGTGGTTTTCCGGTTCTTGCTGTCGATCTTGGCCAGCGTGTCTGCCAGCCAGGCAGCTTTCACCTTCCCACGAGAAACCGGACGGCTGCTGGTCCACTCTGCCGAACCCTCATCTCCCGCAATCTGAGCCATCGAGCGTGTGCTCAGCACCGAGCTGTCGTACTTCTCGATGTCATAACCCTCAACCACGTTGTCGTCATGCTTCTTGATCAGCAGCCATTCCGTCCCCTTGCTGCCCGGGCGCCGCCCGCGGATGTGAATCAGAGCAAAATCTCCCTTGAGCCGCTGACCATGCAGACGGATCTTGAGATCTCCCTTCTTCAACATCGCCGCCGCCTCAGCGTCAGTTCCAGGCACATACTTCCCATTCACCGCCTGCGGCGAAAGCGCTTCCCACGTCCCCACGTCCCAAACCATTACCGCGCCCGCTCCGTAGTTTCCCTGCGGTATCGTGCCTTCAAAATCAAAATAAGAAACGGGATGATCTTCTACCTGCATCGCCAACCGCTTGTCCGCCGGATCCAGCGACGGGCCCTTCGGAACTGCCCACGACTTGAGCACGCCCTCCATCTCCAACCGGAAGTCGTAGTGCAGTCGTGTGGCGCGATGCTTCTGTACCACGAAGCGGTGTCCGGCCTTCTTCTCCACTTTGGGCGGAGGCTCCGGGGTTTCCTCAAACCGCCGCTTGCGTTTGTATTCGTCTAAAGACACCGAGCTATTCTACCGAGAACCGGGAACTGAAAACCGGGAACTGGTTTCCAAAACTCGCATCTCTATCCCGCCCCGCGGTTTTTGGTTAGAATCGCGTGCGTGATTCAAGGGCTGGTGAGATTCCACCACGCAATCCATGAAACGTGAATACCCGGACGCGCCCCTGGTGGGTGTGGGCGCAATCATCATCGAGCAGAATCGGGTTCTGCTGGTCAAGCGCGGACATCCTCCCTTGGCTGGCGAATGGTCTATCCCAGGCGGCGTGCTGGAGGTGGGAGAAACCATGCGCCAGGCTGCGGCGCGCGAAGCCATGGAGGAAACAAGCCTGACGGTCGAGGTGCGCGATTTGCTCGGCGTTTACGATCGCGTTCTTCGCGATACCGACGGACGTACCCGCTATCACTATGTGCTGATCGACTTCCTGTGCAAGCGAGTCGCTGGAGAAGCCCGGGCCGCGGGTGATGCCGATGAAGCCCGCTGGTTTTCCCGCGCGGAACTCGCGCCGCTTGCCCTGTCCCCGGACACGATCGAGGTAATCAATCTCGGCTTCGACCTCTTCAGCCGCTCCCGCTAGATCCGCAAGAATACGGGCTTTGGTCCGTGATGTATGCTTAACGTCCGGTCAGAGAAAGTGAGGCGCTTCATGTTGCAAAAAATAGTCCACACCAGCGATGACTTCACCGTCGCGATTCTCCGTCTGCTGTTAGGGGCGGTGTTCTTCGCTCATGGCGCGCAGAAGATGCTGGGATGGTTCGGCGGCTACGGCTTCAGCGGCACCATGGGTTTCTTCACCCAGATGGGAATTCCCGCGCCCTTCGCCTTTCTCGCCATCTGCGCCGAGTTCTTCGGCGGCCTCGGCCTCATCGTCGGATTCCTGGCGCGCATTGCCGCGTTCGGCATCCTGTGCAATATGGTTGTGGCCGTCGTGACGGTCCACTTGCGCAACGGCCTTTTCATGAACTGGGCAGGCAACCAGAAAGGCGAAGGATACGAATATCACATCCTGGCCATCGCGCTCGCCCTGCTGATTCTGATCAAAGGAGCAGGCGCTTTCTCGGTGGACCGCTCGCTGACCCAAAAACGTCTGTAAAAAACAGAACGGCCCGCGCATTGCAAGCCGCGGGCCGTCCCGGTGACTGTTTTGGATTGACCAAGAGGTGGTCACTCTACGTGGCCCCTTCGGTAAACTCCGGGTCCCGGCACACTGCTCGCCGGGCGGATCAACCCTAACTCGCCGGTAGTCTAGCTAGGTTCTTAGAGCGACCGCTCTAAGTCTCAGCCACCTCACCTGGTCTTATGCTTCTACCACTACAATCAGAACTCGTCATTCGACCACCTCCTTTCCGGTGTAATCCGACCTTAGTACAAAATCCCCAGCGAGGTCAACAGGCTTCATCTCTACTCTGTCATCCCGAGCGGAGCGTGAGCGTCCGAAGGACGGTCATGCGGAGTCGAGGGACCTTGCGTCTAGCCGGTACCTGGCAAGGAGCCGACAGGGAGTTCTCCGCACGCAGTTCGTCGGGCCGAGTGCCTGGTGAGAACGCCTCTCGACAGCAAGAACAGACGCCGGTGAACTCGGAGTCTTTCGACTCCGTGAATGGACCCGCGAGCGAGTCCATTCGCTACGCTCAAGATGACAGCGTTGGGAAAGTGGGCGACGGACAGGAGTGTCCGTCCCACATGTGCTACCCGTTTACTGCGTCACGGTGAAGACCGCCGAACTGGTCGCCGTCCCGCCCGGAGTGGTGATTCCGATCTTTCCGGTTTTTGCGCCCGTGGGCACGTTTGCCGTGACTTTTGTGTCCGAGTTCACGACTACCGTCGTTGCTTTGACCCCGCCGAACGTCACCTTGCTAGTTTGCGTCAAGCTGACTCCGGTGATCGTAACCGGCGTTCCCACTGGTCCGCTGGTCGGAGTGAAACTCTTGACTTGCGGGTTTACGCGGAAGTTGATCTTGCTCTTCAGATTGCCGCTCGGAATCAACACCGTCACGATGCCGGTGGTTGCGCCGGCCGGAACCGTCGCGGTCATGTAGGTATCCGATGAGGCTTTGAACGTGGTTGCTGCCGTCCCGTTGAAAGAGACTCCCGTGGCGTTGCTGAATCCCTGTCCGAGAATGCCAATCGACTTGCCGACTTTACCGGAAGTCGGAAGCAGCGCGGCATACGGCGTCAGACTGGTCTTGAGGCTGTAGAACACGCCGGTGTTATGGGACCCAAACGTGTTCGTGTCTCCGTAAAGAGTGCCATTCGTATGCTGCAACAAAGTAACCTCGGGAGAGCCCCCGTGGGTGCCGTCGAAGTTGTAAGGCGTGGAAAACGACCCTCCGGGCGTCATACGGTAAATCGTTCCTTTGTTCGACGAGCCGCCCAGGTAGCCGGCACCGTAAAAGTTGCCGTCCGTCGCCTGTACCAGGCCGCCCTGCGGAGTTCCCCCGTCCGGGGCTGGGTTGAACGAGTGCAGCGACGTAAGCGTGCCACCCGGGGTGATCTTGAATACGTTCCCATATCCCACGCTCCCGCCGTTGAACGTCGTCCCGTACAAGTTGCCGTCTTTTCCGAGAACCAATCCGGCCAACGGGTTCCCACCATCCGTTAAAACGAAGGCGTGAGTGATGGTGAACGTTCCCTTGCCGGTAACTTTGAAAACGATGCCGTAGCGGTTGTTGCCCACGCCGCTGTAGGTGGTTCCGTAGAAGTTGCCGTCATTGGCCTGCACCAGCGGGCCATAGGGCTTGGCTCCATTGGTCAAATCGAAGGAATGCAGAACCGTGTAAGTGCCCGTCGGCGTCAGCTTGTACACCGTTCCGTAAGCGGAAGAGCCTCCGAAGACCGTGGTTCCGTAGAAATTTCCATCGGCGGCTTGAATCGGAGGAGCTGCGGGAGAATATCCATCGCCGCTGGCGAAGGTGTGGATCACCGTCAACACTCCCGCCGGCGTAATTTGGAAGATGACGCCCAGATTGCCCGAACCGCCCAACGAAGTCGTGCCGTAAAAGTTTCCATCCGTGCCCAAGGTCAGGCCGCCGCTGGGCGCCTTGCCGTGAGTCCCGTCAAAGTTGTAGAGCACTGTCACGGTCCCCGTGGGTGTGACTTTGAACACGGTGCCCAGGTTATTGGTTCCACCGATGGGCGTTGTGCTGTACAGGTTTCCATCGCGGCCTTGCGCGATGATCCCCGAATTCTGGGGGGTGAGCGGGTCACCGGAAGCGTCGCCGAAGTTGTAAAGATCAGTGTAGGTTTGAGCGTGCGCGGCAGCGGCAACCAGGCTCAACACCAGTGTTGCTACTGCAAAAAAGCCGCGGGCCTTATTTTTCTTCACGAGACTTCTCCTCAAATCGTTCATTGCCTGCATCCAGAAAGATGGATGGACTCACAATCGAGCCTGGGCTGCGGCAGCGGCCGGGTTGCGGTTGATCCATCTCTTAGGGTTTGACGGAACGGTCTGAAACCGGACTCACCAGAAAGTGGATGCACGCAGGCCCATATAGCCTTTGCCCCGAAGGTGGGGGCGAGTATCTTCCGGAATCGCGGCCCTGTCAATAGGCAAAGTGTTGCACACGGAGCCAAAACTTTGCAGCAGCCAGCGACCCAGGCGCTATCCTCCTGCGCCCGCTACCCACTCCGCCTGGCGCACGCCACCGTGGCTTACGGCGTAGAGGACGAGTTCGACCCGGCTGGAAATCCCCAGCTTGTCGAAAATGTGGAACAGATATTTTTTCACGGTATGCACGCTGAGCCCGAGTTCGTGCGCTACCTCGCGATTGCTGAGCCCATCCGCGACCAGAGCCACGACTTGCTCCTCGCGCGAGGTGAGCAACTGAACGCCGCGAGCGTTCACCATCCGGAGCGAGGGTACCTGGGTTACGATCTCGACCAGGTACTGTAGTTGTTCACTATTAGCCCACACCTGTCCCTGATGAACCATCTGGATGCACTTGCACAGTAACCGGAACGGATAGTCGGAGAAGCAGAACAGCCCTTTCACTCCGGATCGGAAGGCATTGACGACCGAGTCGCGGCTGGATTCGTCCAGCACCAGGACCTTGGCAATTTGGGGATACGCCAGATGCAAACGCCGGATGTTGGCCATATCCTGACCGGCAAGTCTGGGATGATCGGCATTCATGAGGATTACGTCGACGTGGAATTCAGCGATGGCGCTGAGGATGACGTTCATATCCACGCCGCAAGAGCGCACGCGGAATTCCGGACGCCGGCGCAGCGCGCCTACCAGCAGTTGGCACTGCATTTGGTTGGAGTCGGCGACCAGCACGCCGATCGACTGCGAAGTGGCAACGCGTGCAGATTCCATAAAGTCACGTCGACGTTATAACTCGTGCGTTAATCATAACGACCGAGCGCTGGAAGCAATGTGACATCTCACCATGCTGGGGAAGTTTATTGGTGTGGAAAACTTAGGGGGGTACTGGCAGAAACATGATTTGTCCCGAATCAAAACTTTCGCGCAACGTATGGCGAAAGCGGCCTATTCCCAGATTTTGGAAGGGTTCCGGTGGTTTGGCGGCGACTGAACCTGTCTTTGTCAACCCCACTTTAGCGGGTGCACCGAAGTGGTAGTTGCGGCCACGCTCTGTGGCGAGCAGCGGAGGAACGGGTGTGGTTGATAAAGTCCTGGACATGCTGGCTCTCCCCGTTGCCAAACCCTTGCGAAGAGGAAAATCGCGCTTGCTGAACTGTCTACTTTCGTAGACGGCACTTTCCATGTCTTGTGAGTTCTGGCCCATCCCGCTAAGTTTCAGAAGGATCGAGATTGCAGAAAGGTTGCAGTTCCTCGGTAGCCAGTCAAGGCGCTGAAAGGGAAAGTAAAGTGAAGATGAACCGCAGGTTGGTCGATAGCATTCTCGCTCTCACCTGCTGTTTTGCGCAGCAGGGGTTAGTGGTAGCGGTGGCTCAAGAGCAGCAGCCAAGCGGGGCTGCTGAACAGACCGGGCCAGCGGTGACCACGAGATCCGGTGTGGCGGACGGCGCTTGGAGTCCAGCTTGGAGTCCAGCTCTGACGGGAGTACGCCGTCCGCTCTACCGGCTTTCGAAAAGTGACGTGGTGGCGATCCACTTCCCGTTCTCACCGGAGTTTGACCAGACCGTCAGTGTGCAACCCGATGGCTACTTGGCCCTCAGGGGTGTGACGCAGGTGCCTGCGGAAGGCGTGACCGTTCCCGAGTTGCAATCCGCGATTGGCCACGCCTACGCCGGGGTGTTGCACGATCCAGAGGTTTCAATCGTGCTCATGGACTTCGACAAGCCCCATTTCATCGTCCTGGGTGAAGTGAATCATCCGGGCAAATACGAACTGCGTTCTGACATCACCGTAACCGAAGCCCTGGCCGTCGCGGGAGGACTCAGTTTGCGAGCCAAACACTCTCAGATAGTGCTGTTTCGACGGGTTTCTGATGACCTGGTCGAGTCTCGCCTGCTGGACGTGAAATCGATGCTTAAATCACGAGCCCTGGGGGAAGACATCCATCTCCGGCCAGGTGACTTTTTGTTTGTGCCGCAAAACATGATTTCCAAGATCAAACCGTACCTGCCTACTTCAAGTCTGAGCATGTACGCCAGTCCTGCACAATTCTAGGAGGAACCGTGCAGCGGCAGCGGGCCCAGCGTCGGGCGAACACGAATCAACCGAAGCAGAAATTACACGGACCTTTATATGCCAGAGGAACTTCGACTCATCCCGAGATCGGTACACGTGCCTGCACCCACCTTGCGCGACTTGCTGGCTGTGGTGTTTCGGCAGCGACGGCTCACGTTAATCTCGTTTGCTGGAGTCTTTCTCGCAGTTGTCCTCCATGGTTTGATAGCTCCCTCTTACCAATCAGAGATGAAAGTGCTGGTGCGGCGGGGGCGGGTTGATCCCGTAGTTTCATCCACTCCGAGCCAGGCGGAATTCGAACACGAAGGTGTAACCGAGGAAGAACTCAACTCAGAAGTGGACTTGCTGCACGATGGTGAAATCCTGCGAACGGTGGCGCGGAATTCTGGACTGATGTCTGAAAGCAACTCCTGGTTCTGGAGCTTGGTCGGCGACAACGAAGAAAGACAACTTGCCCGGGCGGTTCGGCGCATCAATCGCCGGTTAACGGTCGAACCGGTACGGAAAGCGACGCTCATCACGGTAAGCTACAAATCCTCTGACCCAGTCCAGGCGGCGACCGTGCTTCATTCTCTGGCCAGCGCCTATATCGAACGCCATGAACAATTGCATCGCCCTTCGGGAGAATTCAAGTTTTTTGATCAGCAGGTAGTACAGTCGCGCGGCAGCCTGGAGGAGGCAGAACTGGAATTGATGAAGTTCGGAAGCGATCAGGGAGTGACTTCAGCTGCGCTGGAGCGCGATATGGCGCTGCAAAAATCGAGCGAGGCGGATGCGGACGCTCGTCAGACTCAGGTGTCCATCGCCGCCACCTCAGAACGCGTGCGAGCGTTGGAAAAGAAACTAAACTCATTGCCGGAAAGAATCACCACGCAGATTCGCGATTCCGACAATCCGCAGTTGATGGAAAAGATGAAAGCCAGGCTGCTCGAGCTGCAACTGAACCGGACAGCGCTGCTGGGCAAGTACGAACCCTCCTATCGTCCGGTTCAAGAAGTGGAGCAGGAGATCGCGGAAACCAAGGCTACCATCGCGGCGGAAGGTGAGGCACCGATCCGCGAGCGTACCAGCGACCAGGATCCGGATCATGAATGGGCAAAGGCAGAGTTGCTAAAGGCGCAGGTCGAACTGAATGCAATGAACGTACACGCCTCGGCGGAAAGCATCTTATTGGCACATTACCGGGAAACGGCGAGCCTGCTGGGCGATCATGCCATCGAGCAGGAGCAACTGCTGCACGATCTGAAGGCGGCCGAGGAGAAGTATCTGCTTTACCTGAACAAGCGTGAGGAGGCTAGGATTGGAGACGCCTTGGATCAAGGCGGCATCCTCAATGTGGCCATTGCAGAGCAAGCTACGGTTCCGGCCTTGCCGGAGCTTTCCGGGCTGAGTTTCGGGATCATTGGCCTGATGTGTGCCAGCACGCTGAGCGTCACTTTGGCCTTTGTCGCCGATTACCTGAATCCGGCATTCCGAACTCCCGACGAAATCGTCGCGTACCTGGGTAGTCCGGTGTTGGCTTCTTTGCCTCGCAAAACAGACAGGAAAATGCGCGTCCTGGATGATTAAAGTCGGCATGAGTCTAGTGGCAAGTCGATTTACATTACGGCCACGGCAATTGCAGCCTTCGCGGGTTCTACATGCGCCGTGGTCCTGCTAGATCCGTCTTAAGCGGCTAAAGCCGCATGTTTTGGACGCTTTGACGGTACGCCTGCGAAGGCAGGATTACTCGTTTGGAAGAAGGGAAACATGAGCACATTTGTCGATTTGCTGCCGCAGACTTTGGATGACGTCTGTGAACCGCGAACCATCGAGGTCGAGCCGCAAGAAACCCGCTCGGCCGAACCGGCGATGTGGGACTCGGATGCCTTTGCGCAGCAACAGATCCAGGGGTTAGTGCGGCAAGTATTCCTGCCGGGATGGCCAAAACCAGCGCGGCAGGTTGTCTTCAGCCCGGTGGACACGGAAACGGACATTAGTGCGATCTGCATGGAGGTGGGGCTGGCCCTGTCCGCTCAAGTGTCGGGCAGCACCTGCCTGGTTGAAGCAAACCCGAGGAGTCCGGGATTGGAACAGATTGTGGAGGGAAATGGCCTCGATCTGGTTGCCAACCAGGAAAGTTCCGTCTTGCGAGCTCCCTCTCGCCGGGTCTCCAGCCAACTGTGGCTCGTTCCCAGGCGTGTCTTTCTCGCGGAAAATGAAAACCAGTGGTCAGGCCCGTGGCTGCGGGAGCGGTTGACCGAACTGCGCCAGACTTTCGATTACACAATACTGTACGGCCCGCCCGCCGCGAGTTGCAGTGAGGCCACCCTGATGGCCAGCCTGTGCGATGGGATGGTTTTGGTTTTGCAGGCAAACTCTACGCGGCGCACCACCGCACAGAGGGTGAAGGAAAAGTTGCACTCTTCCAATGCGCGTCTGTTGGGAGCAGTGCTGAGTGAGCGGACATTTCCGATCCCGGAACAGATTTACAGAAGGTTGTAAGACCTGGGTTCAGTCTTAAATTGTCGTACGGAACGTTGACCGCTGGCCCACGCGAATTTTCAGCGGAGGCAATCTAGAAACGTCGTGGAAAATAGACCAAAATTCTTTCGGGACTCAATCAGCGGAGCCGCGTTCGCAAAGGATTGCCTTGATGACTGCTACACCTAGCCTCGCTATCCCACTCAGCCCGCAAGGGGCAAAATGGTACTCGATCCAAACCCGGTACCGCTTTGAAAGAAAAGTGACGGCTCAGCTTCAATACAAGGGTCTGCAAACCTTCCTTCCCATGCTTGAAGAATTCCACCACTGGAGCGACCGTCGTCAACCCGTGTATGTTCCGCTCTTCTCGGGATACACGTTCGTACACTTCGAGTTGTCCGCGGGGATGCGGATGGAACTCCTCCACACTGAAGGCGTGATTGGGTTGATCAGCGTCAGAGGGGAAGCCACCCCGATTCCCGCCAAGCAAATTGACGATCTGCAAAAGCTGCTATCCCAGAAAGTCCCCTGCTCGCTCCATGCATTCCTCGAGGTGGGACAGCAAGTAAGAATTCGAGGTGGCTGCCTCGACGGGTTGGAAGGAATTCTCGAACAGCGTGGAGAAAAAAGCCTCGTGATCTCCATCGAATCGATTCAGCGATCGGTCGCCATCACTATAGAAGGATACGAACTCGAACTGGCCTGAAGTGGCATCTCCCTTACCAATCCAGCCCACATCTCCGATCCGCCGATTTGCGTCTCCTTCGCGCCTGATTCCCGGAGCGCAACCCGCGGTCGGAGGCATTGCGCGGAAGAAATCCTCTTCGGGCAGCGTGGATGGGCGATTCTGGGGATGGCAGGATTCCGAGAGCCTGGGAGAACCGCGGAAACGCCATTTTTCTGCAGTCCTCGCCGAGGCTGTATTCCCAAGGCTTTCGGTTCATGGTCAGCGCTGGAATCTCGCCCGGCAAGTAAGCGCAGACTTTTTCCTGATCATTCTTAGCTTTGCGGCGGTCGGCCATCTGATGGTACTTCTGGAATTCGCAGTGCACCGCGATCCTGCCGCGCTGCTCCGCCCCGAGCCGTTCCCCACGGCGGGACCGGGATTGTTGTTGCTCTACGGAGCCTTATTTACCCTGCTGGGCTTTTCCGAGCGCCTCTATCACCCCGAAACTGTTCAGATCCCGCAGCGGGAGCGACTGGTTCTAGGCAAAGTTACCTTCTGGTCGGCAGCACTCGTGTTCACCGCCGTCGCATGGTCTGGACCTCACCTGATTTCCTTAACTACCGTGGCGGCCAGTGTGCCGCTGAACTTCCTGAGTATGCTTGCCTGGAGAAACCACTGGCGGCGCGTGCCGCCGCAACCGGCGCAGAGCGGACGCGATGTACGCAACGTGTTGATCGTCGGCGCGGGCACCCTCGGCCGGAGACTCGCTGCTCACATGCGGGAGGACCTTACTTGCAAGCGCATGGTCACGGGTTTTGTCGATGAGGATGAGCCCCTTGGCGGTGATGTGCACGGCCGGGTGGAAGATCTCGCCAGAATTGTGCGTACCGATTTTGTGGATGAAATTATCCTGACCGCTCCTCAGCGTCCCGACGTCGCGCGCCGCGTGATTCGAGAGGCCCGGCGAAACCAGATCGATGTAAAAGTGGTTCCCGACCTCTTCGGATTTGAACCCGACGATCCACTGGTCTTCGAGAAATTCGGCAATATTCCAGTGCTGACCTTGCGCGAGGAACGTATGCCCGCCTTCAGTCTGTTCCTCAAACGCACGGTTGATGCCGTGGCTGCCATTGCAGCCCTCGCGCTCACGGCTCCCTTGCTGGCCCTCATCGCACTAGCCATCAAGCTCGAGTCACCGGGGGAAGTTCTTTATAAGGCGCAACGGGTAGGCCTGAAAGGAAGGCGTTTCCGCTGCTACAAGTTTCGCACCATGGACGCAGGCGCGGACAAACTGAAGGAACACCTGCGAGCCAGCAACCAGCGTAACGGCCCATTCTTCAAGATGGCCGACGACCCGCGAATCACCCGCTCAGGACGGTTTCTCCGCCGCTACAGCCTGGATGAGCTTCCCCAACTCTGGAATGTAGTGCAAGGTGAAATGAGTCTAGTGGGGCCGCGTCCTCACCCGCTGGACGACTTCGAACGCTACGACGTCGGCGATCTGCAGCGCTTGAATGTGCCGCCCGGGCTGACCGGCTTGTGGCAAGTAACGGCCCGCCGCGATCCTTCGTTCGAACGCGGCCTGGCACTTGATTTGGAATACATAAAAAATTGGACCCTGTGGAGAGACTTCCGGATCCTGTACCAGACGGTCTCCGTAGTTCTGCACGGAAGCGGTGTATAGCGATGTCCTCCGCCGCATATCCAGCAAACCGATTTCCTGCTTCCGGGGCGCTGGCATTTGCCGTCGGAGCGTTCGCGCGTCCGCTGCAAGCGTTGATCGCGGCGCCGTCACTGCTTTTCTTAATCACGCTGGCGTTGATGCTTTTTCATCCCCCGGACTTCCATTTCCATGGCCTGGATCGAATTGCCTTCGGACTGTTGATTCTTGTCGTAGTGCTGCGCGCATGTGTTTTGCGGCAACCGCTGTGGCTCGGCGGCTCGGCTACGTGGCCCATGCTGCTGCTCCTTGCGCTGGCGTTCTACGGCGCGGTTTCGCAGTCGAACGGAGATGAGACCTGGAGTCTGTTTGCGGCCAAATGGCTGGTGCCCTTCACCATGTATCACCTGGCCGCCTATGTCTTCAACGATGAGCAGTCTTTGCGGAAGTTTGAGACATTCTCGTTGATCGTGCTGGCATACCTCAGTCTCACCGCCATATTCTTCATGGCCGATGCCACACAGTTCATTTTCCCCCGCTATATTCTCGACCAGGGGATTGGCATTCATGCAGATCGCGCGCGCGGACCATTCCTGCAAGCCGTCGCCAATGGCGTGGCTCTGAATCTGCTCGGCGTGGTTGCTCTCAATTCTTTCCGGCGCAAGCGGCTGCGGGGCATGTTGGCTCTCTTCTTTATGGTGGCGCTTCCGTTTGCAATCGTCGCCACCAAGACCCGCGCTGTATGGCTCTCTTTCGCTGGATCAATCCTTATGTTGCTTTTCTTTTCTCCCAGTCGCCGGTTGCGCCGCGCATGCTTGTGCTTCGTGCTGGCCGGCAGCCTGGGTCTCCTCGCGGCTGCCAGTTTTTCGAGCCGCAATAATTCACTAGGCGATCGGCTGGAAGAACGGGGACCCGTGATGTTCCGTATGGCGATCTACCAAGCTGGCTGGGAGATGTTTTTGGAAAAGCCTCTGACCGGATGGGGCGCGACCGCAATGCAGGCCGAATTGTCAAAAAGGATCAACGAGTTTCATCAGGAACAGTTCTTTTTCCACAATACCTATCTTGAGATCGGCGTGCAGTACGGGCTCGTGGGCTTGCTGCTCTACCTGTGGATTGTGGTCGATCTCTTCAAGCTGGGCCGTCCCTTGAATCCGCCCCGCTCCTCCACCGACCGCAGTCTCCTGGATCAACAGTTCCGAAGGCTATGGCCCGTGATGCTGGGCGTGTATTTGCTGAACGGGAGCTTCGTAGTCATGAACTATCAATTCGTGAATGGATTCTTGTTCACGCTGGCGGGCTTGCTGGCCGCTCAGAACCGCCGCACCACGGAAGTCGAATTCAATTCCCTGGGACGCTGATGCCAACTGTCGCTTATCTCGCAAATCAATTTCCCTCTGCTGTCGAGCCGTATGTCGCGGAGGAAATTCAGGAACTCCGCCGACGCGGAGTAACTGTAATCCCCTGCAGTGCGCGTCGATCCCCAATCGCCCCCGGTGGGGAGATGAATGCCATGGCCGCCGAAACTCTATATTTCCAACCGTTCCGGCTGATCATGCTGATCCGTGCTGCGTTCTTTTGCCTACTGAAGTTCCCCTTGCTCAAGGATTTCTTCCACCGCGCGCTGCTGCAGGGAAGCGAACCACCTATGCGGCGCCTGCGCACGCTCCTGCATACCTGGCTGGGCGTCTACTACGCGCTCCTGATCAAAGGAGCAAGCATCGAGCATATCCACGTCCACCATGGATATTTTTCATCGTGGATTGCAATGGTGGCGGCACGCTTCCTGGGAATCAGCTTCAGCATGACTTTGCATGGATCGGATCTGTTGCTGCATCCCGCCTTTCTGAATACGAAACTGAAACACTGCAAGTTTTGTGTGACCATCTCCGAATTCAACAGGCAGCATATCCTCGAACGCTATCGCGACTTTCAGCCAGACAAGGTCGTCGTGCGCTGCATGGGGGTGGACCCGGGCGAATACTCCCCGCTTCCTCGCGAACGCTCGCGGCTGGTACTGCTTGCGGTTGGACGGTTGCATCCCGTCAAAGACCACGCATTTCTGCTTCAAGCCTGCCGCCTGCTTAAGGATCGCAATGTTCTATTTGTGTGTGTGATCGCAGGCGACGGTCCGGAGCGCGCATCGATTGAGGCCCTCATCAGCAAGTTGAAACTGGAAGGCGAGGTCCAACTCGTTGGCCACCTGTCTGATCGTCAACTCAACGCTCGCTACGCCGCCGCCGACTTGGTCGTGCTCACCAGCCGCAGCGAGGGGATTCCGCTTGTCCTGATGGAAGCCATGGCCCGCGGCAGGCCCGTGCTTGCGCCCGCGATCACCGGCATTCCAGAACTCGTGCTCGACGGCAACAATGGCTTTCTGTATCGCCCAGGGTCTCTGGAAGATTTCGTGGCGCGTGTCGAACTGGTCCATCGCTCACAATCCGCTCTCGGCCCGCTTGGCCGAGCTGCCCGCCAGTACGTGCTCAAACATTTCAACCGCGAAAAAAATCTGGCTGCCTTTTGCAATCTCCTTCTCACCCACATAAACCCTGCTCACGCGACTCGAACTCCGGAGAACAATTCGTATGCGAATTCTCTATTGCAATAAATACAATTTCGCCTTCAGCGGCACCGAAGTTTACATGTTCGAACTCATGGAGTTGATGAAAGCCCAAGGGCACGAAGTCGCGTTGTTTTCGATGGCCGATCCCCGGGGGCAACCCACGCCTTACGACCGGCACTTTCTTCCGAACATCGACTTCAAAAGCCCGGCTCAGGGACTGTTTGCGCGCGCCAAACTGGCTGCCCACGCAATCTATTCCACCGATGCCCGGCGGCGCTTGCGACAGCTCATACTCGAATTTCAGCCCGACGTCGCCCACGTGCGTAACATCTATCACCATTTGTCCCCGTCAATTCTTTGGGAGTTGAAAGCGCAGGGCGTTCCCGTGCTTTATCACCTCAACGACTTCAAGCTGCTTTGTCCCACCTACAACATGGTGGCGAAGGGGCAGGCCTGCGAGCGTTGTCGTGGCGGACACTTCCGGCACGTCCTGACCGAAGGTTGCTATACCGGACCGCCCGGATCAACCTTGCTGCTGATGGCCGAAGCGTATTTCCATCGCTGGCTGGGCACCTATCAGAAATGCATCAATCATTTCCTGACTCCAAGCCGATTCGCCAAAGAAAAACTTATTCAGAATGGGTATACCGCTGGAAAGATTACCGTCCTGCCCCATTTTCAGAAGTTGCCGGCGCAGACTCCACCGAACCCCGCACCAAATGCTCCAATTCTCTACTTCGGACGCCTCTCGCCGGAGAAGGGAGTGGCCGATCTGCTGCGGGCGATGAAGCATTTACCGCACCTCCAGTTGCACATCGCCGGCGACGGACCGCAAAGATTCGAATTGGAAATGCTTGCCCGCGAACTATGCCTCGCCAACGTAAAATTTGCCGGCCACGTGGGCCGAAAAGTTCTCGATTACATGATCGCTTCGGCACGCTTCACCGTCTTACCCTCGCGGGCCTACGAAACTCTGGGCAAGACCATTCTTGAATCCTATGCATGGGGGCGCCCCGTAATTGCCTCGGACCTCGGTTCCCGGCGTGAACTGATTGATCAAGGGGAGACCGGGCTTCTGTATCCCCCGGGCAATGTGGAGCAACTGGGGAAAGCGATCTCATTCTTGGCTGAGCGGCCCGAGTTGGCAGCGCAGATGGGCCTGGCCGGACACCAGTTCGTGGCAGCCCAGCACGCTCCAGAGGCGCACTATCGCGCTTTGATCAGCTTGTACACGCGCCTGCGGCCCTGGCCTCCGAAAGCCAGAAAGGCCGTGGCACTTCCCATGCCCGCGCCGCCTCTGCGGGTCGCGTTCATCGGTGGACGCGGCATGGTTTCAAAGTACAGCGGAATCGAAACCTACTACGAGGAAGTCGGCAAACGTCTGGCCGAAAACGGCCACGACGTCACCGTATATTGCCGGAGTTACTTTACTCCGGCCCTGCCCAAATACCAGGGCATGCGGCTGGTTCGCCTGCCCACGTTTCGCTCCAAGCACACCGAAACGTTTGTTCATACCCTGCTGAGCACGATCCACGTAATGTTCAGCGGATGCGACGTCGTGCATTATCACGCCCAGGGGCCCGCGCTGTTTTCGTTCTTCCCACGCCTGGTCGGGAAGAAGACCATAGTCACGGTTCAGGGGCAGGATTGGCAGCGGAAAAAATGGGGCCGCTTCGCATCGTTCACCCTCCGCCTCGGAGAGCTCGCTTCCGCCCGTCTTCCCAACCGCACCATGGTTGTCTCCCAGACATTGCAACAGCACTATCAGGCTGCGTACGGAGTGCAAGCCAAGTACGTGCCGAACGGTTCCATGATTCGCACCCGGGTCGCGCCCTCACAAATTCCGGAGTGGGGGCTCAAACCGGATAGTTACATCCTGTTTCTGGGAAGATTTTCCCCCGAGAAGAACTGCCACCTACTGATCGAAGCATACGAAACGCTGGACACGCCTGCAAAGCTGGTGCTGGCCGGCGGATCGAGTTACACCAGCGCGTACGTCGATGAGTTGCGCAAGCATCAGAGCGAGCATGTCGTCTTTCTCGACTGGGTCCACGGCGCTGCTTTGGATGAATTGCTGACCAACGCTGCCCTGTTCGTCTTGCCTTCCGATCTGGAAGGCCTTTCCCTGGCCCTTTTGGACGCCATGGGTGCCGCCGTCTGCGTGCTGACCAGTGACATCCCCGAAAACCGCGAAGTAGTTGCGGGCACCGGCTTCACCTTCCTGCCAGGAGATGCGACCGACCTGGCGCGCGTGTTGCGCTTACTTCTGTCCGATGCGCCCACCCGAAAGATTTCGGGACGAAATGCCCAGGCCCGCGTCCGCGAGCATTACCTGTGGCCAGCCATCGCAACTGAAATTGGAAATTCCTACGCAGAGCTCACCGACAGAGCAGGCGCGCTCGATGCGTACCCGCCAGCCCAAGTAACCTCAGGACAAATCAGTTAGGGTTCTTCCTCAAGAGTTTGTCATGCTGAGCGCAGTAGTTGGTTCGCAAAGCGAACCAACTACGGAGTCGAAGGATCCCTACCCGCCCATTCATGGTCGGACTGCTTCAAGGCATTCTCCCGTGAAGCCTGCAAGCCCGAGGCGCGCCTAAACTATTGCCATCCTGCTGGCCTCTTGTCAAATCACAGCTTCTATCAGATAATAAATATTATCCTTTAGAAGAATGCTGACTCCCGCCCATTTCCGCGAACTCTGCCACCGGCACAACCTGGCCGCCACCCACCAGCGCCAGGTGATTTATGAAACCATCATGGCCCTGCCGGGCCACCCCAGCCCGGAGGATATTTATGGCCGGGCTCGCAAGAAAATTCCATCCATTTCGCTGGCCACCGTCTACAAGAACATCCGCACGTTTCTCGACAGCGGCGTCCTCCGTGAAGTCAGCCTCCATCACGGATCACTGCGGGTGGAGTCCAACCACCATCCCCATCATCACCTGGTCTGTATCAATTGCAAAACGATCATGGACCTCGACGAAGCCGGTCTTGAGCCCTTACGGTTCCGGCGAAAGCTTCCCCGGGGCTTCCAGGTGAAACGCATCGCGGTGGATATTCTCGGCATTTGTGAAGCGTGTTCTTCCAACAGAGCGCGTAAAACCAGAGCAACTTGAACTTCATACTTAGGAGATAAAAACATGTTAGGTGTAGGAGAAAAATTCCCCTCGTTTTCATTAACCGCAACCGTCAGCACGGAGAAGGATCCGAAGACCGCCTTCAAGACCATCACCGACCTCGACTACTCGGGAAAGTGGAAGGTGTATTTTTTCTGGCCCAAGGATTTCACCTTCGTCTGCCCTACTGAAATCACCGGCTTTGCCAAGCTCAACAAGCAATTCAAGGAGCGCGACGCCCAGATCCTCGGTGGAAGCATCGACTCCGAGTGGGTTCATCACGCGTGGCGCACCCACCACGCGGACTTGAAAGACCTGCCGTTTCCCATGTTGGCCGACATCAAGCGCGACCTGTGCGAACAGCTTGGCATTCTCGATCCTCAGGGCGGCGTGGCGCAACGGGCAACCTTCATCGTTGATCCCGATGGCGTGATCCGTTTCGTCTACGTGACCGACGGCGCCGTGGGCCGCAATCCTGATGAAGTCTTGCGCGTGCTCGATGCCTTGCAGACCGATGAGCTTTGCCCGTGCAACTGGAAAAAGGGCGAAGCCACGCTGCAAATCGCGTAAACATTTCCACCAACCAGCGGAATACTCCGCGCGATGAAACGCGCGGAGCGTTCCCAGCATGAAAGCTTTGGATAACCCAATGACTCTTGATGAACTGATGGAAACCGTCCCGGCCTACGCCCGCGACCTCAAGTTGAACTTTTCCACCCTGACCCAACAGCCTGAACTGACCCCGCAGCAAATCTGGGGAACGGTAGTGGCGAGCGCCGTAGCCTCGCGCAATGCGGAGCTCACCCAAGCCGTGCTGACTCAGGCGTCGGGCCATCTTTCGCCGCAGGCTCTCGACGCCGCCCGGGGCGCAGCCGCGATCATGGGCATGAACAACGTCTATTACCGCTTCCAGCACCTGACCAGCAACCAGAACTACCGCACCATGCCGGCGCGACTGCGAATGAATATCATTCGCTCGCATGGTGTCGACGCCGCCGACTTCGAATTGTGGTGTGCCGCGGTTTCCGCCATCAACGGCTGCGGCGCCTGCGTGGATTCGCACGAAAAGGTCATCCGCGAAAAAGGATTAAGCGAGGAAGCAGTGCTGGCAGCGATTCGCCTGGCGTCGGTGGTGCACGCGCTCGCAACCGTTTTTGACGCGGAGAGGGTTGGCGCAGCCCAAGTCGTCAGCGCGTAGTGCGCCCGGGCTGAAATTTTAGCGTGAATAGAATCAAACCGGGCCTCGGTCGCGAAGCGGCCTAAGAGTTTTGAAAGGGCACGGCTTTTCAGCCGTGCCGTAAGTCTGTGTAAACGATGTACGGCGCGGCTTGAAGCCGCGCCCTTTCAAAGCTCCAGATGACGGTTTCGAAGTTCTTCCGCGAGCCGGGGAAAACATTGTGGTCGATCCCTGTCCTTCCCCACTTTTCTCAAATTCTTGTCAAGCCCCCAGAATCGCCAAAATCCCCCCAACCCCTTGCATCCAAGCCAAATATATTTTTGCAAAGTTGGCGCGTTTACCCTATGCGATCAGCTATGATGGAAGTATGGTTGGGTGGACATCAATTCCCAGCCGCTCCCGGGTATCCCCAAGCGAAGTCCTTTAGAAACAATATTGTACGCGGGTATCTCCTTTTCTAGTTCAATCAATTCATAGATTTAGGAGAACGCATTTTTCGGGGCACCAATCCCGAGATGGCGGAGCTGCGCTTGTCTCCAAGGAAACGTATATGCCACAACTTCTGTTCCAAGGCACTGCCCAGGCTCTCTCTGAGAAAGGACTGAGCGCGGCCTGCCAAAAGCTGGGCGTCCACGTGCCCGAGATCTGGACGGTACTTGCTGTCGAAACTTCCGGCTGCGGATTCCTCCCCGACCGCCGCCCGCAAATTCTTTACGAGCGCCACATCTTCCACCGTCTGACCGACGGCCAATTCGACGATGGCGATGTCAGCGATGCAAAGCCCGGAGGATACGGCGCATCCGGTGAGTCATCAATACGACCGGCTCGCGGTGGCCATCGCCAAGGACCGCAGTGCCGCGTTGCAAAGCTGTTCCTGGGGCATCGGCCAGATCATGGGCGAAAATTACGCTCGCGCCGGATTCTCCGGCGTCGAGCAGATGGTCGCCGCCATGTCGGAGTCCGAAGATCAGCAACTCGCTGCCATGGGCAATTTCCTGGTGAGCACGCGCTTGAACGTCCCGCTACAGGCGCACGACTGGTCCTCGTTCGCCCGCGGCTACAATGGCGTCAACTACGCTGTCCATCGCTATGACATCCGCCTGCATGCTGAGTTTCAGAAATACACAGCCGGCGCCCTTCCCGACCTGAACGTCCGAGCCGCGCAGCTTTATCTGACCTATTTCGGTTTCCATCCCGGCCGGATTGACGGCGTAGGCGGTACGCGAACCCTGTCAGCGCTCGCCGACTTTCAGGCACAACAAGGACTGGAACAGTACAGGCACCATCAACGCTGACGCGGTCGCGCAGTTGACCACCAAACTGGCGGACTCGCGAGGCGGCCGGCAGCGCCGCAGGAAACCACCGTTAAGAGCTAGACAGGATAAGCCGAAAAACTCTGGCGCGGGAAAATCCGGAAAGGCTTAGACCGCGAGGGCGGGGTTGTTTCTATACGCCTTGTAACCGCGCGGCGTCAGCCGGATCACGCCCCGCACCTGCTCTTCGATGTAACCTTCATTCCTCAAATCGGCCACTGCCACCCGAGCCACCGAGGAATCCACGGTCTGCCGCGGCAAGGTGACGAACTGGCCGGGATCATGTTCGTAGCACCGCGCCAGCGCCACCAGCAACTCGTTCTCGATCGGTTCCTCAAACATGGCAATCTCTCACCATGACAATGTTATGCGCGAGGGCCAAGGCAAGGAATGGCCCGCGTGTGCCATCCCTCGGCACCTTAGTCACAAGCCGACAATATAGACGCAGGGCCAATTCTAGGAAGGCAAAATGAAGGGGAGGATGTTGCACGCCTTCCGGCATACATTCGCGGTCAACTATGTGAGAAAAGGGGTAGTGTATTTCAGGAAGGTGCTCAGGCATTCCAGCTTGGAGATGACCTGGGACTACGCGAACTTGATGACCGAAGACTTGCAAAACTCTCCATGAGCGGTTTCGCTCCTTGCGGGAAGTCCGGTCACCACGTCAGAAAACAAGCGGTAATGCTTGTGGCAGCGGTTGCCCCGATCACGTACTTTGTCCATTCAGGAATGCCAGAAGCTTTGAGCGGAACAAGAAGGAGAGCGAGTCCAAACAGCGTTAGTGACACCATCTCGGCATGAATGCGGTCTTGCACCGCATTCAGTCTCGCCTGGTGTGCTCGTTCTATTTCTGCTATCTGAGCTTGGGCATCCTGATCGTTAGCCGCACCAACGGTAACAGTAACGAAGGCGGGCTCACGATGGGTCCACAACTTCACGGTGAAAAGAGCGACGGTAAGGACGATACTGACCATCGCGATAATGGGTCCTAGAAGTGGAGGTCTCAGATGCATTTCAGGCTCGTGACCGTGTGCCGCTAGGTATCAGTCCGGCCGTAACTTTTGTGGCGCACCTAGAAACGGAATTGGTCGGCCCTAGCAGACGATTTTCGAACTTTTCTGCTGACGCGTGACGGCTCTGGGCCTATCTTTCAGCAGTTTACGGCCTGAATCTCGGTTCTCTAAACAGTCAATGAGCGTAATGGCGATATTACGTCAACGATGTAGGGTAAACTTGCCCTGCGTGCTTGAGGACGCTGAACATGGGTTCCCCATCCTATGCCACATCTCCTGGAATGATTGCGACAATGATAGTGGGGGTACTGGCATTCTCTGCAGCTTTGGCTTGGGGAATGTGGCGGACTTTCCAGAGGATTGAACGCGCTGAGCGAGATCCAAAATATCTGCGTCGGCTCCTCATGCGGGGAGGCTTACTTTATGTCTGCGCCGCAGTGTTGGGCATCACGCTTGTCGCGACAGGAAACGAACCCAAAGAGGCCGTAGTCGGTTTACCTATCGCGGCACTACTTGTTTGGACGTATTTTCGTGCAGCGAATCCGGTCATCAAATCAAGTTGTCAGAGAGCTAATTGGTTCTCATACACAATATCTTGATGACAAGAAGAAGTAAAGGACAAGTTGCAGCGGCAGCTGCTTTATTCGCTGTTCAATGTCGGCCGGGGATTCAGTTCAGGGCGTGATCTCGTAAACAACACCAGCGTCGTTGGGGCCGCCACGCACGGTTGTGCCGTAGAGGTTGCCCTTTTTGTCGAGGATCACGCTGGCCTGGGGTTCGTTTCCGTCCTGCCCGGTGAAGCGGTGCAGAACGGTGTACTTCCACTTGCCGCCCGCGCTCGGAGTCAACTTGAAAACCGCCCCGTAGCCGAGGCCGCCCCCCGAAGCGGTTCCGTACAGATTCCCCGCGGCGTCCGAGACCAGGCCAGCGGCGGGATCAGCGCCATTCTTGACGTTGGAGAAGTTGTGCAGCACGGTTTCCTTCCAGTGGCCGTTGACATTGGGGGTCAGCTTGTACACCGTGCCACAGGCGCCGCCGCAGCCTCCGCCCTGCAAGGTCGTGCCATATAGATTTCCGGCTCCGTCAAAGATCAACCCAGCATAGGGATATTTCCCGTCGTTGCCGCCGGTGAAGTAGTGCAATATCTGTTCCTTCCAGTTCCTGCCCGAGCCGGGAATGATTTCGAAAGCAGTGCCGCCACCTGCCGTGCCGAACTCGGTGGTGCCGTAAAGATTGCCGTCCGCGTCGAAAATCACGCCCGCCAACGGTCCGGTGCCGTGTCCGCCCCGGCTGAAGCTATAGAGTACCGTCTCGGTCCAGGAACCATTCGAGCCGGGCGACAACTGGAAAACGACGCCCCCGCCGCCACCGTAGCCTCCGCCGTAAGTGGTGCCGTAGAGGTTACCTGCGTTGTCCAGAATCACACCAGCGAACGGAGTGCCTCCGTCGCTGCAGTTGGATTGGGAGCAGAAGCTGTAAAGGGCGGTCTCAGTCCACTTGCCGCCTCCGGAGGGCGAGAGCTCGAAAACCATCCCAGCGTTGTGCGCGCCAGCAGTGAAGGTCGTGCCGTAAAGATTTCCCGCAACATCAGGCGTGAGCGCTGACATCGCGCCCGCTCCGTCGCCGCCGGGGCCGAAGTCATGCAGCACTTTTTCGCTCCAGTGGCCGGTCGACGGGTGCCGCGTCAACTGGAAGACCGTCCCCAGACCATAAACACCACCCCCACTAGTAGCGCCATACAGATTGCCGACATGGTCGAGAACTAAGGCTCCGAAGAGGCCGGCTCCGTCTTTGCCTGACCCGAAAGCGTGGAGAACCTTGTACTTGGGAGCACCCCAAGCACTGTCCGCGCACATCAGGGTTACGGACAAGAATAGAGACAAGACAAAACCCAGAAAAAATGCCTTCATTCCGTTCGGGCACTGCATTAGGCGCTTCCCCAAGAGAAGCACGAACCGCCCCTCGGCGGGGAGTAAGTATATCACCGAAATAGGTGAATAATGCGGGGACAGACGGGACTGACCCGATTTTCGGAGGTGAAATTTGGTCGGGACGGGCAGATTTGAACTGCCGACCCCTCGCACCCCAAGCGAGTGCTCTACCAGGCTGAGCCACGTCCCGACGCGTAGGAAACCCGCTGCTTCGCTTCAGCCGCAGCGGATGGGGTTGACTCAAGAATTTTACACCAGCGGACGTAGTTTCGCTCGGCCAGCGCCGTCGCTGTCGCTCCTCGGACTGACAGGAAGGTTGGTTTGGCGGTGGTGCGCCGCGGAGCTTTGCTCCGGACGGAGGGGCGGCGCGCCCGTCCACTAACAGACTCTTAAACGGCTAATCAGATTGCGGAAAAACGCCGGGCGTTTTCCCGCAACTTCTAATGCCGCTTTCGCTTTACAGGGCGCTGCGGTTTTTCTTCGAACACGGCAAACTGAATCTTCTTTTCAACCGGATCGATCCGGTCCACGAGCACACGTATCTTCTGCCCGAGTCCGTAGATCCTGCGGTTGCGCTGCCCGATGATCTCGCGCGTGTTCTCGTGAAAGATGTAGCGGTCGTCGGTCAGCGAGTCCAGCGGGACCAGGCCTTCGATGAAAAGGTCGGTGAGTTCGACGAAAAATCCGAACTTGGTCACGCTGATGATGAGGCCGTCGAAGTCTTCGCCGACCCGGTCTTCCATGAACTTGACCTTCTTCCATTCCATCAGGTCGCGCTCGGCGTCGTCGGCGCGGCGCTCGGAAAGGCTGGATTCGTCGGCGATGTCATGTAGTTCTTCGACGGAGATTGGGCCGGAGACAGGTTCGAGCGACTCACGATGCGCGGCGTGGTCGCGGCGCTTGGACCATGGAGACGGGCGTGTCGGTTCGCGGCTTTCGCGGGCGAGGGTCGCCCAGCGCCACATGACTGTTCGCGCCACCTTGCAAAACTTCTTTCAGGATGCGGTGGACGATGAGGTCGGGATAGCGGCGGATGGGCGAGGTGAAGTGCGTGTAACTGGGGGCCGCCAGCGCGAAGTGTCCCATGATTCTCTTCCGAATAGCGAGCCTGCTTCAGCGAGCGCAGCATCAGGTAGGAGAGGATTCGCTCCTCCGGCTTACCGGCGATCTTTTCCGTCAGCTTCTGGTACATGCGCGGGGTAATGTGAACCTCTTTGGGGATTTCAATTTCCCGTGGACGCTTGCCGGTGCCGTAGCTGGAACGGCGGTCGGACTTGAACTGCACCTCTGGATTGGCAGAGCACCCACGCCCAGCGAATATCCAAAGGTGGCGGCGATGACTTCGAAATCGTAGACGCGCTTGGCGTCTGGCTTCTCGTGAATGCGGTAGAGAGACGCGACCCGCTTGTTCTCGAGATATCCGGCTACGCATTCGTTCGCCGAAAGCATGAATTCTTCAATCAGGCGATGCGCGATGTTGCGCTCGGAACGGGTGATGCTCTTCATCAATCCGAATTCGTCGAATTCGATGACCGGCTCGGGCAAATCGAAGTCGATGGAACCACGGCGCTCGCGTTTGCGATTCAGAATGAGCGCTAGATCGCGCATCATCTCGAAAGTGTCGACGCAGCGGACTTGCGTAGCGTTTTCGGGTGGCGGCGTCGCCTTCGAGCACGGCATTCACGTCGGTGTAGGTCATACGCTCAGCCGAGCGGATGATGCCTTCACTCAACTCGTAGCCGACGAATCTCGCCGCGATGGTCGATCGTCCATAACGCAGGAAAGCACGAGCCGGTCCAGGTGCGGGCGCAGGCTGCAGATGTCGGTCGAAAGCTCAAGCGGCAGCATGGGCACGGCGCGGTCGGGGAAGTAAACGCTGGTACCACGCAGTCGCGCCTCCTGATCGAGAGGCGAATCTGGGCGTGACGTAATGGGCGACGTCGGCGATGTGCACCTGGAGTTCGTAGTTGCCGCCATCGACTTGCCGGACGGTGACGGCGTCGTCGAAGTCGCGCGCAGTTTCGCCGTCGATAGTGACGATTGGGAGATCGCGGAAGTCTTGTCGTCTTTGGGCTTCCGGCGCGGGAATGATGGGTTCGATGTTTTGTGCTTCTTCAAGCACCTCTGGCGGGAAACGGTGTGGCAGATGGAATTTGCGGATGACGACTTCGACATCGACGCCGAAATCGTCTTCGTAGCCGAGGATCTCGACCACTCGGCCACGTGGATTCTGGGTGGCGGATGGCCAGTCGGTGATTTCGACATCGACGACTACACCTTCGAGATCGTCCCATTCGGTGCGGCGGGCTTCGTCGCCGAGGACGCGGTCTACGGATTTGTGGCGGGCGCGAGACGCGCTCGGGATCGCCGACGGGACGCTGGCGCTACCCGGTTGTTCCATACCTGGCGGAATTACGATGTCTTGCGAAATCTTCTGGTCAATCGGAGTTGCGTAATTGCCACGGTTGCCGTGATGAAAGATTCCGACCACGGTGCTGTGGGCGCGCACTACGGGGCGCACGATTCGTCCTTCGGCGCGGCCATCGGGGCGGATCGCGCCAATCTCTACCAGCACGCGGTCACCGTGCATTGCTGTGCCCACGGCGGGCGGAGGAATGAAAACGTCTCCCGCGAGGCGGGCCTTCAGACTTGCATCGGTGGCGGCGTCGGGAGTGACGAATCCGTAGCCGTCGCGATGCATGCTCAATTTTCCGACCAGGACGTTCTTGCTCGCGGCGGCTTTCGGGATCGCGTAGCGGTCGGAATCGACCTGCATCAACTGGCCGCTGCCTACGAGGCGCTGCAACCGGTCGGAGAGTTCGGCGCGCGCGGCGCCATGCAGTCCTAACTCCCGCACCAGTTGCTTGTAGCCAGCGGTGCTTTTGGGCTGGCGTTCAATCTTCTTCAGGATGGCGGAATCGGAGAGTCTATCCAAGATCGTAAGTTGCGGAGCGCTCAAACCATCATACTCTGGGAGCGCGATGCGGTTGGCCGCTTCACCAGGTATCACCAGTCTCAAGTGACCAGGCATTCAGCATGCGGCGCATTAAGACGATCTGTCCGACGTGGTAGCTGTTGTGGATCGCCGTTTGCCAAAGCACGTCCAGCACGGAATAGGTTGATTGGTTGGGGACGGCATGAGCGGGTTTTACGGCACGACTCAGGAACTCCGAGCCTGCCTTCGCGAAGGCCGCGAGCTGATCGATAGAGGCCGAGAAGTGAGCGACGACTTGCTGCCATTCAGAGTCGCTCGGCATTGTGGAAGGTGGCCAACTCTCGGTCGCATGCGCCGGATAGTACGGGTCTCCTCCCTGAATTCTTTGGAGTTCGTAGTCCATCCAGTAGTTCATGTGGCCGACGATCTGGAAAATTGAATAGGGATAGCCCTGCAGAATGCGGGCTGCAAGCTGGGCAGAGATGCCTTGCACGGCGGTAATTGGATTTGCGTGCGCGCCCTTTCCATATAGGAGTTCGATTAGAGTTTGTGGGTTCATGGTGATCCGCAAGAAAGCTCCGGGCATTATTTTAGCGGCGAGCCGAGCGGTATAAGAACTGCTACCGGGCGGGAGGAATTACACTGCGGCGGCGAGCTCGCGAAGCCTGGGAACCAAGTTACGAAAGGGTCGAAAAGCGTAGAAAGCACAGAATTTCCACAAGACTTGGAGCAGGGGGCGGAGTAGAATGCGAATGGTCACCGAAATGCGGGCTCGACCCTTAATCCATCAGTAAGGAAAGGATTTTTTGACATGTGGAAACCCACGAATCAGCCTTCTACCACACCGTCCCGGCCGAATGAGCCGGAGCGTCCCACGCCGGTGACGTCCATGCCCAGCGAACCAGTTACTGCTGCGGCTCCTCGTCCCGCGGTCGCGGCCAGCACGGCGGATCAGGCGACGATCGGGAAATCGCTGGTGATCAAAGGCGAAGTGACCGGTTCGGAATCGCTTTATATTGACGGCCGCGTGGAAGGTTCCATCAACCTGGCCGGTAACCGCGTGACGGTCGGCCGCAACGGTGTAGTGGCGGCGAATATTAATGCCCGTGAAATTGTGGTGCTGGGTAAAGTCCGGGGCAACCTGACGGCCAGCGATCGGGTGGATATTCGCAGCGACGGCTCGCTTACGGGTGATGTGGTCGCGGCGCGCATTTCGATTGAAGATGGCGCGTTCTTCAAGGGCGGCATTGATATTCGCAAGGGTGGACAGAAGCCGAATGGCGAGGAAGTGAAAACGCCAGTCGCTTCCACCGAAGCCGCCGCCGCGCGAGCGTAGGAAACTTCACGGATCAGGTCTTGGCCGCTGCATGCGCGCCGAGACCTGACGGAATGCTTACGGCTGGATTCCTTTCGCTGACTCTTCTGCCTGCTTCTCTATCACACGAGGCAGGATTGCCTTCTCCCGCCGCCGCAGATCTCCCGGCAATTGCGACTGAGTCAACCACAATCCTGCAGCAGTCGCTCCCGCCCAGGTGATACCGATTAGGCCCAACGCTTCGATATCCGCTATGCGGCTGCCGGTTATGGTGATGACGGTGGCGACGCGGTAGCTCAGAAATCCCGCCGCTAGAGCGGTGATGGTGGCTTTTTCCAACTCTCTCCATTGCAATTCACTCCACGGAACCAGTTTGCGCTGATGCAGAAGAATTGCCATGGCGAGACAGTTGGCGGCGATCCCCAGATCGGATGCTAGAGCGAGTCCGATGGCTGAGAAGGCGTGATAGAGCGCGCGATACATGGGAATCGAAGCAACCGTAATCAGCGTGCTCGCGATCATGGGGGTAAGGGTGTTTCCAGCGGCGTAGAAAGCGCGGGCATAAAGTCCCTGCGCCGCCCAGAACACCAGGGAGAGCGAAAACCAGAAGAAGTAGGCGGCGGTGGCCTGCGAATCGGCGAACGTGAAGTGGCCATGTGGTAGCCGGTATACCAGATCAATGAGGGGGAGTGCGGCCGCCATCATCAAGCTGGTCGCAAGGAGTGCGGCGGCAGCAGTGCGGTAGACCGACCCATTCACGATGTCAGCAAACTCCTGCATGCGCTTCTCGCCGAACAGGCGGGCGAAGAATGGCAGCGAGGCTTGGCCGACCGCTTGTCCGAGAATCGCAATGGGCACCAGCAGGAGGCGCTTGGCGTAATTGATGTGGCTGATTTCACCGGCAGCGTCGGAGGCGAAGTAGCGCAGAATCCAGTCATCGGCGCTGACCAGCGACACTCCAATCATCAGAGGAATCGACATCCGCACCCATTCACGAAACGCGGAATTGCGCACGTCGAACGAGACGCGATAACCAGCACCCACACGGGCGGCTCCGATAGCGTTGATAAGAAATGGTCCGATGAATGTGCCAACCAGCGCCCCATAAGCCAACGACGCGATTCCCAGACGATGGGAGAACGCCACGCCGCCAAGAATTATGAAGGCGTTGTAAATCAACGGCCCCAACGCGGGGAATAGAAAAAGCCGGCGCGAGGACAAGACCGCCGAAACGATTCCGCCAACGTAGAAGAAAATCTGGGCCGGCAAGAGGATGCGGGTCAGGCGAACGCAAAGATCAAGCTGTTCTGGCTTGAAGTGATGGAACATCAGCCGCGTGAGCTGAGGCGCGAAGATTTCCGCTAGCACGACGCCCAGGCCAAGCACCAGCGTCATCACGGTGATGATGACGGAAAAAGTTTTTTGTGCGTCAGCTTCTCTCTTTTCAGCAAGGAAGCGCGTGTAGATGGAAATAAAAGTGATGGAAATGGTTCCGCCCGCGACTAGGTAGGCCAGGAAGTCGGGAATCTGGAAGGCAGCGATGTAGGCGTCGGTTGTCGGACCGGCTCCAAACGCCCAGGCCGTGTAGGCCTCGCGAACATAGCCTACGATGCGCGAGAGCACCATGGCCGTCATCAACAGCACGGTCGCCGAAAATGCGGTGTGCCGGTGAGAAGGCTGGAAGAGACGCAACCAGCGGGCGGTGACACTCAGTTGAGCGTCTTGTTCGGAATTCGCCATCCAGTGGCGATTCTACACGGCGGAACAGGACGCCCTCGTTACGCGGCTTGGTTCAGACGATCATTTTTTGAGGGGCGGTCCAAAACGGAAATCGGCCTGTCGGCTTTTGACACTCGCGTAGCAGCCGCCGGATAATCCGAAGCGTGACCGATTCAACTGCAACGTATTCTGCCGTGCTGCGGCGCTCATTCCGCAAGACGTTTCCTCCCGCGGTGCGTGGCGAGGGGGTTTATCTGTGGGATGCCCGGGGAAAGCAATATCTTGATTTCTCCGGGTCGGCTGCGGTGAATTTCATTGGGCATGGAGTGCCGGAGATTGCAGCCGCGATGGCGGCGCAGGCGAAACAGCTTGAGTTCGTTCACAGCAGCCAGTTCACCACTCCAGTCGCCGAAGAGTACGCTGCCGAGTTGCTCGATTTCGCGGGCAGGAATTTTGAAGGCGGTTGCGTGTACTTCACCTGCGGCGGTTCGGAGTCGGTCGAGACCGCACTGAAGCTGGCGCGGCAATATCAAGTGGAAATCGGACAAACCAAGCGGCATCAGGTGATCAGCCGGGGTCAGAGTTATCACGGGTCCACGCTGGGGGCGCTGTCGGTCTCGGGAAACAAGCGGCGGCGGGAAATCTATCTTCCGATGGTGCGGGAGTTCACGCATGTCGCGTTTTCCTATTGTTACCGGTGCGATTTTGACTGCACCGATGGTTGCCGCAACTGCGGGCAGGAATATGCCGCGGAGCTGGAGCGAGCGATTGAGGCCGCAGAGGGTCAGGCAGCGGCGTTCATCCTCGAGCCCGTAAGTGGGGCGACGCTGGGCGCGGCGGTGCCGCCGCCCGGTTACCTGCAGAGTGTGGCCGAGATCTGCCGCCGGAACGGCGTTCTGTTGATTGCTGATGAAGTGATGACTGGCATGGGGCGCACGGGTAGAAACTTTGCGGTTGACCATTGGGATGTTGCGCCTGACATTCTGGTTGCGGCGAAAGGATTATCGAGTGGCTATGCGCCGCTGGGTGCGGTTCTGGTGTCGAAGAGAGTGGCGGATGCAATCGCGGATGGGTCGGGAGCTTTTCTGCATGGATTCACTTACAATTCACATCCGATTTCAGTGGCGGCCGGCCGGGGGGTGCTGAGGTTCTTGCAAGAGCGAAAACTGGTGCAGGCAGCCGATTCTGAGCGCCAAGGCTCGACGGCTACGGCTCTGCGCCATGCACTCGAAGGACTGCGCGATGCGACGGCAGTTGGCGATGTGCGCGGGATTGGGTTGCTATGGGGTGTGGAGTTCGTCGCTGACAAGGCTACGAAGCGGCCGTTCTCTCCGGAGTTAAATTTCGCCGGGCGTGTGGGCACGACGGCAGTGAAGCGAGGGTTGCTGGTTTATCCCATGCAGGGATGCGTAGACGGAGTGGCGGGCGATCATTTGCTGATCGCGCCTCCCGCGGTCATCACGGTCGAGCAGATCGATTGGGCAGTTAAGCAGTTGAGGGAGGCGATTGAAGAAGCCGTTCCGTAAGCTGAGAATTAGTGTCTGGCCCATGCTCAATCAGTCCACGTGGTTGTGGGCCTGGCGTTCGACTGACCAGATGTCTTCCGGCTTTTGTTCGAACGGGTAGACGTGGACCATCCAGCCGAAGATCTGAGGTATGAACTTGCCTCCGGCGTCATCGCAGGCTTGCCTGGTTGCAATCGAACCTTGCAGGCCAAATTGTGGATTTGCTCCCCACATTTCTCTCTTCTTGTCGGCCGGAGGCACGCACAAATTCACGTGCGCATGCCACTGCGCAACGCTTAGCGGAATACGCTGGTCGAGTTCGGCCCAGGTAAAAGTCTTGGGCGCGGTGTACATCACTCCGATGAGTTTGTAGCCCTCGCCCTGTTTCTCGTAAAGCAGCGAAGTGGGATGCTCGGGATTGAAGTGGGTGCTGGCCTCGAAGCCGTACCAGTAATTTGTGAAGTGATATTGCTTCTGGGGCAGATTGGGCAGAAAAATCTTGTAGCCGTCGGCCAGAGCAACTTTGTAATCGCGATACTTCTCGGCGACGTTGCGAGCGGCTTCGACCACCTGCTCGGCCTTCTCCTGATCGCCCGGCTTGAGGTCGCGCATAGTGGTCATCTTCATGTGCGGACCCATGTCCATATGGCGGTCTTCCATCGAATGCATGGCGTGGGCGCTGCCATCGTTGCCCATCCCTGGCATATCGTGCATTTCGGAAGAGCTCATGCCGGACATGTCGCTCTGGGGCTTTGGTTGTTGTCCCCAAAGCAGGCAAGATGCGAACAGTGTGACCGCGGCCAGAATTGATTTGCTCATGACTAATCCCCCACGATGTATTAACCCTGAACCTGACGGTGGGTTTCTGCAATAAGACGAGGGTTACCGATGGTTACGGGAGTAATTTCCTGGGGAGCAGAATCAGGAGGCGAGCACTTGCGAGGTGGCTGCGGTCAATCCCACGGCGCGCAAAACTTGGCTCGCTGCGTCAGTTCCCGAGCGGACGCAATCGGGGACTCCGATTCCTCGGTATCCGTTGCCCGCCAAGGCCAAGCCGGACAGTGGCCGCAGCAGGCTTTCGATCCGTTCTAACCGTTCCAGATGGCCGACGCCATATTGCGCCATAGCCCCTCTCCAGCGATAGACACGAGTGAAAATGGGGTCAGCACTGAGCTTGATGATCTGGCGAAGTTCATCGCGAACAATGCGGACAACTTCTTCATCGGAGGACTGGAGAGCCTGTTCGTTGCGCGCGCCGCCAATGAAGCAACGGAGCAGGGCGCGGTCCTCCGGGGCCCGGTGCGGAAACTTGTTGTGTACAAACGTGGTGGCGAGCATGCGCTTGCCCTCGCTGCGAGGAACCAGAAAGCCAAAGCCTGGAGGAAGCGAGGATCGTACACTCCGGTCATAGCCGAGATTGACGGTGACGGAAGACGTGTATTTTATGCCTCGGAGTTCGGAGGTGAGATCGCCGCTGACCATCCCCAGCAGGTCCGCTGCCGCGGGTGTGGGAGTGGCCAGGATCACCGCGTCGAATTGATCGGAAGCGTAGCCTGCGGAAACTACCCAGCCGCTGTCTTGCCGTTGAATGCCCTGCACCGGCCTTTCCGCGTGAAGCGCGGATGCCGGGAGTCGAGAAACGATGGCATCCACCAGTTGCTGCATGCCATCTTTCAGCGACGTGAACAGCGGCCTGGCTGGGGCTTTCGAAGCGGATGCCATTTTCTTGCGAGCTGCCAGCATGGCGCGACCCAGGCTGCCGTGTTTGGCTTCCATCTCAGCAAACCGTGGAAGGACAGCGCGCACGCTGAGTTCGCTGGCCTCGCCACCGTACACGCCGGAGAGCAACGGGTCAGCCAGACGATCTACCATCTCGGGGCCGTAGTGGCGCTCTACGAAGGAAGCCACGGTCTCGTCGGCCTCAGCCTTTCGTGGTGGATGAAACCACTCGCGGGCCATGCGCAGTTTGGCGCGTGCGGAAAATAGGGGGGACAGCACGGTCGGAGTGATCTTGGTCGGGACCATGAACATCAGTCCGTCGGGGATCACTACCAATTCCCCTTTCACCACGATGTAAGTTTTACGATCGGCATCATTCGAACCGATGAGTTGATCGCCCAGTTCAACTTCGCGGCAGAGGTCGCTGGCCCAGGGCTTTTCTGTGAGGAAAGAATCGGGGCCGGCTTCAACCAGACAGCTATCCACGTGCTCGGTGACGAGGACTCCACCGAGGCGGGGACTGGATTCGAAAAGGACGTATTCGAGGGAAGCGCCAGCGCGGCGCTGCTTTTCGAGCGCAAAGGCAGCCGACAATCCGGAAATTCCGCCGCCGATGATGGCGATTCGTTTCATTTGTGTTGACCAGCAATTGCGACCAGTCGTGATCTGGCGATATCGGCAAGAGCCGCGGCTAACAATGGTGAATCATTCAAGGAATCGGCGCGGCGTATTTGGATGCCCAGTTTCTCCGCGAATTCCTTGAATCCAATGTCAATGTCGTAGAGCACTTCGACGTGGTCGCAGAGAAATCCTATGGGCTGAAGGAACACAGCGCGATGGCCTTTTTCTTTCAGGCTGAGAATCGTGTCCTCGACTCGCGGCCCCAGCCACGCGCCACCGGACATGCCCTGGCTTTGAAATGCGAACGTCCAGTCTTCGGGAGCCAGTGCGGCTTCGCGCGCCACCAGCGACGCCGTTTCCTTTGCCTGGCTCTCGTAGGGATCACCCTCGACGATGGTGCGTTCGGGGACGCTGTGCGCGGTAAAGATGATTGGGATTTTCGGCATGCCCATCTCGCGACAGGCGCGGTCCCACCCGGCACGCAATTTTTCCGCAAATGCTTTGATCAATAGCGGATGGTTATGCCAGGACTCGACAAAATCGATGGCAAGGTGACTGCCCTTGGCCTCATTGAGGGCCGAGCGATACAGACCTACGCTGGTGCGAGAATTCTGCGGCGCCAGACAGATGGCGACAGCGTGTTCGATGCCATCCGAGGCCATCGCGTGCAGCGCATCTGGGATGAAGGGCTTCCAGTTTCGCATGCCAACATACACGGGCAATTTCAATTCGCGGGCCAGAAGTTCCCCTTGCTTCAGGGTCAGTTCGGTAAGCGGAGACCGGCCAATCAGGCCGTATCGGTGCTGGACCTCTTCGACAACGGGCTGGGGGAGCGGGCGTCCGCCGGTTACGCGGAGCAGGAACTCCGCTACATCGGCGACCGAATCGGGGCTTCCGTGGGCGAGAAGCAGGACCGCTGCTTTTTCTGGATTTGATTGCAGATTCAATTGTCCCTGGTGGTTCGAGTTATTTTCGAGTTCAAGAGTTATGGTTCACGATCAGTTGCCAGTTATCGGTTCTCGGTTCTCAGTTGATGCTCCTGCACGAGCTTGGCCAGCGCTTTCACATTCTCGACGGGAGTTTCTGGCAAGATACCGTGGCCCAGATTGAAAATGTGTCCGGGACGTCCGGCGGCACGGCGCAAAATATCCTGGGCGCGCGCCTTCAGTTCCTTCCAATCCGCGAACAGGAGAACGGGATCGAGATTACCCTGCACGGCACAGTCAAAACCGAGACTCCTCCAACCTTCGTCCAGTGGAATACGCCAGTCGAGCCCAATTACTTCGGCGCCGGTTTCCCGCATGGAGGGGAGAAGGGTGGCACTATCCGTTCCAAAGTAAATTATGGGAACGCCAGTCTTCTTCTGCAGCGCCTTAACCAGTTCGGTGGTGCTCGGCAGCACGTATCGGCGGTAGTCTTCAACGCTGAGGCACCCGACCCAGCTATCGAAAATCTGGATCACGTCGGCGCCCGCGCCTACTTGCTCGGCTGCATACGCGGAGACAACCGCGACCAGTTTCCGCAGCAGTTCGTCCCAGGCGCCGGACGAGGAATACATCATTTTCTTGGTGTGAATGTAATTGCGCGACCCACCGCCCTCGATCATGTAGCTGGCGAGGGTGAATGGAGCCCCGCAAAAACCGATTACCGGCAGGGTCGCTCCAAAATGCTTGCACACCAGGCGCACGGCTTCGGAGACGTATCCCAGATCCGCGGCGCGATCGGTGCGAAGACGAATGACGTCTTCTTTCTGACGCACGGGCTTTTCAATGACCGGGCCCTCCCCGGCCGAAAAATGAAACGGCAGTCCCATGACTTCCAGAGGCAGCAGCAGGTCAGCGAAGATGATGGCCGCATCCACGCCGAGCGCCTCCGCGGCAGTGATGGTCACCTCAGCTGCGACTTCTGGTTTCTTGCAAATCTCGATCAGCGAATATTGTTTACGGACGGCGCGATATTCAGGCATGTAGCGGCCAGCCTGCCGCATAAACCACACCGGCGTGCGGTCGACCGGTACTGCTTTGCAAGCCTTGACGAATCGGGATTCAGGAGCGGACATGGACATTCCAATGTAGCATTTTCACCCTGTGGCTGGTGGCGAGCACGAGAATAGGCCGGAATCGTTCCAAAGTCCCACCCTTGTACTTCCGAATGGGATGCACCAAAACAGATAACGTCATACTTGCCGGGAATCGGCCTATGATTCCTTAGAACGATCTGTAGGAGGTGCGCGGATGGCAGCGAATCAGGTGGTGCTTTATTTCGACAAGCAGGAGGATGCCCTCCTTTTCACCCTGGCTGCCAGTTCGGTCATGTCGGCGGATGGGTCGGTCCACAGCAATGACGCAGTGGTCAAGGTTGCGGAGGAGATCTGCAAAGCCACGCGAATCACGACTGAGGGCGTGCTTAACAGCTAGCTAGTCGGACCAGGGCTTCGGAGCGCGATCCCAACGGTGTTTCTTGAGGCTCTGAAGCACACCCGCATCGAGCGGACCCGCATCACTCACAGCGATGTTTTGCCGGACGTGGCCGGGCTTCCTCATTCCCACGATCGTGGTGCTCACCGTCGGCTCCGACAGGATAAATCGCAACGCCATCTCTGGAAGAGACATATCTTTGGGCAGCAGAGGCTTCAATTTGTCCACGCGGGCAAGCGTCTGCTTGAGATTGTCCGGGCCGAAGTAGCCGGCACGCCAGTCACCCTTGGGGAATGTTGTTTCTGGCGTCAGCTTGCCCCCGAGACTCCCCTCATCCAGAGGCACCCGGGCAATCACTCCAATGTTCAACTCCCGGCAGACGGGGAGAAGTTTGTCCTCGGGCGCCTGATCGAAGATGTTGTAGATCACCTGCACCACATCGACCAGGCCAGTCCGCAGCGCCTTTATGCCGTTCTCTGGCTCCCAGCGGTTGAGGCTTAACCCGAAGAAGCGGATCCATCCGTCGCGCTTGAGCTTCTCGACCGTGTCGCGAAATTCTGTCTCGCCGGACCAGCCATCGTCCCAGACGTGAAACTGCAGGAGATCGATGGATTCGGTTCCGAGCTTTTCCCGAATCTGCCTGGCGTATTTGAAAACATGTTCCGGGGGAAAGACGTCGCGGTATTTATCCTTTGGGGACGCCGGCCACTTGCCGTTGAGAGGAGGAATCTTGGAAGCTGCATAGAGGCGCTTACCGCGATTAGCGGATAGAATCTTGCCCAGCAGAGTGTCGCTCTTGCCTTCGCCGTAAGCCCACGCGGTGTCAAAGAAGTTGCAGCCAAGGTCGACGGCCAACTGCAGAGCTTCGAGAGACTGGCCGTCGTCAGATCCGCTCCAGCCACTCATTCCCCAAAGTCCATGCGCTATTTCGCTTACATCAAAGCCGGTTCGGCCGAGTCTGCGGTACTTCATTGCTCCTCCGCGGTTACTGCGTGAGGTGACAGTTTACGCCAAACCTTGGCAGGTGAGTTGTTTAGCTGGTGATGTTTCTTTGTCTTCGGCTTGACGCGCGCTGCATTGATCTCATCTATATTCGTGTAGGACATTGGGACTCGCAAGCCTCGCATCGGAGGCGAGATCAATGTTCGCACAGCCCTATCCGCAAGTAAGATCGAAGCAAATGACCTTCATTCCTGCAACCAGGCTGCAGCAAAGTTTCGTGGCGGCGGCGGAAAAGCGAGCCCTGATATGGCTGGCCGAGCACACACCCCGCTGGATCAATTCTGACCACCTCACAATCCTGGGATTCGCGGCACAATGCCTGGCGGGAGTCTGCTACGCTCTGGCGCGACGGAACCGTTACATGCTGGTGCTCGGCATTGCCTTCCTGGCATTGAATTGGCTCGGCGACAGTTTGGACGGTACCTTGGCGCGCGTAAGAAATTGTCAGAGGCCCCGGTACGGGTTCTACGTCGACCACATCGCCGATACCTTCGCCGCTTTTTTTCTGATGGGAGGGCTTGCGTTGTCGGGCTATATTCATCCGGCGATTGCCTTTGGAATGTTGGTCGCCTTCCTCATGCTCTCGATCGAGGCCTACCTCGCCACCTACACTCTGGGCCAGTTTCAGCTCTCATACTGGAAGTTTGGTCCAACGGAAATACGCCTATTGCTGGCCGCCGGTAACCTGGCATTGCTGCGCTGGCCCACGGTGAAAGTGTCCGGCAAGCAATTGCTTTTGTTGGACGTGGGAGGGGTCATTGGAATCGCTGGGATGGCACTGATGCTGGTGGTCTCGGCAATTCAACACACGCGGACGCTCTATCGCGAGGAGAAAATCTCATGAGTGGCGGAGTGGTGAAGCGCCGCCTGGAGTCTCTTGTTTCGCGTCCGGCAAAGTTTGTTCTGGTTGGCGCCATCGGAATCGGAGTTCAACTTGCGGTCCTCCAGGCGTTAATGTCGCTTGGCTGCCATTATCTGTGGGCGACTGGGCTCGCGGTCGAGGCTGCGGTCCTGCACAATTTCGTGTGGCATCAAATGTTCACCTGGAGTGACCGCGGCGGATCGGGCCTCGAGAAAACTGGCATGCGGCTGCTCCGTTTTCACCTCAGCAACGGAGTCATCTCCATCTTCGGTAGCTTGCTGATCATGCGTTGGCTGGTAGGACAACTGGGGATGGGGGTGCTTGGGGCCAACCTGCTGACCATTGCTGGCTGTTCTGTGGGGAACTTTCTGGCCGGTGACCGATGGGTATTCGTGGCGGCTGAAGGGTCGTCGCACTGAATCGGCAGGCTACTGATCGTATGAGCGGTCCCCCATCAGAAGCAGGGTTCGCTGGGCGAACGGAACATAGACGAGTGCGGCGGTCACAGCCAGCGCCAGGCCCGTCCCGATCTGCGGAGCGAGAAGAAATGGCGAGAGCGCCCACAATTCGTCCAGTGGCAGAGTCAGCGGGAAAAGCTTATGGAATTTGTGATTCAATCCGGAAAGACCGAAGGCCACAGCCGACATCAGGTACAGTCGAATTGGAAGACCGACCACTGCCGAGACAATCAACAGCGTCATCGTCCACGCCGGATAGCCCAGAGTTCGCTCCAGAAGTTCCTGCACTCGCGCCGATCGCGCCAGAGCCGCGACGTAGAAACTCAAATACATAAGTTGAATCAGGAAGAAGAGCAAACGAACATGCTTCCGCCGAACTGCGGGCACGTCTTCGCGACGAGTGAGCACGGACACCGGCGGTTGTGGAGGCGTTGTTTGCACCGAGGCCTCAGCGGGCAAAGCAGCCCTTGCGGATGGGAGGCCAGGCGCGGCTTGCTTCTCAGTGAATTCAACCGGAGCCAGAAATCGGTATCCCCGACGCGCCAAGGTTTCGATAAAGCGAGGATTGGCGGCCGAATCGCTGAGAGCTTCGCGGAGCTTGTTGATCACGGTATTAAGGCTGTGGTCAAAATCGACAAACGTATCCGCCGGCCACAACTGTTGGCGCAACTCCTCCCGCGTGACCACTTCGCCGGGACGCTCCAGCAGGACCAGCAGCACCTGGAAAGGCTGATCCTGAACCCGCAACCGGAGTCCCGATTTACGCAACTCTCCGGAGCCGCAGTCGGCCTCGTAAGCACCGAAGCGGAAGATCCCGTTGGCTCGGCTTGGCGACATCGCCACCATCTTAACCTAGAGAGATTTTGATGCAGCGTTACCGGTTGCTGACCGTCGCAGTGGTTCTGCTGGTCGGCGGTTTAGCCCGCGCCGTTGATCTGAGGCCCGCAACCAATGCGGCCTTCGATCGCTACGTGCAGTTGAGCGAACAGCGCATGCAAGAGGAACTGCAATCCGGTCCTTTTGTGTGGGTGGACGGATTGCCCGTACAGGAACGTGAAGGGTTGTCGGAGCGCCTGAAGCGAGGGGAAGTCGTGACTCAGAGACTGGAGACGCTTGACCGAGGAGCATCGATATCAGTTCCCGGAGGCCTCATTCATCATTGGATGGGCTTGGTGTTCATCCCCGGTGTCTCCCTCAAGCAGATCCTGGATCTTCTGCAGGGTTATGACGATCATTCCAGACTCTACGCGCCGCGTGTACTTCGATCTAAACTGATCCAGCATGACGGTGATGACTTCAAGGTCTACCTTCGCCTACGCGAGACGAAAGTTGTAACTGTCGTTCTCGACACCGAATACGACGTCCATTACTCGCGACTGGATGCGGCGCGAGCCTACAGCCGCTCCTGCAGCACGAGCATGGTCGAAGTGGACAACGCTGGAAAGCCGGACGAGAGCAGGGAGCCAGCCGGGAACGACCACGGTTTTCTGTGGCGACTCAATTCCTATTGGCGATTCTGGGAGCGCGATGGCGGCGTCTTCGTCCAATTGGAAGCGATCTCTCTTACTCGCGACATCCCCGCCGGACTTGGCTGGCTGGTTCGCCCGTTCATCACCAGCATTCCGCAAGAATCGCTGGAGTTCACACTTCAACAAACGCGCAAAGCGCTCGAATAGAAATGCTAACGCGGATGTCCACGCCCGTGCAGTGCGACAAGAACGTCTCGGATGCTGCTACTGCACGGTCACCGTCGCGGAAGCCTGGGTTCGGCCGTACTGATTGGTCGCATAGATGGTGTAGGTCGTGGTTTGAGTCGGCTTGACGGTTGCGCTGTTGCCGCGCACCGCCCCAATGGCTGGCGAAATCACGTTATAAGACGCGCCACTGGCCTGCCAACTGAGCGTCACCTGCGCACCGGAACTGACGCTCATAGGACTCGCCGTGAAGCTGCTGATGCTCGGCGCCGATCCCTGTGGCACGTTTGACGCGGTATAGATCGGATTCATTTGGACCACTTCAAAAGCGGAAGCAGGCACCTGCGAAAGGTTATGCAGGTCGTTGTTATCCCAGCGGTCGTCGGGCGCGCCACTTATATACATGGCGCTGCCGTTGTCGGCCATGATCAGGCCATATTTTTTCATGGCCGTAAGAATGACTTGGACATTCGTCGAGAATGACGAGATGTCGTAGCTTGCCTTGAGCCGCAGCTTCATCCCCATGGGAGGAGCCATCGGGTCGGACGAGTTGGCCGCCCAGTGTGATGCAGGCGGTACCATCGCAGCCCGGCTGTGCGGCAGGGTGAAGCGAATGGCATGCTGAATTTTTCCGCTGGCTACTTCGTCGTAACGCACCAGGCCGGGGAAGATCGGCAATCCGGCGGCGTCTGCGGACGTCCAGGTCCACGGCCGCTGTTCATCGGCGGTCAGATCCCACACCGCAGCCGAGCCCGCCTCCCAGCTTCCGTCGCTGTTGGCTGAGGCGCTGTAGAGTTCGTACAGAAAACAGTTAGCGTTATCGATCACCAGAACGTGCCGGTCCCCGCTGCCGGGATTGGGATAGCCCTCGATCTGGGCATTGGCCGGAATCGGCATCGGGCCAGGATCGCTTTCATCGCCATATGCCGTGAAGTTGATGTTCACCGGGTTCTGCGATGAGTCCACTACGCCGTAAGGAATGCCCATGCTCGATCCGCCGTATAGACCGGCGCCGAAGTCAGGGTGCAGACCAACACTGGGACCGATGAAATTGATGATCCCACCAGAGTTCGGGTCGACGGCCGCGGCGGAGATGTCCTGATTCCAGGCGCTGTCGGACGGGAAGGGAGTGAAGCCGTTCAGACTCGCTCCCTGCCCCACCGAAATGGCGCTACAGGCGCTAGTCTGGCCGCCGTTGCCACCGCCATTGCCACCGCCACCTCCGCTACCGCCACCGGATTTTGATGGTCCCGACGAAACGCCGCAACCCGTCAACGACAGGGCGAGCAACGAGATCAGAAGGAACATGCGGGTTTTTTGGGAGGGCGCGGCTTCAGCCATGCCGATGGAGTCCTCCGAGGTAAGGGTTCGCATGGGCGCGTAAGCGTGTGGCGAAAATTTCTTGTCCAATCGGAAAGTCCCCCAATCCATTTTCGCCGGATACGGCCTTCCCGCAACCAGACATCAGGTCAGTCGGGGCGCGAATTTGGGACATGTCCGTACGGCAATTGCGGACCTGCATCCGGCACTCACGCGGGTGACGAAACTCTTGATTGTTGTTCTGGGGATTGGTGCCGGAATTCTTGGGCGGCGGGCGAGTCGCCCGCCGCCACACGGTCTAGTCAACAGCATGGACAGGAGTGTGCTCTCTACTATTCTTATTTGTCGTCGTTGAAGATGTCAGCTACCACCTTCCATTGACCGCCGCGCTTCTGCCAGGCCACTACGAATTTGCCGGTGCTGGTTGCTGGCTTTCCCTGCGCGTCGTTGGCCGTGGATTGGTAGGTGCCGATCTCGTAGGCTAAGTCGCGCGACTCGGATACCACGATCTTGGTTGGGCCGAAGGTGATGGAACCGCCCGGGGCGGCGAGCATTTGCGACCATACGGCGCGGATCGCGTCTTTGCCGGTGGCAATCGGCATGTTGGGAGGCAACACGGAGGCGTCGTCGGCGTAATAGGAAACCGTTTTATCCAAGTCTTTGGACTGAGCGGCGTTGGACCAGGCTACGTCAAGAGCGCGGATGGCTTGCTCGTCGGCGGAGGTGTCTTTGGCGAAGGTGAAACTCGATCCCAGAGTGACGACAAGCAGCACGGTTAGAGCGAAGTTTTTGTGTGGATGCAAGGGAGACCATCCTTTCAATTTGTGAATGTTATCTGGTTCAATCTTGAGCGGCGAACAGCATAGCTGGTTGGAGTCGCAGTGGCAAGGCATGGCTATTTGAAGGTCAACGGCAGCGGACAGGCGTGTGCGCCGTAGACGAACGGTACAATACGGCAGTGGGCACAGCTACTACGTCTCCGGTCTCGAGTGAGATATCGAAGCAGGGCCAGACTTATTCCCTGAAGCAGAGAGTCTTGTTGTGGGCGATCACCTGGGCGGGAGTTCTGGTGATCCGGGTGATTGGGCCTACGCTGCGTCCGGTGGTGTCCTTTGAAGATGGTGCGCCTGCGGGAATTGATGCGCGTCCCATGATTCTTGCGTTTTGGCACAGTTGCATTTTTCCTGCCACCTATCTTTGGCGAAACTTGCAGATCAGAGTTATGAGCAGCGATAGTTTTGATGGCGAATGGACAGGTCGGATTATCCGGAAATTTGGTTTTGTGAAAGTGCGGGGATCGAGCAGCCGGGGAGCGGTACGGGCGTTGCTCGGCATGCGGCGGGAAATCGAACATGGTTGGGCAGTAGCATTTACCATCGACGGTCCGCGCGGTCCAAGATTCGTGGCCAAGCCGGGGCCGGTGGTGCTGGCGCGGGCGACGGGCGTGCCCATGGTGGCATTTCACATCGCAGTGGAGAACGCCTGGGTTCTGAATACGTGGGACCGGTCGATGATTCCCAGGCCGTTTTCGCGGGTGCTGATGCGAGTCAGCCGGGGGATTACGGTTCCGGCGGGCGCCGATGATTCTCAGAGAGAGCGGTTTCATGCGGAACTGCAAGCGGCGCTTGAGCGGGTGCGGGAGTTCTCAGAGGCCAATGTGGGGAAGGTCGGGAGTGGGGAGTTTCCGTTGCGGTAGATCACGGTACGGCGATGATGGGTTTACGATGAAGCTGTGGCTTGGTTAAGGAGTGAGGTTGATGGCTGCGATTGTCCTGGACGGTAGCCGAATTGCACGCGAGATTCGCGCCGAGGTTGCGTCGGAAGTGAAAACTATGTCTGCTGCGGGCGTACGTCCCGGACTCGCCGTGGTTCTGGTCGGGCACAACCCCGCGTCGGAGGTCTATGTCCGGGGCAAAGTGAAGAGTTGCGGCGAGGTCGGCATCTACAGCGAGCAGCACGCTCGTTTGGAGACGGTTTGTACCGAGGAACTGTTGGAATTGATCGCCGAACTGAACCGCCGCGATGAGATCGATGGCATTCTGGTGCAGTTGCCGTTGCCGGCGCAGGTGGATTCCAAGAAAGTGTTGATGGCGGTCGATCCCGCAAAAGATGTGGATGGATTTCACCCCATGAATGTGGGATTCCTCTCGACGCAGCGGCCCGGCCTGGTTCCGTGCACTCCGGCGGGGATCATTGAAATCCTGAAGCGCAGCGAGATTCCAATTGCTGGCCAGGAAGCTGTGGTGGTGGGGCGCAGCGATATTGTGGGCAAGCCGACGGCGATGCTGTTGATCAATGGCAACGCGACGGTCACGGTTTGTCATTCAAAGACTCGCGATCTTCCCGAAGTTTGCCGGCGTGCGGACATTCTGGTTGCGGCAATTGGCCGCTCGGCCATGATTACGAGTGAATTCGTCAAACCGGGTGCCACCGTGATCGATGTCGGTATGAATCAGGTAACGGACCGGGCCGAGTTTGACCGGCTATTCGCAGGCAATGCCAAGAGGGAAGAAGTGTTTCGCTTGAAAGGTTCGGTGCTCGTGGGGGACGTTCATCCCCAAGTAGCGGAGGTTGCCGGAGCGATTACTCCCGTGCCCGGTGGGGTAGGACCGTTGACCATCGCCATGTTGATGGCGAACACGGTGCGGGCGGCGAAACTACGGCGAGGCCCGGTGGCGGAGCTTTCGCGGGCTTGACTTCTTGACCAGACGAACAGTGCTGCCGAAAACGGCAAATCAGATTTTCACGGGTTCTACGTCAAGACAGCAGGCCAAATTTGAGTGGTTCTCTGTGTCTCTGTGACTCTGTGGTGAAAGGTGAGGCAAATGAGGTTGGATTGCTGAAAGTCGGTCTAACTGGCGGGATTGCGTCGGGCAAATCCGTGGTGGGCGAGATGTTTGTGGCGCTTGGCGCTCACCTGATTCAGGCCGATGCGATTGCCCACCAACTCATGCAGTCGGGTGAAGCAGTTTATCGGGAAGTGGTGCAGCGCTTCGGCGCAGGCATTCTCAATCCGGATGGCAGCGTCAATCGCTCGCGGCTGGCGGAGGCGGCGTTTGGGGGGCCGGGAAAGCCTTCCCGCATCCAAGAGTTGAATCAGATTGTGCATCCCGCTGTGATTCGGAAGCAGGACGAATGGATGGAGGAGGTTGGCCGTCAGGACTTGCACGCCGTCGCCATGGTTGAGGCAGCGCTGATTTTGGAGGCTGGCGCGGTGAAGCGCTTCGATCGCATCGTCGTAGTGACCTGCCGTCCGGAGCAGCGGATCGAACGCTGGGCGGCGCGTGTAGGCGTGGATCGAGAAACTGCCCGCCTGGAGGTCACGCGGCGGATGGCGGCACAGTTGCCGGACGAGGAGAAGGTCAAGGCGGCTCATTACGTAATCGAAAACTCGGGATCGTTGGACGAGGCGCGAAGGCAGGTCGGCGAAATATATGGGCAGTTGAAACACGAAGCGGGGTAAGGTTTTCAATCGCAGGGGCCGCGAGGAGTCTCCGACTCAAATCGGCAATTTATTACAATCTAGGTATGACTTCCGGGAAGGTTTCTGAATTATGAAGCTGCTTCGACCTGTTCTGCTGGCTGTGATTCTGGCTGGCGCGTTTTTCTATTTCACCACTTATCGCACCGGGCGGCCGGGAGCCGCGGACTGGGTTGGGCATCCGGAGAAAGTCGAGATCAGCGAAGCGGCCGGCAGCGATACGCTCGACGCCGAAGAGCAGAACAACATTTCGGTCTATCACAAAAACATTGGCTCCGTGGTAAACATCACGTCGAAGGCCGTTACTTTTGACTTTTTCTACGGGTTGGTGCCTGAAGAAGGACAGGGATCGGGTTTCATCATCGACAAAGATGGGCACATCCTGACCAATTATCACGTGATCGCGGACGCGCGGCAAATCGAAGTCACGCTTCACAATCGCAAGAAATACCGGGCTACGATCGTGGGCACAGACCGCTCGCATGACCTGGCAGTGGTGCAAATCAAAGCCCCCGATCTCATACCGATGGTGCTGGGGGACTCGGGCAATTTGCAGGTCGGACAGAAGGTCTATGCGATCGGCAATCCGTTTGGACTGGCCGGTACGCTGACGCGTGGCATCGTGAGCTCGATCCGCTCGGTGCAGGAGCCTGACGGAATGACGATTGACGAAGCCATCCAGACGGACGCGTCGATCAATCCCGGAAACTCGGGCGGGCCACTGCTCAATATGCGGGGCGACGTGATCGGCATCAACACCATGATCGCTTCGAACGTAGGGCAGAGCGCTGGCATCGGTTTCGCGATTCCGATCAATACAGCCAAAGCCGTGATCAACGATCTGCTTACACTTGGACGAGTGCGCCGTCCGGCGTTGGGTGTGCGCACGATTCCCATTGGTCCGGAACTAGCGGAACAGTTGGGCCTGGCGGCGGACTACGGACTGCTGATCGTGCAAGCCGTGCCCGGAGGAGCTGCAGAGAATGCCGGTCTGCGAGGCGGCACCGAGCGTGCTTTTCTGGGCAATATTCCGATTATGGTGGGGGGAGACCTGATCGTCGCCATTGATGGTCAGAAAGTGGAGGACCAGCAAGACCTGGCGCAGATGATGAATAATCATCGGGCAGGCGACTCGGTTCGCATCACTATCTACCGTGGGAAGAAAAAGATGCAGGTCCAAGTTGTGCTGGGTGAGGCCAGGCAGGAGGTGTAGGTACACTTTCAGCACTCAGCATTTGCACTTGGTCCCTTGACCGATTGGTGCGTGGCTGCGGGGTTTCATGGTTCGAGTTTTTGCTCTTGAACTTTCTTATTTTGCAAGGTAACCTCAGGCTCTGCCTATGACTGCTGTCCTCTAATCGCTGCTGGTTTTGTACCCGCAATCCGGTGCGGAAGCGTGTGCGCTGGATCCGTCCCTGAAACCTTCTAAACCAGAAAGGATTTTCCCATGCAATTTGTGGATAAGGCATTCGCGCGCCGCCTCGAAGCGGCCGAGGAGATGCCGCAAGTGCATTACGCGCGGCTGTATCAGAAAATGCGGCCTGAAATTGGGGCGGCCGTCGAAGAAATCTGCGGCGGACACATGGTATTCGCTGGACTGGGCTCGCCCATCGGACGCGCTTGTGGTCTCGGCCTGGACGGCAACGTCTCCGCCTCTGATCTCGATCGTGTGGAAGAGTTTTACCGTTCGCATGGAGCGCCCGCGCAGGTGGATGTGTGTCCTTTGACCGACAAGACACTGCTCGAATTGCTAAAGGAGCGTGGCTACACCATGACCGAGTTGAACAACGTCCTCTATCGTGCCCTCAGCCCGGAAGAGCAGTTTGCGCCAAGTGCCGCTGGTATTGCCTTGCGTCCGGCGGAGCCGCACGAATCCGAACTCTGGGCCGATACCGTGGGACGTGGCTTTCGCGAAGGGGAGCCGTGTCCGCCGGACTTCCTGCAGATGTTTACGCCTTTGTTCCAGATCCCAAACTCGGTAATGTTTTTCGCATCGCTGAACGGCAGACTGGCCGGTGGCGCGGGAGGGCTGACCGTGCCCGAGCGAAAGCTTCTGGCACTATTCGGCGCCGCCACGCTGCCGGAGTTTCGCGGACGGGGAATTCAGACAGCATTCCTGCATGAACGGATGGCAGTGGCGGCCAAGGCAGGCTGTGATCTCGCAGTCACGGTGACCCTGGGTGGAAGCACTTCCCAACGAAATGCCGAGCGGGCCGGATTCCGCGTGGCCTACAGCAAGGCAACAATGGTGAAGGCCTTGAACTCTGCATAACCGCCTACGCTGCGGACTCGGCGGAGGAGCCTTCGATCTCGTTTACTTCTTCTCCGCTAAGCTGGAAGTCCGCCGCGCGCATTACGCCGTCGGCCTGGCGGGCATTTCTGGCGCCCACGATTGCTCCCGTGACTGCGGGATTGTGCAGCGCCCAGGCAATCGCGACTTCACCCGGCGAACGGCCATGGCGTTGCCCGATCTCGCGCAGTTGCTCTACCAGCGCAAGATTGCGCGATAGCTTGGGCTCGTTGAACTCGATGTCACTTTTGCGCCAGTCATCCTGTGGGAGGCTGGCGATACGTTCGCGGTTCATGGCGCCTGTCAGGAGTCCAGAGGCCATGGGCGAATAAGCGATTACTCCGATGCCTTCGCGCTGGCAGTAAGGAAGAATCTCCTGCTCCACCGCTCGGTTAATCAACGAGTACGGTGGCTGCAGCGAAGTGATGGGTGCGATGTCCTGGGCGCGGCGCAGTTGTTTGACATCGAAATTGGAGACGCCGATCCAGCGCACCTTGCCTTGGCGTTGCAACGCGGCGAGAATCGACCAACCCTCCTCAAGTTCGGGGGAGTCTGGTTCCGGCGGCCAGTGGATCTGATACAGATCAATGGCATCCACTGCGAGACGGCGCAGGCTGTCTTCGACTTCGCGACAAACTGAATCAGCGTGCAGCACTTTCTGGATATTGCCTTGCTCGTCCCAGCGGAGGCCGCATTTCGTGAAAACATAGGGCCGGGCGCCGGGCCAGGCTTTGAGTGCCCGAGCCACGACTTCTTCGGAATGTCCCAGCCCGTAGATTGCGGCCGTGTCAATCCAGTTGACTCCCAATTCCAGTGCGCGGTGAATGGCGGCAATAGAGTCGTTATCGTCCTGCGCTCCCCAGGCGAACTGCCAGCCGCCGCCGCCGATAGCCCAGGCTCCAAAACCAACCGGTGTGATGTTCAAATCGGACTTGCCAAGCTGACGGGTTTCCATTTCAATCTCCTGAGTTGTTTCGGTCGCAGGCCTCAAGTCGGCCACCCATGGAGCATCCACGATGAATGTCGATTCCGTTCGAGGGTATTGTCTCTCTTTTCCGCAGGCAAGGGAAAACTTGCAATGGGGAGACGATCTTTGCTTTAAGGTGGCGGGAAAGATCTTTGCTGTCTTGAGTTTGGGCGCGGTTCCGCAGAGTGTGTGTTTTAAGTGCACGCCGGAGAAGTTTGTCGAACTAGTGGAGCAGGATGGGATCAGGCCAGCGCCGTATGTGGGGCGCTATAAATGGGTCTTAGTCGAGAGATTGGATATCCTGAGCGACGAGGAGTTAGAAAATCTGATTCGACAGTCCTACGAGATGGTGGCTGCGAAGGGCAAAGGCCGAATTGGAGTTAAGGTTGGGAAACTCAAAATCAAAAGCTCCAACCACAAAGGGCGCAAAGGAAAATCGGGGATTCGGAAGCGAGGTTGACTTGCCTGGCTGAAAGCTGACAGACGACGGCTGATCGCTGCCTTCGCATTTGACTCCCACTCGCTGGCTGGGCTAGCCTCAGAAGGTCACTCACAGCTTGTTTTTAGGCCTGACGGCAGACGCGCCGAGGTGGTTTCGGCTTGTCGGGCGCGAGGAGCCGTTTCCGCGCGGTGTTAGATTCCATGCGATTTAGCTGCAAGCTTCTAGTCGTGCTGCTTCTGGCAGTGCTGTTGGCCTCGACCGCTCCAGTCGTGGCGAGCACGGGGCCCGTCCATGCGCCGCATGCCATCGTGGTCAGCGTTCACGAACTGGCTTCGCGAGCCGGCGTAGAGATTATGCAGGCAGGCGGGAATGCAATAGATGCCGCCGTGGCCACAGGTTTTGCCTTGGCTGTCGTATATCCGATAGCGGGAAATCTGGGTGGCGGCGGTTTCATGCTCGTTCGCATGCCTGACGGACGCGCTCGTTTCGTCGACTTTCGCGAAAAAGCTCCGGCGGCCGCCACGGCGAATATGTATCTGGACGCTCAAGGCAATGTGATCGAGGATGCCAGCATCGTTGGCTACAAGGCGGTCGGGGTTCCGGGCTCCGTAGCGGGCATGGTTTACGCTGAGAAGCAATACGGCAAGCTGACACTCAAGCAAGTGATGGCTCCAGCCATCGCGCTGGCCCGGAACGGTTATCCCCTGACTTGGGAAGAGGCGAGGAATTTGCGGGGAGATAAGTACCTGGGAAAGTTCGCCGAATCGCGCCGTATCTTTCAGCGCGATGGGAACTACTATAAACAGGGAGACATCTTTCGCCAGCCCGAACTGGCACGCACGCTCGAGCGCATTTCTAGTGATTCTGACACCTTCTATCACGGGGCGATGGCGCACGAACTCGCTGCTTCGATTCAAAACGGTGGAGGATTGCTCACTGCGGATGACCTCGCGAAATACGAAGTGAAAGAGCGCGAGCCCATCCGCGGGAGCTATCGGGGATATGAAATCATTAGCGCTCCCCCGCCGTCTTCGGGAGGTATTGCTCTGGTTGAGATATTGAATATTCTGGAAGGGTACGATCTTGCCAAAGCGGGGAACCGGTCAGTGGCGTCGATGCATCTGACGGTCGAGGCATTCCGCCGGGCGTTTTATGATCGAGCGGAGTTCCTGGGGGATCCGGATTTCTCGAAGATTCCGGTGGCGCAGCTCATTGACAAAAAGTATGGCGCCGCCTGGCGGGAGTCGATTGATCCTGCACGGGCCAGTGTTAGCAGGGATCTGAAGCGCCCGGCTATTTTTGCCGAACTCGAACAGTATGCTTCATCCCATCCGCAGCCTTGGCTCGTGCATGAGCCTGAGCACACGACGCATTATTCGGTAGTGGATTCGGAGGGAACCGCAGTCTCGGTCACTACCACGCTGAATGATGATTTCGGCTCCCGGGTTACCGCCGCAGGTCTGGGCTTCTTGCTGAATGACGAGATGGATGACTTTGCGGCGAAACCGGGAGTGCCCAATCTTTACGGCCTGATTCAAGGCCCGGCTAACACCATCGGACCAGCCAAACGACCGCTTTCCGCTATGACGCCGACGATAGTGCTGAAGAATGGGAAACTCTTTCTGGTAATGGGCTCGCCCGGAGGAGCCCGGATCATAACCACGGTGGCCAATATTCTGATGGGCGTGGTGGACTACGGTATGAATATCCAGGAAGCGGTGGACGCGCCTCGATTTCACAATCAATGGATGCCCGACGCCGTGAGTGTCGAACAGTGGTATTCCCCGGACGCCATAAAATTACTTGAACAGATGGGGCACAAGGCCGAAATCGGCGAAACTATTGCTGGAGAATGGTATCCGTATTGGAGCGATGGAGAGTGCATTGCCGTCGATCAGAAGACCGGCGACCGGTTGGGTGCGAGCGACGGCAGGAATAATGGAAAGGCAGTAGGCTACTAATGTTGAAAGCAATGTCGACGTACGTTCACGTGAAGGAACGGCTGCACCCTGGGCTGCTGGATGGACTGGTTCGCGGCGGGGCTCAGGCGATCGAGATTTTTGCGGCTCGGCAGCACCTGGACTATGCCAACCGCAAGCAACACGTGCGGGAAATCGCAGACTGGTTCCGCACCAGCGGCGTCACCCTGAACTCGGTTCACGCCCCTCTCTATGCTGACTATGAGTGGGGACGCACGGGGTCTCCGCCTGTGAACATTGCTTCGGCTGACCGGGCGAGCCGGGTTGAAGCCATGGACGAGATCAAACGAGCGCTCGAACTGGCCGAACAGATTCCATTTCGTTTCCTGATACAGCATATGGGCGTTAGCGGAGAGTCATTCGATGACCGCAAGTTCGAGGCGGCGATGACTTCGGTCGAACACCTGCGCGCGTTTGCCAAGCCGCTGGGAGTTCGCATTCTCCTGGAGAATATTCCCAATGAGTTGTCCACGCCGGAGCGGCTAGTGGAGTTTATCCGTGCGGCGCACTTCGGGGACGTGGGCGTGTGCTTTGATTTTGGCCATGCGCACATCATGAGCGATGTGCCGCAGGCGTTCGATACGGTTAAGGATTACATACACTCCACCCATGTTCACGATAATGTCAAGGATCGTGACTCGCACCTTTGGCCGGGAAGCGGCTCGATCGACTGGAAGCAAGCGATGGAATTGCTGCGGTCGGCGCCGCATACCCCGCCGTTGTTGCTGGAGATCGAGGGAGACGAGAAGGTTAATCCCGCTGAAAAGATGGGCGAAGCGTTCGGAAAGCTGGAAGCTGAATGAAGAATTGAGCAATTGAGTATTTTAGTAATCGGGCAAGGGAACCAGTCGGTTTCGATTACTAAATTATCCGATTACCAAATTACCAAATTGAACTTATGTCATATCCTGTCACTACTATCGTTGAAGTCGGCAAGCACGAAGGGCAGAGCGTCACCATTCGCGGTTGGCTCTACAACTTGCGTGAAAGCGGGAAATTGTTGTTCCCGCAGATTCGCGACGGCTCAGGTGTGATTCAGGGCGTTGTGCCCAAGAACGCGGTCGCGCCTGAAGTGTTCGATGCCTTGAAGGGTCTCACGCAAGAATCAAGTTTGATCGTCGAGGGCAAGGTGCGCGCCGACAAGCGGGCTCCCGGCGGCTACGAACTGGACATCTCGGGCGTTGAGGTCGTGCAGCGGGTTGCCGAGAATGATCCTTATCCCATCTCGCTGAAGGAGCATGGCGTCGATTTCCTGATGGAGCACCGCCATTTGTGGGTGCGAACACCGCGCCAGGCTGCAATTTTGCGAGTGCGGGCAGAGATCATCAAAGCCGCGCGGGATTTCTTCGACGAGCGCGGTTTCACTTTAACCGATCCGCCGATTCTTACGCCCGCAGCCTGTGAAGGTACGAGTACTCTGTTTCCCGTCGATTATTTTGATGAACAGGCTTATCTCACCCAATCGGGGCAGCTCTACATCGAAGCTACGGCCATGGCGCTGGGCAAGGTCTATTCTTTTGGTCCTACGTTCCGTGCGGAGAAAAGCAAGACCCGCCGTCATCTGACCGAGTTCTGGATGGTCGAGCCTGAAGTGGCTTACGCGGGGCTCGATGACATCATGGATCTCGCCGAGGCACTGCTCAGTTTTCTGGTCAAGCGCTGCCTGGACCGTCGCCGGCCCGATCTGCAGATTATTGGCCGTGATGTTTCGAAGCTGGAGAAGGTCGAAGCTCCCTTCCCGCGGATAACCTACGACGAAGCGGTAAAGATGTTGCAGGAGGCGCACGCCAAAGGTGCGCTCGAAAACAACTTCGAGTGGGGCGGCGACCTGGGTTCGCCGGACGAAACCTACATTTCATCGCAGTTCGACCGGCCAGTGCTGGTGCATCGCTATCCGGCCAAAGTAAAAGCGTTTTACATGGAGCCTGATCCGCAGCGCGCGGACCTCGCGCTGTGCGTGGACGTGCTGGCGCCCGAAGGCTACGGCGAGATTATTGGCGGTTCACAGCGCATGGCATCGTACGATTTGCTGGTCAAGCGCATTCACGAACATGGATTGCCTGAGGAAGCATTCAAGTGGTACCTGGACTTGCGCAAGTACGGTAGCGTGCCCCACTCAGGCTTTGGCATGGGAATCGAGCGGGCGGTCGCGTGGATCTGCGGACTGGAGCATGTGCGGGAGACGATTCCATTCCCCAGGATGCTGCACAGGCTCTACCCCTGATCATGCTTACGTAGTCGGCGAACTCTATGACAAACACGGCTCCATCTTTTTCCAGCATTACTCCTCGGAAGATTCGTGTGATCGGCGTGCCCCTCGATCTCGGCCAGTCGCGGCGCGGCGTGGACATGGGACCTTCCGCGGTCCGTGTGGCTGGCCTCGAGGCGCGCCTGGAAGCTCTTGGACACGTGGTGGAAGACGCCGGAAACGTGTCCGTCGCCATCGCCGAGCAGAAGAAGGAAGGCGATCCCCACGCAAAATATCTGAAGGAGATCACTGCAACCTGTACCAAGCATGCGGAACTGATAATAAAAACGCTGGAGGCGGGCAAAATTCCGATCGCTCTGGGTGGCGACCACTCCGTCGCCGCGGGGACGGTTGCCGGTGTCGCGGAATTCTACCGTCGCCAGAATCAGAAAATCGGTCTGATCTGGATTGACGCTCACACCGATGTCAATACTCCTGACAGCTCGCCCAGCGGAAACGTGCATGGCATGCCACTGGCGGCGATCATGGGGCTTGGTCCGGCGGAACTAGCCAACATTTTCGATGTCTCGCCCAAAGTGAGACCGGAAAATTGCGTGCTGGTCGGCGTGCGCGACATCGACGCGATTGAAAAACAGAACGTGCGCAAAGCGGGAATCCAGGTTCTCACCATGCGCGACATTGACGAGCGCGGCATGCGCACGGTGATGGAGGAAGCACTGCGCATGGCGGGACGAGGCACGGCGGGTTACCACGTTTCGCTGGACATGGATTGGGTCGATCCCGAAGACGCTCCCGGTGTTGGCACGCCGGTCCGTGGAGGAGCAACCTATCGCGAGGCCCACCTGGCGATGGAGATTATCGCTGACCACGGTCGCATGCTGAGCTTCGAGATCGTGGAAGTCAATCCCGTGATCGACGAGCACAATCGCACGGCGGACCTGGCGGTCGAACTGGCGCTCTCAGCGTTTGGTAAAAAGATTCTGTAAGAAAAACGGTCAGGAATATTCTGTCTCGATCAGCGAAGGCAGATCGGCGACACTCGAAAGAATGTTAGTGTGAGGCTCCCGCTGTAGTCGTTCCCGCCCATGCGCGCCGGTTAGGACACCAATAACCCCTCGCACTCCCGCGTTAGTCCCTGCCTGTAGATCAAGTGGGGTGTCCCCGACATTGATCACTTGTCCCGGGTTTGTGATACCGGTTGTGGCCATCGCGCGCAAGATCATATCTGGCGCCGGGCGTCCTCTTGCCACATCGCTGCTGGAAACCGTGGTGCGAAATGTTTCGCCCCAGCCAGTCTGGTCAAGGATCAACTCGTTCAATTCGCGATAAAAGCCCGTGGTGGTAGCGATCTCAATGTCTCGCTCGCGCAGCCATGCAAATGTCGCCGCTGCGCCTGGGACGGGCGATACGCCCCGCTGACGATATTCACACTCGAGACGACTGCGAAAGTCGACGTAGGCAGCTTCGATCTTCTCCGGGTTCCGCGAATCACCACCAAATTGCCGCTCCACGAAGTGGCGAATCACCTCCCGCTTGGATGCCCCTTTCCACTCTCGCAGTTCAGCCTCGGTAAACATGATCCCGTTTCCCTTGAGGGCTCGGCTGAATGCGTCCAGCACTTCACCGTGATCTTCGATGATGGTGCCGGCAATGTCGAAGATGACGAGTCTGACTGGATCCATAGGCAGTTAAGATTCTAGCAACTGGGAACCAACCCTGCGATTGACGCGGAACGCCGCCCGCGTCCAGACTGGAAGAGCATGAAAAAACTTCGAGTCGGTATTCTTTTTGGCGGGCGCAGTGGGGAGCATGAGGTCTCGTTGCTCTCGGCCGCGTCGGTCTTCAACGCCATCGACAAGAACAAGTACGAGGTGATTCCTATCGGCATCACCAAAGAGGGCCGCTGGGTCACGTCGGCGGATGCGGAACGATTGCTGCTCGGAAAAGTTGAGGACCATACCCATCTGCGGGCCGGTGATCCTGACGCGACTCCCGGCGCTGCCGTTCTCGCCAAGGGCGAATCGGTCGTGGTGCCCCCCGAGCCACATCGGCAGGGTTCCATAACGCCCTTCGAAACGGATGCATCCACGCACGCACTGACCCGTCGCGCGGCCGACCGGGCCATCGATGTCGATGTCATTTTTCCCGTGCTGCACGGCACTTTCGGCGAGGACGGAACCATCCAGGGGTTGCTGGAATTGGCGGACATGCCTTACGTGGGCGCTGGCGTGCTGGGCTCAGCCGCTGGCATGGACAAAGACATCATGAAAGCGCTTTTCCGCGCGGCTGGCCTGCCTATCGTGAAGCACGTCACGTTTGTGCGCAGCCAGTGGGCAACTAGCGCAAAGAAAGTCCAGAAGCTTGTCGAGGACAAATTGAAGTACCCAGTGTTCGTGAAGCCCGCGAATTTGGGATCGTCGGTGGGAATTTCCAAGGCCCATGATCGCAAAGAACTCGGCCCAGCGATTGAAGAAGCGGCAAAGTTCGATCGCAAGATAGTTATCGAGCAGGGAGTGGGGACCAGCAAGCAGAAGGCACGTGAGATCGAGTGTTCGGTGCTGGGCAACGACAGGCCAGAAGCTTCGGTGCCGGGCGAGATCGTTCCCAGCACGGAGTTCTACGATTACAACGCCAAGTATCTTGACGAAGGTTCGCAGCTGATCATTCCGGCGAAACTCTCTAAGTCCGAAACGAAAGAAGTACAGAGGCTGGCGATCGGGGCGTTCCAAGCGGTGGACTGCTCGGGGTTGGCTCGAGTCGACTTTCTTATGGATGCAAAGACCAGAAAGATCTACCTGAACGAGATCAATACCATGCCCGGTTTTACGTCGATCAGCATGTATCCCAAGCTGTGGGCGGCTTCCGGAGTGTCGTATCCCGACCTGATCGAGCGGCTGATCGCTTTGGGGCTGGAGCGGCACGAGGAGAAAAAGAAAAATCAATACAGCCGCTGACTGGGACTATCTCGCGTTGATGGGACAACTGCCTTAGAATAGGCATTCTTGCCTGCTGCAAATCAGTTCGATCATCTGCGCGTGGTGCTGGTCGCCGCGCGCAATCCTCTCAACATCGGCGCGGCGGCACGCGCCATGAGCAACTTCGGAATCCACCATTTGCGAGTCGTGAACCCATACAAAGCCGCCTTTCGCGAGGCTCGCTCTGCAGTCGGGGCATCGGCGCTGCTAGCGAGGGCGGAGGAATGCGAGACCGTCGCCGACGCGGTGGCAGACTGCGCGCTCGTGGTTGGAACGACCGCAGTCCGCCATCGTGAATTGCAGCATCCACTCCGGCGCCTGGAATATGGGACCCGTCTCATCCGCAAGCAATTGGGATCGGGCCGAGTGGCGCTCTTATTTGGATCGGAGAAATTCGGCCTCTCGAATGCCGCGCTCAGTCATTGCCACTGGCTGATGCGCATTCCGACCGTCGATGAAAATATTTCGATGAACCTCGGGCAGGCGGTCGCCGTCTGCCTCTATGAGTTAGTACGCAATGCCAAGGCCGTGCGGCCAACCGACAAAGTAAAGCGCGCGAGTTCAGCCGACCTCGAACGCATCACGATGACACTTCTGGAGGCGATGCGTACTAGCGGCTACCTCAACCGTCGCCCGATTGCGGATGTGGAGGAGAGAGTTCGCCGTCTGGTCCGGCGCCTCAACCTCCCGGGCGATGACACAACGGCCTGGCTTGGCATCTTGCGGCAGATCGTGTGGAAGCTAGGGCAAGGAAAAAAACCGGCTGCGGGTTGAACATTTCCGCCCGCAGCCAGAAGTCAGGTTCAGCATATGATCATGGGTGCGCATGTCATCGTTTACAGCAAAGACGCGGAGGCGGATCGCGCCTTCTTTCGGGATATTCTCGGATTTAGATCCGTGGACGCCGGCCATGGATGGCTCATCTTCGCTTTGCCACCTGCCGAAGCAGCGTTCCATCCCGACGAGCAGAACGACCGGCACGAACTCTATTTCATGTGCGACGATCTGAAGGCCGAGATGTCCGCATTGAAGAAGAAAGGCGTGGCGTGTTCGGATGTCCATAACGAGCGGTGGGGCTCGATCACCAGAATCAAGCTTCCTGGCGGGGGACAAGTCGGTCTCTATCAGCCGAAGCATCCCACGGCACTGGCCTCGTGCTAATCGAATTGAATTGTGTCTGACATTAGCTTGACGAAAACGATTCGAAGCATGTAGCATCGCAAACAAGTTTGCTCTTCGGAGCAGACCTTGGATTTCATGAAGAGTGGCTGAGGGACGAGCCCTAAGAAGCCACGACAACCGGATCGGGAGTCATCTCCCGGTCGTCTGGTGTCAACTCTCACCCGGAAACGGGGGACATGAGATTCGGGGTGCCCGCAGTTTTCAGCATCTCGTTTTCTTTTTCCCTTTCTTCCTATTTTCCGGCAAAGAGGTTTTGGACACCAGTTGTCGGACCGGTTCGTCCCGCAGCGACGGAAAGCGAATAGCTGATGAGCACCGCCGCGAGTATTGCAACGAAGTATGAATTGCGCTGCCGGGAATGCCACAAGAGTTGGGGAAACCAGCCCCGCTCGATCTGCGACGACTGTTTCTCGCCTCTGGAAGTTTTCTTCGACTACGGCGAGGCCCGCGGCACCTTGACCCGGGATCGCATCGCCGACCGCGCCCCAACCATGTGGCGCTACGCGGAACTGCTTCCTTTGCCAGAGAAGTTCTCTCCGGTTTTGCCAGTGGGTTTTACGCCCTTGCTCCCCGCACTCCGCATCGGCAAACGCCTCGGCGCAACCAATCTTTGGATCAAGAACGATGCCGTCTGTCTGCCCACGCTGAGCTTTAAGGACCGTGTGGTCGCGGTGGCGCTGGCGCAGGCGCTTAGCTTTGGTTTCGACACCGTCGCATGTTCTTCGACAGGAAACCTGGCCAATTCCGTGGCTGCGCAAGCGGCACGCAACGGGCTGAAAGCCTGGATTTTTGTTCCCGCGGATCTCGAGCCCGCCAAAATTCTGGGTACGCAAATCTTTGGCGCCAAACTGGTTCGCGTCGCCGGAAGTTATGACCAGGTAAACCGCCTGTGCTCGCAAATCGCCGACGAACATAGTTGGGGATTCGTGAATGTGAACCTGCGTCCCTACTACGCGGAAGGCTCGAAAACTGTGGGATTCGAAATTGCCGAGCAACTGGGATGGCGGCTTCCCGACAATGTGGTCGTGCCCATGGCTGGAGGATCCTTGATCACCAAAATCAAAAAGGCGTTCGACGAACTGATTCAGATGGGATTGGTTGCGTCGAAGGCAGTGAAGTTTTTCGGCGCACAGGCCACAGGATGTTCTCCCATTTCGACTGCGGTGAAAGCGGGGAGGGCAGAGATAGAGCCTCAGAAGCCCGCAACCCTGGCGCGATCGCTGGCGATTGGCAATCCCGCCGACGGCCACTACGCCATCAAGGCCATCACAAACAGCGGTGGATGGGCCGAAGATGTGTCCGATCCTGAAATGATCGAATCCATCCAACTTCTGGCTGAGACTGAGGGCATCTTCACCGAAACCGCGGGAGGAGTGACTACCGGATGCGCCCGCAAACTCTACCGCCAAGGACGCATCCTGCCCGAAGAGACGACGGTGTTATGCATCACCGGGAACGGTCTGAAAACCACGGACGTGCTCGCCGGCAAGTACGAATTGGAGGATCCGATTCGACCCAAGGTCGCCGAGTTTGAGGCAGTACTGCAAAGACACCTGGAAGTTATACCCAGACACATTTCAGAGACTGTGGAGGCCTAAATGAAAGTTACCGTGCAAATTCCCACGCCCCTGCGCCGACATACTGCCGGAACGGGTCAAATCGAATGCTCAGCGGCAAATATCGACGAATTGTTTTCTACGCTCGACCAGCGCTTTCCCGACCTGAAGCCCCATCTTCGCGATGACGCCGGACAGGTTCGCCGCTTTCTCAACGTCTACGTCAACGAAGAAGACATCCGCTTCCTCGGCGGCAAAACCTATGCCTTCCGGGACGGCGACGAAGTTCTCCTCGTGCCGTCGATCGCGGGCGGCATGTCGTAGTCACGGACACACCTGTCTGACATATTTCTGGGTTGCCCACCCTCAATCGCGCCCTTTGCGATCAGGACGGGCAGCCATAACACACGGTGGTGCCGCACGGCCCTCGCCCGCGAGGATAGCTGCAATCATAGTTCTACAGATACGTGAGATTGCGTGAGCCGGGACGGGGTGAATTCAATAAACTCGAAAAGTGACCTCGACATGCATCGGCCACGAGACCGGTTTGCCGTCTTCCACGGCCGGATCAAATCTCCATTGCTGGACCGTCTCAATTGCCTTCTGATCGAGCTTGCGATCCAGAGATTTCGCGAGCTTGGCCTCGTGTACCAGCCCGTCGGTCCCAACCGTCATGTATACGGAAACGCTTCCTTTGAAGCCATGAGGAAGACCTAAAGGACCAATTTCAGGATTTGGCGTGTAGATAGGATGGGGAGCGAGCTTGCCGGGCTGATCGGAACGTATCTTAGGCGTATAACAACTGCCGACATCAAAATCCTTCGGACCCGGCACCGAGATTTCTACCCATCGTCTTTTGTCGCGCGAGACCTCCGTTGAAAAAACATAGCCTGGTCGTCCATCGCTCCTTATAACATTCAACCACGAACCCGTCCTACCAATTACTGAAACCGTCTCACCGCAGGAGATCCGCTCCGCGGGCGAGGTATCAGCTCCCAAAGACATCGCACAAAGGTTTTCATAGACAGGCACTCCCTGGGGCGAATAGCTCTCACAACGAATGTACGCTGATCGGGGCTGCTCCGCTCTGGATCCTGTCGCACTGCTGAGCATACAGACTGCTACAAGGGCGAAGGTCGAAGTGTCGCGGCGGAGGCTCACTCTGTTCAACCGCATTCTAGATGTCCACCGCATGACGGTCAATCGTAACGTGGGCGCCCCGTCACCGGATATCGTCAGCCGGGATTTGGCTGGCGCATTATCGCCTTTGCCGTCCCGACCAGACCTTTGGGCACTGACCTGGGACAAGACCCAGTTTGCGTAATCGTCTCTCCTTTGTTATAATCTAACTAACCAGTTAATTAAATAACAATGAAACCTGCTACCGCTAAATCAAAACTAGGCTCCCGCGGACGCCCCGAGCAGAGCCGCAACGCCATCTTGCAGGCTGCCGTTCAGGAATTTGCCGGCGAAGGCGTGGCCGGTGCTCGCATGGACGCCATCGCCCGCGCTGCCAAGGTCAACAAGGCCCTCCTCTACTACTATTTCAAGGACAAAGAAGCGCTTTACGGGGCCATTCTCGATCAGGTGTTTGGCGGCTTGACCCAGGCCGTATACGACGTTCTCTCCCGCGACCTCCCGCCCCGGGAAAAAATTCTCGCCTACGCCGCGACCCATTTCGACTATATCGCTGCTCATCCTCTTTATCCGCCCATTGTGCAAGGCGAGATGATGAACGCCCGCCGCACTCACAGCAAACATGTGGAGCGGATCGTAAAGCAGTATTTCCGCCCTCTGTTTGGCCGGGTTGCCGCTGTCATCAGGCAAGGCGTTTCTGCGGGTGAGTTCCGGCCAGTGGATCCTCTGCAGTTTGTACCGACCGTCATCTCCTCGATTGTCTTCTACTTCATTAACGCACCGGTGATGCGCATGATGACCGGCTCCGATCCGCTATCGCCGAAGCGCGTAGCTGCCCGGCGCGCCGCGGTTCTCGACTTTATTTCTCATGCCGTCTTCCTTCATCCAATAAATCGACAAGCGGGAGCACGACAGTGAGCGTACGCAACAAATTCCTGATTGTGCTGGGCGTGATCTTCAGCATCTCGCTGGCCTACTATTTCCTGTCCACGCCTCGCAGCAGCGATTTGATTTTGATCGGTACGGTAGATGCCAATCAAGTGATCGTAAGCCCGCAAATTGGGGGACGACTGGCGAAGCTCCTGGTGGATGAAGGGACTCAGGTTAAACAAGGCGACCTGATTGCGGCTCTCGATCCGTCAGAATTGGAAGCGGAGGAGCGAGCCGCCGCTGCCACCATCGACAGTCTGAAGTCCAAGGTTGCTGAGACCCAGTCAACTCTGCAGGCGACCCAGGGATCGACGAGCAGCAGTGTCGCCAACGCGCAAGCGCGCTTGCAGTCGATGCGCGCGCAATTGCTCCAAACCGAGGCTACTCTGGAGCGCACCGAAAGTGATAGTCGCCGCATGATCGAACTGGCGAAGCAGGGGGTCGCTTCCGATCAGGAACGGGTGCAGGCCGAGACGAACCTGGCGGCGCAGCAGGCTTTGGTGCAGTCGCTTAAGAATCAAGTGAGCGCCGCCGAAGCCGATTTGAACACGGCTGTCGCCAACACCCACCAGGCGCATGCCGCACAGAGTACGGTCGAATCCACACGCGCGCAACTCTCCAATGCGGAGAGCATGCTGAAGCAGGCCGAAGTTCGTCTGGGTTACACCAAGATTTATGCGCCCGTCACCGGAACAGTATCGGTTCGTGCCGCCCGCGAAGGCGAAGTGCTGAATGCGGGACAGGCAATCGTAACCATCGTTGATTTCGGGGACACGTGGGTCCGCGCCGCAATTCCTGAAACCGAAGCCGACCACATTGGCATGGGAGATACGCTTCGTGTGCGTCTTCCTGGCGGCACGCTTACTTCCGGAAAGGTGTTCTTCAAGTCGGCGGAAGCGGACTTTGCCACCCAGCGAGACGTCGGCCGGCGCAAGCGTGATATCCGGACCATCGTGCTTAAGGTTCGACTGGACAATCCGAAAGGTGCGTACGTTCCGGGCATGACGGCGGAAGTGTTGGTTTCACCGGATCAGATCAAGGGTGCGGCGAGAGAGAACGTATCAGCGGAGCAGCATCCGTGATTACCGATCTCAATAGGAACGGCGAATCGGGATCGAACGGGCATGCCTCTGCTGCCGCCGCATCCAACGCGATCGAAGTGGATCACATCGTCAAGAAATATGGTGACTTCACCGCCGTCGACAATGTTTCCTTCAACGTAAAGGAAGAAGAGATATTTGGTTTGCTCGGACCGAATGGCGCAGGCAAGTCCACTCTGATCCGGATGATGACAACGCTGATTCCGATCACTGCCGGGACCGCTCGCATCGCCGGTCACGATGTGCAGAAAGACCCGGACGCCGCTCGGCGAGCGATAGGCGTAATTCCGCAGGCCCTCACCAGCGATCTCGACCTCACCATCGAGGAAAACCTCAGCATCTACGCCAAACTTTACGATGTGCCTTCAAAGAAACGCAAAGCTGCGATCGACGAACTGCTGGAACTGGTGGATCTGACGAAGTGGCGCTCGGCCCAGACCAAAACCTTATCTGGCGGCATGCGGCGGCGGCTTGAGATTGCTCGCGGCCTGGTTCATAGTCCCCGGATCTTTTTTCTGGACGAGCCTACGACCGGCCTCGATCCGGTATCTCGCGTTGCTGTCTGGGAGATGCTGACTAACATTAAGAGCCACCGGCAGCTCACCATTCTGATCACAACTCACTATATGGACGAGGCCGACCGGTTGTGCGACCGCATCGCCATTGTGGATCATGGCAAGCTGGTCGCGCTCGATACCCCACCGGCATTGAAGGCAAGTGTGCCGGGCTCGAATGTGATTGAGGCGCAGTTCGACAACGCTCCTGCGGACTGGGAAGAGCGTTTAAGAAAGTTGAGCGACGTGACATCTGTCCAGCACGAGGGCGCTGGCATGTACCGCGTGCTGACTGGAGACGGGTCGCGGACCACAACCCAACTGGTCGAAGCGGCCGTGCACGCCGCAGTCAAAATCCGCTCGCTCTCCGTGCAGAACACTTCACTCGACGACGTATTCGTCCACTACACCGGGCGGCAGTTGCGCGATGAACTGGTCAAGGCGCATGGCTTCGTAATGCCACCCAGACCGGGATTGCAGCCGTGAATCACATTCTGGCAATTGTCGAGCGCGAAATGCGCAAGTTCTTCCGCTCTCCGACGCTGATGTTGGCTTCGATGGTCTTTCCACTGGTCCAGTTGATCGTTCTGGGCAATGCTTTCGGCGGGAAGATCCGCGATGCCAGGCTGGGACTTGTCGATCAGGATGGCGGCACGCAAGCACTCAAGATTCGCGAAGCTTTTGATTCCGTCCGTTCTAATATGCGTACATTTGCGCCGGTCTATTACAACGACCCGAAGACGGCGATGGAAGATGTCCGCAATGGCAAGATCCAAGGCGCCGTAATTATCCCACCGCAATATTCGCGCCGCGTGTATGAACAGGACCAGCCGCGCATCGCGCTGATCGTCGATAACAGCGACAACTTCATGAGTTCGACGCTCGAAGAAGAGCTCACGAGCATAACCAACGCCCTCAATCAGCCCACGGTTGAACCTAGAATCCTGCAGCAAACCGTGCTGCAGATTGTGGAACTTTATCCTTACATCGAATACATGAAATATCTATTGCCGGGATCGATCACGCTCGCCATGTTTGTTTCGGTCATGATTGGCGGCGGCATGCTCTACATCGATGACAAAGCACGGGGAGTGCACGAAGGATACTTGGTCACGCCCATCACCAAGACTGAACTTGTTTTCGGGCTCAATGCCGCGGGAGCAATCAAGGCAGTGATGACTGGACTCGTGATTACCGTAATTGGATCGCTGATGGCGGGTGTCGGAACGATTTTCAATCCCGGCACTGCGCTCGAATTGCTGCTGATGATTCTGCTGACCTCGATTGCCTTTAATACCATGATGTTCCTGCTCATGGTGCGAGTGGAGGATCCGCTGGTGCCGCGCGCGATCTTTGGCATCCTTAATACGCTGCTGTTTTTCCCTAGCGGAGCGATTTATCCTATTCAGGCATTTCCCAAGTGGCTGCGGGCAATCGCCAGTGTAGATCCCTTCACATTCGCGGTTCACGGCTTCAAATCGATACTGCTGAAGGAAACGGGGATGGCCGCCATTTGGCCCGATATGCTTTATCTTTCCATTTTTGCGTTCGTGACGCTGGCTGTGGCTACGCCGCTGTTCAAGAGAACGTTGTAGTAGAAGAATGGGCAATTTCCCGATCGCCCGATTTCTCAATGTAGCCTAAAGGCTCTTGTTCTCTGCCAGAATCCGTTATGCTTATAGAAGCCATGACGCTAATGGACGCGGAGCAATATGATCCCGGTCGTGACCGGCGACGCCGGATGCGGATTGCTGTGGCCGCCATCGTTCTTATACTTGTTGCCTGGGTGGCCTATCACTGTCGTCATTACCCGGAGCGGAGGGCGGCGAGCAGATTTTTTGCTGCCCTGCAAAGCCAGAACTACGAGTCCGCCTACGCTGTGTGGTTTAACGATCCCGACTGGAAGCAGCACCCGAACAAGTATTCCGCATATCCGTTCAGCCCCGATTTCTATCGCGACTGGGGCCCCGGAGGAGAATGGGGACTGGTGAGATCTTATTCGGTAGATTGTTCTTTGAGCCCGGGCTCAGGGAGCGGAGTCATTGTTCAAGCTACGGTCAACTCTCGCAGCGAACATGCCTATGTGTGGGTGGAAAAGGCCAACAAGACATTATCGTTCTCGCCCAGCGAAATAGAGTGTGGCAACTGGTGGAGTTGGGTGATGGAATGATCGGAGTAGCCAGCTCTCGGGTCTTCAGTGCCTAAGCCCGCACTGCAAGCTGTTCCAGCGCCTTCTGCAGTGACGACTCGTCGGCGACGTTGACGCAGGTCTTCGAGCGGTCGATCTGGCGCATCAGGCCGCAGAGAACCTTCCCTGGGCCAAGTTCCACGAAAGTCTGCACCCCCTGCGCGATCAGTACGCGCATGGATTGTTCCCACTTCACGGAGCCCGTGACTTGCCGGATCAGCGCATCGCGGGCGGGCGCGGCATCTTTAAGCAACTCCGCGTCAGCGTTGCAGACGACGGGGACTGCCGGCTTACCGAAGGCGATGGAAGCGAGATCCGTGGCCAGTCGATCTTGCGCCGGTTTCATCAGCGAGCAATGAAATGGGGCGCTGACCGGTAGGACTTTTGCGCGCTTGGCGCCGCGTTCGTCGGCCAGCTTAGTGGCGCGCTCCACGGCGTCCCTGTGACCCGAAATGACAACCTGTTCGGGGGAATTGATATTGGCAGGTTCGCAAATCTCGCCATGGGACGCATCGCGGCATACTGCCATGACTCTTTCCAATTCCATGCCGAGGATCGCCGCCATGGTTCCCACGCCGACCGGAACAGCCTCTTGCATGTACTTGCCGCGATGGCGCACCGTGCGTACTGCGTCGGCGAAGCTGAGGGTCCCGGCGGCAACGTGTGCCGAGTATTCGCCCAGGCTATGTCCGGCGACGAAACCTGGGTTGAGGCCTCTCTCGTTCAAAACGCGCCAGGCCGCGACTGACATGGTCAGAATCGCCGGCTGCGTGATCTCCGTAAGCCTAAGCCGGTCCTCGGGACCTTCGAAGCAAAGCTGCGAGAGCTTGTAGCCCAAGGTGTGGTCGGCTTCTTCAAATGTCTGCCGGGCCACCGGGTAATTTTCGGAGAGTTCCTTGCCCATGCCGATGGTTTGAGATCCTTGGCCAGGGAAAAGAAATGCGATGTTAGTGGATGCGATTGTCATGAACTTCGTGCAGCCCCGATTCTTCGCTTTCGCTGTCTGCCGACTACCACGGTGATCTTTGGTCGCTCCGCCCGGACGAGGCGTCCGGAACCTCGTGATTTCGATTAGTTACGTACTGACCGTTACCGGACGGATCGCCGCCAGTGCTTTTTCTATCTCTTCGTTGATCGGGTGTTCGGCAAATTCCGCCGCCACCCGGATCGCGTTCTTAATCGCGTTGGCGTTCGAGGAGCCGTGAGTGATGAAGCAGACTCCTTTCACCCCAAGCAGCGGCGCGCCCCCGTATTCTGTGTGATCGAGACGTTTTTTGAAATCGGCGAACGCGCTGCGCGACAGCAGATATCCCACCTGGCGCGTAATCGTCGCCTTTAGCGATTCCTTCAAAGTCGAGCGAACCAGGTTGGCAACGCCTTCCGAAATTTTCAGCGCGACATTGCCCACGAATCCGTCAGCCACAATGACGTCCACTTTGCCGTTGTACAGGTCGCGACCTTCCACGTTTCCGACGAAATTCAGCGGAAGCTGTTTCAAGAGCTGAAAAGCTTCCCGCGTAAGCTCATTACCCTTGGTTTCTTCCTCGCCGATCGAAAGCAATCCCACGCGCGGACGCCTGGTCCCAAACATTGTGCGGAAATAGATTTCGCCCATGACCGCGAACTGCTCGAGGTTGTGCGCCTTGCTGTCCACATTGGCGCCAACGTCCAGCAGGCTTGCGACGGTACCAATCGCCGTGGGAAACACAGCTGCCAGGGCGGGCCGGTCGACGCCGGGGATCGCTCCCAGCACCATTTTCGCCGTAGCCATCGCTGCGCCAGTGTTGCCTGCCGTGACGAAGCCCGCGGCGCGACCGTCGCGCACCAGGCGAAGTCCCACGCGCATGGACGAATCCCGCTTGGAGCGCACGGCCTGCACTGCCTTGTCCTCCATGTCGATGACCTCGCTGGCATGGACGACATCAATGGGGAGTCCGGCTGCGGCGGGATAGCGCGCTAACTCGTCCCGGAGAGCCGGTTCCGGGCCCACGAGAAGTACGTGAACATCGTAGTGGCGAGCCGCGTGGATTGCGCCTTCGATCTCAGGTTTGGGCCTGCGATCCGAGCCCATCGCGTCCAAGGCTATGACGCTTGGCATGGGGTGGCGGCGCTAGCTGGCTTCCTCGACATTCAAAACTTCGCGGCCTTTGTAAAAGCCGCACTTCGGGCAGGCACGATGCGGCATCTTGCGCTCGTGGCAGTTCGGACATTCAGACAGGGCATGGCTCTTCAGAGAGTCATGGGCGCGCCGACTTCCGGTGCGCGCTTTCGAGTGTCGCCGTTTTGGATTAGGCATTTAGATTCCTTCTTTTCAGTCTTCCAACTTGCTGCGAATATCCTTCAGCGCAGTCCAACGCGGATCTTCCATCGGCTCAGAACAAGAGCATTGCTCCACATTCTGATTCGCGCCGCAATGCGGGCAAAGTCCCTTGCAGTCCTCGCGGCAAATCGCTTTCAGAGGGACCGCCAACAATACCTGCTCTAGCACCGCGTCCTCAAGCAGCAAACCCTCACCCTTATAATAGCTGACCTCGGCCTCGGCTCCGGTAATCGACATCTCTTCCCGGCCAGCGTCGACGCCGAGTGGCCGGTACAACAAATCAAACTTCCGCTTTACCTCTTGGATAACCGGTTCCAGACAGCGGGCGCAAGGCAATTCGAGCGCGGTCGAAAGCTCGCCGCTAACCCGTATGTCCTTGATTCGCTGATGCTTCCCGTGATGCTCCTCGATCAGTTGAGCACGTCCGGCAGCCTTCAGCGGAGCCTTCTGCAAAAGGTCAGGACCCAAATCGAGGACGCCTGGAAGGTACTCCTCCGCAAAATCAATCGGATGGAGTTCCAACTCTTGAATTTCGATGAGCATCGAGAACCCCCGCGCCCCCAACCTTCATGCCGCAAAGGAACGCGGAAGCACGCTCAGAGGCGTAACTTCTCCAGGGAGCGAAAGTTAAGGATAAAGGCCGCAGGAGTGGAGTGTCAAGGAGTGGGGCCTTGCGCTCCCTGCGGACATCAGATCGTTAAAAAGTTGCTGAAAGGGAATCTCATCAGCTACAACTGAGTCGTCCCCTCTTAGTGGATGGCATTTGAATCGGCCTTCTGCATGGTTGATGCTTCGACGACGAGTCCGATCCCGGCAGCTTTGAGCAATCGTCGGCGCTGGTGGTCAAACGCCCGCACCTCTTTTTTCTGGATAGTGCTCATCGCCTTCGGACTGCGCATCGGCTATATCCTGATCGGACACACTTACAAATTCCACTCTGATAAGCAAACCCTGGCAGTCCAGACCAACGAGAAGAATTTCGACTTTGGTTTCGAGATGGGGCGTGTCGGACGCTCCCTTGCCCAAGGCAAGGGATTCAGCAATCCTTTTAATGAACCTACAGGGTCGACTGCTTGGGAACCACCGCTGTATCCATTTCTGATCGCGGGTGTTTTCAGGCTCTTCGGAGTTTACAGCCGTGCTTCGGCTTTGATCCTCCTCAGCATTAACAGCATCTTCTCTGCGCTGACCTGTATCCCGATCTTTCTGGTGGCAAAAAAATGTTTTAGCGAGAAAGTTGCAGTCTGGACATCATGGAGCTGGGCTCTGCTGCCGCCCGTGATCTTCTGGTGTACGCGCTGGGTCTGGGAGACCAGCCTGGCCGCACTATTGCTGGCGGTCATTTTTTGGCTGACCCTCGAGATGGAAGAAAAAGACGGCTCGAAGCCGTGGCTGCAGTTTGGTTTGCTCTGGGGTGTTGCCGCGCTGACCAACACGGCCCTGCTCTCGTTTCTGCCTGTCTCCGGATTGTGGGCGTGGTACCGGCGCGCCAAGCTCGACAAGCGGTCGTTCGCTGGGGTGGCTCTCGCATCGGCTGTCTTCATCGCATGTATCGCACCCTGGCTGGTTCGCAACTACAGCGTGTTTGGGAAGTTTATCTTTATCCGTTCCAACTTCGGCGCGGAGTTGCGTCTGGGCAATGGGCCTGGAGCTGATGGCACCTGGATGGACTATCTTCATCCCACCAAGAATATTCTCGAGATGCGCCGCTATCATGATCTCGGCGAACTAGCCTACGTTGCAGAACGCAAGAACGAGGCGATGACCTACATCCGCGAGGACTATGCGCGATTTGCCAGTCTCAGTCTGAAGCGCTTTATCTACTACTGGGGTGGAGCCCCTAGGCCGTCAAACAATGCAGTCGCTTCGTCTCTCAGCAATTCGCTCTTTTTGGCGTCGACGGTGCTCGGATTCTGGGGACTGGGCCGAGCCGTGCGCAAGCACAGACCCGCTGCATGGCTTTTCTTTTGGTTATTTCTCTCGTATCCCATGGTCTACTACTTTCTTTTTCCACTGCCGCGCTACCGCCATCCCATGGAACCGGAGTTGGGGATTCTGATCATGTATGTTATTTCCGAAGTGAACGGCAGATCTCGGCGCGAAGACTCTACCCAGACTCCAGCAGCGCTTGATCCCGTGTCCTAATGAATCACTCACCTCACAAGCTGCAACACGGAATCGAGTCGCGGTCGAGATGGGAGCATCTTTTCGAGAGCTGGCTTGCGGCTCATTTCAATTCAGCCGCACTCCTGGTGGTGGCAGCCGGTTTCTTAGTTCGCCTGAGAGCCGCGTCAGGAACATTCCTGAATCCGGACGAGGCACTTCATTACCTGCTCGCGAATCAAGCCTCATGGCATGTGGCCTACAAGGCCAGCCTGACCAATGCCCATCCTCCGCTGCTGACCTTTGTCCTTTACTTCTGGCGCGCACTGGGCGACTCGGAATTTGTCCTTCGTCTTCCGCCGGTGATTGCCGGGACAGCGTTCTGCTGGATCGTTTTCAAATGGCTTACCGGCCTCTTCGGACGAGCTACAGGTTTCATCGGTTTGATCCTTGTGACTTTCCTTCCGCCCCTGGTCGGCCTCAGTGCGGAGGTGCGGCAGTACGCCTTGCTGCTATTGTTTTTAGCCAGTGCCGCCTATTGGCTGGAGAGGGCCTTGGAGGAAAACTCCGCGGCCGTGATGTTGCTGCCGGCGATGTTTGTTTGCCTCGGCATGCTCACGCACTATTCGGCGATCTTGTTTGCTGCAGCCATGGGCGTTTACTCCCTGATCCGAATAGTTACTCACCGTCCCGCAGCCAGGGTCTGCGCAGCCTGGGTGTTAGGGCAGACAGCCACTCTCGTGCTTTTTGGTTTTCTCTACGCCACGCACATTTCAAAAATGAGGGGAGACTACGCGTCGGGGACGATCAATGGATGGCTGGGCAATTCCTTTTTCCACCCTGAGCGTGATAATCCACTTCTATTCGTAATCGCGAGAAGCGGCGGAGTATTTCAGTATGTTTTCGGACAACTGGCGGTCGGGGATATCGCTTTTGTCGGATTCGTCGCAGCAATCGCGCTGCTTTGGAAAGCACCGGTTCTGCCCGCAGGCGCAAAGATTGCTGGCGGGCAATTGGGGATTCTTCTCGTCCTGCCGTTCGCAGTAGCGGCAGGGGCGTCACTGGCGAGACTCTATCCGTACGGAGGAACACGTCATTCTGCATTTCTCATCATATTTGCAGTCGCCGGGGTCAGCTTTCTTCTTGCCAGGTTGACGAAGCAACGCGTCGGACGGGGAATCGTGCTTAGCCTTTTGGTGGTCACAGTCTGCAACGCATTCGGGAAGCCACATCGGCCTTACATGCTTCCTGAAGATCAGCGCCGCCCGCAGATGACACAGGCCATCGAGTTCGTCCGCTCCCAGATTCCACAGTCAGATTTGATTTTCGCGGATTATCAGACACGTCTCCTGCTTGCCCACTACCTCTGCCCAGAGCAGCCCATGTTGTTTTCCAGTTCAGCGGCAAGCTTGCAAGAATTTCAGTGCAGCGGTTATCGGATCGTCGCCGCGGGTCCGGAGGAATACATATTCACAGTTGGAGATCTTCCGCATTGGGGCGAGGATCTGTTGCGACATCACCCATTAATGACTGGTCAGTCGGTCTGGATAGTCCAGGCTGGCTGGGAAGTGTATCTGGCTCGTGACCTCCAAACTAAATTTCCTCAACTCAATCCTCAATTGTTTGGAAGGAATATCACGATCTTCAAACTGACAGCGGACCAGATGAGGCGCTGATGCGCGATCAGCCCAAAATCGGCAATGCCCGTATGCGTTTCTTCGTAGCCGCGAAAATCGCGTTGCACAAAGCCGGCGCCAGTGGCGGAACCGGAGGCTCTCCCGCCCCAGTCGGGGTCTCCGTGCTGGGAACAAAATAAGCTTCGACTATCGGAACCTCGTTCATCCGAATCGGTGCATAGTCATCGAAGTTGCCCTGCACTACCCGTCCTTTATCGATCGTGATCTGCGCGCGCAAAGCATTTGCCAGCGCATAAATCACTCCGCCCTTGATTTGTTGTTCGAGAATTGCGGGGTTTACCACCTGACCGCAATCCATCGCGCCGACTACTCGGTGCACCAGCGGCTTGTCATTTTCCATCGAAATCTCGACCACTTCCGCCATATATGTTCCGAAGCAACCAAAACACGCGATCCCCTGATGGTGTCCAGTGGGCAGTGGTTTCCCCCATCCTGCCTTATCCGCCGCCAACTGCAACACGCCCCGCATTCGCGCAGTCTGCCATACCGTGTCGAAATATTTGATGTCTTCGTCTTTTGAGAGCAAGTGCAGCCGGTACTCAAGCGGATCTTTTTTCGCGGCTGTTGCGAGTTCGTCGATAAACGATTCACTGGCAAAACCGGCCTGTAGCGCGTACACGGAGCGCATCCAGCCCAGGGGGATGGGAGTTTCCGTCATCACGTATTCGACCAGCGCAGCAGGAAAGGAATAGATCAGCGAGGCTTCGTCTGGCAGATCCGGATCCACCCCGTTGGGAGTCGCCGACCCCTTTTGTCCGCTGATGGACGGCGCAACGATGCGGTGGCTAAACCCCAGCGGCCAGCCCTGCCCATCCAGTACCGCATTCAGTTTGTGATAACTCGCCGGACGGTACGTCGAGTTCCGCATGTCGTCTTCCCGCGTCCAGATCACCTTGACGGGAGTGTTTGCCGCCTTCGAGACCAGAGCCGCTTCGACTCCGTAGTCGTGCTCCAATCGCCGTCCAAATCCTCCGCCCATCAATGTGACATTCACCTTCACATGATCGGGATCCAGGCCGATCGCCTGCGCCACTGAATCACGAACATCCTGTGGCACCTGAGTGGGCGCCCAGAGCTCACAACTCGATCCCCGGAAGTCTGCCGTGCAATTGCCAGGTTCCATCGCCGCGTGAGCCATCACGGGGAGTTGGTATTCAGCTGCAATGCGGCGTCCCGACGTCTTCGACACGTCGCCGGTCGAGTAAAGCGTCGCAGCTTTGCCCGAGTCAGACTTTTTCAGCGACTCGAAGATGGCGGCTGAGTTGAGATCCTTATTCGGCCCCTCGTCCCATTGCACATTGAGCGTACGCCGGCCCTCCATAGCGCCCCACACGCTGTCGGCTACGACGGCCACGGCTGAATCACTGATCTTCCCGACAAAACTGACGCCCGCGATCTTTCTGGACTCCTTATCCTCGAAGCTCGTAACCTTGCCGCCAATCACCGGACAACGGGCCAGCACTGCGTACTTCATCCCGGGGAGACGAAAATCGATACCAAATTCCGCCGTTCCGTCCACCTTGGACGGCACATCAAGCCGCGGCAAAGGCTTGCCCACAATTTGGTAGTCCTTGGCCTGTTTTAATGGCGGATCGGTGGGAATCGGTTGGGCGGCTGCCTTGTTCGCCAGTTGTCCGTACGAGAGACGGCGACTTGACGCCGCATGAACGATGGCGCTGTTCGAAGCCTTACAGCTCTCTCGCGGAACGCCCCACTCTGCCGCTGCGGCGCCGATCAGCATTTCGCGGGCGGCCGCTCCCGCCTTTCGCATCGGATCCCAGGTGGTGCGCACGCTCGCACTCCCGCCGGTGCTCTGATCGCCGAAGAGCTTGCTGGCCCCTGCTTGTTCGATCGTGATCTGCTTCCAGTCCGCTTCGAGTTCCTCGGCCAGGATCATGGGAAGCGAGGTTCGCACCCCCTGTCCCATCTCGGAGCGCGCCACTACAATCGTGATTTTTCCGTCGGGTGCGATCTTCAAATACGCGTTGGGAGCAAATGCTTCCTTGGGAATACCCGGAGATCCGGGGCGCCAGTAGAAACCAATTACCAGTCCGGTGCCTGCGACGGCGCCGGCAATGAGAAATTGACGGCGTGAAACCGGGCTCATCGCGCACCTCCGGTGCCCGCCGCGCGATGGATGGCCCGGCGAATCCGATCGTAGGTCCCGCAGCGGCATAGGTTGCCGGACATCGCCTGTGTGATCTCGTCATCGGAGGGCTGCGCAGTCTTCGCCAGCAGAGATGCGGCGGCCATGATCTGTCCCGTCTGACAGTAGCCACACTGCGGAACCTGTTCCTCGATCCATGCCTGCTGCAAGGGGTGCAGTCCGTTCGCAGACAAACCTTCAATAGTCGTGATGTTCTTCCCTGCGACTTGTGACACGGGCGTGGAACAAGATCGCACTGGAGCTCCATCTACGTGCACCGTACAAGCGCCACAGAGACCAGCGCCACAGCCAAATTTGGTGCCCGTTAACTCCAGCGTGTCACGCACCACCCAGAGCAGAGGCGTGTCAGGCGCAACGTTCACCTTTCGCTCGCGGCCGTTAATGTGCAGGGTTATGTCTGCCATCTTGGTTGAACCTCAGGTTATGGACTGACATCGTACTCAACAATGACAAAAATGGAAATGGGTAACCTCAGCCAAAGGATAACGTCAAATCACCATGGTGGTTCGCCGGCGACCAGGAACCTGAGCAGCTTTGCTGCCCGTGCCAGTGAACAATTCCTGATACATCGAGGCCAGATGATGAAAAAGATGTGGATCGCAATGGCTTTCTTGAGTTTCTTTGGACTAGTGCGCTTTGCTCATGCCCAGATGCTTTCCGAGTTGTCTCTCCCTCCGAACGGAGCTAACGAGAGAGCCGAAGTTTCTCAATGGATTGGTCTCGTCAAAATCACCATTGCCTATCACAGCCCGAATGTTCATGGAGGAACGGGAGCGGATCGGACCGGGCATATTTGGGGTGAACTGGTGAAGTACGGCTTTGTTGACGAAGGCTTGGGCCCGTCGCGGGCGGCGCCCTGGAGGGCTGGCGCCAATGAAACCACCACCATTACCCTCTCGCACGATGTGAAAGTCGAAGGTAAGGAACTCAAAGCAGGTACCTACGGACTGTTCCTGGAAGCGGAAAAGACTGGACCGTGGGTGTGGATTTTTTCTAACAACTCGACCGGCTGGGGCAGTTTTCAATACGACCCCAAAGATGATGTGCTGCGGGTGCCAGTAAATCCTCAGACGGCTCCCTATACAGAATTCTTGACCTATGGATTCGACCAGCGCCGCCCCGACTCTGCCTTGGCGTTTTTGCAATGGGAAAACAAACGGATCCCCTTCAAAATTGAAGTTCCGAACGTGAATGACCTCTACGTCGCTCAAATACGAAGAGACCTTCAAAGTTGGCCGGGGTTCAAATATCAAAATTGGCAGATCGCCGCCCAGTTTTGCGCCAACCACAAGACCAACCTGGACGAAGCACTGATCTGGGCAGACAAGGCCATTAACGAGCCGTTCCGGGGACCGTCCCGTGGACGGGAGGATTCCTCCACTCTGGCAACGAAAGCCGCCGTTCTTCAGGCGATGGGACGAGACGCCGATGCAGATGCGACCATTGACAAAGCGCTTCGCTTGCCGGAAACCGACGTGATTCGAATTTACGGTTATGCTGCCGGTCTTCTCTCGGCCGGGAGAGATGAAAAAGCGTTGGAAATTTTCAAATCCAACCAGCAGCACCATCCCGAAGAAAAATTCTGGACGTACCTTGGCCTGGCGCAGGCGTATACCGCGTTAGGCGATAAAAGCAACGCAATCCATAACTGGGAGATCGCGCTCCTCAATGTCCCGGCGAATGCCCACTCAGACATTCCGACGTATGAGAAAACTTTGAAACAACTGAAGGATGGCAAATAGAAATTCGGGGCTAACCGTCGGCGTGAGGCAAAAGTGAGGTCCTCGCTATTTTGCTGCCCTCGCGAGTTCGACGAATACGCGATCGCCGATCTGAGCCTGAAATGCGGAAAATTCGGGCAGATCGTAAAGCCGCATACCGAGCTCGTCGTGGCCGGAATTGTCAGCCCGTGTTTCGGCGTTTCTTTCCCGCACCGCATCCACCAGTTTGCCGGCTGTGATCTGATCGAAGCTTTCGGAAACAACCACAGTGTTATCCGCCCATTGCTGCACGATCACAGGCCCTTCTTCAGTAAGAATCTGCACTGCGGAGGTGGGGCATTTCGCTCCAGCGCAAGAAGCAGCGGGTTGCGGCTTCGCATCGTGATATCGCTGGGCAATGGCGGTCGCGTATACGTGTGCAAAGCGTTCCGCCGACTGCGGCGACTTCCACCGCGAAACATACAAGAGAGCCAGGTCGGCGGTGGTGAGCGCATCCGTGGCGGTTTTGGCAGTCCTGCGGAAGGCAACGTACTCACCGCCCTGCCAACCCGCCGCTAGAATGTCAGCTTCCTTCCTGTTTCCGTATGTCTTCAGAAGGGCCCGCACATCAAGCTCGCCGATTCCTCCCGAGTCGTACACCGCGTACTGGTCGCTGAGTATGGACTGAACGTCGGGAATTCTAACCGCTGCCAGCTTCTCGCTGTTGATATAAGCGGTTGGTTGCAACACTTCATGCGTATTGCGCGGCGGGCGCGCGAAGACTCCCGAGAACGCCATCTTCTTCCCGCCCTTTTCCAGCAGCTCACCTTCGAAGATGAGACCTTCGCGGTACGGAAACGTACCCATTTCCCGCAGGATCATCGGTGCATCGTGCAACAATTGTGAGTCGGCCACGGCTTTAACCGCGGGCTCTTCCATTTGATAAATCAGTCCGGGCGTGTTCTGCAGCGTGCGCCCCATCGGAGCCAGCAGGTAGTCCACGAAAACGATCTGGGCTTGCCCTTCGACGACTGCTCGCCGGGCACCCGCGCTGTCGTCATCCACATCCGTCTCGCTGTTCCTGCTCTCGACGGGTTGCGATGCCGCTTGCCCGGCTTTGAGCCAGGCCTTGAGATCGTAATTCTGGTCTTGCAGAGCATGGGTTAGTTCGTGTGCCAGAATCGGCGCCTGGCGATCCTTCGGGATCCAGTTCAGCAGCGAAATCGTCTTGGTCTCATCGTCGTAATAAGCGGCGATCTCCTTACCATTGGCCTTAACTACAAAATCCCGCAGGTTAAATTCCCGCGGCAGCAGGCCGAACTTCTTCATGGTCATTTCAGATCGCGCGAAACGTTCTGCGTATTCTTCCTTTGCCTGCTGGTCGCGCGTGTATTGTTCCACTTCCGCGGATCCAACCAGGCGGCGCTTAACGGTGGAGCGCTTCGGGAAACCACTGTCTTCCGAGGCGAAGGCGACAATCTTGTCGACCGAGCGGAAGAGATCTTTCGCGTCCTCCTCGGACATTTGCACTTCGACGGTATGGTCCTTCCGCATTTTGCGCGCCAGTTCGCCCAGGCTCTGACCATGCTCCGCAGAAGAACTGGATCCGGAACTTGCAGGCGCGGGACCGGTTGGCTGCTGGCCAACGACTGAGCCACAAAGCAGACCACAAATCATGAGGAAACGCGTCGGAGAAAAAGCCATAAGACCTCATCGTCGCAGAATAGGGGACAGAGGAATTGTCCGTGAGTCGGAAGCAAGACTCACGGCAAAAGGCGGGTTGCGGCTTACGAAGGTAATGCGAGGCGGACGGGCTCTTAGAGGCTCTTACCAGATCGTTTTCAACAGCGGACTGCTACGCATTCTTTCGTCTTGCGTGATCAATGCGAGTCCTTCCGCCCGAGCAGTTGCGCCAATCAGCCTGTCCGCTGGATCACGCGGATAACTTTCCGGAAACTGCGTGGCAAGAATTGCGATCTCTTGCGTTATGGGTTTCACGATGACACCAACCGTCTCCAAGACCTGGCGCACCGATGCCTCAATGGTCCCGTAGGTTTGGATCCGGCCGCGCGCAAAAAGCGATGCCATTTCCCACAGGCTGATAGAAGCCAGGGCCAATCCATCGCTAGCGTGGGCTCTCCGGAGGGCGGATTCGGCACTGCGGGAGAGACGTTTCCGGTCTATTGCCGCCCAAAGAACGACGTGCGTATCCAGTAAGATCACCGCAACGCTTCCCAAGCGTCAGGATCTTCCACCGGCTGAGTGATGTCACCTACGATCTTCATCACTCCGGAAAGTTTACCGAGGAAATCATCCGACGGCCCTTCCGCGGGCACAAGCTTTGCCACCGGACGGCCCTTTTTTGTAATCACTACAGGTTCACGCGTGGACTGGACGTCATCCATGACTTTCAAGCATTTAGCCTTGAACTGGCCAGCCGGCATCATCTTCATGTGACCACTCCATATGACTATGGTCATTATATCATGACCACGCAAAGACGTTGAAATTGGCACAGCGACTTGACTGCTACACTGTCTCCCTATGTCCGGTCACGCCACACCCGAAGGCACAGCCCGCTACCGCGACCGCTTCCCCGCATTGCGCGACGCCGGGCATTTCCGCCGTCCAGCGAATGTACTCGGAGCGGGCGAACTCTGGCTCTCGTCAATCGGACTCGGAACCTACCTCGGCGAGCCCACTGATACCGCTGACGGGAATTATACTGATGCCATCGCCACCGCTCTGGGTTCCGGCATCAACGTTCTTGATACCGCGATCAACTACCGTCACCAGCGTTCAGAACGAAATATCGGCGCGGCGCTCAAACAACAGATCGAGTCAGGAGATTTGCAGCGCGAAGAGATCCTGGTTTGCACCAAGGCCGGCTACCTGTCGTTCGACGGCAATCTTCCCCCTGATCCTCGCGCTTACTTCATGCGGGAATACGTGGAACCCGGCATTTTGGATCCAGCGCAAATCGCCGGCGGGATGCACTGCATCGCTCCAGGCTACCTGGAGAATCAGATCAAGCGTTCAAAGCGCAATCTCGGTCTCGATACCATCGATGTGTTCTACCTTCACAATCCGGAATCGCAACTAGCGGATGTTTCCCGCGAGGTATTTCTTCAGCGTATGCGCGACGCATTCGCCATGCTGGAGAAGCAGGTCAAGGCCGGCAGCCTCCGCTACTACGGCATGGCAACCTGGAGTGCCTTTCGTTTACCCGAGGGCTCCCGCGACTACATCAGTCTCGCGGAAATGGTGGACTTGGCGCGACCAGTTGGCAGGCGATGAACATCACTTCCGCTTCATCCAACTTCCGTTCAGCCTGGCAATGCCCGAGGCTTACGCGTTAGTCAATCAAAGCTTCAACAGGAAGAAGCAGTCACTGCTTTCCGTGGCCGCTCAGTTGGGGATTGCTGTAGTCGGAAGCGCGACCCTGCAGCAGGGCCAGTTGACTCATGGTCTTCCCGATTTCGTGAACAGTGTTTTAGGTCTGGACAGCGACGCCGAAAACGCAATTCAATTCTCCCGTTCAGCGCCAGGTGTGACAACTTCACTGGTTGGCATGGGACACAAAGAGCGGGTGACGGCCAACCTGAAACCGGCATTGGTACCGCCTACCCCAATCGAAGAATTGAACAAACTCTTCAAACAGCACTGAACGCTATTTTCAACGCGAACCAGAACAATCAAGCTGAGAGCTGACTGCAGCTTTCCTACTTCAATTCCTGCAGCTTGGCCGAGGCCATCTGCGCGGCTTCGCTGGCGGGGTTTTCCTTCTGGATGCTGTTTGATAGATGCGTTTGGCTTCAAGAGGCTGATTGTCCGCCTGATAGGTCGCGGCCATTTCCAATTGAGCGGTCGCCTTGCCTACTGTGTTGGTAGGTTTGGCGGCGAGTTGCTTGTAGAGTTCGATCGCCTGTTGGTTGCGGTTCGATGTTGCGATATACCGATGCCATGGCCATCTTGGCCAGCGCCGCCAGATCGCTATTGGATGACGAAACAACCGTCTGGAGGTCACTCTCAGCCGCAGCTTTGTCTCCCAGATCCTCGGCCGTCAGACCCAGGAAGTAGCGGGCGAACTCAGCCGAATGAGTGTGAGGATACTTGTCCACAATGTCCTGAAGTTGCTTATGAGCTGCAGTGGCGCGCTCTGAGGAACTGGCAAAACTCGGGGCGTCAGGCTGAGCCGGCATGTTGGGAGGCCGCACTGGCATATTCATGGTACGCACGGCCTGGCTCAGTTCCACGCTGGCCGACTGATCCTGCTGGCTCAGGTAATACCACGCCCCGGCGGCGGCCGCCGCCACCAGCAGCACCACCACTGCCGCTACCACCAGTTTGCTCTTGTGTTCCACGGACCAGTGGGCGGCACTTTCCGCCGCATCGATGGTGGCTCGGCTGAACCGGTCCTGTTTCAGTTGATGACGGGTCTCTGCGCGCACGAACTTCCCTTCTAATTCAGTCAGGGTGGGATTGACAACCTTTTGAGTCTAACAGGCGAAAATCAGGAGCGTCAAAGCCTGGGAGCGCGAAGGACGTGCCGGCTCGACGAATAAAGCCGGGTCATGCGCCAGCTATTTCGGCGTCTCTTCCAGCAGTCCCTGTTCCAGCTTCTCCTGGCACTCGATGCAATGGCGGGTCCACGGCACTGCCTCCAGCCGCTTGGCGTTGATCTCCTTGCCGCAGGAGATGCATTCTCCAAAGCTGCCTTCGCGAATACGTGACAAGGCGTTCTCCACCATCTGCAGCAGTTGGCGGTCGTTGTTGCTCTGGTGGAAGAGAAATTCCTTGGTATAGGAACTGGCGGCGCGATCGGCGATATCCTGCGCCGAATCGTCATCGATGGTGCGTCCATCCTGTTCCGTACGCGTGACCATCCGGCGCAGCTCCTGCTGCCGCGTTTCCAGCCGCTTCTTGAAAGATTCCAGTTTCTTTTTGTCCATGGATAATAGCTTCACTGCCGTGGCCCTTCCTGACTCGTTCCCGCCCTTAAGGCCAAACGAAGATCATATGCGCCTAAATTGAGATGCGTCAACTGCCCTCGGGGATTCCACGCCCCTCCATTTGGAAAACAGAAAGACCCGCCGGAGCTGATCCTCCGGCGGGCAGCATAAAAAATGAGGACTATATACCAAGCAACCTAGCACAGCTGGTTTCCCCACGATGTGATGCACATCACATCGCCGTCATGCGTCGTCCCGATCTTCGTCAGCGTGGCAGAGGCTCTGGCAAGTCGGCCAGCGCATATCCCATGACCGCCATGGCCGCCGCATTTTCGCGAAGCTCCTGCGGAACGATCTTGTCCAGGGTGTCGGCGGCGGTGTGATGATAATTGAAATAGGTGCGGGCATCCTGCAGGATGCCCAGCGTTGGGACGCCAGCCTTGGCAAGCGGTTCAATGTCGGACCCGGGGCTGCGCTCCGTCAACTCGACCACGTTTGCCCCAAACCCTTGCAGGACTTCTTGCACGGGCTTCAACAGCGGCAAAGCCTTGGCGCTGATGTCGGCCCGAAATCCCAGCGGATGCGATGCTCCCAAGTCGCTCTCGATCGCCGCCGCGTAGTTCCCAAATTCTGCCTGGTGCGCGATCGCGTAAGCGTCGTGCCCTCGCCCGCCATTCTCTTCATCCATCCAGGCGATCACGCGAATGGTGCGCCGCGGATGCAGTTGCAACCGCTGCACCAACTCCGCCGTCTCCATGGCGACCGCCACTCCCGCCCCGTCATCGATGGCGCCGGTTCCGAGATCCCACGAATCCAGGTGCCCCGAAACGATGACCACTTGCTCGGGATGTTCCGAGCCCTTCAGATCCCCGACCACGTTGTAGCTCGTCACTTCCGGCCCGTTCTTTGAGGTCAACGTCAGGTGGATACGAACCTTGCCCTGGGTCGCCAGCCGCGCCATCAGGTCGGCATCTTCGCTGCTGACCGCTCCGGCGGGAATTCCCGCGTGCTCACTCCAGCCGGCATGCGGCAGGCGATAATCGGCGCCACCAACCGACCGCACCAGCGAGCCGACTGCGCCTAATTCTTCCGCTGCTTTTGCCCCGCCAGCGCGATAGGCCACGGCTTCCCCATAAGCCGCGCCCGCCATTCCGTTTGCCGCTTTCTGCTTGTCGAAGGCGACATTGAACAGCACAATCTTCCCCGCCACTTTTTCCCGGCCCAGGGACTTCAGTTCGTCAAAGCTTTTCACCACCACCACGTCCGCGGTGATTCCGCTCTGCGAAGTGGGCGTGTTCCCGCCTAGCGCCGTGAGCACAATCCTCTGGCTGGTTCCCGGCGCTTGCCCCGGATACTCCACCAGTTCCGCCGCGTCGGTCCCGCGCATCCACTGCGGAACCTTGACTTCCTCCAGGCGAACCTCAAGTCCGAGCTTCCGCAACTCGTCCGCAACATACTGCACCGCTGCTCCCGCCTGCGCGGAGCCCGCGGCTCGCGGACCGATGTTGTCGGTAAGATGCGCGACCTGCTGATAAGCGTAGTCGTCGGAGAGCGCCGCATCGCGCAGTCGAACCAGTTCGCTTCTCAGCTGCGGCGAGTAAGCACTCTCAGCCGAAAGCACGGATTTGTCTGCGTGATAGCCGGGTCCGGTAGTTTGGCCAGTTAAGTAGGAAGTGGTGGTAAGGGTCAGCAGCAGGGTGGCGGTAATTTGGGTGCGCATGTGGACTGTATAGCGTATCTGGATGCCTCGCAGAATGAAATGGATGCGTTATTCCGGGCACTGAGAGCTTCCGAGACCGTGCTGTAGACCCCTGGCCAGTAATTTCCCTCTCGTTGAAGACAAACTCGCAGGAGGGTTTCAGATGAGAATCGCAGCCAAGACTCTCGTACCCGTACGGACAAAAAAAGCGGCCCCATCGCTGGGGCCACAGTTTAAAAGAGGCAATGGAAGGAAAATCAGAGAAGGCGATGCAAGGGGCCGATCCGGCGGCCGGATCGGCATAAAGTGAGAAGTCGAGAACGGAGAGTGAAGGTCAAGCGCGGCCTCTTTTCTTACTGCTTAGAGAAGCACTTGCCCAGCCAAAGCCAGGATTTCCCGGCCTGCCCGATCGCCATCTTGTAAGTTATTGTAAAATCAAACAGTTAATATGGTGGCCGGTCTCGTCCCTCACCTGGCTGGAGGGCACCTTCCGGGGCAAACAAATGCACATTACTGCACATTGGCTGCAGCACACTACCCCGGATCCATGAATCCACAGGTTTGAGGGCCAGGGCTTATGAACTGCCCGCGACCGTCCGCAGTTTGCCCGGCAGGAAGTGATACGGTGGCCAGGGCCCGCTTATGACTAACTCGCAATTTTTCAATTGCTTGGCGGCGCTGCTATAGCGATTCTGATACTTTTCCACCGACTTCGAATCAATCAGATGGGCAATGTCAATCATCATGCCGTCGGTGTTAACTCGCTTGCAACTAATCTCTTCCTCGAGGGGATTGAACATCTTGTGGACCTGAACCGCCAGGCCGCGCGCCTTGGTCTGGCGCTCACGATCCTTGGAAGCCTTCTCCCGCAACTTGATCAGGTAGTCGCCGCCCACCGTATCCGGCAGGACGACATCAGCCATGGCAGCCCGCAGTGAACCGCCCTTGACCAATACCTTGAGGTGCATTTCGGCTTTCCCGCGCAGTCGCGCCACGCTCATCCCGAAGGCACGCCGATTGGTTCGGACCGCTTGTCGCAGGGCTTCATCACTGTCGAAAATGGTCCCAAAACGGAACGGAAGGACGGTGCCGCTTCGGAAGCATGCACTCACCACTCGCGCATGCTCGAGAACCGTCTTGTCTTCCAGCTTTCCTCCACCCTCGGCCAGGCGGTCGTACTCGCTGACTACCACGGCAAACTCGCCGCTCGGGTAGCTCAGGACGGGGGCTCCATTCACACCTTGAATTCCTTCAAGGAGAAAAGGGCGCCGGGTACGTACTCCATTGTTTAGGTTTTTCTGCTCAGTGAGGCAATAAGCGTACCACGCCATAAAACGCTTCTCCGAACCTAAGTCCGAGGCAGAACTCTCCACCTCGTGACGAGACAGTTGGTTACGGCTCTTGAAACTGGAAGAAAGGGCGGTACCACGACTAGAGGACGCTTACCACCACGTCCTAAGTAACATATTACTTCAGTACTCAGAAAATGCAACCATTTTGTGGCACGGGGCATCGTTTTGGCGGAAAAAACTACATTGCGGGCTTTAAAATGACCTGCGGTCAAGCCGCTGGCGCGGCCGCTACATCGGACAACTACTTCTTCTTCGCGCCATTCCCGCCATTCTTGGCGGTGGCCCGCTCGGCGAGAATCTTGGTCACGACTCGAAGCATTTCGTCCCAAGGAGCGGGTTTGCCGGTCCAGATCTCGAACTGCCGCGCCGCCTGCTGCACGAACATCTCAACTCCCGGGATCACTTCCGCCCCAGCCGCCCGGGCCAGCTTCATTAGTCGAGTCTCCGCCGGATCGTAAATCATCTCGAAAACGTAGCGTGCCTTGATTTCATCCTGATTCAGGGGCGACTCGTCGGACTTGCCCATGCCCACCGGGGTAGCGTTGATAATGACGTCAAAGCTGAGCTTCTTCAGGTCCGCTCGCTTCAAAGTTCGAGCCCGGGCCGAGCGAGCCAGTTTTTGCGCCTGGGCGAGCGTCCGATTCAGGACGTAAACTTCGGCGCCTCGCTCTTTGAGTCCAAACACTGCCGCCCGCGCCGCGCCCCCGGCTCCGAGAACCAGGATCTTCGAGCCTTCAATCGTAATTCGCTGTTCGAGGGGCCGTACCACGCCGGCCGCGTCGGTATTGAATCCGTACAGATTTCCGTCCTGCGCCCGCACCACGGTGTTGCAGGCGCCGATCTTGGTAGTGTGGGAATCCGTGTTGTCGAGATGCGGACAGAATCGCCGTTCTTATACGGCATGGTCACCGACAGCCCATGAATCGGGATGTCGCGCACGCAAGCCAGCAAATCCTTCAAAGTCTTGGCGTGCAGGGGAAGATAAACTCCGTTGACCGTCTCCCGCCGCAAGGCCGCATTCATGATTGCCGGCGAGAGCGAGTGCGCCACCGGATCGCCCGCGACTCCGTACACTCGCGTCGCCGCGTCGACCTGTTCGATCCGGATAAGTGCCTCGCAACTCCTGCGCCGTGACTTGGCCGGGCGCGGTTTTCTCGTCCTCGCTCACCGCGGCGAAGGTGAATACGCTGCCCGCGCGCACCCCCAGCAACCGGCTGATGATTCCCTGTTCTCCCATGCACACGCCGATCAGCGAGTGTTGATCGCTGTTTTTCTCCAGAAACTTCATCATGACCACGTTGTCGTAGAGCGTGGTGGCCGTGCTGACGATTTTGTAGAAGTCGGCGGAGCATGGCGACCATCTTCTCCAGAGTCTGCTTCCAGATTCTTGGTCGCCCGGAAATCGTGATGCGACAAAATCAGCGCCGCATGGCTGCGCAGACGTCGCAACTGCTCCGGCTTACAGTGGATCGCACTCTGCAGTTCGAGATCGACTAACTGGCATCCGGAAGCGGAAGCCTTGTTCAGAATGTCCAACTGGGAGACGATCGACCCGCGAAACTTGCCCCCAGTCGGCAACCCGCCGGCAAGTCGCCATCGCCACCACGTGAGAGTGATATTCCGCGAACTGCTTGATCTTCGGTAACGCCAGCGCCGGTCGCGGCAGGTAGTCTAAGCGGAACTCCAGAAAGGTGTTGTCCCGAACCAGCGCCTCGGCTTTGTCCAGCATCTCGGCAGGATCGGAGCCGATTACGGCCACGCACACACGGGGCAGCCGCAAGGGCCTTAAACGAGCGACAAAGCTGTTCGATGCTGCTGCCATCATTATTCTGAGAGTGGCGCGATATTACAGCCATGTAATTCCAGATGCAACTATGGATTGCGAATTTCCCTCGAAAAAACTATTTAACGTATCCCGCATGACACCAGAGTAACCTTGACCACCCTTGCCGCTGTTGTTACTGTCCGGGCTGTAAGTCCTTTTATTTTCTGCCATTAACGGAGCATCGGCGCCGCGCAGCTTCCGGCTCTGACTCTGGAGGTAACATGAAGAAAACAGGACTGTTGTTGCTGATTGCTTGCCTGACGGTTGCCGCCCATGCCCAAGAGCCTGCCGCCCCTGGCCAAGCCGAACTGAACGCTCCGGCCGGGACCGTTCCCACCACCGTCAGCTTTCCCTTCGAACGCATCCAGACCCCGACTGCTATCGACCTTGCCTGCGCCGGGTTCGTCAGCAAACAACTCTTGCCGAATTCCAATTTCGTGGCTGGCGGCTTGTACACCCCCAACACCACCAAGTACACCAACGGCGAAGTGGTTTATCTGACCGGGAAGGGCTATCAGGTCGGCCAGAAATATACCATCGTGCGCGAACTGCGCGACCCCAACCGTTTCGAGTTGTTTGACGGCCAGCACGCCATGCTAAAAGCCATGGGCCAGCCCTACGCTGAACTGGCGCGGGTACGCATCATCGACACTCGCAGCAAAATGGCCATTGCGGAAGTCGAAGTCAGCTGCGACCCGGTGAATCCAGGCGACTTTGCCATCCCGTATGTCGAGAAGCCTGCCATGACTTTCCATCCGCCGCTGCGCTTTGACCGTTTCCTGCCCTCGAATGGCAAGTTCACCGGCCGCATCGTCCTTGCCCGCGACTTCGACGCCGAACTTGGTCCCGGCATGAAGGTCTACATGAACGTCGGCGCCAATCAGGGCGTGAAAGTCGGAGACTACTTCCGCGCTGTGCGGACTTACGAAGCCGACCTCCATGACCCCGTCGACTCGCTCTCGTTCAAGGCCTCCACCAACGAAGATACCCAGTTGAAACAGGCCGCCATCGATCCCAACTTCCTGACTAAAACCGGAGGCCCGACCATCCACGTGCGTGACCTGCCCCGCCGTGCAGTAGGCGAAGTCGTGGTCATTTCGACTACTCCGACTACCGCCACCGGCATGGTCGTCTTCGCCATGGAAAGCGTCCACCTCGGCGACGGCGTAGAACTCGACCAGCCGTAGGGTTGTCGCACAGTAATCAGCAATTCATCGGGGAGAAGCAAACGCTTCTCCCCGATTTTCTTTGCCTGTAAGTCAGAGCTTGATGCTACAAACCGATATGTAGAGGCGGGAACAGGGGAAATCTGGGGACAGGAACGTGTGAAGAAATTGATTCGCGCAGGCCGGTGAGCCCGGTCCCGCGTTTTCAAGGATGCAGCAAGGTCGCGCCCGCTCCAATCACAGCTCCTCCCAACACCAGCCAGACGGAATTCACCCGAAACCGGATCAGCAGCAAGAAACTCAGCCCGGCCAGGACGAGAGTAATCCAGTCCACCACGGCCAGGCGGAACAGCTGCCAGGCTACAACCGCAATCAGCGCCAGGGCAGCAACATTCACTCCATCCAGAATGGCGCCTGCAAGAGGCGACCGGCGCAGACGCGGAACCAGCGGCCCACTGATTGCCACCAAGAAAAATGCCGGAAGAAAAATCGCGGCGGTCGCAATCGCCGCCCCAGGAAAACCTGCCAGAAGATAACCGATAAAGGTGGCCGTCGTGGACAGCGGCCCCGGAGTGACCTGTCCCATGGCGACTGCATCCAGCAATTGCCGTTCGCTGATCCAGCCCAGTCGGGCCACCAGGTTGGATCGGATCAACGCCACCAACACATATCCGCCACCAAAAAGAATTGCACCAATCTTTAGAAAGACGAGGAAGAGCGCTGTCAGACTGAAGGGCGCAACCAGACCGGCTCCGGCCACCATACCGGCCCCACCAGTAAGAAAGGCTGCCCCAGACGAAGTCTGTTTTCCTGATCGCGACCAATAAATCAGACCCGTTAATAGACCCCCGCCCGCGAGCACGGCAAGTTGATCACAGCCAAGTGCGGTGGCCAGCACCGCCAATGCACCCACAGCCGCGAGTTCCGCCGACTTCACCGCAGACTTTCCCAGCTTTAACACTGCCTGCGCAATCAGAGCGATCACAATGGGCTTCACTCCGTAGAGCAATCCCGTGACTTGTGGAAGAGATCCAAAGCGAACGTAAGCCCACGCCAGTACAGTGACCAGGACGCTTGCCGGCAGGATGAAACTCGCACCCGCAACCACCAGCCCCGACCACCCGGCCCGCACCCGGCCCACATGGATCGCCATCTCAGTCGAGGTCGGCCCAGGGATGAGATTGCTCGCACCTAGAAAATCGAGAAATTGTTCGCGGGTAAGCCAGCCACGCCGCGACACGACCTCTTCCTCCATCATGGCTATGTGCGCGGGAGGGCCGCCGAAGGCGACCGCGCCCAGTTTCAAGAAGAGCCGGGCAAGCTCAAGCAGAGAGTTGTGCTGTGCAGGAGTCGGATGTTGAGAGTTTTTAGTCGCGAACTGTTTCGGCAAACCAACTCTCCGAACCACGTGATCTGACAAATTGCAATCCGGAACTCGCCCGGGCTACTTCGCTTCCCGATCCCCAAACACTTCGGCGGTGAAGGCCTGAAGCGTAGCGCCTTTTTGCCAGGCGTCGGCCGGCAAGCCCGCCTTGCGGCAAGTTTGCTCGAGAAACGTGATGCGATCCCATTCATGTTCAACAGGGACCTGGGGCAGCAGCAAGCCGCGGTGCCCGCCTTGCATGATCACCAATCCGTGCAATCCGATTTCAACTTCTTCCGCCCGGATGTCCTGCAGCGGCGAAAGAACGCTCAGCGAAACTTCCAGTTCCCGGTGCTTCCTCAAGTGTGACCGGCGAGAAACGTGTGTCTTCAAAAGCCGCAGCCCGGGCGGTCTCAGCCACCGTGCCGTACAGCGAGATCACGGGAAACACATAGCCCACGCAACCCCGCAGCAATCCGTGAAAATAGATCGTTGTGAACGCGCCGCGGGGCTCGGAAAGATGCGGCGAAGGCGGAGTCAGAGAGATTTCGCGCCGCTCCAGCGCAGACAGGATGGATTCATGGGCGAACTGCAACAAGAGTGCGCGCTCTTCGGGAGTAAATTCAGAGGGCCGGCAACTTGCACGCGAAGTGGCGAAGGAACCTTCAGGTTGCGGCGACATCGCGCTTCCTCCGACGGCTGAGGACGAAACGCGCGGCGGCGGCTCTTCACCACTTGCCGGTCGATCTTCGACCAGAAAGCGACGAAGTAATCAAGCGCCGAGCACCAGTGACAGGAAAACCATGAACCATATCGCCAGCCGCGCGATCCAATGTACCGGGAAGAAATAAGAACCGTAGATCGGCCATTCTTTCCAGCGATGGTCGAGAATCACGGCCACCACGGACACGATCTGCACCAGCATCTTGAACTTGCCCAACTCGCTGGCCTCAATAGCAAATCCCTCCGAGGCCGCAATCGACCGCAACCCGCTCACCAGAAACTCGCGGCCAATGATGACCACGGCAATCCACGCCGGAACCATGCTGGGATTGAACTGCACCAGCGTCACAAATGCGGCCGCAATCAGAAGCTTATCTGCCAGGGGATCAAGCAGTACGCCCATGGTCGTGATCTGCCCGCGCTTGCGGGCGAGGTATCCGTCAATCCCATCGGTTATCGAGGCTGCAATGAATAGCGCCGATGCCAGCAGTTCCTGCTCGCCACTCACGCTGGCGAAACGGTTGGTGGAAAGAATCCAGATCAGCAGCGGGATGCTGAAGATACGCGTCAGCGTAATGGAATTGGGAAGGTTCACCAGAAACACGGACCGCCTGCTAAAGCCAAAATCAGCGATACCGAATTATCCTCCACCGGGAATGGTGAAAGCAATGAAATGAAAAAGAGGGAGTGCCTCAGTTTACTCCTGCACCCGTTTCCAGGTGGTCTGCGGCAGTTTTTCAGGAAGCTCTGCGTTTAAGGTTTGACGGACGACCGGCAACTCCGAAGCAGGCACACGTCCAGCTCCAAGCCCGCACACACAACCAACTTCACAAAACAAACCCTACGCCGCGTCTGTTCCAGTCTTACCCAGAGACTTCAGCATGCTCAAGCCGGTTTGCAGCAAGCCGCTCTGCTCGGGCACCTGGCCGTTGGGAGTAAGCTGGTTCACGATCGTCGGCAACAGCTCGGCGATCTTCGCGCTGGCTACCTCGGGTGAAATGCCGGCCCGGGCCGCGAATGCCTTTACGTGCTCATTGTTTAGCACGCTTTGAATCTGTTCCGCGGAAATCGGCAGGTTCTGCCCGTTGCCAACCCATGAACTGACCACATCGCCCAGACCTTTATCGTGAAACTGCTGTACCAGGCCCGACAAGCCGCCCGGATGGTTCTTCAGCAGTTCCATGGCCGCGGCTGCCGTCGGATTCTCCTCCGCGATGCTGCCCATCACTTTGTTCTTCATATCGTCCATGAGGGTCATTGTTGTCTCCTTATAAAAGGCAGGGCGAAGATCAGTGGCAGACCGCACACCCATCCCCGCGTTTCACACGCTACTTCTGCTTGGCGATGATCATGTCCTTGATCTTGTTGTAGGTGGCTTGTGGGATGACCTTCTTGTGCACCAGATCGGTCTTCTTGGCATACGGTCGGCCATCGATGATCTTCTGGGAATAGGCTGCGCCGATGCCGGGAAGCGCATCGAGTTGGTCCTTGGTCGCGGAATTGATGTCAAGCAGGTCGGCAGTGCTGGCGGCCGTGGTTGATTTCGAGGTCTTACTCGCGCTGCTGGATTGCGTGGCACTCGAGGTCACGCTAATGCCAGCAATCAGCGTGAGCGCGAACAGAATAACCAGAAAACGTGAAATGGGACTCCTCTTCATGATTCTTTCTCCTTTAATCTTTTTGGGATGGTTTGTACCCGGCGCGCTTGGCGTCCGCTTCGCTCATAAACTTTCCGCTTTTCGTGGTGCCGTACCAGCGTCCGCCTTTGTGGTAAACCCCGCTGTCGAGATTGACCCAAACTTTGCCACTCGATTTTGCAGCTTGGATTTCCGGGCTTGAAGCGGTGCCGCCCGCAGACTTCGTGGAAGCTGATTTCTTGGTCGTGCTGCCAGCCGAAGAACTGGCTTCAGGCGTTGGCTTCGCCGTCGGGGTAGAACTCGCGGCAGGCTCTGAGGCCGCCGGAGCCGTCGCCGCAGCCGAAGATTTCTGGCTGCTCGTTTTCGCGGCCGGTGCAGCAGCCGATGTGCTGGCCCCAGCCGTAGCAGATGCAGGCGCCGCGGCATCGGCATTCGCGGACTTCTTGCTCTTGCTGCTTTTCTTTGCGGTGGTTGTGTCAGAAGTGCCGCCAGCACTCGCCGGAGCGGCAGACTCGGCCGTCGAATCGGCATTCGCGGACTTCTTACTCTTGCTGCTCTTCTTCTTCGCAGTCGCCGTGTCCGACGATCCTGCAGTGCTGCTTGGAGCTGACGTCTGGTCAGCATCCGTGCTTCCGGAAGACTTTTTCTTGCTGGATTTCGACTTGCTCGTGCTTGCAGAAGTGTCGGCGGCGCCAGCGTCGGCACCAGTCGTCGAGTCCGACTTCGCACTCTTCTTCGATTTCTTGCTGGAGGATTTAGTGTCGCTTGCAGCCGTGCTTTGATCATCGGCTGCGGCACTCGCCGTCTTCGACTTCTTCTTACTCTTGCTGGTGGTCGCCGCGCTCTGGCTGTCTTGTGAATCGCTTTGCGTCTGCGCCACCACCGGGGCTACCAGAAGTCCCAACAACAGACACAAGCCCACGGCCCAGGTCAGCACTCTCTTTTGCTGGGTGCTCATACCAGATTCCCTCCTCAATTAGGTTGTGTTTGGCTTGACTGTGTTTTGCTCGTTGTTCCCAGAACTATGCGTAGATTCCGCGCTGCCGGATCGTGTACGCCACGCGATCGATTGCCAGCATATACGCCGCAATCCGGTTGTTCACGCTGTGCGTTTCGGCAAACTTCACCACATCCTCGAAGGCGGCCACCATGATTGTCTCCAGTTGCTCGTTCACCACTGACTCTTTCCAGAAATACCCCTGGCGGTCCTGCACCCACTCGAAGTAGGAGGTGGTCACGCCACCGGCGTTGCACAGGATGTCCGGAATGACAAACACTCGCTTATCAGCCAGAATCTCATCCGCCGATGCAGTGGTAGGACCATTCGCGCCCTCGGCCAGGATCTTGCACTTCACTCGATCCGCGTTCCTGCTGGTGATCTGGTTTTCCGTGGCGGCGGGAATCAGAATGTCGCAATCGGTGACCAGAAGCTCGGCCGGATCAGCCGCTTCGGCATCCGGAAATCCTGCCAGCGTCCCATGCTTCTGCCGGTAAGCGGAAAGCGCCTGCACATTAATCCCGTTCTTGTTGTAAAGGCTTCCCGTCACTTCGATGATGCCGGTGATTTTATAGCCTGCCTGCGCCATGAGCAGCGCCGCGTTCGAGCCCACATTGCCGAACCCCTGCACAATCACTCGCGTGGACTCAGGCGACATGCCGAGCTTTTTGACCGCCTCATCGCAAACAATCATGATGCCGCGCCCAGTGGCCTCGCGGCGCCCTCGCGATCCTCCAATATTGATCGGTTTTCCGGTCACTACCGCAGTCACCGTCTGTCGCGAGTGCATCGAGAACGTATCCATGATCCACGCCATGGTCTGTTCGTTGGTATTGACGTCGGGCGCGGGTACGTCTTTCTCCGGCCCGATAAATTCGAACAGTTCCGCCGTATACCGCCGCGTCATGCGTTCCAGTTCACCCATCGACATCTTATGAGGATCGCAAATCACGCCCCCCTTGGCCCCACCAAAAGGAATGTTTACCACCGCGCACTTCCACGTCATCCACGCCGCCAGCGCCCGCACTTCGTCCAGGGTGACGTCCGGAGCATACCGAATCCCGCCCTTCGACGGCCCGCGCGCAATCGAATGCTGCACCCGGAACCCAGTGAAAACCTCCAGCTTCCCATTGTCCATCGCCACCGGAATATGCACGATCAGTTCACGCGTGGGATAGCGCAGCACTTTCCACAATCCCTCATCCAGATTGAGTTTGTGCGCGGCCAGATCAAAGCGCGCGTTCTGTGCTTCCGTGGGATTAAGTTCCTGCTCAAGCGAAACCGATTTCGTGGCGGTGGTCATGGCATTCTCCGATGCTGATCCGAGGGTGCGGTGCTGGCCGATCCCGGCCACATTTTCCGGATGACGGCGGCAAGTCCAAAAGTATAAGCAGCCAGACGCATAGAGGCAAGTGAGCGTCTACTCGACGAGGGTTCTACGCGATCACCCCTGCCTCTTCTTCACCGTCGCACTCACCGTCCCCGTCGCCAGTCGCGCCGAAATTTCATCCCCGGCCGTCACCTTCCCCGCGTCTTTCAGCAACTGACCCGAAGCGTCGAACACCAGAGCATACCCGCGCTCGAGAATCGCCAGCGGAGAAAGCGCCTGCAGTGCCGTATCCATCCGCTCCACCCGAACCCTCCGCTCCAGCAGCAAATTGCGGGCAGCGGAAATGATCGCCGTAGTCCGCGCGTCGAGATCTTTCTTCATCCCCCCGAGCACACGCCGCACATCATAGTGCCGCACCGCAGCCGACAAAATCTCGAACCGCCGCCGCTGCTTCTCGAAGATATCGCGCTGCCCGTGTGCAAGCCGGTTCACCAGATCATCCAACCGCTGCTCCCGCCGATGAATCAAGTCCATCATGCGGCCAAACGCGCCATGCTGCGCCAGTTCCGTCAGATTCTGGCGAGACATCAGCAAGTGATATCGCATTGCCTTTTCGAGCCGCCGATGCAGCCCTCCCAGTTGCTCATCCACTTCCAGTCGCGAGCGGATGACCAGTTCAGCCGCCGCCGAAGGCGTAGGCGCCCGCAGGTCCGCCACAAAATCAACAATGGTGAAGTCGGTCTCATGACCCACCGCCGAGATAACAGGAATTTCGGAACCGGCAACCGCCCGCGCCAGCCCTTCATGATTGAACGCCGCCAGATCCTCCGCCGACCCGCCGCCGCGCGCCACGATAATCACATCCACATTGCGCGCCTTGTTGAAGTACCGAATCCCGGCCGTGACTTCGAGCGCAGCCGCGTCACCTTGCACTTGCGCCGGGAAAATCAGAACACTAGCGGTATCGTGCCGCCGCCGCAGAATGTTCAGAATGTCTCGCAGCGCCGCCGCCTGCGGCGAAGTCACAATCCCGATTCGCTCGCCGGCAAACTCGGAATCGGCTTTCTTCCGCCCCGCGTCAAACAGTCCTTCCGCCTCAAGCTTGGCCTTGAGTTGCTCGAACGCAATCTGCAGCGCCCCTGCGCCCTTCGGCTCGATA
>CAWBHD010000007.1:0-481154 GCA_963788605.1 uncultured Acidobacteriota bacterium | reverse complement strand
GAGCTGTAGGTCGGGAGTTCGAATCTCTCCGGGCGCACCATTCCTCCGCGCAGTCCGAGGCCGGAGTTCTGCCTTTCGAGTGCCCCGGCTTCGATGAGGCAGCAACCTGGAATCCAATACCCGACATTTCACTTGTTCCTAAGAGCACACATTTTAACTTGCTAACAACAGAGCTATTTCTTTGGGTCATTTCTTTGGGTGCCGGGAAAACCCAGGGAACAGACGGAATCCTTCCTGATCGTTCTGTCAACGATTGGTCAGAATTATCACCGGTCTACAGCCCTTCGAGCCCGGACTGGAATACCGGAAGCCTACGACTCGATCTTTCGCGCGAGCAAAAACCTGTATGGTGCGCCCTGGGGACGATCTTTTGAGTAAATCCGTGCTATGCTTCCGGGCGGTCGGGCAGGTTCAGTGCGGTTTCCCTTAGCGAAGCTCTCGACCAAGGTGGTCTGTGATGTCACTCAGGTTCCGCTCCATCCCAAGTAAACTTCTGGCGGTTGTTGTGTTGGCGTCGATGCTGCTCCCCGGCGCGTGGGCGGCGACTAAATTCAAGATTCTACATAACGTTGCGGGCGGGCTATTCAGCGGACTGACTCTTGACGCAAAGGGGAATCTGTACGGTGCAAGCGGGGGCGGTGGGAACTACAATGCCGGCACAATCTTCGAGTTGACGCGCCAGCCGAACGGCAAGTGGACGCAGACTGAGCTGCACGACTTTGGCGGCAACGACGGAGCGGTTGGTCCCAACGGTGATCTGATCTTCGATTCGGAGGGCAACCTGTATGGCACAACGGCGGGTGGTGGCTTCCACGGTAGCGGTACTGCTTTTGAGTTAATGCATGGCTCCGGAGATTGGAATCTGACGGTGCTCCACAGCTTCACAGGCAGTCAGGGCGGTGCCGACGGCGATAACCCGCAGGCCGGCTTAGTGATGGACCACATCGGCAACCTGTATGGCACGACCCAGCGTGGGGGCAGGTACAGCGTTGGTATCGTCTTTGAGCTCATGCCTGGCTCCAGCGGTTGGCGGGAAAGCATTCTCCATGGCTTCGGCTCCAAGCCCTACGACGGATCAGGCCCGCTCGATACTCCTATTTTTGACAAGGCGGGGAATGTTTACGGAACGACGGACTCCGGCGGTGATCATCATTTAGGAACTGTGTTTAAGCTGCAGCGGACCTCCGGCGGCTGGAAGGAGAGTCTGTTGTGGCACTTCGGCCTACCAGGCGATGGAGCTGGTCCTTACGCCGGGGTGGTGTTCGATGGAAAAGGAAATCTCTACGGCACCACCGTTGGTGGGGGCATTAATGCGTGCAATGGCGGCGGATGCGGCACCGTCTTTAAGCTGACGCACGGGACTCACGGCTGGCGCGAGAGCCTGTTACACAAATTCAATCAGGGTAAGAACGGGAGCGCCCCCACAGGTGGCGTGGTGTTCGACAAAGCGGGCAATCTTTACGGCGCAACCGTAACGGGCGGCATTGGCAGGTGTTCGGGCGGGTGCGGAGTGGTGTACAAGTTGACGCCAGGCGCGAACGGAAAATGGACGTACAGCGTCCTCCACAGATTCACTGGCGCAGACGGAGGCCAACCCCTTGGTGGGCTCATTGTGGATACCAAAGGTAACCTCTACGGAACAGCGTACAGCGTGGTGTTCGAAATTACTCCCTAGGACGCCACGCATGATTTGACTGAAAACGTTGACACAGCTGTATGCTGATTCCGATTTTCAATTTCTGTCACTCATCATCAGGATCCAAAGGATCCCCCTTCCAATTGATGAAGCAGGATGCGTAGCAGCTTGTCGATCCGCACTGCTGTGTAGTGCAAAGTGGCAACGTGTAAGGGTGGGTGTCGAAAGAATCACGGTGTGACCTCATACGCAACCCCTTTGCCGTTGGGGTCATGCCATAAGATTGCCTCTCCCATCGAGGATGACTCCAGCCATCGGTAGTTCCCCGTTCAAGCGATTACCCGAAAAACTATAGATCACGCTGTTCCCGCTGTGCCAACCTCTCACACCGGATGGTCATTCAGTCTGGGCATTTCTTGCCTGAAATCCAGCGGTTGTGGGCACGACTTGCCTCTCGATTCGGCGGAGTAAACCTGCTCGCCAGCAGCAAAGCTGGACATCTTGAATGAAATCAATCCCCTGAAGACGGAAAAAGCCAGAGGGGACTCCTGGCACGCGACCTGCATTCTGAATGATCGTCGCAACGCTCTGAGGAGGGCGACCCCATGAATGTATCAGCGATTTTCCCCAGCGGTACTCTCGACCAAGCCAACAACGCGCAAAAAGCAAATCAGCAACGGCAGAGCGAATTCCTGCAACTCTCGCAGGCTCTTCAATCCGGCAATCTGACGAATGGGCAACCCACCCTTGGGGTTCTGAACCAGGGAACGCTCAATGCTGCGATCCAAAGCACATCCCTGACGCAAGGGCTCAACGTCCTGGGGTCGGCTCTGCAGTCCGGCGACCTGAGCGGCGCACGCGATGCTTATTCGGCTGTTCAACAGGGCTTACGGAATTCGCCTCCCACGGCGGCCCACCATCACCGCGCTCATCACGGCGGAGGCGCATCGCAGGTACTCACTTCCGGGTTTCCGGGCGGAGCCGATAACTCCGACATCCAGGCCGGCAGCAGCCAGGATGCCTTCCAGCCGGTTAACTTGACGGTGTGAATTCCGGGAGGAATCAAAGAACTGCGCGCATAAGAACCAGACTCTCACCGCAAACGGAGTTTCTGGTGCGGCTAAAGGTTCCCCATACCCAGCCGATTGAGTATGTGGAGCCAGAGCCATAACCGTAACCCAAGCTCTTCAACATTCTTGATCCAGGCCAAGGAGAGTAACCATGTCCGTACTCAGCGTTTCCAGTCCCACGATTCCTCTACCCACAACCAACCCTGCAACCTCCTTGCCCGCGTACTTCAAGCAACGGCGGGCCGAAGTGGAGCAACTGAACCAGGCTCTGAAATCTGGCGATTTGAGCGCCGCCCAACAGGCCTACAACAACATTGTTGCATTGGGAAATCAGGTCATCCATCGCGACAACCCTTATTTCCGGGCTGACCGGGCGCTCGATTTCAGCGCGATCGGCGGGGCGCTTCAGAACGGAGACTTAGCGGGCGCCAGGCAAGCTTTTGCCGCCCTTCACAGTACCTACCTGCTTCCCCCCGGTGGAAACTCTGCCAGCCCGTCGCCAGCCACGGTCGGCAGCTTGAGCCAGGCTGGCCAGGAGATTGCCGCGAATTCGAGCAACCCGAACGACGCCGAAGCCGCGTCAGGAGGCCAACTCAACCTAAGCGCTTGATGCCTGCTGGTAGGAGATTTCGGCGTGCGCGGATTTCCCAGCCCGGGACCGGATAGAATCTTTTCTCTATGGAGAAGCTGCAGGTTTGGGCGCAACCTTGGTGGGTAAACCTGCTGATCCTGATCCCACCGGCCACCTACTTCGCATTCCGCCGCCACGCCCGCCTTCTGAACCGGCGGCAGTTCGTCACTATTGCCATCTTCGCTGCCGCTTTTGGCTTCGTGGAGGCGGCGGTCGTAGTTTATCTGCGAGCCGCCGTGGGGCTTCTTCCCGGGTACACAGGAACCTGGTCTGAGCTCCGGCATTCGCCGCAAAACTATGTGCAGGCGAATTCCCTGTCCCAGTTTCCCCAGAGCTTGCTCGCCATCGAGGTCTATCGCGAGACGGCCACCATGGTCATGCTGGTCAGCGTAGCGTTGCTCATTGCTCCCAGGACGACCTCCCGTTGGGCCGCTTTTCTTTGGGCTTTTGCCCTGTGGGACATCTTCTACTACGCCAGCCTCTGGGCCACCGTCGGATGGCCGGCATCATTCACCGATCTCGATGTCCTCTTTCTTATCCCTGTGCCCTGGGTCGCACAAGTCTGGTTCCCGTTACTGGTCAGCACCTTGACCGCCCTAGCCATTGCCCGGTGCAGCCTTCGCAAACCTGCTGGCGAGAACCCTGCCTCTGGTTACCGATAACGGTACACTACGGTCATCTTGTCCGTTCTGTGCCCCGCTTCTAAGCTGTGAAGGAACCCCGCTGCTGGGAAACCCGCAACGCGAACCGACCGACCTAATGACTGAAACCAAAACTTCTGCGCCCGGAGCAGACTGGACCAAGCTTCTGGCCGACCCTGAACTCGCCAGCCATCTAGGGGACTTGCTGCAGGCTTATCGCGATGCTGAACCCGCTCGCCGCAATGAGGTGTTGCTTGAGACCATGCGCAGAATCAAGGATAACGCGCCCGGACTGCAGCCCGCGGCAGGTGTCTCGCCATCCTCTACAGAATCCTCCAAGCCACCGGCCGCCACAGCACCGGCAGCCACTCCACCTTTCGAACCCGACATTTTCACGCCCTGCTGGGGTCAGGATCGCCGTCGCTATCCCCGCATGAAGTGCTTTGTGGCAGTCGAGTTGCGCCTTGACGGTTCTCCCCAGCCGATTTGGGGCAACCTGTCTAACACCAGCCTGGGCGGAGGCTTCGTCGAAACTATGGCGCCCCTGCCGACCGGAGTAAAACTCGAGATCGGACTCTGGGTGGCGAACGGCAAAATCTGGGTGAAGGGTTTGATCCTCAACGGAATCGTGACTCGAAGCAATCCCAGCTTTGGAGTTCGCCTGAAGTTCGACAATATGGAACCGTCGGAACGCGAAACTCTGCGTCAATTCTTGAAATTCGTGGAAGGCATCACCAAGAGCTATCAAAGCCAACAGGGCTACCTGGCCCAAATGAAGCGTTAGTCGCCGATTAACCCGAGTCAAGTGCTGTTTTTTCGATGCCTTCGTCTAACCTGGGCATGAAGCGTTTTGCTGTTCTAGCAGGTTTCATCATCATTCTTGGCTTTCCGGCTTTTTCACAGGATGCCGCCATGTTCCGCGGCAATCTTCAACACACCGGCGTCTACAACGGAGCCGGTATGCCGCATTTCAGCGGAGTCAAATGGAAATTTCATACTGATGGCCGCGTGATCTCCTCACCAGCAGTTGCCAACGGGATAATTTATGTGGGCAGCACGGACGGGAATCTCTATGCCGTCGATCTTGAATCTGGGACACAGAGATGGAAATTCGAGACTAAAGTCCGCGTGACTTCGTCTCCCGCGGTAAGTGCCGGTATGGTTTACTTCGGAAGTTACGACGGCACGTTCTACGCCCTCGATGCCGCGAGCGGCCAGATGAAATGGAAGTTCCAGACTGGGGGCGAGCGCCGGTTCGCGGCTCGCCACATTCACGGAATTCAGCCTGCCGCGGAAACCATGCCCGATCCCTTCGACTTCTACCTGTCTTCGCCAGCGGTCTGGAACGGGGCCGTGTACTTCGGCAGCGGTGACGGGAACGTCTACGCTGTGGACGCAGCTTCCGGCGCGTTGAAGTGGAAATTCAAGACCGGCGATGTCGTTCATGCCTCCCCTGCAATCGCCGATGGTGTTGTGTTCATCGGGAGCTGGGACAGTTTTTTCTACGCCCTCGATGCCGCCACGGGAAAGGAGAAGTGGCGATTCAAGACCGGAGAGGATCACGAGATCTACAACCAGGTGGGCATTCAATCCTCGGCCGCCGTCTCCGATGGAGTGGTCTACTTTGGCTGCCGCGACTCTAATTTCTATGCGCTCGATGTCGCTACGGGCCAGAAAAAATGGACGTTCAACAATAAGGGATCCTGGGTCATTGCGTCGCCCGCCGTCCACGATGGCAAAGTCTATTTCGCAACTTCGGATTCAGCGCTCTTCTATGCTCTGGATGCCAGGTCGGGCGCTCCAGTTTTTTCCCTGAAGTTCAAATGGCCGATGTTCTCCTCGCCCGCCCTGGCCGGCAGCATGCTTTACATGGGAACGCATGAAGGCAAGGTGATCGCGATTGATCTCCAGAATCGGCAACTCGCGTGGGAATTTCAATCCGACGGCTCGCGCCAGAACGGCCCCACATTCACCAAACCGGATGGCACTCCCAAATACGACGTCGCGTTCACCGAGGATTTTTACGACGAACTCGTCGCCGGGGTAGGCAAGATGCAATCCGTTGGCACGTTTCTTTCTTCGCCGGTCGTGGTAGATAACGTAATCTACGTCGGAAGCACCGACGGAAATCTTTACGCGCTTAAGTAAACTACCCTCCTATACCGCACCTTCCGGCCAATAGCCTTGAATCCTTGCCCGCGTTCGTTCATCTTACCTAACAGAAATAGCACTTGCTGTGGGCTTGCCGTTGTTCCGTCGCGACGGCCGCACGCCGCTTTCGAAAGCTTGGTAAACTGCCTGATGTGGGGAACCTTCTCCGTTCATACTGGCCGTGCCAGCGGAGTCACCACCCGTATTGATCACGAGTCCCAAGGGGGAAGCCTTCTATGGTGGCGAGCGAGCAAACGTTGTTGACCAGCAAGCAACTCGACATCCTGAGCATCAACACGATCCGCACTTTGGCGATCGATGGGGTGCAGCAGGCCAACTCTGGCCATCCCGGCGCGCCCATGGCGTTGGCACCCGTGGCTTATTGCTTGTGGCAGCAGTTTCTCCGCTTCGATCCCGCCGATCCTACCTGGCCCAACCGTGACCGTTTCGTGCTCTCGAACGGCCATGCATCCATGTTGCTGTACGCCATGCTGTACTTGTCCGAAGTGCGCGGAGTGAATTCCTGAGTATGAATCGACCGACGAATTCGCCGTCACCCTTGATGACATCAAGAAATTTCGCCAGCTCGATAGTCGGACACCCGGGCACCCCGAATACGCGCCGCACCGCCGGCGTTGAGACAACAACCGGACCTCTAGGTCAGGGCGTCGGAAACAGTGTCGGCATGGCGATTGCCGCAAATGGCTGGCAGCAAATTTCAATCGTCCCGGCTTTGAAATCTTCAATTACAACGTATACGCATTCTGTGGCGACGGTGACCTTATGGAAGGCGTCGGAGCCGAGGCTGCTTCGCTGGCCGGCCATCTCGAAACTCCCCAACCTGTGCTGGATCTATGACAACAACCGCATCACCCTGGACGGCCCCGCCGACTGGTCATTTACGGAAGACGTGGCGCAAGCGCTTTGAGGGCTATGGATGGCACACAGTCCATGTGACCGACGCAAATGACCTCGGCCAACTGGCGAAAGCTTACAACAACTTCCTCGCAGACCAGCGATCGGCCGACCCTGATCATAGTGAACAGCCACATCGGATACGGAGCGCCCCACAAACAAGACACCAACGAAGCCCATGGAGAACCGCTGGGCGAGGAAGAGTCGCGGCTGGCAAAGAAAAATTACGGTTGGCCAGAGGACGCGAAATTCCTTGTGCCCGACGGCGTGCTCGAGACTTTTCGCCAGGGAATCGGCAAGCGCGGACACGACTTGCAGCAGAAATGGCAAGCATCGTTCGCCGACTACTCGAAGAAGTTTCCGGAACTCGCCGACCAGACTAATCGCATGCAACACCGCCAACTGCCCAACGGATGGGACAAGAACCTGCCAACGTTCCCTGCCGACGCTAAAGGCATGGCCACTCGCGATAGCTCCGGCAAGGTGCTGAACGCGCTGGCGCAGAATATTCCCTGGCTGGTGGGCGGCTCCGCCGACCTGGCGGGCTCCGACCGGACGAGGCTTAAATTCGAAGGCGCTGGAGACTTTCAAGCCGGCAGCTATTCGCGGACGCAACTTGCATTTCGGAGTACGCGAACATGCCATGGCCGCGAGCGCTGAACGGCTTGGCGATATCCAAGATACGGCCCTTTGGCGGCACGTTCTTTCAACTTCACCGACTACATGAAGCCGGCTGTCCGTCTGGCTGCGCTCATGGAACTTCCCGTGCATCTACATTTACACCCACGACTCGATCGGTCTCGGCGAGGATGGCCCCACTCACCAACCCATCGAGCAACTGGCCGCGCTGCGCGCGATGCCGGGCCTGGTGCTGCTGCGACCCGCCGATGCCAATGAAGTAATCGAGGCATGGAAAGTTATCATGCAACTGCGAACGCAAGCCCGCGGCACTGGTCTTGACCCGGCAAGCGCTCCCCACCTTTGATCGGTCCGAAGTATGCGCCGGCTTCTGGCGTAGCCAAAGGCGCTTATGTCCTGGCCGATTCGCCCGGAGGCAAGCCGGAAGTTATCCTGATCGGAACCGGAAGTGAAGTTGCCCTGTGCGTAACCGCCTACGAGCAGCTCCAGTCAGAAGGCATCAAAGCGCGGGTCGTTAGCATGCCCTCGTGGGACATCTTTGAAAAACAGACGGATGACTACAAACGGCAGGTTCTGCCGCCGACTGTGAAAGCGCGAGTCTCGGTGGAGGCGGCGTCGACCTTCGGTTGGTCGCAGTACGTCGGACCAACCGGCGAAATGATCGGCATGCACCGCTTCGGAGCCTCTGCGCCAATCAAGGACTTATTGAAGAAGTTTGGATTCACTGCAGACAAAATAGTCGAGGCAGCGCGGAAGGCGATCGCGCAATCAAAGTAGTGGATGCAGACATGAAAGGTTTTCTTTGTGAACCTTTGTGTCCTTTGTGGTTAAAGGTTTGTCTCAATCAGCCAGACTCCTATTCGAAGCGAGGTACACATGCAACCAACCGGAATTCTAGAAACTGCAAAAGCGACGAACCCTCTAAAAGATCTCCTGAAGTACGGCCAATCCGTATGGCTCGATTACATCCGCCGCGACCTGCTGACCAGTGGCGAACTCAAACGCCTGATTGAAGAGGATGGCGTACGTGGCATGACCTCGAATCCAGCCATCTTCGAAAAGGCGATAGCCGACAGCACGTTGTACGCCGACCTCCTTCAGTCCCTGCGATCGAGGACTGATCTCGACGCTAAAGGCCGCTATGAGATTCTCGCCATCCGCGATATCCAGGATGCCGCCGGCTTCCTGCGTCCCGTGTACGACAGTTCGAAGCGTCGCGACGGATACGTCAGCCTGGAAGTATCTCCGTATCTCGCGCATGACACCCAGGGCACGATCGCGGAGGCTCGTAGACTATGGAAAACCGTGGCCCGCGAAAATGTGATGATCAAAGTCCCCGGCACCGCCGAGGGTCTTCCAGCTTTCCAGCAACTGATCAGCGAAGGCATCAATATCAATGTGACGCTGCTATTCTCGCGACAAGTGTATGAGGGTATTGCGGAAGCCTACCTTGCCGGACTGGAGCAACTCGCAGCACGCGGAGGAGATGTCGCCAAGATCGCGAGCGTAGCCAGCTTCTTCATTAGCCGCATTGACAATTCCGTCGACGCCATTGTCGGCCAGCGTCTGAAGGCTTCCAAAGATCCGGGCGAGCAGGAACAGACTGAAGAGCCTTCTGGGCAAGGTTGCGATTGCGAATGGCAAACAGGCCTACGTCAGCTATCAGAAGATTTTCAGTGGAGAGCGCTGGAAAGCGCTGGCCAGCCAAAGGCGCGCAGACACAGCGGGTGCTGTGGGCGAGCACCAGCACCAAGAATCCCGCGTACCGCGATGTCTTGTACGTGGAAGAACTGATCGGGCAGGACACGGTGAACACCATCCCACCCGCAACTCTGGACGCGTTCCGCGACCACGGAAAGCCTCGGGCCAGCCTCACCGAGGACGTTGAATCGGCCAATCGAATCATGGAAACGACCGCGAAGCTGGGGATTTCAATCAAAGAAGTCACCGACAAGCTCACCGACGACGGTGTCCGCCTCTTCGCCGAAGCCTTCGACAAACTGCTTGCTGCTGTCGAGAAAAACTCCAAATGATCACGACTAGAGTCAGCAAACAAACCTACAAGCTGCCGGAAGCGCTGGCGAAATCCGTAGCGGCTAACCTTCAGGACTGGCGGGACGCAGGAAAAGTCCGCCGTTTGTGGCAGGGCGACGCATCCCTCTGGACTGGTAAGGATGAGGCCGGCTGGCTGGGTTGGCTCGAGGATCACCGAACAGCAGATCGCCAATGCCGATACCCTTCGCCGATTGGCGTGACGAAGTAAAGAGTGGAGATTTCACCGATATTCTCCTGCTCGGCATGGGCGGGTCCAGCCTTTGCCCGGAAGTGCTCGATAAAACTTTCGGTCGCATCGCGGGATTCCCGCAGTTGCGCGTCCTCGACTCGACCGATCCAGCTCAGATCAAAGCTTTTGAAGGCAAGATCAATCTGGCAAAGACCCTCTTTGTGGTCTCGAGCAAATCCGGAACCACGCTCGAACCGAACATCTACAAACAATATTTCTTCGAGCGCGTGCGCCAGGTGCTGGGCGCCGAAAAAGCGGGCGGCCGCTTCATCGCCATCACCGACCCTGGATCCAAAATGCAACACGTGGCCGAGGCGGACCACTTTCGCCACGTCTTTTCCGGCGATCCCAGCATCGGCGGCCGCTACTCGGCGCTTTCCAATTTCGGCATTGTCCCCGCATCCCTGATGGGCCTGGACACCGTCAAGTTTCTTGCCCGCACCCAGGAAATGGTCGAAGCCTGCGCTTCGTCAGTTCCGGCCGATGAAAATCCCGGAGCGATCCTGGGAGTCATTCTGGGCACCGCCGCGAAAAATGGCCGTGACAAAGTCACAATCGTCACCTCGCCCGGCATCTCCGATCTGGGCGCGTGGCTGGAACAGTTGCTGGCGGAATCCACGGGAAAGCAGGGTCACGGCATTATCCCGGTGGATCGCGAGCAGTTGGCGTCGTCCGAAGTCTACGGAAACGACCGAGTCTTTGCCTACCTGCGGCTGGATTCGGCGGCGGACGCAGTACAAGACGCCAAGGTCGCCGCGCTCGAACAAGCCGGGCATCCTGTAGTGCGCATCTCGCTCGCCGATCTCTACGATATCGGCCAGGAGTTCTTTCGCTGGGAGATTGCAACGGCGGTTGCCGGATCCATCATCGGCATCAACGCCTTCAATCAACCCGACGTGGAAGCCAGCAAGAATCGCCACTCGCGACTTGACCTCGGAATACGAGAAGACCGGTTCCCTCCCCGCCGAAAAACCCATCCTCGACAGCGGCGGCGTCAAACTGTTCACTGATGCCAGGAATGCCGATGCTCTGGTGAAAGCCGCGGGGAATGACAAGTCACTCACCGGCTATCTGCGGGCTCATTTCAATCGGCTCGCAGCAGGAGACTACTTCGCTCTGCTTGGCTTCATTCAAATGAACCCTGAGCACGAGGCCATCTTGCAGGAACTGCGGCATGCCGTACGCAACAAGAAGCGGGTCGCGACTTGCCTGGGCTTTGGTCCCCGCTTCCTGCACTCGACAGGTCAGGCCTATAAAGGAGGCCCGAATTCCGGAGTATTTCTCCAGGTCACCTGCGACGATGCCGCCGACCTTCAAGTTCCAGATCAGAAATATACGTTCGGAGTCGTCAAGGCCGCGCAAGCCCGCGGAGATTTCCAGGTACTGGCCGAGCGCGGCCGCCGCGCGCTGCGGACGCATCTGGGCAAGGACCTGAAGTCCGGCCTGGCAACGCTCACGGCGGCGGTTCGTGAAGCCCTCGGCTGATCCTCCCGTAGCGCCGGAATCCTCCCGTCACCGAAGACGGCACGATATCGCGGTGTTCATGAATTTTTGGAAACGATTTATATCAACTCAGGAGCTTGTATGAAAATCGGAATGGTCGGTCTAGGCAAGATGGGCGCAAACATGACGCGCCGCTTGATGCGCGGTGGGCACGAAGTCGTCGTGACCGATTTGAGCGCAGACAATGTGAAACGCCTCGCCGGCGAGGGAGCCATTGGCTCCGCTTCGATCGACGATTTCGTCGTCAAGCTCGCTAAACCCCGAGTGGCGTGGTTGATGGTCCCCGCCGGCGGCCCTACCGAACAAACCGTGCAAACACTGGCGCAAAAGTTCCAGGCGGGCGACATTCTCATCGACGGTGGAAACTCCTATTTCAAAGACGACATCCGCCGCTCCACACAGCTCAAAGACAAAGGCATCCACTACGTGGATGTGGGCACTAGTGGTGGCGTTTGGGGCCTCGATCGCGGCTATTGCATGATGATTGGCGGCCCGAACGATGCCGTGCGCTACCTCGATCCCATTTTCAAAACTCTGGCTCCCGGCCGCGGTGATATTCCGCGCACTCCCGGCCGCGAGAAAATGGCGGGAACCTCCGAGGATGGATACATCCACTGCGGTCCATCGGGAGCCGGACACTTCGTCAAAATGGTGCACAACGGCATCGAGTACGGACTCATGCAGGCTTATGCCGAGGGCTTTGACATCTTTCGCAACGCCACCAGCAAAGAAATACCCGAGGCACAGCGTTACGATCTGAATCTCGCCGACATTGCCGAAGTCTGGCGCCGCGGAAGCGTTGTGAGTTCATGGTTGCTTGATCTCACGGCCATGGCGCTGGCCGAAAATCCCACCCTGTCCGAGTACACCGGATTCGTGCAAGACTCGGGCGAGGGCCGCTGGACGATTCAGGCTGCGATCGACGAAGCCGTTCCCGTGGATGTGCTTTCCGCTGCCCTGTTCACCCGCTTTCGCTCGCGCCAGGAGCACACCTTCGCGGAGAAAATCCTCTCCGCCATGCGCCAGAAATTCGGGGGACATATCGAACCGGGCACCACCGTGAAAAAGACCGCATAACGTTACTGATCGCTTCACCGACGAGGATACGAAATCATGGCCCAATCAGAAATGGTGGCAGACGCCCAACCAAAGCGCACCGCGAAACCCGCCGACCCCTGCGTAATGGTCATTTTTGGCGCAGGAGGTGATCTGACCAGCCGCAAGCTCATTCCCGCGCTCTACAACCTCGCCAAAGCCGACCTGCTGTCGCGCGAATTCGCCATCGTGGGAATCTCGCATACCGCGATGTCCACCGACGATTTCCGCAAGAAATTGTCCGACGATATAAAGCACTACGCGGGCAACGATGGCGACCAGAACGTCATCGAATGGTTCCTCCGCCGTGTGTATTACGTGACCGCCGAGTTCGACGACAAGAACGTCTACACGCAACTGAAAGACTTGCTGGAGAAAGTAAACCAGGACCATACCACGCACAGCAATTACTTCTTCTACCTGGCGACCGCCCCGAGTTTTTTCGGCACCATCGTCGAACACCTGGCTGAAGCCGGGCTTATGGAAGAGGACAACCAGCACTGGCGGCGGGTGATCATCGAGAAACCCTTTGGTCATGACCTGGAGTCGGCCAGGAACCTGAATGTGCAATTGCTGAAAGTTGCGAAAGAAAAGCAGATCTATCGCATCGATCATTATCTGGGCAAGGAAACGGTCCAGAACATCCTGGCGTTTCGATTCGCCAACGGAATCTTCGAGCCCATCTGGAACCGGCGCTACATCGATCACGTGCAGATTTCGGTGGCGGAAACCGTGGGCGTGGAACAGCGCGGCAGTTACTACGATCAGGCCGGAGCGTTGCGCGACATGGTGCCAAATCACATCATGCAGCTGATCAGCCTGACTTCGATGGAACCGCCAATCTCGTTTCACGCGGACGCGGTTCGAGACGAGCAGGCAAAAATACTGCATGCCATTCAGCCCTGGAGCTCCGAGGAGGTTCTTACTAAAACCGTTCGCGGGTCAATACGGCGCGGGCACGATGGATGGGCAGCGCGTTCCCGGCTATCGCGAAGAAGAGGACGTGCCGCACGATTCCAAGACCGAGACGTTTGTCGCCATGAAGCTGTTGATCGACAACTGGCGCTGGGCGGACGTTCCATTCTATCTCCGCACCGGGAAGCGCCTCACCGCACAGAACACCCACATCGTCATCCAGTTTCGGCGGGCGCCCTTTGTGCTGTTCCGCGATACTCCGGTGGAAAATCTGATGCCCAACCAACTGGTGCTGCATATTTCTCCGGAAGAGGGCATCTCATTGCAATTCGCCGCCAAGGTTCCCGGGCCCATCATGCGTCTGGGCGCGGTTGATATGAATTTCGAGTATGCAGACTATTTTGGATTGCAGCCCAGCACTGGCTACGAAAGGCTCCTGCACGACTGCATGATCGGTGATCAAACCCTCTTTCAACGCGCCGACATGGTCGAGGCCGGTTGGTGTGTCGTGAGCCCCGCGCTCGATGTCTGGAAAGCTTTGCCGCCGCGCAATTTCCCCAACTACGCCGCGGGCACGTGGGGGCCGAAAGAGGCCGATGATCTGCTGGAGCGCGATGGCCGCCACTGGAGGAATTTCGAGAAATGATTCTGGCAGGCGACATCGGAGGAACTCATGCGAGGCTGGCGTTCTTCGATGTTGTGGATGGCCACTTCCGCCTGGTTTCCGCCTCCGTGTTCCCCAGCCGTGAATACTCAGGTCTGGATCAGATCGTCTCCCGGTTCGTCGACACTTCAAATATGCATCCCGATGCCGCTTGCTTCGGAGTGGCAGGACCGGTTCGCAACGGGCGGGTGGAAGCCTCCAACCTTCCCTGGATCATCGAAGCCAAGCGCCTCGCCAGTGAACTCCACCTCAAGACCGCAATGCTCATCAATGATCTTGAAGCCAACGCCTGGGGAATTGCCATGCTTGATTCCAAGGACGTGGTTTCGCTGAATCAGGTGAAGGGAAATCCGGTAGGCAATCAGGCTGTGATCTCCGCCGGAACCGGACTCGGCGAAGCTGGCATGTATTGGGACGGTTCCAACCACCACGTGTTCGCGAGCGAAGGCGGGCATTCTGATTTCGCGCCCCGCAATGACTTGGAGTTGGATTTGTTCCGCTACCTCTTCGACCGTTTTGGACACGTCAGTTATGAGCGCGTGGTGTCCGGACCTGGTCTGGTGAATGTCTTTCATTTCCTGCGCGACACTCGACGCGGAACCGAACCGCAATGGCTCACCGATGAAATGGTGCATGGCGACGCGGCGGCTGCCATCTCGCGCGCGGCGCTGGATGGCAAGTGCCCGTTGTGCGAACAGGCGCTCGACCTTTTCGTCTCCGTCTACGCGGCAGAAGCGGGCAACCTTGCTCTCAAGATGATGGCGACCGGCGGAGTCTTTCTCGGCGGCGGCATCGCTCCCAAGATGCTTCCCAAGTTGTCCGGGCCTTTGTTCATGCACGCTTTCGTCGGCAAGGGCCGGATGCAGGCGCTTCTCGAAACCATTCCCGTGAAGGTCATCACCAACGACAAGGCCGCGCTCATGGGAGCTGCTCGCTGCGCGGTCGCGAACGGAAACAGATAGTTTCATGGCGTCTCGACCCGAAATTCGCGTCTTGAATTCTGCGCCTGAGTTATTTCAGGCGGCTGTAAAGGAATTCGCTGCGCTCGCTTCGCAGGCTGTCGAGAGCAGCGGGAGATTCACGGTCGCGCTTTCCGGAGGCTCGACGCCAAAGAGTCTATATGCGCTGCTTGCGAGCGGCTCAATCCCCGACATTCCCTGGGAAAAGGTTTTCTTTTTCTTTGGAGATGAGCGATTCGTGCCTCCCGACCATCCGGAAAGCAACTACCGCATGGCTCGCGAGACCGGACTATTTTCGAACGTTCCAGAGAGCAATGTGTTCCGCCTTCACGCCGAGGACAAAGATGCGAACACCGCCGCTCGCGACTACGAACAAACCCTGCGGACGTTTTTCGGGCTGCAACCGGGAGAGTTCCCGCGCTTCGATCTGGTGTTGCTGGGGCTCGGGCCAGACGGCCATACCGCTTCCCTGTTCCCCGGCACGGCCGCTCTCGACGAGAAGAGCTCGTTGGTCGTCGCCAACTGGGTGGACAAATTCCAGACCTACCGCCTCACCTTCACGCTACCGGTTCTGAACCGCGCCGCGTACGTCATGTTTCTAGTGAGCGGCGACGAGAAAGCCGAGATCGTCCGCGAAGTACTGGAGAACAAGAATGCCAGCCTGCCATCCCAGAAAGTAAATCCGTCAGACGGGAAACTGGTCTGGCTGCTGGATCGCGGCGCGGGCAGCCGTCTTTCCCGTAATGGGCCGATATTCACTGTCTAGTACCGGCCCCCCCTCCCCCTTTTCGCTGCAAAATCTAGAAAACAATCGAGCTAAATCATGACTATGCGCTAAATCTTTGAGTTTTCAGGAGTTGCGCGCAAAATCTAGAGAACATGGGAGTTATGAGCAATGTAACGTTCCGTTTTGGAGCGGACCTGTCGTTGTCCTGCCGACAGATGCTTAACAATTATCAAAGATCGATGATTATCTTTCAGATAATGTATCTTGGAGTAGATTATCGAGTTTGGATTCTCTAAGTCAACGACAAAAGATAGGAACGTGAGGGAAAGCACATAGAAGGATGACAGCGCAATTAAGAGAAAGAAATCGATGTTGTCGGTTGCGCTTTAGGGGTGTGCGTGAGAACTCGATCGTCCCTGCGGGACCGAAATCATTTGCGCCACTTTTCCCAGCGCTGACGCGCTGGGCTAAGCTGGGTCGCCCCTGCGGGGCTTGATTCTCGGGTACTTCATTCGGGTTGCCCAAAAGCGAGTTCTCACGCACACACCTGAGGAGTCGGGCTCCTGGATTCTCCGGGTAGCTTTTCAGGAACTTCGCTGCTTGCTTCCGAGTGGGCGATTGGAGTGTTCCAGAGATACATCGCCGCGTAGGCGCGCCAGGGGCGCCAGGCTTCGGCGCGTTGTTCCAAGTCGCGAGAGTTCTCGAGGTTCAGGCGCGAAGGAGTCCGAGGTCGCCGGAGGGAAAGGCGTCGGGTTCACCGAGAGCCCGCATGGCGACGTATTGCGCCGTCCATCTTCCGATGCCAGGAATCTGGCAGAGGCTCTGCAGAAATGCTTCAGTCTCGACGATCCCGGCAAAATTGATTTCGCCATCACGAACCGCGCGGGCGAGGGCCCGAATGGTCTCAGCCCGGGCTCGGGTCAGGCCGATGTTGGTCAAGTTTGCGCCGGCGAGAACTTCAGGTGTGGGGAAAAGATGAGTGAGGTTGCGCACGGTCGCGATAGGCTCTCCGAAAGCTTTGACGATTCGGCCAGCGAGAGCGGTCGCGCCCTTGACCGTAATCTGCTGGCCGAGAATGGCGCGAACGGCGAGTTCGAAACCGTTCCAGCATCCCGGCACCCGCATTCCGGGATCGACTTTCGCACGCTCGGCCAGCGCCGGGTCGGTATCCAAGCCGCGCGTGATGGCTCCGGAATCTGCATTCAGATCAAACATGGCGCGGATTCGCTCGACGATGAAGAAGAGTGAACGTGGTTTGCCGAATTGGACGCGGGCCACGAGCGAGTGATTCGACTCGTCCAGCGACACTTCGAAATGGCCGTGGCTTCCGTCCACCGAGATCGAACGGCGATAACTGTGATCCTCGACGACTTCGACGCCCGGAGTGGCGCGGGCTCCGAGAAATGCCAACATCGCTTTCCAGTGGTAGGGCGGACGGAAACGCAACCGGAAGAGGTATTCGTTCTCCATCTGAATTTTCGTCTGGCGGGCGAGGTCACGTATTTGGGTTGGAGTTCGATGATAGACCTTGCGGATGCCGGCGTTGAATCGCCGCACACATCCGAAACCCGCTGCGAGGGCGACCTGACTCATTGGCAGATTAGTCTCGTCGATCAGTTTTTTGGCAAAGTGCAAGCGGCGGGTTTGCGCGACGGCTAGAGGCGTCGCGCCCAAGTGTTGAAGAAACAGGCGGCGAAGATGGCGCGAGCCGACTCCCAAACGTTCGGCAAGAACCTCGACACCACCATCCTCCAGACCGCTCTCACAGATCAGTCGCAAGGCTCGTGAAACGGTGTTGGGAGTTCCCAGCCATGCCGGAGTTCCGGGCGAGCACTCTGGTCGGCAACGAAGGCAGGGACGAAATCCGGCTTCGGCGGCGGCGGCGGCAGTCGGAAAGTAACGGCAGTTTTTCTCTTTCGCCGTAGGCGCCGGGCAAATCGAGCGGCAATAGACTCCGCTGGTGCGCACGCCGATGAAGAACTTGCCATCGAAGCGCGCATCACGCGACAGGCGGGCCCGCGAACATACTTGCCAATCCAGATTCATAGCGCTCGACCGATGATAGTCGATCCGGCGAAACGTAGTGGACGTTTTCGGACGGAGTTCGAAACGCTGCGCGGAGGTGAAGAAGGTGAACAGAATGCTCCGGGGCCAGCCGACCTACGGCAAAATTCCGCCGTCGCTACAGTAATTCGTGTATTGCGGCGAAGCCAAAGGTCCGTATGTTAGTACGGGCATGCGCAGTACGCGGTTGGCATCACGTGTAAGAGTTGAAGATCGCGCATTGCGGTCCTGCGGATTGTCAAAGCCACAGTCTCGGCTGGCTCCCATGTGTGCAGAGTTTTGCACTTGTATCGCTGAAAACACGCGCCAGTATTGGATTGTGCTTGACATCACATTAGACAGATGTAAAATTCATCGCGCTCTCGACTTTCAATTTTTTTCGCAACTCCTGCAGATCGAGGGGTGATTCAGCCACGGGGTAAAGACGGAGAGTCTGCCGGTTCATTTCTTGACCCCAAACCATTAACCAGTAGCGGAGACTTTCAGGTGGCAGGAGACCATGAAGGACACATTCCGCAACCCAGTTCTGACTAACCCAATACCAACTCAAGACGGAGGAGAAACAATGGTAAAGAAAGCAGCAGCGATTAAAGTACTGATTTGCATGACTGTGCTGACCCTGGTCGGCGTAACCGCTCTGGCGCGTGGGTCAAAGAGCGGGTTCATTACCGTCAACGGCTCCCGAATGACCATCGCCATGCGAGGTCCATCGAAGTTCATCACGCCAATGGAGCGCGACGAACCAGGATTGAAGACCATCTACAGCAATCTGGGAACTGGAAACAATGTGTACAACTGCTGCAGCGGTTGGACGATCTCGGCAGCTGGATCGGTCATCGGCCAGCAAAACTGGATTGGTGAAGCTTTCACCCCTACAGCAGACGCGACCGTGACCCGGATTAAAGTTGGGGACGGATATGTGACCGGGACCAACGGCGGCGTGATTGCGTTAACAGCAGACAAGAACAACGTACCGGGAAAGATCCTCAAATCGTGGGGCAAGGTCAACCTGCCAGGCTTTGGCACTTGCTGCACGCTGAAAGTGGAGAACGACGCAGCGGGCATTCCGGTGAAGGCTGGCGTGCAGTACTGGGTCGTGGTAAAGACCGGTCCGAAGACAAGTGACACGTGGGATGCGTTCAACATGGACAACAGCGCCACAGGGCCGCTGGCCAACAACACCGGGTCTGGCTGGAACAACCTGGGCGTAAACCAACAGGGCGCCTTTGCTGTTCTAGGAAACTAGCGCGGATGGGACGCAGAAGCTGGAAACCGGCTTCGATGTCCTACTCCAGTTAGATTCTTCAGATCTCACATTCGCCGTCGTTCGACCTTCCTGGAACAAGACTTCCGGGAAGGTCGGCGACGGCGTTTTTTTTAGCACAGTTGAGTTCGAATGGGGGCCCACTGCCGAGTCTTAGTGTGGTCGCACGATCGGGCGGACGGACTCACGGCGATCGCGATCTGGATCGCGGTTAGAAAACTGGCACGAGATTGTGTTTCTTCTGATACAACTGGCGGTCCACCGCCCGCAGCACGTCTTCAACCTCGCTGCCGGTTACATAGGACGCCAGACCCCAGGTAAATGAGAGCTGATAGCTCTTGCCGCTATTGAGATTCCAATGCTCGACCGCCCGAAGCAGTCGCCGGACGGGAAAGTCGGAGTCTTCCTCGCTGGTATCCGGCATAACAATAAGGAATTCGTCCCCACCCTGGCGGAAGGCAATGTCGCCACCTCGAAAAGTATTGGTCAGCAGTTTGGCAAACTCTCGCAGCAGCAGGTTGCCCTCGATGTTGCCCAGCTTGGCATTGATGGCTCGGAAACCGTCGATGTCGATCGTCAAGAAAGTCAGATGACTGGACAGGCGGTTGGCCCGCGCCACTTCCCGGGGAATCAGTTCATTCATGGCCCGGCGGTTCAACAGTTGAGTCAGGGGATCGATGAGGGACAGACTTTCCAGGCGTTCGTTCAGGACGAGTTCACTAATCAGCGAGCGCCGGGTGTTGTTGAGAGTGATTTTCTGTCCGATCAGGTAGATATTGAAAAGCAAGATCAACGAGATCAATCCGAAGAACAGTTGCGGCAGGTAAACGTGCTCGATGCGGATGACGCGCTGTGCCCAGATGACGTTGGGGAGAACGAGTGCCAGCATCCCGGCGGTGAGCACGATGACGACCAGGATCACGATCGACCAGAGTTGCAAGTCGCGTCCCGAGAGTTGCTGAATCTCCCGCTGAATTTGTTCCGCGCGCGCCAACATGGTGGGCGGCGCAGTGGGTTCCTCTCTCGGTTGCTGCATTCCCCCTCCGCTTTCGGGCCGATTTCGCCGAAGCGAACACCGGTGCAGTAATTTTCTATCGGAATCCGACAACGGAGCGAGGCGGAAGTATATTTACAGGTTACGTTCGTAACCAGCCGCGGAGGCCGCCGACGGGGGTCGGCGAGGCGGGTTAAGCGTAGCTGACGTCCACCAGCACGTTCTTTCCAGCTTCTTTGCGTAAGGTGATATCGAGAGTCTGGCCCACGGGGAGGGCGTTCCGAACGTCTCCCTCGAGCGCCAGAGTCTGCGAAGCACCGTTGCCGCCGGCAAGTGTGACGATGGACTTGTTGGGTTGCCCTACATTGGACTCGTAAAACACTACATCCTTAATTTTGCCTCGGGCTGTCACATGAGACCCATCAGCGACGGCTCCCGTCCGCCGCATGGGAAGCGAACTACGGCTTGGGGCAAAGGCGGACTTCCCCTTGCGCAACTCAATCAAGACGTTCAAGCCCAGAATCCCGGATATGGAAAGCAGAATCAGGGCCATGAACAGGCCGTCCACGGTGGTGGGAGATCCGAATACAACGATATAAAGGATGCCCAGGAGTGGGATGAACGCGAGGACCAGAGAAATCAGTAAGACCATAGTTTTTCTCGGACGAGGGCCGGCTCAGGCCAGACTTTATGGGGAACAGACTAGCAGAAAATCAGGCAGTTTTGCAGAGGATGCGCGTCAGGCGCATTGATCGCGCCAATCTCCAATTTCCTTGAGGCCTTCACGGCGGGTCTGCTCAAACAGACGAACCCGATGGCGGGTATGCTCGAATTCGTGAATATCCGCCCACACCTCGGCTACCCAGTGTTCCTCGTGGACCGCGCTCTCGCCGCAGGTGGCGCACCGAGTGTGGAGCCTGCGGATGACGGGCCCAGTTGGGGTTTGATGAGCACAGGGCAACTCGATGAAGATACACCGAACTTCCTGGATGTTTTCGTTGGCGTCGATTACGTGTTCGTAGCGCAGCAGAAAACCAAATCCCAGCTTGTGGGCTTCGGCTTCGGCCTCGGCTCGGGTCTGGAATGGTCCGTACTCAGCCCGCAACTGCTCGATGGAGTCACACGCCATCCAGAAGCTTTCTTTAGTGTTCATTTCCTACCTCGGGTCGCGACTGCATATCTAGGGATATGGCAAAGCCTGGGGGCGTACTCCCATGCCAGTGCAATTGGAGTGCCGGAGGCAGGCCGCCAAATGGTTGGGAAAGGAGCACTTTGCATTACCCGCAACTGGAATCTGAAGAGGTTGATGCAAGGTTTTGCAGCGTTTTTCCCTGGTTCGGGTGGCAGCGTCACCATGGCTGGGTGGGTTCCGCCGCATTGAGCAATAGAGGATGTCTGCAGTAGAATCACGACACCCCAGGGCCCAAGCTTCGGTTTGGAGAGTGTGGTCAGTTTATGGGAAAACGCCGGGAACCCCGTAAGGAAATCAAAATCCCCGTCCGTATTTTCGGAACCGACAGTGGCGGACAAATATTCTCGGAGAAGGCCTTCACCAGCAACGTCAGCCAGCACGGAGTGCGGCTGACTGGAGTACAAGCCCTGCCGAACGTGGACGAGATTGTTGGCCTTACCTACGGCCAGACCAAGGGCCACTTCAGGGTGAAATGGGTGGGCAAGCCGGGTACGCCCGAGGCTGGACAAGTGGGCTTGCTCAATCTCGCGCCGGAGAAGGCATTCTGGGATTTCCCCTTACCACCGCCCGGGTTCGATGGATCGGTGCGCGATGCCCATGATCGTCGAACCAGTCCTCGCGTGAAATGCACCAGTTCGGCAGAGATCTATCCCTCTGGTCAAACCATCCCCATGCGCACCCGGACCGCCGACCTCAGCCTGGGAGGGTGTTTCCTGGAAATGCCCAACCCCTTGCCGAAAGGAACGCAGGTCAGGATTGCGCTTTGGGTCAAGGAGTCCAAGGTGTGGGCGAACGGGGAAGTTGTGACCAGCACTCCGGGGTTTGGGATCGGAGTACGATTTACCGAGATAACCCCGCAAGACAAGAATCAGATTAAGGAATTCATCGGAAGCATGACTCGAATCAGGCTTTGAAGAGGCGCGACGGCGATGAATGCTTACAGCGGGCTGGGCGAGGGCAGAACGAACAGGTGAGCCCCCGGATGCTCCAGCGGCCGTTTTGGCGGAGCCTCATTGAGACAACGTTCAATCGCCGCCGAGAGATACAAATGCTGAACTGGCTTCACCAGAAACGCGAGAGCGCCGCGGGCCGCCGCCTGAATGATCTTGACCGGGTCATCCACGCCTGAGCACATGATCACCTTCTGTTGGGGGCGCACTTCCAGGATCCGGCGTAATGTCTCCAAACCATCCATGCCTGGCATCTCCAAGTCGAGCAGCACTACCTGGGGAGCACATCCTCGTTGCAAGCTCTGCAAAGCCTCAAATCCATTGCTGGCGATTTCTACCCGATAAGAATCGATTTCCAGCAGAACGCGGAGGTACCGTTGCATCTCCAGTGAATCGTCCACTACCAGGACGGTGGCCTTGACCGAATTGGGTGCAAGGTAAGCCATGGCGAAGGGAGACAACGTGTTTCCTCAACCTCACTCACAAAATTTTGCTCTGATCGCGTGTAATTCTCCGCCTCGCGGTTGGTTAGCGACCGAGCGACCAGACACGAACATCGATCGCAATTTCGATCATGAGCAAACAATCGCGCTACGGCTTACGCGGAATGCCAAGTTCCGCGGCCGCCGACTGCTCGCTTCGGAAAGCTATGGAGAATTCCTAATCCATAGCTCTGGTGCGGTTTCAATTGGATCGTGAAGCCAACCGGCGCCCGTCCGACGGGCAACCAGCGAGCCAAGACAGCTTTGGGTGTGTACTCCGAGGGGCTCGGCTTCGTCAACTACTTTCCAGCCGTCGCAGGCTCTTATTTTTCAGACACATGCGTTCTCTCCACAGGGTACTGCACCGGGCGATGTGCACATGCTCGCTGGCAACGCGGACCACCATGTGCGTAATGATGCAGTTCCGGCGAGGGGAACGACCTCGGTTTATGCTTACAGGTCCGCGAGCAATAATTCCCAATTGTGAAAAACTAGGCCGAAATCAGTCCTGGCAACAGTTTCGATTTAGGGGACAACTGTGTTGACCCACGGTCACCACTGCCAACCCGCCTTGGATACGCGCTGAACAGCAGGCTGCAACGATGATTGCATTTCCGCAGTCAACCCGGCTGGATGAGGTGCCAGCGCGGCAGGCACGCGCCAGTGCGCACCACCATGAGCCGCGACATAGAGCGCCAATTCCAGCCGGCTCCAGACGCCAAGTTTGTCAAACGTATTGCGCAGGTAATTTTTTATGACCTGCTCGGTGGTGCCAATGACACTGGCAATTTCGCGATTGGTCTGGCCTTCCCAAACCAGCACCGCAACTTGAACTTCTTTTGCCGTGAGCCGATCACATGGTTGCATGAGACTCCCTCTGCTCTCTCTCGAACACGGCGGTTGCAAGCTTGACGCGCTTGCGGCCATCCTTGATGCCAGCTCGCAAGAATAATGTACGTAGATGCTGTTTCACGGTCCGAGGGCTGATGTTCAATTGCTCCGCGATTTCCTTGTTGCTGCACCCTTCCACTAACAGCTGCAGAACTTGCTGGTCGCGTCGCGTAATCTTGATGTCGCTGAGATCCAACATGACGGCTTCCCTTCTTTCTCTGTTCTTCGAAAAACTGTTCTCGGTTTTCTTGGTTGACTCAAACTCGATCACTCAATCTGAAAGCAAGTGCTTCGCCAAAGTTTCGCCAACCGGCACGGAGGCATAAAGACCTTTGCATGCCGCATCTTGAGAAAGCGACATGGAGAGCGCAGGCGCTCGCGACAGCCAATTATGGGAGGATCAGTACCGAAATGGGTCTGATGCAGACGTACTAGCTTCTATGGTTCCGTGGGCGGCCCGCAAGAAAAGCCTCGAATGGTGCATAAAAGGATGCGCCTTGTTAGGGCCTGTGAAGTTGCCGGTCAAGCTTACTCATATCTAAGCGCGACCATGGGATCCACCTTGGTGGCGCGCCGGGCTGGGATGTAGCAGGCCGCCAGCGCGGCCACGACAAGCAGAATGGCGACGCCAGCAAAGGTTATCGGGTCGGTTGCGCGGATGCCGTAAAGCATGCCTGCCATGAGCCTGGTCAATCCGAACGCTGCCGCGACACCTAGTCCGACCCCGGCCAATGCCAGCATTCCGCCACGCCCGAGGATCAAGCACAGAATATGCGAGGGTTGCGCGCCCAGTGCCATGCGTACGCCCATCTCGTGGGTGCGCTGGCCCACCACATAAGAGATGACGCCGTAGATGCCGACGCTGGCAAGAACGAGCGCCAGGGCGGCGAAGAATCCGAGCAGAATCATCGAGAACCGCTGCGACGCGAGTGAGATTGAAACGATCTCATTCATGGTTTGCGGGGCATAGATCACTTGTTCGCGGCTCATCTGCAGGCTGGCCCGCCGAATGGAATCCAACAGCCCGGGCATCGAACCGTTGGCTCGGACTACCACGCTCAACCCAGAGGGCACCTGCGCCATCGCGTCGTCCGCCAATTGCATGAAAGGCAAATACATCTGAGATCGAAGTTCCTGCTGATCGTCGGAATCGAGGCCCCACTGCTTCACGTGACGCACCACGCCTACGATCTGTGCCGGCGCGCTATGGCCATTGATGTGGATACGCTTCCCGATGGGATCCTGACCGGGGAAAAACTTGCTGGCAAAAACATCGTCAATCGCGACGACCCGGGCTGAGTGTTCGTTGTCCTGTGGGGCCAGGAATCGGCCACGTTCGAGCGGAATCCCCATGACCTGCAGATAGCCGGGGTCGACGATATAGTCGAGAGTCCAGTTCATTTTGTTCTCACTTGCGGGTTTGGGCTGATCCTCGAGCCAGAACTGTTGCTCGTCGTCCGACGATAACGGAAACGCGCCCCAACTCAGCGAGGCCGCGCTGACTCCGGGAACCGACGCGAGTTTGTCATTCCAGGCTCGAAGGTTTGAACGAATGGCATCGGGAGTTGCGGTCATCATGGACGGAGGCAGGGTAAGACTGAAGGTCAACACGTTGTGCGAGTCAAAACCCGGATCGACCTGCCAGAGATGGGTCAAGGTACGGATCATCAACCCGGCACCGATTAGCAATACCAAGGCCATCGCCATTTCGACGACGACAAAGACATTCTGGGTACGGTGCCGAGTCCCGCTGGCTCCGCGACCTCCCTCTTTGAGGGTTTCGTGCAAGTCGGGCTGGGAAGTCTTGAATGCGGGGGCGAGGCCAAAGAGGATTCCCGCGAGCAACGAGATCGCCATGGTGAAGAACAGCACGCGGGCATCGAGTCCGATTTCTTGGGCGCGGGGCAGTGCGGTGGGCAACAATCCGAGGGCGGCTCTAGTTCCCCAGGCGGCCAGCAACACGCCAAGCGCGCCACCAGCTATGGCGAGCAGCACACTTTCTGTCAGCAACTGGCGGACTACGCGCGTCCTGGTCGCTCCGAGCGCGGCGCGGATTGCGAATTCGCGCGTCCTGCTGGTCGAACGAGCCAACAGCAGGCTGGCAACGTTCACGCAGGCAATCAGCAGCACAAAACCAACGGCGGCGAGGAGAACAAGCAGAAGGGGACGAACCCTGCCCACCATCCGTTGCTTGAGCGGGACAAGATTCGCTCCGATCCCGCTGTCGTCACCGGGATAAGCGGCGGCGAGGTTGCGGGTCACTCTGTCCATATCCGCCCGCGCCTGCTCGATGGTCACCTCCGGTTTGAGCCGTCCGAATCCATGGATGCCCAAGCCAGCACCGCGATTGAGGAGCAGGTTGTTGTTCCACTGGCCGATGGGTATGTACAGTTCGCTGTCGCGAAAGCTGGGAGCAACGAGATGGAAATTCGCCGGAATCACTCCGACGATGGTGTAGTCTTTGCCGTTCAAGGTAAGGCTCTTTCCCAGCACATCGGGCGCGCTGGAAAACTTGCGCTGCCAGAAACCCGCGCTGATGAGCGCAACCGGACCGGCGCCGACCTGATCTTCGCCGGGCGCGAAGGTACGTCCGAGCACGGGATTCACCCCCAGTAACGAGAAAAAGTCAGACGACGTGAGCTCGGCATTCACCTGCTCGGCTTCGCCCAGGCCAGTCAAGCTGAACCCGGCCTCCCGGGCAATGGCCATGGCGGAGAACGTATGGTTATCTTTTTGCCAGTCGCGAAAATTAGGATACGAGATCGAGCCCTGGGCAAAATTGGGCTTGCTTTCGGAAAGCGCTACCAGTTGGTTGGGATCATGAAACGGCAGGGGATTAAGAAGCACGCCGTTGATAACGGAGAACAGCGCCGTGTTCGCGCCGATGCCGAGGGCGAGAGTGATTACGGCAACGGCCGTAAAGCTGGGGCACTTCCGCAGCATGCGGAGTCCGTAACGAACGTCGTCAAACAGCGTTCCCATGGGCAGTGCTCCAGGAGGAGAAATATGTTGCTATTTCCGTCTGGGAGCAACTTCCCTTCCCTTACCTCACCGCTAAACTCCTGATTTGACGGAGCAAAGTGTCGGGACCGAGCTTGGACGTGTCCGCTGGCGAGATGGGATGTTCAGAATCGAACAGGCCAAATGAAATGCGAGTGTGTGGCCAGGCAGCCCGCACAGCACTTCCAACCCGATTCAGGACGCGTTAAGGTGGGGAGAAGAGATTAAGTTTCGAACGGCACGCGAGGAAGGTTGCCGGTGCGCGTTCTGATGGTCGAAGACGAACCGCGGTTGGCGGAAAACGTCGCGCGGAGTCTGCGCGAGAGTGCGGGATACGCGGTCGATATTGCCCATGACGGCCAGGAGGGACTCTTTATGGCCGAGTCGAGCGAATACGACATCGTCCTGCTGGACCTGATGCTGCCGCAGATGGACGGAATGCAACTGCTGGCCCGCATTCGGCAGGCTGGTCAGCGCACGCCGGTCCTGGTGGTGACCGCGCGCGACGACAAGGAATCCGTGGTGGCGCTGCTGAATGCCGGAGCCGACGACTATCTGACCAAGCCCTTCGATCTAGGCGAACTCCTGGCTCGTACGAAGGCGCTGATCCGCCGCGGCAAAGGGCAGCCCTCTCCGGTGCTCGTCGTCGGCGATCTGGAACTGAACACGGTGAACCGCAGCGTGCAGCGGGGAGGTCGGGCCGTGACACTCACCGCCATGGAATACCGCGTGCTGGAGTATCTGGCGCACCGGCCCGGAGCCGTGGTCTCAAAAACCGAACTGCTGGAGCATCTTTACGACTACAACTGGGAGAAGTTCAGCAACGTGATCGAAGTGTATATTTCCGGTCTGCGGCGCAAACTGGATGATGGCTCCTCGCGGCAATTGATTCACACGCTGCGCGGTCAGGGTTACATCTTGCAGGATTGGCACACGCGCACGGGATGAGCAGCATGGCAAGGTAACTCGATCAAATCGCCGCCTGATCACCATCGTCATCCTTTCGCAGACGCTGCTGGCAGCCGGGCTGGTTGTTCACCGGGGTTTTCTACACGCGCCAACGGCTGCTTTCGACGCTTGACGCGCGGCATGCAAGCTCGCGCCATGAGTGTCGCGGCGCTGGTGAGATACAAGGAGGATGCGAGCGGTAATGTTTACTTCGACGACTCCCTGATTCCGGCGTCACTCGATCCAGCTCATCCGGACCTATTTGCGGTGTGGGCGGAAAGGTCAGGACTGCTAACCCGTTCCGCGAACTGGCCTGAAGGTCTGGAGATTCCGCCCACCGGCGGTGATCATTGGAAATTCAAGTGGGCTCACCTTCATTACCGCGGACTGCGGGTCTTCCGGGTTCCGGTTCTCGATCGCGAAGAAGGTAAAGCGTTCCAACCTCAATCGCTGACCATCGTGTACGCCTGCTCCGATGATTCAGTTGGACGAGCAGGTCAGGCAGGCAGGAATCTCAATCGCGCTTTCCAGTCTACTGCTGCTTGGTGCAACAGTTCTACTTGCGCTGTGGGGAATCCGCCGAGGACTGTTCGCCGCTGCAGCAATTGGCGGCGCAGGCGGCCCTGGTCTCGGCTCACGACTGGGAGTTGCATCTGCCCGAGGATGTTCAACAGATAAAGGAGTTGCGTCCACTCACCCAGTCGATGACCACGATGCTGGCGCGGCTTCAGCATTCGTTTGACCAGCAAAGAGAGTTTCTGGGCAATGCCGCGCACGAATTGAAGACGCCCGGTCGCAGTTCTGAAGTCCACTTTGCAGTCGCTGCTACAACGACCGCGCGCTTCGGAGGAGTATCAGGCAGGGCTCGAGCATTCGCTGGAAGACCTGGAGCGTCTGGAACAATTCTTGCAGTGGATGCTGCGGCTGGCTCGCGCTGAACAATGGGCGCACGGTGCCTTGCGTCGGGACTTGCAGGTCATCGACGTCACTGCCACCTGTGAAGAGGCGGTAGAGCGCATTCGCCAACTGGCAGACAGTCGCAATGCGACGGTTCATCTGTCGAAGAATGGACCGGTGTTGTTTCGCGCTGATCCCGAAGACTTCAGCTGGTATGGATCAACCTGCTGGAAAATGCGGTTCGATACAGTCCGGAAGGTGGATCGGTAGAGGTTTCGGTAGCCTGGGAAAAACCCGGGGCGGCGCGAATCACTTTCGAGGACCACGGTGCAGGCATTGCGACCGCCGATCTGCCGCATGTCTTCGACCGCTTCTATCGCGGCGATCCCTCGCGCACTCGAGCCACGGGCGGCTTTGGTCTTGGCCTGGCAATCGCGAAGGCTCTGGTCGAAGCGTACGGCGGAACCATCACCGCCAGCAGCACTCCCGGCAAAGGCACGCGAATGACGGTTGAGTTGCCGGTGGCCAAACTAGAGTAAGCCCGGGCGTCCTCGCCGGTGCGGCCGTAAAACAGGGCTGGTTGCTTCTCCGGACTGCTCTCAATCCCTGCTTCAGGTTCGCTTAATCTTCAATTTAGGAAAATCCACTCGTGACTTGCTCCAGGTAGAGCTGAGGGGAAAAACCGTTTAATCGGGATGCTGAAACGGCAACGCTCAGCCTCGCAGGGCAACAGCGAGGATCAGAGTAGCAGGCCAGGTGGAACGCATATGGCAGTGAATTCCAGACGGCGAAATATGACGGGAACCGGGATCGCACTTCTGGCATTGAGCTTGGGCGCGGCATGGGCTCAAACGGCTCCGATCCAGGTCGTGGCGGGCAGTGGTGACCAACAGAACAGCGGCGGCGCTCCCTCCGCCGCTCCGATCACTTTGACCTTACAGGATGCGCTGGAGCGGGCGAAAAAGAACAATCCTGAGTACCGGGCGGCCGCGACGGAATTCGGACTGGCCAGGGAAGACCGGGTACAGAGTCGCGCGGCGATGCTGCCCAGCGTGAACTACAACGCCGCATTTCTCTACACCGAAGGTAATGGCACACCCTCTGCCAAGTTCATCGCCAATAATGGCGTGCATGAGTACCTTAGCCAGGGCAATGTGCACCAGGAGATTTCGCTGGCCACGATTGCAGACTATCGCCGGGCTTCAGCGGCAGAGGCCGTCGCGCGCGCGCGTTCGGACATCGCGGCTCGCGGGCTGGTGGTCACCGTGGTGCAGGCCTACTACGGCTTCGTGGTGGCACAGCGGAAGTACTCCACCGCGCAACGGGCTGCGACGGAGGCGAACCGGTTTTTCGATATCAGTCAAAAGCTCGAGCACGGTGGCGAGGTCGCACACTCGGACGTCATCAAGGCGCAGATTCAAACCCAGCAGCAGCAGAGGGATTTACGGGAAGCGGAGTTGGAGATGAACCGCAGCCGGCTGGAGCTGGCCGTGTTGTTGTTTCCGGACTTCAACGAAAACTTCTCTGTTGTCGACGATCTGCAGATGCCGGAACCGGTGCCATCATTTGCCGAAGTCCAGCTTGCCGCCGCAAACAAGAATCCTGAATTGCGGGCTGCGCTGGCCACATTGCAGGAAGCGAGCCAGGAAGTTGCAGTCGCGCGGAATGGATTCCTGCCATCGGTCAGTCTGGATTACTTTTACGGTATCGATGCCAGTCACTTCGCGGTCAATCAGACCGACCCGGCAACTGGGCAGCAAATCCGCAATCTGGGTTACGCGGCCACAGCCACTTTGCAGTTGCCGGTCTGGAATTGGGGGGCAAATCGCAGCAAAGTGAAACAAGCGGACTTGCGGCGGCAGCAGGCCCGCGTGGAATTGAGTTTCACGCAACGGCAGTTGCTGGCTAAGTTGCGGACATTGTATGACGAGGCACAAACTGCGCGTTCAGAACTGGAATCTCTGGACCAGTCATCCGAACTGGCGGCTGAAAGCCTGCGGCTAACGACGATGCGTTATCAGGCGGGAGAATCCACGGTGCTGGAGGTGGTAGATGCACAGAACACCCTCACGCTGGCGCGTAATACGTTTAACGATGGGCAGGCACGCTTTCGTGTCTCCCTGGCAAACTTGCAGACGCTGACAGGAAGCTTGTGAACCAATGAGCAGACCAAGCGATGTGAGCATTGACTCTCGCGCATCCCTGCCGTGGCGGCGACGTCCGATCTGCCTGGCACTTGGAACCACCCTGCTATTGCTGTCTGCATGCTCCAAGGAGCCCGCCGCCAAGGAACCAATCGTTCCGGTGCAGGTGGCTTCAGTTGAGAAGACGACGATCCAGCATACGGTGGCGGCGGAAGCGGTTTTGTTTCCTCTGGCGCAATCGGCGATTGTCCCGAAGATCAGTGCTCCGGTAAAGGCCTTCATGGTCAAACGCGGCAGCCGGGTGCATGCGGGAGAGCTACTCGCGGTGCTCGAGCATCAGGACCTCGCAGCCGCCGCGCAGGATTCAAAGGGCACCTACGATCAGGCTCAGGCCACATACGAAATCAGCACTGGCGCAGATCTGCCGGCGGAAATGCAGAAAGCTCAACTGGAAATGCAAGCCGCCAAGCAAATGCTTGACGCGCAACAAAAGGTCCACGACAGCCGGCAGGAGCTTTTTCAGCAAGGCGCCCTTCCGCGCAAGGAACTCGATCAAGCGGGGGTCGATCTCACGCAAGCGCGCAACCAGTATGAAATGGCGCAAAAGCATTTGGAGGCGATGCAAGCGATCGGAAAGCAACAGACCCTCAAATCGGCGGCCGGACAACTGGAGTCGGCGAAGGGTAAGTATCTCGGCGCGGCGGCGCAGCTCAGCTATTCCGAGATTCGCAGCCCGATCGACGGCGTAATCGCCGACCGTCCGCTGTATCCCGGAGAAATGGCGGCTGCCGGAACTCCCTTGCTCACCGTAATGGATATTTCTCAGGTCATCGCCCGCGCCCACATTCCGCAGCCGGGCGCGGCATTGCTCAAACTGGGAGACAAGGCCACCATCAGCGCGCCCGGTGAGGATCAGCCGGTTGAAGGCAAAATCACCGTCATCAGCCCGGCGCTCGACCCCAACAGTACCACGGTGGAAGTCTGGATTCAGGCAAAGAATCCTGAGCTGCGGCTCAAGCCAGGCACCAGCGTTCAGATCTCCATGCTGGCACAGACCATTCCCGATGCGCTGGTCATTCCCTCGGCAAGCCTGCTCACCGGTGAGGACGGCAGCACCTCGGTGATGCTCGTCGGCTCGGACGATCGCGCTCACCAGAAGAGCGTGAAAGTGGGCGTTCGCCAGAACGATCAGGTCCAGATCGTCGAGGGCCTGCAAGCGAGTGATCGGGTGGTGACATCGGGAGCCTATGGTCTGCCCGACAACACCAAGTCAAGGTAGAAGAACAGAAACAGCAAAAGGATGAGGATGAAAAGAACACCGGCGGAGCCGAAAAGTGAGCCAGCCGGAACCCTCATACTGGTTCGCCCGCCACTCGAAATCGGTGATCTTTCTGATCATCACGGTGGCCCTGCTGGGCTGCTACCTCGCTTTTACGATCCCTGTCGCGGTTTTCCCCGAAACCAATTTCCCCCGGATATTGATCGGCGTGGACAACGGCGTAATGCCGATCGATCAGATGATGGTCACGATTACACGTCCGCTGGAAGAGGCGGTGAACAGCGTTCCCGGATTGCAAGACGTGCGTTCCATTACCAGCCGAGGGTCGGCAGAGATCGACCTGTTCTTCAACTGGAACGTGGATATGTTTCAGACGCTGCAATATGTGAATGCAGCGCTCTCGCGGGTGCAACCGGAGCTTCCTTCCACGGCAACCGTGGTGGCGAATCGGCTGACCTTTGCCAGTTTCCCAATCATGGGATACAGCCTCAGTTCCGACACGATGCCCCAGACGAGGCTCTGGGAGATGGCCACCTACGAAATCAAGCCGCGGCTGAACCGGCTCGACGGCGTGTCCACCGTTCTGGTGCAGGGCGGGCAGGAACCGGAGTTTCACATCACGCCGGATCCCGCCAAACTTCTAACCGCAAACATCAGCGTGACGGACATTCTGGAAACCATGCGGCGCACCAACCTGATTGATTCACCAGGATTGTTCGAACGCAATCACCAGCTGGTCTTAGGTTTGATCAGCGGCCAGGTGCGCACGCCCGAACAAATCGCAAACATCGTGGTCAAAACCACGGCTGGGGGAATTCCGGTTCGTATCGGAGATATTGCCACGGTGACCAGCGCTGCAAAGCCCGTTTACACCATCGTGACCGCCAACGGCAAACCTTCCGTGCTGCTCAACATCAACCGGCAACCGGATAGCAACACTGTCGAAGTCGCGAATGAAGTTCACGCCGAAATCGATCGCATCCGGAGGTCGCTTCCGCCTGGCATCCAGATTCGCCCGTTTTACGACCAGTCCATCATTGTCGGCGATTCGATTAAGAGCGTGCGCGACGCCATTCTTCTAGGCCTCATTCTGGCGTCGATCATTCTGGTAGTTTTCTTGCGGGACTGGGGGACTTCCATCGTCGCCGGACTGGTGATTCCAGTTACGGTCATGTTCACCTTCGTCGCTCTCAAGCTTCTGCATCAAAGTTTCAACCTGATGACGCTGGGGGGGTTGGCCGCGGCCGTGGGCTTGGTGATTGACGATGCCATCGTTGTGGTGGAAAACATCGTGCTCCATCGCGATACGGGACAGAACCGGCTGCAGGCCATTCACAGCGCACTGCAGGAGATCACGGTGCCGCTGATAGGGTCCACGATCACTCCCGTGGTCGTGTTTCTGCCGTTGATTTCGATCACCGGAGTGACGGGCACATTCTTTCGTGCCCTGGCGGTCACCATGACTGTGTCGCTGTTCACGTCGCTTGCGCTTGCCCTGACCTGGACGCCGAATCTGAGCCAGTACTTGATCAAAGGGAAGGCCGCTTCCCGCGGATAGTGGCGCGAAGGAACCGGAAGAAGAATCCATCACGCGGTTGCTGGCGGCTGAGGAAGCCTCGCTCGGAGGATTCTTTCGCAAAGTGGTCGACTTCCATGGGCGCTGGCTACGACAAACGCTGGTTAAACCTGTCTGGCTGGCAGGTGGCGCCGCCCTTCTGGTGATTGTTTCGTACGCCTGCTACCGTTTCTCGGGCACAGACTTGCTGCCGGAGATGGACGAGGGTGGGTTTGTTCTCGATTACATCATGCCCGCAGGCAGTTCGCTGGCGGAGACGAACCGCGTGATTTCGCACGTCGAGCAGATCCTGCGGGCAACGCCGGAGGTGGAGAGTACTTCCCGGCGTACCGGGCTGCAACTGGGACTGGCCGCGGTGACCGAAGCCAATACCGGCGACGTTTCCGTAAAACTGAAAGCGGACCGTGACCGGAGTATCGATGAGGTCATTGCGGATGTGCGAGAAAAGATCACAAGGCAGGAACCGGCGCTGGATGTGGAATTTATCCAGGTGCTACAGGACATGATTGGCGATTTGACCAGCGCCCCGGAGCCGATTCAGATCAAACTGTTTTCCCCCGACGCCACAGTGCTTCAGGCATGGGCGCCAAAGGTCGCGGATGGAATTCGCAAGATTCCCGGCGTGGTCGACATTCTGAATGGAATTGACAACACCATCAGCGGCCCCGCTACCACGTTTCAAATCGATCCCAGCGTGGCGGCCCGCGCCGGATTTACGCCGGAAGAAATTGCCACCGATGCCTCCGCCATTCTGGCGGGCGAACCGGCGGCGGCGCCGGTGGTAAGCAATGATCGGGCCTACACTGTCCGGGTACGGTTTCCCGCTGAGAACCGCGCTTCTCTCGAGGCAATCCGAGATACTTTACTGACCAGCAGCAGCGGGAGGACAGCCACTCTGGGTGCGCTCGCTACCATCACCGAAGCACCTGGACAAACTGAAATTCGCCGCGAAAACTTGCAGCGCGACGTCGCGGTCACGGCTCGTCTGGAAGGAACGGACCTGGGCAGTGGGATGGACGCGGTCATGAAAACCGTGGATGGACTTCACTTACCTTCAAGCATTCGCGTGGTGTACGGCGGGACTTATCAGGAGCAGCAGAAATCGTTCCGCGATCTGGTGCTGGTGCTGATCCTGGCGGTTCTGCTGGTATTCATCGTGTTGCTATTTGAATTCCGCACCTTCGCGGCGCCACTTGCGATTCTGGCGTCCGCGCTGTTGTCAACTTCGGGCGTGTTCATCGCACTGCTGGTCACCCGCACAACCTTCAATGTCTCCTCGTTCATGGGAATGATCATGGTGATTGGCATTGTGGCCAAGAACGGAATCCTGCTGTTGGACGCGGATCAGAAATTCCGCGGCCTTGGGTTCTCTGCGGAGGACGCGATGCTCCAAGCGAGCCGGCGACGATTGCGTCCGATCGTGATGACGGCGATGGCAACGGTCGCGGGCATGACGCCTCTCGCCTTCGCCTGGGGTGCTGGCTCGCAGATGCTGCAGCCGTTAGCCATCGCAGTGATTGGGGGCATTCTGGTTTCGATGGTGCTCTCCCTGCTGATCACGCCTGCGGTCCACTTCTATCTGAGCCACGCGGAGACCAAACCGGCCCGGCCGGTGCCCGCCCCCGCCTAGGGTCTTAAAAGCACGGCAGCTTCACCCGAGCGCAGGGCCAGCCTCGGTCGTGCCAGACGCATTCGGACACCGTCCTCCCATGGAAGGACTGCGAAAACGCAATACTTTGCACATCCCCTCTTACCGCGATCATGCCGCCGAGATTACCTCCGCCGATTGCGGTTGCGCTTCCAAACCGGAACATTCGTCCGTCCCCATAATCGCAAGAAGTGCAAGCACTTGAGTGCATCCAGTCGGGTATGGTTCGAGCCCGTCAGGACTGCTAGAATCAGGCGGATGCGGGGTTGTGCCTGCATTGTGGGCGGCGAATTGCACTAGCGTATGGCGGAGTTACACAAGCCGGGAGTAGATGGCGACTTGGAGCAACAGATCATAAGCGCAGAGGAAAAGCCAGCGCTGGACGAAACCACTTTCCAGCAACTCCTTGAAGCCGCCCATGTGCTGCAGGAACAGAAGGCGTTCGAGGCCGCGAACCGCCCCAAGCCGAATCCCGCGGACGCTATCAAGAAAATTGTTGAGACCCAGGAATTGCTGCGGTTGCAATCGGGGGACTTGCAGGTTGCAGCGAATCTGATTGCCGAGCGTCTGCAAGAGATCACACCCGCAACCGGAGTGGCCATCGCAGTGGTGCGGGCAAACCGTCTGGAGTACTGCGCCGCCACCGGGGATGCCGCCAGCCTTGCCGGATCCCAACTGCCGCTCGATTCGGGCCTATCCGCTGACGGCCGGCTTACCACTGAGTTTAGCCAGGGACATGCGGATCAACAGTCCATGGCCCTGCCTCTTCAACACGAAGGTAAACTTGCCGGCCTGTTAGAGATTCGCTTTGCTAACGCCGATTCGATTGAAGAACCCGACATGCGGAGTTGCCAGCTCATGGCAGGATTGATGACTGAGGCAATCGCCCGGGCAGCCGACAAGGAATGGAGGCAGGCGCTGGCGGCGGAACGGGCCGCGATGCTGGAGGCCCTGGAACGAATTAAGCCGCAACTTGAGCGCCTCGCCGTGGGATCGGCAGAGAACGTTGCTCAACCCGCGGAGGAGAAGATCGTGGAACCGGCGCAGCACCCTATCGAGCCGGAGATTGTGGAACCAAGGGTTCCCATTCCCGTCAGTGAATCCAGCGCGAAATCGGGTCGCGAAACCATCTGTCCACAGTGCGGGTACCAGTTCGGAGAACAGGAACTATTCTGCGGCAGATGTGGAAGCGCGAGACCTGCGGAGACTCTGCCCTCGGGTGATCTGCAAAGCAAATGGGCATCCATGTGGCGCCTGCAGCAGGCGACAGAGGCCCAGCAGCAAGAAGATGCAGTGGAGGAAGACAGCGAGGCAACCGTACTCAATGCACCGGAAATCCCGGAACGTTCACTTTCCTACCAACCTTCATCGGAACTCTCTCCCGAACTGAAGAAGGTGATGGCGCAATTCTCGGAGGAATCCGGAGAACCCGAGACGGAATCGCTACTTGAACCGAGGCTGGAATCCGACGGAGACGCCGAAGAAAGCATCGCCCCGGTTTCGCCAGCAACCCAAGAGCCTGCAGAATCCCCGTCGCCTTGGGGTTCTGCCGGCAAGGCTCGGAAGTGGCTGGAGTCTTTACACCCGCAGTCGGCGGCTGGGGTATGGCTAGCGAAACATCGCGCTGACGTTTATGTCGGAGCTGCAGTCGTTCTGCTTTTGATCGTGCTTTCGGGATGGGGCATGCGTCCAGCCGAAAACCATGCTCAATCGAAAAATCCCGCTCAGCCGAGTCTTACGCTCTTTGAAAAACTGCTTGTGAGTTTGGGCTTGGCGGAAACGCCGCCAGCCCCGGTTTATCTCGGCAACCCCAATGCTCCGGTATGGGTTGACCTGCACACCGCTCTCTACTATTGCGCCGACGCGGACCTGTACGGCAAGACTCCGGGGGGGAAGTTTACGACGCAGCGCGACGCGCAATTGGATCAGTTTGAGCCGGCGGCCCGAAGAAACTGCGATTGAATTAAGGTGTGTCCGGCAGACACGGAAGAAGTCCCCAAAAGAAACACGAAAATTAAGTCTTCAGCAGGCCGGTTCGTCGGCCACGCTGCTGACTCTTAAAGCGGACTTACAGTCGCCAGTCAGGCTTGGGCAAGCGCCTCGTGTCGACGGGCTTCATACCAGAGGGCAAGTTCAACCCGATTCCAGAGCCCCAGTTTGTCGTAGATAACGCGCAGATAGTTTTTTACGACATGCTCAGTCGTGCCGATGGCTTCTGCGACTTCACTGTTCTTGAGTCCTTGGGCAACGAGTGCAATGACGCGCTGTTCTCGTTCGTTCGGAATACGTTTTCCGTAGCGTTCCCCTCCAAACATATCTGCCTCCGGTATAAAAGTGTCGCAAGTTTTACCCGCTTGATACCGTCGTCGATGCCAAAACGGACAAAGAGACGATTGAAATGCGCTTTGACCGTGCGTCTGGCCATATTGAGCTGCACAGCGATCTCAGTGTTGTCACAGCCCTGCAACAGCAAATCGGCAATTTGCTGCTCCCGCGGGCCCAGGCGAACAGGCTTTTCCTCCATCTCGGCTCTTTTCCTCCGGAAGTTAGTAACCCATGTTGCAAGGGTAAGTTTTGCCCAAATCCCTTACTGCCAGCAGTCTCTGCGGTCCTAGCCGCAAAGGAAGTGTTAAGTTTTGATATTGTATCCAAAATTTCATAGCATGCGCGCTGCCAAGTAGTGCGGATTTCCTCAGCTCTTCTCGGTTAACATTCACAAAACAGGCAGGAATCCGGGGGAAACTTGGCCCGATTGCGGACAATCGGTAGTCCGCTATCTATGCAAGCGTCTGCAGGTTGATCCTTCCCCGCTTCAAGTTGTAGTTAAGTGGCGGAAAACAATGGGCAAATCCTGGTTAGAAGCAGGATCGCGCGGATTCCATACCCGTGCTGTGGATAAAACAGGATTTTAAGCAACGGTGACGGTCTCTGCCGATATTTCGGCATCAAATTGAGCAACCAAGAGCATTCAATCCATGCATCCGAGGCCTTTTAAGGCAAAAACCTTAGGACAAAATTCCCCAATCTCGGAGGGAGCCTGAGAACTAATTACACCTTTCGCCCCCGCAAGCCTGGGGTCAACTGAGCTGCGACTAGCAAGCATAGTTGTCCAACCATTATGAGGTTGCCAGCGTCCGCCGGGGGCAAGCTTTGTCCTTCCGCTGCTTTTCTCTTAGCGTTTGGGCGCAGAGATCGTGACCGATTTTGACGCGATCCTAAAACCGGAGAATGTTCTACACTAGGGAAACTTTTCCTGAGCCATGAAGCTATCGGTCGTCATACCGGTCTACAACGAGAGCGCAACCTTGCGCGAAGTGGTGGAGCGCGTCTTGGCGGTTCCGCTAGAATTGGAAGTGCTTTGCGTGGATGACGGGTCGTCGGATGGATCCCGCGAAATTCTCGACGGATTGCAAAGCCAGCACCGGCAGGTACATGTCTTTCTGCACCCGCGGAACCTCGGCAAGGGAGCGGCCCTGCGCCGTGGAATTCAGGAGGCCACGGGAGACTTCGTGGTCATCCAGGATGCAGACCTCGAATACAATCCAACCGATTATTCAATATTGCTGGAGCCGCTGATTCAGGGTAAGGCCGATGTCGTCTACGGTTCGCGCTTTCTGGGCGCGGCCCCTCATCGCGTGCTTTACTTCTGGCACTCGGTAGGAAATCGAGCCCTGACCCTGCTCTCAAATTGTCTTACTAATATCAACCTGACCGACATGGAAACTTGCTACAAGGCTTTCCGGCGTGAAGTCATTCAGTCCATTGCGATCGAGGAGAAACGATTCGGCTTCGAGCCGGAAATCACGGTCAAGGTGGCAAAGCGGCGCTTGCGTATCTATGAAGTAGGAATCAGCTACTGGGGGCGCACCTACGAAGAAGGAAAAAAGATCGGCTGGAAAGACGGACTGCGCGCTGTGTGGTGCTTGCTGAAATACTCGATCAAGGAGCCGGCGGCCGCGGTCCGGGGGGCGGCGCGGGTGGAATCGGTTCCGAACTCCCCTGCTCGCGACAGGAACTGACTCCAGACACGCGGAATTGGAACGGTAATTTGAGTGCAAAGCTTTTCACATTCCTGGCTGGGACGGAAAGCGGCCCTCCCGCGGCCGAGTTAAACCTCCCATTGAGAACTACATAGCGACAAAAGTCCCAGCTGGCAAAGGTATGCAAATTGCTCATGTACAGGTTTGACACGCTTTCATCAGTCCGAGCTTGCCGCGCGGTGCGTTAAGAGGTATTCTTTCGCAACGGTTGTTTCGCTACTCCCCGCTAGTTTCCGTGGGTCGCAACCTATCGTAGTCACACTGCCTGCATGGAAAGCAGTCACAACGTAATGCACCAATAAACCAGCAATTCAGGAGCCAGGATTTGACCGCTTCAATCAGCCATATTATTGCGCCGCACGGCGGCGAACTTACCGACTTGACCGCGTCCCCAGAACGAATCGCAGAACTGAAAGCCCATTCGCGGGAATGGCCATCGTGGGATCTCACGCCGCGCCAGATATGCGACCTCGAATTACTGCTCAGCGGCGGATTCTCTCCGCTGCGAGGGTTCATGACGCAGGCAGATTACGAAGGCGTCTGCAAAAACATGAAGTTGAGCAGCGGCGTTCTGTGGCCGATGCCGATTACGCTGGACGTTAAAGAAGACTTTGCCAAGTCGTTGAAGCCGGGAACCAGCAAGGTCGCACTGCGCGACGGCGAAGGTGTGATGCTGGCAGTTCTTCATGTTGAAGAAGTCTGGCAACCGGACCGCATGGCTGAAGCTCAATCGGTATTTGGAACCACCGACACGGTTCATCCGGGCGTCGATTACCTGTTGAACAAGGGCAACTCCTGGTACGTAGGTGGCCGTCTGGAAGGCATGCAGATGCCTTCGCACTACGACTTCCGCACTCTGCGCCTCACTCCAGCTGAGCTGCGGGCCGAATTTGCTCGCCTGGGCTGGCGGCGCGTAGTTGCATTCCAGACCCGCAATCCCATGCACCGCGCCCATGTGGAACTGACATTCCGCGCGGCCAAACAGGTCGAAGCCAATCTTCTGCTTCATCCGTCCGTGGGCATGACCAAGCCCGGCGACGTGGACTACTTCACTCGTGTGCGTTGCTATCAGCTGCTTCTTTCCAAGTTTCCCGCCGGAAGCGTCAAACTCTCGATGCTGCCTCTGGCCATGCGCATGGGCGGACCGCGCGAAGCGATCTGGCATGCCTTGATCCGGAAGAATCATGGAGTCACGCACTTCATCGTGGGCCGCGACCACGCAGGTCCGGGAAAGGATTCCAAAGGCAAGCCTTTCTACGGTCCCTACGAAGCGCAAGAGCTGTTCAAGAAGCACGAAGCGGATATCGGCGTCACCATGGTTCCGTTCAACATGATGGTGTATCTCGAAGACAAAGATCAGTACGTGCCGGACAACGAAGTGACCAACGGGTCGCGTGTGTTGAACATCTCCGGCACCGAACTTCGGGACCGCCTGAATGAAGGACGCGACATTCCCAGCTGGTTTACCTATCCCGAAGTCGTGCATGAATTGCGCCGCAGCTACCCGCCAAGGCACAAGCAGGGCGTGACCATCTTCTTCACCGGACTTTCGGGTTCCGGCAAGTCCACCATCGCCAACGTTCTGGTCACCAAGTTTCTGGAGGCGGGTGGCCGTCCGGTTACGCTGCTCGACGGAGACCTGGTGCGCAAGCATCTGTCCTCGGAATTGGGCTTTTCGAAGGAGCATCGCGACATCAACATTCGTCGCATCGGCTATGTAGCCTCAGAGATCACTAAGAACGGCGGCATTGCGATCTGTGCTCCGATTGCTCCCTATGATGCGACCCGCAAAGCGGTGCGCGACATGATCGAACCGGTCGGCGGATTCATCCTGGTCCACATTGCGACCCCGGTGGAAACGTGCGAGCAGCGCGATCGCAAGGGTCTTTATGCCAAAGCACGCGCCGGCATCCTCAAGGAGTTCACCGGCATCTCAGACCCGTACGAAGAGCCGAAGGATGCTGATGTCGTGATCAATACCGCCGAATTGAGTCCCGAAGAAGCGGCGCAGGAAATCATCTTGCATCTCGAGCGCGAGGGCTTCATCGGGGTCAACGGGCAGGCATCCTGATCTTCAGAGCGTAGTAGTCAAGCAGAGTTGTATCGGGTTTTTGCATGCTTATCGAAAAGATACTGATCGGCTTCGCGGTAGGTACTCTGATCGGCATGACCGGAGTGGGGGGCGGTGTGCTTCTGCTCCCCGTCCTAATTTTTGTTCTCAAGATACCGCCGATTATCGCGGTCGGATCTGACGCGCTTTTCAATTTCGTTACAAAAATCGGTTCGAGCTGGGTTCATCTCAACAAAGGAACCGTTCGACGCAAGGTGGTTGTGGCGCTGGCTACAGGCAGCATCCCGGGGTCGATCCTCGGGGTAAGCTTGCTGGGCCACCTTCGAAGCGCCTATGGGACAGGCGTTAACACTTTCATTACTACAGCGGTCGGAGTTCTGCTGATCTGCATTCCGATTCTGATGCTGTTTCAGAACCGGATTGAGGAACACATCTCTCATCGCACCCCCACCCTGCAGTCGTTCCTGGGAATGTCGGCGATCGGACTGCTGGCAGGTTTTCTGGTCGGAATGACTTCTGTGGGTTCGGGGAGCATCATCATGATGCTTCTGCTGCTGTTTTACAGTTTCTCGCCCAAGGTGATGGTGGGCACGGACATTGTCCATGCCGTGATTCTTACCGGAGTGACCAGCCTATTGCATTTTCGGATGGGTAATATTGATCTGTCCCTGGTTGGTCCTCTGTTGATTGGTTCCATCCCGGGCGGACTGTTTGGTTCGCACATGAGCACTCGCCTTCCTGTACCCTGGCTGCGGCGACTGCTTTGCACGGTTCTGCTGGCTACCGGCGCGCGCATGCTTTGGGCCTGACTTGAATCCCCATATATCTATGACTAACAACTCCAACGCCGAAACTCTGCAGCGTATTCAGTCTGCCATGGAGGCGGCTCGCGTGGTTTTCGGCCGTTTCACTGCGGGTGCAATTGCAACAGAATACAAAATTGGCCATGATCCGGTAACTGAAGCAGACCGGGCGCTCGACGCGGTGCTTCGCCAGGAACTGCTTCGCGACGGCGAGGGCTGGCTCTCCGAGGAGAGCGTGGACGATTACACGCGCCTGGACAAGAGTCGCGTGTGGGTGGTGGATCCGCTCGACGGCACTCGCGAGTTTGTCGCTGGCATTCCCGAGTTCTGCGTCTCCATCGCAATGGTCGAGAATGGCCGTCCAGTAGCCGGGGGAATTTGCAACCCGGCGACCAACGAGGTGTTCCTGGGCTCCCTGGAAACCGGTGTGACCTACAATGGAAAACCAGCGCGGCCCAGTCAGCGAACTACTCTCGACGGCGCTACAGTGCTAGCCAGCCGCAGCGAAACTAAGCGTGGAGAATGGGCGCAGTTTGAGGGAGCGAATTTCAAGGTTCGTCCCATGGGATCGGTCGCATATAAACTGGCGCTGGTCTCAGCCGGACTGGTCGACATAACCTTCACATTGGTCCCCAAGAACGAATGGGATGTTGCCGCCGGAGTCGCGCTAGTGACCAGCGGTGGAGGGTTCGTCAGTACGCTTGAAAACGGTCCACTCCAATGCAATCGCCGCGACCCACTGATCTCGGGCTTGATCGCCTGCGGGCCGAATCTGCGCGAGCCCTTGCTCTCACTCCTGGAAGGCCATATGCAGCCTGCCGGCTCCCCATCCAGTCGAGGATAGGTTAGGCGGAAAATGGGTGAATGGGCTAAGGGACACGCGCCTGTTGTTCTTCCAGCAAAGCGTCGCCTTCAGACACATGAACCTCTTTCTGGCCTTGGCGACTGAACACTTCACAATGCACGACCGTGCGCTTGCAGGCTAAAACTCGGCGTCCATCGATCTCCACATAGCTGCCGTTACAAAAGATCAACAACTGATCCTCGTTCTCACGATTGGTTTGCCAGCATACGAACTCGGCATCACTATGAAGCTTTCCTTGAGTCCATGTTTTTCCCTTATCGGCAAAGAAGAACGAGTATTCTTCTGACGGCGTGCTGTAGAGATAAGCCTTAACCGATGCAGCGGGCCCCGTCGCTGCTATTCTCGTCAGCCTTCCCGGAATTCCGCGGACTTCTTCCAGTGGGACCAGCAGGGTCACAAATTCGGCGGGCAAAGAAGTAAAGGTTCCAAAATTGATGACGGTGATGGGCTCCTTCCTGCCATAGACGGGCGACCACACATCCTTGCGAACTTCCTCGGCCCATCCATGCTTGTCTGCGCACAAGACTGCCAATCCACCTGACTTCCCTTTCACTCCGAACACGTGTTCAGCCCGCAATCGCATTTCGGGGCCCAGGCGCCAACTGATGTCGAGCCGGTGTTTGCCAGATCCACAGGCGAAATCTCGTACCAGAAAAGGCCCCGACTTCAAAGAGACGACCCAACGCCGGTGCACGACCGGCGACGCCAAGCGACGGTAGGAATCGTGACTGCCAACGAAGAGGTCGAAGGTTTTTCCGGTGATCCATTGTTCCGCCTTCGCGTGAGCAACTTGTTTCCAGGAAAATGGGCCAGCCGGTGCAGACTGGCTGGCGCCATCCACCAGAAGCGTGTTGTGGGCCGCAGTGCTGCGGAACAAATCGCGTTCCGAGCCGCCACCAACATATTCGAAGGTGCCCGGATCGATCAGCAAAGCGTGCCCTTGAGACTGCAAACAGATGCTCAGCGCATCGGCGTGGCCATGGCCGTTGCTCGAGCCGCCCTGTGAACCCACATTGATTATCAACTGGCCGGAAGGCACCGGAGTGGCGAGAAGGTAGAGACCCGAGGACGGCAAACTCGCGGAGTCGAAGCCTGTGGACTGCGCGGGTAGACCATCCGATTCTGCAATGCCTTGCTCCCCCAATAGCCAGATGGTCTCCTCGCGCAAAGGGCCGGCGGCGGCCTTGAAGTCCGAGCGACGGAAAAGTACAGCTCCCGTGGCAAGGGGATCGAGCATGTGCTCACTGCGGTTGCGAAGCGAATCGAACAGCCGACCCCCGTCGTCGTCGCCAAAATGCGGGGGAGCGCCCGCGCGGCCGAGAAGCAACAAAGCATCCAGCATTCTCTCCAGCGTCTTCTCGAAGTCACTCGGGATACTGACATCGTTGAGGCCAGCCAGGACTGCCGCGTGCAGAAAGAAATCGAGTGCGTAAACGTGATAGCAGGTCGATCGCTCAAAATGGAATCCGTCCGGCTGGATCTGGCGGCGCGCCTCCTGCAGAACAATCTCCCAGCCGAGCGACTTCCACCGTTCTGCATGTACAAACTCCGGGCACAGCGTTCCCAGGAAAAGAAGCGCGACGGCTTCACCCAGCAAGTGCGTATTCGGTGAGAAGTAGGTCGAGAGGTAGCGCTCAATATGGCGTCCGTTCAGAGCCTGAGCGCGCAACCACTCTTTTCGAAACTCCTGGGGCAGCCCCGGCGTGCCTTCCAGCAGTTGATACATCCAGATCCAGGAAAGACTGCGGAACGCCACCTCCAGACTGCTGGCCCAAGTGATCCCGACCGGATATGGATTCTCAGCGTGCCAATGCTGCCATTGCTGGAAAATCTCGCCCGCATAGCGCTGCTCCCCGGTAAGACGATACGCTTTGGCCAGCGTGACCAGGTGCTGGTGACGATTCAATTCCCAAGTTACCTTGCTGTCTCCAACCTCGCCGAAATCCAGGTATGGAATCCTATAAAAGGACTTCTTGGAGGCACGTTTGCCATGCACCAAGTCGAGATGCCAATCGATTGGAGTGCCATATTCCAGGTCTTCGTGGCCGAGTAGGTCAAACTGGTGGCGGCAGATTTTATCGGCGTGGCGAACGATAAGATCGACCTGTTGTGGAAGGCGCTGACGAAGCAGTTCCAGCAGAGACTTCATGGACTCCGGCGTGAAGAAAAACCGCCCGGGTCTTGCGTTTGCGGGGCAAATCAATTTTTGTGCGAAATCGAAACCGAGACGAGAGAGAACCGTATCGCTACGCTTGGACAGCTCCTGCCGGCCGCGATCAAGCAGTTCGGCTCGATCCATATTTGCCAGCCTTGACGCTATTTGGCTACGCGCCATGGCGAACTTTGGCCCCGGCCTTCCTCAGCGAGATCATCAGTTCATCATCGCATAAGCGTCCGTCCGTGATAGAACTCTGACTGAGTGTGAATTCTGGTTGGTCCCGCACGGGGGTGGACGCCCGCGCCTACAAAATCCGGCTATGCCTGACAGAAGCATCGTGTTCTTGATGTACCACGAACTGGAAATTCCAGGTCGGGCCCCTTGTCAGTCCGAACCGGGATACCTGCGATACGTGTTGTCTGAAGCGGATTTCCGCTCCCAGGTACTTTGGCTGAAACATGCGGGATGGCGCGGCATGAGCGTAAGTGAAGCGCTGGCTCTGAAGACGCAGGACGCTGACCGGTCAAGCCTCGCATTCACGTTTGACGACGGTTGTGAATCCGACTTCGTCATGGCAGCACCGATCTTAAGAGAAGCCGGTTACAACGCTACCTTTTATGTCACCGCAGGATTTATTGGCCAGCCAGGGTATATGAGCCCCACGCAAATCAGGGAACTCAGTTTGGATTTTGAAGTCGGCTGCCATGCAATGACGCACGCCTACCTGACTGATCTTGACGATTCCGGATTACGACGTGAAATCAGCCAGTCTAAGACGCAACTGGAGCAAATCCTCGGCAAGCCAGTCGAGCATTTCTCGTGTCCCGGCGGGCGTTATAACGCACATGCAATTCAAGTCGCACGCGATGCCGGATACCGTTCCGTCGCCACCAGTCGGATTCACGGGAATACGCAGACCACGGATTCCTTCTCTCTCGGCCGCGTCCCGGTCCTGCGCCAGACTGGACTTCCAGCCTTTCAGAAGATCTGCCGCGGCGAGGGCTTTTGGAAACTCCAGTTGCGTGATGGCCTGAGAGATGCCGCGAAACAGGTGCTGGGAAATTCGCTGTACGATCGTGGCCGCGCGCTCCTGCTCCGGTGAAAGCGGTTTCACGGGGGTGCTAAACTGAGCCGGTGGAGACGTCCAGAGCGGCAACAATCTCATCTCGGAACACTTCCGGGGCCGATTCGAAGACATCTCTGCAGAGCCCTCCAGTTGTCGAACGAAAAGCTCGGCCCGTTTTCGTGATGGGCTGTCACCGCTCAGGCACCAATTTGTTGTACGACACGCTGCTTTCAGCGGGTGGCTTTGCTGTCTATCGAGGATATCTGCCCATCTACAAGATGCTGGTTCCGCGATTTGGAAGTTTTGCGCGACTCGATAATCGGAAAAAGGCAATGGGTGCGTGGGTTCGCAGCAAAGGCTTTCGCCGAGCAGGATTGGATGCCGAGCAACTGACCACCAGGGTGCTCGCTGAATGCCGGACCGGAGGAGATTTTATAAGAATCGTGATGAGCGAACTTGCTCGCAGACAAAACGCAACTCGCTGGGCGGTTTACGATCCCGATAATTTGCTGTACATCGCGAAAATTGAGGCAGATATTCCAGAAGCTCTTTTCATTCACATTATCCGCGATGGTCGAGACGTCGCGCTATCTCTGAGCAAGATGGGCGGTTTCAAGCCGTTTCCCGGGAATCGGCAGGGGCAGGGTTTGCTGGCAAGCGCGCTGTACTGGGAGTGGATGGTTCGCAGGGGCCGCCGGCATGGTCATGGCATCCCGGAGAATTATGTTGAGGTGCGCTACGAAGACCTGGTCTCCGAGCCGCGCACAACACTCAGAAAACTCGGCGAGTTCCTGGATCATGATCTGGATTATGACCGCATCCAGCGAGCCAGCCTGGGCAGGCTTCGTGAACCAAACTCTTCTTTTTCGGAAGGGGACGACTTCGATCCGGTTAATCGATGGAAAAACAAGTCGTCAGCCCAGGAGCTAACCTCCATCGAAGCAACTATCGGCCTGTACCTTGAGGAGCTGGGCTATCCCTTGAGCTCCGCGATGCCACGAAGACCAGGTTTTCGGGAGGCGTGCATGCGAAGCTTCTACTTCAACCTCCTGGATGCCAAGCTGTGGTTGAAAACCCGAACCCCGGCGGGCCGACTGGCTAATCTGGAGGCGTTGGAATTGTCAGACTCCATCGACCAAACGGACGCGGAATGATAAGCATGACGTCACTGATTTCCGCGAGCGCGCTTCTCCTGCTTTCGGTGACGACGATTGCGCCCCAGGTAGCCAGTCCCCAGGAAACACCTTGCCGCCCTCCGAACTATTGCGCTCGGACCGATTTGCGGGTTGAGCCCTACCCGAAAACTCCGCCGGCGATGGGGCCTGTCGGTTCCATCATCCACGATCCGAGCTTTGATTCGCGCATCGTACGCGTGACCGACGGCAAGACTGGGCAACTGGCAGCGTCATACTCCACGCCGTCGTCGGCAGAACAGAATTCCTGGAACGTTGACGACACCAGATTTTACGTGCGTGGCATCGACAGTCGCTTGACCCTTTTCGACTTCAATCCGTCGACCATGGAGGTGCATCGTACCGGCGCGCCGAACGTTTCCTGGATGGGAGAACCCCAATTCAGCTACTCGCAGTCAAACATTCTGTATGGAATCGCGAGCCATCATCCAATGTTTGAGCAGTACGATGTCTCCACCAACCGGGTTGCTGAAGTGCACGACCTATCCAAGTGCCTGAAGCTGAAGTCCTCCGACGCCGGTCACGCCATCTCGGTTAGCGCCGACGATCAGCGAATGGCGATGGTGCTGGGTCCCCAGCAAGACACCGACTACCTGGTTTATGTTTACGACCGCGACAAGGGCTGCCGCTGGTACAACGCGCAGACCGGCGAGATCGGCGGCCAATGGGGTCCCAAAGGTAATATCGCAATTGGCACCCGCTATTACATTCACGACGCGCGTATGAACAAGTCGGGGCGATTTATCGAGATTATCCGGAGTGGAGCCGCCGTGGCCGGAACCGCGCCATCCTCGGACCCTGCACCGTCATTCATCTGGAATGTGGACTCGATGGACGTTGCGCCCTGTGGCCCGAAAGGATGCAAGGGACATCATGCGCTGGGTTATTCGCATCTTCTGAACCCGTCAGAGCAGGAACATCCCATGGACCTCTGGATTCGCCCCCTGAACCAACTGGAAGCGACGTCGCCATTGATCAAATCGTTGCCGGCAGTCCACGGATGGTATGACCTGCACATTTCCTGGAACAATGTGAGGGTGGACGATTCGACTCCCGCTTGTTTGTCGACGTACCGTCGAGACAATTCCAATGTTCCAGGAGCGCCCCCAACCGTCTTCGGACCATGGGAAAACGAGATTGTTTGCCTGGAGACGGATGGAAAAGGATCGAAGGTCTGGCGGTTCGCGCATACTTACAGCACGGCGCAGAACGGTTTTTGGTCCTCACCTCGGGGCAATGTCTCGCAGGATGGCCGCTTCTACATGTTCACGTCGGATTGGGAAGACCAGCTTGGGCAGGTGCCGGGGACATCGCAGTTTCGAACCGATGTTTTCATCGTGGAGTTGAAATAACGGAATCGAAAAATCCGATGCCAGAGTCACAGGAAGTCGTGGCACCTCAGCCTGGCAATCCCGCGGCAGTCGCATCGACCAGGATGGATCGGTCTCTCGCCCACAGCCTGGCATGGCGGGCGGGAGCTGACTGGTTCAGTCAAATTCTCAGCTGGTCTTCGTTCCTGATCGTGGTCCGACTGCTCTCTCCCCCCGATTTTGGAATCGTCGCAATGGCCATGGTTCTGTGGGCCTACCTGCGTTATCTCGGCGAGTTTGGCATTCCTCAAACGATTGTCACGCTCCGTGACTTGAGCGAGGATCAGCTCGCACAGTTGAACACGGTCGCTCTTCTGCTGGGCCTGGGCTGCTTCGGACTGGCAGCAATACTCGCCTATCCGTTAGCGGCGTTTTTCAAAACTCCGCAGTTAGTTCCGGTGGTGGTGGTGACTTGCACTGGCCTGGTTCCCCTGGGGTTCCGCGCCGTGTCGGAAGGGCTGTTGAACCGGGATATGCGCTTCCGAACGCTCTCCTTGCTCGACGCGACGACCTCGATCATCGCCGCCACAACAACCTTGCTGATGGTGTTCGTCGGTTTCGGATACTGGTCGCTGGTTCTGGGGAATCTTGCGGGCTACACGGCGCAGTCGGTGCTTATCGTGGCTGCCCGGCCTCACCGGTTCGCAATCCCCCGACTAGATTCTCTGCGTAAGCCACTGACATTCGGTTGGCACGTGCTGGTTTCCGTGGTTGCTTCGTCCTCCTACGAGAAACTGGACAACGTTACCGCCGGACGCGTGTTGGGGCAAGCCGCACTCGGCGTTTACGGCATGGCGTGGAATCTGGCTAACGTGCCTATGGAGAAACTGACCACGCTCGTCACCACCACAATTCCTACGTATTTCGCAGCAGTGCAGAACGAACCCGCGGCGTTGCGACGATACCTCCGCACCCTGACAGAGACACTGGCCATGGCCACCTTCCCGGCCACGGTTGGACTCGCACTGGTGGCGCGTGATCTGATTCCGCTTGCCCTGGGGCACAAATGGGATGGTGTGATTGTCCCCTTGGAGATTCTGTCGGTTTATGTGACGTTTCGCTCGATCGTTGCGCTCCTGGGAAAACTCCTGACTGCAGTGGGCAACCCGCGATTCGTGATGTGGGATGACTTGGCTGCCCTGGTCATTCTGCCCGCCGGGTTCTATGTGGGAAGCCACTGGGGCACGCAGGGAATCGCCTGGGGATGGGTTATAGCCTATCCCCTCGTGGCACTGCCGCTCTATTGGAAGACATTCAAGACGATTGAGATGCCAGTAAACGGTTACTTGAACGCTTTGCGGCCGGCGTTGCATGGCACGCTGGTCATGGTGCTGAGCGTGAGTTTGCTCAAGTGGACGCTACTGCCGAAAGAACCTTTATGGTTGCGCCTCATCCTGGAAATCGTGACCGGCGCAATCGCCTACGTTGCAACGTTGCTGCTTCTCCACCGCGAACGGATGATGACGTTTGTGCGTACGGCGCGCGACTTCCGCCGCGTTCAAGGCTGAACTTACGAACGTATCCGATCCCCCTGCATCCAGCCCAGAAGTCGCTGTTTCCGGCGAAACATTCTTTTAGCCTCGTTTCGCAGCCTCGAAACCAGTTCGTTCCGTGACTTGGTGAACCATGGCACGCGATGCAGAACACCCCCATATTTCTTCTTGTAACGCGCCTCGCCACCCCAGTCATAGATTTCGATTCCACGGCGTTTCCAGTAGCGCATCGCGTACCATTGGATCAACTCATTGGGACGCAGGATCTGGCCTGACCGAAAGCTCGCACTTCCCCACAACTCAGCGATCTTGTTGAAACCCGGGAAAATGCCGCTGGCAATGCAATTCCCCGCGGGATCGCGTGCCCGCAGTAGCAGGAGCCGCCCGGTTGGCTCAAGGTGTTTGATCAGCTTCCGCACACGCTCCACGGTGTAAGGGGGAACGAGCTTCTGCTTGGCAAAGACGTCTCTTAGTTGCTCGTAATATTCGTCGGCGAAAGTGGGGTCGTGCGCTTCTTCGATGGTGACACCGCTCTTCTCGGCTTTCCGAATGCACCGCCGGCAGGCGCTGTCCATGCCGGCAAACAACTCCTCCTCGGATTTGCTTAAATCGGTGCGATAGGAGGAGTAGGACTCACAATCAAACCCAAGAGACTCTCCATCTTCAATCGTCAAATAGGGATCGGAGACTTCCATGTGCAGGCACTTGAGTTCGTTCCACGCCATCTCCTCGACCGCGGCCAGCGCGGCGACTCGTGAAGCCTGCGGCGCAAGATTGAAACCCATGTAGGGAGTGGTCCAACCGGGGAACGAGCTTCCCAATATCGTCGCTCCCAGGCGAGAGACGGTCAAGCCGGTAAAGTAACCCACAACTTCCCTGCCCTCGCCCACTTCAGCGATTAAAGGGGTGGCGCCACGGGCCTCGCTGACGAACTGAATCCACTCCCGTGTCTGAAAGACGGTGCGATCTGCAAACGTATCGAGAAGATGCCAATCGACCCGTTCGAAATCGATGATGTGGCATTTCATCCGTTATCCGTATCTGTTTCGCCAGGAACGAATCTTACTTATCGAGCAAGACGGAAGAGTAGTCAACCAGCAACCGCGAGAGCGGTGTCTTGATTTTCGCCCACTGCTTGAACTCGTAGTAAGTGAGATAGACCCGCCGCATCCTTTTTACCGGCGCTGAATGCGATCTCTCCGCGCTGCCGGAAAGACCATACCCCATTTGCGTGAGATACTCCCCTACCAGACTCTCGAACAAAACGAGCCGGTCGGGAGGAAACCGGTTTTTCCAACGCCCGGCTGGTTTGAAATCACCTTGCTGCAATTCTTCCTTGAAAGAGGTTAAGGGATTCTTGACCGACCCTACACTGACTTGCTTGATTCGATCGTAGTCAAGATCATGCGCAAGAAACACAGCCAGCCTTGCGAGCGTTTGGGCTGGCTGGTACACCAGATCTTCATAGCGCACTTCCAGGTAATCCGGCCGCAGCGTGGACGCCAAGCTCTCGACCCTTACGGACAATCCACTGCCAGTAAAGCCCGGCAGCCATTAGTCCCTGATCGCGATCCCAGGGAAGCGGCCGGCTCCAACCTCGCTTGTCCAGAGATAAAGCAACATCGCGGCCGTCGCGGATGATGTGAATGACGCGCGCCTCGGGAAACTCTCTCTTAATTCTCAATAGGTGAGGAATATTGGTCGGGGTTGAATCGATCCAGCGGTCAACTCCCTGTTTGCGCGCGACCTCTTCCATCACAATCCGCAGAAAGTCACCCGCGCTCCGGCAGTCCAACAATATCTTGGCCTTGATCTCCTCCGCCTGCAGTCCCGAAACTTCGAAGGCCTTGCTCTGCAGCCACATTTCCATCATCTTGGTTTTGTTCTTCGGAACTCCAAGATCTCCATAAATCGGCTCCAAAACATCGTAGACGTTCATTTGCGTGCGGAACTCGGCGAACCCGCCGGCGGAGAGCAGGAGGTGATACAGATAACTGGTGCCCGAACGCGGACAACCCACGATAAAAACTGGTGGCTTCATGGCAATGCACTCACCAGCAGATTCCTTGATAGCTCGCGGATTGGTCGGGGCGATCGGAGCGATTCAGGTTGACCAGATCCAGAACGATCTGGCCGGGCTCCAGGTACTGGGCGAGTTGTTTTGCCTTCGCAGACTTGTTGCCGACAATCACGACCTCGGCGCTGCGAACCACTTGCTCCAGATCCGTGGAAAGCAGCGAACCGATGTGTGGAATGACTTCCTCGATATACTGCCGGTTGGAACCCGCCAGACGCCCCAGTGAGACGTCCTCGTCCCAGATTCGCACTCGACATCCTTCTCCGAGGAGCCGCTTAACGAGTTGCACCTGCGGACTCTCCCGCAGATCGTCGGTGCCGGCCTTGAAACTCAGGCCAAGTAGCGAAATATTTTTCTTGCCGGTCTGTAAGACCGCGTCGACGGTGCGATTGAGGTGTTCTGCGTTGCTTGGAATGAGAGCTTCGAGCAACGGCAGGCTCAAGTCGAGCTCTTTGGCGCGATACGCCAAGGCGCGCAGGTCTTTTGGCAAGCAGGATCCACCCAGAGCGAAGCCTGGCGACAGGTACGCCGGCGAAATGTTCAGTTTGGTATCCGAGGTGAAAATCTTGGTCACGACTTCCGTGTCAATCTCAAGGTGTTTGCAGAGGGTACCGATTTCGTTGGCGAAACCGACCTTCACGGCGTGAAACGCATTGGAGGCGTACTTTACCATCTCCGCAACTGGAATACTGGTTTCGAACCTTGGCCCAGCGCTGTCCTTGTATATCGTACGAAGCAGTTGCAGATGCCCGAGACTCTGGGCGCCCAGGATGGTATACGCTGGCTCAAGGAAATCAGCTACCGCACTACCCTCACGCATGAACTCCGGGTTATAACAGACCGCAAAATCCACACCTCCGCGACGCCCGCTTGCGCGCTCAAGCACCGGAATGATCACCGATTCGGTAGTGCCGGGAAGCACAGAACTTCGAAGAGCAACCACATGGTGAGATTTCTTTTGCTTAAGAGCTACGCCGATTTCGCGCGTGACCCGCTCGACATGGCTCAAGTCGAGCTTGCCGCTCCGCAGGCTGGGAGTCCCTACGCAAACAAACGAAATATCCGAATCGCGAACCGCGGCCACTCCGTCCGTGGTCGCGTGCAACCGCCCAGCCTGGTGGCCCTCGGCCACCAATTCGCTTACCCGCGGTTCCAGGATGGGGCTGCGTCCGGAGGCCAACATCTCGACCTTGGAGGAGTTGACGTCTACCCCAATCACTCGATAACCCGCATGCGCCCAGCAGGCGGCGCTCACCGATCCCACGTAACCCAATCCGAAAATGCTGATCGACAGGCTCAATCGTCGATTCCCGTCGCGCTGGAAGAGTTCATCGCTTCCATAGTACACATTATTTCCAGACACATAGTCGTTGGCCGACCACGCTGAAAAGACTCAACATCTGTATTCTAGGATGGCGCCTCAGGTGCATGGGCTGCGGCCGCTTTGGGGTTGGCGATGTGTGGAATTGCTGGCGTGGTGCAATTTGCCGAGGACGCGCAGATCGACCCTGCCGTCTTGCGGCGGATGTGTGCGGCCATGGTGCACCGCGGCCCCGACGACCAAGGAATCTACTCCCATGGGCGGGTTGGACTCGCCGTACGGCGCCTCAGCATCATCGACCTCGCGACCGGACACCAGCCAATCAGCAACGAAGATGGCACGCTCTGGATCGTTTTCAACGGCGAGATCTACAACCACCTTGCCTTGCGCGACCAATTGCTCGCCCGTGGCCATCACTATCGCAGCAACAGCGACACCGAAACCATCATTCACCTCTATGAAGAATACGGGAGAAACTGCGTCAACCATCTGCGCGGCATGTTTGCCTTTGCTATCTGGGACGCGCAGCAACGACGTTTGTTTATCGCCCGTGACCGAATAGGGATCAAGCCACTGTACTATCGCCTTGCCCCCGAGTCGTTTTTGTTCGGTTCGGAAATCAAGGTCATTCTCGCCCACCCCGGAGTCAATCCGGAATTCAATCGCGAGGTCCTTTCAGAATATCTCGCATCCGGATACCTTTCGGGTCCAGAAACATTCTTCTCAGGCATCCGTAAGCTGATGCCCGGTTACACCCTCGAACTGGAAGATGGCGGGCAAATTCGAACTCAGCGGTACTGGGACCTCCCGGCTGCTGATGATGAAGCCCGCCACCCCGAAAGCTACTACGTCCACTCCTATCGCGACCTGCTGGAACAGGCTGTCAGCAGCCATTTGATGGGCGACGTTCCTCTCGGAGTGTTCCTGAGCGGCGGCCTGGATTCCAGCGCCGTGGCCGCGCTGACAACGAAGATCAGGCGCAGCCCGATCGAGACGTTCTCGGTCGGCTACCGGGAGCAGGCTTACAGTGAATTACCGAGTGCGCGCCAGGTCGCCACGCACCTGAATTCCGTCCACCACGAGGTGCTGGTCAGTTCCGAGGAATTCTTCAACGCGCTTCCCCGACTGACATGGCACGAGGACGAACCCATAGCGTGGCCTTCCAGTGTGGCGCTCTATTTCGTGGCGCGACTCGCGCGCCAGCGCGTGACTGTCGTCCTGACCGGAGAAGGGAGCGACGAAACACTTGCAGGCTACACCCGCTATGCCTTCACTCTGAAGAATGCCGCGGTCGACCGCGTTTATCGTCGCCTAACTCCAGATGTACTTCGACGAGCGATTCGCCACTCGATATCTGATTCCACGCTGCTCAGCGCTCCGCTGCGGCGTAGGTTGGCTCACACTTTTCTCGGCCGGGACGGGAATTGCTGGACCTCACTCTATTTTGATAATTTCCTTTCTGCGTTCACCAGAGAGGATCAGGCCGGACTCCTGACCCCCGAACTCGAACAAGAACTGACCGACCGCGCAGTCTATGGCAACCTCATGGACTACTGGAACCAATCCTCGGGGGACCTCCTGCGCCGTCTGCTTTACACCGACATCAAGACCTATCTCGTCGAACTACTCATGAAGCAGGACAACATGAGTATGGCTGCGTCGATCGAAAGTCGTGTTCCCTTCCTCGATCAAGCTCTGGTGGAATTTGCCCAGCGCATTCCGCAGAAATTCCAGGTAGGCGGCCTCTCCGGCAAGCGCATTCTGAAGAAAGCCGTCGCCGACCTGCTGCCCCAGTCGGTTATCGACCAACCAAAATTGGGGTTTCCCACGCCGTGGTCAGCATGGCTGGCCGGACCGCAACTGGACTCCATTCAGAATCTGCTTCTGGAAACCCGCAGCATCGATCGCGGACTCTTTAAGCAAAGTGCCGTGACACGTCTGTTCCAGGAGCACCGCGCACAACACCGCGATCATTCCGATCGAATCTGGAGGCTGCTAACTCTGGAACTCTGGTTCCGCGCTTGCCTGGAAGGAGAGTTGCCCGATGCGGGGGGCACGCGGTCCGACGCGAGCTTCAGCACGGCAGTTTGATCCGCAACCCGGTTCCCCGAGAAAGCCTCGGTCACTCCGCACAGCAGCGAGCGATAGATGTCCAGCCATTGTTGCCGAACCGCTCCCCACGAGTACGCTTGCGCCTCTTCATTAGCATTGAACGCCAGGCACGAAGCTAGTCCCGGATCCTTAAGAAGCCGCATGACGTTCTCCGACAAAGCTCGCGGATCCCCAGGGGCCGAGAGCAGCCCGGTGCGCTCATGCTCCACCAGATAAGACATACCTTCGGGGGCGGTTGTCACCACCGGCGTCCCGGACGCGAAAGCTTCGAGGATCGAGACCGGCATATTGTCGAGGATCGAGGCGTTGATGAAGATATCAGCGGCATCGTAAAAACAGCTGATCCTCGGATGCGGCACCACACCCGCAAAATTGACTCCTGACAGATTCAATTCTTGTACAAGCTTTCGAATCTGCAATTCGAGGGACCCTCCTCCAACCAAGTCAAGCGTGGCCTCGGGAAATCCGCGCTGAATCTCTGCGAACGCGCGCACCACCACATCCAAACCGTAATACCGGTGAAACCCTCGCGTGCACAGCAACCGTGGACGCAGCGGTTTGCGCTCTCGAAAAGTAAATTGCTTCAGTTCCACGATGTTCGGCACAACCTTTGCATCGAGCCCGAATTCGCGGAAAACGCTCGCCAGATATCCCGAAGGAACCACCAACGGGTCTGCATCCTCAAGCACGGGCCGCGCGCTGCGGAACCGGCGGAGATGGTCGCGGGCCTCGCCGCTGTGATAATGAATTATCACGTTTGCTCCCCGCAACCGGGCAATGAGCCACGCTGGCGAGGTTGCGATCAGAAACGACCAGTAAGATGCGGAAAAGACATGCACAATGTCCGCGGCCTCCACGCCACGCCAAAGCGCATCCAGGTAGAAAGGTTGGCGGAACAGAGTACGAAGCACCGGAATGCGTTCGATCCAGGAGATTGGTCGCGGAAGCGGAGGATCGATTGGAATGAATCGAGCTTCAACTGCCGGATCATTTTGCCAATGCCGTATGAGCAAGTCCGCCTGTACCGATTGCCCTCCTACGTAGCGCGGCGAAGCAGCGACCAGCGCGACACGAAGACGGTCTCCCCGCGGTGGGCCGTCGCCCCGCTCCGCGCGCCAGTTCTTCTTTTCCAGCAACTCGGCATAGAGCTCCTCATGGCGTTTGCGCATGCGCTCCAGGGTGAAGTTGTCGCGGGCGAATTGCCTCTCGTGGCGGCCAAACTCAGCCCGCATCGTCGCATCCCGCAACAAGCGTTCGATGGCATCCGCGAATGCTTTATCGTCTCCCGGAGCAACCAGGATTCCCCGATCGGGGGTAATCAGTTCCGGATTCCCTCCCACCCGGCTCGCAACCACCGGAACGCCGGCGGCCATGGATTCGAGGATCACATTCGACAAGCTTTCCGAAGATGAAGTGAGCACAGAAACATCGAGCGACGCCAGGATTGCCGGGATCTCCAGCCGGTTGCCCAAAAATAATACGCGACCTTTCAGGCCCAGACGCTCTGCTGCATGTTCGAGATCGGTGCGCAGCCGTCCGTCTCCCACCAGCAGAAACTCCAGGCCCGGAAGTCTGCTGCAAAGCCGAGCCGCTGCACGGAGAAACACTTCGTGCTGCTTGGAACTTGTGTTCATTCGCGCGATCATGCCCACCCGAAGAACTCCAGGCCGTCCCGGGAGCGCTGGAGGGACTTCCATGAACGATGAAGCCGGCAGGCCATTGCCAATCACGACGACGCGTCGCTCGGGCAAACCCTGCTCAAGCAGCCGGTCTGCGGCTGCGCGCGAATTGGCCACAACGACATCGCAGCAGCGTAAAACAGACGCTTGGGCACGTGATTGGGAGCGGCTCAGGAGATCGCCGAGCTGGCGCTGGCTGCCAATCACAACTGGCACACCTGCAAGCCGAGCGGCGGGAATCAGTGTGAGGTTGGTATAGAAATCGAAAGCCTGCGCTACCGCAATACGGTTTCTTCGCAAATACTGCGCTAACCGAAGACGTGTCCAAAGTGATTTCGGCCCGTAGAGGCTGCCTCCGAGAGGAAATTGGGCCACATTACCGAGTCCGTCGAGAAACGCGCCTCGACGCTGGATGCAACCCAAATGAACCCGGAATCCAACTCGATTCAAAGATCGAGCAAGCTCTGCAAATTGGCGTTCGCTGCCACCGGTTTCAAAACTGTCGGTCATCAGGAACAGCCCCGGACGAGATGGCTGCCGGGAAGGTTCCCCAGTCGTTGGTTCCGAATCCCGTCCTAAGGCAGCGTGATGGCTCATCCAAATTCCCGCAAGGCAGAAGCCGGATGCACCCGTGCCGCCTCGCCCTGCATTCCGACATTTGCAAGAAAATTGCATTGCCACAGTTCGAACATCAAAAACCGCCAAATACGCGCCGAGTGGTCGCGGCGCCCCTGAAAGTGCTCATCCAGCAATCGCTGGATCCCTCGCGGGTTGAAATACCCCCGCTGAAGACTAGAGGAATCCAGCAACACGGAGATGATGAGCTCTTTCAATTCCTTTCGCATCCAGTGGCGCAATGGCAATGCGAATCCCTGCTTGGGCCGGTCAAGCACTTCTTTGGGGACGCCCACCCGATGCGCCAGCTTGGTAAAAATGTATTTTTGCTTTGCTCTCCGCATCTTCCATTCCACGGGCAATCCCGTTACCCACTCCACAAAAAGATGATCGAGAAGCGGAACCCGCACCTCGAGCGACGCGAGCATGCTCATCCGATCCACTTTGGTGAGAATATCTCCCGGAAGATAAGTCTTGGTGTCGAGATAGAGCACGCGGCTCAAGGGATCACGGGCCGGGCATTCGTCCAGATATCGCCGCAGCACGCCCATAGGATCGGCGTCACCCAAAGCCGCTGCCCGAAAATCATTAGAAAGCAGCGTCATTCCCCGGTCGAAGGGTTGCAAGGAAACGCCCTCCAGATAACGCTCGGCCCAGGGCAATGAAACGCTGTACGCCAGGTTCCGTGCGGGAAGGCCGGCGGGTAGTCTGGAATGTAGATGCTTACGATAAAAACTTCCAGCCCGCTGGGGAACGCCGAAATTCCGGCGCCGCAAATGGAGTTGATAGCGCTCGTACCCAGCAAATATCTCATCGCCGCCGTCGCCAGAAAGAGCCACAGTCACGTGCTGCCTGGCCAGGCGTGAAATGTAATAAGTGGGGAGCATGGAGGAATCTCCGAAGGGCTCTTCCATGGAATACGTGAGCGCCTCCACTGTTTCCACTACATTCGGTTCCAGGATCAACTCATGGTGTTCGGTGCCAAACCGCTCGGCTACCGTGCGCGCGTATGAGGCCTCATTAAAGTCCGCTTGCTGAAACCCGACTGAAAATGTCCTGACCGCTCGAGAACTGGCGCGAGCCATCAAAGCAACTACGGCCGATGAATCGGTCCCTCCGCTAAGCAAGGCCCCGAGCGGCACATCGGCGACTAACTGCATGCGTACTACTTCCGCAAGTCGAAATTCCAGCTCTTCGAGACACTCTTCTTCGTTGCGTGGCCGATGCGTTCCGTATTCGGGCAAGTCCCAATACCTTTGTACGCTCGCCTTCCCTTCTTCAAATTCGAGAGTGTGCCCGGGCGGCAATTTGCGAATTGGCACGAACGCAGTGGCGGGGTCGGGAATATAGCCGAAATACATGTATTCCCACAAGGCGCGCTGGTCAATGGTCGCGAGTTCCGGCGCCACCGCCAGGATAGATTTGATTTCTGATCCAAAAAATAGGCGGCCATTCACAACTGCGTAGTGCAGAGGCTTGATGCCCAGGCGGTCCCGAGCCAACAACAGTCGCCGATTGCGGGTGTCGTATATCGCAAAAGCAAACATGCCGCGCAGTTTCTGGACACAATGACGTCCCATCTCTTCGTAGAGATGGACAATCACTTCGGTGTCGGTGTGAGTGGAGAAACGATGGCCGCGGCCTTCGAGTTCCTTTCGCAGCTCGGGAAAGTTGTAGATCTCTCCGTTGTAAACCACGCAGACAGTCTGATCTTCGTTGAAAACCGGCTGGTGACCGCCTGAAACGTCGATGACGCTGAGCCGGCGCACGCCCAGACCAGCGCCGTCTTTCACGAAAATGCCTTCATCATCGGGGCCCCGGTGGACAATGCTTTGACACATGCGGCGAATGGTGGCAACTTCAACTCCTCCAGGTTCCGAGTTGACCACTCCAGCGATTCCGCACATGGCTATCGCTTCACCATTGCTCGCGCATTACCGAGAACTGACGCCGCGCCTCTCGCACCTCTTCGTTTCAAACGGTAGTCTCTGAATTCACCAGGACTACCGTCTCGTCCGTCACAAGCGGCGAGGATGATGTTTACCATCTGCCGCGCGGAAACGAAATGCAACGTCTCGCCTCGCGCCTCCGCTCCTTCCACCAGTTCACGCAGGAACTCGCGCATTGGCGCCCCCATCACAACATCGTGCTGTGTCGGGTCCATGCCGTGACAGTGCAACTTGATGAACAGCCACTCTGGCTTCCCACGCACGGAAATCGCTGCCTGCTTCCACAGCCGCAGACGAGGGAGACTTAGCGGATTCCGCCTGGTGATCGCACCATTCTCGATCCCTGCTTTTCCCGATGGCGACGGAAACCACTGCGGCATCAGTGGCCCTTGGACCATCAACGGAAAAAGTTGGGGCGGCCGTCCTCGCATCAGATCACGGCCGCTGCGATGCGGAACACGCTGGCTGAGTGGGAGCGCGCACTCATAAAGTGAATTGATCTTCGCGATCTGCGCCGTATGAAACGGTGCTGCCGGCATGGTCAGGTCCGCGTAGCATCCGGTATCCGCCAGCAACTGCATTTCATCGTCAACTCCGCAAAAGCGGCCGGCGGCCGAATTTGCCAGAGCAAAATTGCCGTGCACGAAGGCGTACCTCGGTGAATCCGACCCGCCAACATACGACAAGCAGCCATGATCTGACGCCAGTTTGTCGCGAAACTCCACCAGTTGTCTCCGGGTATTGTCGGCAGTGTCAGGATTCGGTATCCCGTGATGCAGATGAATCTCAACCTCTCCCCAACCCTCTTGGCAGTGCTCTGCCAGCTGTTGTATGAGGCGATGATCATATTGTTCGGCGGGATAAAAATAGGTGTGAACGAAGGGCTGGCCGTCACTATCACGCCATGCGTCAGCCAGCCGTGGATATTCCCGGCACCAGGACTCAACCCGGCGCTCCTGTTCTTCATAAGGGGCACGCAGCATTCCATCATCCGGCACAATCGAAGGCTCAAAGTGGTCCGCCAAGGCAAGCACCAAATGCACCCGGCCTCGACCCGCACGGCGCGCTAATCGTTGCCACGCGTACGCCGGCAGCACCCGGCATCCGTACGACAACTTGTCGCGGAAGCTGTCGTGCAGGCCAGGGCTGGACGGATTCTTCAAATCACCAGGCATACGTGAAACCGGGTTGCCCGGCCTTCCCAGCAGCATTCTGCTTTCGCTCCTGCTCAATTGCCAGCAGAACCGCCGTGTAAGCAACGGCAAAGTACGGAAAATACTGATACGCCTCAGGAGCAAACAATGCGCCTACTAGAAAGCCAACCAGCGAAGCGTGCAAGGCGCCGGCAAACAACTGGACTTCGCGACCAGAATTTCCCAGGCGCCTCAGCCGTCTAAGATTGGAAAATCCTCGTCCGAAGAACATGAGATAGAGGATCAGGCATGGAATACCACCCTCAACCGCGATCTGCAGATACGTGACATGCACGTCGCGCCAGACTTCCGAATAAGTGGAAAAGTTGTGTAGCCCGATCCCCAGGATCGGATAGCGTTCAATCCCTTCCAGGCTGCGCGAAATCAGGATCCGGCGCTGCTCATAAGACCCGTAAGCGCTACTCTGCGAATTTGTATCCAGTGCTTCGCCAGACGTGGCTAGCAGACGATCCTTGAGCCGACCGCCGGCCGCGATTCCCAGGATAATGGCGATCAGGGCGGTTGCTCCCAGCAAGTACAAGCGCCGCCCCTTGATGCCGAAGTGCCACAGGCTAACCGCGCCTGCGACCAGGAATGTGATGAAAGCTCCGCGGGAGGCCGTCAAAAATAACGCACTCGTCATGAGCAGCAATGAAGCCATCCACGCGGCCTTGCGCGGGATGCTGTCCGTCCTCAGCAGAAACGCGAGACAGAAAGGAAGCGACAGAACGATGGCGAACGCCAAATCATTGGGATTCGAATAAATACCGCCCAGAACGCCGTCGAGCCTCGGATGAGACGCGCCTTTCACCATCGACACAATCGAGACCACCGCGACGGAAGCGGTCTGAATGAACAGGATCCGGCGAAGTCTCGACAGAGTCGTGACCGCAACAAAAGTGAGTACCCAGGCGATGAAAACCTTGGCAAAGTCCAAAGTGCGAAGGAACGCGCCACCCTTCCACACCGGCGAGAAAGCCGCTGAAATGAAAAACAGCGCAATCATCAGCAGCAAATAGATCGATTCTCTCGGAAGGCTCCGCACGCCGCGCTTTGACCGGCCCAAACTCAACAGCAGCCCAACGATCGCGAACACACCGGAAATCTTGGCCAGTGGCACATATTGCAAACCGGGAATCCAGTCTTCAGGACGGGCACAGTAGACCAAATAAAAAACTGCCAGCCAAAAATACGCGCCCCGCAAGGACTCTGACTCTGGCGCGGAATCGACGCGTGGCGCCAAAGCCGCGACAGGCGCTTTGCGATCTCGCCACGGGGCTGCTTTCACCGGAGAACTTCGAAGTTTATTGTCGGCGAACACTGATTCCTTCGCTCTTTATTTGCGAACGCTCTCACGTCGCGACCCCGCATCCCGCGACCCTTCTAACGCCCGGTTCCGCACCAGGGACTCGAGCACATCACCAAACTTGACTCCAATCGCTGTCCAATCATACTTTGCGGCCAGGATTGCAGCGGCCTGCTCATATCTACGACGCAGCTCCAGGTTCTGAAGGAGACTGGTAACAGCCCCCGCGAAAGCGTCCCCATCGTCCGCCAGGACGATATCGTGATCGGGATGCACGTCGAGACCCTCGGCTCCGACTGAGGTTGAAACCACGGCCTTACCCGTGGCCATCGCTTCGTAAATCTTTAGTCGCGTACCCCCGCCAATGCGCAGCGGCACGACGACAACGGCGGCCTGCCGCAAGTGATCCACGATCGAGGGCACGGACCCGGTGACTTCGACCGAACTCGATGCCAACTGACGGACTCGGGCGACCGGATTGCGGCCTACGATGCGAAACCGCGACCCAGCTTCCCTGGCCTGAATCCCAGGCCAGATTTCCCGGCAGAAATATTCCACCGCATCGATGTTCGGCTCCCAATCCATTGCGCCGACGAACAGCACGAGTGGCAGGACCGCCGTCGATGACGGGTCAGGGCGGTATTGGTCAAGGTCAACGCCAGTCGGCACGACGGTGATCTCCGAGGAATCCGTCCACGTCGCCATCAATTGCCGGTCATGCTCGGAGACCGCGATGATGTGGCGGAATTTCCGCACCATGCGCCGTTCGTAGCTCAACATTTTCTTGTATTCCACTCGATACAGGAAGCGCCGCGCCAGGTTCGACTCGGTGAGAGCATGCCGCCGCCAGATCTCGCTTTCCACATTGTGCTGGAAAAGGGCTGTGGGAATGGTGAGGTGGTTAGGGAAATTCACCGCCGCATCGAGAAAGTCACACACCGCAACATCGAACTGTCCCTGCTGGAACCAACTCCGCAACCTGTCTTGAACCGCAGCCGACTTGAATCGGCTCACCGCGTAAGGGGCTTGCTGGGGTAGTCGCATCACATAGTCCACGCCACGCCTTAGCGGTGTCGGGGTGCGCTTTCCGGTGCAGAGGCAAACCGCTCCCGGAAATTGCCCAGTGAGCTCTTGTTCGTATTGGGTATCGGGGTCGCCGCCATAATACGAGAAAAAAGTCAGCTCGTGACGTGACGCGAGTTGGCGAAGAATGTGGTAAGAACGGAGATTGCCGCCGCTATGAACGGGCAGGATTTTGTCCGCCTTGACCCACAGGATTCTCAACCGTTGCCTGCCCAGCGCAGGTTTCCATTCATAGCCACAACCCTTATCGACTCCATGCCGCTTTGCGTCCCGAAACAAAATTGGCGAACGCCACCACAGCCGCAGTGTTCAACAGGACGAAGGTAAACGCCGCGTCTGCCACACGAGCCACGGGCCCATTCCTGAATTTCGCCATGGCCAGCAAACTCAACCCGTAAAAGGCGGACTGTAGTGCCAAGGTGACCCGATATACGGGCGCGTGTAGAAGCAGCGACGCAACCAGGAGGGCAGCCAGCGCGAGTGGCACAATCAACCTCAGCAGTTTGTGAGAGACAAACTCAAAGCGAATTGGATTCGCGCCGCGTAACAGCCACGGAGCAAGTTGCAACAGCTGATAGTTGCCGCTCAGGGTTCTAACTTTTCGCGCAAACTCATGTCCGGTCGCGAACTCCACGCTGTCCCAGACCCGGCACCGGGAATCGAACACCACTCTCGACCCTCTCCGCACCACTTCCATCGGCAGATAGACATCATCCAGAATCGTCTCCCGGGGAAGCGACTCCAGCAGGTTTCTGCGTATTGCGTAAAACGCACCTGTGGCTCCGACTGCAGATCCCGAAACTGATTCCAGTTCGCGAATCCCCTTCTCAAGCCTCCAGTATGATGCGACGCCTGCTCCAGATTCACCGATCAACGCATTTCCCAGCATCAACGCTCCGCTCGCGCAACCCACTCCTGGGTCGGCAAAGTTTTCCATCAGCAGACGTAGCGCGCCAGGTTCGATCGTTTGCCGGGCATCGGTAAAAACCACGACTTCCCCCTGGGAAAGTTCAAGGGCATCGTTCAATCCGGAAGCTTTGCCCCGTGGGAGTTGATTCAAGATTACATCCACGCGGGGATTGATCGAATATTCATGGAGGATGGCATCGGTATGGTCTGTAGATCCATCCGAGACCACCACCAGTTGCGTGAGTTCCGCGGGATAGTCGAGGGTCAACAAATTCTCCAGTTTGGCCCGCAGCACTGGCTCCTCATTGCGCACTACGATCACGATGGATACAAAGGGCAGGTAAGGGCCACGCAGCACATCGGCGCGCCGCCAGCGGCTTCGCAGCCAAAGCCATGCCGGGTAACCGAAGTAGGTGTAGGCGATCAGGGCGATCGCTCCCCAGAATATGCAGACCCAAACCATCGAACTCCAGACCGTCGAGACTGTCAGCATCATTGCGCGCCCCGGCCCAGGGTCACGATCTTGATGGTCTCGAACATGATCAGCAGATCCAGTCCCAATGATCCGTTCTTGATGTAGTAAAGGTCGTACTGCAATTTTTCCCGCGCGTCTTCCAGGGTATTTCCGTATTTGTATCGAACCTGCGCCCAGCCCGTGATGCCGGGACGCACCGCAAGCCGGACGGGGTAATAGGGAATCTCGCGACTCAGCCACTCGACGAATTCCGGACGCTCCGGACGCGGCCCGACAAACGCCATGTTCCCTCTCAGCACGCACCATAGTTGCGGAATTTCATCCAGCCGCGAGGCGCGGAGCATTTTTCCAATCCGGGTAATTCGCGGATCGTCATCAGTAGCCCAGGTGGCTCCGGTATCGGCTTCGGCATCCCGGCGCATGGTACGAAATTTATAGCAATAGAATGTCGATCCGGCGCGTCCCATGCGCACTTGACGGTAGAGCACGGGACCCCTCGAATCCAGCTTGATCAACAGAATGACAAAAGGAATAAGCGGAAGAAGCAGCACCAGCAGCACGGCTGCAGCCAAGGTCGAAAGCAGTCGCTTCAGCACCCGCAAACTGCTGCTGAAACGGAATCCTTCAGCAAATATCAACCAACTGGGATAGAGTTGCTCGACTTCGATTCTCCCCGACATCCTTTCGAGCCAGGAGGTCGCTTCCTCAACCTTTATGCCGCTCAACCGCAACTGGAGCAATTCGTGCACCGGGAGCGTGCCTCGACGGTCCGGCATGGCGACGATAACACGGTGCACGCGCTGCTGTTTGATCAAGTCCATCAAGTGCGATGCCACCGAGTCCCGGGTCACGGCCCCTTCGACGTTTCCGCTCCAACCCACAACTTCAATGCCTAACTCCGACCGCGCCCGCAAACCATTCACCAGGCGCTGTGCGCGCTCGCCTGTACCCAGCACGTAGACCCTCTCCCGCAAGTACGGCCATTGCACCAGCCATCCGTATGCCGCACGCCAGCCCAGCATCGCCGCAGTCAGGATTACCAACCCCATCAGCACCGAGTTGTCTCCCGGAAGAAAACGCGGGAACATGTAACCCGCCGCCGCAAACATTACCGCCAGAATGCCCGGCACCAGCAGCACGCGGAAATAGAGTTCTCCTTTTTCGTCAAAATGATTGGGATCGTAAAGGTCGAACCAATGAGAGAAGACCAGCACCACCAGGGTCACAGCTAGAATCTTGAGATATCCGCCCTCGTAGTTGAGCGCGACGTAAAGGTCCTCACGATGCTGCAGCGCAATCCCCAACAAGAACGAAGTGCCGACAATCAATGCCTCACCCACCAGCAGAACTAATGTGCGGATCGGATAGTAGACATTAAAGAGCCGGATCACGCCCTACCTCGGAGCCTTCGTGTTTTCGCCAGGACGCGCATATGCACTGTAGTATTCGCTGTACCCCGGAGAGGCCTCTTTGCTTCCGTTAAGCACAACGCCAAGCAACAACCGGTCATCGAATTCCGCCCGCGCCTTGCGCGCCAGATCGCACGGCGTGGCATTCGAACGCACTACCATAAGCACGCCCTCGCAGTGGTTGGACATCAGCCCGGCATCGGACACCGGGACCGCGGGAGGAGAATCAACAATGATCCAATCAAACAGCGGCTCGATGCGGCTGAGCAGAACTTTCAAGCGTCCATTCGCAATCAGTTCCGCGGGGTTCGAAGTCGAACGTCCGGCGGGGACAAAGAACAGGTTCTCCACCGCCCCACGCTGCATGATCCCGAATTCGTCGGCTTCGCCCAGTAGATACTCGGAGAGCCCCGGCGTCAGGCTGGTTCCCAAGGCAAGGTGCAAACGCGAAGCGCGAAGGTCTCCGTCGATCAGCACCACTCGCCGGCCTTGCTGCCACGCCAGTGCCTGCGCCAGATTCGCCGCCACAAACGATTTTCCTTCCATGGGCAGCGAACTCGTGACCAGCACTGTCTTCAGTGGCTGCTTCTCGCGCATCTGGTAAAGCCGCGACCTCAAGGTGCGGAATTCTTCCGTGCCCGGCCCTTGCTCCGAGTTGTAGAAAAGCATGGTTTTCCTGTCGGGCGACCAGTTGCTGGGCACGCAACGGGACAGCAGAGTCTCATAGCTGAACTTGCTGGGTGACGAAGCCGGGAACGAAGACACTGTTGCGGAGGGGCCACTTTCTTCCGCAGGCGAACTGACGATCGAAGGCGCCGCTAAGACTTCCGCGGTTTGCGGAGATTCAACGTGGCCTCCCCGCGCAGCAGCCCGATCCTGTTCCGCCCGTTTCAGCGCCTCGTGAATTCGGCTCACAGTTTCCTTTCCTTGGCGGCTTCTTGCTCCGACTCTCGCAACCGGTCCGCCAAAGTCACCAAGGTCTTGAGCGCTGCCACCAGATCAAGTTTTTCTCCCGACGGTGTTGTCAGCACGGTTGGCTGCGGGGTTGCGCCGGCCGTAGACAGACTGGTTTCCCCTAAATCAAAGTCTCGCGCCACCGCATCCACCACGCTACTCGAAACTACTTTCTGGTGATCCACGAAAGCGCTGACCAGGCAGTGCTCGCAGATCAGGTTCACGACCCGTGGAATCCCTGCGGAGTATCGGTGGATTGCCGCCAGGGCTTCGGAATCGAATATGTTTTGCCCGCTCGATCCCGCGATCCGCAAGCGCTGCGCCACATACGCCTTGGTTTCCTCCAGGGTTAGTGGATGGGTCTTGGCCCGCAGGGTCAGCCGCTGACGCAGTTGCCGAAGATTTGGTTGTTTGAGCTTCTGTTCCAATTCGGGCTGTCCCACCACCACGATCTGCAGCAATTTTTCTGTGAAGGTCTCCAGGTTTGTCATCAAGCGAATTTCTTCCAGCACTTCATCGGAAAGATTCTGCGCCTCATCGACGATCAACACCGCAGTCTCGCCTGCCCGGTAGCGGTCCAGCAGCCAGTTGTAGAGTTTCAGCAGGAGTTGGCTCTTCGATTTGGAATCGCACGGTATCCCAAAATCCGCCATCATGTAATCGAGGAACTGTGGCACGTTCATCTGCGAATTAAAGATGAAAGCCGTGGCTACCTGCTGCACCCGCAACCATTCCATCAACTTGTTGAGCAGTGTGGTCTTGCCCGTTCCTACTTCGCCGGTCAGCAAGACGAAACCCTTGCGGCTCTGAATGCCGTAAGTAAGACATGCCAGCGCTTCCTCGGTGTGCCGCGTCAGAAAAAGGTAACGCGGGTCCGGATTGACGTTGAACGGATTCGCCCGCAGTCCAAAAAAATCCTTGTACATCAGCTCTTGACCTCTACCGTCTCTCGCTTCTCTTCGAGCGGCACCTTCGAATCGCCGCGTGGCCTTCCGTAGCCGGGCTGCTGAGACGTATTTCCGTCGATCCACGGGATCGAGACCAGCATCGGCATTTCCATCGCCGCCAGCACATCGCGTTCGTCACGGATGGATTTGTCGCGTACTTCGAGCCAGATTGCCAGACCTAATCCGAATATCAGACCGGCCGCCAGGCCTCCCCCGGCAAACTGCGGCCGATTGGGAAAGCTGGGTGAATCCGGCAGGCTGGCGGGATTCAGCAAACTCATTTGTTCGCCCTGTTGCCGGCGTTCCATATCAGTTTGCATCTCTGACTCGTTTTTCTTGGCTAACAGGTCATTGTAGAACTTCTGGGCAGTTTCATAGTCCCGCATCAATGCCTTGTACTGCTCTTCCACGCCGGGGCTGAGCGACAATTTCCCCTGGTAGGCATGGATCTGGTCCTGCAGCAATTTCTGTTCGCGGGTCGCCTGGGCAATAGATTGATCGTATTGATGAATCTGCAATCGCAGTTGTTTGATCTCCGCCGGCTCCGACGCGCTTCCCTTGTCGGCGTTCTCCGTACCTGCGGCGCTCGCCGTGTTCATCTCACTTAACTTGCGCTTCACTTCGGCGATATCGTTCTTGGTCTTCACCACGTCAGGATGGTCGGCGGTGTAGCGAGCCTGCAAAGTCATCAACTGGCTCTGCAGTTCCGCCAGTTGCTTCTGAAGACTCTCCGGATTCATCGAAGTCTGCGACGAACTCCAGGCTGACAACTGCTGCGAAAGCAAACTTTGCGCGTAAGCCCTGTCCTGCTCCGCCCGGTTCAGGGACTGGGTATAGGCATCGAGTTGCGAATTCAATCCAGCCAATAGCTTGAGATTGTTGTCTTCATCGCCCGGCAATTGGCCCATGTACTGACGCTTGAACGCCGCCAGTTTGGCGTCCTGGCTATCCAGATCATGTTTGGCGAGATCAACCTGATGAGTCAGAAAATCCGTTGTGCTCTGGGCGGTCTGCTCGCGGGTCTTCAGATTCTCGGCCAGCAGCATCGAGGTGAGTTCGGTGCACACCTGTTGCGCTTCCTGGGGATTACTGGCCGTGTAGTTGACATAAAATCCGGGAATGTCGTTCTGCCCCGGGCGGTGCGGCCTGGATACATCGGGTGAAACCGATTCGATCAAGGGATTTTTCCGAATCTCCTCCCGAATCGCTTCCATGGCTTCCTCTGCACTTCTACCTTTCGCCAACCCCAGACGTTCAACCATCGGCTGGAGCTGTTTCTGACTAAGCACCTGTTGCTGCATGGTAGCTACGCGTTGGGTAATGTCCTGGGTTACAACCGGTTGCACGTAACCTTCTGGAACTTTCTGCGTCTCCACGAGAATCAGGGATTGCGAGGTGTACCTCGGGGCAAAAGCAAAGGAAGCGAGGAAACCGGCGAGCGGCGACAGCAGAGCTGGAATGAGAATCACCGCCCAGCGCCGGCGGAACATCGCCAGATAATCGTCCATGTGCAATTCGCGATTTTCAATCATGCCACTTTCCAATCAGCCGCCCGCCGCGGTCAAGCAAGAATCAATCCAGCCGGATCGGCCGCGGATGCCAGTCCAAGCCCACAGCCGCCACATTCCGTACCGCCGACCCGCACGCGCTTCCCGCATTGCAGGATGCGCCATTAAACCAGAGATCATTAAACTGATAACTGACGAACAAAGCGAACTGTCTCCCCAGCGGGCGATGTACGGCAGCCCCCGCATACACATATTGAAAGGAATTCGTGGAAGGCGGGAGTGGACCTCCGAGAGTCGGCTGCAATGCGCTGCTGTAGGCATAACCAATGTCGGCAGTCGCGCTCCACTTCCGCGTCAGCGGCCGCGAGACCGAAAAACGCACCACGTCGCTCACCGCTCCAGCAAAATAACCCGACCCGGTTGAGTCGTAACGGTCAAAGTAGATTCCCATTGATGTGCGCGGAAATCGGTATCGCAGCGCCGCCCGGGCACTCACCGTAACCCGATTGCTCGACCCTCCGAACAGCGGCGAATTGTTGATGAGCGTGACTTGAGGGCCGGCGCCAACCAGAAAATCCATCCGCCCCGAAATGCGGTACCCGTACATGAAATTCAATACGTGTGTGCTCAATGAACTGCCCGGAATGTTGGGGTATTGAAAATGTTGGAATCCGTAAACCAGAGCAATCTGGCTCTTCCGAGTCAACTTGTAATCGTATCCAACCTGCGCCGTGATCTGGTTGCTATCGATGAAGCCGGCGGTATTGTCGGTGAAATGTACGATCTCATAACCGCCGGCGAAGGTAAGCGATGAACGCGCCGACAGGTTCTGGGTCACGTCGGCGACGGTCAGGTTGTCGATCCGCGGCTGCTGGCCCAGGCTGCCGAACGCGCCTAAACCAAACAGACCTCCCAGTCCCTGCCCCAGGGTTCCGCCCGCATAGCCGATTCCGCCGAGGCCCAGATTGTAAGCACCGGATTCTCCGTAAGCCCCGAACCCGAATGATCCCTCTGGCAGATAGCTGAATCGATCTCGAACGGTGAAGGCTCCGCTATGCCACAAGATCTTCTGCTCAGCATCAAACTGCTGAATCTGGGTGAGGTTAGGGTTGATCCCAGTGTAAAAGGCTACGCCGCCAACGTAGTCCAGCGCAGTTACGTAGCGTCCGCTGATTTTCTGCAGCATCAGGCAGCCCAGCGCCCGCGTCACTCCGTTGATCGCCGAGGTTCCGGCAGTTTGGCCAACGTTCGTGTCCAGCGCTTCGCTCACATGCACGCCCGGCAGCAGGAAGCTACGGGTCGGGAACCACGGCCCCAGCGACGGCTGATCAATCCCGGAAATCGGCAGATTCGCGTTCGACTGCGGCTGATTCTCCTGGCCCGATGCGGGTGGACCGCTGGCTGACTGCCCAGCATCGCTCTGCGCCCAACCTGTCCCCGCCGTGGCGAGAATCATTACGATCCGGAGTAGTGACCGTCTCGAAGTACAGGGTTTACCGCCGGGCATGACAAACTTGTGCTTTATCAATCCGGCCATCTGCATGACCATGCCATCACGGGACAACAATCGTGTCTCCTGGTTTGAGGATGATGTTTTGCTCCATGGTCTGCCCCTTTACCAGTTGCTTGTAGTTTACTGGGATCTTCTGCTGCCGCCCGTTCTCCGCGCGCAGCACATAAATCGCTTTGGTGTTTGCGAACTGGGTGAAGCCTGCATTCGCCAGTGCCTGCAACACGGTCATATTGGGCAGCAGTTGGATGGCTCCCGTGTGCTGTACTTCTCCCGTAACATAAATTCTCTGGCTGTTGATTTGTGTCACCACCACGGTGACCCGCGGGTCGGCGACAAATTTCTTAAGCTTCTCGGTGATCGAAGTGGCCAGTTGCATAGGAGTGAGCCCCGCGGCCTGCACATCGTTCAGCAGAGGCAGCGAGATGTTGCCGTCCGGGCGCACCGGCAACGTGGTGGTCAGATCGGGTTCCTTCCACACCGAGACCAGCAGAACGTCATCCGCGCCGATAACATAGCTCGGCCCCGCAACCGACGTCGGCGGAGTGCCCGGTTGTGCTGCGGCAGCCTTGTCTTTTCCCGGTGCACCGTCCTGTGCGCACACTCCAAGAGTAGTTAACCCCACCAGCAATGCCACGGTGCCTGCGATCATCGCCTTCATTGGTTCTCCTGGCAACTCCGATTTCTGGCATTTCTTGTTCCCAAATTTTCCAGAACGATGGAGCCCCCGCTGTTTAGTGAAACCCCATTATGAAGCACAATTGCTCCTCCCCCTATGCCTCGGAAGGCTCCCGTTCGGCGCTCACTGGCGCCTCGGATGTCATTTTGTAGATTGATATTATTCCATTGTATCGCTGGCGCGATTGCACTGTGAGAAACCTTCGCATATGCTAGGCGCATCCCCGCGACATTGCCCCGTGAGTCATCTCGCACAAACCGCCTCGCTCCCGGAGCGGCCTCAGCAGCCTGCCCGGCAGCGCGGCTGGTGGTGGGCGGCGTTGCTGATCTCGCTGCTAGCCTGGCTCTACTCATCCATCCTGTTCCATCTCGCGAAACAATGGGTGAACGATCCAAATTTTTCCCACGGGTTCTTCGTCCCAGCTTTTTCGTTGTTCGTGCTCTGGAACAATCGCGCGCAACTTGCCCGCAAAACTCCTGAACCGTCCTGGTGGGGCCTGCTGGTCGTATCCTTCTCGCTTATTGTCCTGGTCGTAGGGGTGCTGGGGGCGGAACTCTTTCTGGCTAGAATTTCCCTGCTCCTGCTGATTGCCGGCCTGGTGATTTTCTTCGGTGGATGGAATTTGTTTCGCGCCGTGCTCTTTCCCTGGGCATTCCTGATCATGATGATTCCCATCCCAGCCATCGTCTTTACGCAGATTACCTTTCCTCTACAAATCCTGGCCTCGAAAATAGCCGCGCTGCTGCTGCCGCTGGCGGGTGTCCCCGTGTTCCGGGAAGGCAACGTAATTAATCTGCCCGCCATGCCGCTGGAAATTGCGGAGGCCTGCAGCGGTATTCGTTCGCTTCTCTCGCTCGCGGCTCTCGCCATTATCTACGGATACCTGTCCGAGACCCGGACCTGGGTTCGGGTCGTGCTGGCGCTCGCATCCATTCCCATCGCGGTGGCCGCCAATAGCCTGCGCATCGTGGGCACCGGCTTGCTGGTGCAGTACTGGGATCCGGACAAAGCGGAAGGCTTTTTCCACACCTTCTCTGGTTGGCTGGTTTTTGTAGCCTCTCTGGCAATGCTTTTTCTGCTGCACCGGCTGTTGCCGACCCGCACGGCCGAAGAGGGGCAGCGATGAAATTCAACTGGAGATTCGCCATCACCGCGGGGTTGCTTGCGGCTACCGCCATTTTTCTCCAGGCGCGGGGCCAACGGGAGATCTTGCCGAGCCGCGAACCTCTCGCTTCCCTGCCCTACCGACTGGGAAACTGGGCAGGAACTGACGTACCCATGCAACCGGACGTCCTCGAAATCCTCGGCCCCGGAGATTTCCTTCAGCGGTTTTATGAAAACACCACGGTCAGCCAGCCTGCCGTAGACCTCTTCCTGGCATACTTCCCCAGCCAGCGCAGCGGCGACACCATCCATTCGCCGAAACACTGTCTGCCGGGCGCGGGCTGGTTGCCCACGGAATCGGGAACAATTTCGATCTCACTTCCCGGACGCGCTCCTTTTGAGGCCAACCGCTACCTCATTGCCAAGGGTGACGAACGTCAACTGGTGCTCTACTGGTATTGGGCGCACGATCGGGCCCTCGCCAGCGAATACTGGGCCAAGTTCTACCTGGTCGCCGATTCCATCCGGCTCAATCGCAGTGACGGGTCGCTGGTCCGCGTGATTACTCCGTTGCTTCCCGGCGAGGCTGCCGACGTTGCCGAACAGCGATTGCTTTCCTTCGCGCGAAACCTTGTTCCTCAATTAGAACGCTATATTCCGCGATGAAGATGGTCGGCCGGCGCGGACTATGCCCGGAGTTGTAACATGAGTAACTATCCGCTGTGTTCTGTTTTGCAGTACCTTGGATGCAGAGACGTAGAGAACAACCGTCCGGCGCTGACCGCGCCTGCTTCTGGAGATTTACCATGAGACCCATTTCCATCGTTCGCCTGCTTCTGGCTCTCGGACTGATCGCGACCATGTTCGTGGGATGTTCGCGCGATCCCAACGTGCGCAAGCAGAAGTATCTGGAGAGCGGGCAGCGCTACTTCGAGAAGGGCCAGTATCGCGAAGCTGCCATCCAGTTCAAGAATGCCGTCCAGATCGATTCCACGTACGGCGATGCGCACTACCGCCTGGCGCAAACGTTCCTCAAACTGGAGCAGTGGACGACCGCGTATCAGGAACTCATCCGCACCATCGAACTGCAGCCGGAAAACTATCCCGCGCACATTGATCTGGCAAATCTCCTGATCGCCGGACACGACTTCAAACAGGCCCAGGAACAGACCAGCCTGCTCCTGGAAAAGCAACCCAATAATCCGCAAGTCCACATGGCCGTGGCGAACATGCTCATCGGTCAGGAAAAATATCCCGCCGCCATCGAGGAAATGCAGAAGGCAATCAGCCTGGCGCCGGGGAACTGGGATTTTTATCTGAGTCTCGCACTCTTACAAATCAGGGCTAATCAGACCGACGCTGCCGAGGCCAATTTCAAAAAAGCGGTAGAACTGAATCCCAAAGCCATACAGGCGCAGTTGGCGCTGGGCGGCTACTACCAGTCACGCAGCCGATTCCCCGAGGCCGAACAGCAGTTCCGCCACGCCATGGAGCTGGACCCGAAAGATCCCGACCCTCCAGCGGCGCTCGCCCGGTTCTACCTCGCCCAGGGGAAAAAGGCGGAGGCTGAACAATTCCTGCTGGGGATCAAGAACAACTTTCCTGACAACCCCACCGGCTACCGGATGCTGGGCGATTTTTACTTTGCCACCGGCGATATCGACAAGGCGACCACAGAATACGCCAAGCTGTACCACGATCACCCCAAGGATATCCAGGTTCAGAAAAACTACATTCAGTTGCTTATCCTGATGAATCGGCTGGATGAGGCCAGCAAGCTGAATGATGCCATTCTGGCAAACAGCGGCGATGACAACGAAGCCCTGATCTACCGCGGGCAGATCCAGATCCGCGGCGGCCACCCGAGTGAGGCCGCGCAAACCCTCCAGAACGCCCTCAAGAACGATCCCGACAGCGGCGTTGCCCACTATCATTTGGGCCTGGCGCTGGAGCAGATGGGAAACCCGGAGCGGGCTCTGGACGAATGGCGCACCGCGGTGCGTCTGCGTCCTGACCTGATCGAGGCCCAGCGCGCCCTCGCCACCGCTGCCATCCGCAGCGGCGATATGCAGGGGCTAGAGCAGGCGGCCACTCAAATCATCAGCCTGCAGCCTGCGTCTCCCGACGGCTACGCCATGCGGGCGCTCTCCCAGATCAACCGCAAGCAGTTCGCCGCCGCCGAACTGGACATCAAGAAAGCCATCGACCTTGCCCCCCAAAGTCCCGTCGGCTACATCCAACTGGGAAATCTTAAGCTGGTGCAAAAGCAGTACGGCGATTCGGAGAAAGCCTACCAGCAGGCTCTCGACCGCGATCCCAATTCCAACGACGCCCTGAGCGGCCTGATGAACACGTACCTCGCCCAGAACCAGACCGACAAAGCGATCGCTGCCGCCAACGCGCAAATCGCGAAATCCCCGAATAGCAGCGCGTTTTACGATCTACTGGGCACGGCGCTGTTCAGCAAGAAAGATTTCGACGGGGCCGAGGCTGCATTCAAGAAGTCGGCGGCACTCGACAAGAACAATGCCGATGCTCTACTCAAGCTCGGCCAGGCACAGGTGGCCAAGGGTTCGGTGGACGAGGCCATCGCCACCTACCAGCAGTCCATCAAAGACAATCCCCGCGAAGCCATGCTCTACATCCTGATGGGCGAACTCTACGAGTCCAAGAAGGATTGGAGCAACGCCAAGGACGCATATCAGAAAGCGCTCGAGATCAAGCCGGAGAATCCGCTCGCGTCGAACAACCTTGCCTACGTGATGCTGCAATCCGGGGGCAACGTGGATCTGGCCCTCTCGCTGGCGCGAACCGCGCGCCGCGGCATGCCCGATTCACCCAACGCCGCCGACACCCTCGGCTGGGTTCTCTACCAGAAAGGCGCGTATCAGTCGGCCGTAGATCTTTTCCAGGAAGCGCTGAAGCTGGGAGAGAAAAGCAAAGCCCCCGACGACGCCACGGTCCACTATCACCTGGGGCTGGCTTACCAGAAGACCGGGAAAAACGAACTCGCGCGACAGCATCTGGAACGAGTGCTGAAGATTGATCCCAACTACAGCCAGGCCGACGACGTGAGAAAACAGTTGGCGGAGTTGAAGTCGTAAACCATCCAATTTGATGAACCGTGTGGCGACGGGCGCCTCGCCCGTCCACCCGCGGAACGGTGCCAGGCACAAACCCGCGAAACATCACAAAAGAGCATCAGGACGCTACTAGGCTGGAAGGCGTTTTTCTTTCAAGGTCGCCGCTGCGCGTCTGAAAAACGCATGTGTCAGGTGTTGCACTTCGGATGCCTTGGCCGTCGCGCGTCTAAGGTCAATTGACCTTCAGCCGATGGATGCTTAGAGAGTCCATGAAACGGTTCGCCTCCGGGCCAAACAGAGCAGCGGGGCAGACGGTTTTCTGGAGAATTCATACTCACCGTTGACGACGGGAAATAAAGCATGGCAACCACGGTTACATCGCCCCAGTCCGGCTTTATGGCACGCATTCGTGGCTCCCTGCCATTCTTAGGGAGCAGGCAGGCGCTGGCCATCGAGTTGGTGTCGCCGCGCCCTGAAATTGCTGGAACCCCGATCGATTGCAGCGACAATGAACTGGCTACCCTGGGAGAATGGGTCCGCCAGATCGCTGACATTTGTGAACAAGCGGCGCAGGGTAACCTGGAACCGCGCCTGCTGCACTGCCCGGAATCACCGCACGTGGCTCGCGCCGTCGATTCCCTTAACCACCTTCTCGACATGACCGACGCTCTACTGCGAGAGACCGGGGCGGCACTCGACCATGCCGCAAATAAGAAATTCTATCGACGCGTACTGCTGCGCGGGATGCAAGGATCGTTCAAGCGGGCAGCCGAACAGATCAATACAACCACGCAGCAACTGGCCGACGATGCCGCCGCGATGGCCAGAGTGGCAGAATCCCGGAGGACACTTTCGGAACGAGTAAAGAGCATCGTGGATGGCCTGGCTTCCACAGCCAACCGCATGAACACAACTGCCACGGCACTGGCGGACATGGCCCACGCTCCTAGCCATGCGGAGCGGGAGGCATCCGAGCCTGGTACGGCTGCATCGAACCGCCAAAGTTTGCAGCATGCGGTGGCCGGACTTCACGAGGCGTCGCAGCGGATCGGCGGGGTGGTCAAACTGATTTCCGACGTGGCCAACCGGACCAACCTTCTGGCCCTGAACGCTACCATCGAAGGCGCCCGCGCCGGTGATGCCGGGCGCGGCTTCAGGGTAGTCGCATCCGAGGTCAAGAAACTCTCCGAACAGACCAGGAGTGCAACCGGAGAAATCGACAAGGAAGTTACCGCCGTACGCGCCACCGCCGACCTCACCGCCAAGCTGGTTACGTCGCTAAGCCGGACCATCGGGGAATTGAAGGATGTCTCGCAGTTGCTCGGGCAGCAGTCGGATGATCTGGCAACTTCGATGAGCGAATTTCTCGGCCAGAATTCGGGCTAGGAGAGTACGCCCCGCCTGGGCAAGAAGCCGAGCCAGGGAGACGGAGTCGAGCTTCGATACTCCGAAGAAAATCCCTAGTCGGCGGCTATGCCTGCGCCCACCGCCGCCTCCACGCGGCGGCGGTTTGAGCGGTTAGGTGGAAGGCCAGCGTCGCGAATCTTGTACAACAGCGCGCGATAGCTGATGCACAACGCACGCGCCGCCTGCTTGCGGTTCCAGTGATGGGCTTGCAGAACTTTCAAAATGATCTTGCGTTCCAGTTCGCGAGTGGCCTTGCGGGTCAGCTGCCTTCAGCGAGATGGGGCCATCGAGGTTGATGTCGGGATTGAAAAGCTCCTGCTCCTCGCGCGCCACCAGATCGTTGCTGATAACGTCTTCGCTGCCCAGGATCACGTAGCGCTTGATCATGTTCTCGAGCTCGCGAATGTTTCCCGGCCAATGATATTTCTGCAGCACGGCCATCAGATCCAAGGACAGCGCGCGCGCCCGGCAGTTATATTTGCGGTTGTAATATTCGAGGAAATAGTGGACCAGACCCTCGATATCGCCGCTGCGCTCGCGCAAAGGCGGCATGCGCAGATTGACCACGTTGATGCGGTAATACAAATCCTGACGGAAAGTTCCGTTTTCTATTTCGAGATCCAGTTGCCGGTTGGTGGCGCAGACGATGCGGACTTCGACTTTCTTGTCCTCCTGGGCGCCGATGCGGCAGAACTGCCCGTCCTGCAGTAACTGCAACAGCTTGGACTGAAGTGCCAGATCGAGTTCCGAAATCTCATCGAGGAACAGAGTACCGCGGTGAGCCATTTCCACCCGCCCCGGTTTCATCCCGTAGGCACCGGTGAAAGCTCCTTTTTCGTATCCGAACAGCTCGCTCTCGAGCAGGGTCCCCGGAATCGCGGGGCAGTTGACCTTAACGAACGGCCCACTCCTCCATGGAGAAAGGTTGTGGATCATGCGGGCAATAATGTCCTTGCCGGTTCCGCTCTCGCCGTTAATGAGAACGGGGACGTTGGCGCTGGCTACTTTGTCCATACGGGACCGCAGAGCCTGCATTGCGTCGGACTTGCCAAAAACTACTGCGTCGGGGGGAAACTCGCCTAAGGACTGCACCAGAGAGTTGACAGAATTTGTCGTTGGAATAGGCATCTTTTTGCGTGCGGCTCCTCTACCCACCCCCCAGAGTGCACCCCAAGAGCCAAATTCCGATAGCCCCTGTTCACACCTGTGAATCTTAGTTTATTGTTTTTGCTTCAATAACTTAACCGAGGTGGGAAGAACCTTCGAGAGGCGCAAAAGACCGTGGACTTAGGGCTCATAACCAGATTTTTGGATAGGAAAAACTTTTCACACAGTAGAAACAACTTTCCGTCGAGTGGTTTGACCTTCTGACTTGCCGTTCACCAGGGGATGGGAGAACTTGAGACCTACCAGATGATAGCCATCCACATGGGTTACTCGTACGGTTCGCGCGCGCAAGATTCGGGAGGCCTTGGGGAAGGAATTTCCAGAAACCAGGGGGGCGCTGGGAATCTCCAGCAAAACCTGCGCGGATAGCGGCAAGGAGCGGCGCACGGCCACGAGGGTTCCGCCTGCTGAAATGTTCAACGCTGTTGCGAACTCCAACAGCTCTTTTCCGTCCTCATCGCGGCTACGGACAAAGATGGGGATCGCCAGTGGCAAACGGGGCCACTTGCGGCATTCCTTTTCCGGCCTGCTTCGCTTCAACCGATTCCCTCGAAAGTGAACTTAACTCCTTCTTTACCGCACCTTGGGGGCCAAACCGTCTCGAAATTTGAACCCTTTTGCGGGTCAAACCCCTAAGAAACACTCAGCTCTACCCAAACCAGCCCTCAAAAGTGGCAGTTAGGCTCGAGTCTTTGCCATGTATTCGCCCATTTCGCGAGGTTTATCGGGAGTTCCAAGCACTTAAGGAATGCAAGCTTTTTCCCTTCCGTGACTACTTCTTTGCGTTTTCCGTTGACAGAGGGGAAACCGTGTCATAGCATCGCCTGAGCTAGCATTCATCTCAACGAGTTGAGTGCCCTCCCTCGTTGTACCAACCACTGAGCCTTAATGATGGCTGCGACGCCTGACAAGACGTGTCTGCCCCAGACGAAAGGGTCTGAAGGGGACTACACCGAGTTGTGTCCAGTTAGGGCCGACGGGACTGCTTGCCCCGACCCGGCCTGCAGCGAAGATCTCCTTCAGCGCTTCACCCAGTTGCAGGAGCGGTTTCTGCGCACAACCAATGCCTTGGCCTCCGCCGCCCACGACCTGAAGACTCCTTTGTCCATTCTGAACGGGTATGTCGAACTCCTGCAAAGTGAGAAATTGGGGGGATTGAACGAACGGCAGCGCGAGATTCTAGGAGATATGCGTACCAGCGGTCAACGCCTGCAGCAGTTTATCCAGGACTTTCTCAGCTTCAGCGTGCTCGAAATCGGCGAGATGAAAATGCACTTCGAGGACGCCGACCTCAATGCCTGCCTCTCGGAAGTTTGCCGCCTGTGGTCGCATTCGTTCCAGGAGAAGGGGTTAGCTCTGTATTTCTTGGCCAACGAAAAATTGACCGAGTTTGCCTTTGACGCTCCCAAGATTCAGCGGGTAGTCTCCAACCTGCTGGAGAATGCGTCCAAGTTCACTCCTGCCGGAGGCACCGTCTGGCTGCATGCCGAGCCTTATATGTGGGAACGTCGAAGTGTCAGCAATCCGGACAATCTGACCGAACGGCGGCAGCGGGCGATCTCGCATCCCAACTCCGTCAAAGTGAGTGTATCGGATACCGGTCCGGGGATTCCGGCGGAATACCACATCGAAGTATTCGACGATTTTTTTCGCCTTCCACAGACTGAAAGCCAGTCAGGGATGGGACTAGGCCTGGCTATCGCCCGCCGGCTGGTGGGCGGCATGGGCGGCAAGATCTGGGTGGAGAGCGAGCCTGGCGGGGGTTGCAAGTTTTCTTTCATTCTCCCGCTCCTGCCTCCCTCGACCGCGACCAACCAAGGGAAAAGCAAATGAAAGCAGTGCCCAACAACATCCTGCTGGTAGACGACGAACCCGGAATGCTGCGCTACATCCGCACCCTGCTCGAGGTAGACAACTACAAAGTCGAAACCGCGGGCACCGGCGAAGAAGCCCTGGAGCGCGTCCAGAAAGGTTTGCGTCCCGACCTGGTGCTGCTCGACCTGCTGATGCCCGGAATCGACGGCCTGCAAACCCTCGAACAGCTGCGCCAGCTTCAGCCTGGGGTCAAAGTGGTCATGCTGTCCTGCGTCAGCGACACCCGCAAGGTCGTGCAGGCCATTCGTCTGGGCGCTCACGATTATCTGACCAAACCGTTTCAGAAGAGTGAACTGGACACAGTCATCGACCAGTGTCTGGGCACCAATCAGCAGAACTATCCTGGCGAAGTGGAAGAAGTCGGCGACGAAGTGTTCTTTGTCGCTGCCAGTCCAATCATGAGGAAGCTGCGTTCCCAGGCTGCGCTGGTTGCGAATGTCGATATCCCCGTGCTGATGCTGGGAGAAAGCGGTACCGGCAAGGAAGTAATGGCGCGGCTGATCCATAAGCTGTCGCCGCGCGCCCATCGAACTTTTCTCAAGGTAAACTGCGCTGCCGTTCCGGCGGACTTGCTGGAGAGCGAACTGTTTGGCTACGAAGCCGGAGCCTTCACCGGCGCCAATCATGCCAAGCCCGGCAAATTCGAACTGTGCAATAAGGGCACGATCCTGCTGGACGAAATTGGAGAAATGCCTCCCAGTCTGCAGGCCAAGCTGCTGCACGTACTGCAAGACCAGCAATTTTCACGCTTGGGAAGCCGCAACATGATCAAAGTGGATGTGCGGATTCTGGCCGCCACGAACATCAATATTCCCGAAGCGCTGGCTAACAAGCGATTGCGCGAAGATCTTTACTACCGCCTCAACGCCTTCACTCTGTCGGTTCCGCCACTGCGCGAGCGCAAGGAAGAAATTCCGATCCTGCTCAAGCATTTCATGGCTAACATGTCGGAGCGCTACGCGCGGGCGCCATTGCCGCTTTCGACCGAACTGCTGCAGGCCTGCCAGGATTACGCCTGGCCCGGCAATCTTCGCGAACTCAACAATTTCGTGAAGCGCTACCTGGTTCTGGGCGACGAGAAACTCGCGATTCAGGAACTGCGTCCGAAGACCGATGGCCATGGAGCCCAGTTCGATCCTGCGGCGCAAAACTCCGGCGATGCATCTGGAGGTTTGAAGTCCCTGGCGCGCAGCGCGAAGGATGGAGCCGAGGCCGAAGCTATCAGCAAGGCCCTCGACGAAACCAACTGGAATCGCAAGCAGGCCGCAGCCCTACTGCAGATCAGTTACAAAGCTTTGCTGTACAAGATCCGCCAGTACGGCATCGCCCAATCCAAGAGCCACAAACTTTCCGCCGGGGCGTGAGCGCTTTCTGCTTTGTTTGTGCGACCAGCGAAGGAACTACCGATTCGCCGATCCTTTTTTCCCATCCATCCACAGGGCGTACCGTCAGGGTTGCATCATCCCGGAAATCACATCGGCGAAGGCAGCCGTCGGACCAAACATGAACGGTGTCTTGGCAAAATTTATGCGCGGCACGTTGAAGGCTCGGATTCTGAAAACATCAGCAGCCGCTGATTTCAGGGAGCCGACGCCATTTGCCGGGAATTGCAGACTTATCGCCAGGGCTATTTCTTATTCAACCACCAGCGTGACCACAGCGGTTCGGGTCGCGTTCGTGCCCGAGGTCGCGTTAATGGTGACCGGATAGGTACCGGCCGGAGTTCCCGTGGTGGTCGTAGTGTGGGAGCTTGAACCACATCCGGCCTGGAACACGATGAGGGCGAAGAATCCACCGAGGAGCACTCCCAGCAGCAACCGCCGCCGGCGCGAACGCTTTCCGCCAAGTCCTACACCGAGCAGCGCCAATCCAGACACCGGCAACCATGCGGCATAGAACGGAGCGCCAAAACCACTTCCGTGCCGCAATTCAGTGGTCGTGGTCACGCGCGCAGTGGTGTTAATGATCAACTGTGCGCTCTGTGGGCCGGAGTTGAGATTCGGGATGGGATTGTTGTTACCGGGCAAACAGGTTGCTCCCGTGGGCAGGCCGCTGCCGCAGGTGAGCGAGACGGTGCCAGGGAATCCGTCATTCGCACTGGGAGTAACCGTGGCGGTGACAGTTGCCGGCACGCCTGCCGGGACTGTGGCTGAGGCTGGGGCCACACCCAGCTTGAAGTCGTTTACCTTGACTGCGGCCACAGCCGTGTCCAGCGTCGATCCGCCGATTCCCACCGAACCGCTATTCCCCAGGATCACGCTGTTGCCAGGCAAAAGCGGGGCAACCGGTGTCACTAGCACGGTAACGGATGCGGTGGCAGCGGTGTTCATTGCGCCAATGCTGCACAACACGGTCTGATTGGCGGCGCCGCTGCAAGTGCCCTGGCTGGCCGTCGCGGAATTAAAAGTCTGGCCGGAGGGCTGCAAGTGGTCGGCGAAGGTCACGTTGTTGGTAAATTCGCCGGAGTTCGTAATCGTGTATTTGAAACTGACCTGGCCCCCTACGCCAACCGGTGACGGAGTGGCTGTGGGCGCCGGCGTAAACACCAGATTCAGGATTGGTCCAAGCTTGCCGACAAATGCGTCGCTCGGTCCAGACAGTACGCCTTGGAAGGGATGCCCAAGAAAACCTCCAGCTGAAGTGGTTTCGCCAGCAACGAAACTGGAGCCTTGCTGATCAATCGCAATGCCGGTACCGATATCGTTGCCCGTTCCGCCAAAGTAGCTCGAATAACTGCTAGTTGTAAGCAGAGTATCGATGCGGGCAACAAACGCGTCGCTTGTCCCCCCGGCGTAAGTCGTCTGCAGCGGAATCCCGGCGGTATGGAAGTTTGTGGAATTCGTCCATCCGGTAAGGCGCGCCCCCTGGTTGCCATCGACCGCGACTGCCGTACCGATGTCGGTCCCCGAACCGCCCAGATAGGTAAAGTAATTGAGAGGAACATCCGTGGTCGTGCAACCGGTGGTCGTGCACAGGATGCCGAATTTCGCGAGGAAGGCGTCGGTTCCTCCAGCGATCGTAGACTGGAAGGGAGTGATCCCGGTGGGAGCGGCAATATCACTGGAGGTCGTCGATCCGGTTACATACGCGTTGGTGGTTGAATCGACCGCGATGCCGTAGCCCACATCGTCGCCCGCGCCGCCGAGATACGTCGAATACAGGAGTTGGGTTCCAGCAACGCCGGCGGGATTGATCTTTGTCACAAACGCGTCCAAACCTCCATTAAGTGTCCCTTGAAACGCGTTCAACGTCGGCATATCGGTGAAGTTGGTACCACCCGTGATGTAGGCATTCGAGGTGCTGTCGACGGCGATGCCGCCGCCCACGGTTACACCATTATTAGGACTGCTGCCCCCGATATAAGTGGAATAGACGACGCTATCTGCGCCAGACGAGTTTGGATCTACCTTGGTGAAGAAAAACTGGCTTATCGCGCGCGATTTATCCTGCAAGGATCCCAGAGTCGAGGGGAAACCCGTGTCCGCCTCGGTAGACGTAGTAGTGCCCGTCACGTAGGCGATGCCGCCAGGATCAAGCGCCAGACCAGATGCGATATCCACGCCGGTACCCGAAAGATAAGTTGAGTACAGCAGCACCGCTCCCGTCGAATCGAGTTGACTTACAAAGACATGCTTGCCGCCAATGAGAGCCTTGGTCTGAAAAGCCGTGTTGGTGCCGTTGGTTGGGAAGTTCGTCGAACTCGTGGTTCCGGCCACGATCACATCGAACCCGTTATCCACACCGATTCCGGCAGGGTAATCGACGCCGTCTCCGCCCAGATACGTCGCAAACTGCAGCAGCCCCGCAGGGGTGAACTTGGCAATGAAGGCGTTAGCCGTCGCGCCCGGCGCGAGCGTCGGCTGGTATCTTCCGGTCGTTCCGGGAAAATCCGGCGAGTTCGTCGAACCGGCTACATAAGCGCTCGAAACTGCATCCACCGCAATCGCGGGACAGCCGGGCGTAAACGGAAGGCCGGTGATGGCCGAACAACTCTCAGCCCCGCTGCCGCCCAGATAACTCGCGTAGGTGAGCACCGGGTCGATGATCAATGCGCGGCTGCGATCGTAGTCGCCCAACTGGAAACCAACTTCATCGTTGCCTTTGCCGCGCAGTTGGAAACGACCTGTCACGGATCGCTCTTCCGCACCAAATTTCTGATACACGCGCGGTGCTTGCAGGCGCACGTCGCTTCCATCGACTCCCAGAACCAGATCGCCATTTGCGTCGATTTTCAGACCATGGGTACCCTGAAACATCAGAGCGACCTGTTTGGGATCGCTACCCGGCGCAACCTCAAAGTCGTATTCCAACCTCCCCTGATTACCGTAGTAAACCAAATCTATGCCGGGATACACATTGTGGTAGCGCACCCGGGCAAACTGAGGGATGTCACGATGCCATTTTGTGGGATCGTTGCCGATGAAGTAGTTGCTTTTGCCAGGGAGTTGAATATCGCCGGCAGGTTCAGTGGCCAATGCTCCCGCCAACTTCATGCTTACGACGGAATTCCGGACGGTCGAATGCGGAGAGCGCCCCGCGGGTTTCTGCAGTGCGAGGACTGCCTGGTTTGCGGTCAGGAAAAGGCCGTATCCGGTGCCTCGGGCCAAGAATTTTACCCTTTGGTCGGTCTGCCCCTGGTTGGGCTCAAACATCAGAGGGAGATGGGTGTAAGTCGCCATGACCTGCTGCTGGAGCGGTGCCGCGGGGGTTCGGTGCGACGCAAATAGTCGCTGGGGGTTTGGCGCGCCAGCCCGGAACTGAACTCCTCCCGAACGGGTCAGAGCCACGACTCCGAGCATCATCAACAGCGTGATGGCCAAAGGGACGCTGGCTCGCGAGCAAGTCCTTCCCAACCGACGGCGATTCAATGTCACTAGCTCCTCCGATTTCCCGCGATGTCTTTTCCCGATTTCAGGGAGAGAGAAGAAGAAACGGCGCACAAACAGCACCCCGAGTCGCGCCCGCGAGCGGCTTGCGTACTGTCCTCAAAAATAAGTGCAAAAAGTTAATTAACTACTTAAACATCTGACGGATAGCCTGTCAAGGTGTGCGACTCGTTATCAGCCTTAAGAATCGTCAGATGCCGGTCGGGCGGGCTGGAGATGCCGCCTGAATCAGAAATGTCAGGAGGCACGATCGCAGCCAAGCTCTACCGAGTGTCACGTTGGAGCAGACCCCCTGCAAATCGTTTTATGGAGAACGCCGGTGGACGGGCAGCACGGGGACTCAAACCCCGGACCGTCTCCATCAGTCGGTTCTAATGCGGAACAGTAACCGAGTCAGTTCCTTGACTCTCTTTGACCTTGCAAACTGCTGACAATTAAGTATCTTTGGCATGAGAAGAGAGTTAGTCTGTCGGCTTTGTGAGGTGCGACGTGAAGTTGCCTGGCTGAGGGGGAACTGGAATGCTCGAAAACCAAGAAAGCGTCACACTGGAAACCCCAGCGGAGCGGCGCACCATGCGGCGCTTCGATATGCGGCTGCCCGCGATCGTCAACCTGGCGGACGCCGGCGTCGACGAACTTTTTACCGAGACTCAGAATGTGAGTGCTCGCGGAGTTTTTCTCTATCTGGATCGAACCCTCGCCGAGGGCACCCGCATTGCCGTAACTTTGACTTTTCCCCCGCACGTCACCTTGACCGACCCGCTGCGCGTGCGCTTCATTGCCCGCGTACTGCGAACCGAAGCACCACTGCCAGCATCTCGGGTCGGAATTGCCGCGGTTATCGAGGAGTATGAATTCCTGCGATCGCCAGTGCCGGGCAGTTGATAAGTTGCGCAGGTCAAAAGGTCAAACGAAACGCTGTCACCCTGAGCGAGAACCCAGCAGATTACTTTTTCTCTTCAAGTCGTGACTTGAATTCTTGGATCTCGCTTCGCAGGCGGGTGTAGCGGCGCAGCAGAGTGCCCAAATAACCGACATGGATAACCCAGGTAGCGACGTAAGCGGCGTAGAGATAACTCATTCGGCGCTCCCAGTATGGGTTTGCGGAGCGCGGGCTTCCAGCAGCGCTTCGAGGGCGAGGGTTTCGTCCACTTCCCGCCGCAGCGCTTCCAACCGGTAGCGAGACCAGCACACCAGCGCTGCGAAACAGGAAAATGCAGCCCAGTTGATCAGCAGGACATGCAGCATGACTGGATCAATGGAACCGCCTCCGCCGACTACCGGCTGCGGATGCTGGGTGCGGAAAAACCAGATGGAAAAATAAACCAAAGGAACGTCGAGAGCGCCAAACACAGCCAGCACCGCAGCTAACAACGGCGTCTGGCCACTGCTGGAAAACCTGCGTAGAACGAGGTAGCTGACGTAGATCAGCCACAGCACCAGGGTCAGAGTCAGCCGCAAATCCCAGGTCCACCAGATTCCCCACACCGGACGTGCCCAGATCGGCCCAGTCACCAGCACCACCGTGCAGAAGACGACGCCCACTTCAGCGGTGACCAGCGCAACCATGTCCGCCTTGGGGTTGCGCCAGATGAGATAGGCAACAGAGGCGAAGAAGTTGATGAAAAACAAAATGAAAGCGGTCCACGCCGAAGGCACGTGGTAGTAGAAGATGCGCTGCACGTCACCCATGGTCTGCTCAGTGGGGGCCACGACCAGCGCCTCATAGAGTGCGTAACTGAGCAGGACAGCCGTGAGAACACCGAGGATGGGGAAAACACGCTTCATTCCGCCTGCAATACGAATCCGAACAAGAATAGGCTAGCGATAGTAAACACCACATCGTAGGCGGCAAGCAACACGATCCAGAACCGGGCGGAAAAATCTCCGGTTAGAATGGCGCCCGTGGCCTCGACCATGGCCAGCAACGCGGGGATGGAAATGGGAAACAGCAGCAGTGGGAGCATGATCTCGCGGCTGCGGGTGCGCAAAGACATTGCCGCAAAAAACGTTCCATTCACCACCAAAGCCCAGGTCCCCAACGCAGCAACAATGGGCAACTGATACGCGGGTCCCAAAGCGCGCAGGTTGTAAAACACGATGAAGAGCGGCGTCATCAGCGCCTGCAGCACGGTGACGAAAATAAAATTCCCCAGCGCCTTCGCCATGAAAAGAGCGTTAGGCGGCGCTGGAGAAACCCGGTAAGCATCCAGCACCTGATTGCGTATCTCCCGCGCCCAGGTCTGGTTCAACGCCACCACCGCCGCAAACAGAAACGCCACCCACACCAGACCACCAGCAATCTGTCGCGACTCTTCTGCCGTCGGATCGAAAGAGAAACTGAAAATCACCACTACGAGCAAAGAGAAAAACAGCATGGAGTTGATGGCGTCTTTGGAACGCCATTCCAGGCGAAGGTCTTTGGCCAGCGTAGCCCGCGTCAGACTCGTGACGGCGCTCATTTAGCCTCCAGCGGCCGCAGATCAGGAGTGCGGCTCACGATCAGTCCGGCTTCCATATAAACGAATTCGTCGGCAGCGCCTTCGAGCAGCGAGGCTTGGTGCGTCACTACAAAGATCGTCTTGCCGGCATCGCGCAAACCCATCAGTAAACTCACCATTTCTCGGGCGGAACGAACGTCCACGTTGGAGAAGGGCTCGTCCAGGAGCAGTATCTTGGGATCGTTCAACAACGCACGCGCCAGCGACATTCGTTGCCGCATCCCCTGTGAGTATTGCCCCACGGGCCGGGTGAGAGACGGGTCGAGTTTCACCGCACGGATTACCTCGGCACAGCGCTGGTCACTCTTCTCGATGCCGTACAACCGCGCGAAGTAGCGCAGGTTCTCCATCCCGCTCATTTCGTCGTAAAGCAGGGAAGGATGCGCCATGTAGCCGAGTTGCCCGCAGACCGACCGCAGGTGGGTTGCTCCCAGCATCGAGATGCTGCCACGCGTGGGCGGCGTCAACCCGGCCAGAGCGCGCAAGAGCGTGGTCTTCCCTGCCCCGTTATCGCCGAGAATGGCGTAGAAACGGCTGGAAGCAAACTCCGCACTCACTCCGCGCAAGGCGGCGAAGCGTCCGAATTGTTTTACGAGATCAGTAACGATGACGGCCGGAGGCATCGAAACCGAAGATAGCTGAAGCGCCCAGCGAAGTCGAGGGCTGCACGCATGATGGGGGACGGGCGTCCCAGCCTCCGTGTCCATCGCGACGCACCGACCTGCGTAGAAGCGGCGCCTGCAACGTCCGCTCAGGCACCCAGTTCGGCGATGCGCTGCGGACGTCGAACGAAGTAGTAAATCAGCGCGCCGACCCAATGGGTAAAAACTATGATCAATATCCAGATCAACTTGGTGTTGCCTTGACTGGACTCCTTGGTCGCGCACTCGATAATCATCATGACCCAGAAGATAGTGCCCCCGATAACGAAGACCAAAAAGAAGAGTCCACCGAACATGGTTAGCTCCAATATTCCAGGAACAAATGGTATCGACGGCCCAAATAGATTCTAGCTCGGCACCGCGAACGAAGCCACCGACCTCGACCTAGGTCATGCTCTTGGCGGGCGCTTCTGGGGTCGTGCCGCTGGCGGGTGCTCCCGGCTGTTGCGGAGCATACTTCGACGCGCACTTGGCTTGCAGTTGTTTGGCATGGAAAACGCCATCGCGTCCGAAACTGCCATCGGCCAACGCCTGCGAATTGTCTTTGAAAGTATCGGGCGGAGGCTCGGTGCCGCTGTAAGAGACGTTCAGCGTCTGGTCGTTCTCGATCAGCACGAACTCGACTTTTGTCCCATTCCGCTTGATGGAACCGGGCTGAACATTCCCGGCGACGCGAAGCCGCTTGGTATATGCGGAGTCGCCCAGACCGCGCAGTTCCTTGATGGTGACGTAGTAACTCTTACTTTCCTGAACCCCGGTGTAAGCCAGATATCCGAGCGACAAGAGGATGAGTACTGTCGCACCACCGAATTTGAGGTACTTGCTGGTTTCGCTGGACATGGAAAGAGTCACCGCCTGTTAGAACTCTATTCCCCAGCGTAGCCAGGGTCAAGAAACGTGTGGGGCGGACACTCCTGTCCGCCGCCTGTGACGTTGAATACACACGACATATGGACTAGCAGTCCGCAAAAGCCGCGGACAAGAGTGCCCGCGCCACATTTACCAGACGTGACAGGCGTTCGCCGCTACCATGGGTTGTCCCGCTTTGCAGCCCCAAGCCTTCTGGAACTCGGGCATGTTCTGCACCACTCCGTTCACGCGCCATTTTCCCGGTGAGTGCGGATTTGTCATCACACGCGCCTTGGCAGACTCTGGCCGCCGCTTTTCGCACCACACCCGCCCGAATCCCAGAAAGAATCTCTGCTCGGGAGTGTAGCCATCGATTGTCTGACCTTCTTTCCCCGTCTTGTCGTCTGCGATCATGTGCTCGAGCGCCATCAGGGCAATGCGCGCCCCGCCATTGTCGGCGGTGTTTTCGCCGAGCGTGAGCCGGCCGTTGAGCTTCAGATCGTCCACCGCGACAAAGTTGCTGTACTCATCGGCCACGCAACTGGCTCGTTTCTCAAATTCCTTGCCATCCTCAGGCGTCCACCAATCGCGCAGATTGCCCTGCGGATCGAACTTGCGTCCCTGGTCGTCAAAACCGTGGGTTAATTCGTGTCCGATTACCAGCCCGATGCCGCCGAAGTTCACCGCGTCATCCATGTTCTTGTCGAAGAACGGCGGTTGCAGGATGCCGGCCGGAAACACGATTTCATTGTAGGCAGGGCTGTAATAGGCGTTGACCGTGGGCGGCGTCATGCCCCATTCGTTGCGATCGAGCGGCTTGCTGATCTTGTTGATCTCGCGTTTCGATTCGAACTCGTTGGCGCGAAGATAGTTTCCCAGGAGATCGCCGGGCACGACGGTGAGGGAACTGTAATCTCTGTATACATCAGGGTAGCCAATCTTGTTGCGAATAGCCTGCAGCTTGACCTTGGCCTGCTGCTTGGTTTCCGCGGTCATCCAGGGCAGGCTCTGAATATCCTCATCGAGAGACTTTTCCAGCGCATCCACCATCTTCAACATGCGCTGCTTGCCGTCGGCGCCGAAGGTCACTTCCACATACGCCTGTCCCAAGGCTTCGCCCAACGCGTTATCGGTGGCGGCAACGCAACGTTTCCATCTTGCCTGGTTTTCCTTCTGGCCCGTCAACGCCTGTTGCATGGTGAAGTTGGCGTCCACGAATGGCTGCGAAAGCCAGGGCGCGGCGCCGTCGAGTGCGTGCCAGGTCACATAGGTCTTCAGCGAGTCCAGCGATTCGGACGCGATAACGCCGTTTACTTGCTTGAAGAAGTCAGGGTTAGCAACGTTCAGTTCCGAAAAGTCCGGAGCGCCCATGTCCGCGAAGTAGCGATTGAGGTAGAAAGTTGGGAGCCAGCGCAACCGCCGCATCCCGCGTCATCTTATGATCGCGATTCTTGGGATCGCGGCGTTGGGTGCGGTCCATGGAGGCTTTAGCAAGAGCGGTCTCGATTCGCAATACAGTTTGCGCCGAGTCCGCTGCCTGCTGCGGAGTTTGCCCGGCAAGCACGAACATCCGGCTCGCATACTCCACCAAACGCTTGCGCATTTCCGCCATCTCGGGAGTCGTCCTTGATGTAGTAGTCACGGTCGGGCAGCGTCAATCCACCCTGATCGATATACGCGATGACCTGATTCGCATTGTGCAGATCAGGAGTTGGAATAGAAATTAAACAATGGCCTGGGGCCGATCAGCTGTACCCGCGCGATGGCGTCGATCAGCGCAGCCTTGTCCCTCACGGCTGCGATCCGTGCAAGTTCCGGCTTGAGCGGATCGAGGCCCTTCGCCTCGACGGCCTTCACGTCCATGCACGAGCTGTAGAAATCGCCGATCTTCTGCTGAACTGGCGTCCGGTTCGAGTTGTTGGCTGAATCTTTATCCAGAATGTCGCGGAGAGTCACCAGATTGCGCTCGTCAAGCTCGACAAAGCTCACCCAGGCGCTCTGATCCGCGGGAATCTCCGTGCGCTTGAGCCAGTTGCCACAGGCGTACTCGAAGAAATCAACGCAGGGATCAAGCGTTTTGTCGATGTTGTCTATGCTGAATCCGGGCCCGGGCTTGGTGGCCGAATCGGTCTGGGCGAGGATCACCGTGGTTGACAGCAGCAGGAGTGCGGGCAGAAAACGGAGCAAGCGCATATGACCTCGTTGAGTAGAATCACAGATTCTAAGCCAACAGGTTTGGACGGACAAGCGTGCAAGAAGGTATCTGCGGTTCGCAACAACAGATTTGATCTGATTTCACGGCGTATAATCAGGGCTTAGGAAATCCAGCGAAGGCGGTAAGTCATGGCTCCCACAAACGGTAATCCGGGCAACGGCAATCATAGTCACGAAAACAACGGACACAATGTTCCGCGGCCTCGCGCCGAGTGGATCGCTCGCCGCAAGACGGAGAATCGTGACGGCAATTTCTCCCAGATGCACTACGCCCGCCAAGGTCTGATCACGGAAGAAATGGCATATGTGGCGAATCGCGAGAAACTGTCGCCCGAACTGGTTCGCGACGAAATCGCCCGCGGTCGCATGATTGTTCCCGCGAACATCAACCATCCGGAACTGGAGCCGATGGCTATCGGTGTCGCGTCGCTGTGCAAAATCAATTCCAACATCGGAAATTCTGCCGTTACTTCCAACATTGAGGAAGAACTTAAGAAGCTGCATACGTCGGTGCACTTCGGCGCTGACACGGTCATGGATCTTTCGACCGGCGGAAACATTCACGAGATTCGCGAAGCTATCCTGCGTCACTCCCCTGTGCCCATTGGCACGGTTCCGATTTATGAAGCGATCTCGCGGGTAAAGCGCATCGAAGACTTGAATGCCAATGTCATGCTCGAAGTGATTGAAGAGCAGGCTGAGCAGGGCGTGGATTATATGACCATTCACGCCGGCGTCCTGATCCAGTATCTGCCCATGGTTTCGAAGCGCATCACTGGGATCGTCAGCCGCGGCGGCGCGATTCTTGGCCAGTGGATGGCTCACCATCACAAACAGAATTTTCTATACGAGCGTTTTGACGACATCTGCAAGATTTTCGCCAAGCACGACGTTTCGTTTTCCCTCGGCGATGGCCTGCGTCCCGGCTGCATCGCCGACGCCAGCGACGAAGCTCAATTCGCGGAATTGAAGACCCTGGGCGAACTGACCAAGAAAGCCTGGGAACACGACGTGCAAGTGATGATCGAAGGCCCCGGCCACGTTCCTCTCGACAAAATCAAAGAGCAGATCGACAAAGAAAAAGAGCTTTGCTACGAGGCTCCGTTCTACACCCTGGGGCCGCTCGTCACCGACATCGCGCCGGGATACGATCACATCACATCAGCTATCGGAGCAGCCATGATCGGCTGGCATGGCGCGGCGATGCTCTGCTATGTCACGCCGAAAGAACATCTCGGGCTGCCGAACGAGAAAGATGTAAAAGACGGGATCATCGCCTACAAGATTGCGGCGCACGCAGCGGATATCGCCCGCCATCGTCCCGGCGCTCAGGATCGCGATGACGCGCTCAGCTATGCCCGCTACAAATTCGACTGGGAGAAGCAATTCGCGTTGTCACTCGATCCGGAGACGGCGCGCTCCATGCACGACGAAACCCTGCCCGACGATTACTACAAAGAAGCCGCGTTTTGCTCCATGTGCGGCCCCAAATTCTGCTCCATGAACTATTCCAGCAAGGTGGACGACTACAACAAAGAAGTCCACGGCCTCGAAAAGAAAGACTACTCGGAACTCGTGGAGAAACTGGTGTCGATCAAGTAAGGCTCACCTAGCGGCGGATGCCTCGTCCGCCCGGGTTAGGTTCGGATATGTTGCGCGGTTGCGTGGAGATGTTCTGTTTGAATCATGCGGACAAAAACAAGCCAGGGCCTGACTTCGAGTTCTGATCCAAGTCCTACGGTGAGTTCTTCCCTCGCCCGATGCGCACGCTTGCTGTGCTTGCTGCTGGCCTGTACATCCAACCTCACCGCCGATGACTCAAGCACTGAGTTCTGGCCCCAACTGAATGGTTACTTCAAGGTCGGTCCTCACTATCAAGTGCTCGCGACGATGACCGAACACGTGGCTACCGATTCCAAGGACACCGACTTTCGCGTGGGAGCGTCGTTTCTGTTTCACGTGCCAGCAATCTTTCATGGCAGAGAACAGCGCCACCACTTCGAAGAAAGCCGCTTCCTTTCGCTCGGAACCGGATACCTCTACATCACGCCCGGCCCCGGCGGTACAGGTTCGGTAGAGCAACGCGGGATATTGTCGGTGACCGCCAGGGCGCCATTGCCGAAAAAGTTCCTGCTCGCGGATCGGAATCAAGCCGACCTGCGCTGGATAGACGGGTCTTTCTATTGGCGCTATCGGAACCAATTGACGCTGCAGCGCAATCTCTCGATCCACTCGTATACTCTCACGCCCTTCGCCCGTGGCGAATTGGAGTACTACAGCAAATACAGCACGTGGTATCGAACCATCTACGGCGCAGGTGTGCGCCTGCCCATCGGAAAAATTGTTGAGTTGCGGCCCTACTATCAGCACGAAAACACCAGCGAGGGCAAGCCGGCACACATCAACGCGGTTGGGATACTGGTCGATCTTTACTTTCGAGAGTAGTGATGAATCCAGGACTGTCGAGGTCCTCCAAGTTCTCGCGTTTCATTGACTTGCCTAATCCACCGACGTAAGATTCGCGCCAGTGATCGGCCAAACCATCTCGCACTACCGCATCGCCGAGAAGCTGGGCGGCGGCGGGATGGGCGTGGTCTACAAGGCCGAGGACACCTCGCTCGGCCGGTTTGTCGCGCTCAAGTTCCTGCCCGACGAGCGTCGCGCAAGATCCGCAGGCTTTGGAGCGTTTCCGGCGCGAGGCGCGGGCGGCGTCTGCGCTCAACCATCCGAATATCTGCACCATCCACGAAATCGGCGAGCAGGACGGCCGTCGCTTCATCGCGATGGAATTCCTGGATGGGCTGACGCTGAAGCATCGCATTGCGGGAAGGCCACTCGACCTCGAGACTGTTCTGGAATTCGGCGTCGAGATTGCCGACGCTCTGGATGCCGCACACTCGCAGGGGATCGTCCACCGGGACATCAAACCGGCAAACATTTTTCTCACCAAACGAGGACATGCCAAGATTCTGGATTTTGGTCTGGCGAAGGTGACGCCCGTCCTCGATGAAGGCGGAGTGGCGGGGGCAACGGCGCAGCCGACGGCTTCAGTGGAAGAACATCTGACTAGCCCGGGTTCCGCCATGGGCACCGTCGCTTACATGTCTCCCGAGCAGGTTCGCGCCAAGGAGTTGGATCCGCGCACGGACTTGTTTTCGTTCGGAGCGGTGCTTTACGAGATGGCGACGGGGGCGTTGCCTTTTCGTGGCGAAAGTACGGGAGTGATCTTCAAGGCCATTCTGGATGGGACGCCGACGGCGGCGGTGCGACTGAATCCGGACTTGCCAGTGGAATTGGAGCGGATCATTGGCAAGTGTCTGGAGAAAGATCGCAACCTGCGTTATCAGCACGCGTCTGACATTCGAACCGACCTGCAACGGTTGAGGCGGGACACGCGTGACGCAATCAGGGGTGAGTGCAGCCAAACCTACGGTGGGCCGCAGTCGAATGCCGTGGATCGCGGGAACGGTAGCCTTGATCTTGGCCGTCGACCGCGGTGGCGGCTATTTCTTCCTGCATCGCCCGGTGAAACTCACTGATAAGGACACGATTGTGCTCTCCGATTTCGACAACAAGACCGGAGATCCCATCTTTGACGACACGCTGAAACAGGGACTGTCGGTGCAGCTTGGGCAATCGCCATTTCTGGAAATGATTTCCGACCGCAAGGTAAATGACACGTTGAAACTGATGGGGCGCTCGGCCGGGGAACGGTTGACAGCCGGAGGTCACGCGAGAGATCTGCTTGCGTACCGGGAGCAAGGCGATGACTGACCGGCTCGATTGCCAGTCTGGGCAGCCAGTATGTGATCGGCCTGAAGGCAGTGAACTGCGAGACCGGCGATGTGCTGGCGGAGACGCAGGGTGAGGCGGCCAGCAAGGAAGGAGTGCTCAACGCTCTGGACGCAGCGGCGGTCAGCATGCGCGAGCAAGCTGGGGGAGTCGCTCAGCTCGGTGCAGAAGTACGCCACGCCGCTAGGCGAAGCGACCACGCCATCGCTGGAGGCGTTGAAAGCTACAGCCTGGGGCATGAAGACCTGGTCTACGAAAGGGGCAGACAGCGGCGTCTGCCGTTGCTCAAGCGAGCGGTGGAACTCGACCCGAATTTCGCCGTGGCCTACGCCGGAATGTCGGCCATCTACGATAATCTTGGCGAAGCGAGCGGGCGGCCGAGTATTCGCGCAAGGCATACGAACTGCGGGAAAAGGCGAGCGAAGTGGAGCGGATCGCCATCGAGGCAACTACCACGAGACGCAACCGGGGACGTGGAGAAGGCAGTCCAGGTGATCGAGCTGTGGCATCAGACTTACCCGAGGGACGCCGGCCGATCAGGGAACTCGGATTCATGTACACCGATGCTCGGAAACCACGAGAAGGCATTGAAGCAGGCTCAAGAATCGCTGCCATCGGGGCCGCATAGTGAAATCTATTACATCGCTCTTGGCTCCGACTACATGCCCGTCAACCGGCTGGACGAGGCGGAGGCAGTGTTGAAGGAAGCACGGAGCAGCGCGAGTTGGAGAGCGAAGGCTTGCTACAGTCGCGTTACCAGTTGGCTTTTCTGAGGGGTGACACCGCGGAGATGGCGACAGTTGGCAGCGACTGCCGTGGGCAAGCCGGGTATGGAAGACGTGCTGCTGGCCCGGAAGCCGATACCGAGGCCTGGCACGGGAAGCTTAAGAGCAGCGCGGGAGCTGACCCAGCGGGCGATGGAGTCCGCCGAGCACAATGACGCCAAAGAGACCGCAGCCGTCTACCAGGCCGCGGCAGCTCTGCGCGAGGTGGAATCGGGCGACTGCGACAGGCACGCGCCGATGCCGACGGCGCCATGAAACTGGCCCCGAACCAGTACGTGCGGGACTGGCCGCCCTCACTCTGGCGAGGACGGAGACGCGGCAGCGAGCGGAGAGGCTCGCGGCTGACCTCGACAAGACATTCCCGCGGACACGCTGCAACAGAAATACTGGCTGCCCAGTATCCGGGCGGCGGTCGCCCTGCGAGCGCAAAGATCCGAACCGGGCCATCGAACTGTTGAAGTGAACAGCGCGATTGAATTGGGCGAGCCGTTTGGGACTACTCTCCGTCCTTTGTCCGGTTTATTTACGCGGAGAAGCTGATCTGATGCTCCATGATGGCAACGGCGGCAGCGGTAGAGTTCCAGAAGTTTGTGGACCACCGCGGCTCTGGTGGGAAACTTTCCCCTGGGGGGCGCTGGCGAAGCTCGGGCTTGGCTCGCGCTTACGGGCAGCAGGGCGATACGGTCAAAGCCCGGGCGGCGTATCAGGATTTCCTGACGCTATGGAAAGGCGCCGACCTCGACATCCCCATCCTAAGGGAAGCCAAGTCGGAATACGCGGAGCTGCATTAGTAGCCTAGGCTGGCCGGTGGCCCACTCAGGCCGTCTTTTGGCTTGAGTGCTTCAACGATTCAACGCCTCTGCGAGAGCGCCTTGCCGCAGCCCGCCCCAGGTTGGCCCCCCGACCGAAGATCGTCCGCTCATCGGCTCTAGCGATAGCTCTCCAGCACCTTGGCGGCGCGATTCAGTGCTTCAGCCAATACCTCGATCTGTTGCCGGGTGCGGTCGAGATCGTGCTTGTCGATGGCTTCGTTCACGCCTGGAATCACCACGGCTGCGTAGCCGGTGTACTGGCCGGGAGCGTAGATCGCGTGGTGGAACCATGGACGGTTGGGCAGGCCATCGGGGATCAGGAGGGCACGCTCGGCTTCGCGCAGAGCCTGATTCAGGCGACTGGGGTCGCTTGGCGGATTCTTCTGATGGGCCAGGATTTTGCGCTCCTGCCTGCTCGAAGCGATGCGCGGCTTGCGCGGCATCAGCAAAGTTTACGGTTTGATCTACAAACTCAGCTAGCGTTTTCTTCCTCGCGGAATCGATATAGGCTGCGATTTCCTTCCCGTATTCTTCGTAGTCGTACGGCAACACGTCGGCGCCGGCCATGCGGATGATCGAGGTTCCAAAGACTCGCGCCATCTGCTGCTCGTAGGGGAAGTCGGGATCGCCGAATTTCTTGAACCAGTTGAAGTTGTCGAAGGCCGAGTGATACACGCCATAGTTTCCGGTAGAGCCAATGTCGGTCGACGGCACTCCCAGGTGTTGCAGGAAAACGGTGTAGTCGGAACCGCTGCCCAAATCGCCGCACCGGCACATCCACCTTCGCCTGCGCTGCGGGCGGACGGTAGGTACTGGTGCTGGTCTCCTGCGGGTTCACCGGCTCGGACTGGCTTGTCTTTTCGCCAATCCGCATACACCGTACCGCCTTTGGGGCTGGGAACGACCTTGGTGACATCGCGCAGAAAGTGCTTCAGGCTGGGAACCGATGCGGCGCCGAACTTCGGTCCTGATACCGCAACATCCATATTGAAATAGGCGGCGGCATTGGCCAATTCACTCTGATGCTGCTCACCCCATTCGGTGGAACCGATGAGGCCCTCTTCTTCCGCGTCCCAACTCCCGATAACGATCGAGCGCTTCGGCTTCCAACCTGACTTCAGCAACTTCCCCAACCCGTGCACGCTCTCGAGCATGGCCGCAGTGCCGCTGTTCGGATCAACCGCGCCGTATACCCAGGCATCGCGATGATTGCCCGCGACCACCCATTCATCGGGCGAGTTCGCTGCCGCGCACGCGTCCGATCACATCCCAGATGGTGCGAAACTGGTAGTCCTGCTTGAGATGCATTTTCACCTTCACCGGTCCCGGCCCCAGGTGATACGTAAACGGCAGCGCGCCCTGCCACTCGCGTGGCGAATCCGGCCCCGCGATGTGATCAAGGATGGGCCAGACGTCACCATAGGAAAGTGGCGTGGTAGGAATTTTCGGCATCTGGGCAGACTGCTCCGGCGGGGTGCGCTTGGCGTCAGGCAGCGAAGGAATGGAGGCGATTCCTGGCGTCGTGGGATCGCCGGGAAACTGGAACATGTAGCCAATAGATCCGCGCTGTACGCCGGAGTCTGGGCGCCATGGGCCGAGCGGATATTTGTCTCCGCGACGCCAGCCGTCGTCGGCGGGGTCGGAGTAGATGATCAGGCCGGCGGCGCCGTGCTCCTGCGCGACGAATGCTTTCACTCCACGGAAGTTCTGCCCGTAGCGCACCACAACGATCTTGCCGCGGACATCGACTTTCATCTGCTCCAGCTTTTTGAAGTCTTCGGGCGAGCCGTAATTGGCATAGACAACCTCAGCCTCGACGTCGCCCGATGGCGACATCGCATTAAACGGGGTGACGACGCGGGGATCGTCCGGAAGGGCGTCGCCATCCACATGCTCGCGCGTGGGACCGTGCATGTGGACGTTCGCGGGAGCGGTCACATCCACGCTGATCTCGGCAGGGTAGTTGATCCAGACTCGGTATTCGACGATCTCGGTTTCCAAACCGGCCTCGCGGAATTTTTGCGCGACGTAGTCCGCAGTGGCTTTGTCTTCCGCTGAGCCGGCGACATGGGGTGCCTGAGTCAGAGTGCGCAGGTGTTGTTCCGCGAGTTTCGCATCGGGCACGGCGAGGAACTTGTTCTCCAAGACGCTTTCGGCGGCGGAATCGCGAAACCCGAAAATCGTGCTGGCGGATTTTTTGAAGCACCCTGTGCGGTTTGGGTCGGCTTTACGCTGAACAGAAACAGGCTGCAAAGCAAAATGGTGGCTGATCGATAGACCATAAAGTTTGGGGGTGAGACACGCCAGTGTACACGATTAGACGCGGGCGCCTCTGCGCTGAGAGAGCACTACACGCCGCGTCCTGCAGATGCTCCAAACACGATAAACTGCTGGCATGCCCGTCAAAGACGCCACGCAACGCTTCTCCTCGCGCGTCGATAACTATGTGCGCTACCGGCCCGGATATCCGTCAGATGTTCTCGAACTCTTGAAGCAAGAGTGTGGGCTTACTTCGGACTCCGTGATCGCTGACATCGCCTTCGGGACGGGAATTTTCACACGCATGCTGGTCGAGAACGGCAATCGCGTATACGGGGTGGAGCCTGAATGCAGAAATGCGGCACGCCGGGGAACAATTCCTGGCAGTTGTCCGCAATTCACCAGCGTCGCTGGGACAGCGGAGGAGACCACGCTTCCCGATCACGGCGTAGACTTCGTCACCGCGGCGCAAGCGGCACACTGGTTCGATCGCGCGAAAGCTCGCCGGGAGTTTGTCCGAATCCTGAAGCCTGGCGGCTGGCTGGTGCTGATCTGGAACGATCGCCGCATGGACTCCGACCGAGTTTCAGCGCGAGTACGAACACCTCCTACGTACCTATGGAACGGATTATGAAGACGTGCGGAGGCATGGCATGACCCTTGCCATCGAGGGTTTCTTCGGGCAATCGTTTCAGACGCGCGAGTTGATACAGACAGACATTTGACTACACCGGGCTCGAGGGCCGCCTGGTGTCTTCTTCTTACATTCCGCAGAAGGATCACCCTCGGTACGATCCCATGATGCGCGAGTTGCGCCGCATTTTTGATGATCATCAGGTGGACGGCCGGGTTTCTTTCGACTACGACACGCGGGTTTATTACGGGCATGTGGAATAAAGTTCAAAGGCATTCACCACCCTTCGGCTCCGCTCAGGGCAGGCTCCGGGCACGAAGGTTCACCAAGGAACAATTGCTACTTCGGGGGCCCAATGCCTGACAAAAAAACCTTTCACATGAGTCCCGATGAATTCCGGCGGAATGGACACGCGGTCGTGGACTGGATCGCGGATTACTATTCACGCATTGAATCGTATCCCGTGCTGTCTCGGGCTGAGCCCGGCCAGATTCGCGTTTCGCTCCCGGCGGATCCTCCGGTGAAGGGCGAACCTTTTGCGGCGATTCTCACCGACATCGAGAAACTGATTCTTCCCGGCGTGACCCACTGGCAGTCGCCGAATTTCTTTGCTTACTTTCCTGCGAATGCTTCGGGGCCGGCGATTCTCGGCGATCTGCTTTCATCGGGGCTGGGGGTGCAGGGAATGCTCTGGGCGACCAGCCCGGCATGCACGGAACTCGAGACGCATGTTCTGGACTGGCTGGTCGTGATGCTCGGCCTGCCGCAAGACGTTCCTTTCGACCAACACCGGAGGCGGTGTGATTCAGAGATACTGCTTCCGATGCATCGCTGTGCGCGCTGTTGGCGGCACGGGAGCGGGCGACCAACTTCGCCAGCAACCAGCGTGGCTGCGACGGAAAACTGGTTGCCTATACGTCGTCGCAGGCACACTCTTCCATAGAAAAGGGAGTTCGCATTGCCGGGCTCGGCCTGGACAATTTGCGTCTCGATCGAGGTCGACGAACACTTCGCCATGCGTCCAGACGCGCTGGCGCGCCAGATTGAACAGGATCGCCGCGCCGGGATGATTCCTGTTTTGTTTGCGCCACGATTGGCACAACGTCGTCGAATGCGATCGACCCGCTGCCTGAGATTGGGCGCATCTGCCGCGAAAACAATTTATGGTTCCATGTGGATGCCGCGATGTCAGGGACCGCCGCACTCTGTCCTGAGTTCCGGCATACGCACGCAGGGGCTTGAACTCGCGGACAGTTACACGTTCAATCCGCACAAGTGGATGTTCACCAATTTCGATTGCAACTGTTTTTACGTGGCCGACCGCAAGGCGCTGATCCAAACGCTGAGCATTCTGCCGGAATATCTGCGCAACCAGGCCACGGAATCGGGCGCGGTGATTGACTATCGTGACTGGCAGATTCCGCTCGGCCGCCGCTTCCGGGCGCTGAAACTGTGGTTCGTGATCCGCCACTATGGGATCGAGGGCTTGCAGCATCACGTTCGACGTCATGTGGAACTGGCGCAGCAATTCGCCGGATGGGTGCGGAATGACAGCCGCTTCGAACTAGCCGCGCCCGTGCCGCTGAATCTGGTCTGCTTCCGCCACAAAGGCGGAGATGACGTGAACCAGAAATTGATGGACCGGCTCAACCGCAGCGGCGACTTGTATCTGACGCACACCAAACTGGACAATCGTACGACGTTGCGGTTCTGCGTAGGCCAAACCAATACCGAGCGCCGTCACGTGAAGCGGGCGTGGAAGAGGATTCAGGAGGCGGCCGACACCGTAGCAATCGGAAAATGAGTCAGGGCCGAAATCCGCATCTTGAACTGGGATCGCTTCCTACGGCGTAATTTTGAAAACAACTCCATAGCCGCCCTTGCCACCGAGGGTGGTAGTGCCGTAGAGATTGCCTTTCTCGTCCAAGATCAGGGCGGCGGCGGGATTGGCTCCGTCCTGAAAGTTAAAGCGGTGCAGCACGCTGTACATCCACTTTCCGTTCGAACCGGGCGTTAGCTTGAAGACCACGCCGCAGCCATTGGAGCAGGCGTTGTTTCCGCCCAGCGCCGTCGTGCCGTAGAGGCTTCCGGCTTTGTCAAATACCAGGCTGGCCCCGGGAGAAAAACCATTCTGAGGGTTTGGAAACCGGTACAGGATGGTTTCCTTCCAATGACCTTTTGAATCGCGACTCAACTTGAAGACCGTTCCACAAGTGAGGGTCTGGCCACAGGCATGCCCGCCACCGCCTTGGGTCGCGCCGTAGAGATTGCCCGCGCCGTCGAGCACCAGTCCGGCGTAGACAACCCCACCATCGCCCGGGAATGATGGGAAGCTGTGCAGAAGAATATGTTGCCAGGTGCCGTCCGGCTTTGGTTTCAGTTCGAATGCAGTGCCGTAGTCCGGCGAGCCTTTGCCACCGAATTCGGTGGTGCCATAAAGATTGCCAGCCTCGTCCCAAGTCAATCCCGCGTAAGGGGCGTCTCCGTCAACACAGGGGGCCTTGGGACAAAAACTGTAAAGCACGTTTTCTGTCCAGTCGCTGGAACCGCGGACAATCTCGGTAATCGCGCCGTTACCATATTTGCCGGGGCCGATAGGTCCATAGAGATTGCCTGCCTTGTCTAGGATCAACCCAGCGCCCGATCCGTGGTCGTCCAGCACGTTTAAGACCCAATCGCCCGATTCATGCGTCATTTCATAAACCGTGCCAACGCCGTTGGGGCCACCACTACCGGCTGCACCATAAAGATTCCCTGCTGGATCCAGCACCAAGCCCCCCTGTGGCAGAGCTCCTTCGCTGCCCTCGAAGCTGTGTAATATGCTCTCCGTCCATCGGCCGCCAGGGTGCGGCGTCAGTTCGAAAACAGTACCTAGACTGTGGCCGCCCGCGCCCCAGGTAGTTCCGTAAAGGTGTCGCTGCTTGTCCATAACGAGTCCGGCGAAGGGAGCGCTCCCGTCATTTCCCCCGGTAAAGGCATGCAATACCTGATACCTCGGCGCCGAGTGTGCACCTGTAACGCAGAGGAGAGCGAGCACCAACACCGATGCAACCTTCGCTGGCGCGGATGGCAAGCGATTGGTTTGTGACACACTGCTCCTTCTAGTCGTCGTCAGCATCTGGTCCGTCCGGTGTGTCATTTGGGTTCGCGGTGAAGTAGTTCTGGAAGTAGCTTTGGCCGTGGAGCGGATCCACGGGTATCCCCTGGAACAGACGCGGGTTATTGGCCGGAATTTTGAAGAAGTCAGCGAGAGGCACAACACCTTGTCCTTGCTGCCACTCTGGTGCCCAGTTATCGGCAAAGGGGTAGCTTGTCCCACCAATACTGCCGATCGTCAAGCCGAAGTTGTGCTCGACGAACGCCAGGATACTGCCGAAATCATGGGTGTATTGAAGGGGAGGGGGATAAACAGGAGTGCCAGAAATCGCCCCCGAAACATAACCCGCCGGTGTGTAGGCCGAGACCACCAAAAACGGTACGCGGAAGCCGTAGGTATAGGTCGCGCCCCAGCCGTTGCTTTGGCCACTCAGCTTGAATGGCGGCACGTGATCGAACCAGCCGCCCCAGTCATCCCAGACGATGAAGATGACGGTGTCGTGCCAGTACGGAACCTGCACGCCGTTGACCGTATCGGTACAGGTGCTCCAGCCGATGCCATTCACAATGTTCGCCACGTAGAAGGGTCCCGATCCGTCGTTTTCGTTGGCATGGTCGGACCATCTCCGGTCCGGAATTACCCAGCTCACCGCCGGCAGGTGGCAGTTGTTGATGTCAGTATAGATCGGCACCGGATTCTGCGGCGTTTCGAGGTAGGGCCCGACGTAATTCTGCCAGTCGCTCCCGGTACATTGTCCGCCAAAAGGCTGACTTGGCACGCATATCTTTTTCATCGCCGTAGGCGCGTTCCAAAGCCGCCGGCGGTTGGAGCGTAATATTTCCAACTGATCCGCGCCAGGGGAGTAGGCGGGTGATCGAGCAGGTCCACCAGAGTGGGATGGTCGTAGCATGGGAATTGACAGTGCGGATCCCCGGCCGAACACGATTGCCCTTCCGACCCCGATGGATCCACTAGTCTGGTAAATTCGGTTTGGTACGTGGCTGTGCACCCAGTGTGGTGATCCGGAAATTGGTCCATCGTGTTTGTGTCACCGGTATTCTCAGCGTCGAACCAATCGTAGTGTGAGGTCTGATAGGGGACAGGCGCCGACGTCCCGGAAAGAAGGAACTGGTGCGCGGGCAAGCTGGGCCCTTGATTCGTTTGGAAAAAATAGTTCGCGAAACCGTAGCTGGTCGCGATATCGAAATACGGCTGCACATCGGATCTCTGAACGTAGGCGAAGCACTGGTCCGTGGTGTAGTGTTGGGGAGGATTTTTGCAGGTTCCGTCCATCTTGCACGTTTGCGTGACCGCATCGAAGTGGCACTGGTCGTTCCAATTTGAATGACCATGACCGGGATTCAGGTCATCGTGTAAGTGCCTGGATGTTAAGTAAATCGCGTTGCCGCTGAGATCATATCCGCAATTCCTGATGTCGACGCCTGGCTCAAACGGGTCCTCCGAATTGCATTGTGACATCGCTGGCATGCTCCCGAACAGGTTGTCAGGCGTGCGGTTTTCCTGCACCACGATGACAACGTGTTTGAAGGTAGCAATGGCTTGAGCGTATGCCATGGTTCGCGCAAGCAGGCAGAGGAACACCACGCAAACACAGGAAGTGTCGGCTGCGATGCTCATCTGAAACCCTCCTAAGAAGTTTTCTCCAACGAAACGGGGAATTACTGCCCAGGGGTACTACTGCACGGCCTCGAAAGCCTAGCTCTGACGAGGCTCCGTGCCGGAATCATGGACCCGAAACGCTTGGGCTGTAGCAAGTTAATTTGGAACTTTGGATTCGGGCCACTCCCGGGGCGGATTTCACGCTCAATTAAGGCCCACCAAAGCTTATCCGCCAACGCCCACGAGCGGATTTGTTTTGGAGCGTTGCGGCTATCGAGGCTACTGCAATTCCTTCGGAAGCTTTGAAGCCCGGAATCATTACAGCCGGCTTCTCGGCCGTGGAATGGCGGGCGCGTTGGGGTTCACCCCGAAATCCCAGACGTAAATGTTCATTCCATCCTTGCCCAGCATCTCGACGACCGCATACTCTCCCACCTCAAGAGCATTTGCGGGAGTCGCCTTAACCAAGCCTGCCGTCAGTCGTTGCGAAGTCGGTCTTTACCAGGTTCTCCTTGCTGGCTGGCTTTGCCGAGAGAACTGACTTTTATACTTCCGATGATTCGCTTGTCCTTCTTCGACTGACTCGAACGATGTGATAACGGTCCCAAGCCTGTTGCGGCTGTTGTGCTTGCTGCGGCTGCTGTGGCTGCTGCTGTGGCTGCTGCTGCAGCAACTGCCCCAGTTGCGCGCTGGTAGAGGTGCTGGTCGCCGCACCCTGATCCGATCGAGGTTGATGTAAACGGCCGGCAGAGTAGCATGTGCCTGGACGACGGCGTGCGGGCCGTCGAGCTCGATGGTCTGCTTGCCGCTGGCGAGCGGGTTGATGGCAGCGCGCAGGATATTTCCTTTGGTATTTCGGTTGAGTTCACCGCCGGACTGCTGCAGCATCACCAGTTGGGGCTGAGTCTGAAAGGTATCGAGCAGAAACATTCCGCCATCCTCGGGCAGGCGCAGGCCGGGACTGACTTCCGGGTTCTTGGCCTCTTCCGCGCGACGTTCGGCCTCGACTTCCTTGTCGATTTCAGCCGCTTCCGGAGTCGGAATGCCGGCAGCGCGATCCTTTAAGAATTTGTCGGTAGCCGGCCAATCCACCAGCGAGTCGGGAAGTTCCTCCCATTCGTTGCGCTCGGCGCTCAGGTAACGCACGCGGTCGCCTTTGACTTCCCATTTGGTAGCAAGCTGGTAGGAACCATCTTTCAAGATGAGCCGCTTGGCCAGTTGCTGAGAGTGTACGGATGGAAGCAATACCGTGAACGCGAGCATCCCCAACAGCAGCGAGAGCCAGGCCCAATTCAGTCGGCGCATAGGTCAATACTTTGGACGAAACGCTCCTGCTTCAGTCTAGCGCTTTCAGGCCGAAAGCTTCCAGAACTCTCCCACCAAGCCGATCCTGGCGAATGCCGCCTCAGCCTCCGCCACCGTCTTCGGACGCCAGGCTGGACTCAACCGGTCTTCATACCATTCCTTGGCCATGCGCCATCCCTGCGGCAACGTCAACGTGCCACCCGGAGGGCGGTTCCATTGGGCGCACCAGCGTTCGACGTGCTGTTCCGACCGGAACAGCAGCATGGTTTTTCAAGTGAATACGATGTCCTGATACCACTGCCGCGCCGGCACCGCAAAATGGATAATGCCTTTCGGCCCAAGCACCCGGCCTTCCTCGACGCGCAGCACCATTTCGTAATTGCAGCAACCACAAGAGGCATCAATACGCGCGTTCTGGCGCAACATAGCAGGGATTCCCAGGGCATCCCAGATACAGTTGCCGTACCAGGATCGCCTCCCTGCTCGCACCGGAAAGGCCGTTGGCACGGCAGAAAATGGAGCAGCTCGCCAGAGTTCTCCATTCTCTTGCAAGACCAGAGCGTGGGTTTGAGCTAGTCGCTCCAGCGCAGCTCTGGTCTTCCGCACCGAAGAGGAAAGCGCTGCCGCCATCTCCCGCACGGCCGGGGCTCGACCGGTGCGGATGAAATGTCGATAGATGTATTGGCGAAGGTGAGCGTCGTTCATTTCTGTGCTCGCACGTAGAGCAAAGTAAATAACAAAACGAGCCGGACATTATTTACGTCCGGCTCGGAAGTGATTCTTCAGAAACGCTGAAGCCAAATTACGGCTGGAGCAGAGGGATCTGCGAAGCCAATTGCACGTCAATCAGCATTTGCGCTCGGCGCTCTATTTGCTCATACAGAGCAGCCTTCTTCGCCGGAAGCACCGCGCGGAATTTTGGCCAGTACGATTGACGGAGAGCCGCGATCTCCGTATCGATCTTCAGCATGCGAGTGGCCCAATTGTCGGCCTGTGCATCCGTCATGCTTCCGTAATTCTGCGCATATTCCTGGATCAGTGCGTACTTGTCATTGTTAATCTTCACCAGTTCGGCGGTGAACTGATCGTAGACCGGCCACAATTTCTGGGCCTCAACGTCGGTGAGTGGCATGTTGGCTGCGATGATCTGCTTCTTCTGGGAACGGATATCCTTTCGCAGCAACTCGATATCCTGGTTGGCGGAGTCCTGGGAAGCAGGCCTCGCACTGGTCTGGGCAGCGCTGTCCTGCGCAACTGCGGCTTGGTTAGCGAGCAGCATTGCTCCGCTCAGCGCCAACACTGCAAGTAAGAGTTTCTTCATTATCTTAGCTCCTGAATTTTTTGGCTTTCCTATCGCGATGAGACTCTTGAGGATGGCGCTGACTTGCAGGCCCTGGGGACTGCAGTCCCATTCCGCAGGCGACCATCCATGCCACGCGGAATTCCACCGAGGAATCCGAGTCGCGAGAATTGTACACGATTGGCCTCATCACCATTTTCGTTCCCCGACGTTTACCGGCGGGCCTGCTACCGATTCCTTGATCAACTCGTCTACGTGTTCGAGTCCTTAAGACAAATCGCAGAGAAAACAAGAGGTCACGACCCCAATGAGTCGATCGTTCTTCCTATCACTGGCAGCCTTGTTGGCGGCTGCCGCCCCCCTATTCGCCGATACCAACCAGCGCCAGGTCACCAAGCTGGCGGATGGCGTCTACGCCATCCAGCACAAGAACTCGACCAGCGGCAACGTCAGCGGCAATACCACGGTGATTATTGGCGACCGCGAAGTTTTCGTCGTTGACTCCTGTTACCTGCCCTCCACGGCGCGCGAGGACATCGCACAAATTCGCCAGTGGACTGATAAGCCCGTGGGCTATCTGCTCAATACCCATTTCCACAACGATCACAATAATGGAAATAAAACCTATCTCGATGCCTTCCCTTCCCTGGCCATCATCGCGCAGGAGGAGACCAGGAAAGACATGGATCTCATCCAACCGGGGAACATCGAACGGGAACCCAGGAAACTTGCGGCTATGATTGCGGCCTTCAAACAGGGGAAGGATCTGCATGGTCAACCACTCTCTGAGGACGACAAAAAGGAAGTCCAGGAGCTTCTACCTGTCCTCGAACAGGAACTTGCGGAGTTCAAGACCTTGGTCTACCAGCCTCCCACTCTCACCTTCAATGACAAGATCGACATCGACATTGGGAACCGGGAGGTTCAAGTGAAACACCTGGGCCGGGGCAATACTCCGGGAGACGTAGTCGTTTACCTGCCCAAGGAAAAGATCCTGATCGCCGGCGACCTAGTGGTTTATCCCATCCCGTACACCTATGACGGCTATCCCGCCGAATGGATTCAGACACTGCAAAAGATGACCCTACTTGACACGGAAATCATCGTTCCCGGACACGGACAAATCCTGCATGGCAACACCTATCTCTACCTGGTAACCGACCTGTTCAAGAGCGCGGTGGACCAGGTGCGCGCACGGATTCGCCAGATCGGTCACCCCGGATTCCACTCTCTCGACGAAATAAAGGGATCGGTGGACTTGACGTCATTCCGAGCGAAATTCGCCGGCGACGATAAAGATCTTCAGGCGGAGTTTGACGCTATGACGGCCCATCTTGTGAAACTGGTATTCAGCGAAGCGGCGCTGCGCTGAGCCACAAGCTTGAGAAGGTAGGCGCATTTGCGAACCAGCCACAGCGCCTCTTCAGTGGGACCAGTTTGCCGGTCACATCGGGGTAATGCAGTCGTCCACGAACCTTAGCATTTCGTCCTGAGCTTGCTACCCATTCCTTCTTCACATCGTCCACCTGTTCGAGTCCTAAGAAAGATCGCAAATAAGACAAGAGGTCACAACGCCGATGCTCACTCGACGTCTCGCTCTTTGTAGTCTCGCTCTTCTCTTCGCCTCCGCAGCCCATTCCCAAGCGCCGCAAACGCTCTCCGTTCCCGTAGATTCCCCGCGCTGGGATCTGCAAGGACAAGCCAAAGCGGCTGAATATCAGGGCCGCAAGTGCCTTCTGCTCGATGGTGGAGCGGCGATTTTAAAAGACTTTGAGATGCGCGACGGCGTTATCGATGTCGACGTCGCCACCCCGGCAAAACGCGGATTTTTCGGCTTTGACATTCGACTCGATAAAGACGGCACCAACTATGAAGAAATCTATCTTCGCCAGCACAAATCCGGGCTTCCCGACGCCATGCAATATACCCCGGTCCTCAACACTGGCCGCAACTGGCAAATCTACAATGGCCCAGGTTTCACCGGCGCGGTCGATATTCCAAAAGACGAGTGGTTTCATTTGCGCCTGGAGGTGACAGGCGCGCAGGCAAAGCTGTACGTCAAGGACATGAACCAGCCTGCGCTGGTGATGACAGATCTAAAAACCGGCGTTCAGAAGGGCCAGGTAGCCCTGTACGACCTGATCGGCGAGACCTATTTCTCGAACTTCGAAGTACGTACCACGCCCGATGTCCCCTGGGAGCGCCACCTGCCGCCCATGCCGCCTGACACTTTAACCAAGTGGAGCATTTCGCCGGCCTACGACGGGCTTTCGCGTAATCTGGAGCGTCCACTCACGGCTTCCGAGAGCGATGCCATCCATTGGCAGGATGTCGAGGCTGAGGCGCCCGGCTTCGTCGTCCTCTATCGCTATCGCGAGGCTCCGCATCCGCGGGTCACGTTCCAGTCCGATTTTTCCACACGACTGCAGCCACAACCGGGGATGAAAGTCTTGTATGCGCGTACCACAATCGACTCCGACCGCGACCAGGTTAAAAAGCTCGAGATCGGCTACAGCGACGACGTTAGTGTGTTCCTGAATGGCAAGATTCTTTACCGCGGACGCAGCGCGCAAGGCTTCCGCGATCCCGGATTCCTTGGCATCATGAACCCGGAAAACGATACGGTCTACCTGTCTTTGAAAAAGGGCAGTAATGAATTGATGTTGGCGGTCAGCGAACTCGGCGGCGGATGGGGATTCATTTGCCGGTTAGCAGGCCTGGATCAATGAGTTTTTTGGACCTTTGTATAACGCGCCGTTGGGCTGCGCGGCATTAACGGGAAAAACGAATGCGTCGAATCATCATTGCCGCCCTGTCAGTGAGCCTGGGGTTTGCGATCACCTCTCATGCCGCCAATCAGGAGCCCACCAAGGCAGTCAAAATTCGTGATTCCATCTATTTGGCTCCTTCAACCGGCAACGTATATATGGTCACTACGCCAGCCGGAAATGTTGTCATCGATACTGCCTTGTCCGGCCAGGCTCCGGAAGCCAGGAAACTCCTGGTCGCGGAAAGCCATGCGCCAGTGAAGTACATCATTTTGACCCATGGCCATGCCGACCACATTGGTGGAATTCCTCTCTGGAGGGAAGCAGGAACACAGATCGTAGCCCAGAGGAACTATGTTGAGTTTGTCAATTACACCACCAGGCTCGAAGGGTTTTTTGCCCCACGCAACGCTGCGGCGTTCAACCGTCCCCAGGAAGCGGCGGGTCCATGGGCTGGCGACTACGGCGCCAAAATCGACCCCACGGTTCTGTTCGACGAGAAATACGAATTTACCCTGGGAGGAGTTGCATTCGAATTATTCAGTACGCCCGGCGAGACCCCCGATCATCTGACGGTTTGGATTCCGGCGTACAAGACTGCCTTCATTGGTGACAACTACGACGCGGCCGGACTCCCTGAACCAATGTCGTTCCCGAACCTCTACACCCTTCGGGGAACCAAGCCGCGCTGGGCTCTTGACTGGATCAGTTCCATCGACAAAGTGCTGGCACTCAAACCCGAGATCGTGCTCATGGGCCATGGTGATCCGATCTTTGGCAACGCCGAAATCACCCGACGACTCACCCGCTTTCGCAACGCCCTTCTGTACGTTCACGATGAAGTCGTCAAAGGTATGAACTCCGGCAAAGATGTATTCACCCTGATGCGCGAGATAAAACTTCCGGCCGGTTCCGACCTAACCGAATCATTCGGAAAGGTCAGCTGGGCCGTACGCGGAATCTACGACGGCTACGCAGGGTGGTTCGACATGAATCCATCGACGATGTACGAATTGCCTCCCTCGTCGGTCTACCCGGATCTGGTCAAACTCGCCGGCGGAGCGGAGCCCCTGGTGCGGCTGGCGCTGGAAAAACTTCAAGCCGGCAACCCGGTCGAAGCGCTGCACCTCACCGATGTCGTTCTCGCATCCGAGCAGAACAACAATGCTGCGTTGGGAGCGCGTCTGAAGGCCCTGGATTATCTGCGGGAACGTTGTGAGAACTACGTCGAGGCCGGTTGGCTGGATTACGGGATCAGAACCACGAAAGAAAAGCTGGCGGCAAAATAGGCCTCGGGCTGACCTTACTACTCTTGAGGGTGCCCCGCTCAAGCTCCGCTTGGGCGGGGATGTTCAGTTGTCACAGAAACTCTCACGATTGGCAATCCGGAAGGGTGGCCCATTCTAGTCGCGTTCTTTGCGACTAGAGTGGGGCCCTTGACCCCAAATGCGGACCCTCACTTGCTTCGCGATGACAATCGTTTAGAAGTACCGTTGGCTAGGAAAGAGCGATCGTGGCGCATTCTTAATTTTTGCCTTCTCACTCTGGGTGGGGCAACGTACTCTTCGATAATGCCGTAAAGGTCGACTCGTCCGCGCTTCAGCAGTGGCGCCGGGGCACGGTCGTGGAGCAGATACCAGGCTTCTCGGTAGTGCTCCCACTGGTTTTGTTTGTCGCCGGGGCACAAGCAGATGGACTGCTTGCACGACGCCACAGCCCACGGGATGATGTACCAGATATCTCTCGGAATACAGTAAACGGCAAGGTAGTCGAAGTCGGATTGCTGGTAGCGGTGGTTGGGACCGCTGACGTGGACCAGGCTGGCGACGAAGTTGCCGGGCTTCAAGTTGCTGGCCTCGAAGATAGTGGATTTCACCTGCACGCTAATAAACCGTCCGCCAAGATCGACCACGACATCGTATTGGGTCGAGTCGCCTACGGGCTTGGCCAGTTGGTAACCGCGTTCGGTAGCTTTGGCCATGAAACGAAGCTCGGCCCACTGCCCTCGCTTCTTGGCGTTGCAGATATCCATGCCGGAAGTTTTCACGCTGTCCCCCGTGTTGCTAGATATGTGTTTCTAAATAGAAGAGGCGTGGCGGTGAGGCCACGCCTTGTTTCTTTATTCACTTAAAGCATATCATTTTTGACGCCGTATTTCCACATCGAATTGAGCCACCAACTTCCGATTGTCATCCCGAGCAAGCGTTCTTTGCGCAGCGAGGGATCTGGGCGAGCCGCGCGATGCGTCGCGTACTTTGCGACGCAATAATCGCGCGTCTGGCTCGCTTCCCTATTGAATTCAGCCGATTTGATTGTCATCCCGAGCGTAGTCGAGGGACCTTGTGTCTACTGAACTCGCTGGGCGAACACCCCAACACATTCCCAAAATGGGATTCTGGCGCATTCGCGTTCATCCGTCACATTCGTCTATCCGCACCGGTCGATAGGATCATCTTCGCAGGCAGCGTTTGGAGGGTGTTTCCAGTGGGTACTGGACGCCGCCTGCGAAGCGGTCGAGTGGCTTTCAGCCACTAGGGTTCGAGTCCCTCGCCCTCCGTGCGCTCGACCAACTCAATTTCCTTGCGACCGAGCCGCGTCAGAGGTATTCTTGAATTGCTTCGCAGGCGGCGCTTCAGCGCCCGATTTATGGCCCCGGATAAACCGGGGCCTTTGCTTTTGGTGGGGCCAACCCGGCGCGCGAATGTGGAGCAGCGAAATTTGGCCGCCTTGCAAGTCCACTCCGGCGGCTGGCGTCTACCGGATACGCATCAGGAGTTAAGCCCCCACTCGATGCCCCCATCCATCTTTCCTCTTCGATGAATTCCTCCCGATCGGCCTGCGCAATGCCTCCCAGCAATAACTCTGTCATCCCGACCGAAGCGAAGCAATTACTCTGTCATCCCCCGACCGAAGCGAAGCCATAACTCTGTCATCCCGACCGAAGCGAAGCCAAAACTCTGTCATCCCGACCGGAGCGAAGCGAAGTGGAGGGACCTTGTGTTTCCGCAGCGCCGCGAAAACGACCGCCCTGTTCAAGCAGGCGCAAGCCGGCATCCTTCACCAGTGGACAGTCGCGAACACAGTCTTCCCGCGAAACTGGAAGATTTGTCATCCTGAGCGGAGCAACTGCTTCGCGCAGCGGAGCGGTTGCGGAGTCGAAGGACCCCTACCAGCTCAAATTCGCCGACGCCCGTCAGGGAATTCTCCCATGCTCGCGCTAACGAACTCTCTGCGACAGTCCACCAGCCGCCCGGTATCCGTACCGGCATGACTGGCGATTTGGGATAACTGCGCTTCCCGCTCGGGGGTGCCCTGAGCGCAGCCATAACTCTGTCATCCCGACCGAAGCGAAGCGGAGTGGAGGGACCTTGTGTTTCCGCAGCGCCGCGAAAACGAGCACCCTGTTCAACCAGGCGCAAGCCTGGCATCCTTCACTAGTGGACTGTCACGGAGACAGTCTTCCCGCGAAACTGGAAGGTTTGTCATCCTGAGCGGAGTCGAAGGATCCCTACCAGCTCAAGTTCGCCGACGCCCGTCAGGGAATTCTCCCATGCTCGTGCTACCGAATTCTCTGCAACAGTCCACCAGTCGCGCGGTATCCGTACCGGCATGACTGGCGATTTGGGATAACTGCGCTTCCTGCTCGGGTGTGCCCTGAGCGCAGCCATAACTCTGTCATCCCGACCGAAGCGAAGTGGAGGGACCTTGTGTTTCCGCAGCGCCGCGAAAACGACCGCCCTGTTCAAGCAGGCGCAAGCCGGCATCCTTCACCAGTGGACAGTCGCGGAGAAGTCTTCCCGCGAAACTGGAAGATTTGTCATCCTGAGCGGAGCAACTGCTTCGCGCAGCGGAGCGGTTGCGGAGTCGGAGGACCCCTACCAGCTCAAATTCGCCGACGCCCGTCAGGGAATTCTCCCATGCTCGCGCTAACGAACTCTCTGCGACAGTCCACCAGCCGCTCGGTATCCGTCCCGGCATGACCGGCGATTTGGGATAACTGCGCTTCCTGCTCGGGGGTGAAATGGACTCCCATGCCTGTCAGCGTAGGAGGCGAGTCTTTGCTCTCAACGGCCCAGTGGCCCAGAGCCTGCCCTGAGCGAAGCTGAAGGGTCCCGGCCCGGTTTTTTAGGCGGTAACGGAGTGGCGTCGGGAACAGTTCGCGGGTGCCCTCCTCGCGGCCCTTTCGTCCACGCATGGGAAACTTTTTCAGCGAGCGGGCGGATTTGCGGATCTCAATGACGGTGGGCCGTGCTAAGTGAGGCTCATGTTCACTCAGGTAGTCGTAGATACGCTGCAAGTCCGTGGCGGCGTTTGGCGTCCACCGGATACGCATCAGGAGTTAAGCATCCGCTCGATGCGCGCATCCATCTCTTCCTCTTCGATGAATTCCTCACGGTCGGCCTGGGCGATGCCCTCGCGCACAGCGGCGCGAAAACGCGCGTCCTGTTCAAGCAGGCGCAAGGCGGCATCCTTCACCAGGCGCTCGGCATCCGTACCGGCATGGCTAGCGACTTGGGATAGCTGCGCTTCCTGCTCGGGAGTGAAATGGACTTCCATGCCTGTCAGTGTAGGAGGGCAAGTCTATGCTGTCAACCGCGCTGCAATCTCAAGAAAATCCGCCTAGCCACGCTCCCCCATTTCTGGCATAATTACTCGTGCACCCATCCTGCACAAAATTTCACAGACAATTTAAGGTGAGGAAGCGATGTCGGCAAAGTACATCTTTGTGACCGGGGGAGTAGTGTCTTCGCTCGGAAAAGGGCTGGCGGCGGCCTCGATTGGCTGCCTGCTGGAGAGCCGTGGGCTGAAAGTCAACCTGATGAAGTTCGATCCTTACCTCAACGTGGATCCGGGCACCATGTCGCCCTTCCAGCACGGCGAGGTTTTCGTTACCGACGACGGCGCCGAGACCGATCTCGACCTCGGCCACTACGAACGCTTTACCCACGCCAAACTTTCTCGCGATAACAACTGGACCACCGGCCGGATTTACGAGCAGATCATTGCCAAGGAGCGCCGCGGCGATTATCTCGGCAAAACCGTGCAAGTCATTCCTCACGTGACCAATGAAATCAAAGCAGCCATGAAAAAGGTCGCGCAGGATGTGGATGTCGCGATCGTCGAAATCGGCGGAACGGTCGGCGACATCGAGTCGCTGCCGTTTATGGAAGCCATCCGCCAGATGCGCCAGGAACTGGGCCGCGAGCGGACTTTGTTTATGCACGTCACGCTGGTGCCTTTCATCGCAGCCGCGCAGGAACTCAAGACCAAGCCTACGCAGCACTCGGTGAAAGAGTTGTTGAGCATTGGAATTCAGCCCGACATCCTGCTTTGCCGCACCGACCGCTTCCTGTCCAAAGACATCAAATCGAAGATCGCGCTGTTCTGCAACGTCGAGGAAGAGGCAGTGATCACCGCGAAAGATGTCGCTTCGATTTACGAAGTGCCGGTGGTGTTTTCCCATGAAGGCGTAGACACGCTGGTGCTGCGCTATTTGCGCATAGAAGCCAAAGACCGCGATCTAAAGAGTTGGGAAGAGTTGGTCCACCGCGTCTACAACCCGAAAGCCGAGGTCACGATCGGCATCGTCGGCAAATATGTCGAATACGAAGATTCCTACAAATCGCTGAAGGAGGCTTTGGTGCATGGGGCGCTGGCTCACAACCTGAAGCTGAACCTGAATTGGATTGAGGCGGAGGGGCTCGAAGCAGGAGAAAAAACCAACGACGAGCAACTTGCGGACTACGACGGGATTCTGGTCCCGGGCGGGTTTGGTAAACGCGGGATCGAGGGCATGCTGATTGCGATCCGCTACGCGCGAGAGAAGAAGGTTCCGTACTTCGGGATTTGTCTGGGGATGCAGACGGCTTGCATCGAGTTTGCGCGCAACGTGTGCGGACTGGCAGATGCTAATTCAAGCGAGTTCGATCCGGCGACTCCGCATCGGGTGATTTATAAGTTGCGCGAATTGCGTGGCGTCGAGGAACTCGGCGGCACCATGCGGTTGGGGGCGTGGACTTGCAAGATTGAGCCTGGGACTCTGGCCCACAAGATTTACGGGCAGGACGAGATCAGCGAGCGCCACCGGCATCGTTACGAATTCAATCGCGAGTATGAACAAACACTGACCGCGGGTGGACTGCGGATTTCCGGTTCGACTCCCGATGGAACTTATGTCGAGATGGTCGAACTTCCCGACCATCCCCATTTCATCGGGTGCCAGTTCCACCCTGAATTCAAGTCAAAGCCGCTCGAGCCGCATCCTTTGTTCAAGACTTTCGTGGGGGCGGCTTACGAGCATGGGTTGAAGCGGCGAGCGGAGAAGGCTGCGGCCGAGGTGGAGATGTTCCATCGGCCTGAGAAAGTTGGCAGGCGCTAGAAAAGGCGTTAACCACAGAGGACACGAAGGTTCACAGAGGAAAATCTTCTATTCCAGGGATGGTTCTGCCCAATGAGTGTTTCTTTCCAGGTCGAAGGCGTGCGCATCGGTTCCGGTAATCTTTTTCTTATTGCCGGGCCGTGCGTGATCGAGAGCGAGAAGCACGCCATCTTCATGGCGGAGGTTATCAAGGGCGTCACCCGGTCTCTGAATATTCCTTTTATCTTTAAGGCTTCTTACGACAAGGCTAATCGCACTTCGATGCGCAGCTTTCGCGGACCGGGGTTGGTGGAGGGCCTGCGAATTCTCAAGAAGGTGAAAGATGAAGTGCACATCCCCGTGCTCACCGACGTGCACGAAACCGCGGACGTCGCCAAGGTTGCCGAAGTCGCCGACGTGCTGCAGATTCCGGCTTTTCTCTGCCGCCAGACCGATCTGGTTATTGCCGCGGCTATGACCGAGCGGGCGGTGAATATCAAGAAAGGCCAGTTCGTCTCTCCCTGGGACATGAAGCACGCGGTGGAGAAATGCCGCACCGCCGGCAACGACCGGATATTTCTCACCGAACGCGGATCCAGCTTCGGCTACAACAATCTGATTGTGGACATGCGATCGCTCGCCATCATGCGAAAGTTTGCTCCTGTAGTTTTTGACGCAACCCATTCGGTGCAACTGCCGTCGGCATCCCACGGAGACGAAGATGGAGCGGCAACCAGTGGCGGGCAACCAGAATTCATTCCAGTGCTGGCGCGGGCAGCCGTGGGCGCGGGAGTGGATGGCGTGTTCCTCGAAGTCCACGACAATCCGAAAGAAGCCAAGTCCGACGGAGCAAACGCACTGGAGTCGACGCAGTTGCGTGGCCTTCTCAAAGAAATGCTGGCGGTACATGGAGCGCTGCAGAGCGCGCGCGCCACTCCGTAACCTCGCTAGGAACCAAGTCCCGAAGGGACGAGCCAGCTTAGCCCAGCGCGGCAGCGCTGGGTGGAAGGTAAAACGCCCAAGTCCCAGAGGGATGACCGAGCTAGCCGAGGACATGTGTGGGATCGTACTGAACTCCATATTTTCTCAAGAACTCAAGAAACTCTTCCTCATAGCTTCGTTTCGCATGATGCGCCGGCTGATTCTCGATATACCTTATGACATCTTTCGTCTGCGAGGCGCTCACGCTGGACGCTCCATACCCTTCCTGTCAGGAAAACCTCTTGCCAGTGGCGGCCGTGTCGTTGAGCCATTTTGAAGAGCAGGATTTTAGAATTTGAACGGCATTCGCCAACGGAATGGTCGGCGGCAAAAGCAACAGTGCGTGTGCGTGGTCTTCAACCCCACCGACTTTAATGGCCTCGAACCCGTGGTTGCGGGCGATCCCAGCCATGTAGGGCCAGAGCTTTGTCTGTAGCTCCACCGACAGACGCTTCTCACGTCCTTTTGTGCTGAAGATCAAATGAATCCGATTGCTGGAATAAGAGTGTGACATCGGTCGTCCCTCCGGGACTTATTCCCTTTTCCCCTTCTCCCCAGCGCTGACGCGCTGGGCTAAGCTGGTTCGTCCCTTCGGGACTTGATTTCTTGATGAGGTGACGGCCAGCTTGCTCTGAGGATTGCAGATTGCTTTGACGTTATGCCGTCTTGCACCAATACCGCTGTGATGATCGTCACCCGAAGCTTGCACACTACTTGTGCAAGGCCGTATTGCCTCTGAATCTGCTACCATTTTCGCCATCGCTAAATTCGAATGCATACATTTACTACTATCGCTGGAATCGCCATCATCCTTGCCGTCTTATTGGATGCGTTTGAGACCGTCGTTTTGCCGCGGCGGGTGCGGCGACATTTTCGGATCACAGTCTGGTTTTACCGCAACACCTGGAGGCCGTGGCGCAGGATTACCGCCCTCATCAAGTCGCCGGGACAGCGCGAAAATTTTCTTAGCTATTTCGGGCCACTGTCGCTCATCTTTCTGCTGGCCCTGTGGGCTGCCGGTTTGATCTTCGGATTTGCGCTGTTGCAGTACGGCGCCGGCGAGCACTTGCAACTGAGCAACGAGCCCATCACTTTCGGACTCCTGATGTACAACAGCGGCGAGACTTTCTTCACCCTGGGCTATGGAGACATTACTCCCGTCTCGCCAATTTCCCGTGCTCTGGCTGTCCTCGAAGCTGGCATGGGTTTCGGTTTTCTGGGGGTGGTGATTGGGTATCTCCCGACGATTTACTCGTCGTTTTCGAGGCGGGAAATCGAGATCTCTCTGCTGGACGCGCGCGCCGGATCGCCGCCGACGGCCACGGAGTTGTTAGCGCGGCTTGGATGTTGCCCACAGGAGGCTGTGCTCGACGAGGTGCTTCGTCATTGGGAACGCTGGGCTGCCGAATTGCTCGAGAGCCATATTTCATATCCGGCGCTCAGTTTTTTTCGCTCGCAGCATAACAATCAATCTTGGCTGGGCGCGCTGACCATGATTCTGGATACCAGCGCGCTGATTATGGCGGGGATTGATGGCATCCGCGACGAGCAGGCACGGTTGACGTTTGCCGTGGCGCGCCATGCCATGGTCGACTTGGCTCAACTGGTGAATGCGGGCTACGATCCCGAGGCTCCCGAGCGCCTGACCCCCGAACAGCTATTGCAGATTCGGAAAGCGCTGCTCGAGCAAGGCCTGCATCTACGGAAGGGGGACGAGCCTGAAGAGAAACTGGATCACTTGCGCTCGCTCTACGAACCGTATGCCATCGCCATGGCGCGCAATCTGTCCATTACTCTTCCTCCCTGGATTCATGCTGAAAAGAAAAAGGACAATTGGGAGGCAGGCCCGTGGGACCGCGCTATCCAGGCCAGGAGCCTGGCCGGCATGGGATGGGTCGAGCGGGTCCATAAGATGGATGAGCACTTCTAGCCGCCAATCTCGCCAGTGAGAACGGCGTGCTAACATCTTTTTCTTCCATGAAACATGTCGGCGAAAACGTGGTGCGCATCGAGGCGGAGGCGTTGCTCGTCCTGGCTGATCGCATTGCCGGGTCCATGGCACCTGCGTTCAATCGAGCTGTGGACTTGATTTACGGTTGCAGTGGCCGTGTCGTGGTTACCGGCATGGGCAAGAGCGGCATCATCGCGCGCAAGATCGCGGCCACGCTGAATTCCACCGGGACGCCTGCGTTGTTCATGCATCCCGTCGAAGCGGTGCATGGAGATCTGGGGATGGTGGTCCGGGGCGATACCGTGTTGGCGCTCTCGGCCAGCGGCGAGACTGAGGAGATTTTGCGGCTGCTGGCCACGCTCAAGCGTTTGCAGGTGCCGCTGATTGCGCTGACGTGCGATGAGATTTATGAGGGGAACGCGGGCGAGGGCGCCCGCGCCACACCGGCTGAGCTTTCTACATTGGCGTCCGCGGCTGAGATCGCACTTGATTGCTCGGTGACCCGAGAGGCCTGTTCTTTGGGTCTTGCCCCTACAGCTTCAACCACCAGCATGCTTGCTTTAGGAGATGCACTGGCGATGTCCTTGGCTGAGAAGCGGGGCTTCAAGGAAGAAGATTTCGCCAACCTGCATCCCGGAGGCAAACTCGGCAAGCGGCTGGCGCGAGTGGAATCGCTGATGCATCGCGGGGACTCAGTGCCCCGCGTCACGCCGCGAACGACCATGCCGGACGTGATCTACGAAATGTCGCGCAAGAAGCTGGGCATGGCTGCGGTCGTCGAAGGCGAAAAGCTGGTAGGCGTGATCAGCGACGGCGATCTGCGGCGGTTGCTGGAGAACCGCGGCAAGGATGCGCTTGACCTTACGGCCGGGCGAGTGCATGACCAGGAATCCGAGGACGATCGGGCGCAATGAGTTCGCAGCGACAGCGCTGGCTGTGATGGAAGAGAAGAAGATTACGTCGCTGGCGGTGGTGGATGGAAAGGGAAGCTGGAAGGCATCGTCCATCTGCACGACCTCTGGGGAACTGAAATGGTGTAGGAATTGAATCATTGAGAGATTGAATCATTGAGTCATTGGAACCTGTAGGATTGAGTCATCGAGTCTTTTGCTCCGATGAACAAGTTGGATCAGGCCGAGGCCTTGAAACTGCGGACTAAGCAGTTCGCCATCCGGATTGTCGGCGTGGTCCGGTCGTTGCCGAGGACACGGGAGGGTGACGTAATCGGCAAGCAGTTGCTTCGCTGTGGTACCGCGGTCGCGGCGAACTATCGGGCGGTTTGCCGAGCTCGATCGAAGGCTGAGTTTATTTCGAAGATCAGCATCGTGGTCGAGGAAGCCGACGAAACCGTATTCTGGCTGGAGTTGCTTGCCGATACGGCAGTTATGCCAGCAGAAAAGCTTTCGCTCCTGCTTAAAGAGGCAAACGAGTTGTTGGCCATCTGCGCAGCCTCGCTACGCACAGCAAAGGACAACAGAGTGGCTTGAACTAGATATTCAATGAGTCAATGAATCAATCTCTTAATGAGTCAATGCTATGTATCACTACGATCCCAATACGGCGCTGGAAGAACTGACGGAAGACGCAACCCTCCCCAACCCGGTCCACGTGCGCGACATGATTCTGCGCAAACATCCTGGACCGGATAAGTCGCTCGAACTTAATCGAATGTTCGTCGAATATCAGAAGTTTTTCGGCGAGACTCAGAAGTTGGGGAAAGAGATTCTGAAGCAGTTGGCCAGCTAAGCGGGCACGGGCTCTTGATGCTTCTTTAGGCTCTTGATGTAGCCGGATATGGCGTCCTTCGCCATCTTACGGGCCTCGGACAAAGTACGCCCATAGGTGACGCAGCCTGGCAGAGCAGGCACGATCGCGGTAAAGCCGCCTTCAGGTTCGGGCCGGAGCATGATGTTGTAGTGATAGCGCGTTTTTGGCATCGGATTAAGGCCGATTCTATCTTGGCGGCAGAGGCGAGTCAAAGACCTGCCGAGCTTTGCTCGGCTGGACAGCCGAAGGCGGCTGTCCACACGCGTTCATCTTCCCGCAATCATTTACAATAGTGAATTCCCTGCTACTCAGGACTCACAACTATGCATCGCTGGTCTGAACTGTTTATTCCTACTCTGCGCGAGGCGCCTGCGGACGCTGAAGTCGCCAGCCACAAGTTTCTGGTGCGGGCGGGTTACATCCGCCAGCTTGCTGCCGGGATTTACTCCTATCTTTTTCTGGGCAACCGGTCGTTCAACAAGATCATGGGCATCGTGCGCCAGGAGATGGACAAGATCGGGCAGGAGTTCTACTTGCCGGCGCTGCATCCGCGCGAGCTTTGGGAGGCTAGCGGGCGTTGGGCGGTGATGGGCGACAATTTGTTTCGCCTGAAAGACCGCAAAGGGACCGAGCTTTGTCTCGGCATGACCCACGAAGAAGTCATGACCTCGATTGCCAGCAAGGAGCTGCGCAGCTACAAACAGTTGCCACAGATCTGGTATCAGATTCAGTCAAAGTTTCGCGATGAGCCGCGCCCCAGATCCGGACTCTTGCGGGTGCGGCAGTTCATCATGAAGGATTCGTACTCATTCGACATCGATCCCGCCGGACTGGACGTCTCTTATCAGAAGCACCACGACGCATACTGCCGCATTTTCGATCGCTGCGGGCTCAAATACATGGTGATCGAGGCGGATTCGGGCGCCATGGGCGGTTCGCAGTCGCAGGAATTCATGGTGCGGACCACAGCGGGCGAGGATCAAGTCGTGAGCTGCGACAAATGCAATTACGCAGCCAACATGGAGAAGGCAACCTCGAAGCTCGAAGCTGTGCAAGATCTCGCGCCGGAAGGAGACGGCAAGCCGCTCGAAGTGCACACGCCCGGCCAGAAGACGATTGAAGACGTGGCGCGGTTTCTCGGGGTCTCGCCGAAGAACAAGATCAAGACGCTGGCCTTCATGGCGGAAGAATCCGATCGCAAGACTGGGAAAACGAAGCTCCGTCCAGTGATTTTGCTGATGCGCGGCGATCACCAGATGAACGAGGCGAAGCTTGCCTCTGCGGTTGCCGGAGAACCGACTCGTCCGATGCAGGAGGACGAGATTATGAGCCTGTTCCATTCTCCGGCAGGATTTCTAGGACCGATTGGCATCGCATGGGCAGCAGACCTCAAGAACGTCGACCGCCCCGTCCTGCTGGTTGACAAGGCTTTGGAGGGCCGCAAGAACCTGATCTCCGGCGCAAACAAAGAAGACTATCACCTCAAAAACGTCACGCCGGGGGACAACTTCCAGCCGACGGGCTACGCCGATCTCCGCAGTGTGATCGCGGGCGAAGCCTGTCCTAACTGTGGCGCCCCTCTTCGCATCGATACGGCCGTGGAGGTCGGACATATCTTCAAGCTGGGCAGCAAATATACCGAGTCGATGGGCGTCCGGGTACTGGATCGAAACGGCAAAGAAGTCACTCCAATTATGGGGTGTTACGGGATTGGAATTGAACGCATTCTGACTGCCGCCATCGAGCAGAATAATGACGAAAATGGCTTCTGGCTGACACCGTCGATTGCGCCTTTCGAGATCGTGGTCTGCCCAACCAATGTAAAGGACGAAAATCTGTTGAAGGCAGCCGTTGACATCGCAACCCGTTTGGAATCTGATGGTTATGACGTTTTGCTAGATGACAGGGACGAGCGTCCAGGGGTCAAGTTCAAAGATGCTGACCTGGTGGGCATCCCCTTTCGTGTGACCGTGGGCAAGAAGGTTACCGAAGGTACTGTGGAGGTCGTTCGGCGCTCGACACGGGAAATGCAGGATGCTAGCATCGCGGGAATAACGGATTACTTCAAAGTTTTGCGGGCTGCGCGCTGATCTGATCATGACGCGCCGCCTCAACCGGGAGCAGCGCGATGGGTACGATTAAGCTTATTTTCGGGATCTTTGTGATTGTCGCGGGAATCTATCTCGGGTCGGAATTGGTCCCCGTTTACTATGAAAATTACCAATTCCAGGACGACGTCAAGACCGAGGCCACGCTCGAGACTTACACCAGCAAACCTGAGGCCGACATTCGCGATGCTATCTATAAGAAAGCAGTAGGCCATGACATTCCGCTGACCAAGGAACAGATAAAGGTTCAGCGTCACGGCACACAGGGCACCGGATCACTCACCATCAGCGCGCCCTACATCGTGCACCTCGATCTGCCGGGCTATCCCGTAGACCTGCATTTCGACGCTTCCACCGAGAACAAGAGCCCCTTCTGATAACGGTTGTGGATTCGGCGTGATTTAGAATAGGCAGTGCAACTCCGCCAAATTCCGTGGCCATAAAAGTAAAGATCCCGAAGAAGAAAACCGGCGCGAAAACCGGCAAGGGACTCTTCGCCCGCGACCCCGTGATCAGATTTGCCTTTGCGGTTTTCATAATCCTGGCGGTGGGCATCTGCGGCTGGTTTTCTTATTACTACATCAAATACGATCGGATCATTGATCAGCGGTTCAAGGGGCCGGTTTTCAGCAGTTCTGCGACAATTTTTGCCATCCCTCGCGCGGTCAAGGTGGGGCAGAAGGTTGATCTGCGCGAGATTGCAAATCAGCTTCGCCGGGCAGGCTATGCGGAAGCCGACGGCCAGTCGCCGATGGGGAGTTTCCGATCCCTGAATAATGGTATTGAGATCAAGCCCGGGCCGCAGTCCTACCACAGCCCGGAACCGGCGACGATCCGCGTACAAGATGGGCAGGTCGCGAGCATCGCGGGAAGAAGCGGCGAACTGGAAGCGTACGAACTTGAACCCCACATGGTCACCGCGCTATTCGATGCGGAACAGCGCTCGAAACGGCGATTGGTGAAGTATGACGACATTCCCAAGATATTGGTGGATGCAGTACTTGCCATCGAGGACCGGCGCTTCTTCCAGCATGGCGGGGTAAATTTCATCCGCCTGGGCGAGGCTGCCTGGGTGGATGTTACGCATCAGAAACATGAGCAGGGCGGCTCCACGCTCACCATGCAACTGTCGCGAGCTTTTTTTCTGACTCCCGAGAAAACCTACAAGCGCAAGATCGTGGAAATGCTGATTGCCATGGAACTGGAACAGAAGTTCAGCAAGCAGCAGATCTTCGAGTTCTATGCCAACCGGGTGGACCTCGGACAGCGCGGCTCGTTCACCATTAGCGGCTTTGCCGAGGCTTCGCAGGCATACTTCAACAAGGATCTGAAAGACATCTCCCTGCCTGAGGCCGCGCTGATCGCGGGACTGATTCAGGCGCCCAGCGCATTATCGCCGTATCGCCATCCCGAGCGCGCGACCGAACGTCGCAACCTGGTGCTGGACAGCATGGTCGAGACCCATGCGATCACGCGTGAGCAAGCCGACAAAGCGAAAGCGTCGCCGCTAAAGCTAGCCCCTCCGAATGTCGAGGCCAGCGATGCGCCGTATTTCGTCGATCTGGTCCGCGATACCGTAATCAACCGGCTGAATGAACGCGAATTGAACGAGCAGTCTTACCGCATCTATACGACGTTGGATCCGGACCTGCAGCGAGCCGCAGCCCAAGCCGTGGACATGGGCATGAAACTGGTTGACGACCAGGTGACGAAGCGGCGCACGAAGCGAGTGAAGGTGGGCAAGAACAAGTTCGAAACCACGGTGGAGCCAGGTCCAACGGCCCAAGTGGCGCTGGTGGCCCTCAATCCTCATACGGGCGAAGTTCTGGCTCTGGTCGGTGGACGGAATTACGGCTTCAGCCAATTGAACCATGCCATGGCGAAGCGGCCTACCGGATCAATCTTCAAGCCGTTTGTTTATGCGACCGCAATCAATACCGGGGTGGATGGCGGCAATCCGGTATTCACGCCGGCATCCATTGTCTCCGACCAGCCCAGTAGTTTCGCCTATGGGGATCAGATCTACGAGCCGCGGAACTATAAAGAGGAATATCACGGGGATGTCACCGCACGCTATGCGTTGGCGATGTCGTTGAACAATGCAACGGTAAAACTGGCGGAGCAAGTTGGGTACGACAAGGTCGCGGATTTAGCCAAGGCGGCGGGGATCAATTCGGTGAAGGCAACGCCTGCCATGGCGCTGGGGTCGTACGATGCGACGCCCCTGGATATGACTGCGGCTTACACCATTTTTGCGAACGGCGGGGTTCGCATCTCGCCGGTACTGGTGAACTCGGTGCGCAATGCGGCCGGGGACGTAGTCATGGACTTCAAGCCGGAAAAGCGGCAAGTCCTCGATCCGCGCGTCGCTTTCGTGATGACGGACATGATGGAAGGAGTCATCAATTTCGGGCTGGGTTTCAGCGCGGTCCGGGCCCGTGGATTCGACCAACCCGCTGCCGGCAAAACTGGCAGCTCCCACGATGGATGGTTTGCCGGCTACACCAGCAACATTCTGTGCGTGGTCTGGGTTGGCTTCGATGACTACAGCGATTTGCATCTGAGCGGAGCCCTGAGCGCCGCACCAATTTGGACCGAATTCATGAAGAAGGCCGTCACCCTTCCGCAATACTCTGACATGAAACCGTTCGTTCAGCCTGCCGGCGTCGTGGATGTGCAGTTGGACAAAAACACCAATCTGCTGGCTACCCCGGCCTGCCCGGAGACTTACAACGCGGCTTTCATCGCGGGAACAGAGCCCAATCAAACCTGCGATCAACCGACGGGCGTGAAGGGGTTTTTCTCCCGCATGCTGGGTATGGGAGGCGATAAGGCTCTCCCGCCGCCTGCTTCGGCTCAGAACGCAACCCAGGATCCCAATGCAACCGGAGAGAAGAAAAAGGGATTCTTTGGCAAGATCGCAGGTATCTTTAAGGAAGACAAACCGTCTAACCCTCCGCCGAGTACGCCAGCACCACCCGGAAATCCGCCTCGGTGAAGGAACCTTATCCGGTCCGAAGGTGTCAATGGATGTGTGGGAGTTCGCCTGTCTTCTCTGGAGGTGAGCTGTGCGCTGCCAAACCTATCTTTGCATTTTGACCATGGCCGTTTCTGCTGGGCCCGCGGTACGGGCTCAAACTTCGACGTCGGAACTGGTGCAGGTCAGTCCACCAACCATCCGGCGCGCAGAACCGCCGGCCCAGACTGCCTCCGCGGGGGAGTTGGAACAGCGGGGTGACGAACTCCGCGGTCAAAAAGCCTATCTGGATGCCCTGGACTACTACCACGCCGCTCTGGCCAAGAATCCAAATAGCCCTGCCATCTACAACAAGGTTGGAATCGTCGAACTGTTAATGCAGCGCTACAAAGAGGCGGGGAAAGACTTCGAGCGCGCCGTTCACCTCAACCCCCAGTACGCCGACGCGGTGAATAACCTTGGGGTGATTGAATATGAGGCAAAGAAATACGGGAAAGCTCTGAAACAATACGAAAAGGCGATCAAGTTGCGGCCGGACTCCGCCTCGTTCTACAGCAATCAGGGCGCAGCCTATTTCGGAAAAAAGGATTTTGAAAAAGCCAGCGAATCCTACGCCAAGGCTCTTACGCTCGATACCGACATTCTGGACCGCACCTCGCATAACGGAGTGTCCGCACAACTGCCTTCGCCTGAGGACCGGGCACGCTTCGATTATCTGATCGCTAAACTTTGTGCGGTGCGGGGCGATCGCGACAGATCGCTGCTGTACCTCCGGCGAGCCCTGGAAGATGGCTACAAAGGGATTGGCAATGTGTACACGGACCCGGAGTTCGCCGGTGTCCGCAGCGACGCGCGGTTCACCGCCATGATGGCCGCCCGCCCTCCGGCGATACCGGAGTAAGTTGCGTTGTTACATAAATTTAGGAGCTGAATAAATTTTGTTATGTAGAACGAAACTTTTTTCAAGACGGGGGTTTGTACAGTTCACATACTCCTGAAAGCAACAGGGTGAGTAAGGAGAAACGGTAACCCATCGGTTGTCGCCCCGAGCACGCCCCAAGCAGACAACCGATGGGGATTTTTGTTTTCAGCCGTTAGCTTTTAGCTCTTGGCCTCTAGCTCTTGGCCCAAACCAACCCGCATGGATGTTTTTGCTAAAAGCTAAGTGCTAAGGGCTGTTTTTCTTCGGACTTCTCTCGCAGATGTATTCACTCACAACTCTCTTCCATTTTCCTTGCGCCTTCAAGATGTACTCAGTCGCATCCCTCAGGGCGCCATCTCCTCCGGCGTGAGGAGTCACATAGTGGGCGTCGGCTTTGACCTCGGCGCGTGCGTTCGCCACAGCGATTGCCAACCCACAATTCCGCATCACCGGCAAATCGATGACGTCATCCCCAACGAACGCGGCTTCGCTGGCTTCCAGTCCTGCCTGGTCCAGTATTTCTTCAAACGCCGTTCGCTTGTCCTGAATGCCCTGGTAAACAAACTCGAGCTTCAGATCGCGGGCGCGGAGGGCAACAGTTTCTGAGACGCGCTTGGTAATCAGCCCTGTTCTGATGCCAGCTAACCGAGCCAGAGAGATGGCGGTGCCATCGTGGGCGTGAAAGCCCTTAGCCTCGATCAGGGATTGGCTGACCAGACCGAAGCCACCTTGTCCGCCATGCTTCGCGGCGTGATCCTGCGTCGATTGCTGGATTCCAGCGGGCGCCGGAAAGATGAACAGCTTGCCGTCAGTGAGGACGCCGTCTACATCGAAGAGAAGCAGCTTGATTTTCTTGGCGCGAAGTTTAGCGGATTGTGTTTTGGGCATCGCGGAGATTCTAGCATTGCTCGCGCAGCTACAGTTGCCAACCACGCTTCGGCAGGGCGAAGGTTCACACTTTCGCGCTACGAACGACGGAGCCACAAGACTTCGATCCGGCGACCGAGTTTCTTGAAGTCCTGGTCCGCCGTGACCAGGATCGCCTGACGACCCTCTGCGAGAGCCGCGGCGAGGCTATCCGCATAAGGTATCTTGTGAACCGCCTTGATTTCTCCTGCCTTCAAAACCTGGGCAAGATCAACGGCGGCTAGATCAATTGGAAGGCGCGACAGATTCCCAATCGTCCGCCGCGCCATTTCTTCCCCGTAGCGCTGCCACAAGTGGTAAAAGACCTCTCCCCAATTCACCACCGATATCAGTAACAAAGCACCGCCATGTGAGGCTTCCAAGCACAGACGTTCGACCTGCTCTGCCCCGCCCACGTCTTCCACGAGATTCAGGACGGCATTAGCGTCAAGCACATAGCTCTTAGTCATGCGCCATCCGGTCCTTCTCAATCTTGTGTTCACGCTCGCGATCTTCGATCATTGAACCTTCGCCTTTGCAACAACCGCGAAGGCTGCGGATGAATTCGTCCGTCACGGGCTGCAGAATCAAACGGTTGGCTTCCCGCTGAATGGTTACAAACGTCCCCGCCTTGATTCCGAGTTCCTCGCGCAGGTCAAGTGGAATCGTCACCTCGCCGTTGGAGCCAACTATGCGAGAAGATCCGCTCTGCAAATCTGCTGTTGGTCCGAGGCTCTTAACTGCAGACGATAGTGGCCGTCCGCCACCTGCTTCAGCTTTGCGAAATTCCTTGTTCGAAGCCCGCGCCATAAATTCAGCCCTTGGGAATGACAATCCTCGGTCGTAGAATTTCTCGTACCAGTTCAGTGCGCCTTGATACTCGGCCGGCACGTCCGAAGGGTTCGGTTTTATCCGCCCTCCTTCACGACTGGGATGAAACACATCTCCGTTCCTGAATAACCGCCTTCTCCCTCGCGACGTCTCAAACAACATGCGGTAGCGGCCAGGATTAGGGGACTTGTTCGCGACACAATGTTTGGAGATATGTACTTGGAAACCAGGCCTGAATCCGTCCACAAGATTTTCTCGTGCCGCCTTTTCCAATATTTCCTGGCCCGAGAAGTCTCCAGCCTGAGCGTTCTCCATGTGTAGCAAGGCAGTAGCCAGCCAAACCGCATCGGCGATCTTCATAATACACCTCAATTTAAGAGTGAAAGAACAACAACACTCTAACACACACTCATTCATCAGGCAAATCACACTCCACGGGCGAATATTTAACGAAACCATCATGCTAGAATTTTAGCGATGCCTTACCTTCCCTCACCTCTCGCCTGGGCCCACCCCCTCGTCAGGGATTGGTTCATCCAGCGCTTCGGCACGCCGACCGAACCCCAAGAGCAGGGATGGCCGCACATTCTAGCCGGTCACACCACGCTGATTTCGGCGCCTACCGGTTCCGGCAAGACCTTCGCCGCATTCCTCGCCTGCATTGATCGGCTGGTGCGGAAAGCGCTGGCCGGTGATCTTCAGGACCGCACTGAAGTCCTCTACGTTTCTCCGCTGAAAGCGCTGGGCAATGACATCCAGAAAAACCTCGAAGTCCCGCTTGGCGAAATCCTGCAGATGGCCGGTGAGCGCGGCCTTCTGATGCCGCAGATTCGCACCGCCGTCCGCACCGGCGACACGCTGATGCACGAGCGCCGAGCCATGCTGAAACGCCCTCCGCACATTCTCGTGACTACGCCGGAGTCGCTGTACATTCTCCTGACTGCGGAAAAGAGCCGGGCAATTCTACGAGATGTTGAAACCGTGATCGTCGACGAGATTCATGCCGTAGCCGACGACAAGCGCGGCGCTCACCTGACCCTCTCGCTCGAACGGCTGGAAGCGTTGACGTATCGCCCGCCAGTGCGCATCGGCCTTTCTGCCACACAAAAGCCAATCGAAGAAGTTGCGCATTTTCTAACCGGCAATGGCCGCCCCGATCCTGTGATCGTAAACGTCGGGCACAGGCGGAAGATTGATCTCGCCATTGAAGTTCCCGGAAGCCAACTCGGCCCCATCGCCACCAACGAAATGTGGGACGAAATCTACAACCGCCTGGTCGAACTGGTCGAGCAACATCGCTCGACGCTGGTGTTTGTAAATACTCGCCGCCTGTCCGAGCGGATTTCCCACCATCTCTCGGAAAGACTCGGTGAGGACAACGTCGCAGCGCATCATGGCAGCCTGTCGCGAAAGCTGCGTCTGACCGCGGAGAAGAAGCTCAAAGATGGCGAAGTCAAAGTCTTAGTCGCAACCGCCTCGCTGGAGCTAGGAATCGACATCGGCACCGTTGACCTGGTGGTACAGATCAGTTCCCCGCGGGCCATTGCGGTTGCTTTGCAACGAGTGGGTCGCTCCGGCCACTGGCGAGGCGCGATTCCCAAGGGACGCTTTTTCGTAACTACTCGCGATGAACTTCAGGAGTGCGCGGCCCTGGTGCGCTCTATCCGCGCGGGTGATCTCGACCGCCTCATGATCCCAGACGCGCCGCTGGATATTCTTGCGCAACAGATCGTTGCAATCTGCGCATCCGGCAGTGGCTATGTAGAGCGGACACTCTTGTCCGCTTCTAACGGCAGCGAAAATCCCCCTGCGACTGAAGATCTATTTTCGGCGGCCTCCGACACGCGGACAGGAGTGTCCGCGCCACACGATTCTGGGTGGGATGAAGACGAATTGTTCGCCCTGGTGCGGCGGGCGTATCCCTATCGCAATCTTTCGCGTGAAACCTACAACGCCGTGCTCGAAATGCTCTCCGAGGGCATTGCATCGCGCCGCGGGCGCTACGGCGCTTACATCCATCACGATCGCATCAATCGCAAGCTGCGGGCGCGGCGCGGCGCCCGACTGGCGGCAATCACCAGCGGCGGCGCCATCCCTGAGACTGCCCTGTTTACCGTCGTAGCCGAGCCTGAAGGAACCGTTATCGGCACGCTCGACGAAGACTTTGCCGTCGAGAGCAACGCTGGTGACATCATGCTATTGGGTAATAGTTCCTGGCGAATTCGCCGGGTCGAAGGCAAGTCAGGACGCGTGCTGGTTGAGGATGCCCACGGCGCCCCGCCCAGCGTTCCCTTCTGGCTCGGCGAGGCTCCGGCGCGAACCCAAGAACTATCGTTGCATGTTGCCGATCTGCGTCAACAGATCAGCGACAGGCTGCCGAACACATCGCCAATCGGACTCTCTCCCAGCCAACCTGAGGTAGCCGAAACCGTTGCCTGGCTGAAAGAAGAATGCGGCCTCGACAACTCAGGCGCCGAGCAGATGATCGAATACATTCTGCAAGGGCGTGCTGTCCTCGGGGCCGTGCCGACGCAGCAAACCATCATCGCCGAACGTTTCTTCGATGAAGGCGGGGGCATGCAACTGGTGATCCACGCGCCCTTCGGAGGACGCATTAACAAAGCTTGGGGCTTGTCGTTGCGAAAGCGTTTCTGCCGTAGCTTCAACTTCGAATTGCAAGCTGCGGCTACGGACAACGGACTGAACATTGCGCTGTCTGAACAACACAGCTTTCCTCTCGCTGACGTTTTTCATTTCCTCAATGCTGAAACGGTACAGCCGATTCTGGAACAAGCCGCTCTTGCCTCTCCAATATTCGGCACCCGCTGGCGATGGGACGCCAATCGCGCGCTTGCTCTTCTGCGATTTCAATCAGGAAAGAAAGTTCCGCCTCAGATTCAGCGCATGCGCTCCGACGATCTGCTGGCCTCGGTTTTCCCGGACGTCGCCGCTTGCCAGGAGAATATTGAAGGCGATATTCAGATTCCCGATCATCCTCTGGTAAACGAAGTCATGAAGGATGTGCTCACCGAAGCCATGGATCTGGAGGGGCTAAAGAATCTGCTGCGCGGAATGGCGGATGGCCGCATTCGCTGCCTAGCCGTGGACACGCCCGTGCCGTCGCAATTCTCCCATGAAATCCTTAACGCAAATCCGTATGCCTATCTCGACGATGCCCCGCTCGAAGAGAGGCGGGCACGAGCGGTGGAGATGCGGCGGATTCTCCCGGAATCCGTACTGGAAGAAGTTGGGAAGCTTGATCCCGCGGCGATTGCGCAAGTCCGCGAAGAGGCATGGCCGGATGTCCGCGACGCCGACGAACTGCACGATGTGTTGCATACCCTGATCGCCGTGCCAGAACTCGTGGGCACGGACTGGACAAACCACTTTGCCAGACTCCTGGAGCAGGGCCGTGCCACGATCGGGTTGAGCCCGAACCGGCGCTACTGGATGGCTGCCGAGCGAACCCAGATATTTGCTCTGCTCTTTCCGGATGCGAGTTTTGATCGAACCACGATCGAAATTGAAAGCGCACTTCCCTCTCGGGATGATGCCGTGCTTGCGCTGGTCACTGGTTGGATGGCGCACTTGGGTCCGACTACGGCAGGACAAGTTGGATCGCCGCTCGGTCTTGCTTCCTCAGAGATTGAAAAAGCTTTGCTGCGGATGGAAGCCAGTGGCTCTGTGCTTCGCGGAAACTTCACTGGAGACCATTCGCGGGCGGGGGCCCCCGCGCCACACGACCTGGAATGGTGCGAGCGCCGACTGCTGGCTCGAATCCATCGCCTCACGGTCGCAACCCTGCGGAAGCAGATCGAACCCATCTCAGCCGCACAGTTCATGCGCTGGTTGTTGAGATGGCAGCATGTTGCTCCGGGAACTCAGGTTCAAGGGGAACGGGCAACGCTGGAAGTCTTGCGCCAGCTGCAGGGGTTTGAAATCCCTGCCAATGCGTGGGAACGCCACGTCCTCGCTAAGCGCGTTGCTGACTACGATCCGCAATGGCTGGACCAACTCTGCCTGACGGGCGCAGTAGGTTGGGGACGCTTATCCCCGCATCCCGCGACGCTCGAGGACTCTGCCGCGGGCAAGCGGCGAGTGATCCCAACCAGCGTAGCTCCCATTACATTTTTTATTCGTGAAGAGTCGGATTGGATGACGCCCCACAATCCTGCCGCCCAGCAGCCCGAAGCGCGAGGCTTGAGTGAGGGCGCACGGCAAGTGCTGGATTTCCTCCGCGAGCGAGGGGCTTCGTTCTTCGCCGACATCGTGCGCGGCACGGACAAACTGAAGGCTGAAGTGGAAACGGCCCTGTGGGAACTGGTGGCGGCTGGTGTGGTGACTGCGGATGGCTTCGATAACCTGCGATCTCTTATCGATCCCAAGCGGCGCTCCGGACAAGGCAGCGGACGTAGTTCGCGCCCGCGGCACAGCTCGGGGCGATGGGCTCTGCTCTATACCGATCAAGCCGTCGAGCGCAACCGGACCGTGGAAGCCACCTGCTGGATGCTGCTTAAACGCTACGGAATTGTCTTCCGCGATGTTCTGGCTCGGGAGACCAACCTCCCCAAATGGCGTGAATTGCAAATGGCGTTTCGGCGTCTGGAAGATCGTGGTGAAATTCGCGGTGGCCGATTCGTGGACGGGTTCCTGGGCGAACAATTTGCCTTGCCGGTTGCAGTTGAGTCGTTGCGCGCGACGCGGAAGATGCCACCAGCCGGAGAAGTCGTCTCGCTGTCCGCAGCCGATCCCCTCAATCTGATCGGAATCCTGGTGCCGGGTGAACGCGTCCCCGCCATCTCAGGAAGAACGGTTAGCTTCCTGGACGGGATCCTCGAAGCTCAGCCCTTGCCGCATCGGCCTGCCGCCGCCAGCTAACCAAACCTGTCATTTCGACGTGCTGCCTCAAAAACAATCGGGAGCCTGAGGAGGGGGTCTCCATGGCTCCCGATTCAGCCTTTCCTCGGCAAGACTGCCAAAAGCGCTTCCCCCATCGCTCCGCCGAGTCAGGGCCTGCACCCCTTAAGTGCACGCAGCCCACCACTGTTCAAAACCCGATCCCGAACCTTGCGTGACTGTAAATACTTGATTCCACAAACTTGTTTTTCTTGCTGGCGGTGTCGTATCGTTGCCTGCCACGGGAGTGGCTATCCGAACGGATTGCCAAACTATCTGTTCGGATAGTGTAACTGCAACAGATAGTTGTGTTGATTGAGCGGAAAATGTGGTACAGAGAGTTGCGCACCAAGAGGGATTGAAGTGAACCCAAGGCTCCTTGCGGTTACCGGTCCGTTAAAAGATTCCACCTTTGCCCTCCCCAACGGGGAGGTGCTCATCGGACGCGACCCCGCCAATCTGCTCTCCATTGCAGACCTGTCCCTGTCCCGTCGCCATTGTGCGCTCAGCCGGGACGGCGACGGCTACAAGATACGCGATCTTGATAGCCGTAATGGCACACTCGTAAATGGCGTGGCGGTCAAGGAAGCGCGACTTCGCCATGGAGATCAAATCGCGGTCGGGGATTCCATCTTCCTGTTGCTGCTGAACGAAGACGTAGAGGAATCGGTTGGGGGACGGGTTGAGTACGAGGAAAGCCTGACCCAAGCAACCGCGAAGATTCAACCGCAGGACGTGCTCTACCTGCAGCCCGACAGAATTCTTAAAGAGTTTCCCGCAAGTTCTCGGGTGGTCCGCAACCTGAACGCTCTGCTCAAGATCAGTCGAGCCGTGCATTCCATCCGCGACCTGGATCAATTGCAAGAGCAGATGCTCAACTCGATTTTCGATGTAGTGCCAGCCGAACGCGGAGCAATCCTGCTTGATGGCAACGGAGACGAACACTTCGCATCGGTATTCGCCCGCCATCGCATTGCCAACTCCAGGCTGCCGGTTCGCATCAGCCGTACCATTGCTCGCCAGGTCATGCAGGAAGGACTGGCGATTCTGGGAGTTGACGTCCCCGGCTCGAACCATCTGGCCGACGTGCCGAGCCTGATCAGTGGAAATGTGCGTTCCCTGTTATGCGTGCCGCTGACTATGTTCCAGAAGGTCACTGGCTGCATTTATCTGGATACATGCGATGCTGCCAACCGCTTTGATGAAGATCACCTCCAGTTGGTGGCGGCGGTTGCCGGCACATGTGCCGTGGCTCTGGACAACGCCCGGCGCATGCAATGGCTGGAACGTGAGAACCTCCGGCTTTCGACGGAGATCAATCTTGACCATAACCTGATTGGCGACAGTTCCCGGATGAAGGAGGTTTATCAATTCCTGGCCCGGGTGGCGCCGAACGATTCAAACGTACTGCTGCAGGGCCAAAGCGGGACTGGCAAGGAATTAGCTGCCCGCGCCATACACCGCAACAGTCCACGTGCGAGTAAGCCATTTGTGGCGATTAATTGCGCTGCTATCCCCGAGGGTTTACTGGAAAGCGAATTGTTCGGCCACGAAAAAGGCGCATTCACCGGCGCGGTGTCCCAGAAGAAAGGCCGGCTGGAAGTGGCGAATGGCGGTGTGGTATTCCTGGATGAAATCGGGGAACTCGTACCCGCACTGCAAGTGAAGTTGCTGCGCGTGCTGCAGGAACGTGAGTTTGAACGGGTGGGTGGTACGCGTCCCATCTCCGTTGACATACGCCTCATCGCTGCTACCAACAAGGATCTCGCGGAAGCAGTCAAAGATGGAGCGTTTCGTGGAGATCTTTTTTATCGCTTGAACGTTCTCTCGCTGAGCATGCCGGCACTGCGCGAGCATCGCGAGGATATTCCCGGACTTGCGGAACACTTTGTCGCCAAGTATCTCAAGAGATTCAATATGCGCGCCAAGACCATCTCCCCCGAGGCGATGCTTTGGCTGGTGAACTATGACTGGCCGGGAAACGTGCGCGAATTGGAGAACGCCATCGAGCGCGCCCTGGTTCTGAGCGCGTCGGATGTAATTCTGCCAGAAGACCTGCCCGAGTCAATCCTCGAGAAAGGGCTGGCTTCCAGCATAGGCGGAGCCAGGTATCACAACGAAGTCAAAGAACTGAAAAAGCAGCTGATCCTGAATGCGCTCGAGGAAACCCAGCGCAATTACACGGAAGCGGCTAACGTTCTCGGAGTACACGTCAACTACCTGCACCGCCTGATCCGGAATCTTGGTCTCAAAGACGCCCTCCGTTCAGCCCCAGGCGCGCGAACCAGAACCGAACAACCGCCACGCAGAAATTCAACGCAGCTTGAGACTTAACAAAGTAGCCGGATTCAGATAAACGCCTTGCCAGCGCACCGCGACATGCAGGTGCGGTCCCGTGGCACGTCCGGTCCCGCCGCTCAAGCCGATTTTCTCTCCGCCGCTGACCCGCTGGCCTTCTTTAACCTCAATCTTCGAAAGATGCATGTAGAGCGTGAGCAAGCCCTGACCGTGATCGAGGACCACGCAGTTGCCCTCGAAAAACAGCGGCTGCGCCAGCAGAACCGTTCCACCGTTTAGAGCCGCGACCGGTGTCCCCTCTGGAACGGCGTAGTCGAGCCCCTGGTGCACGCTTTGCACCCGGCCATTGAAGGTGCGCGAGGTTCCAAAAACGTCAGAGACCTGCGCCTTCGCGGGAGGACTAAAATCTCCCGTCCACTCGCGCTCCGGAGTTGTACTGGCAAATGCGCGCTCCTTTAGCGTCTTGTCCTGACCGATCTGCTTAAGTTGCTCTGGGCTCGGTTCCGTATATTGTTTCGGAACGCTGGCCTTGATGCTGTGATATTTTCCTTTTCCCACCGCGACCGGCTTTTGAAACAAAATATCCTTCCCGGACGCAGTCACGCCCTTCAGATCCAGCACGTAACTTCCCGCATGTGTTTCCAGGCTCGCGCCCGCGATTCCGTCCCAGACCTTGCCCTGCGAATCTGAAGAAAAGAACACTTCATGCTCGAGCCATTTGCCGGACAGCGACTTGACCGGCTCAACGGAGGTCACACGAAATACTACGGGCGATCCGTTCACCGGATGCATCGGCTGCCAACTGACCGAAAAATCTGCAGCTTTGCCCTTCTCCTTCTTTGCCGGAGGTTCGACTGCGCACATGAGAGAAGCGCTGAGTAGTATGCCCGCAAGCAGGGCCACAAGGCTCCCGCGATCGGATCGAGCGACTATTGAGGAATAAGGCATCGCGAATTCAGCCTAGCATTGATGACCGCCCGCTGCGGCCTGGAATCCATCGGGGAACCCCAGGTCTCACCACATGAAACGGACCGCCAGATGCATCGTAAACCGTTGAATTGTAAGCAGAACACGATGGTAATCGGCCGAACTCGTTTTGCCCGGACATTTCCCTCGTAGTAAGCCAGAATCTTAGAATGTCCCGCAGCTTGCCTCGGCAGTTGGGCGCACAAGTGTTTATCGCAGCCATGGCGCTGGCGGCGCTGGGCTGTTTCCTTATTGCGCTGTCGCATTGGCAATCGACGGACCCGCTCAAATTCCTCTGCTACCTGGCAGTCGCGCTTCTGGCTTCTTCTCTGAAAATAAAACTCCCCGGCATCAATGGAACCATGTCGGTGAACTTCCTGTTCATCCTGCTGGGGGTTTTGGAGATGAGTTTCGGCGAGACCCTGGTGATTGGGTTCGCCGCAGTCCTGGTTCAGTCCTATTGGAAGTCCTCAGGCAGTCTTAAGCCCATTCATGTGGTGTTCAATCTTTCGCAACTACCGGTTGGCACGGCGGCGTCGTACGGAGTATACGAACTGGTCACAAGGCACGGACTGCCTCGCAACGCGCCTCTGGCTTTGCTTCTGGTAGCGATCACGTACTTCGCATTCAACACGCTCGCAATGGCCACCATCATCCGGCTGACGGAAGGCAAACCGGTACTGAAGGTCTGGTCAGAAACCTATTTCTGGTCGTTCCCTTATTACCTCGTCGGAGCGGCCATCGCCGGCCTGGTAAGTTTCTTGAATCGGCACATCGGCTGGCAGTCTTCTCTGCTGATCTTGCCGCCGGTTTATCTCATGTACCGGTCGTACCGGCTTTATCTGGGCAAACTCGAAGATGAAACGCGGCATGCCGAGCAAGTATCGAATCTGCACCTGCGAACCATTGAAGCTCTCGCCTTGGCAATTGAAGCAAAGGACCACACTACGCACGATCACCTCCAGCGGGTTCGCATCTACGCGATGGAACTCGCCAAGGATCTCGGGTTAAGTGAAGACGAAACCGAAGCCTTGCAGGCCGCTTCCGTTCTACATGACATCGGCAAACTTGCCGTGCCGGAACACATCATTTCCAAGCCCGGAAAACTCACGCCCGAAGAATTTGAAAAGATGAAGATCCATCCCATTATCGGAGCGGAGATTCTCGAACAAGTTGAATTTCCTTACCCCGTAGTTCCGATTGTCAGTGCACATCACGAGAAGTGGGACGGCAGCGGATATCCGAATGGATTGAAAGGCGAAGCCATCCCGATTGGGGCGCGAATCCTGGCAGCAGTCGATTGTCTCGACGCCCTCGCGACCGACCGGCAGTATCGGCGGGCATTGCCGCTGGATGAAGCTATGGCGCGTGTGGTTGAGGAAGCCGGCAAGAGCTTTGATCCGCGCGTGGTTGATATTCTGCACCGGCGCTATGTTGAGTTGGAGAAACTCGCGCGTTCACAACCTCCCAAGACTCTCACCAAGTTATCGACCGACGTGAAGGTTGAACGGGGATCGGCTCCGGCTGCGGGGTTCGCGGAGTCCGAAGTCGATCTTCCACACCCGCCGGAGCAACGCCGTGACTATCTTTCTTGCATTGCCGCGGCGCGTCAGGAAGCACAGATGCTGTTCGAACTAAGCCATGACCTGGGCAATTCGTTGAGCGTTGACGACACGCTCTCAATGCTTTCCGTGCGCCTGAAGCGCCTGGTGCCGAATGACTCGCTCGCCGTGTATGTCAAGCACGACAATCTGCTGATTCCAGAGTTCGTCAGCGGCGACAACTTTCGATTGTTCTCCGCTCTGCGGATTCCGCTGGGAGAAGGCTTGTCTGGCTGGGTGGCGCAGAACAGCAAGCCGATCCTGAACGGCAATCCATCGGTCGAGCCCGGATACTTGAACGATCCCACCAAGTACAGCACGCTGCGCTCGGCGCTGGCCGTGCCGCTCGAGGGAGTTTCGGGCGTAGTGGCGGTGCTGGCGCTTTATCGCACTCAGCCAGACGCGTTTACCAAGGACCATCTGCGAATCCTGCTGGCCATCAGCTCGAAACTGGGCTTCACCATCGAGAACGCTTTGAAGTATCGCATCGCCGAGGACTCGGCCACGACCGATTACCTCACCGGATTGCCCAACGCGCGATCGCTCTTCCTCCATCTGGATCGCGAGATTGCACGCTGCAAGCGCGCCAATTTGTCCTTGGCAGTGTTCGTGTCAGATTTCAACGGATTCAAACAAGTGAACGATCGCTTTGGCCACTTCCAAGGAAACAAGCTGCTGCAGATGTTCTCCGAAGCTTTGAAAGACTCGTGCCGCGAATATGATTACGCGGCCAGAATGGGCGGCGACGAATTTGTAGTGGTCGCTGCAGGCCTCGATCAACACGCAGCTGCGGAAATGGCGCGGCGGCTTGAAACCATCATCGCGGAAGTCGGAAAAACTGTTTGCGGCGAAGATCTGGTTTCGGTGAGCATTGGCCAGGCGTTCTATCCGGCGGATGGCGGCAACGCCGAACACCTGCTGGCGGAAGCCGATCGCCGAATGTACGGGGCCAAACATTCCCACTACGCAAGCGTGGCTGAGCGGCACGGCAAAGCGCGATCTGCAGGCGCCACTTAACTGACGCGCGCCGCGGCCAAACTCGTCGATGCAGCCGACGCCGGAATACGCGTTACTGCATTGGAACGAAGTTGGTCTTAGTACCGGCACCCCCTCCCCCCTCTCGCCGTACAAAATCCTGGAAACAAACGACTTACATTTTGACCATGTGCTAGATCTTTGAGTTAACAGGAGTTACGGGCAAAATCTAGACAGCATGGGAGTTACGGGCAGCAGACGGTATTCTCGCGGCCCGTTCTGGGACTGGGCCTCGAAATTGAAGGAGGCAAAACTAGCGAACTCGCGCCCTGGCGTAATCAGATTGTCAAAGATCTATCGTTAGCTTATAGATAACGCTATATAGTCAATATTATCCAACACAAAGGAACCCCCGTCAACCAGAAAGCGTGGCTGGCGGCCCACTCAAGCGCCTTTTGGCTTGAGTGGGGCTTTTCCCAGAGTTCACCAGCTGCCCTTTCCCATTTGCTCGCGGCGTTCCAGCACAGCGTCGAGGGATGGCGACGGACGCAGCAGAATTTACAACGTGAGTCTGTCCCGACAGATGGAATCGTTTCAGTTCCCAGGGCACGAACTCAGCTTACGTCCGACAACATTCCCACTCAAGCCAAAGAACGGCTTGAGTGGGCCACCAGTCAAGCTGGTCGAATTTCGACTAACACTACAGCGTCTTCAGAAACTCGATAATCTGCAAGCGTTCTTCCGGCATGAGCTTGCGGCCGATCACGCCGTTGCCTTTGGGGCCGTCGTTGAATTCATGGCCGGCATTGGAATTGCCCGGCCGATCAACGCGAAACTCCGTAGCGCCTTTCAGCGGGCTGGTATCGAGGCCGAGATTGACGGGATCAAACTGTTTGTTTCCGAGATAGAAAACCTTTGAGCGCTCCGCAACCGGCGAAAGCAGTTCAAACAGATTGGGTACCGAACCATTGTGAAGATACGGAGGCGTTGCCCAGATTCCGTTGTGCGGACGCGCCTTGTAGGCAAGCGGCGCGCGCAGTTCGTTTTTCCGGAATCCATTCCATTCTTCTTGTTGCGCAGGCAAGAGATTGAGCTGACCGTATGCCTGTTGAATGACCTTTTGGGTGATGTATGTGAGACCGTCCTGGGCTGATACCGTGCCCAGCCCCAGGGGCCCGCTATCGGCCTTCCGGTTATGAAAGTTCTGGGCTTGCTTGGGGTCGGTTCCGATCTCTTCGAGCGGAATCATGGTTACTTTGAAGAACCGTTTGGCTCCGTTGTCTTTGTAGTCTGTCCAGTGTTCTGGCTTACGGCCTTCTTCGGAATACATTGGCGGCTGGTGGCAGTGCAAGCACAGTTGGTTGTAAAGTTTCTCTCCTTTGGCGGCGGTCTCGCGGTCAATCTTTCCCAGTATTTCTTCCGGCCATTTGGGCGACCAGACACCCTTGCCCGGAGCATCGCCGCCGAGCAAAGTTTCGATCTGGCGGAGGTTGTCGACGTGAATCGTGTTCTGGAACTGGGCTCCTGGATAGCCAATCAGGTTGATGCGGGAACGCACGCCCAGAGCCTCGCCAACGTTTCTGCCCATAGGCTGCTGGATGGAACCGTTGTATTGCACCCAATCCATCCACGAGGCGTCCCAGATAGGTGGGTAGTTCACCGGGCCGTCGCCAACCACCAGATTCTTATTGTTGTTCAGTTCGGTTCCGAAAACGAAGTTGCCGATTCGGGCTAAGGCGTCGGTGCGCCCATAACCCTCGGGTGTCGGGAAGAGGTGGAGCATCGACTTGAATTCGGTGAAACTGTTGTCCAGATAATATTTGAGGGCTTGGCGGAGTCGCACTTGATCGGCGTGCGAGTGGTTGGGGCCGAGCACGCGGTCGGCAAATCTGTGGAAGCGCAGCGGATCGTAATAAGTCCACGTAACCGCGAGGCCGAGCGCCTCGGTAAACTTCTGCAAGTCGATCAGGGACGGGCCAGCGTCAATGCGAATCGCTTTACCGCCATAGAAAAGTTCGCCGGTGTGACAGGCGGCGCAGGTAATACCGAGCACAACCAGTTTTTGTCCGGAGTAGGGATCGACAAAGGCATCGTCGCGGACAAACCCGACAGGCAAGCGATCCGGATTCTGCTCGGAGCGGCCATCGGGGATGAATCCGAAGCCTTGCAGATAGGAATCATTCTTGAACGGAGGCGCGCCCCTGAGGCTGAATCGTGGCTGCTCAAGCGCCAGAAGCCAGGCGTAAGGCAGGAGTTCGCTTCCCTGGGCGGTGTGGTAATAAAGGCGGCGTTGGTCTTCTGTCCAGTTCTGGGGCAGCCAGGCAACTTCCTGGGGGCGCTCGATTCGTGGCACTTCCAGGCTGTTGTGGATGGTGAACATCAAGACTACTAACGCGAATAAGGCGGCCGCGCCCAGCAATCCGATGGTAGCGAAAACGAGTTTGCGCTTGAAGGATCCAGTTGTGGCCGTGGCTTGCGAAGTGCCGGTTGCATTGTCCAGTTGCCGTGGCGCAAGTTCGCAGACGGTCTCTTGTTCCGGCACATATTGCTGCGGCAGGTTGGTTGGGCGGTAGGCTGGAAGATCCCGCATGCGATCGAGGACAGTCTGATGGATGTGTGCGCCTTCCGGAATTGTTCGCGGGCGCGCCAGATTGAGCGTGATGCGCTTCTTCCATTCAATTGTCGTCAGCCCCCGCGTCGAAACCGGATAGTGACAAAGCTTTGGCCAGATTTCACCCAGCCACCAGAATCCATTCAGCGATTCGTGCATTGGAGCGCGCGGGTCCGGCGGAATGTACGGAAGTCTGCCGCCCAGCACGTCAATCACTTTCTGGGGATCAAGCACCAGCCCCGCGGACTGGGCTTCACACAACATCCAGCGCAACGCGATTTGGGACAACCCGCTTTCACTTTCGGCGTAACTTCCACCTACATCCGAATGAACCCCGGCGAACCAGACCTGTTTGAGATTCTGAGGCGCTGATACCGGCTCGTGGATCAGGTTCTGGCGGAAAAAAGCACGGCGCTCGTCGATGGAGACTGCATGGCGCAAGATAGGAATGTCGGGCAGCGACGCCGTGTAGGGCAAATGCCCAGACTTGACGTTAATGGGATCGAGGATCCATCCGACTGAACTCACGGTGTCCCACAGGCCGAGGAAATACGGTTTGCAATCCACGGAAAAGGTGCCCTTGAAACCATCCGCGATATGGAATTTTTGGGGATCGTTGCTCTTGTAGAGCCGGATGGCATAGGGGATGAGCGCCTCATTGCCTGGCGTGAGCAGTCCGAACATATGCAGCAGACCGCAAAGAGCGCGTGCGATGTAAGCTCCACGACTGAAGCCGAAGATGAAGATCTGGTCGCCGGGGCGAAACTCTCGCATCAGGAACGAATAAACGTCAGCGACGTTGTCGGAGAAGCCGTATCCGAAAGCCAGACCCCGGACTTTCGTCCACCACTTGCCAATCGCGGTCAGGGCGTTCCTCGCGCCCATGGTTCCGACGCCGGGGTGGTAGTAGGCGATTTGCTTGTCGTCGGCGGACAGGGTCCAGTAGAGCTTGACAACATTCGAATTCGCCGTGCCGTACTGGTTGCCGGTGCCGTCGCAACAAACCACGATATTCCTGGGCATAGGTCATCCCTCTCGAACGACTGACTGATAGTGAACGATTCGGGCTGAGCGCTTCAGAGCGCGAACCCGCTTGCGATGTCAGTTGGGAAACAGCTACTGATCTTATCGCCAACAGCGGCAGATGGATGGGACAGTTTGTCCCAGGGCGGATGGGGGAGGGACAAACCGTCCCTGCCACGGAGTTGGGAGCTAGCCTAACACGTTGATTTATAAGGTCTTATATCTATCTGGTTCGGCAGGTCTCTTGCAACTACGAGGGCGCGATCCCCCTCGCGAAGAAGACCTTTGTCCGTGGAAGGATTAAATGAAGAAGTTCTTGATCGTTAGCTTGCTCGCAGCCGTCACCCTGGCGTACGCCGACGATTCCAAACTGTCGCCGGAGCTGCGAAAGTCCACTGCATCCCACGCCACAGTAGTGGTGCAATACAACCAGGCGCCGGGGCCGCTGGACCTCCTGTTCCTTACGAAGTTGCTGGGCTCGATCGTGAGCAAACTGCCTCTGGTGAACGGGATCGTGGCGGACTTGCCTTTGGCAAGCATCCTTTCGCTGTCGAATCAGGCAAACGTCAAGTACATCAGTTTGGACCGCGCGTTGGCTCCCACGTTGAGCAATGCGGCTCCCGCAGTGAACGCTTTTGCCGCTTGGCAGTCCGGTTACACGGGCGCCGGTGTCGGCGTTGCGCTGGTTGATAGCGGCGTGATCGACCATCCTGACCTGCATGGCGGACTTCTCGGATTATCTCGTGTGGTGTACAACCAGAGTTTTGTTCCGGGAACTTCGAGCGCGTCCGATCAGTACGGCCATGGCACACACATCGCTGGCCTGATTGCGGGAGATGGCGCGAGTTCCACAGGCTCGAAATATTCGCGCACGTTTGAAGGCATCGCGCCGGGCGCGAACCTGATCAATCTCCGGGTTCTGGACAAGAATGGCGCCGGAACTGACAGCGCTGTCATTGCCGCGATTGGGCAGGCCATTGCTTTGAAGGGCTTGTTCAACATTCGGGTACTCAATCTTTCGGTGGGCAGACCGGTATATGAGAGCTACCAGCTCGATCCGGTTTGCCAAGCGGTAGAAGCGGCCTGGAAGAGCGGAATCGTCGTCGTGGTTGCCGCTGGGAATAACGGGCGCTACCAGCCGACGAGCGGCTACGGCACGATCAACTCGCCGGCGAACGATCCATACGTGATCACGGTGGGTGCGATGAAGCCGATGGGCACGCCCACCCGCAATGACGATGTCATGGCCAGCTACAGTTCCAAAGGGCCCACAGTGATCGATGCTATCGTGAAGCCCGACCTTGTGGCGCCCGGCAACCTGCTGGTATCGCTCGCAGCGCCTGGCACTCTCTACAGCCAGTATCCCGGCAATCGAGTGCCTTACAGTTACTACGTGAATGGCGGAAGCAACGCGCCTTCATCCACCTATTTCACGCTCAGCGGAACCAGCATGGCAGCCGGAGTGGTCAGCGGAGTGGTTGCTGATCTATTGCAGAAGAGTCCGCGGCTCACGCCGGATCAAGTGAAAGCCCGGCTGATGAAGACGGCGTGGAAATCACTGCCGGCGTTCAGCAGCGTTTTCGATCCTGCCACGCGGAATCACTTACACCGATCAGGACGACGTGTTCACGGTCGGGGCAGGATACGTGGATGTGGAAGCAGCGCTGAACAGCACTGACGTGGCCACGGGGACGGCGATGTCTCCTACTGCGGTCTATGATCCGAAAGCAGGCAATGTATTCTTCAAGACCGATCCTTCCTCGGTGTGGAACAACTCTGCGATGTGGGGAAGCACGGCGGTCTGGGGATCGTCGCAATTCGTTGGCGCGAATTCGGCCATGTGGGGATCGTCCGCGCTGTGGGGATCGTCCGCGATGTGGGGCAGTAGCGCGATGTGGGGCAGTAGTGCCATGTGGGGCAGTAGTGCCATGTGGGGTAGCAGCGCGATGTGGGGCAGCAGCGCAATGTGGGGTAGCAGCGTGTCATCCGGGGAGCAGAATTAAGGGCTCTGGTACCGACAAAATACCCTGCTGGTCGAGTTCGTACGCACCACAAGCAGGTTTCCGGCGTAGAATGTGCGGTGCCGCCTGTGGGAAGTTCGCAGGGCGAGCCAGGAAGATGAGGGGGAACGACGATGACCTGGAAAAGCAAGTTGATCCTCGGAATACTGACTGCTGTGGCAATGTTCGGACTCTCGTTTCTGCTCCCGCGCGGAGGTTCGTTGCAAGAGGCTCAAGCCGCGCAGTTCCCCATGACGGTTGGGGTTTGGGCGATTTTCGTTTTGCTCTTCGTGAAACTAAAGTAGTCGAGGAGGAGTTCGACTCGACCTAAGGACCCTCTACGAGGACGTTGGTGCGTGTAGTTCCATCCTTCCTTTGTGTCCTTTGTGGTTCTAGCAAATGCACTTCATCAACCACAAAGGACACGAAGGTACACAAAGGTGCACCCCTGATTAGCCCGCACTCTTTATGAACATCTCTCGCCGCGTATTTATCCATCTCTCCCTCGGTGCGTGGGCAGGACAAGTGTTAGGCCAAGGCGTGGCCTCGCGGGGAGTCAAACCACAGGCCAAGGCCGCCGCTTCCGGACGCCCCTTCGATGCGCGCTTTACGGATGTGGCCCGGGAAGCCGGTTTGCTCTCACCCGTGATTTACGGGGCTGCGGACCACAAAGACTACATCCTCGAAGCCAACGGCTGTGGCTGCGCCTTCCTGGACTACGACAACGACGGATGGATGGACATCTTCATTCTTAGCGGCACTCGGTTGGAGGGAGCACCGGCGGGCGCAACCAACCGGCTCTATAAAAACAATCGCGACGGCACCTTCAGCGACGTCACAGAAAAAGCCGGGTTGCACGATGTCGGCTGGGCTTCCGCCGTTTGCGTTGGAGACTACAACAACGACGGCAACGAGGATTTGTTTTGCACGTATTTCGGGCAGAACAAACTTTATCGAAACAACGGCGATGGCACCTTCACCGATGTAACCAAGCAGGCCGGCCTATTGAGCGATCTGCCAAGGTGGGGAGCAGGATGCACCTTCGTTGATTACAACCTTGATGGCTATCTTGATCTGTTTGTGTCCAACTATATTCAATTCGATTTGAAGAATGCGCCCAAGCCGGGACAAAACAGCAATTGCGATTGGAAAGGCGTTCCCGTGGAGTGCGGCCCTCGCGGCATGCCCACCGCGTTCCACTCCTTGTACCGGAACAACGGAGATGGGACGTTCACCGATGTCAGCCGCCAGGCTGGGGTCGCGGGACTACGCAATAGCTACGGAATGACGGTGGTGGCAGCCGACTTCAACGAGGATGGGTGGCCTGATATTTTCGTCGCCTGCGATTCCACTCCCAGCCTTCTCCTGATGAACAACCACGACGGAACGTTTCGCGAGGAAGGCGTTCTCCGTGGGGTTGCTCTCAGTGAAGATGGCATGGAGCAGGCGGGAATGGGGATTGGTGTAGGAGATTACGATCTCGATGGTCATCTGGATTTGTTCAAGACCCACTTCGCTGACGACACCAACGGGCTCTACCACAACGATGGCAAAGGGAATTTCGAAGATGTAACGCGGTCCGCCCGCATCGGCGTCGAAACCCATTACATTTGCTGGGGAGCGGGAATCGTGGACCTCGACAACGATGGATACCCTGACCTCTTCATGGTGACGGGCAACGTTTATCCCCAGGTTGAACGGACTCTCCCACAGTATCCGAGCAAGACCCCCCGAGTGGTGTTTCGCAATCTCGGCAACGGGACGTTTGAGGAGTTGGTGGACGAAGCCGGGCCTGGGGTCGCGGCCGCGCATTGCAGTCGCGGATGCGCCTTCGGGGACTTCGACAATGACGGCGATCTGGACATCTTGATCGTTAACCTGAACGAGCCACCGTCGTTGCTGCGTAACGATCTGCGCGGAAGCCACCACTGGCTGAAAATCAAGCTGGTGGGAAGTAAATCAAATCGCAGCGCGATTGGTGCGCGAGTAGTCGTGCGCTACGGGCAGAAGGTCCAAGCGCAAGAAATCCTCAGTCAGTCTAGCTACTATTCGTGCAACGACCCCCGCTTACACTTCGGCTTGGGCTCGGAGAAAAGCGCGGACATCGAAATTCGCTGGCCCAGTGGACTGCAGGACAAATTCAAAGGCATTACGGCGGATCAGCTGATTGTTATCAAAGAGGGTGCGGGACTTGTCTCGGGTCAGGGTTGGTCTAAGCCCTAAGGTCGGCAGGTCGGTGACCGTAAGATGAGCTTCAAACAAGTCGGCGATAGGAAGCAGCTTTCCGGCGGGCATAAACAATTTAGATGCCGCTTGATTCTGCTTGCGTCAGTAATTAAGGATGGAGTCTGTGAAGACGCTGAACGAGCTATATTCATCGCTCTCTGCCCGTCGCCGTTACGAAGTGTGGTTTATTCGTCTGGGGATGGCGGATGGTAGCGGGGCGTGGTGGTTTCGGTATCTGTTGATGAATCCAGGGCGGCGCGGCTGCCCGGACGACCCACATGGAACGCCCGTTCAGGTGTGGGCCACATGGTTTCCCCGCGACGGAAAACCAGAAAGCTTCATTCAGGGATTTCCCTTGTCTGGTCTGGACATCAGCGCCAGAGGCCAAGATCCATTCCACTTCCGAATCGGCGACAACGCAATCGGCGAGAACTTCTGCCGGGGAAAATTGGAAGCGGGCGGGCACGCGATTTCATGGGATCTGAAATGGCGATCCTCTTTTCGGGTCACGCTGAGCAGCAAAGGCTGGATCGGATTTTCACGAACGCCGCATTCCGACGCGCTTTTTTCCGGCCGGATCACAATCGATGACCGGAGTTTCGAGCGCGACCATTTGGGGTTCGGAGTTCAGGGACACAACTGCGGATACCGGCATCGCAACTTCTGGACTTGGACACATGCGTATTTCCCCCGCACTGACGCACCTCCAAGCACGCTGGAAGCGCTGGTGTATGAAATGCCATTCGGTCTCGTATTTCGAAAAGCCGTGCTCTGGCACGATGGCAAGAAATACGAATTCGGCAATCTACGAGACATCAGAAGAGATCCAGATGGGTTTCAGTGGAGTTTTTCAGGTTCCGCGAAAAATGGATGCCGATTGGAAGGAACTATCGATGGCGCCGGCCCGAGCATCCATCGGCTTCCCTACGTGAAAACGAATTGCTCGGGCAGTTTTGAAGTTACCAACAACAGCCTGGCGAAAGCCGCGGTCCGCCTGGAGCGGCGGGGCAGGCCGGATGAAACACTAGAGGGCACTACCGCGGCCGTGTTGGAGATGGTTGGCCGTTAGATTCGTTGGGAGGATCGCGCCCTAGCCAAGCGCTCGGCGACAATCGCGTAGGCAGAGGGATTGAATGCCATTCCAATGTGAGTACCGGGCACCTCAAAGTCGACTTCTGGATCCCTGGTCATGCAATAGCGCCAGTCCACGATGCCGTCATCGCGCGTGTAAATCGCGGTCTCAATCATCGACTGGGGAATGTCTCGCTTCAAGGAGTCAATAAAATTGCAGGTGCAGCGACCGGTGTAGCAGTCGGGCAGCACCCCCCGACCATGCTCCTGCAGGATGCGCTGGCGAATGGCTTCGGTAGCGTGGAGAACTGCGCGGCTGGTAACGGTGCGGCGAAATGGCGACGCCAGCGTGATGACTGAAGCAACGTCTCGCGGCCTTTGGCCTGCCACCGAGCGCGCGATCACCCCGCCGAGACTGTGTCCGATCAGGTGAATTCTACGCCCAGTCTCTCTCAGGGCTTTCTCGATGGTCTCGTTCAGATGCCGCTGGATCAGGAGGTTTGGGCATTCCGCGTTGACGCCAATGCCGGAGAAATACGGCCGGTAGCCGATGCGCCCCAACCAGGCGTGGAGTTCCATCAAGTAAAGATCGGTACCGAGAAAACCAGGGATGATCACTACTGCAGAATCGTCGCCGCGGGGTATGCCGAAGCCGTAATAGACGGGAGTTGCGTGCAGCAAGAGAATCTCAGCCGCAAACAGCGCTTCTGTCCAGGGTGAAATGTCGGCTTCCAAAGGAGCTCGGTGATTGTTCTTCCGCCCCCCTGCCTTCGATGAACCTGTGGCCTTTGTCTGTTTGCGCCGCAATGTCTTCCCGAGTATGTCCAGCATCTACGCACCAGCGCGCAGCGGGCAGAAGCTTACCCACTGCGGATTATACCCTGCCCTTGGACTTCCGGGTTGGGCTTCGTTTTCCCCTGGCGGGCCTTACCAGCCCGGCCTCTAATTCCGCTACTCTTTTCCGCAGGGCATCGAGTTCCGTTTCAGCCTGGGCCTGGGGCTGAGGCGGCGCCGCCGCGCCCAGAAACTGTTTCATCAGATCCACTGGGGAGAGGACGGCGGACTGGACTTCGCCCAACCGGCTCTGTACCGCGTCCTGCACCTTCTGATAGGTGTCGAATGCGGACTTCAAATACCACATCACGAACTCCTGCCGCACTTCGTCGGACGCAACGATGAGCTGCCGCAGCAACTCGAGCGGCAGGCCCGTAGGCTTTTCCTTGGCATCTTCGGTGATGATCTGGGTGAGGGTAACGCGGGTCAGATCCTGGCCCGTTTTCGCATCGACTACCTTGACATCCTTTCCTTCCCGGATGAGTCGCGCGATATCGTCGAGATTCACGTACTTGCTGTTCGAGGAATCGTACAGCCTGCGATTCCCATATTTCTTGATGACGAAGGGATCTGGCTTCATCGCATTCTGTCCTATGCTGCCCTGCACATAAGATAAATACATCTTGACACAATTACCATCAAATCGTATAGTTAATTCGATGCTGCAGTGCAGCAAATTTGGGAGGTGTCAAATGCCAACAACCGAAAAATTCGAATCCCGAAATCATTCCAGTGAGTCATCCTTTGTTTCTCTGCTGTCAGGCTGGGCGCAACAGGGCGTGCAGAGCTTCTTCGCGACGCAGCGTATTCTTTTAGACCTCGCGATGCGGCAGAATGCAAGCCTGATGCACTCCCTACGGCAACAATTAACCGATCCCCATCATTCTCCGACGGCCATTCTGGGCGAAGTGACTGCCGAGGGTGTGTCGAACTTCATTGAAGGGCAAAAAATCCTTCTTGAACTGGGGCAAAAGCAGACCGAGATCCTGATGGCCGGCGTGAAGGAACGGGTTGGGGAATGGCCAGCCGCGCAGGCGGTCACCGATTTAATGCAACGCAGCGTGGAGACTTTCGTCCACATGCAGCAGGAGTTTCTGAAGATGGCCGGCAAGCAGTCTCATACCTGGATGGAAGCTGCGAAAGCTGGAAAACCATACCAGAGCGAGCAACTGGTGGAAGTGGCCCGCGAGGCCATGGAGACGTTTGTAAAGGCCCAGAAACGCTTCATGGACGTCATCGCCGAAGAGACAGCCAAGGCCACCGGCTCCAAGCACACCAACGGGGCCAGGAAACTCAAGAAGACGGAGTTGTCGCAACTGGCGCGCCACGCCACCGAATCGTTCATTGATGCCCAGAGGAAACTGGTGGATGTAGCGGGTCGGCAGATGAACGCCGGGGTAAAAAGCGCCACCAAAACGATGGAACTCTTGCGGCCGTTCCCTTTCCTGCCACTGGCGGAACTGACGCGGGAAGGCGTGAAGAGCTACGTCAACGCCCAAAGGGAGTTGATGGATGTCATGGTGAAGCCGGGCTTTGAGCCCAAACGCGCACACAAGCCCGCACCGCACGCGAAGCGGTCTGCAAAGAAGCATGCAGCAGCAGCCGCCTGATGGTGGTGCGACGGATAGAGCCAGCATCCTGAAACCGAGTATGGCCCGCGCCGGGACACGGGCCATACGAAGTCTGAGAAGCTGTCAGAGCGGTCCACACCGCCCAGTCGCGTTTCTGGGAACCGCGGATCGATGTCATCCATCGGGAGGTGCAGATGAAACTTCCACTAACTCCCATTCGTTTCCTGCGCTATGCACGCGAGCAATTTCCAGACAAGGTCGGAGTGGTTTGCGGCGAGCAGCGGTTCACCTACAGGCAATTTGCCGAGCGCGCCGCACGTCTGGCAGGCGCCCTGATCGCCGCCGGGGCCAGCCCTGGGGATCGCGTCGCCTTTCTCAGCACCAACTGTCATCGGCTATTAGAGGCCTACTACGGAGTCCTTGAAGCCGGCTGCGTGCTGGTGCCTTTGAATATTCGCCTCGGCCCTCAGGAACTTGCTTTCGTTTTGAATGATGCGCAGGCAAGATTTCTGTTTCTCGAAGCAGCTTTCTTGCCGCTAGTGGAATCGTTTCGATCAGCGGTTCCTTCGATTGAGGCCTCATTCCTTCTGGATGGTCACCCCGAGGCGGCCTGGCTGGCGCCAAGGAACTACGACGACGCTCTGGCGGCTTCGCCCCCGTTCCAGTGTGATTTCACGCAAATCGATGAGGATTCAGTTGCCGAACTCTTCTACACCAGTGGCAGCAGTGACCGTCCCAAAGGGGTGATGCTCACCCATCGCAACGTGTATCTGCACGCCTTGTCGGTAATCGCCGCGGGACAGACCTCGGCCAGCACGCTGGGCGAAATGTCGTGCAAATCGGTGCTCCTGCACACCATTCCTCTATTTCACGCGAACGGCTGGGGCATAGCCCACATCATCACTTTGGTCGGCGGTACGCATGTGATGATTCACCACTTCAATCCAGTGGAAGTATTCCGCCTGATCGAGCAGGAGCGCGTAAGCAGCTGCGCCATGGTGCCGACAATGGCGACCGCGCTGGTGAACTCTTCGGAGAGAACAAAATACGACTTGAGCAGTTTGCAGATCATTAATATTGGCGGAGCAGCCTCTTCTCCCGGGCTGGTAAAAGAAGTGGAAGAGAAGCTGGGTTGCATCTGCCTCTCCGGATACGGTTTGACGGAGACTTGCCCTACACTCGCGAAATCACCAATGAAATCATCCCTCGCCTCGAACGACGAACAACGCCATATCCGGCAGGCGATGACCGGGTTTGCGATCCCGGGCGTCGAGCTTCGAGTGGTCGGCGCCGACGGGAATGATGTTCCGCACGATGGTACCGTCATGGGCGAAATCGTGGCCAGGGGCGACGTAGTAATGGAGGGTTACTGGCGACAACCGGAGGCAACGGCGAGCGCAATGGAGGGAGGCTGGTTTCACACCGGCGATGTAGCTGTTGTGGACCGGGACAACTATCTTCAGATTGTCGACCGCAAGAAGGAGATCATCGTAAGCGGCGGTGAGAACATCTCTTCGCTCGAAGTGGAGAGGGTGCTGCTCGCTCATCCCGACGTCTACGAGGCGGTAGTGATTCCTGTTCCCCACGATAAGTGGGGGGAGATCCCGAAAGCGCTGGTGACCTTGAGGCCGGGGGCACGAGCCAGCGAACACGACCTCCTGGAGTTCTGCCGTTCCCGGCTATCGCACTATAAGTGTCCACGCTCGGTCGAATTTCTCGAAAGCCTTCCCAAAAGCGGGTCCGGCAAGATTTTGAAACGGGAGTTGCGGGAAAGATATTGGACTGACCGGAAAATTGTTGTCCCCTAATCTTAACGATATTCATACGGAGGTGAAAATATGGCCACGCTTACTGCAATTAACGCTATGAAGATCTCCGGCGGCAGTTTCCTGATTGAGGACCGCACGCCCGACGAAGTATTCACTCCAGAAGATTTCACCGAGCAGCACTTGCTGATTGCGCAAACCGCGGAAGAATTCGCCATCAAAGAAATCGTCCCCAATGCTGAAAAGATGGAACACAAAGATTTCGCCGTGACTCGCGAGCTGGTGAGAAAGGCTGGTGAACTCGGGCTGAGCGGGGTGGATGTTCCCGAAGAGTACGGCGGAATGCAGATGGATAAGGTCACGTCGGCGATCGTCGCTGACCGCCTGGCAAAATACAGTGGTTTCAGTACCACTTGGGGCGCTCATGCCTGCATCGGCACCTTACCCATCGTTTACTTCGGCACCGAAGCGCAAAAGAAGAAGTATCTGCCGGGATTGGCAGCGGGCACAACAGTCGGCGCTTACGCGCTCTCAGAATCGTCTTCGGGCTCCGACGCCCTCAATTGCCGCACTCGGGCTACGCTCTCTGCCGACGGCAAGCACTACCTTCTGAACGGCGAGAAAATGTGGATTACCAACGCAGGCTTCGCCGACCTGTTCATCGTGTTCGCCAAGGTGAATGGAGAGAAGTTCACCGCTTTCATTATCGAGCGGAACTTCCCGGGCTTTGCGGTGGGCGCGGAAGAACACAAGATGGGCATTCGCGGCTCCTCTACTTGTCCACTCATTCTTAACGACTGCAAGGTGCCGGTGGAGAATGTGCTCGGAGAAATCGGCAAAGGGCATCACATCGCATTTAATGTTTTGAACGTGGGCCGATTCAAGTTGGGTGCAGGCACCATCGGCGCGGCCCGCAATTCCCTGGAGAGCGCCATCGCCTATGCCAAGCAACGCAAGGCATTCGGCAAAGTCATTGCCGATTTCGGGTTGGTACGCGAGAAGCTGGCTAACATGGCTGCCGGCATTTTCACCGGCGAAGCCATGGCCTATCGCACGGTCGGCATGATTGACTCGGCCATCGAGCAACTCGGCGACGCTCACAATGACGCGGCCCAAGCCCGCAAGGTATTTGACGAGTACGCCGTCGAGTGCTCCATTCTCAAAGTATGGGGATCGGAGTTTCTCGACTACGTTGTGGATGAGACGGTACAAATCTACGGCGGATACGGCTTCGTGGAGGAATACCCGGCTGAAGCGGCCTACCGCGATTCCCGCATCAATCGGATTTTCGAAGGCACAAACGAAATCAACCGCCTCGTCATAACCGGATTTCTGCTGAAACGGGCAATGTCCGGGCAGCTTCCCTTGATGGGAGCGATCAAGAAGCTGATGGATGAGGTCCTGTCCGGCAGCAGAGATGACGGTTTGGAAGGTCCGCTTGCAGAAGAGCGAAAACTGGTCGCGGCAGCCAAGAAGATCGGGCTGTTCGCCGCCGGAGTTGCCACCCAGAAATATATGCAGGCAATCCAGGATCAACAAGAGATCATGGGAGCAATCGCAAACATGACCATTGAAACCTATGCCATGGAGTCAGCCGTGCTGCGCGCCCGGAAACTGGCCGTGCAGAATGGCGAGGCTAGCGCGGCCAACGCCATTGCCATGACTCGCATTTACATGGCGGGTGCGCTCGATAGAATCGAAAGCGCAGCCAGAATGGTGATTGGAGCCGCCAGCGAAGGCGACATGTTGCGTTCGCAGATGGCTATCCTGCGCCGCTTGTGCAAGTACGAACCGTTCAATACTGTGGCCCTCCGGCAGACAGTCGCGCAGAGAGTCATCGAAACCGGCAAGTACGTGGTCGCATAGCATCGCTTGCAGGAAAGCGTCTCGCTTACTCCCATAGTGTGAGCGAAACACCAAGGCCAGTAGCGCCGGTACTTGCCGGCGCTACTTTTTTGCCCAAAATCCGACCTAAAGTTGTTCCATCCCGCGAATATCCTCCCCAATTTGTGACCACATCACAATGACGCGTGACCGGTGATACCGACCATGTCCGGCGCAGGGTGATGTAGTGGTCTTGGTACTTCTGATCGTGGACCGTGAGGAAATCCGATGGATCTACGCAAATGGTCGAAGTCGAACGCTGATTATGGCAAAGAGCTTTTGCACTCCGGAATAGAGGGAGCGCGTTCTGGTCGACAAGCATTTCTTAACGGAGAGTCTCTTACTCCGCTTCTTAGCGAGTCAGTGCGGAACGCGTTGAAGCCCGCCGTTCTGGGAGCGTGCCTTGGTGTGTTGGGCAGTCATCCCGGGTCACGTGAGAAATCCGTGAGCAGGACGCTAGTGTACGGATTGCTTGGCGGCATAATCGGCTTTGGCGCTGCGGTGGCTTGGAAAAGTCGCAGTTTAACCGCGAGCATTGCCGGTGGCGCATTGGAGAACATTGGCAGAGTGCGCGATGAGCACTGGTTGACCAAGCACCCCATCGACTACGCGTAGAAGACCGGGACGTTTCACCAACGATCCGACGATTGTCCTCACGATCGCAAGAACCAGGAACACAAATGAGCGTGCTCCTCAATCGCAATGAACTCCGACAGATGGTGACAGGGGGCAACAAATGGCTATCACTGAAGCAGTAAAGGAGCGGATTCAAATCCCGCTCGCCACAGAAACCCTCACTGAAGAACGGATTGCCTACCTGGAGAGACTAGTCCGTCAAGCCAGAACCGCCGCCGCCGTCTTTACCCAATTCACCCAAGAGGACGTCGATCGCATCGTCAAGGCGATGGTCCTGGCCGGACTGGAACAAGCTCAACATCTCGCCCGCCTGGCGGTTGAGGAAACCAGGCTCGGAGTCATGGAAGACAAGGTCATCAAGAACATGGTGGCCACCGAGTTCGTCTACAACTACGTCAAGGACAAACGCACGGTCGGCGTCATTCGCGAGTTTCCCGAGCGCAATCTGGTCGAGATCGCGGAACCGATCGGCGTCATCTTCTCGCTCACGCCGATTACGAACCCGACTTCCACCGTGCTCTTCAAGTGCATCATGGCCATCAAGACGCGGAACGCGGTCATCTTCAGTCCGCATCCGAAGGCGTGGCGCTGCTGCTCCGAAGCCGTGAAGATCATGTACGAGACCGCGGTGAAGCATGGCGCGCCCGAAGGCGTGTTCTCCTGCCTGGAATCGCACACCTTGCAGGACAACGCCTACCTGATGCACCACAAAGACGTCGGCCTGATCGATGCCACCGGCGGGCCGGGCGCGGTCAAAGCTGCCTACAGTTCCGGCAAGCCAGCCCTGGGTGTCGGCCCGGGCAATACGCCGGTCTACCTGGAGAAAACGGCGGACCTGAATACGGCGGTGGTGGACATCATCATCTCCAAGACCTTCGACAACGGAACCATCTGCGCCTCCGAGCAAACGGTGGTGATCGACGACGAGATTTATGACCTCGTGCTGAAGAAATTCGCCGATCTGGGCGCGCACATCTGCAACGAAAAAGAGACCGAACTGCTGGAGCGCACGGTCATCGATCCTGAGACCGGATTCATGCAGCCCATGGCAGTCGGGCAGAAGGCCACCGACATCGCGCGCATGGTCGGCCTCTCCGTGAAGCCGGACACCAAACTCCTGATTGCGCCCATTCAAGGCGTGGGCCGCGAACATCCGCTGTCGGTTGAGAAGCTGTTCCCGGTGCTCTCGGTCTATCGCGCGAAATCGGTCGACGAAGCGCTCAAGGTCTGCGTCGACGTGAATCATGCCGGCGGCCTCGGACATACGGCCGTCATCTTCTCGCGCAACGATGAAATCATCCGCAAGTTCGGCGAGGTGATCAACGCCGGGCGAATCATCGTGAACTCGCCCGGCTCGGTCGGAGCCCTGGGCGCCATTTACAACGATCTGGTGCCGACCTTCTCCTTCGGATGCGGCACCGGCGGCGGCAACAGCACCACCGACAACGTCAACATCTATCACTACCTCAACATCAAGCGCGTGGCGCGCAGGACACAAGCCCATATGTGGTTCCGAGTTCCCAATCAGATCTATTTCAACATGAACGCGGTGGAGAATCGTGCGCCAGTTCCCGTCGCGCTCCACCATCATCGTCACCAATCCGGCGCTGGAGCAAATCGGCCACGTCGATATTGTCCGGCGCTACATTCCGGCAGAGACCCACGTTCACGTCTCGGTCATTCCCGATGCGGAGCCCGAGGTCAAGGTCGTCATGCAGGGAGTAGAAGCGCTCAACTTCTACAAGGCGGACCAGATCATCGCGCTGGGCGGCGGGTCGGTGATCGACGCGGCCAAGATCATGAAGCTCAAGTACGAGTCGCCGGAGGCCGACCTGGAAGAACTGGCCGCGCCCTTCCTGGATCTGCGCAAGCGCGTGGTCCAGTACCCGACCGAGAAAGTCAACCGTGCGCGGCTGATTGCCATCTCCACCACCAGCGGAACGGGCAGCGAAGTCACTCCGTTTGCCGTCCTGACCGACAAGGAGCGCGGGCGCAAGGTGACGCTCGCCGACTACTCGCTGACCCCGGATGTGGCGATTGTCGATCCGCAGTTTGTGATGTCGATGCCGAAGGGCCTGACCGCCGATACCGGCATCGACTGCCTGACCCATGCGCTGGAAGCCGCAGTCTCCGACTTGCGCATCGCCCTACACCGACTCCAACGCCATGCAGGCGATTCGGCTGGCGTTCAAGTACCTGCCCATCGCGTATGAGACATCCGCGCGATGAAGAAGCGCGCTCCATGATGCACAACGCCGCCTGCATTGCGGCGATGGCGTTTTCGAATGCGTCGGTGGGCGTGAATCACGCGCTGGCGCATGCCTTCGGCGCGCGCTTCGGCGTCGCGCACGGCCGGGCCAACGCGCTCATGTTGCCGCACGTCATTGCCTATAACGCGGCCGTGCCGACCAAGTTCATGCCGTCGCCCTACCAGAAGGGATATGTGGCGCACAAGAAGTACGCCACGATCGCGGACCTGCTGGGCCTGGGCGGCCACACGGTCGAGGAAAAGGTGAAGAACCTGATTGCGGCGATAGAACAGTTACTCGACCAACTGGGATTTCCGCGCTCGATCGCCGAGCTGGGAATCTCGAAGGAAGAGTTCGAGCGGGCGATGCCGGAACTGACCAAGCTTGCCTTTGACGATCCGTCGTGGCGGTCGAATCCTCGTATGCCGCTGATGAGCGAATTGGCTGAGCTGTTTTGGAAGGCCTATCAGGGACGAGGCGCAGCCAAGGTGAGCACTGTATCTGCAGCAACAAACCGCGTAGCGGATGGTGGTGCGTATGGCAATGATCGCCGTGTGGCTCAAGATTGATGAAGGTCGCGTCGTCCAGGCGTTGCAAGAGGCCGGAGAAAAGCTGGAGAGCGCCGAAGGCGAAGTGGTTTTGGATTTCTCTTCGGTGCGCCGGATCGATCCGGGGGCGCTCAGAGCGATGGAAGAGTTCGCTCGCATAGCGGACGCCAAAGGCGTCAAGGTCGTATTGCGCGGCGTCAATGTCGATGTCTACAAAGTGCTCAAGCTGGTGAAGCTGGCGTCGCGATTTTCGTTTGTGAACTGAAACGCGCGATGCGTCGGTCAGCGAAATAGGAGAGTTGTCATGCAGAACCATCAGCAGGGTGACCGCCTTTCCTGGGGAGACACGGTCTTCCTGCATCTGGAACGCGAGGGCATGCCGCTCAACGTGGCCAGTGTCTGCGTGTTTGAGGGCGAGATTCCTTTCAACTCGTGCGTCCAGTTTGTCGAATCGAAGCTGCCGCTCATTCCCCGCTACCTCAAGCGAGTGGTGCCGCCGCCCTTAATATTGGCCTTCCCAGCTGGGAATACGACCCGACCTTCGATATCCGCAACCACGTGCGCGAAGTGACCCTGAAGCACGGTTCCGACGCAGAGCTGAAGACGCTGGCGGGAAAGATTCTCAGCAAGGTGATGGACCGGCAGCATCCGCTATGGGACCTGACCCTGGTGCATGGGCTGAAAGGCAATCGCACCGGGCTCATTTTCCGCCTGCACCACTGCCTCGCCGACGGCATTGCCGGGGTCGGCATCATGAATGTGCTGATGGATGCGAGCCCGGAAGTGCCGCGCCTGCCCAAGCGAAAACTTCGGCTCCGAGTTCCGCCGCCGCCTGACGTCTTGGCGTCGATGACGAACGGCTGCGTCGATTCCTATTCCGAATTCGTCAAACGAATTCTGTCCGCGCTGGCGGACGTGATGAGCATGGCGGAGCGCTTCGCCGCGAATGGCGGGAACCTGGCCACCGGCGAGTTCGCGCGTCTGTTGCCGGAACTCACCGCATCCACAGAGCGGCTGCGCTTCAACGTTCTCTATCGTGGACCGCAGAAGTTTGCCTGGGCCGAAATTCCGCTGGCGGAAATGAAGGCCATACGGCACGCCAGCGGAACCAGCGTCAACGACGTCATTCTCGCCCTGGTGACGGCGACCGTTCGGCGCTACCTCGAACTGCATGGCGACCGAGTCAAGGGGCGGCTGCTCCGCATGATGGTTCCGGTCAACCTGCGCGGCAACGACAGCCCGGGCGAACTGGGAAACCGCATCTCGCTCGTTCCGGTCACCATTCCGCTGGATATTCGCAACCCACGAAAGCTGCTGGCCGCGGTCCATCGGAGGACCGAGTTTCTGAAGCGAGCGCACGCTGCCGAATTGGTCAGTTTGGCGGGCGGTCTGATCGGCATGTTCCCGACTTCCGTGCAGGCAGTCGCCGGCCCCATGATCAGCAGGCTGCCCTTCACGCCGTTCAACATGGTCGTCACCAATGTGCCGGGGCCGCAGCATCCGCTCTACCTGCTCGGGCACAAGATGCTGCACTGGTATCCCTATGTTCCGATCGGCGGCGAGATGGCGGTCAATTGCGCCATCCTGAGTTACAACGGCATGGTGTATTTCGGGTTCAGCGGAGACGTGCATGCAGCGCCGGATCTACGGCGGCTCGAAGCTTTCTGAAGTTGAGTTTCGCGGAACTGCGGGAAGCATGCGGCGTCAGCGCGCCACAGAAGAAGGAAGAAAAGAAGAAAAGGAAGAGGGTGCGCGCGAAGGCGAAAGCGGCCTCGACACGGCTTCCGCGCCGGTTTCAGTTCCAGTATCGGTTCCCATTCGACCACCGGTTTCGGTCGACTCAACAATAGTCGTAAGACCTCCAGTTAAAGAGGAGCAAGATGTGACGCGATTGATCGCCTGACGATCGACAAGAGGGAGTAGAGAAACATGGAAGGCATCCAGTCAGCTGCGCAAATGACATCCTGGTTAATGACGGGACGAGCCTTGTTCATATTCATTCATGTTCTGGGTATCGCGTGCTTTGCCTACATCGTGGCGATGCGCATGGTGCCGCTGCTTCGCGCCGAACGCGATTTTCGTTTTGACCGGCCATTGGTCCGCGTGGGAAGGGTCCTGAAATTCTGGCTGGGCCAGTGGAAGCAACCTCGCTATAAGGGCGCGGGCATCCTTCACATTTTTATTTTCGCGGGCTTCATCGTGCTGGCACTGCGTGCCTTCACTGTGTTGATTGTCGGCGTCTCCGAGAATTTCGTTATGCCCGGCCTTTCCGGGAGGGCCGGTGTCATTTACAACACCGTCACGGACTATGCCGCCACCGTTGTTTTCCTCTGCATGGTGATCGCGATAATTCGACGGTTGGTTTTCAAACCTGCGCGGTACGCCGTGCCGGCAAGATACGGTAAAGCTCACACTGCGGACGCCATCTTCCTTCTGGCGCTGATCGCGATCCTGATGGTGGCCGACAGCCTCTTTGCAGCCGCCAAGGCCGCCGCCGAGGCGCAGCAAGGCCAACCATTCGAAGTGCTGGCCATATTCTCGCTGCCTTGGATGTTGCAGAGTGCCCTCTCCTCAACTGCCCTGGCCACTCTCGGCAGACTTTATTTCGGGGCATATCTGCTTCATGAAGTGACCTTTTACTTCTTGCTCTGCTATCGGCCTTTTGGGATTCAGTTCCACGTGGAAACCTCTCTATTCAACATTTACTTCGCAAAGTTGGACCGCGAGATTCTGAAACCGGTGCGATGGGGCGTCAGCGATGAGCATCTGGATCAGGTGAAATCCTTCGGCGTAAAGACGTTCGAGGAATTCACCTGGAAGCACATGTTCGATTTCTATTCCTGCGCCGACTGCGGGCGCTGTTCCGACAATTGCCCGGCCAATGCGGTGGGACGGCCGTTGTCGCCACGATTCATTACCATCAAGGCAAGAGACTACACTTTCCAGCACTATCCGATGTTTGGCAGTTCGGGCAATGGCAAGGCGCTGATCGGCAACATTTACTCCGAGGATGAAATCTGGTCGTGCACAACCTGTGGCGCTTGTGAAGCAGAATGCCCGCTGCTGGTCGAGTACATCGACAAGATCGTCGATCTGCGGCGCGGCATGATCGATGACGGCAATGTGCCTCAATCTCTGCAAAAGCCGCTGAAGGCACTGGAGAGTCGCGGCAATCCTTACGGCAAGATGGAGAAGAAGAAGGCCGACTGGACCAAGGTCAAAGAGTTCCAGCAAACCTGTGACGTCAAGGTCCTCGACGGAAAAAACGGCGCGGACACTCTGTACTTTGTCGACAGCATCACCTCCTACGATGACCGGATGCAGTCGATTGGGCGGGCGACCGCGAAGATTCTCGATCACGTCGGAGAGAATTTCGGAATCCTGGGCGCGGCGGAAAAGGACAGCGGCCACGAAGTGCGGCGGTTTGGCGAAGAGACGCTCTTCATGGCCTTGCGCGACCACAACGTCGATGCCATCAAGGCGTCCGGCGTCACCCGGATCGTCACTGCCGACCCGCATGCCTACAACGCGCTGAAACACGACTACAAAGATGTTCCACCGGTCGAGCACATCAGCCAGGTCATCGCCCGAGAAGTGAAGACCGGCAAGATCAAGTTCGATCCGGTCGAAAACAAAGATAACGTTTACACCTACCACGATCCCTGCTATCTGGGGCGACACAACCAGATCTACGACGACCCTCGAGACGTGCTCGATGCGATTCCCGGTTTGAAGAGAGTCGAAATGACTCGTTCCCGCGATCGCTCGTTCTGCTGCGGTGGCGGTGGGCTGATGCTGTTCTACGAGCCAAAAGAAGACGTACGAATGGGCGTGAAGCGAGTTCAGATGGCCGCCGAGGCCGGGGCAAACGTGATTGTGACGGCTTGCCCGTTCTGCATGGTGAATATGGAAGATGCGATCAAGGTCGCAGGCTTGGAAGGAAAGATGACCGCCATCGACCTGGCGGAGTTAGTGGATCAACAAATTACGCGCGACAGTCACAAAGTGGCGTGAAAAGTTCTGGAGGCGAATGTGGAGATTCTAGTTTGTGCGAGAAGAGTGCCGGACACATCGGAAAACGAAATTGAACTCAACAGTGCCGGAAACGACATCGAGCGAGACGACTTAGTCTATTCGATCAATGAACCGGACAACTACGCGGTCGAAGAGGCTCTTCAGATCGTCGCCCGAGTCGGCGGAAACGTCACCGTCGTCACGGTTGGCGGCGAAGACGACGAAGAAATCCTGCGCCGGGAAATGGCCATGGGCGCGAATCATGGCGTGCTGATCACCGACGACGCTTTCAGCGGATCGGACGGCCGGGGCATCGCCACGATTCTTCAAGCCTTTGTGCAGAAGGGCAAATACGACCTGATCCTGACCGGGGTCCAGGCCGAGGACGGTGGCGCTCAGGTTGGCGGGATGCTCGCAGCCCTGCTCGACTACCCGTTCGCTTCCCTGGTGAATTCCATTGAAGTTCTGGACGGCAAGAAGCTGAAGATCAGCCGCGAAATCGAAGGCGGCAATAAAGAGATGAGCGAGATCGATCTGCCCTGCGTGCTCTCGATTCAGACTGGAATCAATGAGCCACGCTATGTCGGGATGAGAGGCATCCGGCAAGTGGCCTCTATCCCCATCCCGACTTTCGACGCCTCCAACCTGGGGTTGGACCCGAGCATGGTCGGGGAAGCCGCAGCGAAAGTGAAACGGGTGGACTACTTCATCCCCGCACTTGGTAAGGGCGCCGAAATTCTGCACGGCACTCGGGAAGAGAACATCGACAGAGTTCTGGAATTAGTGGCAGCCAAAGGAGGGTTGAAATAATGGCTCGCATTTTCGCTTACATCGTGCATAAAGGTGGCGTGGTCGACGACTCCGCATTCGAATTGGCGGGCGCTGCGCTTAAGATCGATCCAGCGGCTTCGCTGACAGCGATCGTCACCGGCTCAGGAACGGGATTGGATGCCGCATGCAAAGCACTCAGCGCTACCTACCCTGAGATTTGGAAGATCGCCAACGACGCTCTTGCCTACCCCAATGCTGAACTGGTCCGGAAAGCCCTGGTCAAGGTGCTGCCGAGCGATGGCATCGTTTTGGTCGCCCATGAACATTTCGGAATCGATCTGGCGCCCGGTCTTTCTATCAAGCTGAATTCAGCTTTCGTCTCCGACGTGTTGGACATCGCGGGAGTTGAAGGCACCGGCCTCAAAGTAGTCCGCCAGGAATTTGGTGGACAGGTGAGCGCTCACGTCCGCTGTGACATTTCAGCGGGCGCAGTGATCACGATACGTCCGGGAGCATTCAAGCCGATGGAACACGCTTCCCTCAACGGCACTGTGGTTGACAAGTCCGCTGAGGTTGGCGCGCTTACCGCGGGCCGCCGCTATCTGGAGACAGTCGTTGCCGAGGCAGGGGATGTTGACATCACCAAGCACAACATTCTGGTTTCGATCGGCCGAGGCATTCAGGACAAAGACAATGTGGCCATCGCTCAGGAACTGGCGGACGCTCTGGGCGCCGCAGTCAGCTGCTCCAGACCCGTGGTCGACGCCAAGTGGATGGAAAAATCGCGTCAAGTCGGATCATCCGGCAAGACCGTCAAGCCCAAGGTTTATCTGGCATGCGGCATCAGCGGCGCCTTCCAGCATCTCGCCGGGATTAAAGGCAACCCGTTCCTGATCGCCATTAACAAGAATCCCAAGGCTCCCATATTCCAGGTCGCAGATGTCGGGATTGTCGATGACCTGCTGGAATTCTTGCCGGAATTGACTAACAAAGTTCGTGAAATGCGCAGCGCCGCATAGGAGAGGAAACGCCCATGATCACAAGTAAAACGCTGAAGCTAAGTTTGAAGTCCCTCAAGGATTTCGCCAAGAAACGCCTTCCGGATGAAGTGCTACGGGATCTCGACGACAAAGACGAGTGCCCGCTGGAAATCGTTCGTCATATGTGCAGCCCGGAAAAGCTCGGAATTCAGCTCCTGTTCATTCCGGAAGAGTTCGGTGGCATGGGCGGCGGAACGTTCGATGTGTATTGCGTCTGCGAAGAGATGGCACGCATCGATCTCGGCATCGCCACGGCAGTGCTGGCCACGTTCCTGGGCAGCGATCCGATCACGGTCGGCGCCACTCCGGAGCAGAAGAAGCTCTGGCTGACGCGCATCGCCGAAGAGGGATTGTTGTTCGCCTACGGTGCAACGGAACCGGAAGCTGGCAGCGATTTGGGGGCATTGCGCACCACAGCAGATCCGGTCATAGAAAACGGCCGTACTGTCGGCTACAAGATTACCGGCAACAAGCAATGGATCAGCAACGGCGGAATCGCAGATGCCTACACAGTCCTGGCTAGTACGCCCGCGGGCCCGAGCTGGTTCGTGGTGGAAAAAGGAGCAAAAGGCTTCACCCACGATGAGCCCGAGGACAAGCACGGCATCCGACTTAGCAACACAGCAGCCTTGGCGTTGGACAACGTTTATGTCGATGCCGACCGACTGCTCGGTGGCGTCGAAGGCCAGGGACTGAATCAGGCACAGGCCGTGTTCGGCTACACCCGCCTGATGGTCGCAGCATTTGGTCTTGGCGGCGGCTGGGCTGCACTCGATCGCGCAATTCCCTACTCCACCAAGCGTATCCAGGCTGGCGCGCCGCTCTCGGAAAAGCAAGGCTACACCCACAAGCTGATCGTGCCTAACGTGGCGCGACTGGAAGCGGCCCGCTCCTACATCGAAGAAACCGCGGAGCGCATCGACGCCGGGGTCGAGGGCAGCTTGAACACCGAAGGCGCCATCGCCAAGTACATGGCGACGGAAGCCGGGAATGCAGCCGCCGAGGCCAGCATCCAGGCGCTCGGTGGCTACGGTTACACCCACGAATACATGGTGGAGAAGATCAGCCGCGACGTTCGCATCACCACGATTTACGAAGGCACTTCCGAGATCATGGAGATGACGATCAGCCGCGACCGTTGGCAGTCGCACCTCAAGACGCGCGGACAGCACTATCACGAACGGGCACGGGAATTTGAAGACGCTGCATGCCCGCCACCCGAACGTGGGCGCCGATACGGCGGCACTGGCTATGCACGCGCTGGCCGAGGTCATGGAAAAGGCCCGAGTGGCACGCCTGACCCGCTTTCAACACATCCTCCTGCGCCTGGGCGAGTTGATTGCCTATGCCGAGTGCGCGGGCAGTTTGTCCCGTCGCGCAGCGCTTTTGGCTGACGGCAAACTGAACGAAAAAGCTAACCGGCGCTTTGATGCGGCCGGGCTGGCAGCAATCAGCCGCGTCTTTGCCCGCGAGGCCGCGCTCAAAGTGGGCGAAGAAGGCTTGCGCTGGGTCATCGGAGCCGGGGGCGTAAGCGATAGCGAAATCGCCGGTTTCGAATCGAGTCTGGGATTGCCCGCCATTCATCGCGCGCAGTCAGGCCTCATTTCGGATCTGGATTACATCGCAGACGTACTGTACGGGCGCGCCGCCAAGCGCTTGGAGGCGGCCGCGTAGCGATTGATTTTCATAGGAGTTCAGTCATGGAAAGCACTTCATATAGAGCCATAGCAATTGTGGGAGCGGGAGCCATTCTGCCCGATGCAGCGAATGTATCGGCTTTCTGGGAAAACGTGAAGAACGGTCGCTACAGCATCACCGAAGTTGATCGTGACCGCTGGGATCCCGCGCTTTACTTCGACGCCGACCATAGTGCGCCGGACAAGACTTATTCCACGATCGGTGGCTGGGCGCGCGACTACGTGTGGGACCCGATCAAGTGGCGTCTGGCTGTCCCGCCGCGCGTCATCGCTGCCATGGACGAGTCGCAAAAGTGGGCAATCGCCTGCACTCGCGAAGCGTTAGAAGACTACGGCTTCCCCAAGCGGCCGCTGAACACCGATCGCACTGCAGTGATCCTCGGCAATGCCATGGCGGGAGAAAAACATTATTTCACCGCCCTGCGCCTGTACTTCCCGGAATACGCCCACGAATTGGCCGAGAGTGCCAGCTTCGCCGGTCTGCCGGAGGAGTTGCGCCGCGACATTACTCAGGAATTGCACGACCGCATGGCCAAGCGCGTCCCCGATGTGACCGAAGACACCATGCCCGGCGAATTGGCCAACTGCATTGCCGGCCGCATTGCGAACATTTTCAACTTCCACGGTCCCAACTATGTCGTGGATGCGGCCTGCGCATCAGCGATGGCAGCCATGAGTGCGGCCGTCGAGGGGTTGGTGGAAAACGACTTTGATCTCGCGGTCACGGGCGGCATTGACCGCAACATGGGCGCCTCCACGTTTATCAAGTTCTGCAAGATTGGCGCGCTCTCGGCGACCGGCACGCGCCCGTACGCCGAAGGAGCCGACGGTTTCGTCATGGGCGAAGGCGCCGCGATCTTCTTGCTCAAGCGTCTGGCGGACGCCGAACGGGACGGAGACAAAATCTACGCCGTGCTGCGCGGCATGGGCGGAGCGAGCGACGGCAAGGGAAAGGGCATCACCGCGCCCAACCCGATCGGCCAGAAACTGGCGATCGAGCGCGCCTGGCAGAATGCCGGATTGTCGCCGGCTACCGTGACCTTAATCGAAGGACATGGCACATCCACCAGCGTGGGCGACGTCGTCGAAGTGCAAAGCATGATCGATGTGCTCAGCACTTCCGGTCTCCCCTCTGAGTCCGTGGCGCTGGGTTCGGTCAAATCCAATATCGGACACCTCAAAGGAGCGGCTGGCGCGGCCGGACTGCTGAAAGCAGCGCTAGCGCTTCGGGACAAAGTACTGCCGCCCAGTGTGCATTGTGAGCATCCCAATCCCAACATTGATTTTGCCCACTCTCCCCTCTACGTCAACACCGAACTGAAACCATGGACCATGCCGGCAGATGGCGTGCGCCGGGCCGGTTTGAGCGCATTTGGTTTTGGTGGCACCAATTTCCACGCAGTGCTCGAAGAATACATTCCCCACAGGTTAAACGGAAACGGCAAACGGTCAGTGGCGGTTGGTGTGATGCCGCCGGAAGTGAAAGAGCCAATTATGAATACCCAAGATGTTTCCCGCACTTCTAATGCTTCTTCTTATAAAGCTCCGCTGCGCGGAGCAATGGTAATCGGGGCTGCTTCGGAAGCTGCTCTGATCGAGCGTTTGCGTGGCGTGGAAAAGAATGCCAAAGCGGGCCAGGCGCCTGCGCCCGCCGCCCCGGCTGAATCAGATTTGCGCGCGCCCGAACGCCTGGTTATCGACTACGCCAACGCCACGGAGCTGGCGGACAAGGCAAGCAATGCGCTCAAAGCGCTGGCGGCCAATCAGGCGCCGGTGTGGAAAGCCCTGCGTGCTCAAGGCATTTTCCGTGGTCACGGCCCTGCTCCCAAAGTAGCGTTCCTGTATACCGGCCAAGGCTCGCAGTACGTGAACATGCTCAAGTTGCTCCGCGACGAAGAACCGATTGTCGCTGACACCTTTGCCGAAGCCGATCGCGTGATGACGCCTTTGCTCGGCAAGCCGCTCAGCCAATACATCTTCGTTGACCACGCCGACAACGGCGCAGTTGCCAAGGCCGAAGACGATCTTCGCCAGACTGAAATTACACAGCCAGCCGTGCTGGCCACCGACCTGGCGCTAACCCGACTCCTGGCTGCTTATGGCATCGAACCCAATTTCACCATGGGACACAGCCTGGGCGAGTACGGAGCGCTGGTCGCCGCTGGTGGCCTTCCCTTTACCGATTCGCTCGAAGCCGTCAGCGCCCGCGGCCGCGGAATGACTCAAGTCGCAATGGATGACAACGGCCGCATGGCCGCTGTGTTTGCTCCGATTGAAGAAGTCGAACGAATCCTGAAGACAATCAACGGCTATGTCGTGATCGCCAACGTCAACAGCAACCGTCAAGCGGTTGTTGGCGGCGCGAGCAAAGCGGTCGAGCAGGCCATGGAGGCCTTCCAAAAGGCTGGCTACGAGGTGGCTGCGTTGTCCGTCAGCCACGCCTTCCACACATCAATCGTTGCTGGAGCGAGCAAGCCGTTGCGGGAAGTTCTGGAGCGTCTGCATCTGCAATCGCCGCGTATTCCGATTGTCGCCAACACCAACGGCGAGTTTTATCCGATGGGGCAAGACGTCGTGCCGAAAATGCTGGACATTCTCACCCAGCAGGTCGCGTCTCCCGTGCAATTTGTCAAAGGCTTGCGCACGCTCTACGATTCCGGCGCTCGCGTGTTCGTTGAAGTTGGGCCGAAGAAGGCGTTGCAGGGATTTGCCGAGGATGTACTCGGTAGTCACAGCGACGTGGTTTCACTATTTACCAATCATCCGAAACTAGGCGACATGGTCGCGTTCAATCAGGCGCTGTGCGGGCTTTATGCGGCAGGATTGGGCCGCGGAACCGCCGAAGCTCTGCGCGAAGTCACCGTGACGGCAGTTCCTTCACCAGTGGAAACCCCGAAGCCAATTCCGGCGGCGGTATCTGCGGCAGGGTCCTCAACTACATCAACGCCGTCAAACGGCAATCGCTACAACGAACTCGGCCATCTGTTCGCCGATGTTCTCGATCGCGGCTATGAAATCTATCGCGGCCAGAAGAACGTCTCCGCCCGCACGCCAGTGGTCATCACCGGAGCGGCCTTAGGCCTGCCCGGAACCGAGCACATCTTCGACGACGGCAACATCGGCCGCATCCTGCGAGGCGATCAATTCATAGATTCGATCCCCGCACCCTTCCGTCAAGCCATGCTCGACAAACACATCACGCGCCTGGTGAAGAGCGAGAACGGCGAACCCAGATTTGAGACCATCAGCGATGTCGCGGACGTCATCAAGCTGGCAGGCCGTGGAGGCGCGTTCGATCTGGAAGAGGAATTCGGCATGTCCGCCGACCGCGTCGGCGCCCTCGACCGCGTTACCCAGCTCGCGATTGCCGCCGGCATTGACGCGTTGCGCGACGCCGGCATTCCGCTGGTCATGCGTTATAAGACCACCAGCAAAGGCACGCAATTGCCAGAGCGCTGGGGATTGCCCGACGTCTTTGCGCGACGATACCGGCGTCATTTTTGCTTCAGCTTTCCCCGGTTACGACTCGTTTGCCGATGAAATGGCGCGTTACTACGCGGACCATGAACGCCGCGAGCAATTGACCACGCTGGAGAGTCTGCTTGCCGGCGCGGTTGAGTCGAATGGTCATTCCAGTCTGGTGCAGGAACTCAAGCGGCGGATCGACGAGTTACGCGCCGCCATCCAGAAAGAACCGTATGTCTTCGACCGGCGCTTCTTGCTCCGAGTCCTCTCCATGGGACATTCGCAATTCGCCGAATTCATCGGCGCTCGCGGTCCCAACACTCAAGTCAACTCTGCCTGCGCGACCACTGCGCAGGCGGTGGCACTGGCCGAGGACTGGATCCACGCCGGACGTTGCAGCCGGGTGATCGTAATCTCGGCCGACGACGTCACCTCCGATCATCTGATCGATTGGATGGGCGCCGGCTTCCTGGCCAGCGGAGCCGCCGCCACCGACGAAGTCGTTACCGATGCTGCCATCCCCTTCGACCGTCGCCGGCACGGCTTGATTATCGGCATGGGCGCCGCCGCTCTGGTAGTGGAGAGCGCCGACGCCGCACGTGAGCGCGGCATACAGCCCATCTGCGAAGTGTTGTCCACCGTCACCGGCAACAGCGCCTTCCACGGCACTCGTCTCGACGTCCAGCACATCGGTCAAGTGATGGAGTCGCTGGTAGCCAAAGCCGAAGCGGGCAGTGGCATCTCGCGTCGCGAGATCGCGCCGCAGATGCTGTTCGTTTCCCATGAAACCTATACACCGGCCCGCGGCGGCAGCGCCTCGGCCGAGATCCACGCGCTTCGCCAGGTCTTCGGCGACGCGGCGGATCACATCGTGATCGCCAACACCAAGGGCTTCACCGGTCACGCAATGGCCACCGGCATCGAAGATGTCGTCGCGGTCAAGGCGCTCGAAACTGGCTGCGTCCCTCCAGTCGCCAACTTCAAGGAAGTTGATCCGGAGCTCGGACAGTTGAACTTGTCGAAGGGCGGTTCCTATCCCGTCGAGTACGCCATACACCTCGGCGCCGGCTTCGGTTCGCAGATCAGCATGATGTTGCTGCGCTGGACAAAGACGAAGGACGGAATTCGTCGCGCCCCGAATGCTCTGGGCTATGCCTATCGCATCGCCGATGAATCTGTCTGGAGCGCCTGGCTGAGCGGGATCGCAGGTCGACCGGTTGCCGACCTCGAAGTGGTTCACCGCACGCTACGCGTGCGGGATCAAGCGGCGGCCGCGCGCGTTACTGAAGTTGCTGCAAGCGTCGCGGCCGGTGCCGGCCTCAATACCGAGCCGCACCACCAGCGCTGCCGGCTACTCCAGTCAGAGACGCGAAGCCGGTGTTGACCAAGGTGGCTGAAGCGAAGGTCCGGCTCCGGTCGCGTCGCCGCCAGTCCTGCGCCGCCAGAACCCGCGGCAAAGGGCGAACCGGTGAAAGAGAAAGTATTGGCTCTGGTCGCCGAGAAAACTGGATACCCGGTTGACATGCTCGACCTGGATCTCGATCTCGAAGCCGATCTCGGCGTCGACACCGTTAAACAGGCCGAGGTGTTCGCGTCGATCCGCGAAACATACAACATTCCGCGCGACGAGAACCGCAAGCTACGCGACTATCCGACGCTCGCCCACGTAATCCGTTTCGTGTATGACAAGCGTCCGGACCTGGTTGCTGCCCCTGCGGCGGCGAAGGAAGAAGTCAAATCCGCCACGCCGAAGCCCGCTGTGGTGGCTGAAATACCCTCCATACAATCGCAACGCGTGACCGGTGATGCCGTCAAAGAACGTGTTCTCGCCCTGGTCGTAGAGAAGACTGGCTATCCGAAAGACATGCTGGACTTGGATCTCGACCTCGAAGCCGACCTCGGCGTCGACACCGTCAAACAGGCGGAAATGTTTGCGGCCATCCGCGAGATCTACAGCATTCCCGCGCGACGACAACCGCAAGCTGCGCGACTATCCCACGTTGGCGCACGTGATCCGCTTCGTCTTTGAGAAGCGTCCCGACCTGGCCGGCCCGGTTCAGACTTCCGCAGCGTCGGTCGTCAGAGAAGAAATCAAGCCCACGACACCGGCACCTGCATTGATTCCTCCGCACAAGCCACCGCTGATTCCGTGAAGGACCGCGTTCTCGCGCTGGTCGTCGAAAAGACCGGCTACCCGAAAGACATGCTGGACTTGGATCTCGATCTCGAAGCCGACCTCGGCGTCGATACCGTGAAGCAAGCTGAGATGTTCGCGGCCATTCGCGAGATCTACAGCATTCCGCGCGATGACAATCGCAAGCTGCGCGACTATCCGACGCTGGCGCACGTGATCCGGTTCGTCTTTGAGAAGCGCCCTGACTTGGGAGGCACGGCTCCGGACTCTAGCGCCGCTGGTCGTCAAGGAAGAGATCAAGCCCGACGATAGCGGTGCCTGCACCGATCCCGCCGACACAAGACGCTCGCGATTCCGTGAAGGAACGCATTCTCGCGCTGGTGGTGGAAAAGACCGGTTATCCGAAAGACATGCTGGACCTGGACCTCGATCTCGAAGCCGACCTCGGCGTCGACACCGTGAAACAAGCAGAAATGTTCGCCGCCATTCGCGAGATCTACAGCATCCCTCGCGACGAGAACCGCAAGCTGCGCGACTATCCGACATTGGCGCACGTCATCCAATTCGTCTTTGACAAACGCCCTGACTTGGCTGGAGCGCCTCCAGTTGCACCCACTCCGGCCATCAGCGACCGGCAGTGATTGCCGTCGCCCCCAGTCGCAGCCCCGGCGGCAACCGACGATGCGATCAAAGAGAAAGTACTCGACATCGTCGCCGAAAAGTCAGGCTATCCCAAAGATATGTTGGATCTGGATCTCGATCTGGAAGCAGACCTCGGCATCGACACCGTAAAGCAGGCAGAGATGTTTGCGGCGGTGCGCGCAGCGTACAACATTCCACGCGATGAAAATCTGAAGCTGCGCGAGTTCCCGACCCTGGCCCACGTGATCAAGTTCGCGCGCGACCGGCAGCCCGGCTTGCCGAAAGCGTCCGTGGCATCTTCCGCCAAGGAAGCAAAACAAGAACCCGCGCCGAAGAAACCGGCGGTGCCTGCAGCTGTGAGTTCGAAGGCAAATACAACGGCGCGTCCGCTTCCCGCCAGTTTCGACGCCGCCAATCGCATCCCGCGCCGCGTGCCTGTTCCAAACTTGCGCCCGCCGCTTGACCTTTGCAAGTCAACCGGGGTGACGCTATGTCTCGGCCGCCGTGTTGTCCTCATGCCCGACAAGTCCGGCGTGGCTGACGCGCTGACGCAGCGGCTGCAGAACTTGGGTGTCGAAATTCTGCGGATTGAACACACGCTGGATGCGGAGCAGCTAGCCAACCGCCTCAAGACTTGCCTGGCTGCAGGTCCGATACACGGAGTGTACTGGCTGCCTGCGCTGGACAACGAGGGAAGCCTTGGCAGCATGGACCTCGGAGCCTGGCACGAAGCTCTGCGAGTGCGAGTGAAGTCGCTGTATGCCACCATGCGCATTCTGTACGAGCAGATTGCAACTCCGAACACGTTCCTGGTTTCCGCAACGCGGCTTGGTGGTCAGCACGGCTACGACAAAGCCGGAGCGACGGCGCCGTTGGGTGGCGCAGTCGTAGGCTTCACCAAAACTTACAAGCGCGAGCGAATGGACGCTCTGGTCAAGGCGGTCGACTTTGCAGCGGAACGAAAGCCGTCCGAAGTCGCAGATATGCTGATTGACGAAACGCTGCGCGATCCCGGTGCAGTCGAAATTGGCTACAAGGAAGAGCTGCGCTGGACGGTCGGGCTGCAAGAACAGCCCGCCGCCGATGGCAAGCCCGGACTGACTCTCGACAGCAATACCGTGTTTCTCGTCACTGGTGCGGCCGGAAGTATCGTATCGGCCATCACCGCTGATCTGGCGACGGCATCCGGAGGCACGTTCTACCTGCTCGATCTGGTGCCCGAGCCTGATCCGGCGAATCCCGATCTCAAGCGTTTCGTGACCGACAAGGACGGCCTCAAGCGTGATCTGTTCGCACGCATCCAGGCGCGAGGCGAGCGTGCGACCCCAGCCCTGGTTGAAAAAGAGCTGGCGTGCCTGGAGCGGGCGCAAGCAGCTCGCAAGGCCATCGAAGCAGTGCGTGCCGCCGGCGGCACAGCGCATTACTTCAGCGTCAACCTCACCGACGCAGACGCTGTCGCCAAGATCATCCAGCAAGTCCGCGAACGCAGCGGACGCATCGATGTCCTGCTGCACGCTGCCGGCATCGAGCGCAGTCACTTCCTGCCGGACAAAGATGCGCGCGAATTCGATCTGGTCTTCGACGTCAAGAGCGACGGCTGGTTCAATCTTCTGCATGCCATCGGCGACATGCCCCTCGGAGCGACGGTGGCATTCAGTTCGATTGCCGGCCGCTTCGGCAATGGCGGACAAACCGACTACAGTTCAGCCAACGATCTGTTGTGCAAGATCACGTCGAGCTTCCGCACCACCCGGCCGGCCACACGCGGCATCGTCATCGACTGGACGGCATGGGGCGGAATCGGCATGGCAACGCGCGGCTCCATCCCCAAGATGATGGAACTGGCAGGGATCGATATGCTGCCGCCCGAGGCGGGCATTCCTTTGATCCGCCGCGAACTGACGGTCGGAGGAACGCGCGGAGAAATCGTCGTCGGCCAGCGTCTCGGCGTTCTGCTGGACGAGTGGGATGCCACCGGTGGACTCGATACATCCGCAGCAGAAACTCGAACCCAATCCCAGGCGCACGGACCGATGATCGGAAAGATCGCTAGCGTGGGCCTGCAGACCGGTTTCAAAATCGAAACCACGCTGGATCCGGCGATTCAACCGTTCCTGCACGACCACCAGATTGACGGCACGCCAGTGCTGCCCGGGGTGATGGGTGTCGAGGCCTTTGCCGAAGCTGCTCTGAACCTGCTTCCCGGCTGGCATGTCGCCAGCGATCGAAGACGTGAACTTCCTGGCGCCGTTCAAGTTTTATCGCAGCGAGCCACGCACGGTGACGGTCGAAGCAGTCATCCATCCCCAGGGCAACACCTTGCTGGCGGATTGCCGCCTGACTGGCCGACGGTCGCTCCCAACGCAAACCGAGCCGCAAGTCACCACGCACTTCACCGCCCGGGTGCGGCTGACGAAAGCAGGCGCCAAAAGCTGTGACCGTGCCGGCGTTGGGCACGCCGGTTGGACACATCATCGAATCCGCTGACATCTATCGCCTCTACTTCCACGGCCCCGCGTACCAGGTTGTGGAGCGGGCGTGGTGGGACGGACACCGGATTGTCGGGCTGATGGCGAAGGGACTGCTCGCCAACCATCTGCCATCCGAACTGCCAACGCTGATGGCGCCGCGTCTGATCGAGCTTTGCTTCCAAACCGCCGGGCTCTGGGAAATGGGCACCCAGGGTCGGATGGGTCTGCCGCTGCACATCGACCGTGTTTCATCCTTCGCAGCGCCAGAAAACGTCGATACCCGCTTATATGCCGTGGTCACTTCGGACCCGGCCGCAGGCAGCTTCGACGCCGAGATTGTGGATACGAAGGGAAACCGCTACCTGCAACTTAGCGGCTATCGCACGGTAGCGGTTCCCAACGCGGTAGACGCTCGAGCCGTTGAAAGCGCTGCAGGCGGCGATGTCACTAGAAACTGTCGCCGCATGAAGAACAGGAACTGGTCGTCCTGACGAAATATTTGATCGGGGGCCTTATGGAACACGAATTCCAACGCGTAGCCATCGTGAATCGCGGCGAAGCCGCCATGCGCTTTATCCATGCTGTCCGTGAGTTCAATCAGGAACACGGCACTTCATTGCGCACGATTGCGCTTTTCACCGAACCCGACCGCCACGCCATGTTTGTGCGCGAGGCCGACGAAGCGGTGTGTCTGGGCCCCGCCCAGGTGCTGGACCCAAGACACCCATCAACTCAAGAGCAGTTACGTCGACTATGGCCGGCTCGGGCGGGCGCTGACAGTGGCGCGCGCGGACGCCGTCTGGGTGGGATGGGGCTTTGTGGCCGAGCACGCCGCCTTCGCCGACCTTTGCCACGAACTGGGTATCGTGTTCATTGGCCCGGATGGCGATGTAATGCGGCGAGTGGGCGACAAGATTGCCTCGAAACGATTAGCTGAGCAGGAGCAGATATCCGGTAACGCCCTGGAGCGACGGCCCGGTGGAAACGATCGACGAAGCCTGGGCACCACGCCGAGCGTCTCGGCTATCCCCTCCTTATTAAGGCCACGGCCGGCGGCGGCGGCCACGGAATTCGCGTGGTGCATTCGGCGGAACAACTTCCGCAAGCTTTTGAGAGCGCGCGGGCCGAGGCCTTTAAGGCCTTCGGAGATCCAACCGTTTTCATGGAGCAGTTGGTGAAACGAGCGCGTCACGTCGAAGTCCAAATTATCGCCGACCACCACGGGACGACTTGGGCCGCTGGCGTGCGCGACTGCACCGTTCAGCGACGTCACCAGAAAATCCTCGAAGAAGCGCCCTCACCGGCGCTCTCTCCGGAGCAAGATCAGTCGCTTCGCGACGCAGCGGTGCGCTTGAGTCGAGGCAACCGGCTACCACAATGCCGGCACCGTCGAGTTCCTGTACCAACCGGAAATCAACCGCTTCTCGTTCATGGAGATGAACACCCGGTTGCAAGTCGAGCACCCGGTGACCGAATGCACGACTGGCCTCGACCTTGTGAAGCTTCAGATTCACGTCGCGCGCGGTGGCCGCCTGGAAGGCGAGCCGCCTCGCACCATCGGCCACGCCATCGAAGTACGCCTGAATGCTGAAGACCCCGACAACGGTTTTGCTCCGGCTCCGGGGGCCATCGAGCGCTTCAGAATCCTGCCCGGGCCGGGCGTGCGCATCGACACCGGAGTAGCGGAAGGCGACGTCATCCCCTCCGAATTTGATTCCATGATCGCCAAGATCATCGCCTACGGCAAGAACCGCAAGGAAGCAATTTCCCGGCTACAGCGGGCCCTGCGTGAAAGCGTTGTCGTCATCAAGGGCGGGACCAGCAATAAAGCGTTTCTACTGGAATTACTGAGCCGCGCCGAAGTGCAGAGTGGCGAATTTCACAATGGATGGCTCGACCAGCTGGCGGCGACCGGCGAGCATCTCGCGAGGCACTACGCGGATGTGGCTTTGGTTCAGGCTGCGATCGAGTCCTACGATTCCCAGTTAGCGGTCGAGCAGGCGCAGTTTTACGCGTCAGCGGTGCGCGGGCGGCCGCAAGTTCACAGTGAGGTAGGCCGCACTGCCGAACTGCGCTATCGAGGTCATTCCTACTCGCCCAAAACCTACCGTCTTGGACCCCAGCGATATCGCGTGGAAGTGAATGGGAAACGCATCGATGCCCAGATCGACCGTTTGGATCAGTTCGAATGCTGGCTGACCGTCTTCGGGCGGCGTTTTCGCATCATCTCCGTCGTCCAGGGCCAAAGTTACCGGATCGAAGTGGACGGTGTGTCGCACCATGTCGATCGCGACGACGGGGGTGTAGTGCATGCGCCCGCGCCCGCGGTAGTAGTGTCCATCGCCGTCAAGCCAGGTGACACGGTTAAGGTTGGAGACCGCCTGGCCGTGCTGGAAGCCATGAAAATGGAGATGCAGGTTGTGGCTCCATTCTCCGGAAAAGTCCGGCAAGTCATGATCATACCCAACGTGCAGGTCGATACCGGAGCGCCGCTCTTGCAGATCGATCCCGTCGCCACAGCCACGAGGGAGACGAAGCCGTTTCGGCCGCGGAGGCAGCAGTAACTTTTGGCGCATCGCTCGCCTCGAACGGAAACGGGACAGCGATCCAATCCACCTGCCGCCAGAGCCTCGACGAACTCCGCCAGCTCATGTTGGGCTTTGACGTCGATCCAAAACACACCGCGCGGTTGCTGGCTGAATGGAGCGAGCATTGCCCCGTGGACAGCGAAGAAATAAGGCAAAGCGAAGATGAGATCCTCAACATCTTTGTCGATGTCTGTTCCCTCTTCCAACGCGAGCCCGAGGTAAACCATCGAGCCAGCGGCGAAGAACCCAGCGCCGAGGCCTATCTGTTTTCCTATCTGCGCATGCTTGAGACGCGCGGTGAAGGACTTCCCGCTGCCTTTGTCAACGCGCTCGGGCGCGCACTGGCTCACTACGGCGTGCAGACGCTTGATCGTTCGCCGGAACTGGAAGAGAGCCTGCTCTGGATCTACAAGTCGCACCAGCGCATGGAGCAGCAAGTCGCGCCTATTGTCGGGGTTCTGGAACGCCGTCTGCGGCGCGTGCATCCGATGTCACCGGAAGCTGAGGATTCCCTTCGGACGCTGCTCGACCGGATGGCTTCGATGACCAACGGACTCTTTCCTGCGGTCACCGATCTTGCCCGGGAAGTGCGCTATCGCTACTTCGACCAGCCTCTGTTCGAGCGCGCGCGCAAGCAAGTGTACGAGCAGGTGGAAGAGCACCTGGCCTACATGGCTGCGAACCCCGATGCTGCCGACCGCCACGAAAGAGTCCGCGCGTTAATCGAATGTCCGCAGCCGCTGGTCAGCCTGCTCTCCGTTAAGTTCGCGGACGCTGACCCCGCCATGCGCAGATTGATTTTGGAGGCGCTTACCTGGCGGTATTACCGCATTCGAAAGCTCACGGACTTTCGCACCTTGGCGGTGGACGGGCAATGCTATGCGTCCGCGGAATACGATCACGAGGGAAAACACATCCACGTGTTCACCACCCACGCCGAGTATGGCCGGCTCTCCGACGCGGTGCGGACATTGTTTCCAATGGTCGCGGAAGTGCCGGCGGACCACGAAATCGTCATCGATTTTTACATTTTCCATTCTGGCCGGCTGGGCGATTCGGAGTCCGTTCAGCAGGAAGTACAGTCGGTGCTCAATCAAGCCGGCTTCCCGCGCCCGATCCAGCGCATTGTGGCGACCGTCGCGGGCCCCGGCCACGTTCAGGGTATAACCGGCACTCAGCATTTCACCTATCGTCTCAACGGGAATACGTTTGAAGAGGAAAAGCTCTTTCGCGGAATCCACCCCATGATGGCTAAGCGGTTGCACCTGTGGCGACTGGAGAATTTCAACATTGACCGGTTACCTTCGGTTGAAGATGTGTACCTCATCCATGCCGTGGCCCGCGACAACCCGAAGGATGAGCGCTTGTTCGCGTGCGCCGAAGTGCGCGACGTCACTCCGGTGCGCGATGAGGCCGGACGCGTTGTGCAACTGCCGCATCTGGAGCGCATGTTAACTGAAGCGATGGCCAGCATCCGGCTGTTTCAGTCGCGACGAGCTGCCCATAAACGCCTTTATTGGAATCGCATCCTGCTGAATGTGTGGCCCCCACTGAATCTTGAACCGGATGCGCTGCGGGCGATCGTGCACAAACTGGCGCCTGCCACCGAGGGCTTGGGATTGGAGCAAGTCATCGTGCGCGCCCGTATTCCAAATCCAGCGACAGGTGAGTTGCGCGAAATGGTAGTGCGCATATCGAGCCCCGGAAGCAGCGGCATGCTCATCACGTTCCGGCCCGCGGATAAAATGCAACCCATAAGACCGCTAACGGAATACGACCAGAAAGTCGTTCGCATGCGTCAGCGCGGCCTCATCTACCCTTACGAAATCGTCAGGATGCTCACTCCCGCTCCGGAACACACCCGCGCGGACTTCCCCGCTGGCGATTTTGTCGAGTACGATCTTGACCCAGCAGGCCATTTGGTCCCGGTCGATCGCCCCTACGGCCAGAACAAAGCCAACATTATTGTCGGCGTCATCCGCAACTTCACAACCAAGTACCCCGAAGGAATGACCCGCGTTCTCATGCTGGGAGATCCGAGCAAAGATCTGGGCGCCATCGCCGAACCAGAGTGCCGGCTCATCCTCGCAGCCTTGGACTTGGCACATGCCAAACGCGTTCCCCTGGAATGGTTCCCCATTTCAGCCGGCGCCAAGATTTCCATGGAAAGCGGCGTGGAAAATATGGATTGGATTGCCCGCGTCCTTCGCGGACTGATCGAGTTCACCCAAGCCGGCGGCGAAGTCAATCTGGTCGTGAACGGCATCAACGTCGGTGCACAGCCTTACTGGAATGCCGAAGCAACCATGCTCATGCACACCCGGGGCATTCTGATCATGACCCCGAAAGCGGCCATGGTTCTCACCGGCAAGCGCGCGCTGGACTACTCCGGCAGCGTCTCCGCCGAAGACAATCAAGGCATCGGCGGCTACGATCGCATCATGGGTATCAACGGCCAGGCGCAGTATTGGGCCCGCGACATCGATGAAGCATGTCACATTCTGTTGCGCCACTACGACCACACCTATGTCGCCCCGGGCGAGCGATTCCCCCGGCGTGACGTAACTACCGATCCCACCGACCGTGATGTGCGAGTCTATCCCCACGGCAAGAGCGGCGACGAGGGGTTCGCACTGATCGGCGACATAATGTCCGACGAGACCAACCCTGGACGCAAGAGATCCTTTGAGATTCGCAAAGTAATGACTGCCACTATCGACCAGGACCATGCCCCGCTGGAGCGCTGGGCCGGAATGCGTGCAGCGGAGACCGCAGTTGTCTGGGATGCGCATCTCGGCGGGTATCCGGTTTGCCTCATCGGCATCGAGTCCCGGCCGGTACCACGCCTGGGATTTGTCCCAGCCGACGGACCCGATCAGTGGACTTCCGGGACGCTCTTCCCGCAGTCCTCGAAAAAAATCGCCCGCGCCATCAACGCGGCCAGCAACAATCGCCCGGTCGTGCTTCTGGCCAACCTGTCGGGATTTGACGGCTCTCCGGAGTCGATGCGCAGATTGCAACTCGAATACGGCGCGGAGATCGGAAGGTCCGTCGTGAATTTCAAGGGCCCCATGGTCTTCTGCGTGATCTCCCGTTATCACGGCGGCGCCTATGTCGTCTTTTCGCGAGCCTTGAACGAAAACCTCGAAGTCGCAGCCCTGGAGGGAACATACGCCTCCGTCATTGGAGGCGCTCCGGCCGCAGCCGTGGTTTTCGCCGGCGAACTGGAAGCCAGGACCCGCAAAGATTCGCGTCTCCAAACTTTGAACCAGGCCATGGCCCAGGCTGAAGGCGAAGAGAAGAGCCGCTTGCGCGCCGAGTATGACGAACTCTTCAAAATCGTGCACTCCGAAAAACTGGGAGCCATGGCCGCCGAGTTTGACCACGTGCACAGCGTACAGCGGGCTCTCCAGGTGGGTGCCCTCAATCACATTATCGCCCCCGCGAACCTGCGTCCGTATCTCATTCATGCGGTCGAAAGCGGGATTAGCAGAGAGGAGCAACCGAAATCCGTGCAGCCGGAAATTCTCGTCACGGAAGCGGCATAATCTCAGCCCAGGGTGAAATCGATGAACGTGTACTGGTTGGAGCAAACCGAAGCCGACGTACCGCTGGAGAATGACTGGCTCAGCACGAACGAAACAGCCTGCCTAAACCGCATGCGTTTTCCCAAGCGCCGGACCGACTGGCGGTTGGGACGCTGGACGGCGAAACGCGCCCTGTCCGTTTGCATGGAGCTGCCGGCTCATCCCCAAATCTTCAAGAAGATAGACATACGTCCCGCGCCATCCGGCGCGCCCGAGGTCTTCTTCGGCCAGCAACCCGCGGGAGTCACCATTTCACTCACCCACCGCGATGGCGTGGCCGCTTGTGCCGTGGCCATGTCCAACGCGGAACTTGGTTGTGATCTCGAAGTCGCCGAGCCGCGCAGTGACGCCTTTGTCGCCGACTATTTCACCGTCGAAGAGCAGGCAATGATTGCGCGCGCGTCTGCAGTGGACCGGCCTCGCCTTCTCGCCTTGTTTTGGAGTGCGAAAGAGAGCGCTCTCAAAGCGCTGCGTGAGGGGCTGCGACTCGACACACGGTCGGTAGTTGTTAATCCCTTTGCCGCGTCATTCGACCTTAATGGCTGGAGTCCGCTGCAAGTTCGTTACACCGGTGGTCAGGTCTTCAACGGTTGGTGGCAAAATACAAACAACATTCTTCGAACCGTGGTCGCAGCTCAACCACTGGATTCGCCGATTCCCTTAAGATTTCCGGCCCACTTCTTCGACTGCGCTTCGCGTTGCGCATAGGATTGTATGGCACGCTCCGGCACCGAATTCGATTTCGACTTCATCGTCATCGGATCCGGCTTTGGTGGCAGTGTTTCGGCTCATCGACTGGTCGAGAAGGGCTATCGCGTTGCGGTCATGGAAATGGGCCGGCGCTGGACACCTGAAAACCTCCCCCGCAGCAGTTGGTCCATCCGTCGCTGGCTCTGGCGGCCCAAACTTGGGTTACGCGGATTTTTCAACATACAGTTCTTCCGCCACGCGACCATCTTCCATGGCAGCGCAGTCGGCGGCGGATCCATCACCTACGCCTGCACTTTACTTGCGCCTCCGGACAAAGTATGGAGAGCTGGATCCTGGACAGGTTTGTCCGACTGGAAAGCGGAAATGCCCCAGCACTACGAAACCGCGGCGCAAATGCTGGGCGTGACGGAAAACAGAATCCTCGGACCTGCCGACCTTCTCTTGAAAAAAGCTGCGGAAGTCGCGGGCTCCGGCCAAACTTTCTACTGCACCAGAGTCGGAATCTTCGAGCCCGAGGAGGGTCAACTGAGCGGCCAGACCTTTCCTGACCCGTTTTTTGGAGGAGAAGGCCCCGCGCGAACCACTTGCATCGGCTGCGGCGGCTGCATGATGGGTTGCCGGTTTGGCGCGAAGAATACTCTGGATCTCGGCTACCTGTACCTGGCTGAGAAGCACGGCGCGCAGGTCTTTCCCGAAACCAGAGTGGTGAACGTCAAGCCGCTCGTCGGCTCAAACGATGGCAGCGCCGGCTACGAAGTGAGCACCGTCAAGTCCACGGCGTGGATCCGCCGCCAACGCCAGCGGTTCACCTGTCGAGCAGTAGTTTTTTCGGCGTCCTCGTTGGGCACCATGGAGCTTCTGTTTCATCTCAAGGAACAAGGTTCCCTGCCCGCCATCAGCAGCCAACTCGGAAAACATGTGCGCACCAATTCCGAATCGCTGATCGGGGCACGCACACCCGGCTACTCCCAGGACGTATCGCAGGGCATCGCGATCGGCTCCGGCGTCTACATTGACGAACACACCCACATCGAAGCCGTCCGTTATCCCCGTGGCTCCGATGCCATGGGATTTCTGACCACGATCCTGACCGATGGCCGTCCCGGTCCGCGGCGGATCGCGCTCTGGCTGAAGAATGTCACAAAGTCGATGCTTCGCCATCCCTTCAAGACTGTGCGCGTGTTGCAGCCGATAGGCTGGGCGCAGGAATTCGTGATTCTGCTTTGCATGCAGGCGCTCGACGGAGAGATCGAGATGCGCTGGCAGCGCCCCTGGTTCTGGCCGTTCCGGAAGTTTCTGGTCAGCCACGGCAAAAAGGTTCCAACCTATATTCCGAAGGCCAACGAGTTCGCGAAAACTTTGGCACAGCTTACCGGCGGTTTTCCCATGAGCATGCTTCCTGAAATTCTCTTCAATGTTCCGGGTACAGCCCACTGCATCGGAGGCTGCGTCATCGCCGATTCCGCCACCCACGGCGTGGTTGATTCCCGCCACCGTGTCTTCAACTACAGGAATATGTACATCTGTGATGGATCCGTTGTCGCGGCCAACCTCGGAGTCAATCCCAGCCTGACCATCACCGCATTATCCGAACGGGCAATGAGCTTCATCCCACCGAAGGCCGAGACAGACTGGAACGATGCTGCTGAAGACGCCGTCCACAAACTGCCACCGCGCCCTAGCGCGTTCCGGTAAGTTCGGCTTTATAGGTTTCAGTGCGCGGCTTAATCCTACGTCCGATCCCGCTGGCTTGAGCGATCCTTAGATCGTAGTCATTCTGCAAGTTGAGCCAAAACTGCGCTGGCAGACCAAAATATTTCCCCAATCGAATGGCGGTGTCGGCGCTAATCGCCCGGTCTCCGCGCACCACGTCATAAATCCCGGGAAAGTCGAGGGCTTTCGCCAGTTGGTAGGCGCTTACGCCCATAGGCTCCATGAACTCCGTCTTAAGGATCTCTCCCGGATGAACTACAAACACCTTCTTGGACCTAGCCATTGGGCTACTCCGCGTTCCTAGTGATAATCAACAATCTCCACATCAAAGGCATTTCCATCCCGCCACACAAAGCACACTCGGTATTGATCGTTAATGCGGATGCTATGCTCCCCCTGGCGATCCCCATGAAGGGCCTCCAATCGGTTTCCCGGCGGTACCCTAAGGTTCTGCAGAGTGACCGCAGCGTTCAAAATAGCTAGTTTTATAAATGCTCTTCGCCGCACATCAGCAGGAAGATTCCGGCTTCTGCCCGATTGCCAAAGTCTTTCCGTTTCTTTATCGCGGAAACTTGCAATCATTTTCGAGTGATACTAACGTATTGCAATACTAACGTATAACGATACTACTGTCAAGCGTTACCATCGCAAGCTGCCAGACAGAATTCCAGGACTGCTCGGGTTTCGTCAATGATTGTGGGATGGGCACAGCTTTTCAGCCAAGAGGTAAACTTAATCTGAGCCGAAACTAATCCTATGTTGCCGTCGTCGCAACCGGGCCCGTAGAACCCGCGGGCAGCAACCGATCCAATAGTGCCTGCTCGCACTGTAGCCACAAACGCCCGGTATAAAGCAAGGCGCTGCATTGCAGTGTGACCCAATCGCTGCTCTTCAGAGGCGAACGGAACTCTTTGCGATTGCTGATCCAATGCTGGGCAACGTGACGCGTGATTGCGAAGCCTAGGCCACTGTCAGGTCCCCCGATGTCGCCCAGAATCCCATCCAGGGTAAACATCACCTTGGACAACATGATCAGCGGCCCGGGAAACTTCACACCCTTCATGGCAAGCCGTTCCAGCAGCAGCATTGCATCCACGCCGCTGGGCAAACGCACCACCGGCAGTTCGCCAAGAAAATGCGTGACGAACTCCGCAATCATCAGTCCGCGTGGCGAGGTGCCTCGGATGTGCTGCTGGCTGAGCGCCAACACTTCGTTGCACGTCCCACCGGATCGCGCAAAGTGACCATCAGAAATAAAAGCGCGAGATGCCGCCGCTGATCGCGGCTCAACCGTTCCCGCAGCGCCCAGTCGATAATCGTCAGTTCGCCGGTGCGGTTGTTATAGAGCAAATTTCCGGCATGGGGATCACCGTGAAAAATAGCATCTTCCTGCACCGCCAAAAGAGGAACCGCGACCAGCGCCTCGATGAGTTGCTCGGCAACTTTTCTGCGCCGCGAGGCCGGCAGGCGCGCCGCCGCGTTCGTCACCTTGATCCCACGCTCCTCGGTGAGCGCCGTAATTCCAGGCGTACACAGCGGCTGAATCAGCCGCGGCACCCGAATTCCGCGCATTGACTGATACAGGCCCCAGGCTTCGACCAGCGTTTTCTGTTCGCGTGCAAAGTTGACCTCGTGCCGCAGCAGGCGCCGGACTTTCTTGAAAGTATTCGGGAGCAACTTGCGCGGGAAACCCGTAATTGTGTTGCTGGTCGCTGAAGTATTGCGCCAGTCCCTGCAAATAGTCCATGTCCTCCGACAAAATACTCAGGGATGTGCGGCTTCAGAACTTTGAAAACTCCGCGTTCGCGTTTTCCGCTCTCCGGATTACGCCAGGTGAAGCGTACGACGGCGCTGACACTAGCCTCCGAGAGAATTGCGGGCGCGATCTTCACATCAAATTTCTCGACTCGAGGCCCCAACTCTCGTCGAATGATCGCGCCTATATCCTCCGGCCGGACATCGCGAATTCCATTTTCGAGCCGCTCCAGCGCATTCCGCAGTGCCGGACGAAGGTGCTGGTTGCGGGCGATGACCTGTCCCAGTTTCTGCAGGCCGGGAACTTTAGCGATCAGCCGCAGCAACCGCACTTCCGCGGAAGTGTCCAACGGAAGCTCAAGTTGCTCCAGCAGTTTGGGAGCAAGCCGCGCGGGCGAAAGCCTCGCAACCACGAACATCATTGCGTCCCGCACCGGGGGGCGCCATGCCAGATAAGCCTGCGGGACCAACCTCTCGACTGGAACGATCTCGTCGACGATCCAGCGCGCCATGGTGTCCCGCATGGCTTGCCCGGCCGGGCTTCGCAAGCCCGGCTTCGATGGCACGGACCTGCTCGGCTGCTGTGGCTCCTTTGGGCAGGAAGTTTGACAGTGCGGCGCGCAACTGTCGTGGATCCATCTGGCGCAGGCCATCTTCCACGGTTGCCGAAGTCGCGGGGGAGGAAGACATAGAGGTCACCTTTTACACGATAGACCCAACGACAGCCGTTTCTCAGTGATTGAGGTCACCGGGTACCCCCTCCCCCCTCGGCGTGTGCAAAATATAGAAAACAAGCCGTTTAACGTTTTCATCATGCGCAAATCTTTGAGTTTAAAGGGGTTACGCGCAAAATCTAGAGAATATGGGAGTTAGGCTCCGCAAAAGCAACAGCAGTCGCATCCTCCACACAGATCTCAAGGATCGATATTATCTTAAAGATAATATGTACTACACAAGATTATCGTATCTCGTTCCAGGAGTCAATGACTTACTGGGCCGTCTTGTGATGACCTTCCGCCGCGCGGCAGGCCTGAACGTCGTTTGAGTTGACGGGAACACTGATGGGCTTTCCATCTCGGGTGGCGCTGCCTCCGCCATGTACGACCGGGTCAAAGCAATCTTTCCAGAGACCGTTGTCTTTCTTGTATTGCCCTTGAATGAATCCTAGCTTCTTGCATTCGCCGATGATTCTCTGGCACGCTGGGTTATTTTCCGCGGCGGCGTGGTTCTGTCCGCCCTTGGTGGGTTGAGTTTGCGGGATGGTGCTGGTGGTGGGGTGCGACATGGTCTGCGCCGTCGCGTTCACTCCGATCAACATGGATACGAAAAACGCGCCTGCCATCAAAACCCGATTGGTTCTCCGCCTGCTCATCGTGCTTTCTCCTGCTTTCTGTGATTCGAAATTACAGCATACCAATCTGGACAATATGCCACCCCGCTGTCAAGTCCGAGCAGTTCACGGAGGAACTTTGCACAGCGATCAATGTTTCTGGATCACTTTGGCGATGCGCTCGAAGGCCCAGTCAATCTCCTGACGGCTGATGACGAGCGGGGGCGCGATGCGAATCACGCGATCATGCGTCTCCTTGCACAGGATTCCTTCTTCCTTGAGGGCTTCGCAGTAGGGACGCGCCGCGCTGTGCAGTTCGATGCCGATCCACAAGCCTTTGCCGCGCACCTCTTTCAAGTCAGGGCTATGCAGCGTCTGCAGCAGGGTAAGAAAATAGGTGCCCAGTTCGGCGGAGCGTTCCACCATCTTCTCCTCGATGAGGACGCGCAGCGCGGTCCGCGCGATGGCGCAGCCCATGGGATTGCCGCCGAAAGTGCTGCCATGATCGCCGGGTTTGTACACTCCGAGAATTTCGCGTGACGCCAGCACGGCCGAGACCGGATAGAACCCGCCGGCCAGCGCCTTGCCCACGATCAGCACATCGGGCGTGATGCCTTCGTGCATGTAGGCGAAGAGTTTGCCGGTTCGCCCCAGGCCGGACTGAATTTCGTCCGCCATCAGCAGCACACGGTTCTTGCGGCAGATTTCCGCAGCTTCCCGCAGAAATCCCTCGGGCGGAAAGACGATTCCGGCCTCGCCCTGAATGGGCTCGACCAGAAAGGCGCAAGTGTTCGGCGTGATGGCTTCGCGGAGGGCGCGAGCATCGCCGAATGGAATGATTTTGAACCCCGGAGTGAACGGGCCAAAGCCATCGCGATACTGTTCGTCGCTGGAGAAGCTCACAATGGTGACGGTGCGGCCGTGAAAATTATTGGCGCACACGATGATCTCCGCTTTGTCCTGCGGAATGCCCTTGATCTTGTAGCCCCACTTGCGAGCCGTCTTGACCGCGGTTTCGACAGCCTCCGCGCCTGAGTTCATGGGCAGCACCATGTCGAAACCGGTCAGGTCGTGGAGTTCCTTGTAGAGCAGCGGCAGTTGCTCGTTGCGGAATGCGCGCGAGGTCAGCGTGACTTTCCGCGCCTGCTGGTTCAAGGTTTCGAGAATCTTGGGATGGCAGTGTCCCTGATTCACCGCGGAATACGCCGCCAGGCAATCGAGGTAACGTTTGCCCTCGACGTCATACACCCAAACGCCCTCCGCCCGCTCGATCACCACGTCGAGCGGATGATAGTTATGAGCTCCATACTGGTTTTCAAGTTCGACGAAGTCCTGGGTTTGCATGGTTTTCTCTATGAGTTCGGTCGTCATAAGCTCCTTTCACTGGGTCGCGAGAACTATCCTATAGTTATTCGGCTCTGTGCGCCGAGAGATAAATGCGTAAGCCTCAGTCAGTATTACTTACCGTCACCCTCATCGCCTTCCGAGTAGTCCAGGTAAGAATCATGCGCCGAAAGGCCACCCTTCGGAATCTGAGCCTTCGTGCCCGTATACTTGTGAAGATCCGGGGGGACGCAGACTGATTGAGCGCTGTCGGTATCGTCCGGGAAATGAGCGATCCCACCACCTACATCAACGAGGTGGCTCCAAAGCGTTCCGATTAAGCTCAATCGCCACGACGCAACCTCACGCCATGTACCAGAGCGACTGCGGATTTCGAGAGTGCAATTCACGACTTCCTGAATCACCGGATCTTCCCAGGTAGTTTCGAAGATGAAGTGCTTCGTCACCGTCGCTTTCGGGAGGATTGTAAAGGGCATCCAAGCGCCCGCGACGATCTTGTCGACCCATTCAAATCTATCCTTGCTGATGTGCTTGGCGTCTTCAGGTGCGATCTCAAAAGCCGGGTTGATGGACTCGCAGTTTCCGGGAATCGGAATTTTTGGGAAATGAAGTCGCAGCCGAAGTCCGTCGATCACCCCAGGACGAGCACCTTCATTTGTGACGCTGATAGGAACGTCTAGGCTCGCGATGAACCACCGTTCATCGCCATTTTTTATAGGGTAGATCCGGAGCGTCAATTGTCCCGCAACCGCGACCGCTGAGAATGGGGCAAAGTGGGTCTTCCATAATGCGAGCAGGGAGATAGTGATCGCCGCGAGCGATATCAGTAAGGGAGCCATTGTCATTCAGGTTGCCCGTTGATGACTCTGATCTTCGAAAACAACTTTCTCCCACACAGCGCTGTTCCTACCGTCAAGCACTACCCGCGCGGCCTACTCCCTATCCAACAGCATGGTCAACAACGCCATCCGCACGTAGAGGCCGTTCATGGCCTGGCGGAAATACATGGCCCTGGGATCGGCGTCGACGGACTTGTCTAACTCGACCGTGCGGGGCAACGGATGAAGGATGAGCGCGTCCGCCTTCATGCGCTGCACCACGCTCGAATCGATGGCATAGCGCCTCAACCCGTTCACATCCCGCACTCGCTCGGGACGGATTCGCGTCTGGTAAACCACATCCACTTCGCCAATCACGCGGTCGATATCGGACTCCAGTTCGTAGCGGACGCCGTGCTCATCGAGATACGCCAGTATGTCCGCTTTCATCTGCAGTTGCGGCGGACTGACGAAGAACATCTTGACCCGCTCAAACTTGGCCAGCAGATAGGCCAGCGACCGCGCCGTGCGCCCCTTGTCCAGCTCGCCGATGATGGCCACGCTGAGGCCATCCAGCGGACGCTGCCGGTAAATAGTGTACAGGTCAAGCAAAGCCTGGGTCGGATGCTGCCCACCATTGCCATCCCCGGCATTGATCACCGGCACGGGCGAGACTTCCGCGGCGCGGCGCGCGCCGTCCTCTTCGGAGTGGCGGATCACAATCACGTCCGAGTAGCTGCCGATGATCCGGATGGAATCTTCCACCTGCTCGCCTTCGACCTCGGAAGAAAACGTGCCCGCATTCTCGGTGGAAAGAACCCTGCCGCCGAGGCGATGCATGGCGGCCTCGAACGACAGTCGAGTGCGGGTCGAAGGCGCATAAAAAAGCGTGGTCATGATGCGGTTCTGGTAATCGAGTGAGCCGCCGCGCGCCACCACGCGCTCCATGCCGCGCGAGCGCTCGAATAATTCCATGAGCAGCGGCACGGTGAACTGCTGAGATTCAACGACATGTTTCAATGGCATCCCAGCTCTGCAGAGAGGATTCCAACGCGGGAAACTCGATGAGCTTGACGGGGTTGGCAGTCGGGGTTGGCATTAGCGTCCTCCCACCGGAAGTTCGAGTTGCGGCTTAACTCGATGTCCGCTCGGTCATGATCGGAGAATATGTGCGTTCCAGCAGATCCCACAACCGCCTGGCACAGATTCTCGCAAGAAGTAATGATAGCTTCTTTCCCACCATGACGCAGGAAGCGCAACACGGATTCGATTTTTGGACCCATGTTTCCGGGTGGAAAGTGGCCAGCCTTCGCGTATGTCTCCAACTCAGCCTCGGCGACTTGGCGCAGCGGCACGCTGCGTAGGCTTCTTGTAGTCCAGGTAGACATAGTCGGTGTCGGTGGAAATCACGAACAGATCGACGCCGAGGCGTGACGCCAGCAACGCGGAAGCACGATCCTTGTCGATGACAGCTTCGACGCCTTCCAATCTGCCGTTCGTTCCAGATCACGGGAATCCCTCCGCCTCCGCACGCGATGACCAGCACGCCCTGCTCGACCAGATCTCGAATGACTTCCAGTTCAACAATGTCAATCGGATCGGGCGATGGCACCACGCGGCGATAACCGCGGGCTGCATCCTCCACGATCTCCCATCCAAAAAGGCGCTGGCGTTCCTCGGCATCGGCGCGCGAATAGAAAGGGCCGATGGGTTTGCTGGGGTGCTTCATCGAGGGATCGTCGGGCGAGACCAGGCTCTGGGTGAGAACCGTCGTAACCGGCACGTGCAGACCGGCCTGCTGCAGTTCGGTCTGCAAGGATTGCTCGAGAAGATATCCGATCTCACCCTGAGTCGAGGCGCCACAAACGTCCAGCGGATGACCGGGGACCTGGCTTGCCCCCCGCTCCGAGCGCAGCAGCGCTGCTCCAACCTGCGGACCGTTGCCATGCGTGAGCACGAGCCGGTAGCCGGCACGGATCAAGCCGACGATCTGGGCCGCTGTCCGCTGGGCGTTTGCGCGTTGCTCGGCGATGGTTCCCTTTTCTCCCGCGCGAATCAGGGAGTTTCCGCCAACGGCAAGGAGCATGGTCTTCATAAGCAGTGCTTTGAACAGGCCCGGCTTCAGCCGGGCCCTTACGAGTCCCCCTCAGCGGCTGAAGCCGCCATAAATTGCGGCACATACGGCGCGGCTGAAGCCGCGCCCCTTCAAGACAACATCAAAACCAGAGCCTCCCGTGCAACCGGGTCCCTTCAATCAAAGCCGGCGCGACGCCCGCCTCCATTTACACGTGCATCAACTCGTGCAGTCGACGAACTCCGGCAAGCTTGACGAACTCACCTTTCATCAGTTCCAGCATGATCGCCTTTTGCGAGTGCAGCCGGTTCTCTGCCTGCTGAAATACCAGCGACCGTGGCGAGTCGATGACATCGTTGGTGACTTCATCGCCGCGATGTGCCGGCAGGCAATGCAGAAAGATGGCGTCCCGCTTGGCCCGGCGGAACAGACGTCGCATCGACCTGGTAAGGAAGGAAGATGTGCTTCCGTTTCTCCGCTTCGGCCTCTTGCCCCATGCTGGCCCAGACGTCGGTGTAGACCACATCCGCGCCTGCGGCCGCCTCTTCGGGATCATTCGTCATCGTGCAGGTGCCGCCAGTCTCGGCACCGCGCTCGTGAGCCCACTGCACAGACTCCGCGTCGAGTTCGTACCCCGGAGGCGTGGCCACCCAGACGTGCGCACCCAACTGCGCTCCAGCAAACATCAGCGAGCGGGCAACGTTGTTGCCGTCGCCGACAAATGCGATCTTCAGACCCTTCGAGATTGCCTTTCGCCTCCCAAATCGTGAGGTAGTCCGCCATCGCCTGGCAGGGATGACGATAGTTGGTGAGTCCGTTGATGACGGGAATGCTGGCGCAGCGCGCCATCTGCACCACTACTTCGTGGTCAGAAGGTGCGAATCATGATGCCCTGCACCATGCGTTCCAGATTCTTGGCCACGTCGTATACCGACTCACGTTTGCCCAGATTGATCTCGGCGGGAGAGAGGTACAGCGAGAAGCCGCCCAGTTGCTGGATGCCGACATCAAAAGTGACCCGCGTGCGCAAAGACGGTTTCTCGAAGATCATGGCCAGAGTCTGGCGCCGGAGCGCCCTGCTATAGCCGGTGGGGTCAGCCTTCACCTGGCGGCCAAGAATGAGCAGGTACTGGATCTCCGAGGGCGAGAAATCTCGAATCGACAGAAAATCCTTGCTGGTCATTTTCCGGCTCCTGCCAGCGCTGGCTCGTGCTCATGCGTGAACTTGGCAAGCATTTCGGCCAGGCCGGGCTTGGTGAGTTCCTCGACTTCGTAGGTCACGCGGAGATTCGGCTTGTCGAGCTTGATCACCCGGGCAAGGTCAATCGGAGTAGCGATCAGCACCAGATCGCACGGAGTACGGCGGATGGTTTCCTCCAGTTCGTGCCTCTGCATCGCGCTGTAGCCCATGGCGGGTAAAAGATTCGTCAGGTGCCGATAACGTTCAAAAGTGCCGCGGATCGATCCCACGGCGTAGGGACGCGGATCCACCAGTTCTGCCGCTCCACTCTGCCGCGCCGCAACCACGCCGGCGCCATAGGGCATCTCTCCGTGAGTGAGTGTGGGGCCGTCTTCCACCACGAGTACGCGCTGTCCCTTCACCAGACATGGCTCGGGAACGGAGACTCGGCAGGCCATCTCAAACACAACTGCCTTCGGATTGTGGAGCTTGATGTTATGGCGAACCGTCTCGAGATCGCGCTGATCGGCGGTGTCTACCTTATTGATCACGATCGCATCTGCGCGCCGCAGGTTGACTTCGCCGGGGAAGTAGGCGAGTTCATGTCCCGGGCGGTGCGGGTCTACGACCACGATCTCCAGGTCGGAGGCATAGAAAGAAGTGTCGTTGTTGCCGCCGTCCCACAAAATGACATCCGCTTCCTTCTCGGCCTGCCGAAGAATCTTTTCGTAGTCCACTCCGGCGTACACCACGGTTCCTTGCGTGATATGCGGTTCGTACTCTTCGCGCTCCTCGATCGTGCATTGCTGAAGGTCGAGGTCCTCCATGGCCGCGAAACGTTGCACAGCCTGCGCTGCCAGGTCTCCGTAAGGCATGGGATGTCGAATGACCACCGGCCTTCGACCCTGCTGGCGCAACTCGGCGGCGACCAGGCGCGACACCGGGCTCTTGCCGCATCCAGTTCGCACAGCGCAGACGGAAATCACGGGGACCGACGACTTGAGTTGCGTGTGTCCGGTTCCCAGAAGCCAGAAATCGGCATCCGCAGCCACCGCGCGGGAAGCGAGATGCATCAGGTTCTGGTGGGAGATATCGCTGTAGGAAAACACGACCGCGTCAATGTCGTGTTCGGCGACCAGATTTTCCATATCTTTCTCTTCGAAGATGGGAATGCCTTCCGGATACAAGCGTCCAGCAAGTTCCGGCGGATAGCGGCGTCCGGCAATGTCAGGAATCTGTGTGGCGGTGAATGCGACTACCTGGTAGTCGGGATTATCGCGAAATAAGACGTTAAAGTTATGGAAGTCCCTGCCTGCGGCACCAAGAATCAAGAGTCGTCTTCATGGATAGTCCTCCAGCGGAGATGGTTAACTTCGTATCTTCTCGCTTGCCGGCGGAGGCGGCTGTGCCGCTCATCACGGATGAGAGTGAGGTATGGCACAACAGAGCGCCACCATGAACTCGGCAAACAGATTAGCTGTGCACCATTACTCTGCGCAGGCGGTCACCATCCCAGGTGACGCAGGTCACGGCAGGTTCAGACAACAAGATTCAGAATAAAGTTTGGTCTCGGACTTTATGAGTATCGAGCGTCACGAGCACATCCCTATGGCAGGCCTGGAAGAAAAACGAGAAACCGGCACCAGCCTGATGTTGGGCGGACTGGCTGTCTGGGTAGTCGATTTCCTGGTGGTCTTCTTTCTGCCGTCCGGGATTAAGTTGGGGCGCTACGCAACGTTTCTCGGCATCATCATCGCGATGGGCGTAGTAGGCCTGGCGCTGCTGATCATTGGCTACAAAGAGCGCGGACGGTCGAGCGCGGAGTGATTTTTTAAAATTCCTGATACGACGGAAGGAAACTATGGCTTATTCATATTTGATTCTAGGAGCGGGACGACAAGGAATTGCCGCGGCATATGATCTGGCGCGGTTTGGCGAAGCATCGAAAGTTACGCTGGCCGACTTCAATCGCGAGCGGGCACAGGCTGCCGCTGACCGCGTGAACCAGCTTGTGGGCAAGCGAATCGCCGATGCGATTGAGCTCGATGTCCGCGATGACAATGCCACGCGCCGTGCGCTGAAGGGCTACAAGGTCGTGCTGAGCGCGGTGCCGTATTACTACAATCTCGCCCTGACCAAGATAGCGATTGAAACCGGCGTTTCGTTCTGCGACCTGGGCGGCAACACGGATATCGTGCAGCAGCAACACGCGCTCGATCGCGATGCGCAGCGTGCCGGTGTCTGCGTAATTCCCGACTGCGGCATGGGGCCCGGCATGGGCAACAACCTCGCAGTCTATGCCATGGAACTGGTGGGCGATCCCGAGGAAGTGTATCTCTACGATGGGGGTCTGCCGCAGAATCCGCAGCCACCTTGGAACTACGCGCTGACCTTCGCCATCGAAGGTCTGACCAACGAATATTACGGAGGAATGACGATCTTACGGGATGGCAAATTGTTTCATGCCCCCTGCTTCACCGAATTCGAAATGGCGAATATCCCGCCGATCGGCAAGCTGGAGTCGTTCCTGATCGCGGGTGGCGCCTCCACCGCGCCCTGGAGCTTTCAAGGCAAGCTTCGCACCTACGAACTCAAAGTGTTGCGCTATCCCGGCACCTTTGCGCAATTGAAAGCTTTCTCCGACCTCGGACTTTTTGATCTCAAACCGGTTCAGGTAAAAGGGAACGAAGTGGTTCCGCGCGAGCTCTTCAATGCTTTGTTCGAGCCTCAGGTTCGAGTGGACGATTTAAAGGACGTATGTATCGTCCGGGCCCACGTGAAGGGGAAGAAGAACGGGCAACCTACCGAGGCACTGGTGGAGGTCATCGATTACTACGACGAAGCGACAGGATTTACCGCTATGCAACGATTAACCGGTTGGCACCTGTCAATCGTTGCCGCCATGATCGCGAAGCGGGAAATACCGACGGGCGCGATACCGTTGGAACTAGCCGTGCCGGGAAGAGCTTTTGTGCGTGAAGCAAAGAGACGCGGGTTCAACATCACGGAACGCAGTGGGTTGTCGGAAGTGGTCGAAGAAGAGTTTGCGCTGATGGCTTAACCTTGTCCTGCGATCGTGCTCCCACGACCCTTGGGAGAGGATGGCTTTTGCCGTGCCAGCTACGGCCGCGAAAAAGCGTGGCCGTTTAGCCCGGTTGAAATTGTTTGCCCCGACATAGCATTGGTCAACTGATTCAGGAATTTACCGATTGACCTGCGGGAATTGAGAAGGCCTGACCATTCGCCGTCGAGCGGCGGCTGAGCGAGTGTCCTCACTCCTGTCATGGCCAGGCCCCAAGTTTGCAGTATTCAGTTGTGATTCCTCCCTGAACTATTAATAGACCCATCTGCCCCATACTGTCGGTGACCGCTATCACGAATATACGGTCGCTTTCACCGTTGTTTCTGGACACGATCCTGCACTCAGGCTGCCTTATCCAACGCGGCTAGCCAGAAGGATCAAGACATCCAGAAGAGTGATGAGGCGCACACTCGGCCTTGAGAGTGCAAAGATGCAGGGCGATGAGACCGTGGCGGCCACGCTCGAAATGTTAGCGTGGGATTTCTCCCCTCTTACCAAGGGCGTGGACCGTCTCGGTCTCAAGTGGTCAGCCGCACAGTTTAATTCGCGGCTGCTGCTTTGGTTGTGCTGAGAATGCTTCCCTTTGCGTCTTTTCCGGATGCACGTTTCACGTACATCTTCTTGCCCGCAACTTTGACTTGAACATCCTTGCCCTGAATCCAGGAAAGATCTGCGTCACCCTGTGCCTGGTAGCGGACAAGATAGACGGTGTCGTTCACTTGGATGGAGATCTTATAGGTAGCGGTGTCAGGCTTAACCGGGGCATCCGTACCGCCGCCACCGCCGCCTGTACCGGGCAGCCTTTCGACGTTCACGATTTTACCGCCCTGGTACCCGGCGTCCTGCGCCTGGGCAAGACCTGGCAGGCAAACCACACACGCCAGCAAACAAACGAGCCAAAACTTTCCCATTACTCCTCCTTAATATATTGAAGCGCAGCCTTCCGCGTTGCAAACTGTCTCATTGCGGTAAGACGGGAACGATCCTACATCATCGAAGGAATAATGTCCATCATAATACTAGGCATTAGGGGCGGTTCAGCAGTAGTGACCGTAATCACAGATCTGTGTGCGGGAGCGCACTGCGGCCGTCCCCCGCACCGCAAAGAATAACCTGACGGGAAGGTCGGGCATAGGCTGTTCCAGGCAACCCGCGATTGGCCCAAAGGGCGCCCGTAAAAGGAGTCTTCACCATGCCATCCAACACTCTCAGCATCACCGATAATCGTACCGCCAAGAGCTACGATCTGCCGATTGAGCATGGGACAATCCGGGCCATGGATTTGCGGAAGATCAAGACCAGTCCCGAGGACTTCGGCCTGATGACCTACGATCCCGCCTTCATGAACACCGCGTCCTGCCACAGCAGCATCACTTATATTGACGGTGAACGCGGCATCCTTCGCTACCGCGGCTATCCCATCGAAGTGCTGGCCGAGCATTGCACTTTCCTCGAGGTCGCCTACCTGCTGCTTTTCGGTGAGCTGCCGAGTCCAGAGGAACTGAAGACTTGGGTTAACGGGATCACCCATCACACCATGCTGCATGAGACCACGAAGAAATTCATGGACGGGTTTCACCATGACGCTCATCCGATGGCCATGCTGGTGAGCACGGTGGCAGCCTTGTCAACGGTTTATCCCCAGGCGAGAGAGATTGAGGATCCCGCAAACCAACTGCTGCAGATCGAACGGCTAATCGGCAAGATGCCATCCATCGCAGCCCTGTCGTATCGGCACAGCCTCGGCCTTCCTTACATCTATCCCGACAACGACCTTACCTATCCGGAAAACTTCATGAACATGCTGTGGAGGATGGTTGAACCGAAGTATGCCGCTAATCCGGTCATCGCGCGCGCGCTGGACATTCTCTTCATTCTGCATGCCGACCATGAGCAAAACTGCAGCACCAACGCCATGCGTGCGGTGGGCAGTTCCCATGCCGATCCGTACCTGGCCACGGCAGCGGCGGCAGCGGCTTTGTCTGGACCTTTGCACGGCGGAGCCAACGAGGCCGTACTGCAGATGCTCGACCAAATCGGGTCCAAGGATAATGTCCCTGCTTACATCAAGAAGATTAAAGAAGGGAAAGGCAAGCTGATGGGCTTTGGCCACCGCGTCTACAAAAATTACGATCCACGCGCCAAGATTATCAAGTGGACAGCAGAGAAGGTATTTGCAGTCACCGGCAGCAATCCCAAGCTTGATATTGCGCTGGAGCTGGAGAGAATCGCCCTTGAGGATGAGTATTTCATTTCGCGCAAGCTGTATCCCAACGTGGACTTTTATTCGGGAATTATTTACCAGGCCATGGGCTTCAAGCCCGAAATGTTTACCGTGCTGTTTGCAATCCCGCGCACCGCGGGCTGGCTGGCCCAATGGCAGGAGATGCTCAGCGATGCGGAGCAGAAAATCGCGCGCCCAAGGCAGATCTACACCGGACACGAAATTCGCCAGTTTGTGCCGGTTGAAAAGCGCATTCCCGCTCTAGCTGCGGCGCGCTAAAGCGCATCAGCGGAGGCAGAGCACAGCGACCTCAATGTCCTTCCCCGGCAGAAACTCCGGGGGACGGCGGGCTGTCCCTTGTGAGCTGCGTCACTGCTGATGGCATGATTTTGGCTTACAACCAAGGTAGAAGGGGAAGGAGGTATCCCCATGGAAACGACTGAGCTGAAACAGAGTGTCGCCTTCAAGAACATCCTCTTCGCAACCGATTTCTCGGAAGCCTCGAAAAGGGCAGTTCCGTACGCGGAGGCGATCGCTAGAAGATATGGTTCTAAGATCTATCTGGTTCATGTGATTCCTTCTGAAGCCCGGATACCCCTCGCGATTGAGCCAATGCCGACGGAGTTGGATCGCGATCGGGTCCATGCAGAACTTGATGTGAAGGCATTTCTCAGCGAGGGCTTACTCGGAGGCATTCCTCACGAGGTGCTGATCGAGCAGGGGCCAATCTGGGAAACGCTTTCGGCTTTGATACGACAAGACGAGATCGATCTGTTGGTGCTCGGTACGCACGGACGCGGAGGATTGAAGAAGGTTATTCTCGGTTCGGTTGCAGAAGAGCTTTTTCGGCGGGCTTCCTGCCCAGTACTGACCCTCGGACCTGCTGTTCCTGCCGGGCCAGCACGCCCAAAGAACATTCGCCAGATTCTATTCGCAACCGATTTCGGCCCGGCTTCGTTGAATGCGCTGCATTATGCCATCTCACTTGCCATTGAAAACAATGCGAGGTTGATGCTGCTGCACATCGTGATGCCGGTACCCGTCTTGGACGTCGGGCCACACTGGTATGCCGGCACGGGTCTTCTCGAGCAGCAGAAAACGGCAAAGGCCCAATACCTCGCGCGGCTCAGGAGCTTGATCCCGCAGGATGTGGATCTGCCGTTTGATCCGGAATTCCTGGTCGAATTCGACTTCGCGCCCGAAGCGATTGTAAAGGTTGCCGACAATTCACAAGCGGATTTGATCGTGATGGGTGTAAATCAGAGTGCCTGGGTGCGCGCCTCCACCCATCTGCCTTGGGCAACCGCGCATGAGGTTGTTTGTCACGCAAAGTGCCCGGTTCTGACCGTGCGGAGTTGATTCGAGTCGTTGACGGGCATAAGGCTGTCGGCCTGAGAAACGCGGAGCGAGGAGCCCCTGCTGTGGCAGCAAACTCCGAGTAGGGGCGCTTCGCCTTCGAGACAAATTCGCGGTCGCGAACCTGTCTCTACGTCGCAGCATGACACCCCTGACTGCAAACTCCTCCCATCTTGTTCACGCAGAACGTACCATCGCTTCCCCAGGTTCCCTCAGTTTGCTGGCCACCGATTCAAGCAGTATTTCCTTGTTCTTCAAAACCGACTTGAACTCGCGATGATCCGTCCGGGCAATCTCGCGGAACAACTCGCGGTGGTGATCGTCGAGGATTTCCAGCAGCAACTCCCGTTCCGCAGTAGTGAGTGTCAGTTCCATACTGTCCTCCCGCAGGCGCACGCGCTCAATTGTGAGCCACAAAACATCGCGCTGAGCTTTCTCTCTTTCAGGCTTTCTTTCAGGTTGCCTTTTCAGGCCGCCTCGGCAGCGCGTTTCGCTTCCGCCAACTTCATCACTTTGGGTTGAACCAGCCTTTCAAAATCTTCCCATGCCACCCGCACCAACTCGCGGTGGGAACCGGCATTGAAAACGATCTCATGGTCCTGCGACAGGACTTCGTCAGCGTAGACGCTCATTCCATACAGATTGCCGAAGGGAGGCATTGCGCCCGTTTCACAATCGGGGAATCTGTTCTTGAACTCATCCTCCGCAGCCAGTCGGACAGTCTTGGCTTTCGTTGCCTTCTTCAAGAGTTCCAGATCCACGTGCTGCGAGGCAGAGACAACCGCCATCGCCAGAGCATCATCGATCTTGACGATAACCGTTTTCGCAACTTCCTTGCCCGGGATGTGTATGAGCGCTGCGATCCCTCCCGCGGTATAAGCCACGGAATGAGAAATAACGACGTAGCGGATGGTGTAGCTGTCAAGGAACCGTCTAAGCCTGATTAGCGACATACAAAATCTCCTTATCCTGGCACATACCCGGTCGCCTAAGCATTGCCGCGAGCGGTTGTTCGGAAACCGGGGTCCGATCGGATTCCACCCAGGCTCATTGAGCCGCGGGTACTCCGCCGCCATGATTTTGCGCCACAATACCGCTGTGGCACGCTTCGCACATCATCTGACCTTCCAGTTGGTTAAGCCGGCGCTGTACCGCAACCGCATTGGGACTCTTCCCCTGGTCCGATTGCTGCTGTTCGGCAAGCGTGAGCACATCCCTCATCAGTTGAACCTGTGATGTGAGTTGTTGACGCACATCAGGATCAACCAACCAAAGGTTGGTGCTCTTTCTCTCCGCCTGGGTAACGCGGATGCGCAGGGATTGGAGCGCTGCTCGATTCCGCTCCGCCTGCTCCAGCGGTATAACGCGAATCTCCGCGCGTCGCCACATACGAGAGCCGTCGTAAAGGCCCGAAACCGCCGTCACAGCCTGCTGGGACGGAGCGATCGACTGGGAAACATTCGTGGATTTTGGGGAAGATACCGCGCCGCCAAATGCGGCCATCACAGCCAGACTTAGTGCAAACAGAAATGCTGGGAGACGCATAAAACACCCCCTTCTGCTGCTCGCATACACTTCTCTTCTTGCTTTATCAGCTTTGAGGCGTGCGCGATAGTGCCTGGCGCACAGCTGCTTGTGACATCCTGGCGAGGGCGTGGCTCAGACCATCACCGCACCGTCGCCACGAACAACAGGACAAACAGGATCGCCAGGACGAAGCTCGCAATTAACGCGAATGCCGAATGAAATGGATGGGGATGAAAAAAACCACCACCGTGGACGCGGAAATGCCGCAGCGTCTTCATAAACTACCCCCGCAACGCTGCACTCTATTTAGCACTGTTTCCGGCATTTTGTCTGTGACCAGCGACACTGGCATGGTCCGCAGCCTGGCGCGCTGAAGGTGTCACCGCTTGAACCAGCTCGGCGATCTGTTGAGCAGCGATTTCCACTGCCTTTGTGACCTCCAAAGACGGCTGCGAACCGGAAGCGAACTGCTTCCCTTCAATCCCATAGATCAACAGTTTGTCAGGTAAACGGTCGAGCGTGCGCGCCAGTTCCACCGCTTCGTACAGACCGAAAGCATGAGTAGAACATTGGAGGGCAGTTCTTGGAAGCGGGCGAGCGCACGCGTCCCAGGTATTGATCTCGCCGGGTGTCTTGTCGGTGCAAGTGGCATCCACTAAGATCACGGTTTCAAAACCTTGCCAGGAGTCCATCAATGAAAAACTTTCGCCGCTCTGTACCTGCGCCTCGATGCCGAGGCTCTGCAGACGACGAGCTACCAGGACACCAGCCGCATCGTCGCCGCGATCGAGGTTGCCACAGCCCACAACAAGCGGTTGCACGGCTACTCCCGATCCACGTGCAGCTTGAGAAAGTGGGTAGCGCAGGAGATACAGGGATCGTAGTTCCGTATCGCCTGTTCGCATTTCCAGGTGATCTGGTCTTCGGGCAGGGTCGCCACCTGGGCCACGAAGTGCCAGAGGTCATCTTCAATCCTCTTCTGGTTCTGCGAAGTGGGAGGAACAATTTTTGCCGAGACGATCAGTCCGTTCTCGTCCAGCCCATAACGATGATAGAGAAGGCCGCGGGGAGCCTCGGTCGCAGCCTGACCCACCGAGGCGCGAGGCAGTGCTTCAGCCTTGGGCGATGCAGGAGGTTCGTACTCGCTGATCACGCGCAGCGCTTCGTGGCACGCGAACACCAGTTCGACCGCTCGAACGACAATGCTGCGAAACGGATTGCGGCAAGGCACTCTCAGGCCGCAATCGCGCGCCACCTGTTTCGCAATCTCGGGAAGCTTTTCGAAATTCAGATTGAACCGGGCCATCGGTCCGACCATGTACGAACCGCCGTCGCGTAAAACCGAATGCAGGGCATTTGAATGTTGTACATGTTTCTCGATAAAGTGCTCTTCATATTGGGAGACGTCAATGTCGCGCCCGCGGCTGGATGCGATTCGCCCCTCATTGAACGGATACTCGTCGGGATGGGAGAGCGACACAAATACATAGTCCTGCTCAAAGTCAGGGAATTCAAACCCGGCGACCAGTTTGGCTGTGGCCACGGAGGCATCCAACGCCCACTTCAGTTCATCCTGCAGTTCGCGTAACTCGCTCTTCGCTGGTGTCCTGAAGAATCCGCCGACTGTGGCGGACACGGGATGAATCTCGCGGCCTCCCATCACCTTCACAATATGATTGCCGGCTTTTTTGATGCGCAAACCCTGCTCCACTACCGCGCGGTGATCGCGAGCCATTTGGATGGCATCGGGATAACCAAGAAAATCCGGCGCGTGCAGCATGAAGATGTGCAGGGCATGGCTTTCGATCCACTCTCCGCAATAAAATAACCGGCGCAACATCCGCACCGCCGGATCAATCCTGATACCCAGAGCGCGTTCCACGGCATGCACAGCGCTCATCTGATAAGCGATGGGACAGATTCCGCAAATGCGCGCCGTGATGTCCGCGACTTCCGAGAAGTGCCTGCCCCTGAGGAATGCTTCGAACAGGCGCGGCGGCTCGAAGATTTTGAGCTTCACATCCCGCACCTGATCGCCCTTCAGCTTGATATAGAGTGCGCCCTCGCCTTCAACCCGCGCGAGATAATCGACCTTGATGGTTCTGGTCTTGGGACTGGTCACGTCGGCTTCACCTCCTCGCTCGCCCTGCGGAACTGCCACGCCCAGGCATTGAAGCTGCGGAAGGCCCGCGTGATGTCGGCAGGGTTCTGGCCCAGAATGTGAAACTGGCGGGTGAGTGATTCCGTGTTGGGACTCTCCATCGGTCCGTAACAGCCGTAGCAGCCCCGGTTATAGCTGGGACACAACGCGCCGCAACCCGCGTGCGTGACCGGCCCCAGACATGGAACTCCTTCAGCTACGGTGATACAGACATTGCCCTTCCGTTTGCATTCCTGGCAGACACTGTAGGTGGGAATGTTCGGCTTGCGCCCGGCGAGCGTGGCCGTGATCAACTCGATCAACTGATACTTGTTGATGGGGCATCCTCGCAGTTCAAAATCCACCGGCACATGCTCAGCGATCGGAGTCGAAAGCTTCAATGTGCTGATGTACTGCGGGCTTGCATACACCACGCGGACGAACTCATCCACATCCTTCCAGTTGCGAAGCGCCTGAATGCCGCCCGCGGTCGCGCATGCGCCAATCGTAATGAGAGTGCGGCATTGGCGCCGGATCTGTTGGATGCGCTGGGCGTCGTGGTGGGTAGTGATGGAGCCTTCCACCAGCCCAATGTCATAGGGGCCTTTCCGCATTGTGCGGCTGGCTTCGGGAAAGTAAGCGATATCCACGGCGGACGCGATGTCGAGCAGTTCGTCTTCCGCTTCCAGCAGGGTTAGTTGGCAGCCGTCGCAGGAGGCGAACTTGAAGACCGCGATCTTGGGTTTGTTTCTGCTCTTAGAGCTCATATTTCTCCAGCAGCGGCCGCATCTGCTCGTAAGGAAAGACCGGTCCGTCTTTGCAAATGAAATGCGGCCCATACTGGCAATGGCCGCAGAAGCCGACGGCGCATTTCATGTTCCTTTCCATCGAAAGATAAATGTTTGCCCGTGACATGCCATGAGTCTCCAGTTCGCGAGTGACGAACCGCATCATGATCTCGGGTCCGCAGAGCATCGCCACCGAACGTGCGGGTTGCAGCCGTGCGTACTTGAACAGCGTCGTAACCACTCCCACGTGCCCGCGCCAGTTCAGTCCTCCATAGTCCACGGTGACCAGGACCTGGGTGTCACGGTGGCGGGCCCAAGAAGCCAACTCCTTGCGGTAAAGGAGATCGCGGGGGCTGCGCGCGCCGTAGAGAATCACCAGGCGGCCATACTCGTTGCGGTTGTGCAAGACCTCATAAATCACTGGACGCAATGGCGCCAATCCGATTCCACCTGCCACGATGATCACATCTCTGCCGCGACCGGCCTCGACGGGCCAACCCGTCCCAAACGGACCGCGCACGCCGACGCCTTCGCCCACCTCGCAGCCTACGAACGCATGCGTAGCCTGACCCACGGAACGGACGGTGTACACCAACTGATCGCGCTGCGCAGGGTGGCCGCTGATGGAAATCGGCAACTCGCCAACCCCAAAAACCCATAGCATGCTGAACTGTCCGGGACGGAAGGCGCTCGCATCCCCTCCATCCCATGGCTCCAGCGTCAGGGTAAATGTGTCGGGTGTCTCCTTGACCACTTGCCGCACTCGGTGCGGTTGGGGAAGCATCGGATCAATCGCTGCCGCCATGATTACCCCTTGGACCCGTAAACATCCAGAAGCTGGAAGCGCGCTGCTTCCAACCGCTGCTCGACAATCTGGGAAAAGCGCTTCAACAACTCGTACCCCAGGTCATGGTTCTGCTCACACTTGGTACGGAGGCATTTCCCATCCAGCGCAATGGCCCGCGTGTCTTCGACGGCGCGGGCGTGAAATTTCCAGTGATACGGTGGCAACAGCCACGACCAACCCAGAATCTCTCCTTCGCTCAGCGTTTCCAGGATGATCGGCTTGCGCTGGGGAGCGAAGATCTCCAGAGCCACCTTCCCTGCCCGGATTACGTAAAACTCGTTGGCGGCTTCACCTTCTTTAAAGATGTATTTACCGGCATCGAACCGCGAGTTTGCTGCACATCCGACCAACAGGCTCGTGTAGCTTGGTTCGAGACCAGAAAAGAAGGGGTGCTCGGCGAGAATGCGCTCAAGGGTTTCCATGATTATCTTCCTTTGAAGCGGCAGGTGCCTCTCGAATGGCGCGAACCTCTTCGGTGATATCAATGCCCACCGGGCACCAGGTAATGCAGCGCCCACAACCAACACAACCCGAGCTTCCAAATTGATCGATCCACGAAGCCAATTTATGAGTCATCCACTGCCGGTAGCGCGATTTAACGGAGGAGCGCACGCTACCGCCATGAATATAGGAGAAGCTCTGGCTGAAACACGAGTCCCACTTGCGCCAGCGCTCGGCGTGGCTGCCGGTCAGATCGCTGGTGTCTTCCACGGTCGTGCAGAAGCAGGTCGGACAGACCATGGTGCAGTTGGCGCAGGTGAGACAACGCTGGGCAACATGGTCCCAACGCGGATGCTCAAAATTCTGGTATAGCAAATCCCGGATATCAGTTGTGTCCATGCGCCGTTCGATCTGAACCGCTGCGCGCTCGACCGCCGCCTCGGCTTCCGCACAGGCTTCTGGAGACGCGGTCTCCGACTCCAGTTCCGCAAGTACGGCGACGCCCGCATCACTTCCCGCCTCGACCAGGAACTCATGGGCATCCGGCCGCACTAATTCCGTTAGCGCAAGGTCAAACCCACGTTCCACGCGCGGCCCGGTTTTCATCGAGGTGCAAAAACAGGTGGAGGCTGCCTGCGTGCAGTTAACCGCCACGATGAAGACGTTCTCCCGGCGAGTGGAATAGATCGGATCCCGATAGTGATCCCCCTGCAGCACCCGGTCCTGCACGGCGATCGCCGCAAGCTCACAGGCCCGCACGCCGAGAAAGGCTCGCCGTGGAGGAGGCGGTGCGTTGTTCAGAATGTGAAGAGTCTCGCCTTGTTTGTCAGCGCTGAATAAACGGATTTCGGCGGGGTGCAGATATTTTTTCCAGCTATGTGGACCCACGACATAGCCGAACAATGCCTGGTCACTGCGGCGCTGCAAGCGGTAGTGCCCCGGGGCTTGTTCGTCGGTCCAACCGGCCGGGAGGTCCGCCAACTTCTCGACCACGTCGTAAATGATGGCGCCATCGCGCACCACCGGCCCGACGACTTGATAACCTCGGCGCCGCAGCGCCGGAATCAACTCCTCCAACTGCTGAACCGTTAACGTTTTCTTTTCCGAAGCCACTGGCTTCTTCCCGGCAGCGTGTCTCGTCCGACTAAGTATGGTACGCCAAATCTATCCGACGGGAAACGTCTCCGATCACCGTGAAATGTAATCCACCTCACCTCGACACCCCCCCGTTCGCGAGATGCCACCGGGCTGGCCAAGATTCGTTTCTGTCCTACGCTTGATACTTCATGCTTACAAGGGATAACGTAGCTTTGCTTGGCATCGAACTCTGATGGCCAGCGACCAGATCGGAGAATGCAATGAAAGGTAAGATCGCAATCGTAACTGGAGCGAATGGCGGCCTGGGAAGGTTTGTGACCCAGGCTTTGCTGGACGCAGGTGCAACCGTTGTCGGCGTCTCGCTGAAAATTCAGCAGACGGATTTCAAGACTCCTGCATTTACCGCGCTGCCCGCGGAAATCTCTACCGCAGCAGGGGCAAAGAGCATGGTTGATAATTTCATGGCACGGTTTGGCAGGCTGGACATCGTGGCCCACACGGTCGGGGGATTCGCCGGCGGCCACTCTATTGCGCAAACCGATGATGCTACTTTCCAGCGCATGTTTGACCTTAACCTTTACAGCACGTTCTATCTCCTGCGCGCCGTTCTCCCCGTGATGAGGAAGACCGGCAATGGACGCATCATCGCCATCGGCAGCCGGGCCGCGATGGAACCGGGCGCCGGCGTCGGGGCTTACAGCGCTTCCAAGGCGGCCATGGTCTCGCTCATCAGGACTACGGCCCTGGAGAACAAGGACTCGGGAATCACCGCCAATGTGATCTTGCCGGGCACGATAGACACACCCGGCAACCGGCAGGCGATGCCAAACGCAGACGTCAGTAAATGGGTTCAACCAGCGAACATCGCAAGCTTGATTACATGGCTCGCCGGAGATGCGGGCAAAGACGTCAATGGAGCAGTCATCCCCGTCTATGGCAGCGATGTTTGACCGTGTGGTCGCGGAGTGAGTATATTTTTTCGGATGATTTTCACCTCATTGTGAGGAGCTTTTTCCGTGACCTCCAACGCAGCGACAGCTACAGAACCGGCCACCGCCGAGGATATCCGCGATTCGCGGCAAACTACGTGCTGCGTGGTGGGCGGCGGTCCCGGTGGAATGATGCTGGCCTTGCTGCTGGCCCGTCAGCGCGTTCCGGTCACGTTATTGGAACAGCACAAGGACTTTGATCGGGAATTCCGTGGCGACACCATCCACCCTTCGATTATGGAGATTCTCGACCAGATCGGCCTCGCCGAGCCGCTGCACCAGCTCCGGCATGCCAAGATTTACGGCCCTACCTTGCGAGCCGCAAACAGCAACTTCAATCCTGTGGACTTTCGCAGGCTGAAAACGAAATTCCCTTATATTTTTCTCGTGCCTCAGGCAAAGTTCCTCGAGTTTCTTGCCGCCGAGGCGTCCAAGTATCCAGACTTTCACCTGGTGATGGGCGCGAACGTCGAGCAACTGATCGAGCAAGATGGGCAGGTGCGAGGCGTGGCTTATCTTGGTGCTGACGGGATGCACGAGGTTAGAGCCCCACTGACGGTCGGCGCCGACGGGCGGTTCTCACGAGTACGGCACCTGGCCGGCTTCGAGCCCATCAAAACATCTTCTCCGATGGACATCCTGTGGTTCCGCCTGCCGCACATTCCGGGAGACCTTCCCGAAGCCCAGGGCCGCGTTCTTGGAGGGTTTGGCGCCGGTAAAATGCTTGCCGTATTCGATCGTTTTGACTACTGGCAGGTCGGGTTTGTTTTTCCCAAAGGACAATACCAACATCTGCGGGCTGCGGGGCTCGAGTCGTTGCGGCAATCGATCGTTGAGGTTGAACCAAAACTTGCCGAGCACGTGAAAACTCTGACCGACTGGCATCAGTTTTCGCTGTTATCGGTTGAATCCAGCCGCTGCCCGCGCTGGTACAAGCCCGGCCTGCTGCTGATAGGCGATGCGGCGCACACCATGTCTCCAGTCGGCGGTGTGGGAATCAACTACGCCGTGCAGGACGCTGCCGCGGCAGCCAACATCCTCGCCGCTCCCCTGAGGGCCGGACACTTGCAAATCAGCGATCTGGGCAAAGTGCAAAGCGCGCGTGAATGGCCAACACGGGTGATTCAGGCCATACAATCCACCCTGCAAAATCGGGTTCTGGCGAGTGCTTTGCGAGCCCAAACCGCGCCCCGCATTCCATGGTTCGTTCGCGCATTCTTTGCGACGCCGGTGGTCCGCGACATTCCCGCGAAAATCCTCGCCTTCGGAGTTCGCCGGGTACGCCTTAAGGAAGAAGTTGCCGCCTAGAACCTGTTCGAGCACCGGGGACGGAGACGCAACACGTCTTTCGCGGATGAAGACAAGCGTCTAAACTCGTTCGGTTGATCGTTTCCACTTTATATTCTGCGGAGGCCTCATCGTGTCACGAAGTTCGCTGCTGTTGTGCCTGGTGTTGACCGTAGCACTCGAAACAATTTACGCACCTTCCCAGGAAATGAAGTCGGCAAGGTGATTTCGCCCCTTTGTCGCAAGCTTTAGACACCAACCTGCTAAGGATTTGCCTCGGAGGACAGGAATGTATGTCCTGCCAGCACCGCGGAAACAGCAAGGGGAAGATCCGCAAAGAGTTGAGATTGGCAGACAAAAGCATCTCCGCCCGCCTCCATTGCTGCGTTTCTGAAGCCGGGATCACACAGACCTGTGAGAAACACAATTTTCGTCGGCGAAGCGATTTTCTTCAGATAGCGAGCCGCTTGAATTCCGTCCATCACGGGCATGTATACATCCAGGACGACGATGTCGGGATTCAGTTGCATGACGGCATCAATCGCGAGCGCCCCGCTCTGTACGGTACGAACAATCTCAACCTCACATTGGGAAGTCAGGATCCGGGTGGCAGCTTTGAGGATTCTTTCACTGTCGTTTGCCAACACGACGCGCGGCTTCTTCAAGACTTCGGAGTTCATGATTCTGTCTCTCTCTGTAATCGGAGTTTGCTGGGGAGGGCTTTCGGCATGGCCACACACGCACTCGCTTCCAGCAACAGTTGTGGCTCCCTGCTGCTTTAAGGTTAGCTTCGGGGTTGAGAGACGTCGTTGCTCTACCGCAAAGAAGGAGAAAAACGCAGGTCACCGGGGCAGGCCCCATGGATCCTTCGTCATCAATGCGCTAGCTTAGTGCAGACGCGCCGGCGTTGTTTCCCAGCATGATCCGCAGCAGCAACAACCAGCGTTTGACATTCGTTGTCATCAGGAAATTCTCTTTTACATGCTCACGGCCGTTTGTGCCCAACTGTGCGGCCAGTTCGGGGTGGGTGAGGAGATAGCGGATCTGATAAGCACAGCCTTCGACGGAATGGACCAGCGCGCCCGTCAGCTTGTGAATCACTTGATTGGGAATACCACCCACGGCACTGGCGATGGTTGGCTTACCTTTCCAGAGAGCCTCGGTGACGGTAAGGCCAAAGCCTTCGCGCAGCGACTTTTGCACTACCAGGGTCGAAGCGCGCTGTAGCGCATTGATCTCCAGTGCGCACCACGGCGGCAGGTTCAGAATGATGATATCGGGATCGTTGGCCGCGGCTTCCGTCACTTCCTGCAGGACCGCCGTGCCCTCCGGATCGTCGCTGGCTCCGCCACCCGCCAGTACTAGCTGGCAGTCGACGTATTTCTTCGCCATCTTATAGGCTTGGACCACGCCCACGGGATCCTTCAGACGGTCGAACCGCGACACCTGCGTAACGATTGGCCGGGAGCGATCAACCCCAAAGTCATCACAGATTCTTTGCACCGCACTGTCATCCAGCTCTCTGTTCTTTTCCGACAGTGGATCGATGCACGGATAAAACAGATACTGCGGGATGGAGAGTTTTCGCGCGAAGGATTGGGAGGAAAAGATAGCGCCGTCGAACTTCTCGATCATCGGCCGAAGAAATCCCCAGACTTCCAGGTTGGGATTTGACAGATCGATGTGGCAACGCCAGATCCAGCGGGCATGACCGCCGGTGCGTGCGTTGATCAATGCGGCTGGCTGCGGGTCATGGATCACGATCAGATCCTCGTCAAACTGCATGCGCTGCCGATTCTGCTCGTTATACATCATGAAGATTTCCTGCACTTGCCTGGTGAGCTTGTATTCGCCTCCGTGCAGGGCGTTGTGAAATGCCTTTGTGATCTCGAAGAAATCATTGCCACCGGTAATTACATCCCAGTGGGTGGAAACCTCCAGTTCTGTAGTAGAGGCACGAGGCGGTTCAGCATCTCCGCCACGCCCCCGCCCACCGCGGTGGAGTTCACCATTTTCATCGTCTTGCCGCGCAGGTCCTTCGCCAGAAAATGCAATTCGTCCAGCTCAGCCTTACCCACGATAGCCTCGTAGTCGTTCAGGCGCGGAGGCGGAGGCGGCGCAGGCGGGGTATCGAGCACGCGCGGACGATCGCGACGCTCTCGCACTGGGCGCTCCCGCTTGACCGGATCGGGCGCCGCGTCCGTCAGCGATTCTGGAATCTCCCCAACTTGCTTCCGCTTAGCTTCCATAAGACTTCTTGTCCGTTCCCTGCCGCAGCGCAGATTCGACAATGCGAATAATCTGGCGGCGAACGTCTTCCAGCGTTGCCGTGTAAATGTCGATATAGTCCAATCGTCGTGCTGCTTCTTTCATCTCGAGCTCTTCTTGTATCCATCGCGAGAAGTCGTTCGAGGAAAGCTTCAGACGAAGTCGGGCCTCGATGAAATGATGGTGAATCGAGTGCACGCTGACGCGAGCCAGCCCATCGGCAAACTCGGGCAGATTGTGGGCAACAAACGGAGTGGGCAGTATCACGGTGTCGGAAGCACAAAAGTAGAAAGGCTCCCTGGCAATGCGTTCACTGGCGCGCGGGTTGCTCTTTAACATACGCATCCACTATGTGAATAATACGTTCGCGTAAAGCTTCGACCGAGGTAAATCCGCGCACGTCGACGCTGGCTAACCGCTCCGCCAATCCCGGCTCATTGCATGCCGAGAATGCCCAGTGAGCAAAGTCGTTGGAGAATCCTTCGCGAATGAAGTGGTGCTCTTCCATAGTACGAAACGTGTGCTGGAAAATGGAACCTTCCGAACACGCGTGCAACGCTTGCAGGAGTTCGCCGAGAGTCGCAGCCCGCTCCCGGCCAATGCGCAGAAGATGGGCAGACGTGTTGAAGTAGAACGGTTTGCGTGCCGAACGGCTGCGGAGATCCAGGGATTGAGCGCTCGTCATAGGACTTCTACCTTAGATGCCTCCGGGCACGCTTACGAAGCTTGGGCGACGAAGGATGACTGCAGAACCAGTTTCTCAAAATCTCAGCAACTGATCGCCGACTCATCCTTCACGAATGCTCCTCGACCGTCACATCCTTAATTCCAGGTCGCGAAGACCCCAACACATACCCCGAACATGACCAGCGTAGCGGTCCATCCAACCGTCTTCAGGTAGGGAGGAATGGTGAACTGTCCCATCACCTTCCCCGCTCGACGCCATATGAACAATCACCGCCATGAGCGGAGCGGCGAAAATGCCATTCAGCACGGCCGCCCAAAACAACGCTCGTATCGGGTCCACATGAAAGAAGGTAAAACCAACACCCACCACAGTGGCAAGCGCGATTGTCAGATAGAACTGCGGGGCTTGTTGAGGAGTATCTTCCAGACTTGCACGCCACCTGTAAACCTCTCCTATCGCGTACGCAGCCGAACCCGCCAGGACCGGGATCGCAAGCATGCCGGTGCCGATGATCCCGCAGACAAACAAGCCGCCAGCCCAGCGGCCCGCGAGTGGTCTCAGCGCCTGCGCTGCCTGGACCGCGCTGGTCACCTTTAGCACACCATGCGCATGCAGGGTCGCGGCAGTAGTCAAGATGATGAAGAAGGCGACAATGTTGGATAGAGCCATGCCCAGGTATGTGTCGAGGCGAATGCGTCCGAATTGCGCAGCGGCTTGCCGGGGAGCCCGTCTTAAGGCCTTATCTGCCTCATTGTTATTGATTTCCTCAACTTCCTGAGAGGCCTGCCAAAAAAACAGGTAAGGACTAATGGTCGTTCCCAACACCGCGATGAGCGCGGTGAAGTAGGCCTTGTCCCAGGCCAGTTGGGGGAAGACGGTTGCATGAAACACCTGTCGCCACGACAGTTGCACGAAGAAAGCGGTAGCGATGTAGGCAAATAGAGAGAGAGTCAGCCACTTCAAGTATTTGACATAGCGCGTGTATGGAATGAACAACTGCAGAAACAACGACGTGACGCCGAACAGGAGAATGTAAATCCACGTTCTTCCCGGAATCAAAAGTTGAGCTGCAGCCCCCATGGCCCCGATATCCGCCCCGAGGTTGAAGATGTTCGCAGTCGCCATGAAAGCAACGACGCAATAGAGCAACCATCCGGGATAGCTTTTTCTGAGGTTTGCTGCAATGCCATGACCCGTAACCCGCGCGACTCGCGCGCTGATCTCCTGAATTGCTCCCATGAGCGGATACGAAAGCACCATGGTCCAAAGCATTCCGTAGCCAAACTGCGCACCCACTTGCGAATAGGTTGCGATGCCACTCGGGTCATCGTCCGACGCACCCGTGACCAAGCCGGGGCCGAGGATTCGAAATGCTTCTTGAATCCTGCTTCCCCAACCTCCGGAAAACGCGCTTGCACAGGTTGGATTTGCGTCAGCGGGTTGCTGGAACGATACAGACGCACTCGCGAGATGTTTGCTGGAAGCGGACATCGCACAGGGAGTAGCGTAACGCGCCCCCGGTCTGCGCGCGCGCGCAGCCAGGAGCTGGGTACGCTTCATCAGGTGGTGCGTGCGCCCATGACGAAGTGCAGTATGAGCGAGATGACGGCAAACACCAGCAAGAGGTGGATAAGGCCGCCAGCTACGTGGAATACCGAAAAACCGCCAATCCAGGCAATCAGAAGCACTACGAATAGCACTGTCCAGATACTCATGTGATCCTCCGAGTTGCAGTTTCAGTGTTGAACGCTCGAACTCAGATGAGATCACGACAGGAACAGTTGCTTCCGAATGCCAGAAGACTACTCCAGGCGCGGGTGTTGATTTGGCCAAGCCGATTGATGCCGAAGCCGCTTGGCCAGCTGAACCTTCGTGGTTTTCGGTTGGTCGTCGAGTCGCTTAGGAATTTACTAATGGATTGCCGGAGGGGCAGAAACCGTTGGGTGCGTCCTTTCGGAAAGCCCTCCGATGTCTACCCCCCGGGCAACGGCCATTTTGATATGGACTCTCTGCCTTAGGTTGTCCGGATTCCGGCATAGTTGGCAGGGCAGAGATTCTCATCTTTTAGATTTGGGGTGGTCCCCAACTACCCATCACTTCAGCCCAAATGTCCAGCTCAGTCCTGAGCTGGTGCCGTAGTCGCTCCTGGAAAAGCCAGGCCGGATCTGGCGGCTGCTTGGTCACTCGTATTCTTGTCCGGCGCGGGTGCCCAACGCAATCGTGATGCACTTCACAGGCCCCCACTGGCGACTGGTGGCGGTACGCAAGAACTTGCACTGTGACCTTGGTCACAGATTTCTGATTACAAGACGCGATAAGATTCCACAGCTTTTGTGACTAGGAGCGCCTCCCCAAGCGCCGCAGTCCCCCCTTTCAATGCCGAACTCTATGCCTGTCTTGCCCCAATCTGAAGGGCGCGTTGTCGGTTGTGACAGTGCCATTGGAGTCGAGAAGGAGATCAAATGTCAGATCATCAGGGATTTCGTTCAACTGGAGAAACTCGCGACGGAATGGGAGCGCCTGTGGCGATCCGATCCTAACGCGGAAATCTTTCAGCATTTCGCTTGGGCCCGGGCTTGGTGGCAATCCTTCGGCAACCAGTTCAAGTTGTGCACTCCGATCATCTACGAAGGAAGTCGGGTCGCACTTATCCTTCCGTTTGTGGAGAGTCGCGGCACACTCCGGTTTCTGGGGTCGCCGCAATCCGACTACTCTGACATATTGTGCTGTTATCCACGACCGGCTCAGCTCCTGGCCATCGCTCTTCAAGCTCTATTGCGGTCTGCCCCCGAATGGAAAGAGTGCATTCTCGGGGATCTGCGGCCAGATAGCCACATCGTCAGGGCCTGGCCGGACTTGCCTTCCTGGTTGCGTCCCATTGTGCAGTTGGAAGTGACGCATGGCTGTCCCACGATTCTATTGGGGGAAAAACGGGAACAAGTCATCACGTCATTGCTCGCTGGCAAACACATGCGGCGACGCCTGCAGAAATTGCAGAAAGCCGGCGCGGTTAGCTTTCGCCACATCGAGAGCGAGACCGAGGCTCAGCAGCAACTCACACAGTTTTTCCAGTGCCATCGACGGAGGTGCACGGTCTTCGCCAAGACAAGCTGCTTTGAAGAAGCCGGAATGCGCCGAATGGTTCGAGCCCTGGTCGCCCAATTGGACCTGCGGCGGGAATTGCGTTTTGGCGTTCTGGAGCTCAATGGTCGCCCGTTGGCGTGGAGTCTTGGTTTTCAGGTAGGCGGTAAGTATGCTTATTACCAGCAGACTTTCGATCTGGATGCGGAGGAATACGCACCCGGCGACGTACTGCTTCACCACCTCTTGTCGTATGCCAAGGAAAACGTAAAGCGGGAATTTGACTTCCTGCGCGGGGACGAATTCTTCAAACGTCGCTTCGCCACCCACATCAATCAATGTCGTGCTATTTATCTCCAACGTCCCGGTATCCGGGGCCGGCTTCGCTGGTTCCAGCGTTCCGTGCAAGGCCAGTGGCGTGGCGCTCATACTCACATCGAAAACTTTGTCCGCACCCACGAAAATGTCTTCCACGTGTTCCGCTCGATGTTGACCTGGAACCGCAAAGTTTCACGACGCCTACGCAAGGCCAAGAAGACCGGGGAGCTAACCGACTATCTGGTCGCATCCTGCATGGATCTGTTCCGGCGTACGGTTTGGAGCAAGTCGGGAGCAACCCTTTTTGACTCGGAAGATGGCAGAGGGCTTGCGGTCCTGCCCCAGTGCCTGGCGTCGGATGCGACAGTCAGCATCACAGCCGGCCGCCTCAGCGACTTGGCGGATTTGGCTTTGGAACACCCGGACATTTCGTTTCCGGGGTTTCGCGAATATAGAAATCGCCTTAAAAGGGGCGACCAGGTCTACCTGGTTCGACAGAATAACGAGCTAACCCTTGTTGCTTGGACAGGAATGCGGCCTGTCAATAAACCCTCGAGCATGGCACCGGCTTCTCCGAATAAAGACAGTAAGGTTGCGGCCGCCATGTATGAATGCTGGCCGATCCGCGAGCCCGGCGTGGGGTGTACTCGGCTTTTAGGGACGCTGGCCACCGAGGCGTCGAGAGCCAAAGTGGGACTTCTCGTCTGCTGCCCTGCTCTACCCCCGGATTCCCGCGTTGACTTGGAATCGCGCGGATTCCTCCCCAAGTCTCGGATCACCGGCCGCCGAATCCTCCGCTGGTTCCGGTATGACAGTGTTCGCGATTGTGCAGTAGATGAGAAACCCAGGGTACAGCAGGATTCGTGCCCTAAGTTGAGGAGCAGGTAACTATGACGCTGATTGTGGCCCTGCAAGGGGAAGAGGAACTCGTATTTGCCTCCGATACCTTGGTGTGGGAGGGAGTGAAAGACGGATATTACACATCGCAGGTAAGCAAACTGCGGGTTGTCGGCCCTGGCTGGATCTCAGGGAGTGCCGGGACTGGCGTGGGTGCGGACGTGCAGGCCCAGATCGCAGCTGCTCAGGAAGTGTTCAACCCGGATGTCGATGCCGGAGGTCCGGCCTACGCCTTGCGCACTGCGGAACTGTATCGCAAAAGCCACTATGTGGGTGAGACGAGCTTCCTGCTAGGAGGCTTCGGCCAGCACGGTCCGGTCATTTACCGATGGAGTCTGCCCGGATTTTCTGGCCCGATGCGCAGCCGAGGAGGAAAAGGCGCGATCGGGATCGGTGAACATGGCGCCATGTACTTGGCCGCTGCTTACCACCAAACTTCGATGACCACCGAACAGCGGATGCTGCTGGCCTATTTCTGCGTATACGAAGTGGCCAAACACGATCCCCGGGTCGGTGCCCCGATTGAGCTCGCTGTCACCCGTCGGGACGGAGTGAGAATCTTCACCGGGACTCAACTCGCAAGCTTCCAGCATGAGAGCGAAGCTCTGGCAAATTACATTTCAGATAAATTCTCCGTCAAGGGGTTGGAGCGCGATCCATTACTTATTCGTTGAATGCAGGTTGAACCAACATGAATAGCCCGAACGGAGACGAGTGCAAGGCTTTCCCACAGAGGCACAAGCTATAGCAGCGCAGGCGCCTGCATACCATCGAACCTCTCAATTCCGCCACCTCGAAGGAGCCCGTAGTGTCTCATTCGCTTGTCATGGGCGTGCCGAAAAACTGGCGCGAAGACGACAGCTTACGCCGATAAGCGCATGGAGGCTCAGGCAAAGATGATCGAAGCCATGGGTCTGAACTTAGAAACCGCTCAGCAGTTCATCAGTAGGCGTGGGTGACCGACCGTGGGGGATTTTGCCCGTCGCATGTCGACGGACTTCCGCTAAATTCTTTGGAATGATGGTGGCCAGGGACGGAGTTGAACCGCCGACGCCAGCCTTTTCAGGCCTAGGTCAACCCGAACCATCAACCACTTACAGGTTTGCGGGAGGCTGCCAAGTACCTACAAATACGTGTAAGGCAGAGCAACCATGGGCTGGCATCATGGGCTGGGGTTTCCCGCCATCGCTCTTCCTGGAAGGGTCAGTGCGAATCTATTGCCCGAGCCAGTTCCGCATCATCTCCGTCAATGCCGGAAGGAACGGCGCAACCAGCGTCATGTGATTTGCAGCTGCAGCAATGAAGTCGGCGTACCGCTGAGCGAATGATGGGGAGTTCTGTGCTGCCTCAAGTGCGGAGACCCGGCTGAGAATGTTGTTCTGCTCTTCTCCGGCCGGGACGCGGGTTGTGATCTCCTGCCGCAGCTTTGTGAAGATCTCTTGCTGAGATACAGTGATTACGTTCACGGAATTGTCCGTGCTGTTGACGTTTACGCGGCCGTATCCACTGACTTGGTATACGATGCTCATCCCAGCCGGCTCCTTTGGCTTGAGCCTACGTCGCTCCACAAGAACGATTACTGAGCTGCGTGTTACCTTACACGCGATCCTAAGTTGTTCAGCGAATTGCTCTCGGGTAAAGATACCGCCTCTGTCAACGTCGCTCACAGTTTGGACGCCTTCAACTAGCAAGGCACCCATGTGGTTCATGACCTCTTCAATCGTCCGCGAAGAGAGTTGCTCATCAATCGGCACCTTGTGCAGCTCATACCCCTCAAGGAGCCCTTCTAGCTTTGCCAATACCATGTCATCAATATGCTTGCCGTACAGTTGAGCTGTTGCGTGCAGCATAGCTCCGGAGCGGACAATCCCTCTCGCAGCGAATTGATTCCGCTGTACCGCAAGATTGTAATCCAGATCTTTTACGCTCTTGCTCAAGGCATCCGCATAGAACGTGGCCGCAAATGACTTGGCCTTCTGGAGTGCTTCATCTTTGTTGTTCACAGTTCTTCTAGAGTCGCAGATTTGCTAGTGAATCGTGTTCTACCAAAACCCTACAGCGGCCTGACTAATTCTCAATTCCAATGACAATCTTTCCGGTCCATGCGTCGATAGGCTCCACGGAGTTTTCGATCCCATTCCGGGGCGGTGAAGATGCCTTTTCTTTGCGTGTGGCTTCGGCGGATTCTCCGTCTCTCGATGGAGGTGCGACAGAGCGAGAGTCGATCGGTAAGAGATGAGAATTCTGTGCTGCCCATTTCGCGGCTAATCCATTTAGCGGACTCTTGGTGTTGTACTCCTGGTAGGCGATCATTCTGCCGACGCGGATAATCAGATCATCAAGACCCTCGGAAGCGGCCCAAAAGTCGCCGATGCATACCATTGAGTCATCAAAATTAGGATGGAAGATTGGTGTTAGCATCTTGCACTGAGGTGCACGTCGTGGGTAGCCAAGCGTCAAGTTCACCTCTAAGACGTGGGTTTCCCGCTCAAGAATGTCGCCTGAACCTGAGACATAAAGTCCGCGAAGGTTGTAGGTAAACCTATAGATTTCTGGCGGCATACCGGCCTTGCCCGTGATCTGGATCAGAGCCCAGCCTTGCAGCAGGCGTTGAAGCATCTGCTCATCCAGAATCAGTCGACGTATGCGTGGAGAATGCATATCCAATACTCGTGAGCGGCTACGATAGCACCCCGGTTTTCTTCCAGCGTGCAATGCGATTGATGTGGTACTGAATGTAAATGGAACTGAAAAAGAAGGTCATGGCACCGCTAAGAGTCAGCCCAATGTTTTCCGTCGAATTGTAGTACTCCTCCATCGCAGCCTTAATGCTGAAAATGCCGAATAAGTAGACGATTGCTCCCGCGAGAATAAAGATCCCGCCTAGTGCAGAAAAATCTTTGAACAGAACCATGGTTAGGAAGCCAGCAACCATGCCCGCTGGATACATGGCTACAAGGACCATCGGCTTATTGTCGCCAGTAAGTTTACGCGCCCAGTTAGCCTGGACTACAGCCCAGATCAGGTTAAATAACTGGCGGGTGACAACGTCTAGTATGAGCACGATAGACCAGTGAAGATTTGGCGGTAGGGGAACCAGTTGAGGTTCCAGCGCGGGAGCAACAGCAATTCCATCTGAATTGACCAACGGTGCTGGGATGTTGCCCAAAACCTGCGAGACAGGCACCCAATCGTTCATTCCCTCGCTCTGGGCCAGGTCGGCTGACAAAACATTTCCCGACTGAACATAGCGTTGCAGGTCAGAAAGACTGTAGGGACCGAAACGCTGTTCACCTCTCTTGACGAAGTATTGCATGCGGACCCTCTCTTACGATTCGAATTGGACTCCCTGGCTATCATGATCAACTGTACAGACGTCGATAATCGCCCAAATCCAACTCATCGGGCTACCAAAGCCAAGTGTGAGCACCGTAATGGCGAGTTGGGCTACCGCTTTCTTGGTGTAACTCGCGTAGAAATTGTGCGCTCCAAAGGCGCCCAACAGGGCTCCCAGGACTATGAACGTGGTGCGACTCCTCGGCGGGCCAGGGGGCGGAGAGTCCTGCATCGGCGCCGCCGAGGTTGTATCGTAACCCGCAAACGAGCCGAACATCGAAGGCACAACTTGATTGGTGATGGACTGCAGTTCTTCTACGGTTGCTGGAGCAGGTTCTGCAACTTGACCGGGTCGTGGTGGAGGAGCTGGTACGACGACGCTGGAAAGTGGATTGGCCTGAGCAGCCACGCTCACCAATTCTGGAACCGAGACGCTGAGTTTCGGCTCTTCGGCCGGAGCACAAGAGCATCCGAAAATTGTGCACCCACCGTTTTCCTGGTAACAATCTGCGTGATGCTGCGTGCCGCAGCCTTCGCAAGTGGTCACCGATTCTTCAGTGCTGATCGGGCCACGGCAATAAGGGCACACTTCGGTCGTCATGACCGATGCTTCTCCTTGTAGCGAAACGTATAACGGCCAACTTGCAACAAATCACCGTCTTGAAGCACCCGGCTTTGAACCGGCTGACCAGCCCAGTACACCGCCCCGGCAGCCGAAAGTTGCACGCGAGCACCATTGATCTGGATCACAGCATGTCGGGGGAGAATATTGGAATCCTTAAAGAGGTAAATGTCCGATTCCTGCCGACTCCCAATGCTCGTCTCGGACTTATAAAGGATGAACTGCTTTCCCGCAAGTGGACCAGCCGTGACATAAAGCCAGCGATCCTTGAGGGCGCTCTCAACAAAGCCCATTCCGACACCTGTAGCTAGTCCCACGAGTGCAAATCCGACCCCTCTGCTCACCGCCCCACCTTTGGTGAAAATCGCGATCGGATCGAACAGAACTCCACCCAATCCCGCTCCGATCATGCCGCCGATCACGCCGTAGGTCCCCTTCTTGGCGGATTGCCCTACAATGCCGTAGACGACTCCCCCGGCCGCGCCGAAAACCATCCAAGCTATACCACGAGCGATCCAAACTGCAGGGTTGCGGAACGATTGAACTCCGGCCTCATAGCAAATCCGCATTCCCACGGCATAGATCATGTTGGCCGTGAAATAGAAGAAGAAGCCTAGAATGATTCCGAGCGGTAGAGCCAGGACTCCGCGCAATAGCGCCTTACGAAGCGAGCGTTCAACTGTACTCTCGGCGATCCCGAACCCCACGCACATGAGCATCAGGATAAGCGGAAGAAGCCAGAGGTTCCCCCAACGTCCGGCCGCGCCATCTACAAAACCGGGCTCCGCGATTGCCCATCCCGCAATTGCTCCCAGAAGTCCAGCCAGGCCCAGATAGAACCAACCTTGCAGGAAAACACTGCCCTTCTCTTCGGAAACGGGCAAAAATTGTTCTGCCGCTTCATTGATTGTGCCGTACGACTTGGCTCCGGGCGAATTCGAAACACCAGAAACTGGGCTTGAATCCGGAACGACGACACTTGCAAGATCTTCTAGAGTGATCTTGAGTGGCTCTCTATCACTGGGGTTTGACATTGTCCCCCTTTACGCCGGTCCCGCCTGCCTTTGAAGGGTCGTCAGGCGACCCGTTACCGCGAGCATTGTCGCCTGCTCGGCGTTCAGCTTCGCGACGATCGGACCTTCCCGTGTTCGAGTCCGCTGCAGAATCAGACATGGGCTGGCCGGTCTGGGGGTCTACCGGAACCGGCACCAGCACGACACGGGGAAAAACATACCAAGCCAAGGCAAGACCCAGAAGAAGCACCGTGAGATGGGAGAACACATTAGTAACCAAACGCTGAAGCGAGGAATGATCGGAGCTTCGAGTCAAAGCGGCGCGCTGCGGGGTTCTGTCGCGAGCATCGGGTTCGTTAGTCGCCAAACTGGATGATTCGGGTTTGCCATTCTCTCCGGCGCACTCCCCCCCACGGCGATCCACGACCGCAAGGCGCGAAAGCCTCTCGATTCGGCCGTTTACCCATCCAAAGCAGCCTTCCTCGTCGGATTGCGGATCGAACACCCATGCCACTTGCCCTGGAGACGAAAAGAAATTCTTATGAATGAACGTGTCGTGTTCGGACAAAAACACGCCAAATCCTGGGTGCGAATGGTACCAGCCTACGATCCGGTGTTGCGGGTACTCCCTATCCTTTACTTTGTAAATGTGTTCCCACGTATCTTGCGTAAAAGTGACGTGGGCACCAGCCTCTTCCGCATTCATCCCTTCGATGCAAGCCTCAACTTCAATCAAGCTATCGCGATCCTGTCCGATCAGCACACCGCAGATCTCTATCTTGTTGGAGGATCGAGCATGTTGCCGAATCTGCCGCACAACTTCGCTGTCGATCGACAGTGTCGGCCCTCTGGCTCCCGATTTTGAGCTCTGGGTCATATGGCCGTTGCCTCCGCAGCCAGCACACCGAGAACTCTCGGGGCGTCGCCGTAGGGAATGTAGGCAATTTCACGCTCTGCGTTCCGGGCGATGAAAACATCGAACAAAGGTAGTCCCAACTGACTCAGTGAACGCGAACCGAACTCTTCCCTGCCGGTATAGTTATGCACCGATAGAACGGTCCTGAGTTGCCCGTCATTCTTACACTTGGCGTCTGCGAATGGAATGCTCCCCACTGGCCCAAATTTGTCTTCTTCTTCGTTACACATCGGGCACACAAACTTCTGCACCACGTCGCGGCTGAATTCAATCACCACGTTCTTTGATCCCAGGTCCGCTTGTGCCCGTTTCCACAATTCTTGAAGAGTAAGCTGTTGTGAACGTTCAGGAAGATGCAGAATCCGAGGCAGCGTGTAATGACTCATGCAATCCGCATTCTCCGTGTACTCGACCACGTAGGAGGAATGATTCATGCCCTCGAAGACGTATCCCTTGCCTGCCAGCGTTGGCAGATCGTGAATCAACTTGACCGCTTCCTGAACCTGGATCCCTGCAATGATCGAAGAGATGGTAGGAGTCGTTGGAATCTTGCCTTCCGTCGTCTGTTCATGTACGAGCAAATTGCAGGACATGCGCTTCTCAAGCAAGTCCCAGTCGATTTCTCCCAAGGTGCATTCGTAGCAGGGCGGCGTCCCCGGCAAGAACACCCGTGCGACGCCATTGATGCCTTCAATTGCGCCGTCAATCCAGGGACGATTCACCTTCCACGCCGAACGGTTAATCCATAACCGGGCTTCACGGTTATCGAGACCGGCCAGGATCACGTCACTCCACTCAAACAGCCCCAGACCAACCTCATGAACAATATTGGCAACTAGTGGCTGAATGCATGCACTTGCTGCCAGCGAGCGATAGGCTTTCGCAGCAGCTTCCGCTTTGAATTCTCCCAGGTTTTGATCGGTGTAGAGAACGGTTCGAGAAAGATTTGACTCTTCGATGCGGTCGAGATCGACAACCACTACTTTGCGGAATCCGAGCAGCGCAGCGTTCTTAAGAATTTCGTTTCCCAAGGCGCCCGCGCCGACTACGAGCAGTCGGCAACCGGCAATCTTGGCCTGATCCCACCATGGAATCAGTCGCAAACGGCTGAAGCGATCTTCGCGGACTTCTGCGTCTACGGTGCGAGCCATGGTGAAGTGCCTTATCCGGCCGTAATCTCCGGCTGCAAACGCAGGATGTCTCCATCCTGAACTTGGGCATCTGCGAGTGTTTGAGCGTCCTGGATTTGCCGGCCTGAGTTCTTGTGATGGAATTTATAGCTCAACGGCGCACCATCAGGACCATTGGTCGGCAAACGAAGCTTCTGGACTAGAACGGCGACAATCTTGTTGCAGGGAGCGTCGTTCGGAAGTTCTACAGGAACACGTTTATTCTCTGTCGAATCGTAAACCGTAACGTTGATATTCGGCATGTCTATCCGGCCCATCCTCGTCGGTAATTTGTCAATGATTCGCTTCTGGCGCTCTCTGGCGAGCAGCGGTGCTCACTAGATAGTCAGTCAAATGTTTGCGTCCGGATTTGGCGAAATCCCAGGTAGCGTCTTCGAGCAACGCGTCGGCGCGAACCGCAAAATTCAGGTTCTCAGCGTTCGGATCGCCATTCTTATCGACCATAGATGTGACAATCCCCAGCAACTCTCCCGTGTCGTCGAACACCGGGCCGCCGCTATTGCCAGGACTAACCGGAGCGGACATTTGAATCATGGGTCCCTCCGTGCGGGAAACAATGCCGGTACTGAGCGTAAATCTAAGGCCTTCGGGATGCCCGATGACGAAGATGGTTTGCCCTGCCGTCGCATCCGGCAATTTCGCGACGGGTTGTACAAACTCCCCATGGCCAGACTGTCGCGGAATCCAGAGCAAAAGCAAATCCAGATTCCGATTCCGTGCGACTACATCGGCGGTTCCCCACGTACCCGACGCCATGGCAACGAGCGCATGTGAAACTGGTTTGGCAGCGCTCCACACCGTACCCTCCACCACGTGACGTGCGGTTGCGAACAAGTAACCTTCTGCGTTCGCCTGTAGCAGCGTTCCGGCTCCAAGGCTCGCACCGCGCATTTCTCGATGCGTGAGCCACGAGGTCTGAATCGGAGAGATGACAGCAACCAGAGACTTGAGGTTCTCCGATACTACTTGTGCCGACATTGGCTTGGTGACAGGCAGGACAGGGAAATCTTGCCGTTCATCCAGTTCGCTCAAACCGCTGCTGAAGACAGAAGGCAACGGAGTAAACGAAAAAAACAACACAGCTCCCACGGAAGTGAGCAATCCACTCGTCACCAAGAGCGTATTGAGAAAACCTGTCCAACCATGACGAGTGCGTGGCGGTAAACCTCTCATCGCCGCTCGCAATACAATCACAACCACACAGAGAACCGGCAGCAACAGTACAAGCGGAGCTAGGGACGCTCTGGCCCACCAAGGCACAATGGGCCGCAACTTCGGCTCAAGCCGGGCAGGTTCGTCTACCGGCGTCCGAGTTTCAGCAATCTCCGCTGCGCTAACGACGATCTTTTCCATCTTGAGACACAGGTCGGCGAGCAATCAGGGGAAGGATGACATTCTTTTGCATTTAACGCAAAATTGCAAGCAACCACCACAAAAACTACAGACTGGCCGTTCCGGCCACGACACTTTACCAGCCAATTGTGCGGGTGTCTAGGTCATTCGGTTGAGGTCATTCGGTTGACAGGTCATTCAGTTGACGCAATATGGCAATTGCACCCCAGACCACGGTAATGAGTGTAGTCCCCTGATCACTGCAGCCATGGTTTAGTCGGGTGGCGAGGCAGCATGCTATGGCTTTGGCTTCGGGTCAAGGACAGGGGTCATGGTTTCGCCAACTACATCGAGATCTATCCAAATACTCACGAGGCGAAAGCACCGTTCGGCTAGGTGCGCCGCCCCGGTTGCGGCCCGTAGACGATCTCGATGGGTTTGCCATCCCACATTCCAAGATAAAACGACTGCGTGTTAGGAACGCTTTCGGGTTGGTGGAAACTTGAAGCCATTGCAAGGAAGCGGTTACACCAGGCTTGCTCCACCTCCAATGCCACAGCGTAGGGCAAGAACTTCTCGTACACTCCTACGTGCTCGTGTGGGGCTTCGGATTGGTTCATGGGGAGTTGCTCGACTTCCTTTAAGAACAGCCGGAACCCCTCTAGCTGATCCAGCAGTTTTCGGCCTTCCTGCGTTGGCGTCCTCATGAAATGCAAGAAGCTAACATCCAACGCTGCCATCGCAATCGCTACCGCAATTACAGGCCAACCGAACGTCCCGGCAAGTTCGACTAAGCCCAGCGTGATTCCTGAGATACAGGGAAAAATCCAAGCGGCAAGAATGGCTCCTCTACGGACGACTGCGCTGTCGAGCTTATCGTGAGATGTTTGGTACAAGTCATGAAGTCTGAGCACCAAGAAAGGCAGGTAATGCGCCGAGGGTGCAATAACGGCCAAGGATAGCGCCAGCGCGAACCACTCATCTGGCCGACGAGGTCGGGCAGCCACAACGACTGCAATGAGCGACAGCACCTGTCCCATGACCAGGAAAGTACGGTTCTCACGCAACCACACACCTAGCGCCTGTTGTCGCAAGGTGCCTGCCATCCGGCTCACGACCATCCCCAAATTTCCATCGAGCATGTTTACCCGCATGCCCTTGCGAGTGCGATGAGCCAGCATTTCATCTACTAACAGCCTCTCTTCTTGAGGCAGCAGAACGTGGAGCTTCGCTCCTGGGGTAAGGTGAAGCACAGTTGCCCCATCTTCCGACTTGATAGTCGCCAATCCCTTAGAGACGATGCTGAGCACAGCAGCCCAAAACGTGCGGTCATCAAAGGTTCTCTTCCATGCGTAGCGAACCGCTGCAGGCGAAAGATGTTCAGGAGGCTCGTAGAGGGGAACGATGGTGCCCGCTCTGGGACCACGGACTATAACCGTCCATGCCGCAGCATAGTACGCACAGACACCTAGGGCAGCAGTCAAGGTGTATGCGTCAGGCGCAAACATCGCTGGCATTACAGTATCCTCTGAGAATGATAGCGTTGTTCATTCGCTGCATAGCTACAAGGGCATCTTCCTATTCTCGAAAGACTTCGGGGGATGGGAAGCCTAGACCGCCATTCTCATCGCCATCCCAACGAAGTTGGCCGTTGTGTTCTTTGTTGAGAAACGCGAGTTTGCTTCCAATCATCTCCAACCCCAGTTCGAGCGATTGGAACGCATCGACTCCGCCCGCATAGGTCACTCTTTCGCTGCCAATCCCGGTTATCTGAAACGGACAGTAGTAGTGGTCACCGACAGCATCTGGCGAGGGTGGCATAAGCTGCGGCTTGCCCAACCTTACGAGAATTTTGCAGTTTCGGTCGTTGGCTAGGAACAGCGTGCGTGTGGCGATGACCTCTCCAACGCTTTCGAGCTTCATGGACGGTATCGTATCCCAAAAATCCCGGCGACGCGCACGCTGGACGAAGCTACTGCAGTTGTTTGGCGAAAAATCGCCATTTCACTCATTGAGGTTTGCTGTTCCGATTCTTGAGTTTCAAATTTCAACCCGGGTTTATCGGTTATCGGTTTATCTCACGTTTCCAAATTTTAATTTCTAAAACAAATTCCTCCCGTTGTACATTTGCGGGTTTCCAAATCTTAATTTCTAAACAATCTCTCCTTGACTCTAATTAAAATTATCATACACTAGCATGTGGCACTGCGATAACATACCTGAACAAAACCGAGTTGGCGTTAACATGACGAAATCTCAGGTATTGATGATCTTCTTAAAGAGCGGCAGATTCCTAAGACCAGACGATGTCTGCAACCTACTTCGGCCAATTCCCGACCGTCGTTCTTTCTATAGTTACCTCGGGCGGCTCCACCGGCAGGGTCTGTTGGAACGACACCCAAACTCCCGGCGTGGCTATCTGGCCTATCGCCTAACCCCTCGCGGACAGGCCCGCCTGGAATACTTCCGTCGCACCGGCAGGGACTAACTCGGCAGTGACTGACCCCTTCCTAGATTGTTTCCCACCCTTTCTAACGTTACGTATGTATGTAACGTAGGAGTCGCTGTCCACCTCGCCGTGCCCGAATGGTCTTGCTCCTGAATTCTCTTTTCATCCCCGCGCAATTGTTCTTTACATACTTACACATTTATGTGTATATTGAGTCATGCAAATCCGCAACTACCGACCGCCCTCTACGAAGCCAAGCAGGACGTAGCTCGTCACTTAGTCAAACGCCAGAAGCTTGACCACAAGATCGCCCAGATGCACGCCCTCGTGACGAACCTGCAGAATCTGTCCGCCGAACTGGATCGCAAGAACGTTTGAGAAAGGCGTGGATGGGGTCATTAAGGCAAGCCTAAAGGACGGCGATTACCGAATCGTATTCGTGTGATCTTGAAAGAGAACTTTTTTTCCATGACGGCCGCGAGATCAAGAAATCCATCGAAGACCGAAAGTACAACCTGCCGTCCCTATAAGAATCCGCTGGCAGTAATCCACACCATCCTCAAGCGACTTGTAAAGAGCGACGAGGTCAGAGTGATTCCCCTAGCTGGAGGCAAAAAGGCTATCAGTGGATCAGCACGGCCGACAAGTTGTTATCCGAAATACAAAACAGCAATCAACCAGCGAACCTGAAACACGGCAAATCAACGGAGTCCAAATGACAATCAAATTCACGAAACCAACCGAGCATCTCTCACGAGTGGCGAAACCAGATCATCTACGACTGTTCCCTTGCTGCATTTGCACGAAACCGTTGGAAGTACGAATGACGAAGAAAGGCAAACCGTACGTGATTTGCAACCCTTGTGGAATGCAAATGTTCGTGAGAGTTGATACCGGCATTCGACTATTCGATGCACTGATCGCCGATGCGGATCGAAGCAACGTTTGGAAGCGATTGGCAGAATTACAGCAACGCTACAAGTTCGATTGCCCCAGATGCGGTAAACCGTTTTGGCTAACGGCGGAACTGATTCAGACGAGTTGGATAAATGGAAAGTTGAAAGGCTATCGCTGTCCCGAGCCGAACTGTGACGGAATCGCCGAAACGGAGAAAGCGGCATGAAAACGACATTGTTGGGAATGGTTGTAATTGTCGGAATCGTCGTTTTGGCAGTTCTCGGGCTCGTTGCCTTTAACGACGGCTGGGAAAAGGCTATTCAACAAAACAATCCGTAAACGAAGCATGAAGGCCAATCTAGAACCCGAGCCGTTCGTTGACGCCGTAGAGGCTGCGGAATTTCTGCGCTTGCGCCCACGTCGCGTGCTGGAACTGGCGCGACAGGGAGCAATCCCCGCTTATCCGTTGGGGCAAGGTAAGCGTAAAGTCTGGCGTTTTCGCCTCTCCGAGATTGCAGATGCAGTCCGCGCCCGCAGTGTAGACTACCCACGGCAGTCTCCCGCGCCAAGACAGGAGACGACCTAAAATGGCGCGGTTTCAACGTGGAAGTCTGCGGATTGAATCCCGCAAGAATGGACAAAACTGGGTGTTGCGCTACTTCGTAACCCGAATGTCCGATGGCCGGAGAGTCGAGCATAAAATCCCGATTGGGCTTGTGCATGACTTCCCGACCGAATCGGCGGCTTGGGCGGAAGTGGATCGCCAGCACCTACAACTCAACGGACCAGATTTCAAAGCTCGCATAACGTTTTCTCACCTCGCCCAACACTTTATGACGCACGAACTGGGCGAACAAACCGAAACCGCCGATCCAAAATCCCACACCACGATTGCAGGCTACAAACGCATTCTCAAGAACCGCTGCATTGACAGGTGGGGGAAACGGGCGGCACTCAGTCTTGAGCCCCTCGAAATCGAACAATGGCTGAAGGCTCTGAAACAGGAAGAGAATCTGGCAAATCCCACGCTCGACAAGATACGAAGGGTAATGAGTCTGGTGTTCAAGCACGGGCAACGCTACGGGCTGATTCCTCGAACCGAGGAATCCAACCCCATGCGTTTCGTTCGTTGCAAAACGACCAGCGACTTATGAGGCAATGATTCTGACTCCAAAGCAGGCGTTTGATGTTCTCATGCACCTGCAAGAGCCGGAACGTACACTGACCTTGCTGGCGTCTGCCACTGGACTACGTATCTCGGAATGCTTGGGCTTGCAGTGGCAGGACGTGAATTTCGAGCAATCGCAGATTCACGTGCGCCGCACGTGGACGTGTGGCCAGATCGGAGTGCCGAAGAGCAAGGCTTCGCACGCGCCGGTCCCGCTACATCCGTTGCTTGCCGAGTTCATGCAAGCGTGGAAGAACACGACCCCTTCTTCCAACCGAAAGATTGGGTATTCGCGTCCTTCAAGTGCAAAGGCAAACAGCCTCGGGTCGCCAACATGTTGGTCGAATATCATCTTCGACCCGCAGCAGTCAAGGCCGGTGTGATTCGTGAAGGATGAGAAGGTACGTTTCGGGTTCCACAACCTGCGACACAGCCTTGCGTCTTTTCTGGTTCGCTCGAAGACCGACCCGAAAACCGTGCAAGCCCTACTCCGGCATTCGGACGTGAAAACGACGCTGCAGCTTTACGCTCACAGTATCAGCGAAGACCGGATGGCAGCGCAGGGGCAAGTGCTCGAAGCCATCTTGCAATCGGGCAGCACTGCGGTAAATTGACCCAAGTTGCCCGAATCATGGGCTGAGCCTGGGCTGAAAGATTTTCGTGGATTCGGCTTAAGTCCTTTGAAATGTGGTGGCCAGGGACGGAGTTGAACCGCCGACGCCAGCCTTTTCAGGGCTGCGCTCTACCACCTGAGCTACCTGGCCACGCTCTGAACGCTCCGCGCCGAACGCTTGCGACTGCTGGGCTACGCCAAGTTCTGGCGGAATTGCCGGCAACTGCGGTCAGTCCAAAGTGCAAGAGAGCGTGTGGAACAGCCCCGATTATAACAACCAAGTCGGATTCGCTCAATGCACAGCGCAATCGCTGACCCGGGAGCTCAAGCCAGTTCCGTGGGACCCGACGACGCGACTAGCGTCCCATTCAGAACCGTGAAGGCGCAGCGGTTGGAGGCAAACCAGTACGCGATCTCGCGATAATCGTCGGCGTCAAAGACGGCGAAGTCCGCATCCTTCCCTGGCTCGATCGAACCCTTACGTTCGCCCAACCGCAACGCCCAGGCGCCGTTGATAGTCGCGGCGGAAATCGCTTCCGCCGGGGACATCTTCATGTGGGTGCAGGCTAACGACAACACGAATGGCATGCTGGGCGTCGGCGACGAGCCCGGATTGTAGTCTGTGGCCAACGCTACTGGCACACCTGCGTCGATTAACCTTCGCGCGGGAGGAAACTTCTCCAAGCCGAGAAAATAGTTTGCGCCCGGGACCAGCGTCACTAGGGTGTCATGCTTCGACAATTCCCGCATCTCACTGTCGCGGACATGATCCATATGGTCGAGCGAAATCGGTTGAACGCAGTTCAGCTAGCGACTCGACAAAACCTTCGCCCGGCGCCGACAACTGGCCTAGATGCGCTCTAACTTCCGATCCCGTGCTGCAGAGCTGCGGCAAATATTCTGCTCGTATTTGTCTCGTTAAAGGCCCCTCTCTCGCAGAACACATCCACAAACTGAGCCAGTTTCCGCTTAGCGGCGAGCGGAATCATTTTTTCGCAGACTTCCTTTACATACTCGTCTGCTTTGCCCTGGAACTCTGGGGGAACCACGTGTGCACCGAGAAGCGTGGCCACCACCGTGCCCGGCCAGCGAGCGGCAGCGTCGCGGATGGCGCCTAAAGATTTTAGTTCGGACTCCACGGTGAGTCCGTAGCCTGATTTGGCCTCAACTGTTGTGGTACCCTGTTCGACCATTTCGTGCAGTGCTTGCAGCACCTTCTCGGCTAGCTGGCTCTTCCCTGCCTTGCGCACGGCTTCAACGCTCGATCGGATGCCGCCGCCCGCTTCCGCGATCTGTTCGTAGGTCGCGCCCGAAATGCGTTTTTCAAAATCGACGAGCCGTGGAGTGATGAAAGCGGGATGGGTGTGGGAATCGACGAATCCGGGGAGGACCACTTGACGTTCGCAGTCAATTTCGATGACTCGCTTGCGATTCTTCTTCAGCCAGGAATCGCGCAGGGCGTCTTTGCTCTTGCCGACCGAAACGATCTTTCCGCCCAGGCACAAGACCGCAGCGTCTTCGAGGATGCCAAGTTCTTTGAGTTCGGATCCGCGGCGGGGTCGAGAAGCGCCGGAAGAAGAGCGCAGCGTGAGGACCTGGCCGATGTTGATCAGCAATAGCGCAGGCTGTTGCAGTCGAGATTTTCTGGATCGTTTCAAGCCGTTAGTCTAGCAGCCTGGTTGATCGCACGACTCTGCCGAGCTTTACGCGGCCGGACGGGCGAGGCGCCCGTCCCCACACAATCTGTCCTCACACAATCTTTGTCGAGTTGGGACTAACTTTACATCGGTATCTTCACACCGGTCTTCTTCGCAAAGTCCTTCGCTTCGTCGTAACCCGCGTCCACGTGGCGGATGACTCCCATGCCCGGATCGGTCGTCAGCACCCGTTCGATGCGCTTGGCCATCGCGTCAGTTCCGTCGGCCACAAGTGACCTGTCCGGCGTGCAGTGAGTAGCCGATGCCGACACCGCCGCCGTTGTGGATCGAAACCCACGACGCTCCTGCCGCCGTGTTCAGCAGTGCGTTGAGCAGCGGCCAGTCGGCAACCGCGTCGCTGCCGTCTTTCATGCTTTCGGTCTCGCGGAATGGCGATGCGACCGAGCCGCAATCCAGGTGATCGCGGCCGATCACGATCGGCGCTTTGATCTTGCCCTTCTTCACCAGGTCATTCATTGCCAACCCGAACTGTGCGCGCTCGCCGTATCCGAGCCAGCAGATTCGTGCCGGCAGCCCTTGAAACTTGATGCGCTTTCGCGCCAGGTCAATCCAGCGCCGCAGAATGCGGTTGTCGGGAAACAGTTCGAGAATCAGGTCATCCGTGACGTGAATGTCGGACGGCTCTCCCGATAAGGCAACCCAGCGGAACGGGCCGCGGCCTTCGCAGAACAGCGGACGGATATAGGCGGGCACGAATCCCGGGAAAGTCGTATGCGTTTTTCACTCCGCGCTGGAATGCAAACGTCCGAATATTGTTGCCGTAGTCGAAAGTGACGGCGCCCATCTTCTGCAGCCGCAGCATGCCTTCGACGTGTCGCGCCATCGCGTCGAGAGACTTTTCCTGATACGCCTTCGGGTCGCGCTGGCGCAGTTCGAGCGCGGCTTCAAGCGTCATGCCATTGGGCACGTAGCCGTTCAGCGGATCGTGCGCCGAAGTCTGATCGGTCAGGATGTCGGGCACTACGCCGCGCTCGGCGAGTTCGGGAATCATGTCGGCGCAATTCCCTACCAATCCGACCGAGACATTTTCTTTCTTGCGAACGGCGTTCTTCAGGATGCGCAACGCTTCGTCGAGTGTCGTGACCATGAAGTCGCAGTATCCGGTCTTGAGGCGTTTCTTGATGCGCTCGGGATCGACATCAATGCCCAGAAAAGCCGCGCCGGTCATGGTTGCCGCCAGCGGCTGAGCGCCGCCCATGCCGCCCATGCCGCCGCTGACGATCAGCTTGCCGGCGAGATCTCCGCCAAAATGTTTTTCTGCCGCGGCGGAAAATGTCTCGAACGTGCCCTGGACGATGCCTTGTGAGCCGATGTAGATCCACGAGCCGGCGGTCATCTGGCCATACATCATCAGTCCGGCGCGTTCGAGCTCGTTGAACTTTTCCCAGTTGGACCAATGTCCGACCAGGTTCGAGTTCGCGATCAGCACGCGCGGAGCGTACTCGTGGGTCTTGAAGACGCCCACCGGCTTGCCGGACTGTACCAGCAGGGTCTCGTCATTTTCGAAGTCCTTCAGTGCGGCGACGATCGCGTGGTAGGCCTCCCAGCTGCGCGCGGCGCGGCCGGTTCCGCCATAGACGACGAGGTCGCGTGGGCGCTCGGCAACTTCTTCGTCGAGATTGTTCATCAGCATGCGCATGGCGGCTTCCTGCTGCCAGCCTTTGCAGGAGATGCTGTTGCCGCGCGGCGCGCGGATCGGCGTGTAGGTGGAAGGAGTAATTTCCGTTTCAACCGGCATGGTTAGATGGTAGTGCTTTGAAGGCAAGTCTTCAAATCTGGTTTCGCCTTAGCGCTCGTAGTGCCGTCTCGTGTCATCGAGTTTTGGCCTTTTCATTGCAAGCGCCAGGCGGGAGAGGCCTCCCCAGGCTCCTCTCCCGCCTTTCGCTGCCCCTCCTGTCGTTTCGTCGGCTACGGATTGCAGGTGCCGTCGTCATTCGGGTTCGTGCACAGCGGGCCGAGATTGGTATCGGGATCGGGTACGCTGATCATCGCTACCGGGCCCGCCTTGTGCTCTCCGTTAAACGGAGTGGGGTGGGTGACGTCGAAGCCGCATTTCTTCGCCGAGTTGGGATTGTTGAACCAGAATCCGACATGGAAAGTGCTAAGCGGAGTCAATGCAACGTCGGGATCGAAACCAAAAATCTGGTCCAGCAGGATGGTCTGGATCGTGGTACTGAAGGAACCACTTTCGTCCGCGTGCAGGTCGGACTGGTACCAGGCGAGACCGAAGTTGGTGAAGTTGGGATCGATCGTGCCATCGGGCAAGAGCAGGCTGCGCTGGACGGTAAACATATCGAAGGCGAGGTGAGGTTTGAGGTGCTTGGCGGTGATCACGAGGGTATCGTGCAGCGAGCCTCGACGTACCGTTACGTGGGCGCTGGGTGTGGGCCCGTTCGACGTGCCCAGGCAAGCCGCTACCTTGGGATTGGGAAAGAGGTCAAAATCGATTTTGTTCTTCTGAGCCGCCAGGGGCTGAACCAGAACCATTGCGGCGACAAAGGCAACGGCTGCAATCAAAATGAGATGCTTGGTATTTGGGGCTACTGGCCGTACGGAATTCATGAGCTTCTCCTCCTTGAGCGTTAGTTTCGTTAGCGTGAGGCCGCGCTCGACTGAGCCACAAACATCCTTGCCAACTAGCGCGGCCATTCGAATTGCGTTCGTGGACTCGAAGGTATGCTCCTCCGGCGAGGTCAAGTCAATTAGGCTAGCCTGAGTTTCTCCTGAGCCTCTGCTGAGTTTCATGTGAGGACGCCCAAGTCCTGTGCGCATACAGGCTTGCGGCAGATCTGGGCTATAATCCAAGCCACTCTTCGGGTTGGTTTGGGGGCCCTGCTCTTGGTCACTTCGTCAAATCTCAGGGGGATAGTGCGCTTCAGCGGCTTTGAGTTGGATCTTGCCAGCGGGGAACTTCGCCGTGACGGCGCCCTGTTGAAGCTCCAGCCTCAGCCAGCCAAGGTATTGGCAATGCTGGTGAGCCACGCCGGGGAAGTGATCACACGCAATCAACTTGCCGAACAGGTCTGGGGTTCACAGACCTTTGTGGATTTCGAGCAGGGACTGAACTTCGCCATCCGGCAGATTCGCACCGTGCTGGGAGATGACGCCGATCAGCCGCGTTTTCTGGAAACCCTCCCCCGGCGCGGATACCGGTTTATTGCGCCAGTTGAGGAAGTCGCAGCTACCGCAGCCACGCCGCCAACGTCGCAGCGCTCGTCTGGCGTAAGGGCGGCCGCACTCGGAGTGGCGACTGTGCTCTTGCTGGCTGCCACTTATCTGGGATGGCGTCACTTCAAGTCACCACCTCCGCGGCAACCTGTCGTCCTGGCGGTTCTTCCGTTCGACGATTTAAGCGGTGACCCCCAGGAGTATCTGGTCGAGGGCCTCACCGAGGAAATGATTTCCCAGGTCACCCGGGTCAGCCCGGAATACCTGCGCGTCATCGCCCGTACTTCGGCGATGCAGTACGAGCACACCAAGAAAGGCGCACGGCAGATCGGACAAGAGCTGGGAGCCGACTACATTCTGGAAAACAGCGTTCGCCACGAAGGTGGGCGCTTGCGGGTTACCTCACAACTGGTGCGGGCCGCGGACCAAACCCACCTCTGGGCGGAAAACTACAACCGTGATGAGCGCGAACTCCTGACGCTGGAAAGCGAAGTCACGGCGGACATTGCCGACCAGGTTCGACTTTACCTGCTGCCCTCGGCGGCCGTCAGCCGTCCGCCAGGGTTGCGCCCGGTTTCCCCGGAGGCGCATGAGCTCTACCTGAAGGGTCAATACTTTTTCAACCAGAGGTCCCGCGAAGGCTTACAGAAGAGCGTCGAGTATTTTGACCAGGCCGTGGCCAAGGAACCTGGGTATGCCGTGGCTTACGCGGGCCTGGCGAATGCCTACAACCTGATTGCATTTTACGGCTTCGATCCCAGTTTGAGCGCCGTAAGCCAAGCCAAGATCTCGGCCGATAAGGCTTTGCAGTTGGATGATTCCATGGCGGAGGCCCATGCTGCCCTGGCATATACGGAGTTTATGTGGCGAGGGGACTGGCCGACCGCAGGGCGGGAGTTCCAGCGCGCCGTCGAACTGGATGACAACTATGTTCCGGCTCACCAGTGGTACGCGCTGTACCTGGCCGCAGCCGGACGCATGGAGGAGTCTCTGAAGCAGATGCGGGAGGCGCAGCAGTTGGATCCATTGTCCCCGTCGGTGCACGCCGCGCTTGGATACATGCTTTACTTCGCACGCGATTACGAACAGGCCGTCCAGCAGGCACGGGTCGCTGTGCAACTGAACCCAAACTTCATGGTCGGACACGCCGTCATGGGCTGGGCATATACGCAGCAGAAGAGATACCCCGAGGCCATCGAGGAACTGCAGACTGCGGCAAAATTGTCAGGTGGGGTTCCGGTGTATCTGTGCGCGCTGGGACGCGCCTATGCGCTGTCGGGAAACTCCGGGGACGCGCGGAACATTCTGGCCGAGGTGGACGCCATAATGACCGAGCCGCGGGGTTCCGGTACCGCAATGGCATCGCTCTATCTGACCTTGGGCGATTCCGAGAAGGCTTTGTATTGGCTGGAACGCACCGCGCCCGGAGACGTTCAGGCCAATTGGTTGCGCGTGGAACCGGCATTCGATCCCCTGCGCGGAGATCCCCGTTTTCAAACGATCCTCAATCAGATGGGGAAGAAGACGAAATGAAATGCACTGCAGTTCGCTCATCACCTTGATGGTGGATCCCCTCAGGGAGTGTCATCGCGATGTTACGACAGTCATCCCGTAGTTCGTTCCGCGCGTGGTGCGATGCCGCGTGAAACGAATCAGCCCTCGCTTGCGACCTCTCATCGCAGTTCTGACTTTGTAATTTTCCAAGGCTACGGTGCGCTCAATCCTTTGTGCGGAAGTGCTCGCCCAGCCCGATCACAATCAGGCGGAGCTGTAACCTCGAGTAGCCGGCGACCCAGTTACGGCTTCATCTCATACACTGAACCGAAGGTTTTGCTGCCGTCCCCGCTTGTCGTGCCGTAGAGAACGCCGGCAGCATCCAAGATCACGCCGCCATCCGGGTACGCTCCTGGCATGTCGTTGAAGGCCTTAAGCACGGCCTCCTTCCATGCACCGCTCGACGTCGGTGCCAGTTTGAAGACGACGCCGTATCGTGAAGCGCCGCCGTCATATCTTGTACCGTAAAGATTTCCTGCTGTATCGAAGGTCAGCCCACACCCAGCCCAAGCCGCTCTGCCTCCGCTCTTAAACTGGTGGAGTATCTTCCATCTGCCGCTCGACGTCGGTGCCAGTCTGAACACAACTCCGTCCCCATAAACACCGCCGATGTCCGTTGCGCCGTAAAGATTGCCCACTGCATCAGAGATCAGCCAACCAGTCGGAAGGGATCCGTCCTTGCCGCCAGTAAACGTGTGGAGCACGGTTTCCTTCCATCCGCCACTCGACGTCGGTGCCAGTTTGAAGACAACACCATTACCGTAAGCACCTCCCCAGTAACTCGTGCCGTACAGATTCCCGGCTACGTCGAAAATCAGGCCCGTTACAGGGTGGCCTCCGTCCTTGCCGCCCGTGAATGCGTAGAGTACAGTCTCCGACCACGTTCCATCCGAATTCGGCGCCAGCTTGAATACCCCACCCCATCCGTGAGCGCCAGCGTATACGACTGTGCCATATAGGGCACCCTTCGCGTCGAAGATCAGGGGGGCGTCGGGAAAAGACCCGTCCGCACCGCCCGTGAAGGCGTAGAGCACGCTTTCCGTCCAAGTTCCATCGGAGTTAGGCGTTAGCTTGAACACGACCCCATCCCCGGCAACACCGCCCTGGGCTGTCGCGCTGTACAGGTTGCCAGCGGCATCGAAAATCAGATCTCCCGGGCAACTTCCATCGGCGCCGCCGGTAAAGTCATGCAACGAACTTTCTGTCCAACTCCCATCCAGATTACGATCCAGCTTGAAGACGGCGCCATTGCCGTAAGCACCGCCCGAGCAGGCCGTGCCGTAAAGGTTTCCGACCGCGTCGAGAGTCGGCCTCCAGTGAGGATAAATTCCCTCCTTTTGCGTGAAGTTGTGCAGCGTCTTATATTTGCTCTGCGCCCACGCGCCGGATGCCAACACCAGCATTACGATAATGATCATCATCAAAGCCGCGCGTGCGGCTCCCAAGAATTTCTCAGAATTCATGATTCCCTCCTCGGCACTACAAATCGAAGGCAAGCCAAGTCGACTCGTGGATTCGCTCCACAGTTGCGAGCACCTCGCGCTTCCGAATGTTGCCCTTCCTCCAGATCACTGTGGCCTATCAGAAGTTTGTTACAGTTTGGGTTTGGCGGCGGCCCGGGGAGCGATAAGAATTGCAGGACTCAGGTCGGGGAAACCCGCTGTCCCGAGTTGCCTTGATTTGGCCGCGCGAGATCCGCGTTACGAATAAGGAAGGAAACTCGGGTGTCGGACCAAACGTACGGCAGTTCGGCTACTCCCGCCGTGATGGGCATCACCGTTTTAGGTGATCCCATTGGACGGTTAAGTGACGTTAACAGATGGGATGAGAAGAGCAGGTCTCCGGCGGGATGCGATAAGCTCCCAAGTTATCGCGCTCGAAGGCGCACTGGATAAGGAGATAAGCCATGGGCAAAGCAGACGAGGAACCGAAGGTCGTGGTGCCATCTCCGTAGGTCGTTCGGGGCTACGTGAGCTAAGAACGGGAAGGCATCGACCAAACCTACCAGGTGTTGTACGCCGTGCCATCGCTGCCGACGGCGCTCGAGCCGCTGTGTACGTCGAAGATTCCGGGTTCCTGCTGGTCCACGGTCATGATTGTGTCGGACTCCTGTTCCGCAGTCCAGGTATCGTTGCGTCCGGTCATGGGATCGTTGGGTAGTTGCTTGAAGTAGCCTGCCGTCACCAGGTCTTCGAGAGACTGGGGAGCTTTCTGTTTGTCCAAGGTGTATTGGGAGATCACGGACCGGAGGGCAAAGAGATTCTGCTTCAGCACTGATTCCCGGGCGCGCCAGATCGACTGGTTGTAAGCCGGTAGCGCCACGGAAACGAGGATCAGGATGACGCTGATGACGATCATCAACTCGATGAGGGTGAAGCCGCGGCTGTGCTTTCTTCGAAGTCGTGCCATCTACCAGTCCTTATACTTGGTGCCGTCGAGCGCCGTGTCCTGCGACTTGGTAAAGACGTCGAAAACGTTTTGCTCACCCCAGGAATCCGAATCCGGGTCATCCTGCATGGAGTGCATTCCCCACTCGGAGCTGTTGGTCATGGGGTCAGTCGGAATCCGGCGTAAAAACTTTAGTTTCTTTCCCTGCACATCCACGCCCTTCACCAGGGTATCCAAATCGGGCGGATAATTTTCCGAGCCGACCTTGGTCTGGAAGGCGCCACGGTCGGCGGCATCTTTGTAGCGATCAATGGCGTCACGCAGATCCCATAAGTCGCGGCGGAGTTCGTGTTCTTTCTCGCGCTTAATGGTTACCCGTGCCAGGGGGATCGCCAGACTGGTGAGAATCACGAGAATCGCCGTGGCCACGATCAACTCGATCAGCGTGAACCCGCGCATCTTTCGCACTGGGCGTTCTGGTGAATAGGTTAAGGACATATTCGAGATGGTTGCGTCGCCTATGACTCGGCTCTGTGGCCTTTTTTTCACCGGCAGGAAGTTTCACCTGCAGGTGGTTGATACCGGTTGTGCGGTTCGCGGCAGCACGGTCTACTGAATCGTTACGGCGATCGCTGCGCCGGCCGCGGGCGCCGCTTGCATGCCGGGGTCACGAACACTTCCCCGGGCGATGGTTAGCGTGGATTGTCCGGCGGCTTTTGCCATGAACGTTAGAGTCACGATGGTGCCCTGTCCCGAGACTCCGCCGGCGCCAGGGGGCCGGGTGGCAGTAATCTGCAAGGTCCCACTAGTGTCATCGTCGCGATGGACCAAGGCCACAGCCTGTCCGTCCTGAGAAAGGAAACTTCCGTTTGATACGTTCGCCACTTGCAGCATTTTAGGATCGTAACTGATCTGCAGAGGCACGGAATAGGCGTTCTGGGCTCCGGCGAGTTGCACAGTGACGGCAAAAGTCGAACCCACTGGCTGGGCGATGCTGGGGGAATCGAAGCTAAAGGTCGCGGCGCCGGGGGAAACAACGGATGAGGTAGGCGACTGATTCGCCGGAGCAGCACTCGGAGTGTTTTGTGGCTGGGTTGGCTGAGCCGAGGGAGCCTGACTAGGCGGCGCCGGGGGCGGAGTTGCAGGATGGCTGACTCGGCGCAGTTCAATCGCGTTCGCGGTGCCCACGTCCAGAGCCGCCAAGTTTTCCTCGCTATAGTCGCGGCTGCGGACAATGTGCGGAATCAGAACAAAAACGGTCTCGGTCTCACGATGCTCGGTATCGGTTTGACCAAAGAGATATTTCAGGATCGGAATCTGGGCGAGTCCAGGAATGCCGGTCAGCGACTTGGTTTGCGTGTCTTCCAACATGCCGCCCAGCATGTTGGCTTCGCCTTCTTTCAGGCGAACTTCGTGCTCGATCTTTCGCTGTCCGATGATGGGCTGGCTGATGCCGCCGATGTTGGACGTGCCAGTCACCGAAGAGATATCCATGACGATCTTGAGCGTGACTTCGCCATTGCTATGCACCTTGGGAGTAATGTCGATATTCACGCCGACGTCGAGATACTGGAATTGGGTGTTCACCAACGGGTTGATACCGACGCCGCCGATGCCCGGCTGGAAGGATCCAGTGGCCACCGGGACGCGGTCGCCGATCTTCAGCGAAGCCTTTTGTCCATCCACGGCGCGTATCTGTGGCTTTTGAATGAGCTTGGTGCTGCTGTCGGTAAACAACGCAGTGGCGGTGGCTGGCGGAATCGTGATGCTGAAATTGGTCGCGTTCAGGTTGGCGAGTTGGTTAAGGTTGATCTGATTGGGCGTGCCAGTAGACTGGTTCAGAGTTCCGCTATTTCCGGCACCGGTATTGAGGGTGGTGGTCGAGTTCGTGTTGTTGATATTGCTCTGCAAAGCCACCGTCGCGCTGGTAGGCGGACTGATGCCCAAGTTGCGGGTCTTGTCGCGATTGATCTGCATGACCGCGACATCCACGATGACCTCGGACCGGGCCTTGTCCAGATCGCTAATCAATTTCTGCGCCAGGGCGATCTGGTCGGGAGTTCCGCGTACCACGATGACGCCTTGCGAAGGCAGAGGCTGAATGCGGGAGATTTCGAGGATCTGCCGCATGGCATTCACCACATCCTGCATTTCCGTCGGCTGGGAGAGGTTCGCCAGATAGAAGGTTTTGATGACACTCTGCTCCAAATCCTTGCGCTTGGCGGGATTGTCGGAAGCGATGAAAATCGTATTCGGAGTTACTGGCCGCCAGAAGGTCTTTGACTCGAGCGCGATAATCTCCAGCGCTTCTTCGAGCGACACATTATTCAGCTCGATCTTGATGCGGCGGGAAGTATAGTCCGGATCGAACAGCACATTGATCCCAGCTAACTTACCTACGGTCTCATAAATGACCTTCGAGTCTTCCGTGATCTTGAGATTAATGGGGACATTCGAGATGGTTGCCAGTTCGACCGGTCCGCCGGCGTCGGCCAGGAGTTTCTGCATTCCGGTCGGAGCAGGGGCAGCTGCCTTTGGCCCAGCGGCCTTGGCCGCATCGATCATCTGCTTGGTTTGGCGCAACTCCTGCTGGGCGATGGAACTGGAGGGGTCGATCTCTGTGGCTTTCTGGAACTCTGCCAAGGCGGCGTCCAGTTGGCCGGTTCCGCGAAGCAACTGACCGCGATGCACATGGGAAGCTCCGGCCAGGAATCGCAGCCTTTCGTACGCAGCCCGGTAGGAAAGATCCCCGGGTTTGAGATCGTAAGCCTCTTTATAGAAGTCGTAGGCTTGCTCGTAATTCTGACGCGTCTCCGCATCCTTCCCCTTGTTATAGATAACCTTGGCTTTGTCAGCCGCAGGGGCCAGGGTCACGGCCAGGATCAGCAAAACCATAGCCGCCGAGCGGATCAAACGTCTCATCACAAATTCCTCACACAGTTTTCTCCCGCCGGTCGGCCAGGACCTCGGGGAAGGACTCTAAATTTTGCAGTAAATAGCGTTAGCTGGCGCGATTATAGCATCGCCTCGGAGCGTTCCGAAGTGACTGCTGTGGTGGCAGTTACACTCTTTAGTCCTAGTACCCAAGGATAACCCTCAGACCCCGCTAGCTTGGCCCGCCTCGAATCGCGCTCTCGACCGCCAGGCGGAAGGGCTCGACGGAAATGCTGTTGGCGCGCTTCCTGGCCTGCTTCACCGCCCTCGCGTCTTAAACTTGTCTCCTCCCCGACGCCACTCTGCTTCTATGAGATAAGCTAGTAAGATCAAATGCCACGTCAGCCTGCACACACAACCCGGCCGAATCCGGAGAAAAATCCTCGTCGCGATCCCACTGCCGCGGGACAGCGAGACGCCTCCGTTAATAGGATCGCGTCACATAACTACTTCTTGCTGGAAAAATTTGAGGCAGGCGTGGCGCTGACCGGGACGGAGGTCAAGTCGGTTCGCGGAGGCCTTTCCAACCTCAAAGACGCTTATGGGATTATTAAGGAGGGCGAACTCTGGCTGCTCAACTGCCACATCGGCCCCTACGAGCACGGAAATATCTTCAATCACGCCCCTCTGCGCACCCGCAAGCTGTTGGTGCATAAAGAGGAGATTCGCAAGTTGATCGGGAAAACCCAGCAGCGTGGACTGACGCTGATCCCCACCCGGCTGTATTTCAAGAATGGCAAAGTGAAGGTGGAGATGGCGTTAGCCAAAGGCAAGCAATTGTGGGACAAGCGCGAAACGGAGCGCCGGAAGACAGCCGACAAAGAAGCCCGGGAAGCAGTCGCGAGGTCGCGCAAGAACTAGCCATGACCGCTCGCCTTCGTGAATGGTTCCGGAATCCATTGTTTCTCCTGGCACTGATTGCGGGACTCTCCACATTCGTTGTCCAGTCCGGGGAGCTTGGCACTAGCGACACGATGCACCGTCTGCAGACGGCTCACTCTTTCTGGACATCCGAGCCCTCCGTATTTCCCGACGAATATCCCGAATTCGGCGTGCACGGCCGCGGCGGCAAGCTTTACGACTGGTACGGAGTGGGTCAACCGCTGCTCATGCTGCCGATGGACGTGGTGGGAACTTACATCGAGCGCTTGCCAGTCTTCGCCAACTACAACGGCAACGACCCCAGTGTTCGCAACATCCTGGTCAGCTACAGTACGAACATTCTGGTGAACGTTCTGACAGCGCTGATCTGTTTTCGCTTTCTGCGGATGTTAGCGTTTTCCGTCCGCCAGGCGGTGGCAGGCACTCTGGCACTGCTATTTTGCACCACCCACCTTCATTACGCCCAGAACATGATGGAGAACAACTACATCATGCTCCTGACGCTGACCGGCTTTTTGTTTCAGTACGAGTGGCTGCGCACCGGGAACGGCCGCGCGCTGATGATCGGCTCGACCGCCTTCGGACTCAACCTGTTGACCCGCCTGACCACTGGATTGGACTTGCTGGCCGGGGGACTCTTTCTCTTGCTGGTGTTGTGCTTTGAATCGGTTGGTGGCCCGGAGTTGTGGGATCGACTCCTGGAGTATCTGAAGACGGCGCTGCCAATCTACGCATTTTTTCTGTTGCTCGACCGCCTTTACCAGTATTACCGCTTCGGGTCGTTCTTCAATACTTACCTCCACTATTTCGCCTTGGAACACCGGATGCTGGATCCCACGTTGCCCGCGAACTATCCATTTGAGACCCCGTTCCACGTGGGCTTTCTGGGTCCGCTGATTACGGCGGAAAAGTCGATCTTCCTTTTCGATCCGCTGCTGCTGCTTACGATTGCGATTACGGCGCTGGCCTGGAAGCGCTTCAGTCCGGAAATCAGAGCTTACCTGATCGCCGGGTTCCTGCTGCTTCTCGCCTACATCAGCTTTTACGCGCGGTACACGGTATGGAGCGGTGATTTCGCCTGGGGCGACCGCTATGTTTCGACGACCGTGGAATTGTTGGCGTTCATCTCGGTACCACTGCTGTTGCGTCATCGTGCGGAGCTAGGAAGATTCATGTGGGCAATCGGGGGCGCATTGATTGCAGTCAGCACCGCCATCCAGTTGGCATCACTCGCTTTCTGGCTGCCGCTGGAGATTTATCAGATGGAAACTCTGGGTCATCCGACCTTCGTGATCGGACTACGTTTCAAGAACATTGCCGCGTTTGCGTTGGGCAAGATGGATGCCTGGGGACTCAACAACCACGCCATGACCGAGGATCCTTGGGACTACGTTCACATCACCAACTGGAACTTTCTGCCGTTCGTGCTGAAGAGAGGTGGAGAAGCGCCAGCTTGCGTGATTAGGGTTTGCCTGGCAGTCTGGATCGGAGGACTGGCGGCTTTGACCTGGGTTTTGTGGCGTCTCCGCCGGTTACTCAATGCAGGTGAATTCAACACCTGAGCCAACACCGAAAAGATTGGGTTGGCACTGTAAACGTTCCGCTGGGTTTCACGCGCTAGACAAGATACGCGCCGGAGAATACCCTTCCTGAAATCTCGGACTCGGAAGATTTCAATCCATGAGCCACGCCACTGCAAACCCATCGCCTCAACCGCAGCAACCACTGGCGCTGCGCGCGGTTTCGGTGGCTGGAGTCGTGTTGTTTATAGCGGGGGCGCTGCTTCCGCTATTCGTCGGAGGCCATGCCTGGATCGGCATGCTCCGCTGGACTGGCCTTCTGGCCATCGCGCTGACCGGACTGTGGGAACAATCGCTCACGCGCTGGATTTTTTTTGCCATGCTGATCGGGGGAGAGATCGGGCTGGACCGCCCGCAATTCGCCGAGCATCTGCGGGTGTTCAGCGAAATCTTTTTGCGGCTGATCAAGGTAATCGTGGCGCCGCTGATTTTCGGAACTCTGGTTACCGGCATTTCCGGACACGGTAATCTGCGCAGCGTCGGCAGAATTGGCTTGAAGAGCCTCATCTACTTTGAGGTGGTCACGACCCTGGCGCTGGTGCTTGGCGTTGCCGCGATCAATCTGAGCCGGGCGGGGGAAGGGCTTGCGATTTCGCAGACCGCGGCCGCGGCTCCGCTCCAGAACGCGGCTCCCATTCGCTGGGACGAATTCCTTCTGCACGTCTTTCCTGAAAACATCGCGAAGTCAGTTGCCGAGAACCAGATTCTTCAAGTGGCCGTGTTCGCGGTTCTGTTTGGAATCGCGCTGGCGCGAGTGTCCGAAGCAAAGCGCACACCCATGCTGAAGTTTGCCGAATCCCTCACCGCCACCATGTTCTCGCTGACCAACCTGGTAATGTATTTTGCTCCGGTCGGGGTGGGAGCCGCCATGGCTTACACGGTCGGACATATGGGAATTGGTGTGTTGCTGCCGTTAGGAAAATTACTGCTGACCGGATATGGCGCGCTGGTGGCATTCCTGCTGCTGATCCTTTTGCCGATCGCACGTATTGCGCGGCTGCCCGTGGGCCGATTCGTCAAGGCCGTGGCTGAACCGGCGACCATTGCATTCGCCACCAGCACATCGGAAGCGGCGCTACCCCGCGCCATGGAAGCGATGGAAGCTTTCGGTGTCCCTCGCCATATTGTCGCCTTCGTCATTCCGGCCGGGTACAGCTTCAACATGGATGGTTCCTCGCTCTATCTGTCACTGGCCTCGATTTTTGTCGCGCAAGCTGCAGGAATCCACATGACGTGGCCGGAGCAATTCCTGATGGTGTTCACGTTGATGCTCACCAGCAAGGGCGTTGCCGGGGTGCCGCGCGCGGTGGTGGTGGTATTGCTGGCTACTGCGGCCACGTTCCATTTGCCCACGGAACCGATTTTCATCATCCTCGGTATCGACGCGCTCATGGACATGGCACGCACCTCGGTTAACGTCATCGGAAATTGCCTGGCCTGTGCGGTTATCGCGCGCTGGGAGGGTGAGTTGAATGAGAACTCCGTGGCCGTTCCTCTCGTTCTCTACAGATAACAGTCATCCCTGTGATGTTTGGTCCGCGCTCGCTGCATCCCATTGTGCGTAGAGCATTCATGCCCTAGTCCAGTTGGTAGGTATCTTCGACTCCGCGTCTGCTTCGCTTTCGCCCAGGATGACCGCGCGCTATTGGTTGTTTCTATCGTGCTACACTGTCGCGGTTTTCCTGAAGGAGCCCGCTGTGCGCAGACTGTCCGCATACTTTTGTCCGGCCGTATCGGCTATCATTCTCGCTGCCGCCGTTTTGCCGGCAACGGCACAATCGTCTTTATCACCCGAACTGCGTCAACAAATCGACCAGGCCGCGACCGAAGTATTGGCCGGCACGGGCGTTCCCAGCGCGTCGGTCGCGATCATAAAGGATGGCAAGGTCGCTTATCTGCAAACCTACGGCGACGCCCGGCTGGAACCGCCGATGGCCGCACGCCCCGAAATGCGCTACAGCATTGGTTCGATCAGCAAGCAGTTCACCGCGACTGCGATCCTGATGCTGCAGGAACAAGGCAAGCTCTCGCTCGATGACAAGGTCTCGAAGTTTCTTCCGGATTTGACCCGCGCCAATGAAATCACTGTCCGGCAGTTGTTGGCGCAAACTTCCGGTTATCAGGATTATTGGCCGCAGGATTATGTCCCGCCGCTCATGCTGCAGCCGATCACAGGAAACCGCATTCTGGAATTGTGGGCGCGCAAGCCGCTGGATTTTGATCCCGGAACCAAGTGGCAATACAGCAACACGAATTTCGTCATCGCCGGCCTGATTGCCGAGAAGGCGAGTGGCATGCGTCTGCTCGACTTTCTTCATCAGCACATATTCGATCCGCTGGGAATGAAGAGCGTCACCAACACTGACCAACAGAAACTAGGCGACTCCGATCCCACCGGCTACATGCGATTCGGGCTTGGCCCGTTGAGGCCGGCGCCTAAGGAAGGTAAGGGATGGCTGTTTGCCGCCGCCGAACTCTCGATGACAGCGTCCGATCTGGCCAAGTGGGATGTCTCGATCATCGATCAAACGTTGTTGAAAGCGTCGTCGTATAAGGAATTTGAAACTGAGACTCTGCTCAAGAATGGCGTCAGTACCGGGTATGGCCTGGGAATTTTTGTCGCGTCGGAGTCGGGCCACCGTGCGCTCGAACATGACGGAGAGGTATCGGGTTTCACTTCGCAGAACAATGTGTTTCCGGACGATCGTGTTGCCATTATCGTACTCACGAACCAGGATGCAGCCGGAGCACCCGGGCAGATCGCCAACAACCTTTCGCCATTGCTGTTCGCCGTCGAGGATCCTGCGACCGCCGGAAAACTCGATCAGGCGAAGAAGATTTTTGCCGGTCTCCAGCAAGGCGTCATCGATCGTTCGCTGTTCACCGACGATGCGAATAGCTACTTCAGCGAAACCGCATTGAAAGATTTTTCCAGCAGTCTGGCTCCCCTTGGCACGCCAAAGGAGTTCACTCAGACCCGGCAACGCGCACGGGGAGGCATGTTGCTGCGTGTGTATAAAGCACAGTTTTCAGGAAAGACGCTGCAGGTTTGGACTTTCGAGATGCCCGACGGGAAACTGGAACAGTACCAGGTAGCTACGGTCGATTAATTCTGCGGGAAGTCCGCTAAGGTCTTAGCCGGAAAGAGCCAGGCTTCAGGCGCCAATCGGAACTCGGTTGCTGGACGCTGGGCCTGCAGCCTGAGACTGATTCTTTGTGTTTGGATCCAGCCCCCAGAGGTCTCTTTGTGTATCAGCTTCCAGTCCAACCTGCTGTTCGGCGCCGGTACCCACCGCCTTGATCCAAACCACTCGAAACTCTGCCTTGTGTTGCCGATATTGGAGCACAATCGCGCTCCCCACTGCGAGTTGACGACGAACCGCTCCCAACCGCACTCCAGCCTGGCTGACATCGAGAGTATGAACCAACTCAGAATAGGCTGCGCCGGAAACGTCGTTGCCGGAAATCCTCACCGGCAATACTGCCTTGTTCCGGTCCCGGCGGCGCTTGTTGCTACCTGAAGGTTCAGCCGGTCCTGCCAGAGTCTTATTAGGAGAGCTCATTCCACTTCCTTTACCTGGATATTCGATTTTCCGGTGAGCAACCTAGAGGGGAGAGAACTTGTTGCTGACTGTATGCATCTTCGGCCATTTATGAGCTTTGCGCCATAGCACAAAGGTGTTGGAAACATCCTTCCTAGGTGTTACAGCTCGTCCGCCGAAGGTTATCCGATCTGGCGCGAGTGAGGTGACTCAAGTAATCACGAATCGGGTTACAACCGTGAGCGCGATGCCCCCTGAACGGGCCATTGCTGGATTCCCCTCCAGGGCGCATTCTGGTGCCAGTCGTCAACAGGCCCAAAAGGGCGTGTAGGCGCGAGCGTTCCCCTCTCGTGCTCGGCGCAAATCCCGAAAGGGTTGGAGGGTGGAAAACATGACTAACTTACTTCACAGACTCTGGTCCGAGGAAGAGGGCCAGGACATTGCCGAGTATGCCGTGATGCTGGCGGTGATTCTGGTGATCGTGGTGGGAACGATCCGCTTGATCGGTGGCAACGCAAACAACGTCTTCTCCAGCGTATCGAGTTCCATCGCTGGCTAGGTCCCTCCATATGCCAGAAACCGGGCCGGAACAGGTTGGAGTTTGACAGCCGCGAATCGGCGTCGGTGAGGCGGGATTGCTTCGCCGCAGCCTAAGCTTCGGCTGCGGTCGTAAGGCCGGTGATGGCGTCGTCCAAAGTGGGAAAGATAAGAAAGAGGGGCTCCACTTTGGTCGTTACAAACAGCTTCAATACCCGCTCGTTGACCCCACTCAATGCGATCCGCCGGGTTGCCTTCTGGCGAGTGACATACGCACTGACCAGCGATCCCAGTCCCGAAGAATCCATATAAGGAACGTCACTCAGGTCGAGAATGACGGTTGGGACATTTTCCTCGCGCCGGATCGCGTTCTGGAATGACGGCAAGTTCTCCACGGTTAGCGGTCCCCGTAGACACAGCACGTGCTGCCCGTCTATTGCGCTCAAGCGCTCGATCATGAGGGGCTCCGTTGCCATCGGGTGATTGTATGGCGGTGGGGGGCGGTAAGCAAGCAGGCGTCCCGGCGGTCCGCGAACATCGGCCTGCTTCTGCCGCTGCTGCAAACCGCGAAAGTACACTACCAGAGACCTGCGCAGCGCGGGAGCCTGCGCCACAGTGCCCCGGCCTTTTGGACGCCCGCGCGATGCCGGGACCTCAACCTTTTGGTCACGTCCGCCGATTTGCATTCTGTAAATGATTCATAGCTCGTAGTACCGTTGCTCGCCGAGGTTCCTGACGGCGATGTTGGAGTTTTGCGGCTCAAGTTCGAAGGGACGAGGTTCTCCACGACTGAAAAGCTATCCACGCCTTGCAGTTTTTTTTCTTCCGCGAGCAACTGTGGGAGGGCGGACACGGTAGACCGGGAATGCTCGCAAACCGAGGTGTGCAATCGACCAGAGTGTCCTGAGAGTGTCATCTCGGCGGATGATGCGGGCGCGACCGGCCGTCGCCTGCGGGTGCTGCTGGTGGAGGACAATCAGGCCGATGTTGAACTGGTGCTGCTTACGTTGCGGAGGGATGGCTTCGATGTCTCCAGCGATGTGGCTCAAACCGCCGAGGAGTTCACGTCGCGGATCAAGGCGGCGACCTATGACCTCATCCTCGCCGATTACAACTTGCCGCAATGGAGGGGAACCGAAGCGCTCGACATTCTGTGCCGCGAAAACCTGGACGTACCCTTGATCGTGGTGACCGGTTACCTGGGTGAAGAGAAGGCGGTGGATTACATCAAGCAAGGCGCCACCGATTGTGTGTTGAAAGACCGCCTGGCACGGCTGCCGACTTCGGTGCGCCGGGCTCTGGAGGAAAAGCGGCTTCGCAGCCAACGCCGCCGGGCGGAGGAAGAGTTGGCACATAAGGTCGTGGAGTTGGCGCGTTCGAACCAGGAGTTAGAGCAGTTTGCCTACGTGGCGTCGCATGACCTGCAGGAACCTCTGCGCATGATTGCCAATTACACGCAACTGCTGGCGGAACGATACCGGGGAAAGCTGGACGAACAGGCCGACAGATACATTCATTATGCGGTGGATGGCGCGGTGCGGATGCAGGCTCTGATCCAGGATCTGCTTAGATTTTCGCGAGTTGGCAAACAGGAAATTGAATCCCATGCCACCGACTGCGGCGCCGTGGTGGAGCGGGCGATAACGAACTTGCAGGCCGCGATCCAGGAGAGCGGCGCGACGGTAAATTGCAAGCGTTTGCCCATGGTTAACGCGGATTCTTCGCAGCTCGGGCAGGTATTCCAGAATCTGATCGCCAATGCCATCAAGTTTCACGGAGTGGAAAAGCCGGTAGTTGAAATCCAGGCGGAAAAGAAAGATCACGAATGGGTGTTCGCGGTCTCCGACAATGGCATCGGTATCCCGGTCGAGAGCTGGCAGGACATTTTCGTCATCTTCCGGCGCCTGCATACTCGGGATGAATATGCCGGCAACGGGATCGGCCTGGCGATCTGCAAAAAGATCATCGAACGGCATGGGGGACGGATTTGGATCGAAGCCCTGGCCACTCCTGGCTGTTGTTTCAAGTTCACCCTGCCCCTCGAGGCTCCGAAGGCAGCGCAGGCGGCGCACGCATGAAGACAACTGAGGTTCTACTGGTGGACGACAATCCGGCGGACATGGACTTGACCAGCGAGATTCTGGCGCGCAACGGGTGTCCCAGCCGCATTCACGCGGTTACCGACGGTGTGGAGGCAGTCGCGTTTCTGCGCAGGCAGGGAAAGTATGCGGGTGCGCCGCTTCCCGACTTCGTGATACTTGACTTGAATCTGCCAAAGAAAGATGGTCGCGCCGTGTTGGCCGAGGTCAAAGCCGACCCCGCCCTGCGCAAGATTCCGATCGCGATTTTCAGCACTTCTGAAGCGCGGCAGGACATTGTAGGCAGCTATGAGCTGGGGGCAAACTGTTATGTGAGCAAGCCCGGCAATTTGCGGGACTTCATTTCCGCGGTGAACTCGATTGGAGAGTTCTGGTTTGGGTTTGCCCGCTTGCCACGCGACGAGGAACGGTAAATCCCGACTTTCATTTTGGCGGCGACCCTTTCTGGGACGTAGGAACGCCCGGACCTTCTTCAATTGGACGCAACCTAAGTAACCCAACTTCACCGTGCTGATCTCAACGGTTCTGCCGATGAAACCCAGTGAGGCAGAACCGGGATGCGGGAATTCTTCAGATCATTGCGCTCTCCTGATTTCATGCCTCACGGGAATTGTTACCTTTGGCATCCGGGGATGGTGTGGCTGCATGTGATTTCAGATGGGCTGATCATGCTGTCGTATTACGGCATTCCCATTATCCTGATTTTTTTCATGCGCAAGAACCGCGCCCTGCCCTTCCACCGGATTTTCTGGATGTTCGGGACCTTCATCCTGGCTTGTGGCACCACTCACCTGATGGAGATCTGGAACGTATGGCACGGCGACTACCTGCTTGCGGGGGTGATTAAGGGAATTACAGCTACTGCCTCGGTGGCCATGGCGGTGATGCTGATCCCACTGATTCCGAAAGTACTTTCACTGCCGGGCCGGGTACATTTGGAGGCCGAGAATCGCAAACTGGAACAGGAAATGGCGGAACGCGAACTGGCAGAAGTGGCTAGGGAACGTCTGGCGGCCATGGTCGAATCATCTGAGGATGCCATTATCAGCAAGACTCTGGAAGGAACAATCAATGCCTGGAATTCAGGCGCCGCGAAGTTGTTCGGGTACTCGTCCTCCGAGGCGATCGGCAAGTCGATACTGATGCTGTTTCCGCCGGAGCGCACAAATGAGGAATCCGAGATACTGACGCGGGTCCGGCACGGGATGAGCGTTGACCCTTTCGAGACCGTCCGGGTGCGGAAGGATGGTGAGACGATCGACATCTCCGCGACAGTTTCGCCAATCAAGAACCGCAGCGGCGTGATTGTCGGTGCTTCGACAATTGCGCGCAACATTACGGCACGGAAGCAGACGGAGCGGCAACTGGCAGTACAAGCTGAGGAACTGGCCCGGCAGGCGGAAGAATTGGCGCGCTCACGCCAGGCCCTGGAAGCCCAAACTCTCATGTTGCAGTCCGTATTGGACAGCATGGCCGAGGGATTGGTGGCCGCCGACGAGCACGGGAAATTCATTCTCTGGAACCCTGCGGCGGAAAGAATCGTTGGCCTCGGCGCATCGGACGCAACCCGCGAGGAATGGACCGCCCACTACGGCCTGTTCCTGCCCGACGCCGTGACACCGTTCCCAACCGCGGAAAACCCCCTGGTGCTTGCGATTCGCGGAGAAGCGAGCACAGCCGAGATTTTTGTGCGCAATTCCGCGCTCACGCAGGGTGTCTGGATCGAGGCCAGCGCTGGTCCACTAAAGGACAACAACGGAGTGGGGCGGGGAGGAGTGGTGGCATTCCGCGATATCACCCGGAGGAAAGCGGATGAGCGAGAAATCCGGAAACTCACGGACGAACTCGAAAACCGAGTGGCAGAGCGGACGGCTCAGTTGGAAACCGCCAACCAGGAACTGGAAGCCTTCAGCTACTCGGTGTCTCACGATCTCCGGGCGCCCTTGCGGCATATCAGCGGCTTTTCCAGGTTATTGGTGGAGGAATTCGGTGCGAGTCTCGATCCCGTGGCGCAACACTACCTCGACCGCGTCCAGGCAGGAACGCAGAAGATGGGCTTGCTGGTGGATGAGTTGTTGAATCTGGCGCGGGTAGGCCGCCATGCGCTGAGTTTGCAGCCAACCCGGTTGAACTCGATCGTTGAGGAAGTGGTAGCGATGCTGCAACCGGAGGGCGAGGAACGTGAGGTGGAATGGGTGCTTGGCGACCTGCCTGCGATGGAGTGTGACCCGGTCCTGGTCACGCAGGTTTTTCAGAATTTGTTGGCCAATGCCCTCAAGTTCACGCGGCCCCGGTGGGATATTGAAGGGCGTACTCGGGGCGATACGCCCGAGCCTGCACGGGCTGTCATCGAAGTCGGTTACACGGAGGAGAACGGAAACGCGATCTTCGCAGTCCGCGACAATGGGGTCGGCTTCGACATGAAGTATGTGGATAAATTATTCGGAGTCTTCCAGCGGCTGCATCGCGAAGAAGACTTTGAGGGCACTGGCATCGGTTTGGCCACGGTACGACGCATCGTCCAAAAACATGGAGGCCAGGTGTGGGCGGAGGGAAAGCCGGATAACGGCGCAGCCTTCTATTTCACGCTGAATGGCGGAGCCCAGGCGGGTTCAAAAGAGAAGAAGGCGGCTACGGCGGGGGTTCAATCATGAACTCGGGGGGACTGGACATACTGCTGGTGGAAGACAATCAGGACGACATGGATCTGGCACTGCACGCTTTGAAACAGGAAAAGCTGGCCAACCGCATCCTGGTTGCCCGCGATGGCGAGGAAGCTCTGGACTTTCTGTTCTGCCGCGGAGCGTTTGCGAATCGATCGTTTGATCATCCACCCAAACTGGTGCTTCTGGACTTGAAACTACCGAAAGTGGACGGGATGGAAGTGCTCCGGCAGGTCAAGAGCAATCCTCGAACCAAGACAATCCCCATTGTCATTATGACCTCCTCGAAAGAAGAGCGCGACTTGGTGGCCAGTTACAACCTGGGAGCGAACAGCTACATTCAGAAACCAGTGGATTTCGACCAGTTCCGGAAGACAGTCAAGAGCGTAGGCCTGTACTGGCTGGTCACCAATCAGCCGGTACCGGTGAATGGTGCGCATCAACCGGCTGGGCGGCGCTGAGGTATCCTGTCTTGCCCAACGGGACACGTCCCGTGGCACACCCGGCGGTGGAACCCGCCGGTCAGGCACCCCTCCTTCGGATCAACTGGGCTTCGGTTGTGGCCTCAAGCTTCTCCCTCTTCCGCCGACTTGTAATTCAAGACTAGGTCGTAGTGCCGTGGACTCACGAAGAAGATGTCTGAAGAAGTCGTGCCCTCCCTCACGACCCTTTTATCGAAACTGCCGCGAGGAGGAACGATGAACAATGGCCGTACTCACGTTTTGCTGATTGAAGATAACCCTGGAGACGCCGACTTGGTTCGCCTCCGACTGGTTGAGGGCAACTCTGCGGTCGATGTCAACTGTGTCAGCCGGCTGGCCGATGGGCTGGCGTCGATGGCCACGGAAGCACCTTCGGTGGTGCTTTTGGACCTCAATCTACCCGACAGTCACGGAGCAGACACATTCCGCAAAGTCCTGGAGCAGTCGCCCGGCGTGCCTGTGGTCATCCTGTCTGGCCAGGATGACGAAGGCCTGGCCATGAAGGCCCTGCACCAGGGGGTACAGGATTATCTGGTGAAGGGCGATATCACCAGCGGCCAACTGGAGCGCGTAATGCGCTATGCCATTGAACGGCAGGCGCTGATTCGGTCGCTTGAGATCAGCCGTCACCAGCAGATCGAGTTCAAGAATCAGTTTTTGTCTCACGTTTCGCACGAACTGCGGACGCCTCTGACCTGTATTCATCAATTCGTCACCATCCTGCTGGATGGTCTGGCGGGTGAAGTGAACCCCGAGCAGCGCTACCACTTGGGCACGGTGCTGAACAGTGTGCACCAGTTGCGGGCCATGATCCGCGATCTGCTGGAAGCGACCCGGGCGGAGTCCGGGAAAATCCGTATCGAACCACGCTGCATCACGGTGGGAGAACTCGTCCGGCAGGCAATTTCGATGATGACTCCCACCGCTAGGGAGAAACGGGTTGGTCTGGAAATTGGATTGGACACTCGGATTCCCTTCGTCTACGCAGACCCTGATCGCGTCCTCCAGGTGCTGATCAATCTGATCGAAAATGGCATTAAGTTCACGCCGGCCGACGGCTCGATACTGGTGAAAGCCTGCATGGTCGAGGCCGACCCGAACATGGTTTATGTTTCGGTCGCCGATAGCGGCTGCGGGATCGGAGCGGAAGCCAGGGCGCTGATCTTCGAGCGTTTGTATCAGGATCCAAACTCAGTCGACAACAACCGCTCTGGCCTGGGTCTCGGACTCTTCATCGCCAAGGAGTTGATTGAGCTTCACGGCGGGCGCCTCTGGGTGGCGAGCGAGGTCGGAAATGGCAGCACGTTCTCTTTTACGTTGCCGCTGTATTCGCTGGCCAAACTTCTTTCCGCGGTGGTCGTCTATGAAGGCCGCTTACGGGATGCCATGGTGCTGGTGAAGATTGAATTGACCCCGGTCGCGAATCCTTCCCGGGCCGCATGGAAGGAAATCTGCGAGCAGTCTCTCGAAATTCTGCGCCGCTGCGTTTATCTCGACAAAGACCTGGTTCTTCCGGTTATGGGAAGTACCGGAAGCGGCGAGACATTTTTCGTGGCGGCATCCACCGACATGGAACGGGCAGAAATCATGATGAAGCGCATTCGCGAACAACTGGAAAGCGGCGCAAGCTTCAAGTCCGCGGCCATGGTGAAAGCGTCGGCGAGCGCGGTGGCGATGCCCTCTCGCGAGGATGGGAGGCCGATCGAGGAACTGGTGCGAGTGGTTGCGGAGCGAATCACGGAATCGGCGATGTTGGCCTTGGGCTCGAAGCCACCCGACAGCGCCGATGGATATGCAAATGCAGCCAAGAATTAAGCCCCGGAGCAAATTAGAACGGACTCATGGAGGACTCAAATGGAAAAACCAAAGATTCTGATCGTGGATGACGACCCCGATCTGCGACGAGCGCTGAAGATACGTCTGCGGGCCAATCACTACGAAACCGTGCAAGCCTCCGATGGCTATTCCGCGATTGCGGTGGCTCAGAAGGAACGCCCCAACCTGATCATTCTTGACTTGGGGCTGCCCGCAGGGGACGGCTTCGTTGTTCTGGAGCGCCTGCAGGGCAGCGATTCTTTGTCAAATATTCCGGTGATCGTGCTGACCGCCCGCGATCCGCAATCCAACGAACAGCGAACCCTGCAAGCTGGCGCCACGGCTTTTTTCCAGAAGCCTGCCGACAATAACGAACTCATGGATGTGATTCGCGCGACGCTGCCCAACACGTGGCCGGGAACCGCCTTGCCTTCATAAGGAAGATGCAGGGTTAGCCGCAGAATGGGAGACGATCGCGACTGGACTTTCGTCGGTCGCACTTCGCTGCGAGGTTCGTCTCACACCATGGGTGTCATGTGCGTCTGGCTTGCGGGAACCACTCCCAAATCGAAGTGGTGGTATGGTATGGTGGTCAGACCAGCATAAGCCTGCTGTTCGGCTGCGGTGCCGAGCGGAGGCTTTGCTGACGCAGTTCGCCAGCCGGAGAAATGGCTGCGATGACGGTGCCGGTGCGTTCGGTGCGCGTACGCGCCGGCATCGTAATGACCCCATCCATTCTATCCGATTCTGCAGCAGCGCCACACCGGGTGGATGCTAGCGCCCAGTATTCCCAACCATTTGCCTGCGCACCATCGTAACCTCGATGGCTTCCTACTCCGGCTTGGAGGCTTGTAAAGACGTGTTATACTTACTTCACGCTTAATACCGCGGTTGTATGGTGCGATTGCTCTGGTGCAGTACTTGATCTGAGAACTCCCGCCTTCAGTTTCCCCTCCGTAAGTCTTCAGCGTAAATCAAAACCAAGACTGGCCATGCTGGTTGCTGTGCCCGCCGCAGTTTGTGTGCGCACTGTGGACCCTTCCGCCAGAGAAAGCAAAATGCAGAATTTTTCAGAACTCTCGATTTCCCCGTACGTCAAAGACCGTTTGTTGTTCGCTGGTTTTTCCATACCAACCCCAGTACAAGCCGCAGCCATCCCGCAGGCACTCACAGGCAAGGATGTGCTTGCGACCGCGCAGACTGGCACGGGCAAGACCCTGGCCTTCCTGATTCCAATCATGGAACAACTCCTGCAGCAAAATGTGCCGGGGATTACGGCGCTGGTGCTCGTCCCCACGCGTGAACTTGCCATGCAAGTCGCAGATCAGTTCGATGCCTTGCGCGGCAAGCAACTTTCGCCGGCAGCTCTCGTGGTCGGAGGATTAGCGGAAGGACAGCAATTGCGCGCCATTCGCAACGGCGCCCGCTTGATGGTCGCTACTCCGGGCCGCCTGGAAGACTTCCTGGATCGCAAACTGGTTAACTTCCGCAGCCTGCGTGTGCTGGTGCTCGACGAAGCCGATCGCATGCTGGACATGGGATTCCTTCCCGCCATTCGACGCATTGCGGCCGTACTGCCGAAAGAGCGCCAGACGATGTGTTTTTCCGCGACCCTGGAAGCCTCAGTAGTCCATCTGGTAAACGATTACATGCGAAACCCGGTGCGGGTTGCATTGGGGTCCACGCTTGAAGCCCTCGGAAAATGTGCGGGTGCAGGCATTCGAAGTCGATGCGGACCGCAAGCAGGAAGTGCTGCATCGTTTGCTCGCGAAGGAGACAGGCCGCTGCCTGGTTTTCGCGCGTACCAAGAGAGGAACGGAACGCCTGGCCAAGAACCTGAACCGCGAAGGATTCGCGGCGGCGATGATTCACGGCGACCGCTCGCAATCGCAACGCACCGCTGCGCTCGCCGGATTTCAGCAAGGACGCTACCGCATCCTGGTCGCAACCGATCTGGCCTCGCGAGGCATTCACGTACAAGACATCGCCCACGTCATAAACTACGACTTGCCTGAGGTGGCTGAGAACTTTATCCATCGGGTTGGGCGCACCGGTCGCGCGGGTGAACGCGGAGTTGCTTCCACACTCTTTGGCAGGGAACAGCGGTCGGATCTTTACCAACTGGAGCGTACGCTTGGAATCCGGATGGAGAGAATGAGTTCCAAGAGTGACAGAATGGAAAAAGGCGCACTTCAAGAACCTGATCCAAAACGCGGATCTGCTTCTACTCAATCCGAGCGCCTTGAATCTTCATCCCGGGCCCGAATGGTTCGGCTGCCGGGAGAAGTTTTGCAAGTTCAAATGCAGAACTAATCGAAAAGCCGATCATGGTCGGGTACGCGAGGGAGCCGCATGGTAGGCTCTCCGCCAGACACGGCGGAACTGGCGTGCATCCGCAAACCCACATTCGCCGGCGATCGCCTCCAACGTAAGTTTGGGATTACTCATCAAGGTGCGCGCTTGCTCCAGGCGAAGACGCGTGCGGTAGTTTTGAATGGAGACGCCGGTGACTTCACGAAAAGTTCGTGTGAGATTGCGCGGACTCATACCCGCAATCCTCGCGAGTTCTTCAATTCTCGCTTTCTGGGAAAGATGGGATGTAAGCCAGTCCTGCACCGAGTGTACGCCGGGGTGCAAGTGGGTGCGGTAGTCGAAATAAACGCTCTTTTGCTGATGATGAGCGTCGCGGCGCAGGTACACCACCATCTCGCGCGCCACTTTTGCCGCAACTAAGGGGCCGTGGTCGCCCTCGATGAGCGCCAGGGCCATATCGATTCCCGCAGCGATTCCGGCGCTGCTGGTAATTCGCCCATCCTCCACAAAGAGGCGGTCAGCCAGAACCTGCGTCGCCGGGTAAAGCTTCTGCAATTCCGCGGTGCGCTTCCAATGGGTTGTACAACGGCGGTTCTTTAGAAGCCCGGCTTGTGCCAGCGCGAAGACGCCGGTGCAGACCGAGCTAATCTTTGCCCCCTGATCGTAGGACCTTTTGAGCCAACGAATCAAGGTACGCGGGAGATGCACCTTCCCGGGCGTGAATCCGGGCACGATGACCAGATCATCGGGGCCGACGGCTGGCAACGGATGCAGACTGCAGAGCTTCAACTCCTGATTGGTTGCAGCCTCGGCATTGGGTCCACAATGCTCGATGCAATACCGGGCTCCGAACGAGTTTGCCTCGAAGAAGGCTTGCAGAGGCCCGGCGAAGTCCAGCACTTCACACCCATCGAAATAGATGAAAATTACGCGACGGCTTCGCAAGAAACTCCTTTTAATTCTTGCGTAAGTTGCGCAACCGACACGATGCGAGCGAAGCGGCGGCGCAGAGCATACTCCGTACGCTCGCGTATGGCCTCGACAGCCAGTTCTTCGCCCGGCTTGTCCCAGTTAGGAATCGGAAAAGTCATCGTCGCTTCGGTGACGAAGTCCACCGCGTATCCCAGATCAGCCGCAATCCTGGCCGTCGTTTCGCAGCATTGCTCCATCTGTATACCGACAATCGTGACTCTGCGCACCCCTTTTTCGAGAAGGTAAGGTTGAAGCGGCGTGCTGGTAAAACAGTTGCGGGTGTTTTTGATGAAGACCGGTTCGCCAGGGCGTGGCTTGACGAAGTCCATGAGCTTGAAGAACGGACTGTCCGTGGCAAAACCCTCGTCGGCGTCGGTGTGAAGAAAGAATACGACTGGCAAGCCCGCCGCGCGGTAGGCGTCGATCAGGTCGCCAACATTTTTCTCGAAAACAAGATTATCGCGCCGCTCCCATTTCGGGGTGGCTTTGAAAGAATCCTGCGCGTCAACCACGAGCAGCGCGGATTGAGAGATGGGGACTTGATTGGAATCGAGCATAGCACCTCCTTGCCTAGGGACCATGCTACACACTTCGGCCGCCCACAGCGAGGCCCGGCGCGGACAATTACCGGACGTTTCGGGCCATTTCGAACAGGAGGATCAACGGGCCGCGAGCATTTTCAGCGCGAGTTGGGCTTGCGGATTTCTGGCAGCTGAAGCCTTGCGCAACCACTTCTCAGACTCCGATCGATCGGCGGGAACACCGTCGCCGTCCCGGTAGCGCAGGCCGAGGTTGTATTGCGCGGCCGCATTTCCAGCTTCGGCTGCCCGCGCAACCCATTGCGTGGCTTCAGCGCAGCTCTGACGAAGGTAGCGGCCCGTCTCGAAGGCCATCCCGAGAGTGAAGGCCGCAGACTCGTCCCCGAACTGAGCCTGACGTCGCAGTCCGCGAATCTCGTACCGGCTCAATTCCTGTACGACCGAAGAGGTCTCTGCGTCAGTAACGCGCATGTGGCTCACTTCGAGCGGAGGAATCGAGGGCCGGAGCGTGACGTTGTCCGTTTTCTTGCCGTTGTCCCCGGATAGATCGCGAGTTGAGGTCGCCTGTGCGCTATTGAACGGTTGATGACGCCAGGTTTCGAGAAGCAGCAACACTGCAACGATTGCAAGCAGCCAAACGGGGGGTGCAATCGCTGCGCTGCGGAGCGCACGCCAGGCGAAACGGGCGTGAACAGTCGGGCGGAGGCTGCTGAACACTTTCCCTATTTTCTTGAAGGCGGTGGCAAGGTTGAGCGATGGTCTTGGACGCATCGGCCGACTATCGGCCGCTGCCTTCTTCAACACAGCATCTGATGGCAGAGTGACCTGCGTCTGGACTGGATCGACGAGACATGCATTCTGTTCCACAGGTGCGAGCTCAACCGTTGCGGCTTGCGCCGCCCGAAGTTCCTCCGCTGCTTTCCGCAAAGCATGCGAGAGCAACCCGGACATCAGGCGCAGAGTGCTCCTATGATGATCGGAGAAGGAGCCGGGAGAATTCGCGAACACAGTCAATGCTCCGGCGACCTCGCGTCCGTGGTAAATCGGCGCAACCAGCAAGCTGGCACCAGCCTCGATGTCTGCTTGCCACGACTGATTGGAACGCACAGCATTGCCATTACCCGGCCAGGCGACGGCCAAGCTTGAAAGGATGGCCAAGCGCAGCTTCTCATTGTTCGAGGACTCGCCGGCGCCGACGCGATGGACAAAATCGCCTTCTGAGAATAGCCATACTGCCGCGCCCTGAGCCTTGGCAACGGTCAGGGCAAGTTCCACCACCAGTTTCATTGCCGGGCCAAGATCCAAAGTTCCAGTCTCGATTGCCTGCTGGGCCTCGGCGAGCTCGGCAAGAGTCTCATCGCGCGCGGGCTGAAACTTGAGCACGTCTGGCTGGCTCTGAGTCACCGTCACCGGCAATGGCAACGGGATTGGCGGCTTCGGGAACTCCCGTACTTCCGCCGTCTTCTTAACCGGGAACTGGGCAACTGTTTCCTCAGGTTCGCCCTCTCGACAATGGAGTTGATCGTGCACACATTGAAGAACCCAAGCCGCAGCCAACAACTTCTCAAAAGAGGGATAGTCGAGGGTCAATCGCGGGCTCAAACTGGTGACGGAACTCACTTCGGCGGGCATTGGTGTGGGCCCTCACAAACGGGCATAAGAACCGATGCTGGGTCCCCAGACCCTGCACCACATCGAAAGATAATACACCCGTTTGTCCATCCCTGAACCACAGAAATAGGCGTCTGTGGCGGCTGGACGGGCTCTCCGGGGTGGCCCGAACCGGCACAATCCTGGCGTTTCATCATCTGGGACGCCTGGAAATAGCCTTGCGACCGGATGGGGCCGCGCCTCGATGCGGTATTCTCTGAGGGTGCGTTCCTCTTCCCGACCTTCCGGAGATCAAGCGTTGGTTCAGATCGTGGATTCAGCGCTGGCAGAGGCTGGGCGCAGAGCGGGCAAATGGCTGGTTTGTCGTCCCGGTTGCACGCAGTGTTGCATTGGGGTGTTTCCCATCAATCAGCTTGATGTTGCCCGGCTGCGGAAGGGACTCACGAGTCTGCAAGAAGTTGCACCGGAACGGGCACTCCGCGTGCGCCAACGCGCTCGCGAGTCAGTTGCGCGGCTTTCGCACGACTTTCCTGGGGACGCAGACAGTGGATTGTTGGCTGAGGGCAATGACGCCGAGCAGCGATTCGCAGAATTCGCCAATGATGAGCCTTGCCCAGCCCTCGATCCAGAGACTGGACTTTGTGAGCTTTATGAAGCGCGCCCGATGACTTGTCGCGTTTTCGGGCCTCCCGTGCGATCGAAGGATGGTCTGGGTGTTTGTGAACTGTGTTTTCAGGGCGCTAGCAACAAAGAAATTGCCGCGTGCGAAATGAATGCTGATCCGGAGGATATGGAATCCATGCTGCTCCGGAAGCTCGAAAAGGCTACTGGAGTTCGAGGGCAAACGATCGTGGCTTTTTGCCTGGCATCCTGACTCGATGATCGAACACTCCATTTGATGACTCAGCAATTTGACGCGCTGATTCTCGGCGGTGGCGCAGCGGGCCTGATGTGCGCCTTGGAGGCGGGCAAGCGCGGACGTCGCGTGGCGGTCCTCGAACGGGGAGAGCGCGCGGGAAAGAAAATTCTGATTTCCGGTGGGGGGCGCTGCAACTTTACCAACATTCATTGCCGCCCGGCAAACTTCATCTCGGCGAATCCTCATTTCGCGAAATCTGCTCTGGCCCGCTACACACCCGCGGATTTCATCGCGCTGGTGGAAAAGCATCGCATTCCGTATCACGAGAAGACGCTGGGGCAGATTTTCTGTGATCGCTCCGCACGCGATATTTTGGAAATGCTGGAGAGCGAATGCCATAGTGCCGGGGTCAGCGTCTTCGTGAATACGTCGATTCAAGAAGTCCTGCGCACCTCAGAGTTTTTAGTGCGCGCCCGAGAAGCGGCATTTAGCGCTCCGGTTCTGGTGGTTGCGACAGGAGGCTTGTCGATTCCGAAGCTGAGCGCAACCGGTCTGGGCTACGACTTGGCTCGGCAATTCGGGCTGGCGATTCGAGAGCCCAGGCCAGCGCTGGTGCCGCTCGTTTTCGCGCCTGATGATCGCGAACGCTACTGCGATCTGGCTGGAGTCTCGGCCGGGGTGGTCGTTTCTTTCGAGGATCAGCAATTCCGGGAGAAGATGCTCATCACGCATCGCGGACTGAGCGGGCCAGCAATCCTGCAGATTTCGTCCTACTGGCGGCCCGGACAAGCGGTTGCCATCGACCTGGCGCCCGGCAGCGATGTTACTGCCGCGCTTCGCGAACCCGAAAATCCACGTGATGTTACGGCGATGAGGTCAGTTCTGCACAATTTCCTTCCAACCCGCTTCGCCAACCGATGGCTCGATCAGCATGCCCCGACCGCGTGGACGAACTCCGGACTCGCGGAACTGGAGCGTGCCGTTCACAAGTGGACAGTAATCCCAGCCGGCACCGAGGGCTATGCCAAGGCTGAGGTAACCGCGGGCGGCGTGGACACAGACGAATTGTCCGCGAAGACGATGGAAAGCCGAAAAATTCGCGGGCTATTTTTCATCGGAGAAGTAGTGGATGTGACTGGCCATCTGGGCGGATTCAATTTTCAATGGGCTTGGGCATCAGGCGCCGCTGCGGGAAGAGCAATGTAGACGCGGGCATCCGCGCCCGTGCGTATCGAATCGACGCTTAGGCCAAAACTGTCTGGTACTCCTCGTACGCGCCCTTGAAGTCGGTCAGCTTGTGGTCCGACTCGAAGTGCCAAATTCTGGTTGCAACTTCGTCGATGAGATCGTGATCATGCGTGACCAGCAGCACCGTGCCGTGATAGCGCTGCAGAGCGATGTTGAGAGCGTTGATCGACTCCAGATCCAAGTGGTTGGTGGGCTCATCGAACACCAGAACATTCGGCTTTTGCAGCATGAGTTTGCAGAACAGCAGCCGTGCTGCCTCGCCTCCGGACAGAACGTCGGTGCGCTTGAGAGCGTCTTCGCGGGGGAAAAGCATCTGGCCCAAGAGTCCGCGAATTTCTTCGTGGGGCGCCGCAGGATTCCACTGATGGAGCCATTCAAACGCTGTCATGTCTCCCTGAATCAAAGCTCTGTGATCCTGGGCAAAATATCCTACGGCAGCCTCATGTCCCCAAATCACCTTCCCATCGCTGAGGAACTGTCCATCGTACCCGCTGGTTTTGCGCAGTTCAGTCTCTGGAACCGTGGGTGAGTTCGCCAGCAGCGCATTGATCAAGGTCGTTTTACCAGCGCCGTTCCGGCCCATCAGTGCGATTTTCTCTCCCCGCGTTACGCTGGCAGTAAAGCTTCGGATGACTTCAGTGTCACCATAAGACTTGGTGACGCCCTCGAGTTCAAGAATATGCTTCCCGGAAGGACGCTTCTGTTCGAACTTCAAGAACGGGCGTTGGATGTTCGACTTGGCCAGTTCCGTGACCTGCAGGCGTTCTACCTCTTTGCGCCGCGACTGCACCTGGCTGGAGCGAGTACCGGCCGAGAAACGCGCGATGAATTCGTTGAGCTGGGAAATCTTCTTTTCGCGTTGCGCGTTTTGTCCTTCAATCTGCGAGCGGATCTGCGTCTTCGCGACGACCATGTCGTCATAGCTGCCGGTATAAGTGATGATGGTCTGGTAATCGATGTCAGCAATATGGGTGCAGATGCTGTTGAGAAAATGGCGGTCGTGCGAGATCACAATCAGCACGCCATCGTAATCATTCAAGAAGCCTTGCAGCCAGTGGATGGAGTCCAAGTCCAGATGGTTTGTGGGTTCGTCGAGCAGCAGAGCGAGAGGATGTCCAAACAGGGCCTGCGCCAGCAGCACACGAACTTTCTGTCCGCCTTGCAGTTCGCCCATTTTCCGTTCATGCAGTTCGTCGGAGATGTCGAGCCCTTGCAGCAGGATCGCGGCATCGGTTTCGGCGGTGTAGCCGTCTTCCTCGCCGACGATGCCTTCCAGTTCGCCGAGCGTCATTCCGTCTTCGTCGGTGAGTTCCGGTTTGGCATGGATGCGGTCGCGCTCTTCCATCGCGGCCCACAGGCGCTTATTGCCCATCATCACAGTATCGATGACGCGATAGGCGTCAAAGGCAAACTGGTCCTGGCTCAACACTCCGAACTTCTTTGGACGAACGACGGTTCCCTTCTGCGGATCGAGTTCTCCAGTCAGCAGCCTCATGAAAGTGGTCTTGCCGGCGCCGTTCGGCCCCGTCAGACCATAGCGCTTTCCCGGCGTAAAGGCCGTCGACACTTCGTCAAACAGAACTTTGGCGCCGTAGCGCATGGAGACGTTGCTTACTGAAATCATGATTTCTCAGGGAACTGCGGAAAATTTGCCCAAAGGCGGGGAACGCAGCTACTGTCATTAGGATATCACGGCGACAGCCCGATTCGATCGGGACGCCTATCGAAAGTCACATGTTAGCCTTTCAAGGCTCGATGCTTATCCAATGAGGAATTCATGAACGACGTTCGCCCTTCTCATCTCGATCTTCAAGCAACTGCCAGGCAAGTCATGCTGGAGCACGGATTCGATCCGGATTTTCCTCCGCCGGTCTCGCAACAGCTTGCGGAACTGAAAACTCATCCACCGCGAGTCGCGCCCGGGGGCGATATTCGTGATCTGAGAAATCTGCTTTGGTCTTCGATCGACAACGACACGTCGCGGGACTTGGATCAGATTGAAGTGGCGGAGCGGCTACCCGGTGGAGACATCAAAGTTCTGATCGGAATCGCCGACGTGGATGCATTCGTCGCAAAACATTCCCCGATCGACGAGCACGCCTCGCAACAAACCACCTCCGTCTATACCGGTGTACGAATTTTCCCGATGTTACCGGAAGATTTATCCACGGATGCGACCTCGCTTCTGGAAAACGGAGACAAGCTCAGCGTGGTGATCGAATTCACAGTGGACGCAACCGGCTCCGTCGGTTCGAGCAATGTTTATCGCGCGATTGTTCACAACAAGGCGCAGCTTGCCTACAACGCGGTCGGAGCGTGGCTTGAGGGCACGGGCCCAGCACCTGCGAAAGTGGCGGCCTCGACCGAGTTGCAATCTCAGTTGAAGCTGCAGGACGTGGCCGCGCAGGCACTCAAGAATCAGCGCTACCAGCATGGCGCTCTCAATCTTGAGACTGCCGAGGTACACCCTGTAATACTCAATCAGGAAGTCGTGGACGTTGCCAAGCAGGAGAAGAACCGTGCTACCGAGCTCATCGAAGACTTCATGATCGCGGCCAACGGCGTCGTGGCGCGCATGCTGGAGAAAGTATCGTCTCTCCGTCGCGTTGTAAAGACTCCCGAGCGCTGGGACCGGATCGTGCAACTCGCCAATGCGCACGGCGGGAAGCTTCCTCCTGATCCCGACTCCAAGGCTCTCAACGATTTCCTGCTCGCGCGCAAGGCGGCCGATCCAGATCACTTTGCAGACGTGTCGCTGGCGGTGATCAAACTGATCGGCCCGGGGGAATACGTTCTTGAGCGTCCGGGAGATCCCGAGCAGGGGCACTTTGGCCTCGCGGTTCAGGACTACACGCACTCCACGGCTCCGAACCGGCGCTTTCCAGATATTGTCACGCAGCGGTTGATCAAGGCTGTGCTTTCCAGCCAGCCCGCCCCTTATTCTGATGACGAACTGACGGCCATTGCGGCTAACTGCACGCTGAAAGAAAATGCGGCGCGCAAGGTTGAGCGTGACATGTCAAAGCGCTTGGCAGCGGTTGCTATGAGCCACAGGATTGGCGAGGTTTTCGATGCCCTGGTCACCGGCGCAACTCCGAAAGGAACTTTTGTTCGCGTCTTGAAACCGCATGTCGAGGGGTTGCTGGCCCAAGGGCAGCAGGGATTGGATGTTGGAGACAGATTGCGCGTGAAGCTCATACGCACCGACGTGCAACGCGGCTACATCGACTTCGCACGGGCCTAGGCGAAGATCATCCTTTTTTCTGTTCGAGTTCGGCCCATCGCGAGTACAGCTCATCCGCGATCTTCTGAGCCTCGTCCATCTCGGCGTGCGCACGCACGAGGCGGGGTCCGTCGCTTGCAATCGCGGGGTCCTCAAGTTGGACCCGTTTCTCTTGCAGCACTTGCTCGGCCTCGGCGACACGCTGTTCGATAGTCGCGTACTCGCGCGCTTCCAGATAGGACAGCTTCTTCTTCGCAGTCGCTGGTTCAGCGGCAATCGCGGAACGCCGAGCTTGACTACCGCTCGACCGAATGGATTTGGCTGGCTGCTTCCGTTCGGCTTGCCAGGATTCCCACTGCGAGTAATCCGCGAAGCTTTCTGCCTCGCCCTGCCCGTCGAGTCCCAGCACGATCTTGGAAACGCGGTCCAGCATGTAGCGGTCGTGCGTGACCAGCACCAGTGCGCCGCGATATTCGAGCAGGCTTTCTTCCAGGATGTCTAGCGTGGGAATGTCGAGATCGTTGGTGGGTTCGTCGAGTAGCAACACATCGGCAGGCTGAAGCATGAGCTGCGCAATCAGCACGCGTGCCCGTTCCCCTCCGGAGAGCCGGCCTACTGGTTGATTGAGTTGCTCGCTGGTGAACAGGAATCTCGCCGCCCACGATGCAACGTGGATCACGCGGTCCTGATAGATGACCGAATCGCTATCGGGCGCCAGCGCGCGGCGCAGAGTTACATCCGGATCGAGTTGACGAGTCTGATCGAAGTACACGATTCGCAGCCAGTCGGCTCGACGAACATCTCCAGCAGTCGGTGCTAACTCTCCCTGCAACAGGCGAAGCAGCGTAGTCTTGCCGCTGCCGTTCGGCCCAACCAGTCCGACCCTCATCCCGGCCGTGATCACGAAGTTAAGCTTGTCGAAAAGTGCGCGGTCGCCAATCTCGTAGGCGACGTCTTCCAGTTCAATCAGCCGCTTGGTTTTTCGGTCGGTGGCGGAGAAATCGATGTTTGCAGTTTCCGTCCGGGTTCGAAGGTTCAGGTCTGCCAGTTCACTCATCAGTTCGCCGGCCTTGTCGATTCGCGCTTTGGATTTGCGGGTCCGGGCTTTGGCTCCGCGGCGCAGCCATGCGATTTCATTGTGCACAAGATTTTCCAGAGCCTCCTGCCGCTTCGACTGCGAATGCAGGAACTCTTCCTTTTTTTCGAGGAACGTGCTGTAGTTTCCGCGCACGCGCAGCAGCCCATCCGGGTAGGTGCGATTGAGTTCGGCCATCTCGGTGGCAACATTTTCGAGAAAGTAGCGGTCGTGGCTCACCACCACGCAGGCAAATGTTGCGTCCTGAAGAAGGGCCTCGAGCCATTCGATTCCCGCAAGATCGAGATGGTTGGTCGGTTCATCCAGCAGCAGGATGTCCGGTCCCTGAACCAGAGCCTCGACGATCGCCAGCCGTTTTTGCCACCCTCCCGACAGCGCGGTCGCTTGGGTTTCAAGTTCGTCGAAGCCGGCGCGGCCAAGGGTTTCGGCGAAACGGGTGCCACGCTCCGTCGCAGTCACAGCGGCGCGGTCCAGCGCCTTCTCGACCACCGACCGAACTGTGTCTCCAGACGCGAATTTTGAGTCCTGCAGCACGCAAGTGAGCCGAACCCGTTTGCGAACCGCAATTTCGCCGCTATCCAGATCTTCGTTACCGGCCAGAATTCGCAACAGCGTGGATTTCCCGGAGCCGTTGGGCCCGATTAACCCAATCCGGTCGCCTTCGGAAACCGTAAAGGAGACATCCTGAAAGAGCACTGTCGAGCCAAAAGATTTCGAGATGGCTTGTGCATTGATAATCGGCGCCAACGACTTGTGCCCTACTTCCTTTTGAGTTGTGCAAAGGACTTGGTGGACCTGGTCGGGATCGAACCGACGACCTCTTCCATGCCATGGAAGCGCGCTCCCAGCTGCGCCACAGGCCCACATGAGGAACAAGCAACGATCCGGCGCAGAAATCCGGACCAGACAAAACAATTCTCGCTTACTGGCTGAGGTTAGTCAAACGCAGTACGGAACTGGAGTTCATGTTTAGCGTGCGATTCTTCAGTTTTACGAAAACTGCGAAAATGGATATGCTGAGTGGCGAGCGATCCTCTGATGAAATTTCGTCCTACCGCCCTGTGGCGTTATTGCGCGCTGTTTCTGCTGCTTGCTAGTGCTGCGGCACAAGTAACACCTTCGCCCGCCTCAGCTTCGGCGCCGCCAGTTCCCTACTCCTCGGTCAGTCAATTGAACCTGCTTCTCTCGCAGTTGGAGCAGGTCGCGCAAACCATGCAGGTAAATCTGGCGAAACTGCGAATCGAAAAATGGAAGACTGATTCAAACACCAAGCGCGGCACCCAGACTGACGTCGAATCCATCGACCGCAACCTGCAAATGGCGCTCCCAGAAATTATCGGCCAACTACGAGCTTCCCCGGAGAACATTGCGGCGACTTTCAAGCTCTACCGTAATCTCGACGCGCTTTATGACGTTTTGGGACCGGTAGCCGAGTCGGCCGGGGCGTTCGGATCCAAAGATGAATACCAGTCCATGCAGAACGATTTTGCCGCACTGGAGAGATCACGGCGATCCTTAGCTGAACGTATGGAGTTGCTGACCAATGCGAAAGAAGGGGAACTGACACAGCTCCGCGCCCAGGTTCGCGAGCTGCAAACCGTGGTGCCCGCCGCCCCCGCCAAGAAAGTAGTCGTGGACGATACCGAGCCACCCAAGAAGCCAGTCAAGAAGAAGACCGCAACCAAGTCCCCCAAGCCGACCGCACCGGCGACTACGCCGAAACCGACCCCGGCTCCACCAACTTCCACGCAACCCCCGCAAGCCCAGTAACCGTTCTCCGTCTCGCACAGGATCCTCGGGGAGCAACCCCTTCGCTACCCCTTTGAAATGAAGCGATTATAGCCACATCGCCTCCAGCAGAGTTAAGCCCGGGAACTCCAATGGGACTTCCGGGGTCTATATGTGCAGGGCAATTCGTGGGTTTTAGTTCAGTGTCTATCAGGGCGTGGGAAATCCACTTTGGAAGATGCCCTGGGGGCCCAAAGCACCTATAATGGAGGTTGCGCCATGAGTGTCATGGCCGGAGCGACCACGGTGGGTGATCTGGCGGGAGCAATCGGAGTTCGGAGTCAGGAGGCGGCGATCGTGGCCGAGCTAAAGGCCGGATCGGAAGATGCCTACGCCTGGCTGATCGCAGAATTTCACCAGCCAATCTACGGCTTGGTATACCGCATGGCGAGCGACCCCTCGGATGCGGCCGACACGACCCAAGACGTTTTTATAAAAGTTTTCCGCGGCATCAAGCACTTCCATGGTGAATCCAGTTTGAAAACGTGGATTTATCGCATCGCACTCCACGAAGCCTCCAACCGGCGGCGCTGGTGGTTTCGCCATAAGGCGCGAGAAGTCTCGATGGAGCCACTGGGGCCGGCATCGGAATCGGGCGTGGCGTTAGCCATCAAAGACTCGTTAGTCGATGGCGCTGATTCTCCATTCGATCGGGTAGCGCACGAAGAGGTTCGGGCACGGGTCGGAGAAGAACTTCGTCAGGTTTCCGAGCCGTATCGCACGACGCTCATTCTTCGTGATCTCGAGGACATGTCCTACGAAGAGATCGCCGAGGTAACGCAGGTTTCGTTGGGAACCGTAAAATCGCGACTGACCCGGGGACGCGAAGCGCTCCGCCAGCGGCTCACCGCATATGTGCAAGAAGTGGGATCGGAATTGGGGCTGCGGTCTGTACGAAAAGAGAATGGCAAGTCCCGATCAGAAGTTTCCTGTGGAGGAGAATTCGAGGTGGTGTCATGAAGTGTATCGAAGCCAAATCGATGTTCTCGCCTTATCTTGATGGTGAGGTGACGGGCACCGAGATGCTTGCTCTTACTCAACATCTCGACACTTGCGGACCTTGTCAGCGGAATTATGTTTCGCTGCGTGAAACTCAGCAGCTATTGACGACCGTAGGGCGCGGCAGGGCACCTGAAGACTTGGCGCTGAGACTGCGTCTGGCGATCTCGCGGGAGATCTCGCATTCGCGGCGTCCTTATTTCCACGATCTTGGCATTCGAATAGAGAACACCATCAACGGGTTCATGGTTCCGGCGACGGCAGGTCTGGTTACGGCCGTGGTGATTTTCGGATTTCTTATGGGCTTCCTGGCGTTGCCCTTGCAAGCCGATAACCCTGATGTTCCTCTAATGTTGAACACCGCGCCACAACTGCAGCAAGCGGCCTTTGGAACGGCTCTGGACTCTATCAAGGATGATTCCCTGGTGATCGAAGCCCTCGTGGATTCGAATGGCAGGGTGCAGGACTACCGCGTGTTGTCCAATCCTCAGGCCGAAGGCAAGGATCTGCCACCCCAAGTCAAGAACATGCTGATCTTTACTACCTTCCGCCCGGCAACTTCCATGGGTCAGCCTACCTCGGGACGCGCGGTGCTGTCGTTCTCCAAGATCAGTGTGAAGGGGTAAGAGCTGTCAGCTGTCAGCCATCAGGTACCACTCCCATCAACGAGACGACGGTTAAGAGCTGAAGGCTGAGAGCTGACAGCTTCCTCCGTTGACCCTCCGCGCGGAACCTCTTAAACTGACATGGTAGCCCGCACATCGCGACCACCCTGCAGGAGGGTTCCTGGATAGGTTTCGGAATTCGCTTTATGTGGCCTTGCTTGGCCTGGTGGCACAGGTGGGTCCGGCTCAGACGTCCCCCAAGGTGACGCTTGACGATAACGAGGCGTTATTCACGGTTCTGACCGCCATCAACACCTGTGGCTATGATTCGGAGCTTGATGCCTCCGACCCTCTGCGAGCGCAGATACGCGCCGAGGTTACGAAAACGATTGCCGCATCCACTGAGGCCAAAGAGTCGGCTCAGGTTCTCTGTCAGTTTTATGTGGACCATCATCAGGCGGACCCGGCTCGGACCCTGGCACAACATGTATCCTTGGCGCTCTATCTCAATGCTCCGCCTGAGCTCACGTTGAAAGTCAAAGAGGCCGACCTCCCTCCGGATGCCAGCTACGTCTCCGGGTTTGTGCCGCTTCTCCAGAAATTCTATGGTGACGCGGGGCTGCGCGCGATCTGGACACGTCATCAGCCCGCCTACGCGGCGCTGAGCGAGCGCTACCACGAACCGTTGTCCAAAGTGTTGTTCGATGCTGAGGTTTATCTGAAGCTGCCTTCGGCGGGATACTTGGGACGCAGCTTCACGGTCTATCTGGATCCAATGGGAGCCCCCGGGCAAGCCAATGCCCGCGACTATGGATCCGATTATTACGTTGTGATTTCTCCCGGCACCGGATCCGGCCTCAAGATGGACCAGATCCGGCACACTTATCTACACTACCTTCTGGATCCACTGGCCCTGAAGTATCCGTCTTCCATGGAGCACTTGAAACCGCTGTTGACCAATGTTAAGAACGCGCCCATGGATGAGAGCTTCAAGACGGATGTTTCGCTTCTGGCAACGGAGTGCCTGATACGTGCGATCGAAGCCCGCACTGTGGGATCGAGTAAGACGCCGGAAGCGGAACGTCAGAATCTGGTCGAGCGGTCGGTGGAGCAAGGCTTCATTCTGACGCCATATTTTTACCAGGCGCTGCTCCAGTTCGAGAAGAGCCCGGCCGGATTGCGGATTGCCTACATCGACCTGATTAGCGGCATCGATGTAAGCAAAGAGCAAAAGAACGCGGCGCAGGTAAAGTTCGCCAGCCAGGCGGACCAGGAATTATTGCACTTGTCGAGCCCCACGGGCGGTAACGCTCCTGGTAACTGCCGAGCAGCGTTTGTCCAATGGAGACTCCGCGACAGCAAAGAAGTTGGCCCAGCAAGCACTCGACGAGAAACGAGAAGATCCAGGCCGCGCGCTATTTTATTCTGGCGCAAGTAGCCACCATGAATCGGGATATGCAGGGCGCACGCAACTATTTCCAGCAGGCCCTGGATGTTGCCCGCGAACCCAAGGTCGTAGCGTGGTCTCATATTTATCTCGGGAGAATCTATGATCTTGAGGAAGATCGGGCAGCGGCCATTGACCAGTATCACGCAGCGCTGAATGCCGGCAGTTCGTTGCCGGAGGCCAAAGCCGCAGCGGAACACGGGCTTGAGCGGCCTTACGAGCCGCCCAGCCGTCCGCAGTAAGACAGTTGCATTGAAATCGGGCAACCTGCCACCAGGAAGCCAGAAGTCACAACCAAGGAGAAAGCATGAAGCGAGCAGCCATGACGTTGGTGATGCTAGCGGTAGCGGTTTTCGCAGCTGCACAGCAGCCAGCTCCCGCGCAGAAAAACCAGCCAGCAGGAGCGGCGGGCAGCACTCAGCAGGGTTCGGCAGTCCCAGCACCCCCGGCGGGTAAACGGCCTCCGCAAGCCAAGACCCAACCGGAGTATGACGCTTTTAACGCGGCCATTGCGAATCAGAAGGATCCCGCCGCCACGGAAAAGGCAGCCGACGATTTCGCAACGAAGTACCCCGACAGCGAACTTCGCGCGCTGCTGTATAAGGCCGCCATGCGTGGCTACCAGAGTACAAATAACGGTGACAAGATGTCGGAGATGGCGCAAAAGCTGTTGAAATTCGATCCCGATGATCCCGAGGCTTTGGTGGCTACCGCCGAAGTGATCGCCGAACGGACCCGCTCGACCGACCTCGACAAAGATCAGCGCTATGACCAGGCCACGAAGTATGCGCAGCACGCGCTTGGAGACAGTCGATACTGATGTGGCCATACCTCAAGGCACGCCTCAGGCCCAGATCGACGCCTACAAAGGACTTGTTACGTTCCAGTGCGTATTCGATGTCTGGGGACGATCGAGCTATCATCAGGAGAAGTATTCCGAGGCGGAGGGCTATTTCCGCAAGTCGATCGATGCCTATCCGGCCCAGCCAGATCCGGTAGTGGTGCTTGCGCCTGGCGCTTTCACTGGACAAGCAGACGAATATCCCGATGCGCTGAAAGAAGCTAACCAGGCGGTCGAACTGACGCCAGGAGGGAACCGTGGCTGGAACACTGGCGCGTCAGGAGCGGGACCGGTTGGTGCAGTTAACCGGTGGCACCCCCGGCGGTACCAGTCCGGCCCCTGCAGCGAAACCTCCGGCCGGCGCCAATCCGAGCACGACTTCCCATCGGTCGAGTGCGCCGTAGGAGAAAGGGAGGGGCTTAAACACGGTCTGCAGACTAGCCTGCCAAATCGGCTTACGAGTGGACGGCCGGGCCCCAGCCTGACGTTTCTCGCCTTTGACCATGAAATCACGGACAACTCGGAATTGGAGCATATCGCTGGGCTACCGGTTCTCCCGAACGGAATTGCTGGAGCAGGCGCTTACCCACACCTCGCAAGCGCGTGAACTCGAGGCGCTTGCAGCCCGGAGCCAGCCCGCGTCGGCGACAACGAACAACTGGAATTCCTGGGCGATGCCGTCCTGGGATTGATCACCAGCGAGGAGTTGTTCCACCGCTTTCCCCACTTCCGGGAAGGTGAACTCTCCAAACTACGCGCCCACCTGGTAAGCGAAAAGCATCTAATCCGGGTAGCCCAGAATCTGGAACTGGGACACTACTTGCGGCTGGGCCGGGGCGAGGAAAAGAGCGGCGGCCGCAACAAGACCGCCCTTCTGGTGGATGCCCTGGAAGCCGTGATGGGCGCATGTATCTCGACGGCGGAATGGAGACGGTACGGCGCGTGGTTCTGCAGCATATTCTGGCGCCGGAGTTGGAACGGCTCGCGCGGAACGGGCAGCAGCTTGCCGCTTACCGATTACAAGTCCGCACTGCAGGAGAAGCTGCAAGCCATTGGGCGTCCGCAACCCGCTATGTTCTGGTAAAAGAGCAGGGCCCGGAGCACCGCAAGACGTTCACGGTGGAGGCCCGACTGCGGGCGGCGGCAGACCCGAGGCGAGTGCGAGTTTGTAGGCCGGGCCGAAGGTTCCACGAAGAAGAACGCGGAGCAGGACGCCGCGCGGCAAGTGCTGGAATATCTGGCGTCGCCTGCAGAAGTGGAGTCTCGAACTGCGGAAGCAAGCGTGCGCTGAGCAGTAGGCCGGGCTCTTTATGAAGTCGAACAACTAAAACAGGGACGGAAAACTCTCCAGCGCACCGACTGGGTGAGTTCGATGCAATCCCTTCTGGCGACCATTGTCATCGCGGTGTTCATCATCACCTTCGTAGTGCAGGCATTTCAGATTCCTTCGGAATCCATGGAAAACACGTCTGCTGATCGGCGACTACCTGCTGGTGGACAAATTGCGCTACGGCGGCAACGGGGGCTTGTGGAGACATCTTCATGCCCTATCGCCGCAGTCCAGCATGGCGACATTATCGTTTTCAAGTATCCGGTCGATCCCAGTCAGCATTTCGTAAAGCGTGTAATTGGCATACCTGGGGATCGTATACGGTTGGTGAACCGGCGCGTTTATGTGAACGGCATTGCTCTACAGGAACCGTATCGTGCACTACATCGGACGTGGGCCAGACACATTCCGGGACGATTTCCCCCAGGTGAATCTTCCGGTTCCCGACCTGGAAGGCGATTGGTGGCTGGAGATGAAGAAGCTGGTCGAAGATGGCCAACTGATTGTCCCGGAAGGTAGTTACTTCGTAATGGGCGATAATCGGGATGACAGCAAGGACAGCCGGTATTGGGGTTTTGTTCCGCGGGAGAACATCGTCGGGCGGCCTTTGCTCATCTATTGGTCGGTGCGTCGAGCCGACGACGAAATGCCGAGTTCCCCCACTGCGGGTGATAAACTTCTTCATTTCGCGTACGCGGCTACCCATTTGTTTCAAATCACACGCTGGGACCGCACATTTCGACTAGTCAAATGACCGTGCCGGAGGGCATCCGGCTAGAGGATCAAGCAGAGTGGCCAAGAAAGAAACCAAGCCGGAAAAAGAGAAGCTGGAAAAAGAAAAGGAAGAGCAGCCGCGCGAAACCACCGTCGAGTTTCTCGCGTCCCTGGCGGCAGTGCTGGTCACTGGGCTTTTTATTATCACTTTCATCGTGCAGGCTTTTGAGATTCCCTCCAGCTCCATGGAGAACACTCTACTGATTGGTGACCACGTGTTTGTGAACCGGGTGCAATTCTCGCCGCGTACCGGATGGGTGGGGCCAATCGTTCCATATCGGCAGATCAAACGCGGCGACATCGTGGTCTTCCTTTCGCCGGCGCGAGCCGGGCCTCTACGTGGTGAAGCGGATCATCGGGATTCCCGGGGACCGCATCCATCTGCGCGATGGCTCCGTGTATCGCAATGGCCAGAAGCTGGATGAGCCCTATGTCCTGCACACTAGCGGCGATTACATTCCTTATCGCGACAACTTTCCGGCGGTGCCGCCGGGGATTTCAACAGCAACGTGACCCCGGCGTGGCAAGAGGCCCTGCCACAACACATTCAAGGCGACGACGTCGTGATCCCGCCCAACAGTTATTTCGGTATGGGCGACAACCGCGACGTCAGCCTGGACAGCCGCTACTGGGGCTTTATTCCGCAGGAGAACGTGATCGGGCGCCCCATGTTCATCTACTGGTCGTTCGAAACTCCGGCCAATCAATATCAGGAAACCGAAATCAGCCAGCGTCTCGGTTTTCTGGCGCACGTAGTGATCCATTTCTTCGATGAAACTCGCTGGAAGCGCACGTTGAGAGCGGTGAGATGAGTTTTCTGCGATCCAGACGCGGCCTAACGTCTGCCGCCGTGGCTTTGATCCTGGTGCTCTTTCTGGTGCGGCCGGGAGCGAACCAACTGCGCGCGCGCATTGTCAGTTCGATCAGCCTCGCCTTGGGCCGGCCGGTAGACGTGTCTGCGGTCCAGTTGCGCTTGCTGCCGCGCCCGGGCTTTGATCTGGAGAACTTTGTAGTACACGAAGATCCGGCGTTCGGCGCCGAGCCCATGCTGCGCGCCCAGGAAGTCACCGCCGTGCTGCGCGTGAGTTCGTTGCTGCGCGGGACGTCTGGAGATTGCTCGCCTCAGCCTGACCGAGCCCAGTCTGAACCTGGTGCGCAATTCGACGGCCACTGGAATCTGGAGAATCTGCTGGAACGGGCGGCCAAGATCCCGGTCGCTCCCACCAGCAAAAGCAAGACCGAAATACGCCCCGGCTTTCCCTACATCGAAGCCGACCACGGCCGCATCAACTTCAAATTCGGTCAGGAAAAAAAGCCTTACGCCTTGACCGAGGCGGATTTCAGCATATGGCAAGACTCAGAAAACGCATGGGGCATGCGCCTGAAAGCCCAACCGGTGCGGACTGATTTCAATCTGAGCGACACTGGCACGATTCGAGGGGACGGATCGTGGCAGCGGGCGCAAACCCTACGTGAAACTCCGGTCCAGTTCAGCATGCCGTGGGACCGCGCGCAACTCGGGCAAGTCACCAAGCTGGCCTATGGCAACGATCAGGGCTGGCGCGGCGGACTCAAGATCTCCACGTCATTGACAGGTACACCCGCGAATCTTGCGATTGCAACGACCGCCTCAGTCCAGGATTTCCGCCGCTATGATATTTTCGGGGGCGGTGAGTTGCGACTAGCAGCTCAGTGTAGCGGTCAATATAGTTCTCTGGATCATGTGCTCTCCAAGTTGGCCTGCAACGCTCCAGTGGCCGATGGCGCGATTACCGTCGAAGGCAACATCCGCTATCCCTTGTCTTCCCGTGATTACGACCTCGCGGTGACGGCTCGGGAATTGCCCATCCAGTCGCTGATTGCATTCGCACGCCACACTAAGCAGAGCATCCCGGACGATCTAGTCACGCCCGGTCGGGTGACTGCAAACTTGAAATTCCGCCGCACCCCCGGCGCGGGACTTGACGTGGCGTGGGAAGGGAGCGGCGAAACCTCGGGATTCCGGCTTGTGTCCAAGTTCACCAGGACGGAATTGGTGCTGGGCAGGGTTCCATTTGTCCTGGCGTCTGCGCCAGATCAGAGACCTCGGGCCAAGGTGCGAGAATTGGTTTCATCTCCCCCGGAAGCTCATGTTGACATCGGTCCATTCAATTTGCCTTTGGGCAGGACTGCACCCGCAACGGTGCGCGGCTGGGCTTCGCACTCGGGATACAGCTTCAGTGTTCAGGGAGACGCGCAATTGCAGCACCTCCTGCAACTGGCTCGAACGGTAGGAATACCCGCTTCCCAGCCAACCGCCGACGGTATCGCCAAAGTCGATCTGCAAATCGCCGGAGCCTGGTCTGGATTTGCAGCGCCAAGAGCCATGGGCAAGGCTCAACTGCATTCCGTTCGAGCGGAGGTACAGGGATTGAACGCGCCCTTGGAAATTGCTTCCGCGAACCTGCTCCTCGCTCCAGACCGGGTTGACGTGGAGAATTTGATAGTTTCGATCTCGGATACGTCGTGGCGCGGATCTCTAACGCTTCCACGGCAATGCGCGGCGCCGGCCTCCTGTCCGGTTCGCTTCGATCTCCACGCCAATGAACTTGCCACGGATCGACTGAATCAGCTCGTCAATCCTTATGTGCCCACGCCGCCCTGGTACCACTTTCTTTCTTCTCCGACAACTGGAGTCCCTTACTTGCTCACCGTGCATGCGATAGGCAAGGTCTCTGCCAACCGAGTCGTGGTGCGCAAGCTTGTGGCCGGCCGGGTCTCGGCGAACGCGGAACTCATTGCAGGCATGCTGCGACTGCAGGATCTGCGTGGTGAAGTCCTCGGCGGCAAGCATGTGGGCGAATGGCAAGCCGACTTTACGGCAAAACCTCCGGAGTACAGCGGGACTGGAACGCTGGAACGGGTCGCGCTCGATCAGCTTGCCAATACCATGAATGACGATTGGATCACGGGCTCGGCAAGCGCGACGTATGAGGTGAGCACATCAGGTTTGGAAACGTCTGACCTGTTTGCTTCTGCAACGGGCACGCTCAACATCAAGGCACAAAACGGCGTGCTGCGACATCTCGCACTTGCCGAAGGAAGCGGGCCATTGCAGATGCATCGATTAGCAGCGCGTTTGTTCCTGCACGATGGCCAGTTCGAGATTCAGGGAGGCAAGCTGGAGACTCCGGCGGAGACCTACCAGGTGAGCGGCACGGCATCCTTGACTCGAATTCTGAATCTGAAATTGACGCGCCAGGGTGCTCCTGGCTACAACATCACTGGAACGCTGCTGGAACCGCATGTGTCGACCATCCTCTCACCTGAGACACGAGCCGCCCTCAAACCATGATTTGCGATTCCCGTTCTTGTGGCTAGACTCTACGGCGCGTAACCAGCACCGCGCAGCACTTTCCCTGGTCTCGCTCCCGTCATTTTCTCCTGATCGATCACCGGCACTCCGTTTACCAGCACAAATTCCATTCCCTGCGACAACTGATTGGGATTGTCGAATGTCGCTACGTCGTGCACAGTCGCTGGATCGAAGATCACCACATCCGCCCACATGCCTGCTTTCAGCACTCCGCGGTCGGTCAGCCGCATCCGCTGCGCCGGTAGAGCCGAAAACTTGCGGATCGCATCCTCCAGCGTCAGCTTCTTCTCCTCGCGAACGTATTTCCGCAGGATGCGCGGGAACGTGCCGTAGGCTCGGGGATGGGGATGTTCCTGGCCTAGAATGCCATCAGGCGAGGTACCTGCGGAATCGTTGTCGATTGAGATCCAGGGCTGTCGCAGGGCCAGTGCCACGTCGGGTTCGGACATTCCGAACACTGCGACATAAGTAAACGCGTTGTCCTCGATCAATAGATCGAACAACGCATCCATCGGATCCTTGTTCCAGATTTTCGCAATCTCCGCCAGTGTCTTGCCTTGCATGGACAAGAGTTTCGGGTTCTGCACAACTTCGATCAGCACCGACTCCGGGCCCGGGACTTCCTGCCATTCGTTGTCCCAGTCTTTCGACGGAGTCATCAGTCTTTGCGGATACGGGCCCGCATCGCGGGATCGCGCAGGCGTTCGACGAGCTTCGCATCGCCGCCATCGTGTGCCCATTGCGGGACAAACGCCGACATGGAATTAAACCACGCAGGGTAGGCGTAGGTATTCGCTGACACTCGACTCCGGCTGACGCGCGCGGCATTGATCTTTGCCACTACTTCCGGCATGCGCCCCCAATTCTCTTTGCCCGCAACCTTGAGGTGCCAAATCTCGACCGGGACGTGGGCTTCCCTCCCGATGCGCACAGCTTCATCAATGGCGGAAAGCACCGCATCGCTCTCGTTGCGCATGTGAGTAGCGTAGATTCCGCCAAATTTCGAGGATTCCGCGCCAACGCGATCAGCTCTTCGGTCTTGGCGTAGGGAGCCGGAGCATATTCCAGGGAAGTCGAAACTCCGACCGCGCCATCGCGCATGCCTTGCCGAACCAGGTCCTCTCATTTGGTCGAGTTGTTGCGGCGTAGGTTGCTTGTCATCGTCTCCGAGCACCATCCGACGTACCGTAGTTGCGCCCACGTAGCTTGCGAGATTGATTCCAATACCCTTGGTTTCGAGCTTGGCGAAATACTGCCTAAGAGTGTGCCAGTCCGCACTGAGGTGATAGTGATCATAGGTTGAACGGTCAGCCGCAATGAGGGCGTCGTTCAGGGGCGCGGCTGATCCCCTTCGCCGGTGATTTCCGTGGTGATGCCCTGATAGATTTTCGAGGGCACGCGCGGGTCGACCATGATCGTCAGGTCCGATTGGCCCAGCATATCGATGAAGCCCGGCGCGACAACCTTGCCCCCAGCGTCGATGGTCCGCGTGCGTGGTGCAGCGGTCAGATTACCGATTGCCGCGATCTTGCCATCCCGGATTCCGATGTCGCCAGAATACCACGGCGATCCTGTGCCATCGATGATGTGGCCGTTGATGATGACCAGATCGAAAGCTTGCGAAGCAGACCACAGAGGCAAGGTACAACTCAGAACGATGAGAATTGACAGCCAGAGTTGGAAACGGGCAGTTCGCGTCACGAGTTTTTCTCCGTAGTTCCTTAGTTTCTTATTCAAGATTGGATCTGTGCAGTACGGGCACCCGCGGATGCCACCAGCTCAGAACGAGGCCAATCAGGGCCCACATTGCCAGAGCCAGCCATTCGTATCCACTGAAATGTCCGGGAACGGCCGGCACAATCTTCATCAGGATCATTAACAGTCCGACCATCACTCCGATGGCGCGATCACCCGCTCGCAGCGGACGCGGTCCGCATCCGTAATACGCGGCGCAAGTCGCCAGCCAACCAATTGCCGACGCAACCGAACCGACCTCAGTGATCGGCACGAGAATGGCATCGCCCAAGAAACATGCACGCGGCGGTGGCCATACCGATGCACAGCACCGCGACTGACGGCGTCTGATTACGCGGATGCACGTCGCCAACGCGTTGGTCGACTAACCCGCGGCGCCCCACCGCGAACAATAGCCGACTGGCGGCAACAAAATTACCATTGAACACTTTGAAAAGCGAAAGCAAAGCGGCAGACAGAATCAGGCTCACGATCCAACGCGATCCGACCGCGTGCTCGAAGGCAACCGCAGTCATGAATCTCTCGTGCGTGAGTTGCTTCCATGGAGCGACATATCCGACTGCTGCGATCACGATCGTGTAGAAAAGAATGCCAACCACAATCGCCATCCAGATAGCCCTGAAGAATCCGCGGGACCGAAATTCCGGACTAGCCTCTTCCGAACCCTTTACGACCGATTCGAACCCAGTCATGAAATAAGGCACGATCTGCATCACCAGCAGTACGGACACGAATCGGGTGTGGGTAAACAACGGCGGGAAATTTCGTGGCGAACCTTTGCTCACTCCGAATCCGACGAACAGAACGAACAGCGCGAGGGTCCCGAAGGCAGTCCAGTTTTGAAACGTAGCGCTCAAGCGAATGCCGCGATAGTTCAGAACAGTGAGCAATCCAGTCAGTCCGACCCCGATCACAAGGTGCGGCAGGTAAACTGGCTGGCCCGCGAAGCGATAGAGTTCCATCGAATCCAGCGCGGGAAAGATGTAGCCCGCAATTCTGCCGACTGCCACTGCCTCCCATGGGCACACGATGAAGTAGGCGAGAATCATCATCCAGCCCGTGGCGAAGCTGATCGATTGCGGAAAAACTTTGGCAGTATATGCGACCTCACCCGCGGCATCGGGTATCGCCGCGACCAGTCGGCCGTACACGAAGCCGATCGGCAGCAGCAAGGCTCCACCGATTGCGAAGCCTAGAATCGCTCCAAGTACGCCGCCACGCAGCAGCCAGTCATCCATCACGACCAGCCATCCGACGCCGACCATCGTGCCCCAGCCCAGGGCGAAGTAGTCAACGGCACGGAGTTTGCGGGCTAGCGTGATCACGCGGTGGCGCGAATTATAAAGCATCGCACCCGCCTCCCATGCCAGTCGATCACGGCACCGAAGCTGAATACCACGGTATGCTATGTTTGAATCTGATCGAATTCTTGACCTAGGCAGCTATGCCCCGATACGAATATCGCGTTCTTAATCCGACCCCGGCGGCCGAAAAGTCATTCTTGGACTGGATAGACCGACTGGACCAGGAGTTCATGAACCGCGATCCGGAACATCGCAGCGACGTGGTCCGGGACGCCCTGCATGAACTTTATCTGCGCCGTCCTTATGCGGCACCGAGCGCGAATGCGCCTCTGGCGGAACAGGTGCTGATTCATTCCCTCGATCCACGCAACGCTACTTTGGAACCAGAAACATACGGCGATGTGGACGTCACTAAGTACAACGAACGCAAGCCTCTGATTTGGTTTTGGATGATGTTTGACCGTTCACCCGCCGGGTTGAATCACTGGCTTGGCCATCGCGTGCGCATCATGATAGCCCGCCACGTGCTCAAACATTGCGGCAAGAACGTAAAGATATTCCACGGGGTCGAAATTTCATTCGGGTACAACCTCACGATCGAAGACAATTGCACGATTCACAAATACGTGCTGCTGGACGATCGCGGCGAGATCATCATTCACGAAGGTTCGTCGATTTCCGATTACGCGAATGTTTATTCGCACGCTCACGACCTCAACGACGGCATGCTGGTCGACAATCACCGGACGGAGATCGGGCCGAAGGCCCGCGTCACGTATCACGCCACCGTGCTCAGCGGAGTGAAGGTCGGTGAGCACGGCATCGTTGGATCGGTGGGCGTGGCCTCGAAGAACGTAGAACCCTACCACATTGTCGGCGGGATCCCCGCCAAGCCAATCAAGGTAAAACCGATCGCACCCGAAGAACTGCGCAAGGCGTTTGAAAAGCGGTAGCGGGATGCCGCGCTGGCATCCTCCAGAACCGCCTGATCTAGCGGGATCTCAGGCTTCGCGTGGTAGTATCAATTCCAACGCCCGATGACCCTGCAGCATGTTGACATCCTGTTTCAGTTGATCGTTTTCCTGTTTGCGATCAGCGTCCACGAGTCGGCGCACGCCTGGATGGCGAGCCGCCGAGGCGATCCGACCGCACGCATGCTGGGCCGGGTCACGCTGAATCCCATCAAGCACATTGATCCGGTCGGCACCGTTTTGCTGCCAGTTATCGCCGCGCTGACCCATTTCCCGATGATTGGCTGGGCCAAGCCCACGCCGGTGGATCCGCGTAATTTCAAGAACCCCGTGCTCGATGATATTTTGACCTCCGTCGCAGGTCCAGTGAGCAATTTTCTGGTGGCGATCTGCGCTCTGCTCGCGTTGCTGCTGATCAAACTGTCGTCTCCAATGGGACGGCAAATTGTCTTTGGAATTCCCTATGGCATAATCTCGCCCGAGATGAACTCGGTGCTTGAGCCCTCCAGTTTGTTACTTTATGAGCTCATGAGGATCAACATCATTCTCGGAGTCTTCAATCTGATTCCGGTTCCGCCGCTCGATGGCAGCCATGTTCTGCGCCACTTTCTGCCGGCGAATGCATTGCGCATCTACGATGCCGTGGGAATGTTTGCCTTAATGGCACTGGTGTTTTTGGGCGGCGGCCTCTTGGGCCGACTGATCTTTCCGGTGGTCGGAATTTTTAATTACTTCCTCCTATTGAGAATCTGATGGCTTCTGGATCCAATCAACGGAAACGCGTGCTCAGCGGTATGCGCTCGACCGGCAAACTGCATTTGGGCAACTATGTCGGCGCTCTGCAGAACTGGGTGGGCATGCAGGATCAGTACGAATGCTTCTTCTTCGTGGCGGACTGGCATGCCCTCACCACTGATTACGCCGACACTTCGCGGGTAAAGGAAAACTCGATCGAGGTTCTGCTCGACTGGCTGGCCGCCGGACTCGATCCCGAGCGCTGCACCATGTTTATCCAGTCACACGTCCCAGCGCATGCCGAGTTGCACCTGCTGTTCTCGATGATCACGCCTCTGGGCTGGTTGGAGCGCGTGCCTACCTACAAGGAACAGCAACAAAACATCACGGAGAAAGACCTGACCACGTACGGTTTTCTGGGATATCCGGTGCTGCAGGCGGCGGACATTCTCATGTACAAAGGCGATTTCGTACCGGTGGGAGCGGACCAGGTAGCACATGTGGAGTTGACACGCGAGATCGCGCGGCGGTTCAACGGATTTTACAAGTTTAACGAAGCGTCTGTGTTTCCCGAGCCGCAGCCCTTACTAACGCCAACTCCGAAGCTGCCAGGGACCGACGGGCGCAAGATGTCGAAGTCCTACGGAAACACGGTCATGCTCACTGATCCGGAACCAGTGGTACGGCAGAAATTGAAGACCATGGTGACCGATCCCGCCCGGATACGCCGCACCGACCCCGGCAACCCTGACCTCTGCCCGGTTGGCGACCTTCACAAGATTTTCAGCGATCCCGCAACCATGTCCAAGGTAAACGAAGGCTGCCGGTCCGCCGGAATCGGCTGCATCGAGTGCAAGGGCTGGGCGGCGGACGCGCTGGTTAACATCTTGAATCCCATGCAGGAGCGGCGCAAGAAATATGAGGACAATCCGCGGCTGGCATGGGATATTCTGGAAGCTGGTTCGGCGCAGGCCAGCAAAGTTGCCGGAGCAACGATGAACGAAGTCCGCAAGGCTATGGGGATGTCGCTCGAATACCAGGCTCCCCGGGCTTCTGAAACCGGAAAATAGACACCATGGGCGAAGAATTAAAAATCGCTTTCGATGGCACGGCGGCGCTGGATCTTGGTCACACGCTGGTAGGAAATTCTGCGCCACATGCACACGAAAAATCCACGAATGAAGAAAGCGATTTTCCATTCGCCGTCAGCGTGGGCGATGTCTACGAAGGGCCACTCGACCTGCTGCTCCACCTGATCCGTAAGCAGGATATCGACATCTACGATATTCCGATTGGGAGAATCACAGCACAGTATCTAGCGTACGTCGAAAAACTGCGCGAGTTGGATGTGAACGTGGCGGCCGAGTTCATCTACATGGCTTCGGTTTTGATTCACATCAAATCCAAAATGCTGTTGCCACGCGACCCTGCCGCAGCCTCGGACGCTCAGGACGACCCGCGCGCCGAGCTGGTCAATCGGCTGATCGAGCACGAGAAATTCAAGTCCGCAGCCCAGATGCTGATGCAGAAGCAGCAGATCGAAGCCGCGGTGTGGTCGAACCCGGCGCTGAGCGAGTTCCGCGATGCCGAAGGCACAGAGCCAGAAATCGCAGCTGACGTCATAGACCTGGTAAAGACCTTCCAGCAAATCCTCGATCGCGCCCGCAACCGGCCGATGATCCAGGTGGACGAGGAAACGGTCACCGTCGGACAGATGATTGAGTATTTGCGGCGGCGCCTCGCGCTGGAAGACCGCCCGATTCGATTGAAGCAACTGTTGCGCAACGTCGAGTCGCGCCAGGCGCTGGTTTGCATGTTTCTCGCGCTGCTGGAAATGGTACGACTGCAAGCGATCCAACTGCGGCAGGACCGACTGTTTGGCGAAATTCTGCTGCGCAAACACGTAGGGTTTGAAGCGGTCATGACAGAGCAGGCGGCGGTACGCGATGACTGGAGATAGGAGCAGCTAGGAGCCTATGAGCCTTAAAGCCAAACTCGAAGCCATCATTTACGCGGCGGAAACGCCGGTGACGCTGGATCAACTGATCGAACTCGTCAAGGAGTCAGTGGTCAGCGACGGCGCCGCCGACGGCACCGAGGTGAAGTCGCGCGTGCGTCTGGCTCTGGAAGAGCTGACCGTCGACTATTATGCGCCGGATCACGGCATCGAAGTTCGCCAGGTTGCCGGCGGATATCGAATGTCGACCAAGCCCGAACATCACGATATCGTGCGCGCCTTTGCCAAGAGCCTGAAGCCGCCAATTCGGCTGTCGCTGCCTGCGCTGGAGACGCTGGCGGTAATTGCGTACAAGCAACCGGTGACTGTCCCGGAGATCAGCGAGATTCGCGGGGTCGATTCGAGTGGGGTCATTGCTACATTGCTGGAGCGGAAGCTAATCACCACCGCGGGCCGCAAGGCCGTGATCGGGCGGCCTATTCTCTATAAGTCGACGAAGGAATTCCTGCTGCGCTTCGGTTTGAAGGACGTTGGTGAACTGCCCAGCATGGAGGAGTTCGAGAAGTTGGTCGCGGAATCGTTCCAGAGCGACTTGCTGCCGGCGGAGACTGAGCAACCCGAACTCACCGAAACTGCGAATACCGCGGAAAGCCCGACGCAGCGTCAAGATTCCGAGCCAACGCAAGCCGCCAATGATTCCGAGATGGCAATGGCGGAAGATCACCGCTCGAGCGATCCGGCCGCTTGAAGCAGCGAATTACCCGACAGCTCCGCTGAATCCCGGTCGTGATTCTCATGCCCGCTGAACGTTTGCAGAAAATTATCGCCGCCGCTGGAATCGCCTCCCGCCGCAAAGCCGAGCAACTGATTACGGGCGGACTGGTGTCGGTCAACGGGCAGGTGGTCACGGAACTGGGCAGCAAGGCCGATCCCGAGCACGACCACATTCGAGTCAATGGAAAACTGCTGCACGGCCCGGAGCGGCACATTTACCTGCTGATGAACAAGCCCAAGGGATACGTCACCACGCTGCATGATCCGGAACGCCGGCCCACGGTCATGGACCTGCTGCACGGCGTGAAGGCGCGCGTTTATCCCGTGGGACGCCTCGACTACGCAAGCGAAGGTCTGCTGCTGCTCACCAACGACGGCGAGTTCGCCAACCGTCTGATGAAGGCCGCATCTCACGTGCCCAAGACCTACATGGTAAAAGTCGCGGGCACTCCTCCGGCGGAGGGTCTTTCCCGTTTGCGCGAAGGCATTTTCGATCTCCACGGATCGGGGAAAGAGGGTGAAAACCGCGCCTGCCAAGATCCGCGTGATTCGCGAATCTGCTAATCCCTGGTACGAAGTCACGCTGATCGAAGGCAAGAATCGCCAGATCCGGCGCATGTTCGAAGAAATCGGACACCACGTGGAAAAAATCAAGCGAGTACGCTACGGGCCGCTTGAACTGGATGTGCATCCTGGAAAATTCCGCAAGCTCACGCCCGAGGAAGTCACTAAACTTAAGTCTCTTGCCAGATAATGTAGGCGCGGGCGTCCTCGCCCGTGCTGCTGTCAGTGCTGGAACAACTTCGAGAATGAATCGAGTCTTCCTCAAAAACGCGGACAAAAGTGTCCGCGCCACAGATTTGTTGCGGCAGGTGACACATTCCCAGCAACATGGTAAAGATTAGATAGCCGAAAGCATGAGCGACTTCAGCCAGTTTGTGCCCGAATACATACGAAGCCTTGGCGGGTACACAGCGGGCAAGTCGCTGCGCCAGGCGCAACGGGAGAGCCACGTGAACTGCATCAAAATGGCTTCGAACGAGAACCCCTTCGGGCCCTCGCCAAAAGCGGTAGCGGCGATGCAGGCAGTCCTCGCCGAGAGCAATTTCTATCCCGACAACGACGCCATCGAACTTCGGCAAAAACTGGCGCAACAGCATAACGTGCAGCCGGAGCAGATCGTTCCTGACCGCAGGTTCGACCTCGCTGCTCGGAATCATCGCCCGCACTTTGCTGTCGCCTGGACTCAACGCCGTCACCAGCGAACGCTCTTTCATCGTTTATCCGATTGCCACGCAAGCGGCGGGAGGACAACTCATTCAGGTTCCGATGCGACATGACGGATTTGACCTGACCGCGATAGCCGCGGCGGTCGACCAGCACACCCGCATCATCTATATTTCGAATCCGAACAACCCAACCGGCACACTCATCCCTGCTGAAGAACTGGACCGCTTTCTCGATAGAGTTCCCGAGCATGTGATCGTCATCCTCGACGAGGCTTATTACGATTTCGCGCAATACTTCGCCGGCATGCGCAAGCGTGGATTACTCGCATGCTCTCGATTGCGTGAACCAGGGCCGCAAGGTGGTGGTGCTGCGCACATTCTCGAAAGCGCACGGGTTAGCAGGACTAAGGGTTGGCTACGGGATTGGCCCAGCCGAACTGATGTCGTATTTCGCGCGCATTCGCACCACGTTCTCGGTTTCTGCTGTCGCCCAGGCTGCTGCGCTAGCCGCACTGGATGACGAAGCCCACACCCAGAAAGCCCTTAAGAACAATGCCGAGCAAGCCCAGCGTCTCCTCGCAGAAATTGCGGAACAGGGCTATCGCCCGGTTTCGACGTGGGCAAACTTCCTGTACTGTGAACTGGGCGATGATGCGGCGGCCGTCGCCAAACGACTTCAGGCCGAAGGTATCATTGTGCGGCCGCTAGGCCCTTGGGGTGCTCCCACCGCGATGCGGATCACCATCGGCACGCCTGAGCAGAATGATAGTTTCCTGAAGGCTTTCAAGAAAGTCATGGAAAAGGCAACGGTGCGGTAACCAGAGAGACGCGCTGTAGCAGATCAGCTCTAGCGCGGGACGTAGCGAGCTACATCTCTGCAACCATAGGCAGCCTTGCCGCGCCGTACAATCCTGCATCGCTGCCCAACGATGCCCTCGTGATGATGGTCTTTGCCGTCCCCCCCGGCTGAACATGCGCGGAGGCTCCTTCACGGCTTCCACCCACGGAATCAGGCGCCGTGGCGGCGTACACCATCGAGCGCTGAAGCAGTTCTTCGAAGATCACCGGCGAGAAAATATCCCAGGCACCGGCTACTCCTCCGCCAACTACGTAGATGGGAAGATTCAGAGCGTTCACCAAACCTGACAACGCGATGCCCAACATCCTTCCCACTGTCCGAAAGATCTGCTTGGCATGTTCGTCGCCCTGGGCCGCCAGGTTGTAAATCGCCTTGCTGCTGAAGCCATTTTTCATCTCGGCAGCGCGGGCCAAGCCGACTGCTCCACCCGCAGCGATCGCTTCATTCGCCATCCGCACGACAGCGGTTGCCGAAGCGTAGGCCTCTAGACAACCGCGATTCCCGCAGCCGCACAGGGCTCCCGACGGTTCGACGGTCATGTGGCCAAACTCGTTTGCCATGCCGCTCATGCCGTGCCAGATGCGGCCGCCCAGGACCAAGCCGCCGCCCACGCCGGTGCCGAGAGTCACCATTCCCATGTCGGAGAAGTCGCGCGCGACGCCCAGCCATTTTTCTCCCAAAGCGGCGGAGTTGGCGTCGTTCTCGAGAATCACTCGCGCGCCAAGCCGCTTTTCAATCTCAGTTCGCGCCGGGTAATCGGCCCAGTCCGGCAAGGTTAGGCGATTCACGGACCATGCCGGTTTCCATATCGATAATGCCGGGTACACCGATCCCGATCCCCAGGAGCGAACCAGCACCGCGCAGTTTGGCCGCCAGTGCGCCGATAGCTCCGCACATATCATTCACGACATGATCGCGGCCTAGCGTAACTTTTGTGTCGAGCGTGATCTTCTCCAGCAGAATTCCCGCTGGTCGACCGCCGCGATGCGAAGATTGGTGCCGCCGAGATCAACTCCGATCGAGTAAGCGGGCATAAGTGAGAAGTCAGAGTACCACCGGGGAGAGAGATTGCCAATCGCCAAATAGCAAAAAAGGCTTATAAAAATCGTTTTAGTAGATGGAACTGGCAACCGCTACTTTTGGCAAATGGAACAATAGTGGCTGCTGCGGCCGGCGATCACCACTCGCTTGATGGGAGTTTTACAAACCAGGCATGGTTCCCCTTCCCGTCCATAAACACGGTGCTGCAGCTGAAAGAATCCTTCCTCGCCGTCAGCGCCCACATAGTCAGAGACGGATGAACCGCCGAGGGCAATCGCCTCCTTGAGCACTTCCTGGACAGTGACATAGAGCGACGATAACTCTTTGCGAGTCAGGAATGCTGCGCGACGCCGGGGGCGGATGCCGGCCCGGAACAGCGATTCGTCGGCATAGATGTTGCCTACGCCGCTCAGCAACTTTTGGTTCAGCAACGCGCTCTTGATCGGCGTCTTGCGTCCGCGGAAGAGATCAACAAAAGCGTCAAGCATGACCTCGAGTGGTTCGGAGCCGGCGGCTGCAAATCCATGGGCAACGCTCAGACGGCCGAAGCGACGCGGGTCCACGAATCTGCAGTTCCCTGCCAGAGGCAAGTCTCGCGACCGCATGCGTGTGCTTCTCGATCGCCTGGTCGGGCTTGCAGATCAGCATCCGCCCGGTCATGCCTAGATGCACGATCCACTGCGACTTGCTCAATGTAGGCGCGGGCGTCCGCGCCCGTGCTTTTTGAGACGATTTCGAAGCTGAGCCTTTGACGGGCGAGGACGCCTGTCCTCCGTTTTCCAGATCGAAGACGATGTGCTTCCCTACCCGGCGGACGCCAGCAATGCGCATGGACTCGAGAGCGGCAACAATCTCAGCCGCCGCGGATTTCAACGGTTCCGGCTTGGATCCGAGCCACACGGACTCGATTGTGTCGCCAGCAACCCGGCTGGCCAGACCGCGGGCTATAGTTTCAACTTCGGGGAGTTCCGGCATGACGCTAGTTTACAGGCAACGGAAGCACCCTGAAGCTTCACCCCTCCATTGCCATCCTTTGCCTGCCGGGGTTATCATTGTAAGTACACATCTGCTCCGCTTATACCCTTTGTAATTTCAGACTCGTCGGTTCACTGCGGGCAACGAGTGTGTGCGACCCCGCATTGCGGCTGGGACGGCCGCACCAATCATGTCTCAGGGAGTTTGCATTTGAAGAAGGGCAAAGCTGCGGTTATCGTCGGCGCCCAATGGGGCGACGAGGGCAAAGGCAAGATTGTCGACGTACTCTCGGAGAATTTTTCCGTCGTGGCGCGATATGCGGGCGGACACAACGCCGGCCACACTGTCATCATCAATGGCAAGAAGTTCATTCTTCAGCTAGTGCCATGTGGAGTGTTGCGCTCCGGCTGTCGCAGCGTCATCGGCAACGGGGTCGTTCTCGATCCCGTGGCGTTCCTCAAAGAGGTTGGAGCTCTCCGTGAGGCCGGTGTCAAGGTGGATGGCAGTTTGTTCGTCAGCAACCGCGCCCACGTGATTCTGCCTTACCACCGCATGATCGAGTTGGCGTCAGAGAATGCACCCGGACGGGTCAAGATCGGCACCACCTCACGCGGCATCGGTCCAGCGTACGAAGACAAGATGGGACGCCGCGGGCTGCGGGTCGCCGATCTGCTGGACCTTCGACTGCTGAAGACCCATATTCAAAACGCATGCCACGAGAAGAACATGATCGCGCACGCTCTGTTCAACTCCGAACCGCTCGATCCCGACAAGATGTATGAAGAATATGCCGCCGCTTCGGCCAAGGTGGCGCCCTTTGTCTGCGACACGGCTGCTCTGTTGAATAAAGCTCTGGCAATCGGCGAGTCCGTCGTGTTCGAGGGTGCGCAGGGTACGATGCTCGACATCGACCACGGCACCTATCCGTTTGTAACATCTTCGAGCGCCACTTCGGGAGGTGCGGTCACGGGAACCGGCGTTGCCCCCACAGCGATTGACACGGTGATTGGCGTGACTAAGGCTTATTGCACGCGAGTCGGTGGCGGCCCATTCCCCAGCGAAGCCCTCGACGCCAATGGCGATATGCTGCGCAAACGTGGCAACGAGTTTGGCGCAGTAACCGGGCGTCCGCGCCGCTGCGGCTGGCTCGATTTGCCTCTATTGCGTTACGCTGGCATGATTAACGGGATTTCCTGGCTGGTTGTGACTAAGTTGGATGTCTTGGATGAGTTGACCGAGATTCCAGTATGCGTGGGTTATAAAATCAACGGCAAGGAAACCGACGAGGCACCAGCGCAGGATAGTGGCTACGGTCAGATTGAATGCATCTATCGTAAAATGCCGGGCTGGCATACTTCAACGCAGGGGATTACGAAACTGGATAAACTGCCGAAAGCCGCTCGCGAGTATCTCGCTTTCGTGGAGAAGGAAAGCGGAGCGCGCATCGGCATGGTCTCCACCGGGCCAGGGCGTGAGGAAACTATTTTCCTCGATGAATTTGCAGCAAAGCTTCAGGAATTGACCGGGGCGAGAACCAGGGCGCAGGCAAAAATTTAAGAACGGAGCGAGCAATGGTCGTGCTGGCGGTGACGTGGATGGCGAAGGTCGGCCGTGAAACGGATGTTATCGGCGTGTTTTCCAAGCTAACCGAAGAGTCTCGCAAGGAGCCCGGATGTCTGGTGTACCAGGTCCACCGGCACAAGACCGAGCCTCGCCGGTTCTTCATCTATGAGCAATACAAGGATGACGCCGCGCTGGAAGCCCATCGCGCCGCGCCCCACTTCTTGCAGTACGCCAAGAAAGAACTACCCAAGTTGGGTGATCGGGTAGAAGGGCATTTGTACGAGCCGCTGGCATGAGGACGTGTGATGTTTGAAAAGGATGCGACGGCGATCGCGGAACTCCGCTTCCACATTCTAGACGCGATGGTGGATGACTGCGAGGATGTGGAACAGGTCTATCTTTGCGTAAACCGGGTGCAGTTCGAAGCAAGAAACCAACCGCAGTTTTTCTTGCGCGAGATTGTCGATGAAATGAAGCGCATGCTGGAGGAGGGCTATATCAAGGCTGATTTCTCAAATGACGAGAAACTAGTTCCGCTTGGTGATATTAACCCTTCACTATTGCATCACTATTGGTTCTCTCCAACCAAGAAGGGCAAGGAAGTCTGGGAAATAACCTCTGGCCGTCCACCCGCAAATCGGAGCTAGGCTCGGTCACTTCCCTTTATCCGCCATAAGCACGCCGCCCGAAGCGTAGCTTTCCTTCGAGACTTCGTTAAAAACCACGACAATGGCTTCACGGCGAGCACCCGCTTCTTCCGCCATGGCATCGGTGATGCGTTGCGCCAGTTTCCGTTTCTGGTCGGCGGTCCGGCCGGTCAACATTGTGACTTGAACCAAAGGCATAAGAAGTGTCCCTCCCGAGATCCCTCACTTCGTTCAGGATGACGGCGCGCGGCTGGGACGCCGCGCAATCGCCGTCACTTAGCCAATTCGTATCCAGCAAAGAAGTAGCTCAACTCGAAGCGGGCGGTGTCGTCCGCGTCCGAACCATGGATGGCGTTGTGCTCAATGTCACTCGCCCATTTCTTGCGGATCGTGCCTTCCTCCGCGTTGGCCGGATTCGTAGCGCCCATGAGCTTACGCAGATCGGCGATGGCATTTTCTTTTTCCAGGGCCAACACGACGATCGGCCCGCTCGACATGAAATCGGTTAGCGAGCGGAAAAACGGCCGGCTTGCGTGCACCGCGTAAAACTGCTCGGCCTGATGCTTCGAGATCTCAAGCATCTTCATGGCCAGTATTCGAAACCCGTTTTTCTCAAACTGCTCGATGATGTCGCCAACCGCATTCTTTGCTACGGCATCCGGTTTGACGATAGTAAAAGTGCGTTGCAGAGTCTTCATATTTAGTCGTTTGTCCTTGGTCGTTGATCTTTGGTCGTTAGGCTTTCGCTGCCACACCCATTGCCGCCACCACAGTCTCACCAATTTCAGCCGGCGATTTTGCCACGCGAATGCCCGCCGCTTCCATCGCCTTGATCTTTTCCGAGGCAGTCCCTTTTCCACCGGAAATGATGGCGCCCGCATGCCCCATGCGTCGCCCGGGAGGCGCGGTCTGCCCCGCGATGAATCCTACCACCGGCTTCTTCATGCGAGCCTTCACATACTCCGCTGCGGTCTCCTCGGCATTGCCACCGATTTCCCCAATCATCACGACCACTTCGGTCTGAGGATCCTTATTGAACAGTTCAAGCGCATCGAGGAAGTTAGTGCCGATAATAGGATCGCCACCGATTCCAATCGCAGTCGATTGCCCGATTCCCCGCGTGGTGAGCTGATAGACAGCTTCATAAGTCAGCGTGCCCGAGCGCGAAACAATTCCCACCGAGCCTTCGAGGTGGATCCGCGCCGGCATGATGCCGATCTTGCACTTGCCCGGTGAAATGATGCCGGGGCAATTAGGCCCGATCAGCCGGGAACGCCGGTTCTGCAGATATTCCCACGCGCGCACCATATCAAGCGTCGGAACGCCCTCGGTGATGCAGACGATCAACTCCACCTCGGCGTCGGCAGCTTCCATGATGGCGTCGGCGGCAAATGGCGGGGGCACGAAAATCACCGACGCGTCCGCACCGGTCTTATCTACGGCTTCCTGAACGCTGTTGAATACTGGCCAGCCTTCGTGAGTGGTGCCGCCTTTGCCGGGAGTGACTCCGCCAACAATCTTGGTTCCGTACTCCGCACAAGCCTTGGCATGAAACGTGCCTTCCCGGCCTGTCAGACCCTGTACGATGACTCGCGTCGATTTATCGATCAGAATGCTCATGAAATTGTCTCGTCGTAGAGACGTAGCTTGCTACGTCTGATTTCGCTTCATGCCACAGTCAGACGCAGCAAGTTGCGCCTCTATAGCAATGACTCACGCTCCTGCCGCTGCAACTACTTTCTCGGCTGCGTCCTTCATAGTTTCTGCCACAATGAAGTTCAATCCTGACTGCTTCAGGATTTCCCGTCCAGCCTCGACGTTGGTCCCTTCCAGCCGCAGCACGATGGGCAACTGAATGTGTGTTTTTTGCGCGGCCTCCACGACCCCTGTCGCCAGCGTATCCACGCGCAGGATTCCACCGAAAATGTTGATCAGGACAGCCTTCACGTTCTTGTCGCTAAGCAGAATCTCGAAGGCATGGGTCACTTGTTCCGCATTGGCTCCGCCACCCACGTCGAGAAAATTTGCGGGCATACCACCGGCGTACTTGATGATATCCATCGTCGCCATGGCAAGGCCTGCGCCGTTCACCATGCAACCCACGTTTCCGTCGAGTTTGATGTAGTTCAGGCTGTACTTCGACGCCTCAACTTCGAGCGGGTCTTCTTCGGTGATGTCGCGCAGTTCGCGTAGATCGGGATGGCGGAACAGGGCGTTGTCATCGAAATTAATCTTGGCGTCCAGCGCGAACAGGCGGCCATCCGTGCAACTGATGAACGGATTGATTTCCATCAGCGACGAATCGGTCTCCTGGAAGGCGCGAAACAGTCCAGTCATCAAACGTACGGCTTCGTTAATCTGGGCTGGCTTCAGCCCCAACTTGAATGCCAGTTTGCGGGCCTGGAACGCCTCGAGACCCATCCCTGGCTCGATGTACTCTTTGAGGATGGCATCGGGATTCTCCGCAGCGACCTGCTCGATTTCCATACCGCCCGCAGCAGACGCCATGAAGACCGGCTTCGCTTCGACGCGGTCGATCACGATTCCGAGATAGAGTTCCTTCTCGATGGGCAATGTTTCTTCGATGAGCAACCGGCGCACCACGCGCCCTTCGGGCCCAGTCTGATGCGTCACCAGCGTCATCCCGAGAATTTTCGTGGCCAGATCGACGGCTTCTCCCACCGATTTCGCGATCTTCACGCCACCGCCCTTGCCGCGGCCTCCGGCATGGATTTGAGCCTTAACCACAACGCCGCTGGAGCCCGCATCGAACAGCCTTTTGGCTGCGGCTTCCGCTTGCTCGCGGGTCTCAGCCATCTCGCCGCGTGGCACCGCGACCCCATATTTCTTCAGGATCGCCTTGGCCTGATACTCATGAATTTTCATAACAATTCCAGATTTACTCTGATTTCGGGCAGGACTTGCTTGCAGCTTAGAACCGCGGGCGGCAAACACTTGATTCTATAGAAACACTTCCCATACGGCAAACACATGATGCCACAAATTGCCCGCGAGGACGTTCCTGCGCGCCGCTGCAATCAACCGTTCACAATGCTACTCTTTGAAGGCACTTCAAACGTAATCAGAATGATCACCGACGCCCTCCATCGCATCGCTAACCACCGCCAATCCCTATCCCGCGAAGAAGCGCGAACCGTCATGTCCGAGGTTCTGACTGGCCAGTGCAAGGAAGCGCAAATCGCGGCTCTGCTGGTCGCGCTGCACATGAAAGGTGAAACTGTCGAGGAGATCGTTGGCTTCGCCGAAGCCATCCGTGAGGCCGCGATTCCTGTGTTAGCTCAGCAGAGTTCCACCGTGGACGTGAGTGGCACTGAGCGCGATGCGTTAGTGGACACCTGCGGCACCGGCGGCGACGCCAGCGGCACCTTTAACATTTCGACGGCTACGGCTCTGGTTGCCGCAGGTGCAGGCGTGCGTGTAGCCAAACACGGAAACCGCAGCGTTACATCCAAATGCGGCTCGGCCGATGTCATGGAGGCTCTCGGCGTGAATATCAATCTGCCTCCCACTCGGATCGCCGCGTGTCTCGACCAGGTGGGCATCGCGTTTCTCTTTGCTCCGGCCATACACTCGGCCATGAAGTATGTACAGTCCGTCCGCCGCGAACTGCGATTGCGTACGGTCTTCAATTTACTTGGACCGCTCACCAATCCGGCACATGCCTCGGCCCAGGTGGTTGGCGTATATTCAGCTGCTCTCGTGGATAAACTGGCGGAAGCGCTCAGCATGCTGGGATTGCACCGCGCCCTGGTAGTGCATGGGCTGGATGGATTGGATGAAATCACCATCACCGCCCCCACCCGGGTTGCCGAAGTGCGCGAGGGAACGGTGCGTACTTATGAAGTCACACCCGAAGAGTTTGGCATGAACAGAGCCACGCTTGATGACATCGGCGGGGGGGACGCGACGGCGAACGCCGGTATCATTGTGGCAATTCTCGCAGGCAAGAAATCATCTGCGCGGGACGTGGTTCTGCTGAACGCAGCGGCAGCACTGGTCGCGGCGGGCAGAGCAGACCATCTGGCTGACGCTCTCCCCCTGGCGTCGAAGGCTATAGATTCCGGAGCTGCGGCGGGCAAACTGGAAGCGTTGGCGCGCTTCACCAATGCCCCTGGTTGATCTCCCGCACCAAGCAGGGACGTGGACGCCGCGCCTACATTGCAGTCTGCTTTTTCAGCCGCTCGATCTGTTGCAGGTGATTCGCGCCGTGAGTGCCCACCTTTTCGACATAATCGGCCACGGTAACATCGGCCTTGAGTTCGGGATGGAAGGCGGATTTCTCCAGATCGGACGGCTTGAGGCGGCGCAATAGCTGCACGTTATGATGCCGGTTCAATCCGTAGAGCGCGATCAACTCCGGCGCGGGAGTCTCCATATACCCCAGATTTTGCGCCCACGCATCCTGATCCATGGGTGCAATTACCGGCTTCTTGTCGGCAAGCATCTGGCGCAACCGGTGGGCGAACACGATCTCGATATCCGCCAGATGCCCCAGAATTTCCAGAATGCACCACTTGTCGGCCGATGGCTTGTAGCGCATCGTTTTGTCCGGTAGTCCCAGAACTGCTGCCGCAATCTCCTTGGGACTTTTCTCGCCTGCATCAAGATGCTTCTTCATTTCCGCTTCTGTCATCGGAACCTCTGATTGGTAATTGAGTAATTTCGTTATTGGACAATTTTGAACCGCACCTCGCGGCTAACCAATTGCCTGATCGCAAAATTATCCGTTTAGACGATCCGTACTTTCTGCGTCCACTGTGCGACTTGGACATTCCATCCCAGTTCTTTGACCATCGTATCGCGCAATTGCGAAGATGCCGCGGGCTCGCCGTGGACGAGGTAGGTAGCGGGTGGCTTGCTGGGAAACGTGTGCAGCCACTCCAGCAATTCCGGTGTGTCCGCGTGATCGCTGAACTGTTCGAGAGCAGCCACCTTCGCCCGAATGGGGACCATGTCGCCAAAAATCTTCACTTCCGGCGCGCCGCTCTTGATGGTGAATCCGCGCGTTCCCGGCGCCTGAAAACCAATAAAAATCACTGTATCTCTGGGATCAGGCAGCCTCTGTGCCAGGTGGTGCAGGATGCGCCCGCCGGTAACCATTCCACTGGACGAAATAATGATCGACGGAGTCCTCACAGCGTTGATCTTTTTCGACTGTTCAGCAGTCGAGGCAAACGTAACGCCGGGCCACTCGACCGGGGAGCCGTACTGGCCAATAAGCCGGCGGGTGTCTTCACTATATTCCTCCGTGTGCTTCATGAAGATCTCCACCGCCTTGATCGCCATGGGGCTGTCACAGAAAACTGGGATAGCGGGAATCTGTCCAGATTGCACCAGCTCTTTCACCATAAAAAGAAATTTCTGGGTACGCTCCACTGCAAAAGCCGGCACGACTACAGTCCCTCCACGCTCGGCAGTCTTGCGAATCAGTGCCGCCAGCTCCGGCCGTGGATCCGCCGTGGGGTGCTGCCGGTTGCCATAAGTGGATTCCATCACAAGGATGTCGGCCGTCTCGCCTTCTGTGGGACCGGAATGCACAACTTTTCCCGGAGCGACATTGTGGTCATGCACGCGGCCGATGTCTCCGGTGAACAATAAGCGGCGGGTCTGACCGTCGGCCCGCAGAGTGATCTCCACCATGGCTGATCCCAAAATGTGGGCGGCGTGCACGAAGCGAAACGAGATCTCCGGGCAAAGCTGCCGGGTTTCCCCGAACTGGACGGCTTGAAAATACTGGAGGGACTTCTCCGCTTCTTCCAACGTGTACAGCGGCAACGCCGGATCATGTTTGGATTTCTTGTGCTTGTTATAGAACTCGGCGTCTTCTTCCTGCAGGTGGCCGGAATCGGGCAAAATGATTCCACACAGATCAATGGTCGCCGAGGTTGCGTAGATCGGCCCCCGGAAGCCCTCCTTCACCAGGCGCGGAATCCATCCGCAGTGGTCAAGGTGCGCATGGGTGAGCACCACGGCATCAATATCCCGGGCCGGTATCGGGGTGTCCTGCCAGTTGCGCTCGCGCCACTCTTTCTGGCCCTGGAACATGCCGCAATCAATCAATACCTGAAACCCGCTTCCTCCATCGGAACTGGAGCCAGTGTTAACCAGGTGCTTCGAGCCAGTGACGGTTCCGGCCGCGCCGAGAAATTGAATGTAGGCCAAAAGAGTTCTCCCACGATAGCATTCTTACCCACGCTGATTCCTGATTCCAAGTGCCAGCTCAAGGTGAATTGGCGGCGTCGGGCGGCGGAATTTTGAAGGTGTTGTTGTTCACGTCGTCTTCCGGCACACTGCCATCGTTCACCACGACTTCGTTCGGGATCGAACTTGCTTCCATCCGGATCACGGCTTTGGATTTCGCGTGCACCTCAAGACGCTTGGTGGCCTCTCCGTTTGCCATTCGCAGCGTAACTGGCACTTCTGCTCCGGCGTCCCCAAGATTCTCAATCGTGACCGTCACTACATAGCCGCCACCAACCGTGGCGCGTGGATAGGCAGATTCGATGCGGAAGGCGGGCAGGCCGCGGTCTCGATAGACCCAGTCGTCGAAGAACCATTCCAGATCGCGGTGGGTCTGCGCACCGATCAATTGCTGCATGTAAGAAGGACCCTTGTCTTGCTCTGGATGGTAGGCTGCCAACGCCTTTTTCAGCGCCGCGTCGCCGATCATATCGCGGAGCATCCACCAGGCGTACATGGCTTTGCTGCGATAGAACTCCTCGATGTCCGTGTTGATCAGCGACTCACTGGCTGCCTTGGTCTGATTATGCTCCGCAGCCAGGGCTTTCTCGGCATCAGCGATCGCGGATCGGTGGATTCCCATGAAATCGAGCGCGGATTGACGCCCGTTTTGCTGCTCCCGCTCCAGCGCCTGAGCAAAGTGCGCCAACCCTTCGTAAATCCACAGGCGTGAAGAGGGGAATGCCGCATGAGTGAACTGGTGAACCAGGGCCAATTGATAAGAACGCGAATCGTCACTGAGCAGTGGCGTGAGCAGCATGGTGCCACTCTCAAACGAGAGAGCGTCGGGATCGGGCAAGTCCACAACCTGCACTTTTGCTTTTGGAGCTCCAAACCAACCGGAAACGAATGGCACGGCGAGGTCAGCGGCGAGAGCGCAATTCTCCACCTCAGACTTGTGTTCGGGAAAGTAGCGAAAGCTTATTGCCGTGCGATCCAGTTTGGAATAGTTGGCAACCGAGAAAAACGGTACTGCCTGATCGAGTGGTTGAAAGACGTGCTCTCCGCAGGCCGTCACGTCGCCTGCTGTCGTCCCTCCAAAGCTGCCCGCTGCGACGCCCTGCGGTTCCGGATTGTTCATCACCGCAACCGGCACACTCGAGGGCCGGTTCGCAGAAAAGCAAAGCTCTATCTTCGCGTTGGAACCTAGTTCCCGCGCCCTCCATCTGCCAACGGCTTCAAATACGCTGTTCCCTTCTGACAGATTGGCGGACTCTGTCGCCACCGGATACCACGCCACATACCCGATCCCGCGAACGGCTGTAAACGACTTGCTGATCCGGTCCCAATCGGTATGCCTGGCTTTGTCCTCGGGAACGCCAATTCGCGTGAGCCGGGTGGCATCGAGCGGAATCAATCCTTCATATCCGACGTCTATCTCGACCGTGCCTTGGGATGGAACTTCACGCGGTAAGGTTACGATCGCCTCGGAGAGCGCGCCCGTATGATCGATATCAGAAGTGTATTCGTGGGTTACAAACTGCACGGTCTTGCCTGCGATTTGAATCGACCTCCAATCGAGCGTGGAGGAAATCTGCAGGGCAACATCTCTCTGAGGAGCGTTCGAATCGTTTCGCAGCGTAATTCGACCTCTCACGCCCAAGCGCTGCTGTTCCGGCTCAACCCGCACGGTCAGGTCATACATTGTGAAAGTGAAAGCCTCGCGATCAATGGCAACGGCCGGAGCAACCAAAGCACACAAAACACACAGCACGCGCAGCAGCTTCATGCCGACTTCTTTCTCCGCTGTCGAACAACCTCATACAACATCACGCCCGCCGCCACGGAAACATTCAGCGATGGCACTTTCCCCAGCATTGGAATCGACACCAGGAAATCGCACTTCCGCGCCACCAGGTCGTGCAGGCCCTTGCCCTCCGCGCCTAGCACGATAGCGCAGTCCATGTTGTAGTCGAGCGAATCGTAGGATTGCGTGCCCCGTTCATCCAGGCCAACCATCCACAAATTCTGCGCCTTCAATTCCTCCAAGGTGCGGGCAATGTTGGTCACCTTGGCAATGGGCAGGTGTTCACTGGCGCCAGCCGAGGCTTTAGTCACGGTCGCTGTCACTCCCGCAGCGCGGCGCTCCGGGATCACAACTCCGTCCGCGCCGGCGGCATCGGCGGTGCGGAGAATTGCGCCCAGATTGTGAGGATCTTCCACTCCATCGAGCACCACGATGAGCGAATGCAGCCCGCGCTTGGCGGCCACTACATCCTCGAGATCGTTGTACTGCTTTGCCGAAGTAACTGCGACCACGCCCTGGTGAGCATTGTTGCCGGCCATCTGGTCGAGTTCGGCTCGCGGCACAACGCGCACCGCAACTCCCTGCCGCCGGCACTCGTCAACAACGTGCTTCAGGCGCAAATCATGACGCTCTTTGGCGACTCCTACCCATGCAAAAGTCCGCCCGCGCGCCTTCAGCGCTTCGGCCACGGCGTTAATCCCATAGATGTAATTCATCGCAGTTTAGTTTACTGCCTGGGAGCTTCGGCGGGCGAGGACGGCTGCGCGGGAATGCTAGACTGGAATGTGGCAACGCGAATACAGGAAGTCTACATTCTCTCCGCCGCACGCACCCCGATCGGCAAGTTCGGAGGCTCACTCGCCTCGATGACCGCGGCAGATATGGGAGTTGTGGCAGCGCAAGCCGCCATAGCCCGTGCAGGAGTTCGTCCGGACCAGGTCGAGGAGACGATCTTCGGGAACGCTCGTCAGGCCGGCGGTGGCCCGAATCCTGCTCGCCAGATTTCCATCCGCAGTAACGTCCCTCAGGAAGTTCCCGCTTACACAGTCAACAAGGCCTGCGCCTCTGGCCTGAAGTCCATCGCGCTTGGTTTCCAGGAGATCGCGACGGGCAACCTCGACTGCGTGTTGGCCGGCGGGACGGAGTCCATGTCTCGCTTGCCATACTACCTTGACGGGGCTCGCTGGGGCTATCGCCTGGGCAACCAGGAACTGGTCGACGGCATGTACCGCGACGGCTTTTTCTGCCCCCTGGCGAAAATGTTGATGGGAGAAACGGCCGAGCTGCTGGCCGAGCAATACAAAATCACTCGTGAAGAGCAGGACGAATTTGCGCTGTGTTCGCAAACCCGAGCGTCGGCTGCCGTCGGAGCCAGGCGATTTGATGCCGAATTAGTCCCGGTAACTCTCGAGAGCAAGAAAGGTTCTCAGACTTTCAACAGCGACGAGCATCTTTTTCAGGGAGCGACCTTAGAGAAGCTCGCCAAGCTATCTCCAGTGTTTTCAAAATCTGGAACCATCACGGCCGGCAACTCTTCGGGAATCACCGATGGAGCCGCGGCCGTTGTGCTCGCCAGCGAGGCCTTCGCCAGGAAACAGAACCTCAAGCCACTGGCGCGCATTCTAGCCGTTACGTCCGTAGGCGTGGATCCACGCGTCATGGGAATCGGCCCAGTGCCGGCCCTTCGCAAGATGGAGCAAAAACACCAGCTTCCCTTGTCGGATTTTGACCTGATCGAACTCAACGAAGCCTTCGCCGCCCAAGTCCTCGCCTGCGACCGCGAACTCCATTTCGATCGAGAGAAACTGAATGTCAACGGCGGCGCGATCGCACTCGGGCATCCGATCGGCTGTACCGGAACTCGAATCACCGTCACCCTGCTGCACGAAATGATCAGGCGCAAGGCCAAGCGAGGCGTCGCGACCCTGTGTGTAAGTGGTGGCATGGGTATGGCATTGGCGCTGGAGAACGTTACCTGACCTTTGATATTCTGCTGGTGCTCCACCTGCGGCAAGGTGGATGATTTCTGCCGAAGCGCACATTTAACTTTTTTGCGAACCCTAAGGAGGCTTGCGGTGCACTCTAAACTCAATCACATTTTTGGTCTGGCCCTATTTTCGCTCCTGACGACTGCGGTTCTGGCACAGCAGGATTTTTCCGCCGAACTGGTAAACAACTCCGAAAAAAGTGCTTCGGATCTCACCAAGATCTACGCCAGCAAGGACAAGATGCGGATTGAGGGACAGGGGCAGAATGGCCACAACGGCACACTGATCATCAATTTTGGGACGCAGACCACCGACATTTTGATCCCAGAACGAAAAATGTACATTGAGTCCGCGTCGGGCCAGGGCCCCGGCTCACGGCGGATGTTCAACTTCTTTCGGGCCACCGACGTCGAGAATGCCTGCGATGAATGGCAGAAGATGGCAACCAAGCCCGGTGGCAAGTGCCAGAAACTCGGAAACGAAGTCGTGAATGGCCGGAGCACCGTCAAGTACCAGGGTACGACTGCGGAGGGCGATGTCAGCTATGTCTGGATCGACCCGAAGCTCCGTTTCCCCGTGAAATGGCAAGGCAAGAATAGCGGAGGCGAATTGCGCAACATCCAGGAAGGAGCGCAACCCGCAAGCCTCTTCGAAATCCCCTCCGACTATCAGAAAATGGATATGGGAAAAATGGGAATGCCCGGGATGGCTGGCCCTCATTGATGTTGTGACCAGCCCTCTTCTATACTCTCCTCATACGGTTCAGGAGAAGGAATGTCCTTGTCGGCTGTAATCGTGGACGATGAACAACTCGCCCGCGACGAACTCGCCTTCCTGCTGAAGAACGTTGGAGACGTCGAAGTTGTTGCCCAGGGCAAGAACGGCCTCGAGGGCGTCAGTCTCATCCGCGAACACAACCCGGACCTGGTTTTCCTCGACGTACAAATGCCCGGCCTCGATGGCTTTGGGGTAATCAAGAAGTTGCTCGATCGGAAAGTCCCGCTGCCAAAGATCATTTTCGCCACCGCTTTCGATCAATATGCCGTGAAGGCCTTCGAAGTGAACGCGGTCGATTATCTGCTGAAGCCTTTTGACAAGAAGCGCGTAGCCCAATCCGTCCAAAGGGCGCGAACCAAGATCGAAGCCGGGGGCTCATCTTCAGAAAAATTAGACACCCTGGTGCGGATGCTGGAGTCCCAAAAACCGCAGACATCCAAAATCTTGCTGAAGGCCGCAGGCCGCATGTTCCTGGTGAATCAGAAGGACATCTGTTTCGCTTCCATCGAGGATGGCATTATCACTGTGGTAACGAGCGGTCCCAATGGCATGGAGGGACAATCCAACTGCCGCACCCTCGAAGAACTGCTGGATAGCCTCGATCCCAATCTGTTCTGGCGCGCCCACCGTTCGTTCGTCGTAAATACCAACCGGATCAAAGAAGTCGTGCCCTGGTTTAAAAGCTCCTATCAGTTACGCCTGGACGATAAAAAACAAACTGAGATCCCTGTCAGCCGTACCCAGACCAAGCGATTGCGGGAACTCTTCGGACTGTGACGCTTCGGTTGACGGCTCAGGTAGGTTTTCACTTCTAGCCAGCGCTTGTTTGTCATGGGAGATGGACGGCCGGGGAGGAGTGCCGGCCGTCCACCGTGGCTGCTTCCTACGCAGCCAACGCTTCCAACGCCGTCCGATTGCGGATCACCAGCGTGGAGCCATCCAGCCGAATCAATTCTTTCCTTTTGAGATCGCTCAACAGCCGAGTTACCGTTTCCCGCGACGAACCAATCATTTGCGCCATTTCCTCGTGGGTCAGGCTGGCTCGGACGCGGATCTCCGGAGGTTCGCATTTCTCACGGATCGGCGTCCACGAAAGCAGCAATCGAGCCAATTTGCCCGCCGATGAGCGCGCCAGCACCAGATCATGGATATCCCGGTAGGCTGATTGGAATTCCCGGCTCAAGGCCTGGGACGCATGCATCCCCATCTCCCCATTCTTTTCCATGAGCCGTATCAAGCCCTCCCGCTCGATGAAATTTACCTGGCAGGGTCCAGCCGTCTCGGCCGTGAGTTCATAGGGCTCGCCCGCAATGACCGCGCTCAATCCGAGCACTTCTCCGGCTTCGGCGATTTTCAGGATTAGCACTTTACCGTCGCGCGACGTTGTCGACAGCTTTGCCTTGCCCGAGCAAAGCACAAACGCGCCCCGCGGCATCTGCCCTTCGACAAATAGCACTGCGCCCCCAGGGTAGGTGCTCAAGTGGCTGGCAGCACTCAGTAGTTTCAGAACATCGGGCGAGAGACCGCAGAACCAACTGTCCTTTCGCAGCTTACAAGAGAGACAGCTGTCCACGATTTCCAGCCCATACGGCGTATTCATTTCAGCCACCTTGCTGGGCGCCTGCCCATCGGGATGACCCACGTTGCGCGCAGCCGGCTTGCTGACCTGAGCCCGGGCCCGGCGCAGGTCTCGAACCAGGAGGCGTGCATGTTCGGTTTTCGCCAGCAGTGTCGCTGCGATTACCCGCGCATCTCTGTCCTGCGATCTCAAGAACTGAATCAATTCCCAGCCTGCACTGGCATCTCGCTGCCGATGCCACAACACTCCTCGAGAAAACACGTACAAAGGATCTACCGAGGTGTTGGACGCCGTGGTGACCGTCCTTTTGGTGGTTGCCCCGGCGGCGTCCTGCGGCACTCCCGAATCCGTTCTAAGCCGTATCGAAAACGACGCGCTCAGACCAACTGGCGGGCGCTTACCGTTTGCGCCTCCAAGAGAAATAACCGGCTCGGCTTTTCCGCGAAACCTCACAGCATCCAGTGGGATAAGCAAAGACTTCTCCTCTTGCCTCTTCGAACCCTGCGCAAGCGCCCCTGGGGAAAGGAACTGTGCCATCGTGCGAGTCGGATTTTTCCGATCGCATCTTTTCTCTCTGCATCTCAGTCATCCCTCGTGAAAATCGTGGGGATGCCGATAGATTCCTTCGCAGTCCGCGTGCCAAACTCGAGTTTGGCGATCCATACTGCAAAGGCTTGGGTACCATGACCAACTCCCCATCCGGAGTGCAAAGCTTTGCAGCAGAACTGACGATGCTCCGGCAGAATGCCGCTATTTCGTCATGCAAAACTATTGCTAAAGGTCGCCCGGGGCATGGAGATTGCTGACCGGTACCCTGGGGAGGTCTGAGTGAATTTGTAGAGAGGTCAACTGCGCTGCGAAGTCTTAGCGCCGCTGCTAATTTTCGTAGTCTTCGCGGGTGATTCCCATCTTCAACATTCTGGATTGAAGCGTGGTCCGCTTCATTCCCAGGCGGGTCGCGGCACCGCGCAAACCGGCGATCACCCCACCGGTTTCCCGCAACACGCGAAGAATGTGCTCCCGCTCCAGGCTTTCTAAGGTCGTATCGTGATGAGTGCCCTCGTCGACGCGCCTCAACTCTGACAACGGAACTTTGAGAACCGCTCCATCGGAGAGAATCACTGATCTCTCGATAAAGTTCTCCAGCTCTCTCACATTTCCGGGCCACTCCCAACGCGCCAATGCATCCATCGTCTCCGCAGGGATGGTTTCAATCTGCTTGTTCATGCGCCGGGCAAATTTCTCGACGAAATAACGCACCAGCAGCTGAATGTCCTTCCCTCGGTCCCGCAACGGTGGCATGTTCACGGGAAAAACATTGAGGCGGTAATAAAGATCACTGCGGAATTCCCGGGAAGCCAGACTCTTGGCAAGATCGCGATTGGTGGCGGCCAGCAGCCGTATGTTCACCCGGATAGTCCGAATCCCCCCCAGTCTCTCGAACTCCTGATCCTGCAATACCCGCAAAAGTTTGGGTTGCAATTCCAGCGGAATGTCTCCCACTTCATCCAGAAACAGCGTTCCTTTGTCAGCCAGTTCGAGGCGCCCAATCTTGGGACTGACGGCACCGGTAAATGCGCCTTTCTCGTGCCCGAACAGTTCGCTCTCCAGCAAGCCGGTGGGAATCGCGGCACAGTTCAGCTTGATGAAGCTGCCGTCTTTCCGCGAACTCATGCGGTGGATGGCGCGGGCGATCAGTTCCTTGCCGGTGCCGGTCTCCCCCAGGATGAGCACGGTGGCGTCGAGCGGGGCCACCGTGTTGACTTGCGCCAGCACATGCTGAAGCGCCGGGCTCTGGCCAACGATCTCTTCGAAGTTGAGCACCGAACGGATTTCATCTTGCAGGTAGAGCTTTTCCTTTCGCAGCTTGTCCGTGAGTTCGGCAATTTCGCGATAGGCCCGGGCATTATCCAGGGCGATGGCCACCTGGGCCGCCACTTGCTTCAAAAAACTAACGTCTTGCGGCGCAAACGAGTGTTCATCCACGCTGCCCAGAGTGAGGGTCCCCAGCTTGCCTTTTCGAGTGATCAGCGGAATCGCGCAAGACGATTGGATTCCCAGTTCCAACATCCGCTTGGCGGTTGGAGATTCCACCGACATCAGGCTTTGGCGATCCCGGATCATCGGTTCCCCCTTCAGCAGAGTTCCGCCGGAAACCGATTCCGCAATCGGCACGACCATGTCAGAGTCCACGATTTCATCCGCGATGGTGGAATCGAGCGCATAAATTCGCAGACAGTGGCTCGCCTCATCATAGAGGGCCAGGCTGGCATAGTCCTGCTTGATCACCCTTCGAATGAGATTAGAAATCGCTGGGAACATTTGCTGCACATCCTGGTTGGACATCAGCATGGTGCTCAGCTCCAGCAGCATTTCCAGCCGTTCCTTCTCCTCCAGGACGGCCGCCCTCGTCATGGCATTTTCCAGGGCCAACGCCACCAATTCAGCGACCCGGCGAAGTAGCTGCACATCGTCCTCACCGTAAGCATTCGGATGCGAACTCCCCAACCCCAGCGCGCCAAACCTCTTTTGCGCGGTCGTCAAAGGCAGAGTGCAATAGGAGCGAACTCCTTTTTCGATAAGAAGACTAACCGCCCGATGGAAGCGGGTTTCCTGGTGCAGGTCAGGACATACCATCGCCTCTTGTTTTTCCCATGCAAATCCGCACACGGATTCTTCCACGGGCAATTCAGCCAAGTAAGCATGCACTTCATCTCCATCCCAGAAGTGCATATGCATCACTTTCTTGTCGGGATCGTAAAGAGAAAAACTGGCAACTTCAAAGGACGCTACTTTGCGCAGGTGTTGAGCTAGTTCAGGCAACAATTCGGGCAGGCTGCGATGGTGAACCACGAGGTCTGCCATCTGCAGCAGCGCCTCATAGCGATCCACATCTCCGTCGGACTGAAAGTGGCGAGCAGGGTCCATCGGAACAAGTCCATCAGGAAGCCCCCCTCTGTGCCTTCCAGAACAAACTTAGGTCAATCGGGATCATAAACCCGTTTTCCGCACCTGCACGAACTTTATTTTGAAGGATGAAAGGTTTCGTCCCAGCTTGGCACTTTTCGTGCCACGCGAATCCGCTTGCCGGATTTTGCCCCCGCGATCTCTCGCTTTGCCCGGCTAGAACCTGTTGAATATCTGCACCGAAGCACGGCCCGGCCCTGATTCCAGCGGGTATAATTTCTGGGTGGCGCGAGGATGGGAAAGCAAGTCGGTCGAGGAACAGCAGTCGCTGGCGATATCGACCGCCAGCCCAGCGAAGCCGCATCTGACTCCCGGTCAGATCGCTATCCAACGCCAGAGGCAAGGCCTGACGCTGTCCCGCCAGCATGTGCAGCAACAGCTTGAGGCTGCCCGGAATCCCCACCACCGCGAAATCCTGGAAAGATCCCTGGCAGATCTGGACGCACGACTGGCCCGGCTAGTCTAGTCGTCCGTATACCCTTCGGGATTGGCGCCTGACGTATAATGAGACGATCCCCCATGAAAGCCTACGTCTATGTTTCGCTGAAGAAGAGCGTGCTGGATCCTCAAGGCAAAACCATCCAGGGCGCTCTCAAGAAAATGGGATACAAGGGACTGGAGGAGGTTCGCCAGGGCAAGTATTTCGAGATCGCGCTCGACGGCGGACTGAGCCGGGCGGAAGCCGAAGCCGAAGTCGGGCGCATGGCTCGCGAAGTCCTGACCAATCCGGTGATCGAAGAATTCCGATTTTCCCTCGAGGATTGAAGGTTCCTCCGGAGTTCCATCGCGGGCACGTTAAACAATTGAGTTGTATCTCCCCCAGAACGAACGGATCCGAATGAGGAGCAAAGCATGTGCGGCATTGTGGGGTATGTAGGCAAAAAGAGCGTCGTTCCGGTCATCATTGAGGGCCTGAGGCGTCTGGAATATCGCGGCTACGACTCGGCTGGAATCGCCGTCAGCGGCAACGGCGACGGTTTGCAGATCCGCCGGGCCGAGGGCAAACTGCGCAATCTCGAAGAAGTCATCCGCATCAAGCCCCTCGATGGCACCTACGGCATCGGTCACACCCGTTGGGCAACCCACGGCCGTCCCACCGAAGAGAATGCCCATCCCCATCGCGACTGCACCGGGCGAATCGTCGTTGTGCACAACGGAATCATCGAGAACTACGTCACCCTGAAGAAAAAGCTGATCGAAGAAGGTCACAAGTTCACCACCGAAACTGACACCGAAGTCATCGCCCACCTGGTTGAGAAATATTTCGCTAAGACCAACGGCACGCGGCCATCGCTGGAAGAGGCGGTACGGAAGGCGGTCAGTCTGCTGAGCGGAGTGTTCGCCCTGGGAGTGATCTCAGCCGACGCTCCCGATAAAATTGTCGCGGCCCGCAACGGCCCTCCCGCGGTCATCGGCCTGGGCAAGGACGAATATTTCGTGGCCTCCGACGTTCCCGCAATCCTCTATCACACCCGCGATCTGTTCTTCCTCGGCGATGGCGATCTCGCAGTCGTAACTCCGGAGGGCGTGCAGCTCACCGATTTCGCCGGAAAGCCCGTCATCCGCCAGATCCAGCACGTGACATGGGATCCAATTCAAGCCGAGAAAGGTGGATTTAAGCATTTCATGCTCAAAGAGATTTACGAGCAACCCCGGTCGGTGCGCGATACGACTCTGGGGCGCATCTCGCAGGAAACCGGACACATCTTCCTCGACGAGATGCAGATCACGGACGCCGAATTCAAAGCTGCCAAAAAGATCAATATCGAAGCTTGCGGAACCAGTTGGCATGCAGGACAGGCAGGAAAGTTCATGATCGAGAGCCTGGCCCGCGTCCCGGTCGAGGTGGATTACGCCAGCGAGTGGCGTTATCGCGATCCCATCGTCAGCGGCGATACGATCACGCTGGTCATTTCGCAGTCCGGCGAAACTGCCGATACCATCGCCGCCCAACGCGAAGCCAAGGCCAGAGGATCGAAAACGCTCGCGATCTGCAACGTCGTGGGCTCGATGATCACGCGGGAAGCGGCCGGGACTATTTACACGCATGCGGGCCCGGAAATTGGCGTAGCCTCCACCAAGGCGTTTACTGCGCAACTCACGGCTTTGTATTTGTTTTCACTTTACCTCGCTCAACTGCGCGGCACCATGAGCGAACCGCAGGCCAGAAAGGCGGTACACGAACTCACCTGCCTGCCGGGCAAGCTCGAGCATCTGCTGACCCGCGACGAGGATTGCGAAAAGCTGGCAAAGGAGTACGTCCGCGCCCAGGATTTCCTGTTTCTCGGACGAGGCATTCACTATCCGATCGCCCTCGAAGGCGCCCTGAAGCTCAAGGAAATTTCCTACATTCACGCCGAAGGTTACCCGGCGGGCGAGATGAAGCACGGCCCTAACGCGCTAATCGACGAGAACCTCCCCGTCGTAATTATTGCTACGCGCGATCCCAGCAATGCGCTTTCGATGGTGCGCTATGAAAAGACGATTTCGAACTTGAAAGAGGTTAAAGCCCGCTCTGGCATCGTCATCGCACTGGCCACCGAGGGCGACGAAGACATCAAGGAAGCCGCGGACCACGTGCTGTACATTCCTCCCGCGCCCGAGGAACTGTCGCCAATTCTTGAGATCGTCCCACTGCAATTGCTGGCATATCACATCGCGGTGCGTCGAGGATGCGACGTGGATCAACCCAGGAATCTGGCGAAATCGGTAACGGTGGAGTAGGGTCTCTTCTTTCTACCGTGCTCCTGGGTTGCTCCATAATGCATCTATACAAACGATGGCATTCCAAACCCTCACTGCGCGTCTCGTCCGTTCTTTCGCCCTCTCCGAACTTACCAAGAATCTTGAATTCGAAATGAAGGGCGTTCCCCGTTTTGGTTTTGTTGCCGGGCAATGGCTCTCCTTCAAGCACAACATGCCCGACGGCGAAGAGATCACCCGCGCTTACTCGATCGCTTCCCCGCCCGCGGACGACAACCGTTTCGTCCTTTGCCTGAATCGTGTGCAGGACGGCTTCATGTCCAACTTTCTTTGCGACATGAAGGAAGGTGACGAGATCCGCTGCCAGGGACCATTCGGGGATTTCATCCTACGGCCACCCATGCGCGATACCATCTTCATCGCAACTGGGACGGGGATCGCGCCATTCCGCTCCATGTTGCACTGGTTGCTGGGGGACGAGTCACGTCACCAAGCCAAACAGCTTTACCTGATTTTTGGCAATCGCACAGAAAGAGACATTTACTATCACGACGAATTCGTTCGTCTAGCCGCGGATCACTCGAACTTCCACTATCTGCCCACCCTGAGCCGGGGTGGGAATGATTGGACCGGGCTTCGCGGCTACGTGCAAGAACACGTTCCCGCCAAGGCTCACGATCGGACCGACATGCACGCCTACATCTGTGGTCTGGATAAGATGGTCAAAGCCAACCGCGAACTGCTGAAGTCGCTGGGCTGGGACCGGAAGTCGATTCTGTATGAGAAGTACGATTGATCGGCCGCGAACGCATCGCTACCGATCATGGTTTTCCGCGTTCTTCTCGCGCCAGGCGGGCAATGTCCAACTCGATGGCCACAGCCTTCCTGCGATGCAGGCCACTGCACGGATTTACAGGCGGCGCTGAAAACGTAGCAGACCGCTGGGCATAAAGAACCCCTAGTTGCAGATTACGGATGCTGCTGACCCGCCAACAACTTTGGATAACTTCTTTCTGATCCATACCTCAACTTTGGCGCGTAAAGTCGAGGCGAGTTCATACATCTCATGCACCTCTTTGTCTGAGACGGACCCGGCAATGTCGTAGCTGCTGATGTTTCGTTTCTTGCGAAACTTGTCGAAAGTGTCGATCACCTTGCGTTCGGGAGCCAGGGTAAACTCCAGCGATTGGATGACCCGATGATGATGGCTCTCACGGCAGGCCCGGTAGCCAGCTGCTGCCAAAGCCGCAGTCGCTGCCTGGAGCGCGGCATTGTACGCTATGGCAAAGCGCCAGTCGGCGGGCAAGTGCTTGGTCTGGCAGGCGGCCAAGTCGCGATCAGAGATGGCGAATAGATTGACTATTTCTTCTTTGCTGGTAGTGTGCTGAAGCAGCCACCTATTTCGCAACCAGCCTTGCAAGCTCGTCTTCACTGCCTAATACAAATACCTTCTTGCCAGCCATTACGCTACGCAGAAAGTGATTTTTGGCGGCAAATTTCGAGCGGAATTCGGAAATGGGAAAGACGGTTGGGTTGATTTCCCGGCGGAGGGTCTTCTGGGCGGAGCCGAGCGCGGTGACTACATCGCTGAAAGATGCTTTTCCGATGACCATGAGGTCCACATCGCTGTCGGCTTGCTCGCGCTGAGTGGCGACCGAGCCGTATACGAAGGCAGCCTTGATCTCAGGCTCCAGGGTGGCGAGTGCCGAACGGATGGCGTCATGCACACCCACAGTCTTCGTGATCAGCCGCTTGATTTCAGGAAAAATCGGACTTTGTTTGTTCGCCCGATAGAGCACTTGATTGCCCTGGACGCGGCGCACGATGAGCCCCATGTCGGTGAGTTGCTTGATTTCGCGCTGCAAAGCGCCGTGGCCAGCGCCCACTGTCCGGATGAGCTGGCGCAGGTAGAAAGATTCGTCTGTGTGGCCGAAGAGCAGGGCGAGCAGGGCGCTTCGGGTGCGGCCGAATAGAGCGCTGTCGGACGGGAGATTGGTTGTACTTATTATGGGTACGATTGTACCCTAAACGGGGTCGTCCATCAATACCGTGACTGGCCCATATTTACGCCCAATGGACAACACGGCACCGAGAAAAACTGGGGTTCGTGCCGACAACTCGCGTTCACGAAAACCCCGCCCAAGCGAAGCTTGAGCGGGGCACCCTGAAGAGTAGTTTGGGTTTCTAGGTTGGGCCAGCCCCCACGACAACGCAGTCGAAGGATCCCTATAGTCGTTAATCTGCGGAGTCGTGCCTAGGGAGTTCTGCCGTGCAACTGCTCAGTCAGCGCGGCTACTTGCCTCTCCAGACTGGACACATATTCTCGGTGCTCCAGCTTGAGGCGACGATCACCCAACGCCCTGCGGACGAGAGCCAGCAGTTGTTGGCGCTCAAAGGGCATTAGGAAGTAATCGAACGCGCCATTGCGGATGGCGGCCAAGGCAACGGAGACATCGTGCACAGGTGTCACCAACACTACAGGCAGGTCTGGGGCTTCTTTCTTGGTGCGCTCCAGCAGCGCCATGCCGTCCATACCGGGCATCATCAGGTCGGTGAGCATGAGATCGAATTGTTCTCCGGATTCCAGCAGGGCAAGTGCTTCCAGACCCCTCGCAGCCTCACGACACTCGTAGCCGTCAGCGGCGAGCATGGAAACGATAATCTTGCGTATGTTCTCTTCGTCGTCAACGACAAGAACGCGCTCTGGGGTAACACGGTTCTGGATGGCATTGTTCATGGATTTCTCCGCGCAATGGTTCGAGGTCTTAATTGTCTGCGTTCCACCAAACCCGGTCGCGGGTACCCCTCGAAGGTTAAAACAAGAGACAAAGGGTGGGCCAGCCGCCCAATCGCTCCACAGAGTTCTCCTCTGCGGAGCGAATTCTAGCATGTTCGAGGAAGCACGGCGGCGGGGCGAAAGGATCGACGAACGAGCGATGCGACACCGAACGGGGCTGGCCTACCTGTACTTTATTTTTAGGGCTGGAACGAGGGGACCAGCGGTCAAAGGCGGAAACTCGGGACGTAGAGTGCATGAGCCCCCACCTTTGCAAAACCCGCAAAGGTGGGCCAGCCACCGCCGACGTCCTCGTCCCGACCTTTACACAGAACGTAAAGGTGGGCCGCCCCCAGCGGCCAAAGGTGAAACTCAGGACATGCATGAGCCCACCTTTGCAAAACCCGCAAAGGTGGGCCAGCCACCCCTTACTCTTCTTCCTCTAAGTGGCATGGGCGGCCGGAGGTATTGCCCATTGCAGCAGGGGCAGTGCTCCCAATCGCAGCCGTCCAAATGTAGCTCGCCTTTATCACGAAACAATCGTGGCACGGAAGCGTGCTGTCTCTTGCTTTGTACTCAGTTACTTCTTTCGCGGCTGCCCCAATATTCCCTCCCGCTTCCGTATCGGATCCTTCGATACCTCTTGCCTCCGAGTATCACTGTCTTCTCGCGCTGCGCATCCAGGTAATCGGAGAAGTACTCGAAAAAGTTGTAGCAATCGTAAGCGATGGGAGCGACTTGCGTATCCGGAATCTCGCGCTCCAGGCGATGAAGCCCGCGCGTTCTAAGAGCATGAATCCGCTTGAATACTCCCCGGATCTCCTTCCAACACAAAATCTGCTTCCTCCACAGTCATCCACTAGCAGGTTGAACTGCGGAGTCTTCGCTCCGTCTCGTACTTCAATTGGAACAGCATGAAACTCGTCGAGAAGATCGTCGAGGTTGCGAATGAACTCATCATTCGAGATCATCTTTAGCTTTTTCTGGTGGAAGAGCCTTTCGTATTGCCGGCCGTATTCATCCGAAAGGTCGGCTGCCGCCAAATCTCCGTGAGTCGCGCCTCCTAGAATTTGCTTCCGAAGAAGAGACGGATTAACAAAGTTGAAGCGGGACTCCAAGAGCTCCATCATCAACGGCAGGACGACCGCCTTAGCTGTACCTCGTCGCTTTGGAACATTGCAAAGGTAGTAGTAGAGGCCCCCGTGAGAGGCAACTCTTAGAAACAGAGTTCGAGTGAGGCCGTCACTAGAAGGAAAGCTAGCCGAACTTCTCCGGCGTGGGGTGTTGAGACAGACAGGGATACGGAATGATTCTTGGCAGCCTTTCTCAAGAATTCTAGGAAGGCCTTTGCCTCCCGATGTAGGGTCTCGGGCAGCTTGATCTCTACGCCTGTTTTCCTCTCGATATACCGCCTCAAGCAGGTTGGCGCCTACAACGTAGTCCCTCATCTGTTCTCGTCACGAAAGTCTACCTCCTCTAATGGGTGTCCAACAAATCTTTCTCACTGTTCACGAGTAGTTGGCCCGGTGTCCTCTGTCTCTTCCGCCATGCTCAATTGCGGCACAACCGCCACGATGTCTCAGGCATTAGTGGTTCCCTTTTCCATTCGAGTGATACAGTCTGCCGGTCATGGCTGACTGGAGACAGGTGTTTATCAGGGCGGCGGGGTTCGGGCCGGGGTTGCTGCCCTGGCGTTTATCTCTGTCGCGGGAACCTGGCTCTGGTATTCAAATCGCCCAAGACCACCAAAACCATGGGACGGCCACGCCATAGTTGCCGAGTACGATTACGTAACAACTGAGGGGAATCCAACAACGTCGGTGTACCTATACCCTTCAAAACAACACCGACTTCAACTACGACATTCGCTCGATCGACCTAGTGCAGCTCGCTGCAAAACTGGAGCAGGGAGAACAACATTCGGTCGAGAGGCCCAAGAGGAAGGCCATTTGACCGCAGTTTCCCCGCGTGTTCGTCCCCGCGCGCGGCAGGAGCAGAGCTCGGAATTCACCTCAAGTTTCCTTACGCCGAGAAATCCGACGACAAAGCCCCAGATGACGAAAGCATGACTACGGCACGAGGCTAGCCAAGTTCATGGCCTCCGAGTTCAATAATTTTTCCGGACGGCTTCGTTTTTTCGATCCGGCCGCAGGTATCGGGTCGAGTTCCCAGGTGGCTGGAAGGCGCGCTCAAAGGAACCGCTCCGAGCTAAGACGAAGGGGGCAAAGTCACCCCAGCAATCCGACCTTTCCGCATCTCCGCATCCTCCTCCTCTCCTCCCGCATCTAAACCTTGACAACGATTCACTCAAGTCTTAGCATGGTAGCGTCGCAATCATAATCGCATTGATTACAAAGCACTTATATAGCTTTAGGAGGAGCCTGTTATGGCCAAGATTATCGGAATTGACCTCGGAACCACCAACTCCTGCGTGGCGGTGATGGAGGGTGGCGAGCCCAAGGTGATCCCCAATGAAGAAGGTGGGCGGACTACGCCTTCGGTGGTGGGATTTACCAAGACTGGCGAGCGGTTGGTCGGGCAGGTGGCCAAGCGGCAGGCCATCACCAATCCGGAGAACACGGTTTACTCGATCAAGCGGTTCATGGGACGGCGCTACGACGAAGTGACCGAAGAGATGAAGATGGTGCCCTACAAGGTGGTGCGTCGGGCGACCACGTTGCGGTGCTGGCGCAGGGCAAGGAGTATACGCCGCCGGAGATTTCGGCGATGATCCTGCAGAAGCTGAAGAAGGCGGCGGAAGACTATCTCGGCGAGAAGGTCACCGAGGCGGTCATCACCGTGCCGGCGTACTTCAACGATGCCCAGCGCCAGGCGACCAAAGATGCCGGCAAGATTGCCGGGCTGGATGTGAAGCGCATCATCAATGAGCCGACGGCGGCGGCGCTGGCTTACGGTCTCGATAAGAAGAAGGACGAGACCATCGCGGTGTACGACTTCGGCGGCGGGACGTTTGATATTTCGATTCTTGAAGTCGGCGAAGGCGTGATCGAAGTGAAAGCCACCAACGGTGACACTCACCTGGGCGGCGACAACCTTGACCAGCGCCTGGTCGATTGGTTGATTGACGAATTCAAGAAAGACGAAGGCCTCGATCTGCGCGGCAAGGGCAACGAGATGGCGTTGCAGCGTCTGCGCGACGCGGCGGAGCGGGCGAAGATCGAACTCTCGACCACCATGGAGCACGAGATCAATCTGCCGTTCATCACTGCCGATGCCAGCGGTCCGAAGCATCTGGTCAAGAAGTTGACCCGGGCGAAGCTGGAATCGATGGTCGAAGACATCATTCAGCGCTCGGTCGGTCCGTGCAAACAGTGCATGAAAGATGCGGGCGTGGATGCTCAGCAAGATCAACGAAGTGGTGCTGGTCGGCGGACAGACTCGCATGCCGCGTATTCAGGCGCTGGTGAAAGAACTGTTTGGCAAGGAACCCCACAAGGGCGTGAATCCGGATGAAGTGGTCGCGATCGGCGCGGCGATTCAGGGTGGCGTGCTCGGCGGCGAAGTCAAGGATCTGCTGTTGCTCGACGTGACTCCGCTGACGCTGGCGATTGAAACGCTGGGCGGCGTGGCGACGCCGATGATTCCGCGGAACACGACGATTCCGACCCGCAAGACGGAAACGTTCTCGACCGCGGCCGACAGTCAGACTTCGGTCGAAGTTCATGTGCTGCAGGGCGAACGTCCGATGGCGGCGCAGAACCGCACTCTGGGCAAGTTCCACCTGACCGGATTCCACCGGCTCCGCGTGGCGTGCCGCAGATTGAAGTGACGTTCGACATTGACGCCAACGGCATCCTGAACGTGACCGCGAAAGACATGGCCACCAGCAAGGACCAGAAGATCACGATTACGTCGTCTTCCGGCCTGAGCAAAGAGGAAGTCGAGCGCATGGCGAAAGAAGCCGACGCGCATTCGGCCGAAGACAAGGCGCAGCGCGAGGCCATCGACGCCAAGAACCAGCTCGACTCCATGGTCTACGGCGTGGAGAAGATGCTGCGCGAGCAGGGCGACAAAATCTCCGGCTCGGAACGCGGCGATGTCGAGAACGCAATTGCTGACGCCAAGAAAGCGCTCGAAAGCGGCGACAAAGCAGCCATGGACAAAGCCCGCGAGACGCTGACTCAGGCCTCGCACAAGCTGGCCGAGCACATGTACAAAGCAGCGCAGCCGCAAGCACGGCACCGGATGCAGGCCCAACGCCAGGAGCGGGATCGCGTCCGAGCGGTAACGGCCACGCCAAGAAGGACGAAGGCGTAATTGATGCAGAGTACGTAGGATGTAGAAGACAAGAAGTAAGAGCTGGACTTGGCCACGGATTGGCACGGATCATCACGGATTTGAGAGTCCAAGTGAGATCCGTGGCTTGTTTTTCCGAACCCGAGGGAGATTGAAATTGCAATTCGAAGTGAACGGCCAAGTATATTTTCTGAATTTTGCGGAGGACGAAGGCCGCTGGTACGTCTTCTCGCAGACGCTGACCGGGGTGAATCGTATTCCGGTCTACGTGGATGCGCCGAAGTATGAGCGCATTGGCGTGCTCGAAGCAGGGAGACGCAAGATCCAAAACTGAAGATGTGTACAAGATTGTCATCCTGAGCGCAGCCGATTCTCCGCAAAGCGGAGGATCTGTGGAGTCGAAGGACCCCCCAGGTGATTGCGCTACGATGAAGTAAAGAGGCATTTCAAGAAGATTGCCGACGAGGCTGAGTTGCGAGAATTCCCTGACGCGTTTTGGCTCGGCTAGCTGCACCGGGGTCTTTCGACTGCGGCTTCGTTCGCTTTGCGAACGAAGCCTCCGCTCAAGATGACAAGGTTTGGGTTAGGATTCACGAATAAAGATGCCTGCTGCCACCAAGGATTACTACGCGACCCTCGGGGTTAAGAAATCCGCGTCTGCCGAGGACATTCGCAAAGCGTTCCGCAAACTTGCGCGTAAATACCATCCTGATGTGAACCCGGGCGACAAAGCTGCAGAAGAAAAATTCAAGGGCCTTTCCGAGGCCAACGATGTCCTGAGCGATCCCAAGAAGCGAAAGATTTACGACCAGCTGGGGTTTTACTCCGACAACATTGATCCGGCGACGGCTGACGCGTATGCGCGCGCGGGAGGAGGGGCGGGAGGACATGCCGGATTTCCTGGAGGGTTCCCGGGCGGGCAACCGGGCGCGACCGGAGGTCAGGGCGCTAATTTTGATTTTGGCGGGTTCGACTTTTCCGATCTGTTTGAAGGGGGGCGAGGGCGAAAGGCTGCCAGCGCCGGTAGCGGAGGCTTCAAAGACATCTTCTCCGGAATGTTTGGAGGGCGGGGCGGGGCCGCGCACGAGGGGCCGGAGCCCGGGTCGGACTTGGAGTACCAGGTCAACGTTCCCTTCTGGACGGCTATCCGGGGCGGCGTCATGCGCTTGAACATCACCCGGCGCGAAGTCTGCTTAACTTGCCACGGGAAGGGCTACATCGAATCACCCGGCACCTGTCCGGAGTGCGGCGGCACGGGCCAGGTTACGCAGACGGGCGGACGCATGAAGTTCAATACGACCTGTCCGCGCTGCCACGGCACCGGCAAGAATATTTCTGTCTGCAAGACCTGCCACGGAGAAGGCACCGTGGAGCGGACTGAACCGCTTGAGGTTCGAATCAAGGCCGGCACGCGCGATGGCCAGCGGATTCGGATCGCGGGCAAGGGCAATGCTGGTTCACACGGCGGACCAACCGGCGACCTCTACGCCATCATCCGCACCGAGGACCATCCTATCTTTCACCGGGAAGGCGACGATATTCGACTCACTGTCCCAGTGACTGCCACGGAGGCGGCGTTGGGCGCCAAGGTTGAGGTCCCGACTATCGATGGCCGCACCATGCTCAAGATTCCGCCGGGAACTCAATCGGGTCAGAAGCTTCGGCTGCGGGAGAAAGGCGTACCGTCGGCCACGAAGGAAGGTGCGCGTGGAGATGAGATCGTCGAGATCAAAGTCACCGTGCCGATGCCCCGCGATGAGCGCTCGAAGGAAATCTTGCGCGAGTTGGCGAAGCTGAATCCGGAAGATCCGCGCACAGAGCTTTGGAAGAACGTCTAAGAAACGGCGGCACCGACCGTTACCTCCGTCGCACTCCCTCCGAGAAAAAATCTCGCGTTTTTCGTCACTTTTTTTCCACAACGCATCTAATTTGCCGTATTCTCACTGCTGCGAACTAACTTCAGCGCAGCTTCCGGAATCTTGGTGCACCGGGAGGCCCAGAGCAGCCAGCCTGCGACGGGGTGGTTGAGAGTGATTCGCCCAAGGGAGGAACACATAGAAATTGGCAACAGCTAGCGCCCCACGCCAACAATTCCAGCCCCCCACGATCGTCCCCAGCCGGAAGAAATCCGTTCGCCTCACCTTGTGGCCACTGGTCGCCGCCACCTTTTTCATGGTGTCGGGCGGAACTTATGGCACGGAAGACATCGTGCGCGGCGCCGGATACGGCAAGGCGATTCTGATCCTCCTGCTGACTCCGATTCTCTGGAGCCTGCCCACTGCTTTCATGATCGGCGAACTTTCGAGTGCTCTGCCAAAAGAGGGCGGGTACTACGCCTGGGTGCGCCGCGCCATGGGCAATTTCTGGGGATTTCAGGAAGCGTGGCTGTCGCTGGTAGCGTCGATCTTCGACATGGCGATCTATCCGACTTTGTTTGTACTCTATTTAACGCGCCTGTTCCCCTGGTTCGCGATCGGGTATCGCGGTTGGATGGTCGGACTTGGCGTGGTCATCGTCTGTGCGTTGCTGAATATCGCCGGCGTCCGGGTTGTCTCGACGACTTCCCTGTGGCTTCTGATTGTTCTGTCCGCGCCCTTCATTCTGATTGTGGCTATCGCGCCCTTTAAGTTAGGCGCGCTGGCGCATGCCGTGACCAAACCGACGACGTCCAGCGTGGACATTCTCACCGGCCTGCTCATCTGCATGTGGAACTATATGGGCTGGGATAACGCCTCAACGATCGCCACCGAAGTCGAGCGTCCACAGCGGACGTATCCTCGCGCCATGCTGGCTGCGGTCGTAATCGTGGCACTGAGCTACATCGTCCCTGTGGCTGCAATGTGGATGACCGGGCTTTCTTCGAGCGCGTGGGAGACGGGATTCTGGGCCGACATCGCCGGACTGCTGGGCGGACCGTTGCTGCGCGTCGGTCTCGCCCTCGGCGGCATGATCAGCGGCTTTGGCATGTTCAACGCCCTGGTCATGAGCTACTCGCGATTGCCACTAGCCATGGCTCAGGACGGAATGTTGCCTCGCATCTTTGGCAAACTGCATCCGCGTTCGCGCGCGCCCTGGGTGGCGATTGTGGTTTGCGCCATCGGTTGGGCGTTGTGCCTGGGTCTAGGTTTCGAGCGTCTGGTGACGATCGACATTCTTCTCTATGGCGTCAGCCTCTCCCTGGAATTCGCGGCACTCATCGTTCTGCGTATCCGGGAGCCTGAACTGGCTCGGCCCTTCCGCGTTCCCGGTGGGATGTTCGGAGCGGTAGCCGTTGGCATCACGCCTATGCTGCTGCTTGGATTCTCCGTGGTTCGCAGCGAGACCGAGCAAGTGCTGGGAATGAGTTCCTTCGCTTTCGGAATGTTGCTGATCGTGGCCGGGGTGGTGGCCTACGCCCTCAACTACGCGATCAAGCCCGAGGGTTGGGCCCCGGCTTCGCAGGAAAAACCCGGAGCGGTCGCCTAAACAAACCGGGCCACGGATTTGCGCGGATTAACACGGATCATAAAAGAATCGGTACTGATCTGACATGTTCATAGAGATACTGAAGGGTTTTGGATACGTTTTAATTCCTATGATTCTAGTCGCCCTCTGGGTAATTCCTGATCCTATTGGAAAGATCGTCGAGGTTTGGCATTTCTTTCGAGGTGATCGGCTGGATGACTGAGGCTAGCAACACAGAATTAGATCAGTACCAACGAATCCGTGTAATCCGTGGCCCCCTGCCTTTGTTGTAGACTCTGAGCAATGACCAAGCGCAAATCCAAGGGCGCCTACATGATTAGCGCGGTCGCCGAGATGTATGGCATCCATCCTCAGACCCTGCGGTTGTACGAGCGCGAAGGGTTGTTGAAGCCGTCCCGCACCGAGGGCAACACTCGTCTCTATACCGACGAGGACTTGCAGCGCCTGGAATTCATCTTGTCGCTGGCTCGCGACCTAGGGGTGAACATCAGCGGGATGGCGATCATTCTTCAGATGCGCGAGCGCATGGAAGAAATGCAGCGCCAGATTCAAGATTTCGTGAAATACATCCAGGAAGAAGTACTGGCCCGCGCCAGCGCCGCCGCCGATCCTGCGCGGGGCGCCATTGTTCCAGTCCGGCGGGCAATGGTTGCTCCCACGCAACCGCTTGCCCGCAAGAAATAATTTTTCAGTCTGCGGAAAAGATGTGCGGCGCGGCTTGAAGCCGCGCCCTCTCAGCGCCATCAGGCCGCAACTCGCCCCTTCAGCCCCATCCCCACCTTCACCCTGGGATCGAGTCCGTACTGGTAGATGGGCGAACCAGCAGTTGGGTTGGTGCAGATCGAAGCCCCGGCATTGAAACTGTAGGTGTTGTCCGCTCCGTGGATCATACCGAGGCAGAATGTCCATGCGCCATCGGGGGATGGAGTCGACCAATACTGAAGCTGCTGCTGCGGGTTGGGAAATGCCAACTGCAGGCTGTCAATCACGGTGCGCGGCAGATTATTGATCGACAGTGGAGACTGCATTCCCGCACTCGCCGGTTCGGAACCCGAGCCCTGACCGAAGACCGCATTCAACATCAATTTGAACGAGGGTGAAACCGTCGCGTCGGCCTGGAACACGCGAACCATGATGTTGTAGCCCTGATTTGCATATACCTGCAACGCGGCCGAGGCGGCCTGGGCAAAATTCCAATCAGATTGCTTCATCGCTTGTGTGATCTGAAAGAAGCCGTCCGACAGCGGAATGCTTGCGCCTCCGACCAGCCAAACGGAGGATCGGAGCAGCGGATTGGCATTCGCATTGTCCGCCTGAAAATTTCCATTGCCCGCCACAGCAGGTAAAGTTGAAAAACCCAGGTTGAGAAGGTAATTCATGCTTGCCTCCCTATCTTGATTTTGCAGAAATTCCTTGGGTCCCCAAAAGTTGCGGGGATGAGTTTTATCTTCAAGAGGTGAAAAGTCAAGGAAAATTAACCAGCTCAGGCCTATGGGGAAGGCTTGGCTGCCGCCGCACTCAGGATTTGCAGGTGATAGCGCGGGTCGGCGCGAAGGGAAACCAGTTCAGGCTCATTCTTGATCTGGTTCAGATCTTGTCCAGCTTTCACCGCCGCCAGGAGCGCAGCCAGCGCCTGTTCGCGCTTCCCGCAGAGTTCGTACGCCAAGCCGGAAGTATACAGGTCATAGGGGTCGGTGTCGTGGCCTGCCTGCACCACCTTCAGCTCTCTGAGAGCCTCGTTTTTGTCGCCGATCTTGGCCAGATACACGGCTAAGTCTACTCTCAACTGGGTCTGATTCGGATTTTTGGCAATTTCCTCTCGCGCCAGTTGGATGGCATGTTCATAAGCGGGTTTGGCTTTGTCTTTCTTGTTGCTGGACCAGCGGTAACTGTCACCCAGGTTGCCCCAACTGGCGTAATCGTTTGCGCCGAGTTCGACCGCCTTCTCAAATGCGGGTACAGCCCGGTCGTACTTGCCCTGATAGAACAGGATGGTTCCGAGATTGCCGTACACGTCGGAGCCGGCCTTGATTTCGAGCGCTTGCTGGAGCGCCGCGACGGCATCGTCGTCGCGACCAAGCGAGTGGTAAACCGCTCCCAGGTTTCGCAATGCTGGAACGTTGTCAGGCTCGAGTTTCAGAGCCATCTCCCAGGCGGAAGCCGCCTCCTTGTACCGGCCAGATTGGAAAGCATCCAGACCTGCCGCCAGATGGTTCTTCCAGTCGTTCGGGTCGAGTTGCACTGCACGCTTCAATTCCTCGGCAGCCTGATCGGCCTTGCCCGTCTTATCGAAGAGCAAGCCGAGGTAACGATGAGGGATGGCACTTTTCGGATCGAGATCGGCTGCGGTCCGGAACTGCTTCTCCGCTTCGCCCGAATCGCCGGTGCTCATTTTGACCAGGCCGAGCGACACGTGACCAGCGGCAAGATAATTGTCCAGACTGACCGCCTTGTTCGCGTACTCGGAGGCCAGCTTGGTCCATTGCGGGTCAGGACTGGAAGTGTTCTTGTTGTCGTAAGCCTCGGCCAAGGCAGCGTAGCTGGCCGCAGACTGAGGATCCAGTTGGACCGCCCGCTCCAGAAGCTTGATCGCGGCATCGACCTTGCCATCGCGATCGGAGTGGTCCAAGTCTTCCCGGGCGCGCCGATACAGCGCGTAGGCATTGTCTTCCACGGGCAGATCCTGTGCCGTAGCGGTTTGAGCCAGGCGTGGCTTTTTGAGGAAGTGCCAGCCTCCAATTCCAAGCAAGGCAAACAGCACAACCAAGCCGACACCCCACCAAATTCTCCGCAGCGTAAAGCGAGCCGGCGACGAACCCGGCGGCCGCGCCATATCGATGGTTGCATCGCTCGGATGCCAGGTAAGCGGCCCGTCGACCAGTCCCACAGCCCCTCGGCGCAGTTCTGCTGCCACCTCCGCCATGGTCTGAATCCGCTTCTCGGTCTTTTTCTCCAGCATTCGCGTAATCAACGACACTAGAGGTTTTGGAGCATCCGGCCGCAACTGAGTAAGGTCCCGAGGAGGATTGAAATGGAGGTTGTGCAACAACGCGATGGAATTCGGGCCCATGAACGGTAAATGGCCGCTGAAGGTTTCAAACATCACAATGCCGAAGGAGAAAATATCGGAGCGCGCATCGACTGGCTCTCCCCGCGCCTGCTCCGGACTCATGTATGCGACCGTGCCGGTGACGGCGCCCGGCTGGGTCAGCGTGAACTGATTGGTTCGCTCGGCATCCGTGATCTCGCTGTCCCCGGTGGCCATGGTGGGATCAAACTTGGCCAGGCCGAAGTCGAGCACCTTGACCAGGCCATCTTCGGTAATCATGATGTTTCCCGGCTTGAGATCACGATGGATGATGCCAGCGGCGTGCGCCTTAGTAAGCGCGTCGGCTATCTGAATGCAATAGCGAATCGCTTCACCCAATTCGAGCTTGCGCTTTTTGAGCACTGAAGACAGAGTGGCCCCGCGCACGTACTCCATTACGATGAAGTCGGTATCGCCCTCTGAATTGACTTCGTAAATGGTGATGATATTGGGATGATTCAGCGCTGAAGCAGCCATGGCCTCGCGCTGAAAGCGGCGCCGGGCGGTCTCACTCAGAGGACGGTTGGTGGGCAGAACTTTGATGGCAACGTCGCGGTCAAGCCGGATGTCGTGGGCACGGTAAACCACGCCCATCCCGCCTGCTCCAAGATCCGCGAGAACGTCGTAATGCGAGAGCCTTCGGCCAATCACGGCTTTGTGCCTCGATAATACGCCAAGCGGGATTTTACACTCAAGCAAGACCCTGCTGGACAACCATGCGGCGTGTTACTGTCGAGTGGAAATCGGGCAGTGCTACATCCGCGTCCTCAATGGCAACCGTTTCGACACTCTCGGCGATACTCCGGCAGCTGTGCCCCCGCTGCCGCTCCGCCAGAATCTTTCGCAAGTCGATCTTTGCGGGATTCCCGCGGATGCAGGAACGATGTCCAAATTGTGGGCTGAAGTTTGAACGCGAACAGGGATATTTTCTGGGAGCCATGTACATCAGCTATGGCCTGGCTTTGGTTACGATCGTTGCGCTGGCTCTTATGCTGTGGGCGTCGACTTCGTGGTCGCTGCAGAAAATAACCTTGAGCGCGATCCTATTGTTTCTACCGCTGGCGCCGACGCTGACGCTGTTCTCACGCGTGCTATGGATCTATCTGGACCAGGCAATTGATCCGGAGAAGGAAGTTCCGCCGCGGAAGATCAACTGAGGCCGGCTCTACGGATCGTAAACTGAACTGCCGAGCCCGGCTTTGCGCGCCGACTCCTGCATGTCCTGAAGCTGTTGCTTTTGTTCGTCCAGTTGTTTCTGCATGCGCTGCACTTCGTCCTGCTTCTGGGCCTGCCGCTGGTTGTATTGGACGCCGTTGGTATAGCGGTTGGCTTCGACAAAGTGGATCGAGGAATTAAGCCTGTCGATCTGGTTTTGTAACGAGGCAATCGAACTCTTTTGTGCTTGAATTTTGGCCTTCCACTCTTCCCCAGAGTGGCTGTCGTTGGACGCAGGCGCAGCAGAGCTGTAGTGGTCCTCGATGCTGGTAGAACCGCCTGAGGCGGCGTCCGGGCTCTCAGGAATCTCCTCGTTGGTGACGACTTTGCGAGCGGTGTGGCCGTCTTTGGCTGTCTTCTCACGCTGCTGGCGGGCAACATCGCCCAGCGATTGTCCATAGCTGCCCGCAGTCACGAACAGTGTCACGCCAACAACGGCGAAGATTCTGAACCTTTGCATGTAACAACTCCTTGGCGTCCGCCCGTGGTCGCCGCCAGAATCGATGTTTCCGAGCCTTGATCTAATGCTATCGCCCTGCCCTTCCATGACGAAGTTACGGTCGTGCTGCTACCCATGGAACGTCGGGGCGCCGGCCGCGAAACATTGCCATCACCGCCAACCTCATGGTGAGAATAGGGATTCCTCGCTACGCTCGGAATGACAGAGCTGAGATTAGACACTTCCGGCAAAATCTGCAGCCCCACTTCCTTCGCGAGTGGTACCATCCTTCCGACACTATGAAAAAGCCACGATTCTTCTTTGCCTTGGCCATCTTTTTCCTGATTTGCTCATCCCTCTGCAACGCTCAGTCTCGTACTGCCCAGCCTATCGTGCTGCACGCCGCACGGTTGCTCGACATCGAAAACGGACAGATCTTGAGGCCCGGTGAAGTGCTGGTGCAAGACGAACGCATCATCGAAGCGGGCTCGAAAGTGAGCCATCCCGTAGGCGCAGAAATTATCGACCTGGGTGACAGCACTTTGTTGCCTGGGTTGATTGATGCCCACATCCACCTGTTTCTGCATCCCGGGGCTGAAGACCTGCAGACGGTGAACGAATCCGTGCCGCAACGCACGATCATCGCGGTGCTGGCGGCACGGGCCGACCTCATGGCCGGGTTCACGGCGGAGCGGGACATGGGCACGGAGGGCGCGGGCTCGGCCGACACCGCGGTGCGCGACGCCATCAATCAGGGACTGGTTCCGGGACCACGCCTGCGCATCAGTGGGAATGCCGTGGACATCCTCGGCGGACACGAAGACGCCAATCATTTCAATCCCGCGCAACACGTGCTGTCGAACGCCAGCTATGCCAACAATGCCGCTGAACTGGTGACTGTGATTCGAGGGCAACTTAAAGAAGGCGCCGATTTCATCAAGATCTATGAGACCGGCCCAGACACGATTCGCGATGGCCGGTTCTCGACGGCTTATCAGTACACCGAAGCCGAACTGAAAGCCGCCGTAGAGGAGGCCGCCCGCACCGGCAAGCACGTGGCGGTTCACGCCACCGGCGAACCCGGCACGCTCTACGCTGCGCGGGCTGGGGTGGTCTCCATCGATCACGCCAACCAACTCGGCGATGAGACCATGCGGCTGATGCGCGAGAAGCAAATCTTCGCCGTGCCGACTTTCACAATTTTTGAGTACTTCGCGGATCATGCCGCCACGCCGGAGCAGGCTGCCCACGATCGCCAGATGCTCGACTTGCACGTGCCCGAGTTTCGCAAGCAACTGGCGACGGGCGTGCCAATGGCGGTTGGATCGGACGTCGGCCCGTTTCCCCATGGCACGCAAGCGCGTGAGTTGGAACTGATGGTGAAATACGGCATGACGCCGCTGGCCGCACTGCAGGCTGACCTGCTCAACGGCGCCAGGCTGCTCGGCTGGCAAGGGGAGATCGGCGCGCTAAAGCCGGGGTACCTGGCCGATATCATTGCCGTTCCCGCAGACCCGTTGCAGGACATCAGCGTGCTGAAAAGGGTGAGCTTCGTAATGAAGGGCGGCGTGGTGTACCGGAAATGAGTCTGGCCTGGCAGCGTACGCTCAGAAGATGTGCTGCCACGCAGAATGCCCGACCATGAACCTGCTAAACTCGCCCCCATGTCGACGTTCGTCCTTGTTCACGGCGCATGGCAGTCGACCGGTACATGGGACTTGCTGGCTCCCTTGCTGGAAAAGCGCGGCCATAGGGTGATAGCGCCGGTGCTCAGCGGGCTTGGCACAGATCAAAACCGTCTGTCTCCCGGCATTACGCTACAGCAACATGTAGAGGACGTTGCGCAGGAACTGTCCAAGCTCCCCGAACCGGCAGTTCTCGTAGGTCACAGTTACGCGGGTATGATCATCAGCGGTGTCGCAGAGAGGAATTCAACTCAAGTACAGCGATTGGTTTACCTGGATGCCTTCATTCCGGAAAATGGGCAAAGCGTATTGGACTTGCTTCCGCCGGAGATTGGCGCCCATTTTCGCGCGGTCGCGCGAGACCAGGGAAATGGCTGGCGGCTGCCGGGCGGGGAGAGCCAACTTGATCTCTGGGGGCTGAAGCCAGGCGAGGCGCGTGATTTCGTGCGCGCGAGGCTGTGTGATTTTAGCCTGCATTGCTTCGAGCAGCCGCTTCGTCTTCCAGCCAATCGTAAGGCCGGCGTTCCAGCCACCTTCGTTGCTGGCGTTGCGGAAGGATATCCTGCAAGACCGTTTTTCGAACCTTTTGCCGGGAAAGCTCGGGCTTCCGGCTGGGCCGTCTCCGAACTGGAGACTGGCCACGACTGCCATGTCGAACGTCCTGAAGAGGTGGCAAACATTTTGCTGGCGGCCGCGCTGTCGCAATGAAGTGCAGCCTCCAGATGTACGGATAGCGCAGGTTAGATACCCTTCGATGAAGCTGCTGAGTTCCGACAACGTCGATTTTCACTGGTGTATGATGTTTTCCGTTCTTGAGGTCAAGCGGGGGACCTCGGCGTAGTTATTCGAGCGCCTCTCCTGTGCGACCGGTTCCTTCAGTCTTCAAAGGAGCGACTGATGCCCGTGAAACAGGGGGATCTTGAGTTGTTGCGGCATCCTGCTGCGCAGGCGTTGCTGCAATCGACCATTCCCGCCCGATTGGCGTATGTCTGGACGGATGGCACGCCCAGGGTTGTACCCATCTGGTTCCATTGGAATGGACGGGAGGTTGTGTTGGCATCTCCACCCAAGGCACCAAAGCTGAAGGCGCTCAGCAAAAATCCCAAAGTGGCCCTCACCATTGACGACAATGTTTTTCCCCACAAAGTCCTGCTGCTGCGGGGAACGGCGCGGCTGGAAACTTTGGGCGGAATCGTCCCGGAATATGCGATGGCTGCCGAGCGCTATTTTGGAAGCCAGCAAGGCAAGGCTTGGGTCGAGCAAATGCGCTCGATGATTCAGACGATGGTGCGTATCACGGTTACACCGGAATGGGCAGGGCTGCTCGACTTCCAGACCCGATTTCCCAGCGCACTGCCGCTGTGATTCCGCCTCGACACAGGCTTCAGTGTCGATCCCCTCAATTGTGCTAGTCTGAGTTGCCAAAGAACCGGCGTTGAAGAAGTTCGATTTCCATTCGGGATTCCCGTATCTCCCGCAGCTCTTGCCGCATTCGCTTGATTTCCAACTCTTTTTGCTCGAGGTATTCTTCGTGCCTCTGCAGAAATAGCGCGAAGATTTCGTCCGCTCCCGGCACAACTTCGAGGGTTGTGTTCCGGGATGCGCCTTCTTGTGTTCGGTGAGGACCAAGCACTCTTTCTGACAGAGGATACGGTCCTGCCAGGCCAAGCTCCCCGCCTGTCGTTGCAAGATCCGGCGCTGCGAGTTCTGATTCCTCTCCGGGCAACAGGGTGGCGAACTCCAGCCCGAAACAATACCCGTTGCGATCACGGACGGCCCCGGCGACGCGGGGGAGTCCGGGCGTCTGGAATTCTACTTCCATCAGGTCTCCGGGTTGCAGCGAGATGCCTCCGTAGAGCGCCATCCCGCCGCGGCTTAATTCGGTCGTCAATCCGGGGATTGCTATCTTGGAAACGTCGCCAACCGTAATGATGCGTACCGGGAGTTTCACCTGATGACGCGGCCAACGGCGAGTGTTTGCGGGGGCCATCACTATTTAAGTAAGTGCACCTGGAGCACGTAAAAGGCGCAGCCCAAGCCGAGTATTCCGAGGGCGAGCGCTCCAGCGGCGAACTTGAAGAGCTGTCGGCGGGGCTGACCACCGTGGTCCGACGCCGCCCTCAGTTTTTCCATCCACTTTTGCTCCGCGGCGTCGTCATTCGCCAGGTTCTTGTTCAACGATGACTGAATAGCCGCGCCCAATCGGCGACGATCATCCACCTGGAGCGAAACAAAACGAAATGCCTGCTGCGTCCGGGTGACCGGGCTCAGCATTTCCGCAGCGCCCAGCACAGGCCCGGTGTGAGTCAGAAACATCAACTTCACTTGAGAGCCTTGATTGATAGGCCTGGGCAGAGAGAGCAAACCGCCGGTCAGTGAAAATACCTGCAGGTTGCCGGAAGCGCGTTGACCATCCTGGAATCTCAGCACAGCGGGAGTAACGTCGGCGAGATGCACTCGGGGGGCGCGCAGGTTAGCGTGCAGTTGGGAGAGGCCGTCCATGTCCCTGCCAGTATGTTACGAGGTCAAAACAATGGGGAGATTACGAAAGGAGTTGTACGCATACCATCGTCCGGAAATGGCACTGTGAGGCTGCTTTCGTAATGATGCGCCGGATCATGCCGCGTGCCATAGTTAAGGTAGCAATGACCAACTTCCCCCACCCCCGACGAAAAGTCCGAGCCCCCCGGGTCAACCTCTGGGGAACCGCTTCAGCGACGATCCGGCTCGAAAATGGACGAGAACTCTGGGCCAAAACCCTGCGGATTTCGATTACAGGCGGCCTGCTCGAACTGGCCATGTATCTCGACGAGGGAGTTCCGGTCAACCTGACCCTGCACTTAGGCAACCGCACCGTGCGGGGTAAAGCAGCCACGCTGTTTCCGATGAGGACAACGGAGGGCTATCAACAACCCTTCCGGTTCACCGATCTGCGCGACGAAGAATGCGTTGCCCTGGAAATTGAGATTCGGGAACTGCTGAAACAGGCCAGCCTGTCAGCACCAGGACACCGCGGCTTAGCCTTCAAGCCCCGCCGATTTCTTCCGGAATCAGTCTAAGAAATCCTACCTTTGTGAACCCTTGTGTCCTTTGTAGTTCAAGCCTTTGAACTTCATCAACCACAAAGGACACATAAGGAAGCTGTTTTCATACTTATTCGTACCGTAAGCACACAATCGGATCAAGGTTGGCGGCGAGATTAGCCGGGTAGAATCCGAAGAACACGCCGACAGCCACCGAGATCGTGAACCCAATCGTGACCCATAGATAAGACAGCGTAGCCGGAATCGAAGGGATAAAGGTTCGCACCAGCGTTGACACACCCGCTCCAATCAAAATGCCGATGGTGCCCCCTGCCAAAGTAAGGAACACGGCTTCGAGCAGGAACTGCAGCCGGATATCCCCGCGCCGGGCACCGATGGCTTTACGCAAGCCGATCTCCTGAGTGCGCTCGGTGACCGAGATCAGCATGATGTTCATCACCCCAATGCCGCCAACCAGCAGCCCGATGGAACTGATCACGCTGGTAAGAATCACCAGCGCGCCCGTAAGTTGATTCCACAAGTTGCTGAGAAAGTCGGGCGAACTCAACTCGAAATCATTTTCCTGGCTGGCGGGAACATGCCGCAGGCGGCGCATCGCCTGAATAACTTCGTCCTGCGCGGTTTGCAGGCTGACATTCTCCGGGACGGTGAAAGCCATGAGCAGTTCCTTGGCCTCCGGGTACTGTTTCTTGAAGTTGCTGAGCGGAATGACGGCGAAGGCGTCCACTCCCGGGCCGATGAACAAGCCGGGGTCATGTTCAAAGACGCCGATCACATCATAGATATCGCCGTTGATGCGCACCGTCTTGCCGATGGCGTCAGTATTGGGGAAAAGTGATTCATTGATGGCGGCGCCGAGCACAACCACTGGCCGCGCGTGCTCCTGATCGAAGGCACTGATGAACCGGCCGCGTCCGACCGAGAACAGCGGAATCGCCTCAGAATATTGCGGCTCAGCGCCACGCACGATGACCTTCTCGACGCTGCGGTTGCCATTGGTGATGAGGTTGCTGTCGCCGAAGAAAAACCCGCGCGTGCCAAACGTGGTGATGACCTGCACGTCGGGAGCAGCCTGCCGGATGTAGTCGGCGTAGTCGTATTCAAAATAGCGGCGAGTGCGGATGCTGGTTGGCCAGCGCGAGGGGTCGGTACCAGGAGGAAATCGTGAAACAAAGTAAGTCCGCGAGCCCAGCGATTCCACTTTGTCCTGCACAAATTTGTTCAGGCCCTGAATGATGCTGGCCATCGAAATCACCGAGGACACTCCGATAACGATACCGAGGACGGTCAGGGCGGAACGCACTTTGGATGAGCGCAGCGTGTCCAGCGCCGCCAGAAAATTCTCCCGAGCCTGCGAAGTGGTCATGATCGCCATCAGTCAGACCTCAGAGCCACGATGGGATCCAGACGCGACGCACGCAATGCCGGATAGATTCCAAAAAACAATCCAACACTCGAACTCAGGAACACTCCCAAGACCGCGACCCAACTCTGTACCGACGCGGGGAACGGCGAAAAAGTTCGCAAAAGCAGGGCAACCAGAAATCCAAGGCCAATACCAATCAGCCCTCCGGCGATACATTGGGCCACGCTTTCGGCGATGAACTGCTGCACAATGTCCAGTTTGGTTGCGCCCACGGCGCGGCGAACCCCGATCTCCCGGCGTCGCGCGGTCACACTGACCAGCATGACATTCATGATGACGATCCCGCCGACTACAACCGAGATCACGCTCACCATGATGAATACGGCAAAAAACGCCGAACTGATACTGCGCCACAGAGCCATGTAGCTTTCTTTGGTGCCGATGAAGAAGTCATCCTCAACTTCGGGACCCAGATGGTGCCGGGCGCGCAAGGTGAGCTGTGCCTGGTCCTGGGCCGTCTCAAAGTTCCCCGCGCTGGTCTTGACGTTGATGATCAGGCTGGTATGAACGCCCTGGATGCGCAGGAAATTCGAGAGTGGGATCATTACAAAATTGTCCTGGTCCTGCCCGAGCACGCTACCGATCTTCTCGATAGTGCCGATTACCGTAAACTCATCGTTGTCGACGCGCAAGGTCTTCCCCAGGGGGTCCACGCCGAGAAACAACTGCTGCACCAGGGTATCGCCGATCAGGCATACACTGGCGCGGTGTTCGCCTTCGGACGGCGTAAAGTAGCGGCCGCGTTCGACGGTGCGGGTATCGATGTACGCCATGCTCGCGGTTTGGCCGGAGAGGTTCACATCTGTCGCCTCTTTGTCGCCGTAGCGTACGCGGACCGTGCTGCTGGCGCTGGCGCCGACCTCTCCGCAGGCCGTGCATCGGTCAGCGATGGCTTGCATGTCGTCGAGTTCGATCTTTCGGTACTTCAGCGCTTTGATGACGATGTTGAAGTCAGTAACCGCGAAGGGCGTGCGCGCGATCTGAAAGACGTTGGTTCCGAGATTGGCAATCTTCTGTTCGACATAAACGTTCGCGCCCTGAACCAGGGTCATTACCGTGATGAGCGTGGCCACACCCATGGTCAGTCCCAGCATGGTGAGCGAGGCGCGCAACTTGTGCGCGCGTAGCGCGCTGAAGCATTCGGCCAGATTGTCACGAATGGCAAGCATAAGCGCGGAATAATATGTACCAACTCTTTCAATCCTACCAGCCAGGAAAGATACGGCGCGCTGACTGAACCTCACCTGTCGTTAAGGCAGCATCGCAGGGCTAGGCCGGAAAAACACTCCAAGTGGCGGAAGCGAGTGGGAGTCGAACCCACCAGTGACAGGAAAACCTGCCACTCACCGGTTTTGAAGACCGGACCGGACACCCGCCCAGTTTCGCTTCCAGGGGTTGTTCATGCTGCTGATGCTGTCACGCGTTGTTTTCTATTCTGCTACCAAGTTGGCACGCTCTACACGACATAAAGCACGTCAGGATTTTGAGCATGAAAACTCGAAGGCGGTTGCAGAAAGGCAGTATAGCCTGATCGCTGCTCTAAGGTGGAATTCTGGAAAAGCTACAGCGACCGTCACTATTGTGGCAATCCAACTTTACGTACGAGCTCGGCAAATCGAAGCTCGGGCGATTGCCATCCAACGATCGGACTTTCTGCTGTCACTACCGGAGTTGGGGTGAGACTAGAGGGTAGACTAGGGCTAATGGCTGGAACAAACAAAACCCAAATGGCCGTAAGGGCCAAGCTCGCAGGACTTCCTGGGAGCATATCGAATCTCCACCATTCTTTTTACCAGCAGCGACTTACTTGCTGCAATGATCGGCGTCACGAGATCGCGTGACGGCAGTACATTCGCCAAGATAATTCGCCTGTAGACCGGAACGACCCGACACCTTAGGTGCTCCAGTAGTTGCCTCTGCGCGAGTACTAGGCGGTAGGCACCCACGTCCGTCCTGGGCGGTTGGTCGGCAACCCAACAACGAGGGCCACCCCCTTCGGCCACTCCACAGTGACCTGCATCACTGCGGCTTGGCATGATCCGCTTCATGCTGTATTGAGGATGCATTCGTATTGGACAGAGGCTCGGGCTTCCTGGCAGATGCTAGGCAGCCTTTTGCCAGCCTTAGGAACATCAAGAACAATTCCCGAATTGGTGGTGGAGCGCTACCTCCCTCCGCTCATGTTCGTCGCCCTTGTGGCGTTGTTCATTGTGTGGCGGCTGCAGCGTCGGGAATGGGAACGGGCCTGCGAAACGTTGAAACAAGCGACCGAAGTGCGGCAGCGGCTGGAGCATGAGCGCGATCTGGCGCAAGAAGAGCTCTTTCGCCGTCTGTATGAGGATAGTGAGTTGAACCGGGAGAAGTTCCGGTTCCAGGCTCAGCTCGCCGAGTACGAAAAATACTCCACGCTCGCTCAATTGGCGCTGGGTGCGGCACACGGGATTAACAATCCCCTGCTCGGCATCCTGTCACATCTGGAACTCGAGCTGAAGACGGCCAGCGATTCGGACCAACGATGGGAAATCGAACAGTGCATTGCCGGCACAAAACGCATTTCCGCCACCTTGCGCGGGCTCGTGAACTACGCTCGCCCTGGCCCTCTGGTGTTGAGTAGTCTCAACCTGCGTCGTCTGGTTGCCGATACGCTCAGCTTTCTCGAAGGCCAGCCGGTGCTTCGCGGCAAGAGGGTAGAGAACAAGGTTCCTGAGGAGCTGCCCCACATAGTGGTGGATTCCAATCAGCTTTCGCAGGTGCTGATGAATCTGCTGCTCAATGCAGCGGAGGCGACGCCCGACGGCGGCCAGATCACAATTTCCGCTAACCAGCTCACACTCACGGAGCGCATCGAAATCCGGGTCAGCGACACCGGTTGCGGCATGCCGCCGGATGTTCTGGCCCACGTGTTTGAACCCTTCTTCACCACCAAGCGCGACAAAGGTACGGGGCTCGGCCTCAGCATCAGCGCCACTTACATACGGAGGAACCAGGGTGAGATTCGAATCGACAGCGTGTTGAAACATGGCACAACTGTCACCATCACGTTGCCGATCCGGCAGGAGGAGTCAGTCAAGACCAGGAAAGAATCAGAAGTCGTGGTTTGAGAGTTTCTAATAATGCCCTATTCCGCCTTAATCATCGATGACGAAGAGTTGACGCTCCGCACCATCTCGCGCAGCTTGCGCCAGGAGGGTTTTGAAGTGTTCACGGCGCTCTCTGGCGAGGATGGTTTGAGACTCTTCCTCGATGAGCAGCCGGACCTGGTTTTATTGGACATCGTTCTCCCCGGCATTGATGGGGTCGAAGTGCTGCGCCAGATTAAGCAGGCGAATCCGGCTTCGATAGTGATTATGATGAGCGCCTATCATCTTGTCGAGCGTGCTGTCGAAGCCATGAAGCTGGGTGCCTTTGACTACCTGGTCAAGCCCTTTCCACTGGAAGACTTGATGAGCACACTACATCGTGCGGCTGAGGTGCTTGCCCTGCGCGTGCGGGTGCGCGATTCGGTGGAGTCGGAAAAAGGACGCTATGACTTTGGACACGTAGTCACACATAATCCCGCCACGGTCAAGATGTTAGAAATGGCGCGCAAGGCTGCCGAAGCCGACCACACTACGATTCTGGTCCAGGGTGAGAGTGGAACGGGCAAAGGGGTGCTTGCCAAGGCAATTCACTACGCCAGTCCCCGCACTGCCATGCCATTGCTGGAGCTCAATTGCGCGGCTCTTCCCGATGCACTGCTCGAGAGCGAACTCTTCGGCTACGAACCTGGGGCGTTCACGGACGCTCGGCGTCGCAAGGAGGGGCTGCTGGAACGTGCCAGCGGAGGCACCGTATTTCTGGATGAGATTGCCAACATGTCGGCCAGCGTGCAGGCCAAGCTACTGCGGGTGCTTGAGGAAGGGACGTTCATGCGGCTGGGAGGGACAAGCACGATCAAGGTCAATATCCGTTTGATTGCCGCCACCAATGAGCACTTGAAGGATGCTATCGGCCAAGGACGGTTTCGGGAGGACCTTTACTACCGCCTGAATGTGGTACAGCTGTACATTCCCCCTCTGCGTGAACGCAAGGAAGATATCGTTCCTCTGGCGCTCGAAATCCTGCAGAAGCTCAATCGTGAGTTGAAAAAGAACTTTACCGGATTTACGCCCGCCGCTGCCGGCTTGCTGGAGCACTATCCCTGGCCAGGCAACATCCGTGAATTGAGGAATGTGATTGAGCGCACCATGATTCTGAGCCCGGAAGGCGAGATTGATGCTTGCCATCTTCCAGAAGAGATTCGCGATCAACATCTGGAGAAAAAGGGCAATGGAAAGTTCTCCACGGAAGACATTTCTCCAACTGGGGACCAGTTCCTCAGTCTGCGTTCGCTGGAAGACAGCTACATCGAACAGGTGCTGGCCGCCACCGGCAACAATAAGACCCAGGCAGCTCGGATTCTCGGCATTCATCCCACTTCATTGCAGCGCCGGCTCAAAGCAAAAGCGTCGGAGTAGGGCATGCTAACTCGTAACAGCGAAATGGAGGTCCTCCGCGGCCAAATGAAAGACCCCGGACTCTTCGCCCGGGGTCTCGGTGACCTCTGTAAGGTTACGCTTCGGCAGGAGCGCTCAAGACCAAGACCCTTTTCTGCGGCGGGTTCTTGGGCAGAATGTCCAAATAGATCACGGCGTAGCGGAAAGCCACGACCGCCGCAGCGATCGTCGCCAGCGTTGCAGCGAACTCTGTCCACTTGGGCACGTAGTACATCCCTGAACTAGCCTGCAGTCCGGTGATGGAGACGTTCAGCCGGTTCGTCATGAAACCCATCACGATCACGGCGCATGTCCAATAGAGATATTGCGGAGTGTTTCGCACCTTCTCCAGATTCAGCAGCACCAGCGGTGCAATCACCAGCAATGCGATCTCAAGCCAGAACAGGAGCGTTTCCTCGCGCCACATCCACAGATATGGAGTAGCATCCCGGGTGATCAGATCGACGGCACGGAATACGCCGTAAATCGCCAGTAGCGGCGCAATCACGCGGCTCACGTCGCTCAGGATGTTCATGTCAACCCGAGCGTTGAGCGAGCGCACGCAGAGGTAAATGGCCATAATGGTTACGGCCAATCCGGCGGGGATCGCGGAGAGGTAGAACAGAGTGGTGAGGTAAGGGCTGTACCAGAGCGGATCCAGCCGGCCCTTGGTGATCAGGTAAAGTCCGCCGAGAAACGATTGGTGCATCGACGAGAGCAGTGTGCCGGCCAGCACCAGGGCGATCAGGATGCTATGGTGCCAGCGCAGATAGAGCTCGCGGGCTCGGACCCAGGGGATCTTTTCCACGAGCGCCGGCGAAAACTCCAACATCAGCACCGTGGTGTAAAGAATCACGCACCACGACACCTCGAACAACACCGAGTGCCGGTTCCACATCACAATGGGGTGCCAGATTCTCCAGGGAATACCGAGTTCGTACATCATTCCAATGCACACCGTGCAATAGCCCAGAAACGAGATGAGCACCGATGTGCGCAGGATCGGGCCGGTAGCGCTCAAAGCCCAAAAGGTACACGGACGCCGCGATGGCAAACCCACCGGCCGACAGGCCGACGCCGCACAGTGTTCCCAGCCCGACCCATAGGCCCCAAGGCTGGGGATCAGTAAGGTTAGTGGCGGCCTGGAAGCCCAGTGCGAAGCGGGCATACATCGAATAGAGGCCAGCGGCGAAAATCAAGGCCACGATGGTGCGCCAGAAACTGATTTTGGGAAATCCTATGGCAGTCTTTTCCGTGCGAGTTTCTTCTTTGGGAGTCATGGCTCAGCTCCTTTCCTTTGCAGATTTCTCCCGGGCTTCGGCCAGCGCGACCTGGGCCCGGCGTTGCGTGATCCAATACAAGCCGGAAAGCACAGCGCCGCCGACCAGGATCACTGTAGGTCCGTCGCCCAATGCACTCGCCGTCAATAACGGCAGGGGCTGTTTGGGTGCAGCGGCAAAGCCCAGCTTTTCGAAAGGCACATCGGAGATGAAAAACACCGACGTTCCGCCCGCTTCGTCGCTGCCGTAAATGTGCTTCACGTATTTCGAATCACCGAGAATGCGACGCTGCGCCTCTTCCAGGATTTCGTCGCGGGTGCCCGCAATCGACGCTTGCACCGGACACGCTTCCACGCAGGCAGGCGGTTGGCCTTTTGCCTGGCGTGCGGCGCACAGATCGCACTTCGTCACGTAGGGGACGAGCTTCGTCCACTCATAACGAGGCACGCTGAACGGACACGCCACCAGACAGTAGCGGCAACCGATGCACTTCGATGCGTCATAGGTGACCGGGCCGGCGGCGGTCTTCTTGAGCGCGCCCACCAGGCACGCCGAGGCGCAAGCCGGGTCCTGACAGTGCATGCACATGCGTCGCACGAAGCGATCACCGCGTTCTTCCACTACGGTGAGCGCGGTGGGGGAAAGCTTGGTCTCGGACGCCGCGGGAAACCCGTGGATCTGTTTGCAGGCTTGCTCGCAACTCCGGCATCCGATGCACTTCGTGATGTCGATCAGGATTGCTCTAGTTGTTGCCATGACCTCTCTCCTTTCCCTGGCTGAGTCCGGTTACGACAAGAAGAACTCTTTCACCACTTTCTGCCGTAACTCAGGCGTAAGCCGCGGAAGCAGACCACTGATCGGGCCTCCGCCATCCTGGGCAAGTGCCGGTGAGGGCGACAACACCGCATTCAACCGGGCCAGGTTGTTTTGCATCCAGGGCGCCACCATCGAACCCTGGATCAGATTTTTCTGATTGACTTTGAGGTCGGGAGACTTAACGATCGCGATCCAGCCGTTCGCATAGGGATCGTTCGTGACCAGACTCGGGTCTCGCAACGCATCGTGGTTAATCGCAGTTACGACGCCTTCAACGGGGCAGAGTAGATCTAAAGTGACACCACCGCCGCTTAGCGTGATGAGCTTCTGGCCTTGACGAACCCAGCGGTCGGCCCCGCGCACTTCGATGTGATCAATCTTCCCCATCAGATTGGTAGCGAACTTATCCACGCCAACTCGGGCATCGTCGGTGCCTTCTTTCGTGACCCAGGTGTGCCCCAGATGAAAGCAGTAGCCCTGCGGGATCTCGAACCCGTATTCGCGCTTTACGAGTGGAGGTTGCGGTTTGGCCACGATTTCGGCTTCGGTTGCAGGCTGAGTTTTCGGTTCGATGAAATATCTGACGCTGATGATTAGCAGGAACATCAGCAGGACAAACAGGATTGACATAGAGCCTCCTCTCGGGTTCGTTCCCCTCTGTTGGCTACCCGGCGCCTTCTTCGCGCCTGCTTTCGTCTTTACTCTGTGCACGTGATGGGCAAACTTGAATGGCGCCGTGATCTGTTGCAGGGCTTGGACTTGCACGAACAAATCACGCACGAAGGGCTATCGACCCGCTGCATTTTGCACCTAGCCGAAGCATTTTGCATGCTCGCATTAAGCTGAAGACGAACGCGGACCGTCAAAGAGTTGGGTTACTCGGAATCGTGGGCCAGGACGTGGTACCCGGGCTTTCAGGCTCCAGCGTTTTTCTCCCTCGACCCTGGAACTTCCGACTCTATCGGGCATCTGATTAAGTTTGGTAGAATTTCCCGCTTTTTCATTAAGGAGAGGTTTTTTACGATGTGGTTTAAAAATCGCAATTCTCAAATCCTGCGCGCAGCAGCCATCCCGGCTATGTTCGTGCTCGTGACCTCAATGCTCTCATTCTCCGCCGATCCCTCGGTCTTAACCTGGAAGAAACTTAAAACCATCAACCAGCTTCCGCCACGGGCGGCATTCGCGTCGGCCTACGATCCCGTCAGCAGGAAAATCGTGGTCTTCGGGGGCAACGACAGCCAGACCGACCTCAATGACACATATACGTTCGACGGAAAGACCTGGACCAAAGTTGAGACCAGCGTGGCGCCTCCGGCGCGCATCACGGCGATGATGGCCTACGATCGCAAGATCAAGAAACTGGTCTTATTCGGTGGATCTTCCGGCTTCTTGCGCCTGAATGACACCTGGCTGTGGGACGGGGCAACATCGACGTGGACGCAAGCTCACCCGAAAACGGTCCCGCCCGGAGCGTCCGGCCCCACCCTATTCACTGATCCCGTCAACGGACATGTGGACATGTTTGGTGGATTCAGGGGCATGTTCTACTCGCGCGACACTTTTCGGTGGACCGGAAAGAATTGGAAGCTGCTGAATCCAACCAACTCTCCCTATCCGAGAATGGCGTCCGTCATTGCCGAGGATCCCATCAGAAAAAATGTAGTCCTGTTCGGCGGAATTTCGGACAACTGGGTGGTTCAAAATACCTGGACCTGGGATGGAACTAACTGGACGGAGCAGACTCCGGCCAACCAACCGCCGCCTCTTTACTTCACCACCGGAGGGTTCGATCCGCGCCTGAACGAAGTCGTTGTCTTCGGTGGCGGCAGCGTCGGTGAGGACCAGAACACTACCTGGGCATGGAACGGCTCTGACTGGACTCAGCTTTTACCGTCGAAAAGCCCAGCGGCTCGCGAACGGCTGGGCACGATTTGGGATCCAACCAGCCGGCAGTTCCTGGTCTTCGACGGATTTGTATTCAACACGACGAAATATTTCGGCGATACCTGGGCTCTAACGCAAAAGTGATCGCAATAAAGCACTTTGCTCGCTGACCGGGAGGGCAAACGCCCTCCCCTTTTTCCGGTTGTCCAAACTAATCGTCCGCCGCCTAGGGCTTCGCCAGTAGTTCCGGCGGGATGGGATTGTCCGGGCGTTCGCGATCCCAGACCATCGACAGAATCCACCAGCGCTTGCCATCGTAATAGAGCTGGAAGATGTTCACGCCCCGGGTGACGACCTTTCCGGTCGACGACACTTTCCCTTCATAGCTGCTCAGAACGGTCGCGACATTTCCGAAGCGATGGATGTCGTGTCCCAATTCGCGTTCGGTGAAGCCTTCTTTCACGAGGAAGGCATCCGTGTGGTCGGCGAAATCCTGTTGACTGGAAGACAACGGCACAATCCCGCCGCTCTTGGGATCCGGTTCGATGGCGACGAACCGTACGTCCGGGTCGTAAAGTGTGCGGTCCCGTCCCCACTGGCGCGGGACGCCGATGCCACCTGAAATCGTTTCGTAACTCGCATTCACGATTCCCTCGATGGTGCCGACGTCTTCAGGCTTTGCCGCAATAATCGGTATGTTGACGTGCGGGTTCGTCTTAGTTTGAGCAGCAGTGGTTTGAGCAGACGCGCTAAGTGCAACAAATAATCCGATTGTGCAAATAAACCATCGGGCTACACGATTGGTCATTTTTCCACCGTTAGATTAGGTCAATGCGGCCACGGATTGGCAAGGATTTCACGGATCCTAAACCTAAATCCGTATTCATCTTCGCCAATCCGTGGCGCTGTACTATTTCGGCTGGGGAACGATGCGCAGGTACGGCTTGGGCGATTTCCAGCCCCCTGGATACTTCTGCTGCGCCTCCTCGTTCGAAACGGCGGGCGAGATAATGACATCGCCGCCCTGCTTCCAGTTCACCGGCGTGGCGACTTTGTGTTTTGCCGTGAGCTGAATCGAATCGAGCACGCGCATGACCTCATCGAAGTTGCGGCCGGTGCTCATGGGGTAGACGAGCATCAATTTGATCTTCTTGTCCGGACCAACGATGAATACAGTGCGAACGGTGGCATTGTCAGCCGCAGTGCGGCCCTCGGCCGTGGTCCCACTCTCGGCCGGCAACATGCCATAGAGCTTGGCAACCTTAAGGTCGGAGTCGCCAATCATCGGATAGTTCACTTTGTGGCCTTGCGTTTCCTCGATGTCGGCCGCCCACTTGCTATGGTTGCTCACCGGGTCCACGCTCAGTCCGATAATCTTGCAATTCCGTTTGGCGAATTCGGGCTGGAGGCCCGCCATGTAGCCGAGTTCGGTTGTGCATACCGGAGTAAAGTCCTTGGGATGCGAAAACAGGATCGCCCAGCCGTCGCCGATCCATTGGTGAAAGTTGATGGTCCCTTGCGTGGTTTCAGCGGTGAAATCAGGGGCCGTATCGTTGATACGGAGCATTTTCGGTGCGGTTTCGGTAAGGGTTGCGGTGCTCATAATTTCTCCTCGCTAATATGTTCCCGAAAGGCCCGGGTGATCGGCGGAACCCACCGCAGCCTCGAACAACGGGGGAACTCTAGGGTACAAAAACGAAACCCACCCCAAGCTCGCCGGGTGGGCACAGGAAAAATCTTGCTCTACCCACACGCCAGCGCCCGCGCACAACAAATCGCAGACGGTGTGGAGCGTATGGGCATACATCGGCTAGGATACGCGGCGGCCAAAATCCAGTCAAACCGCGGGGCGAGCATCTTCAGCTTGGTGTAAAACAGCGAATTCATTAACCACCAAGGACACTAAGGTGCACAAAGGGAGCCTGGCGTGCTTTTAAGGCGCTCACCGCTCGCAGGCGCTAAAATAGTTACGCATGGCAAGCGAACAGCGCCGGTTTCCCTTCGTGCAGTTAGACGTTTTCTCCTCACAGCTTTTTGAGGGCAACCCCCTGGCCGTCTTTCTCGATGGCCGGGGGCTCAGCGACCAGGAAATGCAGGCGCTGGCCCGGGAGATGAATCTTTCCGAGACCACCTTTATCCTGCCGCGCGACCCCTCCGTCGAACGCGAACGTGGGGTGCGGGTTCGGATCTTCACGGTGCAAGAAGAGTTGCCGTTTGCCGGCCACCCAACTCTGGGGACCGCTTTTCAATTGCGCGGGGACTCGGGAGCGCGTGAAGTCGCTCTGGACCTTAATGTGGGCAAGGTGCCTGTGACGTTCGAGGAAAAGCCAGGGCAGCCGGTCTTTGGCGAGATGACCCAGGTGAATCCCGAACTCGGTCCGCGGCACGATCGCGAGTCAGTAGTGCGGGCCTGCGGGTTACGGGACGGCGACACCGATCCTTCCCTGCCCATCCAGACAATTTCGACCGGCGTGCCTTTCACCATCGTGCCCGTCCGCGGGTTGGAAATCATACGCAACTTGCGCGTGGACGCCAAAGGCTCGGAGGAATATCTGAAACATTTCGGCGGAAAATTTTTCTACTTTGTGAGCCGCGAGACGGTGGATCCCGCCGCGCGGCTGCACGCTCGCATGATGTTTTATAACGGGGAGGATCCGGCAACCGGATCGGCAGCGGGATGCGCGGCGGCATGGATGGTGGCCCACGGCGTCGCTCAATCCGAAGAACGCGTCATGATCGAACAGGGAGTCGAGATGAATCGCCCCAGCCGGATTTTTGTCCGCGCCTCCCGCCAGGATGACAGAGTGGTTAATGTGCGGGTCGGTGGAAATGTTGTTGAGGTTCTTCGCGGAGAAGTTCGTTTCTGAGAGCTTGACACGCGGAACTACAGGAAAAATGCTCTGATGCACACCTGCAGAGATTTTTCAACGGGGCAAGTTTCCCATTAGCATCGGCGGCACTTTACATGTGCGGGGTTCGCCTTTACGATTCATGTCGCTCAGAATTCTTATCAGAAATAAATTTTGGACTTTCCCGGCTGCGTGGTTTGCCATTGCGGAAACAAGAATGAAGCCAAAAAGAACGATCCTGTGTGTTGACGACAACGAACAATCGCTTTCCATCCGCAAGGTCATGCTGGAAACCCGGGGCTATCGTGTAGTCGCCTGCACGGGTGGCCAGGAGGCCCTGGATCGCTTCAAGAAGGGGGGCGTCGATCTGGTGCTTACCGACCTCATCATGCCCGGCCTGGACGGGACCAAGCTGATCGACGAAATCAAGAATCTCTCGCCGCAGACTCCGGCTATTCTGCTGTCAGGCAAGGTAAAGATTTACGACCGTGACACCAAGGCCGACATTTTTCTGCCCAAGGGAATGTACGCGCCGGTCGAACTGCTGGAGCGGATCCGCGTGTTGCTGGTCCGGAAACGCGGTCCGAAGCGCGCGCCGCCGCGGGTCACTCAATCTCCTTCGCAGACCAGCGCTGCCTGATTCAAGCAGATTCTGCTTGCGCCTTCACAAACCTTGCCGGCCCGTGATGCTGGCAACCGGGCCTTCGTGTAATATCGATGGTTTGGATGCCAGTCCTTATTGAAGCCGTGGATGTGCACAAGACTTACCGCGTTGGTAAAGTCGACGTACCTGCGTTGCGTGGGATTTCCTTCAGCGTTGAGAAGGGTGAGTTTGTCAGCGTGGTGGGACCCTCGGGAAGTGGCAAGTCCACTTTGTTTTACCTTCTGGGTGGCTTGGCCAGGGTCGACTCCGGCCACATCGTCATTGATGGTGATGATTTTGCGCAACTCACCGACGCCGAACGGACCCGAATGCGTAAACGCAAAATCGGGTTCGTATTCCAGAAGTTCAATCTGCTGCCAACTCTCGATGCCCGTTCCAATATCAACATTGCCCTGGACATCGCCGGAGCCAATGGGGACCGCGACGCCGCCCATTTCGATCGCATCGTGGGCTTGCTTGGACTGGAGAAACGCCTTCCCCACCGGCCTTCCGAATTGTCAGGAGGCGAGCAGCAACGGGTTGCGCTGGCCCGAGCGCTGATCAACAAGCCGGCGATCGTGCTGGCAGACGAGCCTACCGGGAACCTGGATTCGAAGAACTCGGCAATCGTGCTGGACATGCTGCGACACTCCAATCGTGTGCTGGGCCAGACCGTGCTCATGATCACTCACAATCCGGAGGCGGCCAGCTACGGGGATCGTATTATTCACATGCGCGACGGCGAAATCGTCGCTCCAGAACGGGATCCGCAGTGGACCGGGGCGCAGAAGTAATCGCGCGGCAGCCTTATCTGCCACCAATTCGAGGCAAGCAGCATGGATGACCTGAAAAAACCGATTTTACCGGGCAAGGGCGCCTCCGACTACGAGCGTTACCTGCATACGGACGAACTGCTGTCGCTGCAGAAGCCTCCCGAGCAGTTTCTGCATAAAGACGAGATGACCTTCCAGGTCATTCATCAGGCTTCGGAGCTGCTGCTGAAGGGTGTTGCCTGGGAACTGGCACGTGCGCGCACGCATATTGAAGAAGGCGACTTCCGCAATGCCGCCCGCTTGATCCGGCGCGCCAACCACATGCTCGATTATCCAGTCTCCATGCTGCACGTTCTGGAGACTATCACTCCCTACGACTACCACATTATCCGCGCCGGGCTGGGGCACGGCAGCGGCCTGGATTCGCCCGGATTCCTGTCGCTTCTTCATGTGGGTCCGCGACTTGGAGAGGCGTTTTACGCGCAGCTACGCAAAAGCAACCTCACCGTGGATGACATCTATCGCCGCCATGAAGAATTTTTCGGACTGCACGATGTGGCGGAATGCTTGCTGGATTTCGATGAACGCGTACACCTCTTTCGCTTTCATCATTTGAAGCTGGCGCAGAGAATCATCGGCGGCGGCGTAATCGGCACAATGGGTACGCCGGTCGAAGTGCTGCATCAACGCATGGAACATCTGTTCTACAAGGAGCTCTGGGACGTGCGAAACCACATCACGGCCAAAGCCAACGAGGCCATGCAGAAGCCCAAGTCGGGCTGCGCCTATTGAGGCGCGAAAAGTGGCTGCCGTTGCTGTCGGGTTAGAGCTTGTTTATAATCAACAGGGTTGGGCGGGAGTAACTCAGTGGTAGAGTGCGACCTTGCCAAGGTCGAAGTCGCGGGTTCAAATCCCGTCTCCCGCTCCAGATTTTGTTCAGCAGAGCCCTGCGCCAGCGCGGGCTTTTTCATTTTTGCCTGAATACAGGAGCGCCACGGGAGCTGTGGACTTTTGTCCCGTATGACGCTAATTTAGGTAGTAGGGCGCGGTACCCAAGTGGTAAGGGAGAGGTCTGCAAAACCTTTATGCGTCGGTTCGATTCCGACCCGCGCCTCCAGCCTTTTTGGCGACAGTTCGGATTGCGTCCCGCTACCTTCGACGGCATCGTAGGAGGTTCCTACATTCCCGGGGAAACGGAGTAGAATTTCCCCATGTCGCTGTTAAAGAAGGTTGCGATTGTCGTGGTAGCGTGGGTGGTTTGTGTCTTAGTCTATTTAGAGTTCTTTTCCAAAGCGCAATGAAATAAATGTTTCGATTCTGACCTGCACCTCGATATCCTTCCTTCCCCTGACCTAGAAACCGAAGCTGGGCAAAAATTCCCTACCAGTAGCCTTTGAACAGCAAATAGCAGGGCAACGAAGACCGCCGCTGCGCCGAGGCCTGGACCGAGCAGGCGAAGGTACGGCAATCATGGAAAATAGGGATGTAGGGGCCAACGAATTTGTAATGCCGAACTCTTTGAACGAGCGCATCGGCTTGGGCAACGGTCAGGGGAATCGGCTTGCCCCGCAGTCGACCGCTTCCCGGCGCCTTTGCGTAGCGATAGTTCAGCGGCGGCAAGCCGAGAATCGGAACGGGGTGCATTCCCGAGATTCGTTCGATGTTGCCGTAGGTGTCCTGCAGCGAAATTTGTCCGGCATCGATGAACGGCAAAGTGGCGGGGCCGAAACCGACTGTGACTTTTCCCCGTGAACTCTCGAGTTCGAGCCAGTGATGGGCGAACGGGCCAGCGTGTAACTCACGAAGTTGTAATTCTACGACTCGCGATGGATCCTCGATCACCGGCTCAGGTTCGGCAATGTGGGAGCCGGGTTGCGGGACAGACGTCGAAGCGAAGCAATTTGCGAAACCGAGGCTGCACGGAGTCGTCCGGTTTTGTAGAAAAGCGTTCGAGCGGAAGGGTGCGATCAGGCGGCCAAGCAGCTTTGCGGGCCACGGAGCGGCTGCAGCGATAGCGGGGAATCCAAGAAATACCAGGGCGACAAGGATCCAATGAAGACGGAAGGCGGCCTCGTCCACGAGAGCACGGCATTTCGTCCCCGGAGATGCATTCATTGTCGTTTGCTACCCGTCATATTCATCCCGGCGGACGCCCCTCTGCACGGTTTCAAGCTTGCCCCGGATTTTCTTTCCTGGCCCAGAAGTAACCAAATTGTACTATCGCTCCCTCGCCGGTTCGCGTTGCTTTCCGCTCCCTACGGCCTAATACCGCCGGCCAGCGTCCGCTAAAGAAATGTCTGGAATCAGGGAGTGGACTGCAGGACTGACGCAAGAAACCTGAAAATTGCGGATAAGGAAACAGGGGGCGAGACCCCAGGCCAAACTGCGGGTTACCAAGTCCCCATTCGGATGACTAACCCAGAAGTGAATTGCAAAGTGTTCTGGTAGCTGATTTGATTTAGGGGGCTAGTCCAGGATCGGACGTAGTCGAAATTTCCCACCCGCAGGGCAATCGCGTTGCTGACTTTGTAGTCCACCCCGAGTCCGGCGGCCAAGGCAAAGCCATTGGTTTCGTAGTCTCGCGTGTATTTTTCGTGAAGCACGTTCAGGTTATCGGTCGGCTTCGCTCCCGCGAGCAACTGCTCCTCGAGTGCGGGATAGATACGTTCCTGCGTCACTTTGGTGCCACCGGCAAGCAGTTGCGCATGCGGCGCCCACCGACTTGAAAGTCGCGGTGTCCATCGCGGACCAACCATGTAGCTCAGCGAATCACCGCTGAGGTTGGGCTCCAACCCAAACAGCTTGCACCCGTTTACATCGATGACGATCTGCCAATCGGAGGCGGCCCGCAGCGCTGCGGAACTCCCCCCGCCGATGCACGACCCCTTCGAGCCGCTGCCTACATACTGCCGAAGATTCGGAGTCAACGTGAACTCAAAGGGAGCGACTCCGGGAGGTGGATGGTGCTGGACGGTTGCAGAATTTCCTGCCTTCGCCGCAGTGAATGCCAGGCTTTCATAGGGACGGAAAATGGATGGGCGATCGTCCCGGTGCCATGGAACCTGGCCACCGAGAACATTGGCAAAGGAACGCGAGGGATTCAATCCGCCTCGTGCCAGCAGGCGGATATAGGGGTTCGCGGTGTGACCCTCGACCGTCCGAATCACATAGCGATCCAGCGAATCTTCAAGAATCGTCCACCCCAAACCCACAGAGGGTGTGATCACATGATCGACAAATCCCACTTGCGGATATGAGGCCTGGATGTTTCCCAGGGAAGCCTCACTCACCGGCCCTATTTCGAATTGGACGCTGTACAGGAAAGCGAAAGCGGCTCCCCGAAGCTTAGCATTCCAGTACCGGGGATCCTTCCCGAAGACCACATTGCGGTAGGCGCGATCGTTATGTTGCCAGATAAATCCTGACACCGCGCCTTCCATGGGGTGGCCGATGTAATTCACCAGAAACGGATCACCATCTGCCCAGCCATGCAGATTGCCGGCTGCGTCCAAGTAATCCTTAAAGAACGGACCGCTGAAGCCATCCCGCGTTCCTTGCTCAGTCGCACAACGGAAGGCGTGTTCGACCGCCAGAAAATTGAACGAACTCAGGAACAAGTGATACCAGTCGATGCCACGAGTCGCTTGCGGAGATGGAGAAACCCCCTCGACAAAGGCATCCGATGGAACCGACAGTTCCATGCGAGTGGAATTCGAAGACGATTCTTCCGCCGTGAGCGTATTTTCTGGGCGAACGCCTTGCGCCAACGCGCCCCGCATTGCGGCCAACACCAGAAACGTGATGCTCACCACCAGCAGAACAAACCGCTTGCTTCGCGACACCATAGACCCTTACGTGATATATCCCAGATTCAATTTTCCATGCCGCCCAAGCTCCGCCGCCCAATTCGCCCGAATTAGAATGATTGACGAAGCGCACGCCATCATGGGCGAAACGGACTTTGACTCATCCACAAGAGCTTATAACGGTTTACCGGATCGATCTGCTGTCAATTCTGCCAGTCGGGACCTGCTAGCAAGAGTATAAGTTCAGTTGAGGCTGTGAAAAACGATGTCGAAGGCGTTGCAAGAAATTTCCAAGAGCCGCGCAGGCGCGCAACCTCTCAAGTGTCCCCCGATCAGACCACCCGCAAAGGCAAACTATCGTTTCCCCAGCGTTACAGCAGTCCTTGTTTACTACTAACTGCTTAGGCGACCATGGGAACGGCCTTAGTGGTGGCAAATCGCGCTGCTATACAATAAATCGCGAAACCAGCGAAATAAACGATTACGGAGCGCGCCCAGTTCCGGACTCGGTAGACTGGGTTAATCGATCTGGCTTAGTCGATCTAGTTAGTCGATTCTTGGAGATGAAGGTTCGTGCTGAACGAAAGCAGATTTCTTACAGCCGTAATGCAGTGTGGCGGGGAGCGAACGTGGGAGCAGCGACTGCGCCGAGGTTGCGGGTGGTTGTGTGTGCTCGGGGTTGGCCTGCTCGCGGGCGCGTTTCCGGTCATGGCATGCGATAAAGTTCCAGCCGGAACCATCCTCTGGGTGCAACTCATCTCTGGTGTTTCCTCCTATGACGCGAAACCTGGGAGCAAGGTGGAGGCTGTCCTGGAGGACGACGTCAGTTGCGACGGGGAGTTGCTTTTCCCTATCGGAACTCGAGTGGAAGGGACCGTACGGCGGGTGCAAAAAGTGGGCTGGGGAATTCGGCACGAGACCGCAATTCTCGATCTGCAATTCGATCAAGTGCTTCCTGGCGGCGATGGCCCCGCAGCCATGAACGCGCGGGTCATGGAAGTGGAAAATGCGCGTGAGAGCGTCAAGAAGGGGGTCATCCATGGAATTCGAGCCACGGACACACCTCAAGGACGCATCAGCAGCCGCCTCAAACATCTTCCTGCATGGAATCCGTATTCAGATAAGTTCTTAATCGCATTCAAGGTAGCGTTCCCGATTTTTCCCGAACCCGAGATTTACTATCTGCCCGGAACTGAACTCAAGTTGGAACTGGTATCGCCCCTGAGCCGCTCGCCCATGGCAGATATCCTTTCGGACACTCACGAAGAACCTCTCCCCGAGGACAATCTCGCACTGGAAGAGGTCGCGCTGTCGGAACCGGAGCGGACCTATTCGCGGGAGCATAAAGTGGCCGATGTGATCAACCTGGCGTTTCTCGGAACTCGAGAGCAGGTCGAAACTGCGTTTCAGAGGGCAGGATGGGCGGGAAGCGACTCTTTTTCCAAGCACGCATTCATTCTGCAGTTTGCCGCTGTGCTGAATGACTCGACTTATGTTCGAGCGCCCATGATGCCGGAACTGGTTGACGACGTGCCACCGGAGATGACCTTTCAGAAGAGCCTGAACAGCTATTCCAAGCGCGACCATCTGCGAGTTTGGAAGCGCGATGAGACTTTGGAGGGTTCGCCGGTTTGGATCGGGGCGGCCACACACGACGTCGGAGCTTCCCTTTCACTGCGGCGCATGAGGTTTGTGCACCACATTGACGTAGACATCGACCAGGAACGCGCCAAGATCGTTCGCGACCTGAGACTGGCCGGCTGTGTCGAATCCGTTCACCTGGAGCCACGCCCGGACGTGCCTCACTACACGCTGAACGCCACCGGAGAGGACATGCACACCGACGGCAGACTCACCGTGATACGCCTCAAGGACTGCTCTGCGGACACGGGCTTGACATCCCCGAAAAGCCGGCAGGTTCGACCGGGCAACCGGGCTTTTCGGTACGTTCGCGCGCAAATCCTGACCTTCCGCAGCGATATCTGGCGAGCCAACATCATATACGGCTTGTATGATTTGGGAAGACTGATGGCGGCCACGAACCATCACTATGGCGTCAATGCGCCCACTCCTTGACCCGTTAGCAAAGACCGCGTTAGCAAACCGGCAACGGCCCATCTATGGACTACTGATCGCCTTTGGCAGTGAAGGCCTCGGGAGGATCCAACAGGCAACGTCTCCAGAAAGCCTGGTCTGAGAGTGCACCAGCTTTCCATTGCTCAAGAGCGGGCAAAGTCGCCGCGACCATCCCGCCATCTTCTGAATCGAAGATCAGCACCACTCCCGCCGCGGTGGTGGATGCCTGCGCGAGTTCGGCGTACTCCTTTCCAAATAGAGCTTTCGCGAATTCCATTCTCGCCCCCGGGCCAGTTTCTGAGGCGCTCCCGCTGTTGCTCTGCACCGTGAGTATCTTTACAGTTTTTGCCCGTAACGGCTCCCAATTCCCGGGGAAAGTAGTGATCTGCTCGTCCTTTACCTGAAAATGTTCAGGGTTGGCCGCGCCCGATCCGTTTCCAGACTGTGCTTTGGAAGGGGATTCCGGGACCTCCAGACCCGAGCGCCGGATCCATCCGCGTGAAAGGCCCGAGATTCGGACGTGAACCCAGCTCGCATTCATGTCGAGAACCTCATACTCATCCTCGGCCGTGGCAAGAAACAAAACTTTGGCGCCTTCGATCGGACTTGCCAGCACCGGAGTGTTTGACTTCCTGACCGCAACCAGGTTGTTGGGGTGAGCCTGATTATGGAGAATTTCCTCCAGGCTCCTGGCTTCTTTCGTCAGCTCATCCTTGTGCTTGTCAGCCACGGCCTTTTGCGTGGCTAATGAGGCAGCCCGGTCGCCGCCGATCGATTTCCCAAGCTTGAAGGCTGAACCGTCAGGCGTTGTGGAAGCTGCTGCCGAGGACCCACTGTGTGGCATCGGCGCCGAAATCGCAGGCGCAGGCGCGGGCGCGACCGGTTTCTTAGGCTGCGAAGCCACACCGGCTGCCGGGGGGTTCGCGGCCGAGGAGGATGCTTTACCACCGAGCGCTTCCTCGACACGATCAAGAAAATCGGTTTCCAGACGCCCATTCGATGGCAACACCTGATACCCGGATTTCAATGAAGCAGGATCCGAGTACCACGCGGTAATCTTTGCACTGACGTGCACCAGCGCTCCGCCAGCGGGCGTCGAGGAGACCTGCTCGGCGCACTGATAATAGCCACGCTGGAAGCGATCCAAGGAGCGATCGCCGGGGAGGGCAAATCCATCCAGCACCGGAAGACGTCCCGAAGCGGATGCCTGCAGTCCGCGGATAGTCTTCTCTACCGCGGCTTTCGACTGTGTAAAAGTGCGTTCGTACGGCGTGCTCTGGCCTTGACCTGTGCCCGCCAGCAGCATTCCAAGAAAGCAGCAAAGCAGAGCATTTTCAGGCCACGCCGTCTTGCCGCAAGTTTGTCTCATGGCAGCGGCTCCAGTTGTTCGTGGTGAATCCAGCCGTGCCGCCCATCTTCCGTTTCCACGCCATACCAATATGGGGTCACGATGACAATCACAACTTCCGTGCCCGTCTCCAGGGACTTCAAGTCCGAAGCAGTGTGAAAAGGCGCGGATTTTAGCTGGGCGCCGGGTGACTTGATGATCCGTTCCGCTTGCCGCCGGAGATCCCGGACATGCTGTTCCAAGGCTTGTACTGAAACCTGGGCGGCCGCGAGAGCCTGAGTTTCATCCTGCTCTCGCTTAGTTTCGAGAGCTTGCCGGGCGATTTCCTCCTGCCGGCGTTTATCACCCTCCTGCGCCTGCGACTTCTGTAAAGCAAGAGCATCTACGTGATCCTGGATGTCTTTGTACTCCTCGTTTTCGACATTGCCATCCGAGGGATGCACGGTTCGCCGGAAATCTTCGACGAAAACTGCATCGATCCTCAGCGTCGTCTTGTTGGAGTCATGGCTCTGGACTACGTAGCGTACGGCGAGGGTTCCTTCGTCTCCCGTCTCCTTGAAATGCGACGGAGCCAAAACCTTGAGGCGCACCTTGTAGAAAACTTTGCCCGCATCCTTCCATTCGGGAAACAGGGGCGAAGATGGAGCGGCGTCCGCATGTTCGATGTATTTATCCTTGCTATACTCCGTGCTCCCTTGAATGATTCCGTCATCGACGACAGTCTCCACTGCCTGCAGGACATCGCTTTCCGGAGCCTCAATCTCCACCGAAAAAACCATTCCATAGCTCTCCCGCTTTTTATGCTCGCGGCCGCTCAGTGGAGTTATCGCGAAGGCCAGCCCGAGAACCAAGAGTATCGGCTTTGATCGTTTTCGAATGAACGAGCGTCCCCAGGTAGCAATGGGAGCACCCATTCCTGGGGCTTGGTTGGAATTCCGCATGCAATGGCGATTGTAATCGAGCGGCGGAGCCGAGTTCATATTGAATGGCATCCTATTGAGGCTTGGTTCCAGCGTAGCGGCCAACGATTGCCGGAAATCATCTTCGAGCGCCACCTTAGTGACAAATTACTGACAATCTTTTTACAAAATCCAGACGAAGTTATCACATTCAAGTTGGGAAGGAGTGTTACCGTCGCTTCGAGCGTATCGGCTTAAAGCATACGGGGCATGAAGAAAACTAAGACGAAGCACGGAAGACCAGCAAAAGGCGGGGCTAAGCTCGCTCGATCGGGGAACGGGAACGCATCCAGGCCCAAACGCGTCCGCGATCGAGCCGCCAAGAAGCAGGCGCTCATCCTGGCCGCCCTCGACCTGTTCGCGTCCAAAGGCTACGAAGTAACCACCACTCGCGAAATCGCGGCGGCAGCGGGCTGTGCGGAGGGTCTCATCCACCGGTACTTCAAGGGCAAAGCTGGTTTGCTCGCGGCCCTGCTCGACTTTCCAGCGTCAAGAGAGACGGTTCACTCCGACCATCCCTTGCGGCCAGAGGCAACTCTCGAGGATGAATTCCTTCAGTTGGTTGATCGGGAGATCGAACGGGTATGGGAAAACCGAGATTTTCTCCGAGTCTTGATCCCTCGCGCCATTGTGGATCCATTCGTCGGAACGGTGATGAATCGGACGCTCATTTCGGTCAGGGGTAAAGCGATCTCGGACCGCCTTAAGCGCTACTCCTCTCGCGCCTCGTTACCGCTGGACGCAATCGAGGCCATGGCTCAGGTGGTCGGAATGCTCGGCTTCGTATTCGGCTTCGTCCGCCCTGTACTCCTCGGGCAGGATCGTGTTCGGGCGAAAAGAATGGCATCCACTGTCGCCAGGATCTTCGTGAACGGTTCGGACCACGGCCGCGTGGTCAGTCTTCCCGAGGCGGGACGAACAAGCGCTGTCATGTTTCCTTAATCAATCTAACCATTCTAAGCACCGCCTCATGACCTGAGGGGAAACCTGCGTCGTGGGCGGTTTGAAATGCTGCCTCCTCGAGCAATCTTCTTTTTCGAGAAGAAACTGCAACAACGTTCGCTACGTTTTCATTGGCTGTCAAGCAGATACATCCATCGACTGATCAGCTTTCCTGATTCGGGAAATCAATTTTTCTGATTTTTTCTTGACACCAATCCAAGCAACGTGATAATTAGTGCGTCCACGCGCACTTCAGAGGGAATTGTCGCTGTTTGGCTTTTGACCTCGTATCAGGAGGAATCGATGACCGCTCCCGCTGTGCGTGCCCTTCCGAGGGTGCGAAGGGTGTTCTTCGCTCCTGTGATGGTTTAGCCCAAGACAGCCAGCCTCGTTGGATCGCAAGGAGATGCTGTAGATTGCAGCGTCCTTTGATGCTTTAGCTCTATTTTGCGCGAGGAGGACTTTATGATTTTGGCTCGGAAGAGTCTTGCGCATTCCGTGCTCCTGCTGCTTGTCCTTTGCTGCCTCCAGGATGCTCATGCCCTGCCCGCCTTTGCGCGCAAGTACGGGCTGCGGTGTTCAGCCTGTCACGAAGCTTGGCCGATGCTGAACTATTTTGGGCAAAAGTTCAAAGACAACGGCTACCAGCTCATGAACGATCGCGACGCCCCGATATGGCAGAACCCATCGTATTGGCCCATCACGTTGCGCATCGTGCCATTTTGGAGCCGAGAGAGCACGAACCGGGTGGGCGTTGACTCGGTGGCCGGAAATCCCACCAGCCCAACGGTTGAAACCCAAGTCACGACCACTGGCTTCAACCTGAGCGGGCTCGACATTCTCACCGGCGGCACGCTGGACAAGAACATTTCGTTCCTGCTCGTCCCTTCGTCGGATGAAACTGGAGCTTTCCACTTCGAATCCGTGAATGTCCGCTTGGACAATCTGCTACATAGTCCATGGCTCAACGTCAAGTTTGGCAAGTTTGAACTCGACAACTTCATTTCCGAGAAGAGGATCATGAGCCTCTCGGCTCAGGGCAGCGCCTACCAGATCTACCACTTCATCCCAGCCAACGACGGCAACATCTTCGGCCAGATGGGAGACAACCAGTTGGGCATCGAGTGGATGGGCCACTCGTTGAATGATCGCACCCGCGTTTCTGCAGCATTGTTCAGCACCACGGACGGCAATGTCGATGTGCCCTACGGCCGCAATGCGTACAGCGGATTCTTTACCGCCAGCCAGGCGTTCGACGCGGGCAAGCTTGGGGTTGAGCGTATCGGGGCATATGTCATGGTCGGCCAGGCTCCGACCATGTATCTGACTGCCGGGGGCGTGCCGCTCCCCAGTACAGGCATCGGCTACAAGGGCTATAGCCGCGAGGGATTTGAGGGGCTGTTCTATCTGGGCAAGTTCAACTTTCTAGTTGTAACTCAACACGGCTCAGACAGCCCCTGGTTCGGGGCGTGCTACGGCGACATCATAGACGGACCCTGCTCGAACAATAACACTCCCGGGACGGTCCTCCCCGTAGGCGCAAGAAGCCCGACCTGGAATGGCGCTTTCGTGGAAACCCACTATGTCTACAATCCACAACTTGTCTTCATCCAGCGCTCTGAGTGGGTAAGGATGTCGCAACAAGGTCTGCCGGGTACACCGTCGAATCTGGGCAATATCGACAACTACACATTTGCGTTGCGTTGGTATCCCATCATGACGAGCCGCGCTGGCTTTGCCTTGCACAACGAATACGCCTGGTTCCGGCAGGAGGGCATGGCTCCGGCGGGTGGTGCGCTAACCAGTAGCAGTCTCATGTTCGGCTTTGACTTCGACTTCTGAGAGGGATCATGATGCGCAAAGGGTTACTCAAGTGGTCGTTGTGGATGAGCGTCACTGCCTTTCTGGCGGTTCCGACTTCGTTATCGGCGCAGAACACCGTCTCCATGGAAAACCAGTGGATGGGCACGGAGGCGCATATGGCCGGTTTGACCGGCAATGCCGCGAATGCCAAGCAAGACTACCGTCGATACTGTGTCGGCTGCCATGGCGAACTCGGTGACGGCAATGGCGAGAACGCCCAGTGGATCGATCCCAAGCCGCGGGATTTCACCATTGCACAGTTCAAATGCCGGTCCACCCCGACTGGCACTCTGCCCACGGACGAGGACCTGTTCGACACCATCGCCCGCGGACTCGACAACTCCAACATGCCCCAGTGGAATACGTTCACCAAACAGCAACGCGCGGACCTGGTTGCGTACGTAAAGCACTTTTCTACCAAGTGGCAAACCGAGAAACCGGGAACCCCTATTCAAATCCCCCCCGAGCCCGAGGTTACGGCAGACAGAATTAAAGCTGGTCAAGCATTGTTCAAGAGACTGGAATGTTGGAAGTGCCACGGAGTTGAGGGTCGAGGCAACGGCCCTTCCGCCGACACTCTTACGGACGACCAGAACAGGCCGATCAAGCCCTTCAATTTCCACGATGGAACCCGATTCAAGTGCGGTTCCAGCAATGCCGATCTGTACAAAATCTTCATGACCGGCCTCGACGGCACTCCCATGCCGTCGTTCGCCGACAACGTAAAACCGGATGAGGCCTGGGACCTGGTGTTTTACCTGCGCACCCTGCAGCCCATGAAGAGCAAGGAAAAGGAAATTGCGAATCAACTTGGCCTGAAGCCAATCGACCCAAATGCTCCAGCGCCGGCCGCACCGTCGCAGCAATGAGGCTGCGCGGCACAAAACAGTCTTAACGAGGAGAGGGATTCAATGAAAGCTGGACAGAAAATCGCAGTAATGAGCTCGGCCTTGCTGGTTCTCGCAACTGGATTCCTGTATTCGGGAAAGAGCGTGAGCGCCGCGTCGGATGGCAAGATCACCGGAACCATCAAACTGGACGGCACGGCTCCGCGCCAACGCCCCATTGACATGTCCAAGGAGCCGAGTTGCGCCAAGATTCATGAGAGCAATCCGGTTCACATGGAAAACGTGGTTGTGGGCGCAAGCGGAGGCCTGCAAAACGTGGTCGTCTACGTCTCGGAAGGTTTGACCGGGAACGAAGCCAGCGCAGTATCCGCGGAGAACCCGACCTGGGACCAAAAAGGCTGCCAGTACATTCCCCATGTGATGGCGCTGAACCCGAACCAGCACTTCAAGGTCACCAACAGCGATCAGACCTCCCACAACATCCACCCCATGCCGAAGCAGGGCGGTCCCAATCATGAGTGGAACAAGTCGCAGCCCACGGGAGCTCCGCCGTTCGACGTATTTTGGACCGGTGAGGAAGTCGCGGTCCCGGTAAAGTGCAACATCCATCCCTGGATGCACGGATACATGGCTGTGGTGAAGGGTCCCAATGCAATCAGCGATGCCAATGGCTCTTACACGCTAAACCTGCCCCCGGGAACCTACACCGTAAGCGCATGGCAGGAGGAGTATGGAACGCAGACGGCGAAAGTGACTGTGGCTGCCGGCAAACCGGCGACCGCGGATTTCACGTTCAAGGCAAAGTAGACAGTCGGGTGTGCTCAGACGCTCCAGAGGGATTCGCAGCGGTTTCAATGAGCTGAACGGAGGGTAGGCACCATGGCGAAATTCTTTGCGGTCACCATCATCGTAATTGCAATCGCGTCCGCGGTACCCATCCTCCGCCATACCTGGGTGGCGCCCCCCGACATCTCGACGCACGGCGCGCTTATTGATGAGCAGATGTCCGAGACCATGGCCGAGGCGGGCATCTCCTTTCTCGCTGCCCAGTTCATTTTGGCCATTTTCATCTGGCAGTTCTCCAACCCTCGCCCGGACGCGAAGCTCAAAACCTTCCCCGGCGGCGCCAAAGGGTTAGTCATTGCCGCCCTGGTTCTCGTCGGCGCGGAAGTGATGGCCCTCGGAATCTTCGGGGTCAAAGCCTGGGCGGACGTTTATTTCACTCCGCCGTCGGCCAACGCCATGCCCGTCCAGGTGCAGGCCGGACAATTCGCTTTCTATTTCCGCTACCCAGGCCCCGACGGAACATTCGGCCCGATTCGTCCGGAACTGATCAATGAGGGTACGCAAAATTTCTACGGCATCGACACTGACCATGATGCCGATTCCAAGGACGACATTGTGACCGCGGAAATGGCCATCCCGGTGAACAAGGAAATCCATCTGCTCATGCACTCCAAAGATGTTGGACATTCCTTCTTTGTGCGGGAGTTGCGGGTTCAACAGGATTTTGTTCCCGGCTTGGATGTCTCTCTTCACTTCACCGCAACCAAGGTCGGAAAGTATGAAATTGTCTGTACCCAGCTTTGTGGCCTGGGACACTACAACATGAAGGCATACCTCGAAGTGATGTCCCAGGACGACTTCGATAGCTGGCTGAAGAAGGAAGCGGCAATGCAGTAGCTCCCGCCCATAAAGACCAGACAATTTTTTGAGGTGAGCCCATGCACGATATGTCCGGACACGCGGCACAGCACCACGCTCCCCCCACGAGTTTCATTCGCAAACATGTTTTCAGCCTGGACCACAAGGTGATCGGCAAGCAGTATTACGCGCTGGCGTTGCTCGCGGCGCTGGTTGGAATGGTGCTGTCCTGGTTCATGCGGATCCACCTGGGCTGGACTGCCGCTGCGATTCCCGGCCTGCAACTGCTTTCGAAAAACGGCGCCCCTGGCGGCGTAATGACGCCAGAATACTATCTGCAGTTGATGACCATGCATGGCACGATCATGGTCTTTTTCGTGCTCACCACGGCGCCGTTCGCGGCCTTTGGCAACTACTTCCTTCCCATCCAGGTGGGCGCGGAGGACATGCCGTTTCCCCGCTTCAACATGATGTCTTTCTGGGTCACGTTTGTGGCCTTCCTGGTTCTGATCTCGGCATTCTTCGTGGGTGACGGACCGTCGCTGGGAGGCTGGACCCAGTACGCGCCACTCAGTGCGGTGGGCGCGGTTGCAGGCCCCGGCGAAGGTCTGGGCACGGTTTTGTGGGCGACTTCGATCGGCATTTTTTGTATTGGTCAGTTGCTGGGCGCGTTGAATTTCATAACCACAACACTCGACCTACGCGTCAAAGGTATGAGCCTCATGCGCCTGCCACTCAGCGCCTGGGCATGGTTTATCACCTCCTGCATGGGTCTCACAGCATTCGCTGTATTAATGCCGGCATGTATCCTGCTCATTCTGGATCACGTCGCCGGAACCAGTTTCTTCGTCGCATCGAATCTCGTGATTAACGATCAACTGCAGCCGCACTCGGGCGGCTCCACCCTTCTCTGGCAACACCTGTTCTGGTTCTTCGGACATCCCGAGGTCTACATTGCGATCGTGCCCGGCATGGGCATTGTCTCCCATGTTCTGGTCACCAGCATGCGCAAACCGATGCTGAGCCACCGGGTGCTCATTTACTCCATGGGAGCGCTCGCGGTGCTCAGCTACATGGTCTATGGGCATCACATGTTCGTCAGCGGGATGAACCCATTCTCCTCGCTGGCATTTTCTTTCCCCACGCTGGTCATCACCATTCCTTCGACCATCGTGGTGCTGATGTGGATCGGGAGTTTGTATGGTTCCAAGTTGCGAATCACGTCGGCTTCACTGTTCGCTCTGGGCTTTGTTTCGATGTTCGTCAGCGGGGGCGTAAGTGGCTTCTTTCTGGCGCAGCCCTCGATCGACATCATGCTGCACGCTACCTACTTTGTGGTCGGGCACTTCCACATGGTGATGGGAGTCGCAGCCATGTTTGGCATCTTCTCGGGAACTTACTTCTGGTTCCCCAAGATGACCGGGCGAATGATGAACGAGACTTTGGGGAAACTCCACTTCTGGCTCAGTTTCGTAGGCGCCTACTGCATTTTCATGCCGTTCCACTACCTCGGAATGGCCGGGAATGTGCGCCGCTATTCATCGTTCGTAGTCGAGTACATGCAGCCTTTGATCCCAGTGCACCGCTTCATCACCGTGGCTGCGATTGCCACCGGCGCTGCCCAGCTCATTTTTGTCTACAACCTGGTTCACAGCCGCTTCTGGGGCAAGACAGCACCCGACAATCCTTGGGAAGCAACTTCGCTCGAGTGGAGCACGGCCACCCCGCCGCCCTTTGACAATTTTGGCGGCAAGCATCCCGTGGTTTATCACGATCCCTACCAATACGGCGTGAAGAGTTCGGTGGGCGACTACGTAATGCAGGCTTCACCCGAGCAAGTCGCAACCGTGAACGAAGAGAAGTAGCGCGATAGGTTGAAGTTTCAATCGAGAGGAGTGCGGTCCTATGGCCACTACGATTCAAGAGCCGCCGCAAGCGCGCGGTTTGCCGGATCAAGGGCATTCCGGGCACGGCGGCTGGCGGAATCTGGTTCCGGCGGAAGGCGGCCTGCGGGTAGCGCTGGACTACTCCCCGCCACCGTCTTCGACGGGCATCTGGGTGGTGCTGTTCGCTATCACCATGAGCTTTGCCGCGTTCACCAGCGCCCTGATCGTACGCAAAGGCGCGTCGCTGGACTGGCGGCACTTCACCTTGCCTTCGATTCTCTACTTCAACACCATTCTGCTTCTGACCAGCAGCGTGACTCTGGAGGTCGCGCGCCGCCGGGTCGCAGTTTTCATGGCAGGTGTGAAAACTCAGGCTGAGAGCCCGGCGCGCTGGCTGTACGTCACTTTGTTCCTCGGCCTGCTTTTTGTGACAGGCCAGTATTTCGCGTGGCTGCAACTGAGAGCGCAAGGCGTTTTTCTCGCCACCAATCCCAGCAGTTCATTTTTCTATGTGCTCACCGGGGCCCACGCGCTGCATGTGCTGGGGGGCTTGGCCGGAATCTCCCGTGTAATAAGTAAGCTCGGCAAATCAGTCCTGCGACGAAGCACTCTGGATGCGACGGCGCGCTACTGGCACTTTATGGATGTCCTTTGGGTGTATTTGCTGTTGCTGCTTTGGGTAAAGCTTTAACCGAATCAGAAATCAGGAGGCACCGTGAACCAAGCTGATTTGACGATGGAAGGGCACTCAGCAGGCCTGACGTCGGGAACCCCGTTTGCGATGCCTACAAAGAAGCTGGCGATGTGGCTGTTCATCATCGCCGACACCATGACCTTCGCAGCGTGCCTGGTCGCCTACGGATTTCTGCGTATCGGCACGCCAAATTGGCCAAGACCTTTCCACAGCATCACCAACGTCGCGGTGATGACTTTCATTCTTCTGACCAGCAGCCTGACCATGCTCATGGGAGTCCAGGCGGCAAAACTGGGGGACAAGGCAGCAGCGTTCCGATGGACAATGATCACGGCTGGCGCCGGCATTCTCTTCGCCCTGTTGCACGTCCGGGAATGGCTGGGGCTCATTGGCGAAGGCATGACCCTGTTTAAGAATCCGTGGGGCACCGGGCTGTTCGGGTCGGCATTCTTTAGTGTCACCGGGCTGCACCTCACGCACGTAACGGCCGGTGTAATCGCGTTGCTGGTTGTGGCGTTGCGCTACCGGGGCGGCCGTTACAATGCCGATGACATTGAGATTTTGGGGCTTTACTGGCACTTCGTGGATCTGGTCTGGATGTTCGTCGTGCCACTGGTCTATCTGTTGAATCTTTCCCACTAGATCGAAAGGCGGAGGAAACACCATGGCCACGGCGGAAGGACACAAGAGCAGCGGGATGGGAAAGTATTTCGCGGTTTATGTTTGCCTGTTGGCCCTGGCAGGCTTGCAATTCGTCATCGCCTATCAGAATATTGACCCGTCCCAAATGTTTTCGCGCATGCTGGTGGTTGCGGCCGTCGAAGCGGGGCTGGCGGTAATGTCCTTCATGCATCTTTGGGCGGAGAAGCGGGGATTCCTGCTGTTTGTGGCCGTCTTTACGATTTTTGTGCTACTGACCATGCAATATGGATGGACGGACAGCTTCAGGATGCAGGTCGGGGTGCCTTTTGCCAAGTAGGAATGAAGGATAAAGCTTGAAGATGAAGATCGAAAGACCGCTCTTGCTTGCGGGTATCGCGCTGGTTGGACTGATCACGCTCGCCGCCCCTGTCCCGGCGTTCTCCCAGAGCTGCGCCCTTTGCTATACCCAGGCTGCCTCGGCGGGCGCCCGAATGATTCAGGCCTTGCGTAGCGGGATTCTAGTCCTTATTATTCCTCCGACGTTGATGTCGGTTGGAATGATCTTCATTGTCCATTCCAAACGCAATCAGTTCAAACGAAGCGAGGAAGCAGACGAATCCAGCCAAGACTGGTAAAATGGCGACCACTAACCCCATGGCAAATCTCACCGCTCCGCAGACGCTTACTTCCAAGCTCCGGGATTATTACATCCTGACCAAGCCCGAGGTGAACCTCCTCATTCTGATGACCACATCGGCAGGCTATTATCTGGCCTCTCGTGGACCCCTCCGGATCGCGGGATTGGTCAACACGCTTATCGGCACTTTGCTGGTTGCCAGCGGGACCGCAACCCTCAATCAATGGATGGAGCGGGTTTGGGATGGTCAAATGCGCCGCACAGCGAACCGGCCTCTGCCGTCGGGCAGGGTCAGCACTCGCGAGGCGTTTCTGTTTGGGATGCTGTTGAGCGTTGCCGGGGGGCTATATCTGGCGCTGACCGTGAACCTGTTATCGGCGTTTCTGGCGGTCTCCACGTTGCTGTCGTATCTCCTGGTCTATACGCCCTTGAAGAGGAAAACGCATCTCTGCACGCTCCTGGGGGCCTTTCCCGGGGCAATGCCCACGCTGATCGGATGGGCTGGGGCATCGGCTGGCATCAACCGGCAAGCCTGGTATCTTTTTGCCATTCTCTTCCTATGGCAGTTCCCGCATTTTCTTGCGATTGCCTTGATGTACCGCGACGATTACGCGCGTGCGGGCTATCGAATGCTGCCGGACTTCGATTTGGACTCACGCTTCACTCGGGCGGAGATTGTGGGTTTTACGATCGTCCTGATCGTCATTACCATGCTGCCGCTGGTGAGTCGCGGCGGTCCGATTTATCTAGGCGGTATGCTTCTGTCGGGAACCTTCCTGCTGTATCACGTGAGCAAACTGGCGCGATCCACATCGAAAGTGCTGGCCAGCCGGGTGGTTCATGCCTCAGTGATTTATCTGCCTGTAGTTCTTGGGATCATGGTCGCTCGCAAAGGTTGAGCCCTTCGCCGCGTCCGGTAGGCTGCATCATAAGATGTCAAAAATTGGCGACGCCCCCATGCATCCGGCTCCCCGAAATAGAAGATGACTAATATAGTCACATTGACTATACTGATGCTATGAAAACCGTCAATATCAGCGATCTGAAAGCTAGGCTTAGCGCCCATATTCAGCTCGTCCGGGACGGCGAAGAAGTGCTGGTGTGCGACCGTAATATCCCGGTGGCGCGGATCGTTCCCTGCCGTCTGGAAGGCCATTCGCAGCAAGTGCGACGGTTGGTTGCCCGTGGCGTTCTCATGCCACCCCTGAATAAACGGCCGGCGTTCGTCTCCTGGCCAGCCCCCCCGGGCAATGTTTCCGATAAGGCCATGGAGAAAATGTGGCGGGAAGAACGGGAAGGCCGGTAGCGCGGGTTCCTGCTTTCTGGGATGCGAGCGCCCTCGTTCCTCTGTGCGTGCGGCAGGGAGTGACGCCTCGGGCCATTTCCCTATACAAGACCTATGACGCCAGCGTCTGGTGGGCGACTCCGGTCGAGATTGCGAGTGCGCTGGCCCGGTTGGTGCGGATGAGTCTGCTCGACACCCACGACTGGGCCGAGGCCAGCAAACTGGCCAAGGGCCTAGCCGGTTGGTGGTCGGTGATTCAGCCGTCGGACGCTTTGCGAGCCACGGCCATGCAACTGGTGGATCGCTACGACTTGCGTGCGGCGGATTCGTTTCAGCTGGCGGCGGCCTTTGAGTGGTGTGAACACGATCCTCAAGGGCGAGTTTTTCTGACTACCGATCAAAAGCTGAGGGAAGCAGCGCTACTCAGCGGCTTCGACGCCCAACCGATGTAAGCTCTGACCCCAGCATTTACAAATTGATTGGACTCGAAATGCACACCCCCGATTTCAGAGGGCGGCGGAGACGCCACGAGTGGGATATTGCAGGCAGCCAAGCAATACCACGAGGCGGGTCATCTGCTCGTAGCGATCCGCAATGCGAACCGGGGAAATGCGAGAGCCGGGGAAGATCATGCCAAGGTAGAGCCTCGGGATGGCATGCAATGCATAAAGCCGCAGACGAAGCGCATTGTCCACCAACTTTTGAGCCGCCTCCGCGGTTGCGGGATCGGAACTGTGACGCCCAGCGTCGGCCAAGCGCAGCAGGATGGCTGCGTTCTGAGCGGCACAGGAAACGTATTCTACCGCCGCCCGCAAACGCTCCCGTTGAATCCCGCGGAACTCCGCCGGTGGAAGGTTGGCACGCAGAAATTCCTCCTCGTCGGGATCAATGAGGTTGCGAAACGCCTCCACGTCCACGGCTCGAATGTGATCAACCGGGCTTTCCAGAACTTCAGCCGTGAGGGGGCGCCCCCTGGTCAGCCCGATCAACAACCCCAGCGCGGCAAATGCGATGACGACAAGAATGAGTGTAAGAGTCATTATCGTAGTAGGCGTTGCAATTCCTGGTTCCAGACTTCTAAATCCTGCTCAGGCAACTGGATGGGTCTGCGATAGCTGGTTCGTTCCGGAGCGACAAGATAGAAAATCCAAATCAGAACACAACAGTGATAAGCGGCCATGCCTAAGCTGTCCAAGAGATAAGATCCAACAGCAATCTGGGAACGAATTGCCGAGTTGGCCAGCTCAGAACTGGCAAGAATCCCGAATCCCAAAGCGATCCCGAAGGCATAATTCCGCCACGACAAAGCAAAGTAACGGGAAAACAAAAATAGAAACATCAGCAAACCGCACTGCATGAGGCTAACGGTTCGATCCAGGATGGGAACGACAAGGAGAAACCCATCCGACCCGGATCCATGACTGCCAGCCAAGGCCACGCCGATTAGCAGCAGGATGACAGTTGCCCAGCGAAACAAGACCCTGCCTAGTTCGCTCAGGGCATTGTAATGGCGGAATACATCGCCAAAAATCTCGTAAATGATACCGAAGCGCAATGCTGCACTAATTGCAGTCCCTAACGCAAACGCAACCCGATAGCGGTCGCTGTCGAGAGATCCGGTTCGAATAAACACGGCAAACAGAATAATGAACTGGAACAACTCAAAGGCTGTGTATAGAAGAAACATGGGGAACTGCTGGTACAGCCTTTTGCGGATCATGAGCAGCAAAATAACCCCCAGCAAGACATGGGGCGCAATCCACAGGTAAAAGAAAAGCGGTCGCAGCAAATGATGCATGGGCTACCGCCAAGACTATACCTATTCTTGGTGTAGCCCACAATCATTTTCGTCCTTCCTTTGCAAGCTTATACAGCCCGAACCGTTAGCGCCGTCCGAAGCGGGGTGTTGCCGTTCGGTAGGGTCATGTGGGGCCACGGGTTGCCGTCGGGCGGGAGCATGGGCTTGTGCACAACGGGAGGCTCCGGACTGTCCAGATTGGCCTGAGCCAACACAGTTGCCGGTAGGGAAATCATGGTCAAAAGCAGTGCTGCGGCCAGCCAACGAAGGGTCATTTTCACGGTGTGAATTCCTTTCCAAAGTAGGATCACTCCGTGATAATGTACTGGTGAAAATGGGCTTTGCCGCAGGACGCCAGAATAATTTCAGATTTCCGAAACTGTAACAATGACCCTTCATTCGGCCCTCGAAGACCTGCAGGACACAACTCTCAAAGCCTTCGCCGGCTGTCTGAATAAGCTTGAGTATCTTTCCGGACTGCGGGACAAATCAGGGCACTACGAACACTGGGGCTTCAACCGGGTGTATGGGGACGCTGCCGCCAGAAAAGCCTTGGCGCGGGCGCACCGCGCTCTGCTTTCCAATGTTCTGGCAATGCCCATCCGGAAACTGGCGGAAGATGCAAAACAGTCCAGTGAGTCGGCGGGCCTTCCACCCGCTGCCTACGTCGAGCGGCTTGCCGCTGCAAGCCCCAATCTGCTGCCTCAGGGACCCGGCGCGGGTTCTGCCCGGCATCTTAGTTCAGTGCTTCACGCACTTTCGAGCTTGCTGAAGAATCCAGGACGGGACGCCAATCCCCCAGCCTGATCGCAACCCCCACAACCTGGCCAATAATCTCCGCCTCTTGCGGGTACCGCAGGGCGCGGGGCGCAACCGGCGAGAGAGGGTGCGGCTGCAGAATGATTTCCTCCTCGCAGGTCATCGTGCACCAGCAGCAGGTGTGGCCGTTTCGCGTCTCCACGAAGTAAATAGGACGCTCGTATTCCGATCTCCAGCCCCCATCCACAGCTTTGTTTTTCGACTCATCAATCTGCACAAAGCTGCCCGGCGGCAAAATCGGATACATGGTCAAATCGTCGCTGCCAATGTAGCCGTAGGTGTATTGGCCGCTGGCGAATTGCTCCAGGTATGCCAGGGGAACCGGCCCCCACTGCTCGACCATTCGCTTGAAATTCACGGTGCGGCGGGGATCGAAGCTGGGGTCCAGGCGTACTGGCATTTGAACACTGGAAAGGTTCGCTAGAGCTTCGGAAACGTGGGATTTCGGCGGAATCACGAAGTCCAGATCCGCCGCCATTCCATTCAAATCAATGCCGTACCATGACAGAAGTTCCCGGATGTCCCGGCGATAGATCACCGCCAGCGAATACAAGCGGTAGATGCTGGGAATGATTCCTTTTGTCTCAAGATCCGAAAGTCGGCTGGGGGCGATGACAAATTCGTCATTCGCACGCCGCTCGGCGATCCGGGTACTGGCAGTTTCGACGTCCCGCATGGTCAACCCGAGTTGCTCGCGCAGTATGCGCAAGTTCTGTCCGCCTGCAAACATTCCCCCCCCTCACATCGGCAGAAGTAACTTTAATAATAGCAACTTAGACGCATCTGCAATGCCGGAAACCCAGTTATGACTGCAAAAATTAGCTCTCAAGTGGGCTCCCCGGAGAAGCCTCACCAGCTCTGTTCTGAATTCGTAAATTAGTACGGCAACAACCGCCAGCTTGCTTCGTTGGCATCCCATCTTGAACGTCACTCTCGATGAAGTCAAGTAGTTCAGCAAGCGGGAAGGGGGCGGTCAAAAACGAAGGGCTGGTCAAGAGACCAGCCCGAGGCCAACAACCCCCTGTGCAGCCGCAATCAGTCGGCAGCGGCTGCGCTGTCGACAGCCTCGACCAGCGGCATGGTGACCAAGTGTTCGCTAATAAACCACACCTGTAACTCGTTGGTACGCAACACATCACTAACAGCAAGGTCGTTTGTCCCATCATCTCCCAAAGTAGATGCTGTCTTGGCCAGGTCATGACATTCCCGGATTATGATCTGGTGCGCGTCCAGCAAGCGAGACAACTGCACCGGAACTTCTTCCCTTCCCTTGGGTGGCCGCGCAATCTGTGTAGTCTCGGCTACATCGGGGGCCATTGCAATGCTGACGCCGCCCAGCAATTGGATGCGTTCGGCGATGGTGTCCACTAGTTCCGCTTGCTCACCGAAATGCTTGTCGAAAAGCAAATGGAGCTGGTAAAAAGTCGGTCCCGCGACCTGCCAATGCGACTTTTTATAAAGATCACGGAGCGTCATGGTGTCGGCTAGCAACTGGTTCAGTCGTTCCGTCATTTCCAGGCGGACCGGTTCTTCCAGCTCCAAAGGCAGCGCATGGGTCACGGTGCCGTACTCCTGAATTTCACGAGCTCGCTGGTGAATACGTGGTTGGGCATTAAGTTTGGAAGCGGGTTTCTTTGGCATTGGGAGTCTCCTTATATCTGCAAGTTTACTCTCTTTCGATTCTGCCTGACTTGGATGCAGTTTGTCTGTGATCGGTGCCGCTCATGGCGGAAAGTAAGCGCCAAATCGGTCCGACATTGTCCATGGATGCCTCAAAACACGCGCCCGATTCCCATTTGCGCACAGAATCTTACCTCTACGCCGCCTCCTCGGGCCGTATCCACAGCAAAATTCCCCGCGATTGTCTATGATGGAATGTTCCCACTCATAGATGGAGAAGGCAAACGTGGCTGAGACCCAGACGAACGGATTGGAAGTGCTCGAGACTCGCGAATGGCTTGATTCCCTTGATTATGTTCTAGCCCAGGGCGGGCCGGAGCGCGCCGGGCGCCTGCTGCAGCAGTTGTCGTTGCACGCCAAGCGGGCTGCGGGAGTGAACCTGCCGTTCACGGCAACCACTCCCTACCAGAACACGATTCCCTCGATTCAGCAGCCTCCCTTCCCCGGCAGCCAGGAGATGGAGCGCCGTATCAAGAGCCTGGTGCGCTGGAATGCTCTGGCCATGGTCGTCCGCGCCAACAAGCTGCAGGAAGGCATCGGCGGGCATATTTCGACCTTCGCCTCGGCAGCAACGCTCTACGAAGTGGCATTTAATCATTTTCTGCGGGCTCAGACCGAGGCCGGCGACCGGGATCTCGTCTATTTCCAGGGTCACGCCGCGCCGGGCATGTATGCTCGTGCCTATCTAGAGGGTCGTATCCCGCGCCAGAAACTGGAAAACTTCCGCCGCGAACTGAAACCGGGGGGCGGCCTCTCTTCTTACCCCCACCCCTGGCTGATGCCTGATTTCTGGGAGTTCCCCACGGTTTCCATGGGATTGGGACCCATCCAGGCAATCTACCAGGCGCGGTTTATCCGTTATCTTGAAAATCGTGGCCTGAAGCTGTCCACCGGCGGGAAAGTCTGGGCCTTCCTGGGCGATGGCGAGATGGACGAACCCGAATCCCTGGGTTCCATCACACTCGCATCCCGCGAACGGCTGGACAACCTGATCTTTGTCGTGAACTGCAACCTGCAGCGTCTGGACGGCCCGGTGCGGGGCAACGGCAAAATCATCCAGGAACTGGAAGCCATTTTCCGCGGCGCGGGCTGGAATGTCATCAAGGTAATCTGGGGCGGCGACTGGGACAGCCTCATCCGCAGCGATCGCGATGGTCTGCTGGTTCGGCGCATGGGCGAGATCAGCGATGGCCAGTATCAGAAATACTTCGTCGAGAGCGGCGCCTACTTCCGCCATAATTTCTTTGGCACCGATCCCCGCCTGCTAAAGATGGTCGAACACCTCTCCGACGAGCAACTCGCACGCATGCGGCTGGGTGGCCATGACCCCATCAAAGTACATGCCGCTTACAAAGCAGCCGTCGAGAACAAGGGCTCGCCCACGATCATTCTCGCGAAAACCATCAAGGGCTACGGCCTCGGTGAAGCTGGCGAAGGCAAGAACATCACCCATCAGCAGAAGAAACTCAACGACGACGAGCTGCAAATGTTCCGCTCGCGCTTCGGCATTCCCATCCCCGATGCCGAACTGCACGATGCGCCCTTCTATCGACCGGCGGACGACAGCGCCGAAATCACATACATGAAAGAGCGGCGCAAGCAACTCGGTGGTTATCTCCCCGAGCGCAAAATGCGAGCCAAGCCGATTGCTCCGGTCTCGGAATCGCACTTCGAGGAGTTTTACAAAGGCACCGAGGGCCGCGACGTTGCCACCACCATGGTCTTTGTCCGCCTGCTGGGGAAACTATTGCGCGACCCGGAAATCGGCAAGCTCATCGTTCCCATCATTCCGGACGAAGCTCGCACCTTCGGTATGGAAGCGTTGTTCCGCCAAGTCGGCATCTATTCCAGCGTCGGCCAGCTCTACGAGCCAGTCGACATGGATACCCTGCTCTACTACAAGGAAGCCAAGGACGGACAGATTCTCGAAGAAGGCATCACTGAAGCCGGTTCGATGTGCTCATTTATTGCGGCGGGCACGGCTTACGCAAATCACGGAATCAATACGATTCCATTCTTCATTTATTACTCGATGTTCGGCTTCCAGCGCATTGGCGATCTGATCTGGGCCGCAGCCGACATGCGCACCCGCGGCTTCCTGATCGGAGGCACCGCCGGCCGCACTACATTAGCGGGAGAAGGCTTGCAGCACCAGGACGGCCACAGCCACGTGCTGGCACTTTCCGTGCCCAATCTCCTGGCCTACGATCCGGCTTTCGCCTATGAAATTGCCGTCATCATTCAGGACGGCATCAAGCGGATGTACGTGGATCAAGAATCCATCTTCTATTACCTGACTGTGACTAACGAACCGTTGCCCATGCCCGAAATGCCGCATGGTGCAGAAGTCCGGGACGGCATTCTCCGAGGCTTGTATCGCTTCAAAGCCTCGGAGACAAAAGATGCTAAGCTCCGCGCCCAACTCTTCGGCAGCGGAACCATCATGTTCGAAGTGCTCAAGGCACAGCAGATTCTGGAGGAAAAATATGGAGTCGCCGCCGACGTCTGGAGCGTAACCAGCTATAAACGGCTGTATCGTGACGGCAACGACTGCGAACGCTGGAACATGCTGCATCCCGGCGAGACCCCTCGGGTGCCATTTGTCACCCAGTGTTTGAAAGACGCCCCCGGAGTCTTCATAGCTGCATCGGACTATATGAAGGTGCTTCCCGAGTCAATCGCGCAATGGGTACCGCGACCGCTCGTGGCCTTGGGCACGGACGGTTTTGGACGTAGCGAGAGCCGGGCATCGCTGCGCGATTTCTTTGAGGTGGACGCAAAGCACATCGTGCTGGCCACGTTAAATGCCTTAGCGCGGGACAAGCAAATCACCTCAGAATTACTCCAGAAAGCAATCAAAGACCTCGGCATCAATCCGGAGAAACCCAATCCGGCGAACACTTAGTAGCCCCAGCATCCTACCGGCAGGGACGCCGAAACGACAGCCGCCGAGGACGGCGGCGCTACAATCAAGGGAGTGACAGTGACAGAATTCAAGCTACCGGAACTCGGCGAAAACATCGATCAGGGAGACCTGGTCCGGCTGATGATTTCGCCCGGCGCCAGCATCACCGAGGGTCAGCCGGTGATGGAACTCGAAACCGACAAAGCGGTTGTAGAAGTACCGTCATCCATAACCGGCATCGTGAAAGAGATTCGCGTCAAAGAAGGCGAAAAGATCAAAGTCGGCCAGGTCATCTTCACCGTCGAAAATGGCGCAGGTGGTGTGGCGCGGACGCCCTCGCCCGTGAAGGAACAGCCTCGCACTCAACCTGCCCGAACTCAAGTCGAGGCCCCGGCGCCACCGCCCCAAGCCGAGCGGAGAAAAGCAGACTCCGCGCCGGGTGCTACAGAATTCAAATTGCCCGAACTCGGGGAGAACATCTCCGAGGGGGACCTCGTGCGCCTCATGATTTCTCCGGGCACAAAAGTCTCTGAGGGCCAGCCCGTGATGGAGTTGGAGACCGACAAAGCAGTGGTCGAAGTCCCTTCTTCCATTAGTGGAGTGGTCAAAGAGGTTCGCGTCAAGCAAGGCGATAAGATTAAAGTCGGCCAGGTCATCTTCACGCTCGAGGGCGCCGCCGCTCCGCAACCGGAACGGCCAAAACACGTTCCCGTCGAGCATATGTCTGGACAAACTGGCGCCCGCCTGGCTTTCCAGGCTGCAATCCAAGCCGAGGGGAAGACGGAAGAGCAAGCGCTGCCACCGGATCCGCCCCAGTCCCAGTCTCTGTCCGCTGCCTTCAGCATGCCGGCGCAACTGGGGAAAGTTGCAGGCACCGAGAATCGGGAACCAGTCCCCGCAGCTCCGCACGTCCGCAGACTGGCGCGTGAGCTGGGCATCGACATCCATGATGTTAAGGGAACTGGCCCGGGCGGCCGCATCAGTGAGAACGACGTCAAGGCGCATTCGAAGTCGCTGCTCGCCTCCGTGGCAGCGGCGGCACAAGCCCCGCGCGGCGCTCAATTCGCTCAGCCGGAATTACCTGATTTCACCAAGTGGGGAAAAGTCGAGCGCGTTTCCATTCGTGGCGTCCGCCGCAAAACCGCCGAACATCTATGGCAAGCGTGGACCACAGTCCCTCACGTCACGCAGAATGACAAGGCTGACATCACCGAACTCGAGCACCTGCGCGCGCGTTTCGCTCCGAAAGCGGAAGAAGCCGGCGGCAAGATGACGGTTACCGCGATCGCATTGAAGGTTTGTTCTTCAGCTCTGAAAATCTTTCCCCAGTTCAATGCCAGCATTGACCTGTCAAAAGACGAAATCGTTTACAAGCAATTCATCAATATTGGAGTCGCCGTGGATACCGACCGCGGCCTGCTGGTGCCGGTGATCCGTGACGTTGACAAAAAGAATATCGTCGAGCTCGCCACCGAACTCACGCAGGCATCCAAAAAAGCCCGCGAAAAGAAGCTCACACTCGCGGAAATGGAAGGTGGTACTTTCACCATCACGAACCTCGGCGGGATCGGGGGCACTGGATTTTCTCCCATCGTGAATTATCCCGAGGTCGCGATCCTGGGCTTGTCGCGTTCCAGCATGGAACCAGTGTGGCTTAACGGAAAATTCGAGCCACGCCTGGTGCTGCCGCTGTCTTTGTCCTATGATCACAGGCTTATCGACGGCGCGGACGCCGCCCGATTCCTCCGCTGGATCGCGGAAGCGTTCGAGCAACCGTTCTTATTGTCGGTACAAGGCTAAGAAGCCGAACATCAGGGAACCACAAAGGACACAAAGATCCACAAAGAAAGCCTTGAAATTAACTGCAACCCGCTTTCCTTTGTGAACCTTCGTGCCCTTTGTGGTTAACGCTCTTTCATGACAGAAGCCTCGAACTTACACATCGCAATAATCGGCGCCGGCCCAGGCGGCTACGCCGCTGCCTTCCTCGCCGCCGACTTGGGAATGAAAGTCACGCTCATCGACCCGGAACTGAATCCAGGTGGCGTCTGCCTGTACCGAGGCTGCATCCCTTCCAAAGCTCTCCTCCACGTGGCCAAGCTAATTGACGAATCCCGCCACGCGAAGAACTGGGGAATCGACTATGCCGACCCCAAGATCGACCTGCCCCGTCTGCGTTCGTGGAAAGAAGGCGTAATCAAAAAACTGACCGGCGGCTTAGGCCAGCTCTCCAAACAACGGAAAGTCGAATACATCCAGGGTCGTGCCGCATTCGAGAGTTCGAATGCGCTAAGGATCAGTCGAACCAACGGCAGCGAAGAGTTGCTTACGTTCGACCGCGTAGTCCTGGCCACGGGCTCGCGGCCAGCGATCATTCCTTCCCTCAAACTGGAAACTCCACGGATGATGGATTCCACGACCGCCTTAGACTTGAGCGAGGTCCCCGGCTCTCTGCTGGTAGTCGGCGGCGGCTACATCGGCCTGGAACTCGGCACTGTGTACGCCGCACTCGGATGCAAAGTCTCTGTCGTAGAAATGCTCCCTGGGCTTTTGCCAGGCGCCGATCGCGACTTGGTCCTCCCTCTCCATAGGCGCATGGAGAAGATCCTTGACTCCATCCTGCTCAACACCACGGTCGCGGCAGTAAAGGAAGAATCCAACGGAATCCGTGTCACCTTCGACGGTCCCGAAGTGAAAGAACGCGAGAAACTTTTCGACAAAGTCCTAGTTTCGGTCGGACGCAAGCCTAATTCCGAAATCCCCGGCCTCGAGAAAACTCAAGTCAAAGTCGGCCAGCGCGGATTCATCCAGGTGAACAAGCAACTGCAAACCGATGACCCGGCAATCTACGCCATCGGCGACGTAGTCGGCGAACCCATGCTGGCGCACAAGGCCATGCACGAAGGACGCACCGCTGCCGAAGCCATCGCCGGCCACAAAGTCGCCTTTGAGCCCAATGCAATCCCGGCAGTCGTTTTTACGGATCCCGAGATTGCCTGGTGCGGACTAACCGAGACCCAGGCGCAGAAAGACAATCGCGAGATCAAAGTCGCCAAGTTCCCCTGGGGGGCCTCGGGACGAGCCATGACCCTCGATCGAACCGAAGGCATGACCAAGCTGATCATCGATCCGCAAACCGAGCGCGTGCTAGGCGTAGGAATCGTCGGCGCTGGTGCGGGCGAACTCATCGCCGAGGGAGTGCTCGCCATTGAGATGGGAGCACTCGCCAAGGACATCGCGCTCACCATCCACCCGCACCCCACGCTCTCGGAGACGATCATGGAATCCGCCGAAGTCTTCTTTGGCACCAGTACCGACGTATACCGGCCCAAGCGACCGTAGAACTTGCGTCGTATTCCGCGACGCTGGCCTTCATTTCGGTACAATGAACTCTCGCTCCATGCCGCGACTTTTCGCGGGAACATCTTGGTATGCGATTCGCGCCCTTCCTCTGGAGAAGGAATCATGTCTTTTGTCTTTAAGCGAATTTGTTGGTTCCTGTTGTGTATCGCCACCTCGGCAACAGCCGCCGGACAGCTGATACCCGGGCAGACACCGCCCAAGCCCGAAAATGGGGCTGCCGCTCAACCCGTAACTGACCCGCTGGGACGTGATACGCCGAGCGGCACAATCTACGGATTCCTGCAGGCCGCTCAGTCGAGAAATTATTCCAATGCCGCGCAGTATCTGCAGATGACCAACGCCAAGCGCGCAGCGCAAGGTCAGGAGCTTGCCGCCAAGCTGAAGGATGTAATGGACCGAGCCTTCTCCGGCAGTCTGCGGCGGATCAGCGACAAACCCGATGGAGCTCTTCAAGACGGGGTTCCGGTCGGCCGCCAGCGAGTCGGAAACTTGTCCGCCGGGGATGTTGAGGCCGATCTCGATCTCGTCCGTGTCACCGATTCCGGCGGCGTGCGAATCTGGCTCATCTCTTCGGAAACCCTGGCCAAGGTGCCCGACCTCTACGACCGGTTGCAGGTCCACCAGATAGAGGCCCACCTGCCCGGTTTCCTGGTCCAGTTTGAATTCCTGGGAATGGTGGTCTGGCAATGGCTGGCTATCTTTCTAGCTGTCCCGGTCGCTGCAGCTTTGGGATGGCTGGTGGTCTGGATTCTCGGGCTTTTACCGAAACTGCGCCGCCGACCAGCCCGGCTCTCCTCTTGGCCCGCGCTTTCACGCCCTCTCTGGCTCATAATCGGCGGCACATTCCACGCCGCCTTTGTGAGGTACCTCGGCTTGCCCTTGTTGCACCTCCACTACTACCAGCTCGTTACCGGAGTTGTGTTCATTATTGGATGGAGCTGGCTGTTCTCGCGAATCCTGCAGCAGGTGGGCCTGCGAATTCGGCAACGGGCCATTGCAATGGGACGAGCCGGTACGGGATCGCTCTTGCTCCTCGGCGAGCGCATCCTCAAAGCCCTGATTGTCATCTTCGCTATCTTTGCCATCCTCAGCTCTCTGGGCTTCAACATGACCACCGCCCTCGCCGGCCTCGGAATCGGCGGAATTGCCGTCGCTTTTGCCGCCCAGAAAACCCTGGAGAACCTCTTCGGCGGCGTTTCACTTCTCGCCGACGAGGTCATGCGCGTGGGCGACATCTGCCGGATCGGCGACAGGACAGGCACGGTGGAAGACATCAGCCTTCGCTCCACTCGTATTCGCACCCCGGAAAGAACCGAACTCTCCATTCCCAATGGCACCCTCGCCACCATAAACCTCGAGAACCTGAGCCGGCGCGACAAAATTCTCTTTAACACCAAGTTGAACCTTCGTCCCGAAACTTCCCCTGACCAATTGCGTCATGTTCTGGCGCAGACTCGCCGCCTGTTCTATGAACATCCCAAAGTAGAAACTGACGGCGCGCGCATTCGATTCATCGGATACGACACCAGCGCGCCGACTCTGGAAGTGTTTTGCTACGTGCTGACCAGGGATAACGCAGACTTTCTAGCGATCCAGGAAGACCTGCTGCTCAGAATTATGGACATTGTCGAAGCCTCCGGCACCAGCCTGGCCTCTCCCCCGCGCACCCTTTATCTGGGCCGCGATTCCGGTCTGGACAAAGAGAAAGCTGCAGCTGTCGCGCGCGAAGTCCAACAATGGCGCGACAACAGCAAACTTCCCTTCCCCGACTACGCGCCTGCCGATATATCCGAATTCAGTAATTCTTTACCGTACCCTCAGCCCGACTCGGCACTAAGGAGCAAGAAATGAAGAAGCGCCACCGCTGGATGCTGCTGGCCGCCATCCTGATGTGTGTCACCGTTCCACTTTGTTCGGAGGAGATTTTGATGCAGAATGCTTCCACCCCCGCCAAAACATCCGCAGCTACTGCATCACCATCATGGATGAAGGACTCAACCGCCAAGCTACAGCACGATCTGACCGCAAAGTACAGCGACCAACAACGAACTCGGATCGAGCGAGGACTCCACCAGGTAGCCGAATTCTGGCGCTTAGAAGATGGCGATGCGTCTACCTTTGAGGACTTCGTCCGCACCAATTTTGCCGGAGACCAAGCCACTCTCGAGACCATGTTCAATCGTTTCCAGAGCCTGCTCGAACAACTCGACGGTCACATGCACGAGATCAACCGCGAATTCAATCAGCAATCCGATCTCGACCTCGGTACTGTGCTTCCCTTTGACGAGGTATTTGCCGGCTACGATCCTTCCGCCCACGTCATCGACGACCTCTTCAACAACAAACTGGCGTTCACCGTTTTGCTGAACTTCCCGCTCACCACACTCGACGAGCGCTTGAAAGACGGCCCAAACTGGACCCGCCGCCAGTGGGCCGAGACCCGCCTCGCCCAACGTTTTGACAAGCGCATCCCGGCTGACGTTAACCTGGCAATCGCCCAGGCCGCGGCCGCTTCCGGGCAATACATCGCGCAATACAACATCTGGATGTATCACGTGCTCGATCCCCAGGGCCAACGTCTCTTTCCACCAAAAATGCGATTGCTGAGCCACTGGAATCTGCGTGACGAAATCAAGGCCGACTATTCCGACACCAAAAACGGACTCGCCAAGCAACGAGCGATCCAGCAGGTAATGGAACGCATCGTTACCCAGACCATTCCGCTGGTCGTAATCAACAATCCTGCCGTGGATTGGAATCCGTTCACTAACGAAGTCAAGCCCGCGGCCGAGAAGGATTCGGAAGCGACTACTCCCGAAGGCCGACCCGTCACCAATGCTCCCGAGCCTGACACGCGCTATGCCGTGCTGCTGAAAGACTTCAACGCTTCGCGCAAGGCCGATCCGTACTCCCCAACCGCTCCCACCTTGATCGACCGCCGCTTCCAGGAAGATCGCGAGATTCCGGAAGCACGCGTAAAAACTATGTTGGAGCAGGTCTTAAGTTCTCCGCTGGTGGCTCAAACCGCAAAGCTGATTCAATCGCGGCTCGGCCGCCCGCTCGAGCCGATGGATGTCTGGTACAACGGTTTTCGACCCGGCAGCAACTACACCGAAGCCCAATTGGATGAAATCGTCGCCAAGAAATATCCGACCGCCCAGGCCTACCAGAAAGACATTCCCAATCTGCTGATCAAACTCGGGTTCTCTCCGGATCGTGCCCAGTACGTCGCCAGCAACATCATCGTGGATCCGGCACGCGGCTCAGGCCACGCCATGGGATCGCAGATGCGTTCCGAGAAAGCGCACCTCCGCACCCGTGTCGAAAAGTCCGGCATGAACTACAAAGGCTTCAACATCGCGGTACACGAAATGGGACACAACGTGGAGCAAACTTTCTCGCTTAACGACAACGACTACACCCTGCTCCAGGGCGTACCCAATACGGCATTCACCGAAGCGCTAGCATTCGTCTTCCAGGGCCACGATCTCGAATTGCTAGGCCTCCCCGCCCCGGATGCCAAAAGCCAGGCGGAAAAAACCTTGAATGACTTCTGGGGCACCTATGAAATTGCCGGAGTCGCCCTGGTGGATATGGCCGTCTGGCACTGGATGTACGAACATCCGCAAGCCACTCCCAAGCAGCTCAATGAAGCCACGGTTCACATCTCGAAAGAAATCTGGAACCGTTATTACGCGCCGGTATTTCACAAGCAGGATGTCGTGTTGCTGGGAATCTATTCCCATATGATCGACTCGTTCCTCTATCTGCCTGATTACCCAATCGGCCACATGATCGCGTTCCAGATTGAAGAACAAATGAAGAAAGCGGGCAGCATCGGCCCCGAGTTCGAGCGCATGGCCAAGATGGGCCGCATCACTCCCGATCTATGGATGGAGCGCGCCACCGGCCGGCCAGTCGGACCAGAAGCCTTGCTGGAAGCAACGAAGCAAGCACTATCCAGCACTCGCTGACGCGAATCCACCCAAACTCCGCAGGGTGCCCCGTCCAAGCTCCGCTTGGGCGGGGCTTTCGGCTACCTTTGCCGCGCCTCGGCTTCCGCAAGCCACCCACGTCGCAATTTTTCGGACGGGACGCCGGACAAGTAGGGTTTGATATCCAGAATCGGTGTCCCATCCAGCATATCGACGCCCCAAACGTGCAGCTCATTCCCTTCGCGCCGGCGCAGCTCGACGGTCGTCAGTCCAATCGGATTCGGACGTCGCGGCGATCGCGTAGCAAACAAACCATGCGGGCGATTGTCGGAGGGCGGCGTTCCGAGCAGCTCGAATCCATCGGAGCGATCAAACTCCCAGATGACGATGAGATGTGAGAAACCCTCAATGTCGGTGAGCCCGACCTCAAACTCCGGCAGGATCTTGAGCACACCTCCAGCTTCATGTTTAGCGCCGAGACCCTTGGGAATCTCGCGTGTGTTCTTGTACGGACTGCTCACAAATCCAATCGGCTGCGAGGTAAACATAGCTAAAACGCCTCCATTTTCTATCCTAGCTCCGCGGAGTGCACCGTCCAAGCTCCGACTGGCGGGCTGGTTCATCCGTCACAGACTTTTCGGGTGTAGTTCTGCAGCCCCGGAAGAAAACTCGGCCGTCCTGGAAGCGCTGCCCCACCCCAGACCCACACTCTTTTCGGCTCACGACCGTCCCCCGATCTCTAACCCACGCCGCGCGCTTGCGGGGGTATAATTTCTGGTTGACATGCTAAATCCCCGTTATGCCCTGGTGGCCTACGTGAGGAATGCTGTCGGGGAGTTTGTTGAGAACCTCCGGCAGGAACTGCATCCCGATCTGCCTCATCTTCCGGCACACGTCACCATTCTTCCTCCCCGGCACTTGCCGGACGGCGAACTCCCGGCGTTGGAAACGCTCGAGGATGTTTGCGGTGTGGCCGAGCCTTTTGAGGTCACTCTCGGGGACGTGGAAACCTTCATTCCCGTAACTTCCACGGTTTTCATCCGCGTAGCCCATGCCGCCTACCGCATGCGCGAACTGCATGATCGCTTGAACGCCAAGGCGCTTGTTGCCGTGGAGGAGTGGCCCTATATGCCGCATCTCACGATCGTGAAGATCAGCACCGAGGAGTTGGCCCAGCAGGCCTACATCTTCGCCCGCGACCGATGGGCCCTGTTCACCGGAAACCGGAGCATTCCGGTGAGCGAACTGAGCTTTGTCCGCGAAGAGGAGCAGAATCGATGGGTGGACGTGGCCGGAATCCGCCTGGGCCGTACCATTGTCAAGCGTTGAATGAGTCCCCATGGTGACCTTTCGACGGTCCAAATTCCCGTTCCCCCAGTAGGTCATGTCCTCAGGTACAAATCCCTCCCGTGCATTGCCAAGGGTAGAACGCTAGCGTAAACAAGAGCTTGGACTCGCTGCGCAGGCTGGCGCCCGCACCCTTCCCCCGAGCGAATTCATGTAGATTTCGGGAGGTTTCATGCAGATTGGGGTATACGGAGCAGGGTACTTAGGTACGGTCGTCTCCGCCTGTCTGGCGGACTTCGGCACCCCCGTCAGCTGTTGCCATCCAGATAGCTCCCAGATGGTCGCGATGGCGCAGGGCAGCGTCCCCTTTCATGAGAAAAACCTGACCGAAGTCATTAAGCGCAATGTGCGTTCGGGGCGACTGGCGTATTCGACCGACATAGAGTCATTTGCCCGGAAGGCGCAGGTCATCTTTCTGGCGGAGGACAGTCCGCAGCATCTGGTAGATCTGGCCATCCGCATCGCGCGAGCGGCTTCCAAGCCTCCCATTCTTTCCCTGGTCACACCGGTTCCCGTCGGGACTGCGACGGCGATTGAGCAACGCATTGCCGAGGCAGGTTTGCGCGCGACCATCGTTTCACAGCCCATGTTCTTCACCCCAGGTTGCGCCATCGAGGATTTCAACTGGCCCGACCGCATCATTCTGGGAACGGGTTCGAACGACGCCGTACTCGCACTCAAGCAGATATTCCATTCGCTGGTGATGCGCGGCGTTCCGGTGATCGTGACCAATCACGAGACGGCGGAACTGGTGCGGGAATCCGCCACCGCTTTTGTGGCCACCAAAATTTCCTTCATTAACGAACTGGCGAGCCTGTGCGAGCGAGTGAATGCGGATGCGGTCAGCTTGTCTCTGGCCTTAGGTTTGGACAAGAAGATCGCGCCCCGCTGTCTGCAGCCCGGCGCCGGGATGGGCGGGCTGTTCGCGGAGTCGGACATGGATTCGCTGGCCGAACTGGCGCAGCGCAACGGAGTCGCGCTCAAGGTTCTGAGCGCCGCCCGCGAAGTCAATCACGGCCTAGCCGACCAGGTGATCGAAAAAATTTCAAAGTGCGTGAAGTCTGTACAGAACAAGGACGTGGGAATTCTGGGCCTGGCCTTCAAACCCAATACCAATTCCGTAGCTGGATCTTCCTCGATGCGCCTGGCAAAGAATCTGATTGCTCAAGGCGCAAGGGTGCGGGCCTACGATCCGGTCGCGCTGCCGGACGCGCGCCTCGAGCTTAACGGGTCGGTTTATTACTGCGAGTCTCCGTATGCCGCTGCCGAGGGCGTCGATGCCTTGGTCGTCGGTACAGGATGGCCGGAGTTTCGTGGCCTCGACTTCAGCCGTATCAAACAAATGCTGCGCCGCCCGCTGATCGTGGATACCAAGAACCTGCTGGACTCGGTCCGCTTGCGCGCATTGGGATTCGAATACGTAGGCGTGGGCCGCGGGTAAGCTCTGGCCAAGCTTAGCTCGGCTAGACATCCGGGGACGGCCCTCCCCACGCGGACTTAGGCCGAGTACCAACCATTCCACTTCCGCACAGTTCCCCGCCGCAGTTGTTATAATCGTTAGACGCGGTGGGAGTAGCTCAACTGGCAGAGCACCGGACTGTGGCTCCGGACGTTGCGGGTTCGATTCCCGTCTCCCACCCCAGAATTTAGAGCACTTAGCTTGCTTTGAAATCTGCTGAGACCCGGCCAACCGCATCTGACGCTTTTCGCGTATCAGCTTTGAGCGCGGTCCCATAGTGATTCATCGAGGTCCGAACATTCGCGTGCCTCATCACTTCTGTTGCACCGGTCAAGGAGTCCAGAAACAAGGCATGTGCCTTTTCGGAATTTCCTGGCCCTGAACTGATGGTGAGCCCCCAACAATGGTTCAGCTCAGGGACTGGTTCCCCTCTTAACGCCCAGAGTTCAAAGCTCACTGGACCGAGAACTTATAAACCGTGCGTGACCGCAGCGTCTGACCCGGCCTAAAAATCGTCGAGGGGAATTGGGCATGGTTAACGGAATCGGGAAAGTGCTGCGTCTCCAGACAAAATCCCTCCCGGCGTTTGTAAGCATGACCGTGCTTCCCGACAATCGTTCCGTCCAGGAAGTTGCCAGAGTAAAACTGTATTCCGGGTTCTGTGGTGTAAACCTCCATGACTCGCCCGCTGGTTGGTTCATGGACGCGTGCCGCTAGCCTCAGGTCGCCGGGTTTTCCATTGATCACAAAATTGTGGTCATAGCCAGCTGCCAGTACCAATTGTTCATCGTCGTCATCGATCCGCGCCCCGATGGTCGCAGGCTTGGTGAAGTCCAGCGGCGTACCCTTCACCCCGCGCAGATCTCCCGTGGGAATCAGGTTCTTATCAACTGGCGTAAATCGGTCCGCGTTGAGCATGAGTTCATGATCGAGAACTTTGCCTTTCCCCTCACCCGCCAAGTTGAAATAGCTGTGCTGGGTGAGGTTTACCGGAGTGGGTTTGTCGGTTGTCACCTCGTAGTCGATCACCAGTTCATTCTTATCAGTGAGCGTGTAGGTAACCTTCGTTTTGAGACTTCCGGGATAACCTTCCTCGCCATCTTTGCTGGTATAGGTGCAAACGATTCCGGCTCCCCCCTCGTTCTCGAATGGCGACGCCTGCCACAGCACCTTGTCGAAGCCTTTTAGGCCCCCATGCAAGGAGTTTGCCCCATTATTCTTTGCCAGATGGTACTCCACCCCGTCGAGCACAAATTTCCCATCATTAATTCGATTTGCGTAGCGACCGATAATCGCGCCAAAATACGGCTTGTTGTTCTTGAGATATCCCTCGAAGTTGTCGAACCCCAGCGCAACGTCCTCAACTTTGCCAGCCCTATCGGGCACGCGGACGGACACAATAATCCCGCCGTAGGTCATCGCCCGCACTTCGAGACGGTGCGCATTCGTGATCGTGTAAATGTCTACGGGTTGCCCATCGCTGGTAGTTCCGAAGCGCTCCGCCTTACTCACGTGTTTCTCCTGTTTTTCTTGCCTGTCAGGCAAACCGCCGACCATCCTTGCGGAAACAGCTAAACCGCATAACAGGGTCAGTGAGATGAGGCACAATTTGGCGAAGCCGTAACCGCTCACTTGAACAATCTCGGCTGCGTAGCGTGACTGCTTTCCTTAGCCCGGGCGCTCGACTTGAACACTCTGCGAGTTCTTGGGAACTTCAGCACAGGCAGCGGCAACGAAGATAATCGACTGGGAGTATCGAGGAGCGTGGCCCGCTTGCTTGGCAACATTCCGCCTAACAAACGCGAAATGTTGAACAGCGACCGGCTCCCGCAAACCAGACAATGATCATGAGGGCTGTCGCTCACGACATCGCAGTTCGCGCACAATACAGCAGCCTGCAAGGAGATAGAATTTAGAGGTCGCTCTCTTTCGGCACAAATGTTGACCACAGAACCCTTCATACTCACCCCCGGGACCAGAAACCGATTGTACCGAGTCTGTATTCTGTCTATGCTGAAAATTTTCTCTTGGGTGTTGTGTACCTGTGGCGAGGCACTCCCAGTCACTTGCCGAATACCCGGTCTGGCTCGAACCACTTGGAAGCAGCAACAAACGAAAATTCAAGGGTAGCGGGCATACCAAACCACCAAGAATCACTTTTCGGTTTTCCCGAGACTTAAAAGGGACGACCTTTGCTGACCGTGCTCAGTTAAGTTCTTTGTTTGGCGTCTGATGAACCTCAATGCCGCGTGGGATACTCCTTAAACATCTTCACCACGGCCTTCTCGATGATCTCCAGGGATTTCTCCTGCTCCTGTCGATCCAGATTGGCCTTGGCGGTGCCCCGCCACTTCAGTTGCTTGGCCTGCCGGTCAACCAGATCCACGACCAGCGTTCCCTTGTCCACGTCGACCGCTGTGCTATTGGACGCCACGGGTGCGCCATTCACCCACGTGATGGGCAGATCGAGGGCGGGCATCGCATACAAGTCCACGACATAGGAGACGTTCATGCTGTCGGTCATGGATCCGATACCGTTCACCAGCAGGTCGCCGCCGCTATCGATTTTCTTCAATCCCTTGGCCGCGAGTTGTTTGTCGATGGCGCCCACGACGTCCATCTGAACGAAAGGATATTGCGCCGCACCCAGCTTCATCCACGAATAGGTTTTGTACCGCGTGAAGTCGGCCGTCTTGTCATATTCGACCTTGACTTTCTGTGCGTGCAGGGCTGCCGAGCAGAGTACGACCAGAAGTCCCAGGCACACCCAGTTGTGTTTTTGGCGCATGTCAAACTGCTCCCTTCGGTTCATGAAACTACCACAAGGATCCTCTTACGGTTGGACTGCCGCATGTTTTGGCGCCTGTCGCTCGAAGTAAAACGCGATGCCTAATGCGAGAATCAGCGCCGCGATCCCGAACAAAGTCAAGCTGGGCACGGTGTTTGGTTCTTCGATGATGACCTTCCGCGCCATGGCGATAAGCGCGACTTCGAGGACAACCCGCACGTGAATGACATCTTTCTTCACGTATGCTTTCAGCGTCTCCAGGAGCTCCACGCCGATCAGAACCAGCAGGAAGTATCCGAAAATTTCAAGCAGGCCCTGCACTGGTATCAAAAAGCGGGGCGGCGCGCAGACTTGCTCGGCGATGAGCACGCCCAAGTGCACCGTGGAGAGCAGAACCACGATGACTAGCATTCCAGAAAGCGCCATGACAATGGTCTTCTGAACTTTCGTGAGTAGCGTTTCCAAGCGCGATCTCCTTCGCACTGCGACCAGAAGCATGCGCCAGGATCCCATGATCTGTCAATTGCGCCGCTCATCCAGCGGAATTGTGGAGGGCGCCAACGAGTCTTTGGAGTCTGGATGTCAAGCTCTTGCAGACTACTTCAGATGGGTGGAAACGAAGGTTCGGCCGGTCAGGACATCAGCAATTGCACGCAATAGATCGCTCGACATTGTGCTCTTAAAGACAAAACCACTGGCGCCTGCTGCCAAGGCAGCTTCGATGATTGCCTGGTTCTCCAGGCCCGACAGCATCACGATTTTGGTCGCTACACCCAACCCGGTAAGACGCCGGGCGGCCTGTATGCCATCCATTACCGGCATCAGGATGTCGAGCAGCAACACATCCGGACGATGATCCAGAACCGCGTCGATCGCAGCCTGGCCGTCGCCCACCGCAGCCACCAAGTCAAACTGCCGACGCACAATGCGAGAGATAACCCGGATTGCAGTCTGGCTGTCGTCGGCGATAAGGATCCGAGTACCGCTGAACAAAGTACGCTCCATTGCATGCCAGTTCTCCAGGATTCTCAGGGAACAGAGGCAGGTTCCAATTCACATGGCTCTCACGGTTCGAGCGGTGAGGAGAAGGCAATCCTAGACTGAGAAGAGAAGAAGTTCCTTGCGTTGCAGCAATGAAGGCGCCCCGGTTATGGCGTCAAGGCAGTAGGGAAATCAGTCGGCAAGCAGCTTTTCTGGAGTACGAATGAGAATCCTGCCTCGCGCTTTTGCGATTGCGCCCCGGCGTTCCCATTTACTGATCAGACGGCTGGCGGTGAACAGGCCAACGTCGGCCAGACCGCCGAGTTGTTCGTTGGTTATTTCAACCTCCACACCCTTCGGCTGCACTCGGCCGACCCGTTGTCCAAGCTGTAGCAGGACATCCGCCATCCTATCCTCGGAGCTGCGGGTAACGATGCCAGCGTGGCGTTGTGCATACGCTGAAAGATAGCCCATGGCGATGCGCAGCGCATTTTCCGTCAGTTGGGGGTAAACCGCTGCGAGTTCTCGCATCCGCGCATGCTCCCAGACCCGCAATTCGCAACCCTCGACCGTCTCGACAGACCCCATATAGCCGGGAGGATTCTTGAGCAGGGTTGCAAGACCGAAAATGTCTCCCGGGGACAGCCACCAGAGGAGAATTTCCTCCCCCTCCCGGGTCACCCTGTAATACTTGGCATGTCCTGCGGTCACGAGAAACAGGTAAGCTGCTTTGTCGCCACCGTGGATGACGACCTCCTTAGCGTTCACCCTGCGATGCACCGCCAAGCCCTGAATCAACTCGTGGTCATGGTCTGAAATTCCATCAAAAAGCTTCGGCGTGAAATGGGCTGCCGTCGCTGCATCTACAGTCTTCAGGCGCGATTCCAACGCTGCGGAGTTCATTGTCTGTTCCAGCGGTTCATTCTACTACCAGGCCGGAAGATAGAGGAAAGATACCAGGGGAAGCTGGTGAAGAGGTGGACCTCGCCGGGAAGATCCCTCGGGGCACGCGGAAGTGAATTGAGGCAATTCCTATTTGGTTTCGTCCTTGACTGTGGAGGTCAAATTGGACTGCGTTCTTGAGAGGGATGCGTGGACAATGTAGCGCTTCGGAGCGTCACCTATGAAGTAAAACGGATAACAGGTAACCAGAGTCAGAGAGGGGGTTCCTCGCGGTTCCAGAACATGGACATCGCTTGGAGTAACGATTTCGATCTGGTCAACGGTATATATTGCCTGCTGTTTTGGTGTCGTGAGTTCAACCGCGTCTCCCACCGCAACGTCCTTGAGGCCGCGAAAAAAGCCGTCCCGGTGGCCGGCAATACCGATGTTGCCCGGTTCCCCCGGCAGAGCGGTGCCGATAATCCGCCCAACCCCCCGGTTGAGCGTCAGATCATCCGTTCCTTCAAACACCAGAACACTGAGCGTCATCTTATCGATGTGAAGGACCGCGAGCGGAAGGTCTTTCTTGAGGAGCAGACTCTCTTTGTAGGCCTGGATCCGCTTCGGCGCCCAAAGACTAAAATCAACTTCCACATCGCTACTCCACTGGACGACCGTGTGCGATGTGTCGTTCTGCGACGCTGCAGCTTGGGATGTGACCAATTGCCGAAGCGCAAAGCGCGATTGCAGGACGCTGAGCATCCCGGATCCCAGTAGAAATGTCGACAGAATGAGGGCACCGAAGATTAGTGCTCTCCGGAGGAGCGCCCTGGCATGGATTCCACTCTTCCTTTTCAGCATCACAAAGATTCTAATACGGATCTTTCCGCCAACCTGAATGATTCAGCCAGGGAATCAGGGGAATCTCAGCCGCCAATTGCACGTTGATGATCAGGCTGATGCGGTTGTCTAAACAGAAAGAAAGAGGAGTTGTCCGCGTGAAGCGGACAACTCCTCTCGGTTTTTCGCGACGACCTTTCCTGAGATGCTAGCGACTCTTGCGAGCCGCGCGCAGTCCGAGTGAAGAGGCCAACGACAGAAATCCCAGCAGTTCAACCAACGGCAGTGGGCTTCCAGTCTTGGGCAGCGCCGGTGCCGGCGCCGGAGCTTCCGGTGCAGGAACTTCGATCACGGCAACCAGGATTGGTTGATCCGCCGGTGGGGGCGGCGGGGGTGGCGGCATCGTGCCGGTCAGCTTCCTCTGCATGGAAACGTCGACGATCGGAACTTCGACGATTTTGGTGGCGGTTACGGTCATGCCCTTCTGCAAGCCCCAGGCATCGACCATCTGTCCATTGACGTTGAACTTCTGCCCTTTGGGGATCTTGAACGACTGGTTCTTCCCATCGTCCAGGGTCAGGATCACCGATGACGGCGGGCTCACATGCCACACCGTTCCCGTAACACTCTGCGTCGTGGTCACAGTCTTGGGAACTGAGGTGGTGGTGATGGTGCGTTGAACTTTCATGCCCGCGACCAAATCATGGACGCCGAGCTGCTTGCCATCCACCATGATTCTTGCGCTTTCCGGCACATTAGGAAAATGCCGCATGGTGCCATCTTCCATCTTTACTAAAACATCATTGCCCGAGACGTACACGATCTCGCCCTTCTCGACTTTGGTGGCGACCTGGGCTTTCTGGGCGGTTGTAGAGGTTTCGGTCTGCACCTGCGCGCTCAGGCTCAGGGCAAAGGCCAGACAAACAGCCCCCACCACAAGCACTAAGCCTGCACGTGTCCAACTTGCTTTTGAGTTCATTGCGTTTTCTCCTTGATCGGCTTTCGAAGCCATGAATTTGGATCCTTTCAGCTTTATCTCTACGAAACGGCTCATCTTGCAACTGCTTGCTCGTCAAAACTTCCCGGCTTGGACTGCGCCTGCCCCCTGGCACGAGTATTGTCCGGAACAGAATCGGCGACAGATGCCTGAACGATGTACCGTTTCGGGGCGCTGCCGACGAAATAGAATGGATAACAGGTCACCAACGTCAGCGAAGCGCGCGGGCGTGGCTCCAGCACCGAGACATCGTCGGGGTCAACGATGGTGATGCGATCGACGATGTAAGTCTCTACCCGCTGCGGCGTGGTCATCTCAATCGTGTCGCCCAGGCTGATGTCCTTCAACCCGCGGAAAAATCCGTCTCGATGTCCGGCAATCGCCATGTTGCCGTTCTCCCCAGGATTGGCAGTACTTGCCACGTGCCCGACGCCGCGGTTCAGGCTCAGGTCGTCGGTTCCTTCCAGGACAGGAACTTCAACCTGAATCTTGGGTATGCGGAGTATGGCGATGGCGGGAGCGAAGCGTGCTGCCAGGCTCTCCTGGTAATCCCTGATGCGCCGCTCCGACCACAAACTGAAGTTCGGAGTCGTGCCCGTCAATGACACCGGACGGGTGTCGTTCCCCGAAGCCAGTTGAGCCTTGAACCTCTGCAGTTCCGCTTTGGAGAGGACAGTCCGGTGTATGGTGGCCGCCACATACAGGGCTAGCATCAGCACCCCGAAGATGAACAGCACCCGCTCGATTTTGCGTAACCAGGACATTCCAGTTGACCTGCGGTGCATCGAGCCGTCCTGCCTCAGTCGGCGCAGGAAACACTTTCGGCTCCTGAGTACTCCACCCAGCCACTAGCAGCGGATAATACACCTTCCACCATTAAATCGTAAAAGGAACGAAACCATGGCGTAACTGTCATAACTGACAGTAGCCCTGGGAGTATGAGCAGCGTTCACGCGCCGGAGAAAGACTCCAGGGTCTGGCCTATCCTTGAAAGCGCTTTCAGTCGTCGCCGGCACCCATTACATGAGTGCCGCCCGGTCCGCGGGGCGGGTCACGCTCTAGCTACGTTCTTGCAACAGGCTCGCGGACACAAAGAGCTTGCCGGATAGAACCGCATCGAGAGCGGAGAGCAAGTCGAGGATCAAACGCGACTTCACCACGTAAGCCGAGCCACCCGCACCCATGGCGGCGCTTAGATAGTCCGCGTCTTCATGCACCGTCAGAAAGACAATTTTGGCGCTACACCCCGATTCTCGCAGCTCCCGCGCGATCTCAATTCCGCTTCGTTCGCCCAGAGAAATGTCAAGAATGACGACCTCCGGTCTGAGCCGGAGGCATTCACGGACAATATTCCCGCCATCGGATATGGCGGCGACAACCTTGTAGTCCTTTTCCTTTTCCAGCATTTTACCGACATGGTCGAGAACGGCAGAATTGTCGTCGGCGAGGAGTATGGTTCTTCTCGGCACAAGTCCTCCCTCGAGAGCCGGCACTGCGGAATTGCACTCGCATGGCTGCATGGACACTATCACGGGTGCTGAGACGCTCGGGCCCACAGACCAACCTTCGCAGTGATGTTATGTCGTCTCAGTTAATTCGGCTACTGTCAGAACTGACGGGTGTCTGGAGGGAGGAGTCTTTGAGACTTTTGGTTAGCGGCGGGTTCCTCTGCCCGCGAGCCAGCCTTGCCGGGACCGGAACACTGGCTTCCACCCGGGTGCCAAGGGATGGCTTTGACCAGATCGAGAACTCGCCGCCCACGAACCGCAGGCGCTCGCGCATGCTGACCAGTCCCAGACCGTGGTAGTTTGATACGTTCTCCGGATCGAATCCATTTCCATCGTCGGCAACCCGTAACCGGATCAAACCCGATCGGCGGGTCAATTCCACCTTCACATGACGGGCGTGGCTGTGTTTTACCACATTGCGCAGCGATTCCTGGATGACGCGGAACAAACTGAGAGAGACTCCTTCATCGAGGTCCTCGCGGTAGTTCCCGCACCACGCAATCGATCTCAATCTTGTACTGCCGCGAAGACTCCCGGCAAAGATCCCGCACCGCTGACGCCAGGCCGAGATAGTGCAGCTTGGAAGGATGCAGCTGATGCGACATGTGTTCGATATCGGTCGCGATTTCATTGGTCAACTGCCAGAGCTCCCGCAGCTGACTCGTCTGCCGGACCAAGTCGCGGACGCAGATTGACTCAGCTCCTGGAGGCCGTTGGCCAGCAGCGCCATCCTCTGGTTGATGTCGTCGTGCAACTCGCGCGCGACCCGACTTCGCTCTTCTTCCTCGGCCTGGATCAGCCGCCCAGTGAGTTCGACGAGGCAGCCTTCGCCTCCTTCTGGTCGCTGATGTCAATGCAGGAGCCCATGTATCCGGCAAAGGTACCGTCCCCGGAACCGAGGCGCGCCGCATCGAGCATCCAGCGGTATTGGCCGTCATGCCGTCGCAGCCGAAACTGCATGGTGAAGCTCTCCTTCTCCTCAAAAGCACGCTCGTAACTGTCGTGGCGACATCATCCGGGTGAATCCCCTCTGTCCAGCCGTTTCCCAATTCCTGGGCCTTGGATCGGCCGGTAAAGTCCAGCCACGGCTGGTTGAAGTAGTTGCCCAGCTTGTCGAGACCCGAGGTCCAGATCAGCACCGGAGCGGTGTTGGCCATCAGACGGAATCGTCTCTCGCTCTCCGCCAGAGCCTGTTCTGCTTGTTTGCGATCGGTGATGTCCGCGACCACCCCAAGAACACAGTGTTCACCGTTGATTTCGATTAACTCAACCGACACCAATCTAATTACTGTCCGGCCGTCTTTGGCGTCATTCACATTCCGCCTCCCGCAGCGATCCCTCAATCAGCACTAGCGCGACCCTGGCGCTGTCGGCGGGATTGAGCCACAACCCTATCTCAAGAGCGCTTTTTCCAATCACATCGGCGCGCGTGTATCCCAACATCCGTTCAAAGGCATTGTTGACGTCGAGATAACGATTGGTATTCGCATTCACCAGCGTCAGCGCCATCGGGCTCTGTCGAAAGGCCTTGGAGAACTTCTCTTCGGACCTCCTCAATTCTTCTTTTGCCTGTCTCTGCGTTCGGTAATGTCGCGTGCAATCGTGGAAGCACCTATGATCTTGCCGCTGGCATCCCTCACCGGCGATACGCTTACCGAGACGTCGATCTGCTTGCCGTCTTTGGTCACTCGTTCCGTTTCAAGGTGTTCAATTGTCTCCCCCACGCCTGGTTTCTTCCAGGATCCCGCCTCCTGGCGCAGATCGGGTGGAACCAGGATGCCGATGTGCTGGCCGATGGCTTCGGCTTCGGTGAATCCGAAAATACGTTCAGCCCCCCGATTCCAAGTCGCAATGACCCCGTCGAGGTCCTTGGAAATGATTGCATCGTCGGAAGATTCGACGATGGAAGCGAGCCGGAATCGGGCTTGATCCGCCTGCTTGCGCTCGGTGATGTCCTGGACCGTGCCGCGGAGGTAGGTCAACTGGCCACCGGATCGCGCACGGCTTCCCCACGAGCCGTTACCCACCGGCTGATGCCGTCCCCACGGTTCAGTTCCAGGTCGAGGTCCTGAACGGGGCCTCCCTGCAAACCCGCCTCCATCGCCGAAGTTCAGACGCGCCCAACTCTCGGGAGTCAAAAACCGTGCGAATTCTTCGTAAGGCGGAAGCGGGCAAGCCGGGATCAAACCCGTCGATGTGGTAGAGCTCTTCCGACCACGTCACGGCGTCTGTTTTTGGTCCCATTGCCAGCTACCCAGTCGCGCGAGGCGCTGCGCTTCCGCGAGGTCTTCCTCTTTGACGCGCAGCGTCTTCCTGGGCCCGTCTGCGGTTGACGATATTGCGCAACAGCAAAACGATCAGCAGTGTCTCAATCAGCAGAGCGCGGAAAGACCCAGGATTTTCCAACGATAGAGTCCCCAGGGTGAGTATTCCCAGAAGAGCACGCCGGTGCCCGGAGGCAGCTGACTTTCGGCGAATCCCCAGCGGTGCATTTGACGCCAGTCGACCGCGTAGTGCTGGAAATCGCCGGTGGTGACTGCGATGGTCTCCGGCTTCTGTCCCTTCAGAATGCGCACTCCATCACGCCCGAGAACCCGCCCCACCTCACCCAGATCGGCGACGCTGCCTCCCACCACTCCGCCGTCCACGACCGAGGAGTAGGTTCCGTAGATCGGCAGTTTCGCGGCCTTGGTAATGCCGGCAGAATGCGAGCCGGGATGAACTGCTCACCAGTGGAGTCAGTTTCGAAATCGAGGAACACGACTACGCTGTCAGGCTGCACGCTCGCCAACCGAGGTCCCAGTTGCGCGAACTGCAAATCCGTCAGGTATTCAAACTCCAGATTGGACTCATATTCGCGAAACTGTCCGCGGGCTATCTTCGCTTCGAGTTTTTCGGCGTCCGAAGAGCCCGAAACCACGATCACGCGATAGGTGCCCGGATTTTGCCGCAAGGCCAACTGCAGAGTGGGCAGGTAGTTCGCCTTCCGGATGACGCCCGTCCTGCCGGTTTTTTGGACATGCCAACTCGTGGCATCCCCGGGATTGACCACGTAGAACAACATGGCCGCATCCGGAAACAGTTTTGCTCGAACCTGTTCGGCAAAAACTGATGTGTCCGCGCCGATGGTGATGACCAGGTCGAAGGTCTGTCCGCTGTACTTGTTGTGGAGATACGAGGCGGTCGCACGCTTGCGGGAAGAGTCCGCCAAAGATGAAGAAAAATCGAGGTACTCAAAGCTGAAGTGTACCGGCGTGGCGACGCCCTCCAGAATTGAGGTTTGAGTCTGATCGACCAGTGTGGAAATGTCGGGCAAGTCCGGATCTAAAGAGGAAAGGAAGAGCACTTCGATCTGCTGTCGCGTGGGGCGGTGAGCGGGGACAACCGGCTTGGCCACGCTGGGCAGAACTAGACTGAGAAGAACACAGATCAGCGTATACGGGAAGGTGCTGACCCCGGCGCCAGACCATCGCTGATCTTGTGCTGTAGACGTACCGAATCCACTTTCGTTTCGATGAAGGCCACGAAACCGCGCTAGAAGGACTCGCCGATCTATTCTTCGCCTGCCCGAACCAAAGCGCTGTGATCTTAATCACAATCCGCCGTAATGCTCCCCAGCTGTCGGATGATTGTCCCGAATAGCACGGTAAGGCTGCGAGCACCTACTGTTAGTGTTGACAGTTCGCACGCCACCCAGATGCGGGTAGCATATGACCTCGGACTTAACTAATGCAAGAGGAATGCTAAGAAACGGTCTCACGGAGGAGTTTATTGCTATGAAAACAATGAAGATACTTGGGCTGGTTGCAGTTGTGGCAATGGCAGTGATTTTCAGCGGGCGGACGGTGGCTCAGAACAGCAGCTCTGACGCAGCCGTGGATGCCTATATCGACGCCATGCGCGCGGATTTCAGGGCCGACAAGATCGACCTGATCACCGCTGCCATGCAGTTCAACCAAAAAGACGCGGCTGCGTTCTGGCCCGTCTACAAGCGGTACCAAGCCGAGGTTACGGCGCTCAACGACGAACGCGTTCAGTTAATCAAGACCTACGCTGACAAATGGACCACGATGACCGACGCCGACGCCAAGAGCTTGGCGCAAAAGTCACTCGACCTGGAAGGTCGGCGGAATGACGTTCGAAAGAAGTACTTCGCCGAGTTCAACCAGGTCCTGCCCGGACTGACCGTAGCGAAGTTCTTCCAACTCGAACATCGGCTGGACTTGCTTGTGGACTTGAAGATCGCCTCGGAGTTGCCATCGCTTCTGGTGAGAGATTCGGGAACGTCTAGTGGAAGCCAGAAGAAGCCCAACTAGCCTGATCTCGATTTCAGCCGGCGCAGCGGCACGGGGACTATGTCTCCGTGCCGCGCCGTGCCCCGCCAACGAGAGTGTCAGTACCTGACAATGCGACTTCTCATCAAGCTCCTGATGACGGCAGTGATCACTGGAGGCTCGTTGCCGCTTCTCTGGGCACAGGACCTTACTCCGCGAGCGTATACCATCACGCCGATTCATTCGAACGCCGTGATCCTAACCTACTCTTTCTACAATGGCGGCATCCTCTTCGATGGCACCGTACCGATTACCGACGCCAGTGCCAGGGCTAGTGTGCCGATCTTCAGCCTCTATCATTCCTTTCGCTTCTTTGGACGGTCGGCTAATGTCACCGCTTCGCTACCTTACGGAGTGGCAAATTTTCAAGGAAAAGTGACTGGCACCGAAGCCACGGCATACCGGTCTGGGCTGCTGGACTCCATCTATCGTTTCTCCGTGAACGTGAAGGGTGGGCCGGCCATGGACCTAAAGGACATGCGCAAGTGGAAACAGAAAACCCTTGTAGGGCTAAGCTTCAAATTGGTGGCTCCAACCGGCCAATATGACCCGGCAAAACTGATCAACTTTGGTGCAAATCGCTGGGCCTTCAGACCGGAAGTCGGCCTATCTCAACGTTGGGGGCATTGGCTGCTCGACACCTACGAAGGGGTCTGGTTCTATACTACCAATCAAGACTTTCATCCACTCCAGAAACAGCCTTCCGGCAGTAACACTCAGTCGCAAAACCCAATCTTCGCGTTCGAAGGTCACGTGAGCTACGATGTGAAGCCTCGGCTTTGGGCATCACTTGACGGCAATTTCTGGTTTGGTGGGCGGACCACTCGCAATGGCGTAGAGAATCTCCAAACACTCCAGCAGAACTCCCGCATTGGAGCGACGCTCTCCTTTCCCGTCAACAAGCACCAATCCATGAAATTCAGCTACAACCACGGCGCGTACATCCGATTTGGGGGCAACTACGATAACGTCTCGGTGGCTTGGCAGTATTCCTGGGTGGGAAGGCCGAACTAAGGCGCTTGCAGCGGCGCTTACAAAGCTCCGTCCTTCTGCATTTTTTCCACAACAAGCTGAACCAGCCCTTTGATCGCCTTGTGGACGTTGGAGGGATTCAAGGTGTCGGTGACGCCGGTCCAGATCAGTTGTCCGTCCGGCTCTGACACGACGTAAACGTTGGTTTCAATGCGCACCTTCTTCTCATTCTGCAGGTAGCCGGGCGAATAGACCACCGGGTAGATCGTCCCGTAGTAGCCGCCGAAGGTGTTGTAGTAAGGATAGGGCACGATGTACGGCATGCCCGGAACGTAGGTGACGGTGTTATCCACCTTAATCAGGCGCGACACGACTACCGCTTCGATATGGTTCGCGCGGATCTGTTCTTTCAGGGTGTTGAGATCAAGCTTCGTTCCCGGCGGGCGCAGCAGAATCTGGTTCCCGGGAACCGCATCCAACCCCGCGCTTGCCAGTTGCGCCGCCAACGTGTCCTCAAAATCGACCCGCACTTCAGTCTTGTCGCTGAGGCCCAATGCCAGCACGCGATGGAATTTTTTCTCCGGAGAGTAGCTGGGATTCTTCCAGCTCATCACCAGCTTGCTGGACTTGCCGAACGCCAGGACGACTGCGGTGAGAACGATAGCGATGGCCAGGACTTTGCGATTCACGCATGACCTCGATTCATGATTTCGGGGAGCCATTCGGTCCCCCACTTTCAAGCTGAAACACAACTCCTGGCCCCCGGTTGGCTGCATCAACTTTGGGTTGCGCGATTACTATTCGACTGCCGCCGCAACCGCGAACTTGCTGGCCGGTGATCCGGTGTCGAAGCCGGTGACACAGTCGGTGGCAGTCGCCTGGCACAGTCCCTGCCCCACGGCGCTGGGAACTGACAGCACTGCCACCACACCTGACGTTACAAGACTGAGGTTACGCTTACTTGCCGGGCTTCGGAGGGAAGTCCTTGAGAAGTTTCGCCACCGCTTTGTTCAGGTTGTTCTGGTTCTTCTGTGGATCCTTGCTCGGGTTCAAGGTCTTGGTTGCCGTGCCGCGCCACACCAGCTGTTTTGGGTTCGGATCGTAGAAATCGACTGCCAGCGTACCAACACTAATGGTGGAACTGGTAGCCGTTGCCATGCCTCCGCCTCCAAAGCCGCCGCCCCACCGAGGGCCGCCGCCCATGCCATAAGCGTTCCATTCCTTCTGCTGAGTTACAGCCACCTGATAGCCCACATAGAGATCAGCCGTGTCAGCGTCGGTCTTGGTAAACCCTTTAGTGGCTAATTGGCCATCGACAGCCTGTTTGATCTGCGCGTCAACAATCTGGTTCGCGGTTTGGGCGCCTTCGATGTTGACCCACTTGTAGGTCTTGAATTTCGAGAAGTCGGTACCCGGCATAAAGTTAGTTTGGACGTCCTGTGCCACCATGAATCCACCTACGAGCAGAACAAGACACATTCCCAACGCGATTCTGATAACTCCATCCTTCAATCTGCTATGCATAAAATCCTCCTTAACGACTGTTTTTATGGTTGTCCGGCCCACTGTTTGCCCCTTGCGGGACAGCAGTGCGCAAAAATTACTTCCAGAGTTTCACTGCTGCCAGCCGGGCTGGTGCCTGGCCAAAATGCTCAACTTCCAACTGGTCATCCTTGGTGAACTTGACCTTGCAAGCGCCGTACAAGAGCCCCTCGCCTTCCCCTTTGTCATCGACATCCAAAACAACCATGCCGAACTCGCTACTCCTCGAGCGCGGCTGGTTGCGCGCCTCGTAAAATGAAATGGGACGATCGGAAAACATTACGATCCTGCGACCCTTCGCGGTGGGATGCTGACGAATCACCGGAATTCCCCATCCCACGCGACCGGTGGTAGCCACTCGACCTTTTTCCTTGATCTTCTGGATGGCACTCAGCAGAGCGTCCGAGCCCTTGGTTTTCAGGGTAGCTGCAAGTTCTTCTACTTCCTGATCGCTCGAATAGTCGGTGATGTAAATATTGATGGGCACACTCTTACCGCCAAACATCCCAGCTTGTCCGAAGGCGGTCGCGGCAAACTGCTCCGGCTTCTTGGCAGCTTCAGATTGCGCTGCAAGCGTCAGTGGAAAGAGGGCTAGCAAGGCGAATGATAAACAGCGGATCACGGCTGACGAACCTGCGTTCAGTCCCATTAGTCTCCCCGTCGGGCGTGTTGTCATGATTTGCAACCGGATTGCCGTGTCCGGCTCCGGTGCGTACTTGGCCTTACCCACGCTAGCAACTGGACGACCTCTTGACGACTGTCAAAAATGCCAGTTCCGCGGTCAGGCGCCGACGCGAATGGTCGGGCAGGATTATAGGGGACGTTTCTTTACGCGCGCGAAATTGCAGTCTGCCGCGGGCGACTTCTCGACCCTATTCCTCTACTACGCTCCAACTGGCGTCGGGGTCGAACTCGGTCATTGCCGCTGCGGTTTCGGATGTGGTCTTTCCCAAGTCCTTCTGCAGGAGCACACCATCCTGGTTGATGATGAAGGTCATGACTCCCGAATTGCCGTATTCCGCAGGATAGGCAACGAAAGCGAATCCACCGACCATCTTCCCGTCGACTACGTAGTCCTTCGCACCGCCGGGCGCGTGACTGCCTTGCCCGGTCAGCATATGGAAATAGTAGCCGTGAAAAGGCGTGTGCGAGTTTGCCTTTGCGCTATATCCTTCGGCGGTTGCAAAGGCCACCAGCGGCCCGAGTGGACTCTTGGGCTGACCGTCTGGCGAATCCCAGTACAGGCCGTTCTGCTTGCCGGGGTCGCTGATGAACTTCAGCGCGAATTGCCTGGTGCTTCCGCCATCGTGAGGCTGCGAGAAATACTCGGCCTGGGCGTCGACCAGCGCTCCACAAACGTCGATAACGGCCAGTTCATTCCGGCCAATGCGGCGGTTCAGGATCTCATCCTTTCCCGCAGCCGTGTCGAAGAACCACTGCCCGCCGGCATTCTTCTTCAGCGGGATAGGAAAGGCAAAATTGTCTGCTCCGACCAGCAGGATCTGAGCCGCCATCATCCATCTTGCGCCAGCGGTGCATCACGCCGTATTTCGCCTGGAATGCGTCCAGCGCAGCCTTGTCCTGCACGGCATCGCCCGAGAAGATAAGGTCCTTCGAATCCTGGCCGAAAATTGCCAGGAGGGCATTTTGATCTCCTGACTTCGCCGCGTCCAGCACCGCATTCCCCGCGTCGTCGGGGGAAGCAAACACTCTGGGATGAAGGTTTCTCGGACTTGCTGCAAGCGGCAAGAGGGATAATTAGCGCCAGAAGTATAAACCGGGCGTGCAACTGCAATTCTGCGGATTTCGAGCGACATACCTGCCTCCAAAACATCGTCTGCTAAGACACTTCGTGAGACACCTCACCAAACTTGACTTCGTTTGCGGCTATGCCGTCGGCTTCACCTGCGGCCACCCCAGCCACCACCACCGCCCCTGCTTGCCGAACCGCGAGCACTCTCCGACCTGGATTCCCAGCCTCCACCTCCACTGCGCCGCTGAAGGCCGATGAGCTGCTCTTTTCCTGCCCTCCCCAACCCTTGGACGCAGCAGTGCTTACGGCCTCAGGAACTTGAGCCGCTGGGCTTCTGAACATCGTTCCAGCTTCCGCCTTGGTTTGTCGACCAACCGCTCCCGGTGTTCTTGTAGGCATTGCCGTTCGCGGTCGCGTACTTGTTGCCATTTGCGCGTCTGACCGACGGCGGCGCTGTTGCCGTACTGACCCGACGCGCCGACGGCCTTGCCACCGTTCGAAGTGTGCACCGACGCGGTGGTTCCTTTCGCGTTCGTTTGATGCTGGCTGTATGCAGTGTTGCCGTTCTTCGAAACCGTCGAGCTTCCCCAACTCCCATAGGCATTGGAGCCTTGCGCGGTGGCGCCATAAGCCCCGGTGTGTGGGTTGTATGCCTGCGCCGGCGCCTGCGCTGCCGTAGGCGTTCGAGGCTGACGCTCCTCGCGCGTACGTTCCGGTAGATGGGTTGTAGCCTGCCCGGCGCTTGCGTGCCGTAACCGTTCGATGTCGTGACTCCGCGTGCGTAAGTGCCAGTGGAGGAGTTGTAGCCGGCGCCGTAGTGGGTGACGCTGGAACCATAGTATCCGCCATGCCAGGCAGCGTTGCCGTAATACGACCCACCGTGATACACCACCGTGGTGCTGTGCCAGTTGCAGTTCCAGTAGCTATAACCCCATCCGCAGCAGGAATTGTTGCTGGCTATCAGCTGCGCCCACCGCGATGCCAACCCCAAATGCAATAACGCCGGTCGCAGCCACCGTGGAAGCGCTGTATCCGGGCGTCACGTAAGAAGTTCCGTAGACTACCGTGGGGTTGTACTGCGGGACGTAGACTACCTGCGGATTCGCGGGCTGAATCACGATGACCTGCGGCGACTCTTGCACGACCGTGATCTGCGAGCCCGACTTCAGATTGCCCGCTGCTTGTGCTTTTGCGCGCAACGACTGGACGGCCGACATGACATCGGCTGCCTGCGTGTGGTACGCCTCGCCTAACGCGGACGTCCAACTGAGATTCTTCGCCAGGTTTTGCAGCACAGAAGGAAATTGCGTGAGCGCCTTCACGCTCGGATCCCACGGCTGCTGATCAACGCCTTCATTAAAGCGCTGCCCGTGAGATTCGCGTTCTGCTGAAGCCAGTCGGCGGCGAAAGCCACCTGGTCTGGAAAAGTTGCCGCACCAAGAACCTGGGCTACCAGGGCGTCGGGATAAAGCGCGATCGGCGCAACCAGTTGTTCCAACTCTTGCGTGCTCAGCGGCGCGCCTTGCCCCGAATACCCTGCCGCTCCCTGTTGCGCGGTTTCCTGAGTTTCCGCAAACGGCGCGCTGGTGAGGGCCAGCAGCAGGGATAGTGCCGTGGACATCAGGGGTTTCGTGAAGGTAGTGATCATTTGCTTCTCTCCATCCAGAAAAACTTGCTAAACCGGGCTCTCACTTGCTGCCGGTTATGATGAGTTCTGATTCGACGGATCCACACATGCCGTCAATGGCACCCGAAACACATGCCCCTGCCGAGTATTTGTAACAGCCCTTCTTCTTGGCCATCGATGAAACAGTCCGGTCGGAACCTCCAATAATTGGGCCTCCGGATTCAAAGGGAGAGTCTGGGCCGAAATCCACAACAAAGCCCGTATTCCTGGACCCGCTTTTCCAGGTAACCGTGGTCCCGGCGCCTACACAGAAAGGCTGGTTCGACTTAACCTTTGGAATGCTGGGAGTGGCCGAGGCACTGCCGGCAGTTTTCTTGATCTCCACAGTGCAGGGAACAGAAGTTGATCCACAGGTGTTGTCGGCGGTGCAAACTTTTTCCGGGTGCGGCTCCGAGCAGAGATACTTTTCACTGCCGCGCTGCGGTTCTTGTGCCCAGAGGGATAGGGACAGAACAGGAAACAATACCGAAACCAAGGGGATTGCCACGATGTGTTGAATCCTCATAGGATGCCTCCCGCCTAGTTCACGCCAGGCGTGCCCTTCCAATCGATAACGTCCACGAGCTTCCAGGGATTTTCTCTGAGGTCATACTGCAACTGACCTTGTTTATCGATGATCAACTGCGTTGCCGGATACACGACCCCCGTGCTTTTGTGCTTGTCGGTATCGTTCAATTCGAACTCACCCGCCGTCAGGTTGAAGGACTGGGACTGGCTGTCAAAGTACGCCTCTCCAAACCTGATCTGACGATTGGTGACGAACACAATTTTTCTTCCGGTTGGAGTGGGAACCATGCGGATGTAGCTGACGTCATACCCCAGCGTGCCCGTGATCGAGCAGTGACCCACGGCCTTCATCTTGGAAAGCGCATTGACCAAGCCTTGGTTCTGACCCTTGGTGAAGGCCTCGATCAAGACCTGCCTGTCCTCTGGAGTGGAGTACTCGTAAATGTCCAGAGTCACGCCAATCATCTGCCCCATTTGCGTGCCGGTGCCCGTGGCGCTGGCTTCTATGGTCTCCGGCCTCGGACCGCGAGAGAAAGCCAGACTGCTGGCGAGCATCAGCAGGCCGATCAACATCAGACTGGCGATGGTACCCTTGTGGGTCTTGAGAATTTCGACTCTTCGTATTTTCATTGCTTTCCTCCGGCAAACAGAACGTAATAGCCCCGACGCGAGTGGCGGATCAAAATGAGCGGAAACAGTTGCCCGCACAATACTCGATGAGAGGCTCGACGCTGGCAACTGTCAGTTTTGCCAGCTAAATAAGGAAAGTAGGACGGACAGGCCCTTACATGTCAAAATCGTTGAATTAGCATGCTTGCGGGCTGTGATACTGATACAACTGACAGTTTTAGTTCGGTTCAAAGTGCCAGATTCTAATATGGTTGAACACCGTAAGGGCTGATTCTCCCGGCAGGCCTGCCGGTTGCGGAAGGGCCAGCCTTGACTTCTGTTCAGTGAAAACTGAATCCACAGCGGTGTGGCTCGGACGCGTGCTCCCGTCCAAGCCACCAGTAAGGATGAGTCCCATGTCGCGAATGCCATTCGTCGGATTGCTTGCAGCTATCGTCTTCAGCGCTACTCTTGCGGTTGCGCAAGAGTCCATACCCGATCAAAAACGTCCGAAGATTGGTGTTGTGCTGGAGGGAGGCGGGGCTCTTGGCCTGGCGCATATCGGGGTGCTGCAGTGGCTGGAGGAACATCACGTTCCAATCAGTTACGTTGCCGGAACCAGTATGGGTGGCTTGGTCGGGGGCATCTACGCCACGGGAAGCTCTGCCGCCGACATCCGCCAACTGGTGCACGAGATTGACTGGAACGAGGTTTTGCGGGGGCAAATCCCATTCCCGGATCTCTCCTACCGGCGTAAAGAAGATGCCATCGAATATCCCAATTCCCTTGAATTCGGCATAAAGAAAGGTATCAAGTTCCCAGAGGGCTTCAATTCGGGGCAACAGGTAGGCTTGCTGCTTGATCGCATTGCCCTCCCCTATTCGGAGATGCAGAGCTTCAACGATCTTCCCACCCCATTCGCGTGCGTCGCCACAAACCTGGTTTCCTCGCAGCGACACATCTTTCGTGATGGTTCGCTGGCGCAGGCCCTGCGGGCAACGATGTCACTCCCCGGCATCTTCACTCCGGTGCGAACCAATGATGCTATCTATGTCGATGGCGGATTGCTCGACAATCTTCCGGTCGATGTCGCCAAGGACATGGGAGCCGACCTGGTGATTGCGATTCATTTGCAAAACAGAGATCTGGAGCCCACGACGTCGCTTTCATCCATTGGCGTGTTGAGCCAGTCCATCTCCGTTGTGATTGCCGCCAACGAGTTGCGCAGCATGGAAGGAGCGGATGTTCTCATCTCGGTGCCGCTCACCGAATACACCTCGATGGATTACGAGAAAGATGACGCCCTCATCCAGGAGGGGTATAAGGCCGCGGCGAAGAAGGCGGCTGTGCTCTCAGCATTCAGCATCGACGAAGCCGCCTGGCAACAATATCTGGCGGATCGTCATTCACGCCGGAGAGGAGTGCCTACGCCTCAGTTTGTGGAGGTCGTCGGCACCAAGCCGAAAGTTGCCAGGCAAATGGAGCGGACCTTGTCCTCTGACTTGGGGAAGCCAGTAGACACCGCCACTCTCGACAGTCAGCTTACTGAACTCGCGGGAAGCGGGCGATTCTCCCGTCTTGGCTACCGCATGGTTGAGAAAGGCGATCAACAAGGTCTTCAAATCCATGCCGACGAGAAACAGTACGGTCCGCCAATCGTGCGCCCCCTGATTTTTATCGATGGATCGGAATACAACAGCGTGCAATTCATGCTGGGCGCGCGAATCACGTTCCTCGATCTGGGCAGCGTGGGCACGGAGTGGCGAAACGACATCACTCTCGGCACTCAATATGGAGTCCAGTCTGAGTTCTATCGCCCCTTCGGAGAAACCCTGCACTGGTTCGTAGCCCCCCGGGCTTTTGCGACCAACAACCGGGTTGATTACTACCTGGGTGACAAGTTCGTTGCCGAGTACCGGAACCGGTTGCTCGGCGGCGGCTTCGACGCGGGATATCAATTCAATCGCATCAGCGAACTCCGCCTCGGTTACGAGATCGCTGACCAGAAATTCTCCCCTGCCCAGGGAGCCCAGACGTTTGGAACTCTGCAAGGCCGGCTGGGGGTAACGTCGCTTCGCTACAACTTCGTCGGACAGGATGACCCAGTAGTCCCGAGACGGGGTTTTGACCTGCATTTCAATACCGGATGGACCGACTCACGTCCCGGAGCGAAGGGCGGCTTTCCTCTGACGGAAACGCAAATGACGCTGTTCAAGCCGGTGAACAAGCGGTCGTCGATTTTTCTCACGGCGGACGGCGGCACCACCTTTACCTATCACCAGACCGGAGTTCCACCATTTTCACTGGGCGGTAATCAAAACCTCGTCGCCTATGGCCCCAACGAGTTTCTGACCGACCAGTATTTCTTGTTTAAAGCCGGCTACCTTCATGAGCTTCTGATGTTGCCTCCGATCGTGGGAGACAAGCTCTACGTGGTTGGCGGATATGAGATTGCCAAGGTCTACGGCCTGTCGTCGAGTGTGTCTTCGTTGCCCACCGATGGTTATGCCGGCCTGATCGTGAACACATTTTTTGGTCCGGTCCTGATCGGCGGGGCGTATGGCGCGACCGGCCATCACAAAGTATTTTTTCGGTTAGGGAGAGTTTTCTGATACGGGCTGGGGACTTGACGTGTTGATCGACTCAGTCCCCAGTCGTCTCTACCATTGCCAGTTCTTCGACGGCCGGCTTCTTCGTTACCTGGGCGCTGGTCACCAGGACGACTGACGCCACCACGATCGCACTTCCCGCCAGGATGTAACCGCCCACCGGCTCATGCAGCACCAGCCAGCCTAGAAAAACCGCGACCACAGGATTTACGTAAGCGTAGGTGGCCACCTTCGAAGTGGGCACATGGTTCAGTAGCCAGATATATGCGGTGTACCCGATCCACGATCCGCAAACCACCAGATACAACATAGCCCCGACTCCGCGCGGAGTCCATGCGACTCGCGAAAAATCTCCGGCGCCGATCGCGAACAACAGATTGCCCAGGCCGGCGGCAATCATCTGCCAGGCCGTCGCCGAGAATGGATCCACATCAGCCGACTTCCAGCGCTTGGCCAACACCGAACCCAGCGCCCAGCTGAACGACCCGCCCAGCAGGCTGATCGAGGCCCACAACTGTACCCGCCCAAACGAACTGGAGGCGGTCAGATCGGGCCACAACAATACCACCAGTCCGACAATGCCCAGACTCAGGCCGACCTTGCCGCGTACCGAGACATGGTGGTCGCCCAGCAACAACGTATCCAGCACCAGAAACCAAAGTGGCGTCACCGCAATGATCAGGGCCGCCAGACCGGATGCCACATATTTCTCCGCATAGGAGAGCGTGAGGTTCCCGCCCATGAGCAAGAGCAGGCCCACCGTCGCCATCTGCCCCAACTGGAGCGGACTGTAACGGATGTTTCGTCCGCGCAGTCCGCAGAATGCCAGCATAAAGCCACCGGCAATCAGAAAGCGCACTCCGCACATCAGCGCTGGCGGAATCCGCTCCACCGCGATGTCAATCGCTAGATAGGTCGACCCCCAAAAGAAATACACCAGCCCAAAGGCCAGGAAGACGGCAAACCGGCTTGAACGCTGCGCGTTAGTCATGGAATCGATCCACCGATTAAGGTAGCTGCACAAATGCTTTCTTGGGAATAGCACGGATTCCACCTGAGCCAAGGGCCCGCGCTCCGTCACCTACCCATGAAAGAACTCTAAGTATCAGACACATTGGGGACTCGCGGCGATGCGGGATATTTCAAACTGTACTGGAGTGTTAAAAAGGGCACTGTGTGGGGTGACTAATGGCCACCTCCAAATGGGGGTTACGCAATCAAGCACGGCGCGCTATAATAATTGCGGGATGTTCTTTGATGCGCCATCAGCAATCCAATTCGCACCTGCCCGCGTGCTGGCTACAATTTTTAGTGTGCCCGCGCCGCTACCTGGCAGTGCTTCCCTCTCAGGCGCGTCCCAGTTTATTCGGTAGCGACTAACCCCTCCATCCTCCTCGTCCGATTCTGGCTTTAGGACGGAAGTCCGCCCTTTTCAGCGATCAACCCTTCAGGCCAACGACCAAGACGAACGACCAACGAACATTTTGGAGGATATCATGTCAACCCAAACTTTGATCGGTCCCAAGATCATCACGGCTCTGCCGGGCCCGAACGCCAAGCGCGTTCTCGCCGGCGACAGCAAATATATTTCTCCGTCCTACACCCGGTCGTACCCAATGGTCGCCAAGCAGGGACGCGGCATTGTAGTCACGGACGTCGACGGAAATGAATTCTTCGATTTCTCGGCTGGTATCGCCGTGACCTCGACCGGCCACTGCCATCCCCACGTGGTTGCGGCCATTCAGAAGCAGGCGGCTGAACTGATCCACATGTCCGGCACGGACTTTTACTACGAGAACATGGTCACTCTGGCGGAGCGCCTGTCGAAGATCGCTCCCATGCCCGGGCCGCACAAAATCTACTACGGCAACTCGGGCGCGGAAGCCGTCGAGTGCGCCCTCAAGCTCGCCCGTTATCACACTAAGCGACAGAATGTGATCGCTTTCTATGGCGCCTTTCACGGACGCACCATGGGAGCGCTCTCTCTGACTGCCTCAAAGCCGCAACAGAAGCGGCGTTTCGGCCCACTAGTTCCCGGCGTAACTCACATTCGCTATCCCGATGTATATCGCGGATGCCAGGGTGGCCCGCAGGATGCCGAAGCCTTCGCTCTGGGCTGCGCCCGCTTCATCGAAGACAAGCTCTTCAAAACCACGCTGGCACCCGAGGAAGTGGCCGCTATCTTTGTCGAGCCGGTGCAAGGCGAGGGCGGCTACGTAATCGCACCCACGGAGTTCATGCGGGAGCTTCGACGTATCTGCGATCGCCACGGCATCCTGCTGGTGGCCGACGAAGTCCAGAGCGGTATCGGGCGAACCGGTAAATGGTGGGCCATCGAGCACACCGGGGTTCAACCTGACATCGTTTGCTCGGCCAAAGGCATTGCCTCGGGCATGCCGCTCGGCGTCACCATCAGCAAAGCCGAGATCATGGACTGGGTTCCTGGTTCGCATGCCTCCACCTTCGGAGGCAACCCAGTATGCAACGCCGCTGCGCTGGCCACGCTGGATGTGATCGAGCATGACGGCTTGATCGAGAACGCGGCCCAGGTCGGCAGCTACATGCTGAAGCGCATGGCAGGCTGGCCCGCCAAGCACAAGTTGGTTGGAGACGTTCGCGGCCGCGGGTTGATGGTTGGCGTCGAGATCGTCAAAGACAAGAAAACCAAGGAGTATGGCGCGGCCGAGCGGGACCGCATCATCCAACTGGCTTTTGAACACGGCATTCTCTTCCTGGGTTGCGGCCCGAGCACGATTCGCATCGCGCCACCACTCATTGTGACCAAAGAAGAAGCCGAAGTCGCGATGGATGTGCTCGAAGAGTCCATTGCAGCCGTATGCCAACAAGGCGTTTAAAACGGCCAGGCCGGATCTCCTCCCCGTGCTGGCTGTGTGGGGCGGGTCTTTGGGTGGACCCGCCCCGATCTTCGATTAGTCCATCTTCCATCCGTGTTCAATCACCAGACTCAAGCAAAAAGAAACGCACTCCAAAGAGGAGTGCGTCGATTTTTCATCTGCCCCAAGGTGTCGGGCGTCGAAACTATTCTTTAGTCTTGGCTTCGCCTTCGGCGCCGGGGACCGGGTGTTCGACTCCCTGTTGCGCTTCCGCTTCATCCATGGCTCGCTTGGCTTCGGCGGCGCGCTTGGCGCGGGCTTCACCGCGCTTTTGGCGCTTCTCGTCGAGCAATTTTTCGCTGCCTAGCAATTCGACGAAAGCGTTATCCGCGCCGTCGCCCTTTCGCCATCCAGTGCGGACGATGCGCAGGTACCCGCCATTCCGATCACCGAAGCGTGGTCCGATGGTGTCGAACAGTTTATCGACCGCGGCACTGGTCATCAGGTAGGCAAGCGCCTGACGGCGCGCTGCGAGATCTCCGCGCTTGCCGAGGGTGATCATTTTCTCGACCTGCGGGCGCATGGCTTTGGCCTTGGGGACGGTCGTCTCGATTCGCTCTTCGAGGATGAGCGAAGTGACCAGATTCCGCAGCAATGAGCGGCGGTGGCTGGTGTTACGTCCCAGTTTCCATCCTGCTACTTTGTGACGCATAAGAAAACCTCAGTCCTAGTTCTTGTCTCGGTCAATCGGGGGACCGGAACCGGAAAATCAGTTTTCGGTTTCCGGTTCTCGGTTCCCAGTTCTTTTACAGATCGTTATCGTTGCCGTAGGCTGACGCGGGTAGAATCTGGTTCGAGGTTGGGCCAGGTACAGCATTGCCCTGCTCGTCGATCTTCATTCCCAGACTCAATCCCATGGTGCCTAGAATTTCTTTGATTTCGTTCAGCGACTTGCGGCCGAAGTTTTTGGTCTTGAGCATTTCTGCTTCGGTCTTTTGCACCAGTTCGCCAATCGACTGAATGTTCGCGTTCTTCAGGCAGTTGTAGCTGCGCACGGAAAGCTCGAGCTCTTCAACGGAACGATTGAGGTTCTCGTTCTTGATCTCGGGCTTGCGTTCTTCGGACGACGTCGAGGTCTCGATGTCTTCTTCAAAGTTGATGAAGATGTTCATGTGGTCCTTCAGCAGTTTCGCCGCCAGACCAATGGAATCGGCAGGAGTGATGGAACCGTTGGTCCAGACTTCGAGAGTCAGCTTGTCGTAGTCGGTGATCTGCCCGAGACGCGCCGCTTCCACGGTGTAATTGCACTTGCGCACCGGGGAATGCACGGAGTCGATGGGAATGAAACCGATACCGAGATCCTCGTCGAAATTCTTGTCGGCGGAGGTGTAGCCGCGGCCGCGCTTGAGGCGCATTTCCATGTCCAGCTTGCCGCCCTCGCTCACGGTGGCGATGTAGACGTCTTTATCCAGAACCTCGACATCAGCATCCGCTTCGATCATGCCGGAGGTAACCACGCCCGGCTGGTCGGCGCGCAGATAGATGGCCTTGGGAGCGTCGCCGCTGAGCTTGAACGGGATCTGCTTCAGGTTGAGGATGATGTCGGTGGCGTCTTCGACTACGCCGGGGATCGACTGGAATTCGTGCAGTACGCCTTCGACCTTCACCGCCGTGACTGCGGCGCCTTCAATAGAAGAAAGCAGCACGCGCCTGAGGGCGTTGCCAATGGTGGTACCGAAGCCGCGTTCAAACGGCTGGGCCCAGAAGATGCCGTACTTATCGGTGAGGGTCGAAGTATCGACCGCCAGACGTTTCGGTTTTTGAAAACCTTTCCAAAGCATTGCGTTATTCTCCTTCGGCCGTTTGGCTCAGCCCTGGCTCCCTGAACTGGTCCGTGCTGCGTTCAGGTCAAGCGCCAGGACAGGCTGATCTGGCTCGAAATGGTGGACCGGAAAATCCGTCGTTGGTCGTTGGTCTTAGGCTTTTGCCACCACCGACGAACGACCTACGACTATTTGCTGTACAGTTCGACGATCAACTGTTCGTTTACTGGCAGGTTGATATCTTCGCGTTTCGGCAACGACAAAACCTTGCCCTTGTACTGGTCGCGGTTGATGTCCAGCCACGTCGGTGCGTTCTGGTGGCTGGCAAAATCTTTCGCCGGCTCGAGAATTGCCAACTTCAGGCTGCCCTCGCGGATGGCGATTTCCTCGCCCACACTCACCTGGTAAGAGGGAATGTTGACCTTGCGGCCATCCACCTGAACGTGGCCGTGACGCACCAACTGGCGTGCCTGGCGGCGGGACACGCCAAATCCCAGGCGATACACGACGTTGTCGAGGCGACGCTCCAGTTGTTGCAGGAGCAGTTCGCCGGTGACGCCCTTGGAACGCGCCGCCTTCTCAAAATAGTTGCGGAACTGGCCTTCCTGGGCGAAGTAGATACGCTTGGTCTTCTGCTTTTCGCGCAGTTGCAGGCCGTATCCTACGATTTTCGACTTGCGATCCTTGCCGTGCTGGCCAGGAGCGAAATTGCGCTTCTCGATGGGACACTTATCGCTGAAGCATTTGGTGCCTTTGAGGAACAGCTTCATGCCCTCGCGGCGGCAGAGACGGCAGACGGGATCAGTATAACGGGCCAAGTTTCTTCTCCTTTAGATGACCGGTTTACAGGTTTGGCTTCACCCTTCGTCCCGGACGGTAAAAACAGTCGTTGGTCTTTGGTCGTTCGTCGTTGGCCTCGGTATTTGCGAACGACCGACGGCCAAAGACCAACGACACCTTTCTAAACTCTACGGCGTTTTGGCGGACGGCAGCCGTTATGCGGGATCGGCGTGGCGTCTTTGATATTACGCACCTCGATGCCAGAGGCAGCCAAGGCTCTGATCGCGGACTCGCGTCCTGAACCCGGGCCGCTGACTCGCACCTCGACGCTTCTCACGCCGTGATCGCGCGCCATGACGGCGGCGTTCGATGCGGCCTGCTGGGCGGCGAATGGCGTGCCTTTGCGCGACCCGCGGAATCCGAGCGAACCGGAACTCTTCCACGAGAGCACGTTCCCAGCCTGATCGGCGATGGTCACGATTGTGTTGTTGAACGAAGCCTGGATGTGCGCGATGCCGTGGGAGACGTGCTTGCGCTCCTTCTTCTTGAAGGTCTTCTTCTTGCCTTTTTTCTCTGGCGCCGCGGGGCCGCCTGCTGCTGCTGGTTTTGCCATAGAGTTTCAGTCCTTGGTCGTTGGTCGTTGGTCGTTGGCCTTGGCAAAACCTGCCAACGACCAAAGACTAACGACCAACGACGGCTTTATGTCTTGGTCGCAGTCTTCTTCTTCGCCGCTACTGTACCTTTGCGCGGACCCTTCCGGGTACGGGCGTTGGTATGGGTGCGTTGTCCACGCACCGGCAAATTCCGGCGATGGCGATAGCCACGATACGAACCGATTTCGATGAGCCGCTTGATGTTCATCGAAACTTCCTTGCGCAAGTCGCCTTCCACCAATCCTTCGGATTCGATCACCTGGCGGATGCGGTTCACCTCATCCTCGCCAAGGTCCTGAACCTTCTTCATCGCTTCGACCTTGGCCTGATCGAGAATACGGGCGGCGCGCGCGTCGCCGATTCCGTAGATATAGGTCAGCGCGATGTTGATGTGCTTGTTGCGCGGAAGATCGACGCCTGCAATACGTGCCATATTTATCCTTTATCCCTGGCGCTGCTTGTGTTTTGAAGTCTCGCAGATCACTCGCACCACACCCTTGCGGTGAATGACCTTGCACTTGTCGCAAATTTTCTTTACCGATGCCCGTACTTTCATGAAACCAGCTTTCAGCCGTCAGCTCTCAGCCATCAGCAAACTCTGCGGCAGAGGGCTACGACGTTCATTTGTAGCGATAGACAATTCGTCCGCGATTCAGATCGTACGGCGATAACTCGACCGCAACTTTGTCGCCGGGCAGAATGCGAATGAAATTCTTGCGCATCTTGCCCGAAACGTGCGCCAATACCTGGTGCTTGTTTTCGAGTTCGACCTTAAACATGGCATTAGGCAGCGGTTCAACCACCGTTGCCATCACCTCAATCGCGTCTTCTTTGCTCATGCACTCCTTGGCAGCTTTCAGCTATCAGCTGTCAGCTATCAGTTCTCAAGTCAAAAGCTGAGAGCTGATGGCTGATAGCTGTTTCATTGCGTCAAAATCACCGGACCTTCTTTTGTAACCGCCACACAATGTTCGAAGTGGGCGCTGCAGCTTCCGTCGGCGGTTACCGCGGTCCACTTGTCATCCAGCACACGAGTTCCGGGCTGGCCAAAATTCACCATCGGTTCAATCGCGAGGACCATGCCCTCTCGCAGTCTGGCGCCGTGTCCTCTCGCTCCGAAGTTCGGGACTTGCGGCTCTTCGTGCAGCCTGGTCCCGATGCCGTGGCCTACGAACTCGCGAACCACGCTGAAACCGTTGGCTTCAACAAATTCCTGTACGGCCGCGCCTACATCACCAACCGCGTTGCCCACCCGTGCCTGCTCAATGCCCTTATACAGCGAGGCTTCGGTAACCTCGAGCAGCTTGCGAACTTCCGGCTTGACCGAATCGTCCACCGGAACCGTAATCGCGGCGTCGCCGTAGTATCCGTCCAGCACTACGCCGCAATCGATGGAAACAATATCGCCGGCTTGAAGCACCCGCTTTTCCGACGGGATGCCGTGCACGATTTCTTCGTTCACCGAGGTGCAGAGCACGCACGGATAATCGTAATAGCCCTTGAACGCGGGTTTCGCTCCCAAGTCCTTGATCTTTTTCTCGGCCGCGCGCTCCAGATCCATCGTGGTGGCACCCGGGGCTACGAGTGCGCGAACATGGTCGAGCACTTCGCGAACGATGCGGCCGCTTGCCCGCATCCTCTCGATTTCGGCCGTCGACTTACAGACAATTGCCATCCCTATGTTCAACCACCCAGAAAATTTGGCCAGTTACCTCAGCCACTTCCAGGTCGCCATTCACCGAAGCCAGGCGACCTTTTTGCTCAAAGTATTCCGCCACAGGCCGGGTCTGCAAATCGTATTCCGCCAACCGTCTCCGGATCACTTCCTCGCGATCGTCGCTGCGGATGATCAGCGGAGAACCGTCAACATCGCAAATATCGGCGACGCGAGGAGGCTGGAAATAGACGTTATAGATGTGTCCAGTGGCGAGACAAGTCCTACGTCCGGTGAGCCGCTTTACCAATTGATTATAGTCCACGTTGATTCGGACCACAATTGGCAGGCACTTGCCACCGTTTAAGTTGTCAAAGAGCTCGCTTTCAAAGAAAGCGTCCAGCCAGCCCGCCTGTTTCGCCGTGCGCGGGAATCCGTCGAGAATGAAGCCGCGCTCGCAATCGGGATCATGGAGGCGCAAAGCCACCATGTCGCACACCAGATCGTCGGACACCAGCTCGCCGCGGGCCATGATCGCCTGCGCCTGCAAGCCCAACTCGGTGCCGCGCTGCACGTTGCCGCGCAGAATGTCTCCAGTGGAGATCTGCGGGATGCCGTAATGCTCGGCGATCCGCTTGGCTTGCGTGCCCTTACCGGCGCCCGGCGGTCCAAGCAGCACAATCGGACCGATGTTTTGCGAGGTCGGCATCGAACTGATCTAGTGCTTCCCCAATTCCAGGCTCATGCGGTCAGCTCGACGGCCGCCCACCGGCCGAGCGGTGCGGCAACATCAACCTTCATTAGGTCCAGCTCCGGCGGCCGCGGATACGTCCGCTGCGCGGGGTAAACCCGTCGTAGTGGCGCATGATCAGTTGCGCTTCAACCTGCGTCACCGTGTCCATGGCCACGCCAACCACGATCAGCAGAGAGGTGCCACCAAAATAAAACGTGACTCCCAGACCGTTTGTCATCCAGGTTGGCAAGCGCTCGAAAAACGCTCCAATCGGTCCATACAAGTGGTTGAGATGGATACCCGTGATCATCCACTCCGGGATAAAGGAAATGATGATCAGGTAAAGAGCGCCGACCAGAGTGATGCGAGTCAGAATCTCGTTGATGTGATCCGCGGTGCGTTTGCCGGGCCGGATGCCGGGAATAAACCCGCCATACTTCCGCATGTTGTCAGCAACCTCGTTGGGGTTGAAGACGATTGACACATAGAAGTAAGCGAAGAAAATAATGCCCACGGCATACAAAAACGTGTAAAGCGGCTCTCCCCAGCCCAGAGCATGGATCAAATCGCCAAAATAGCGATTGTTCTTAAGCCCCTGGAACACCATCTGCGGCATCGTAAGAATCGACGAGGCAAAAATCACCGGCATGACGCCGCCGGCATTGACGCGCAACGGCAAGTGGGTGGATTGACCGCCCATCACCTTTCGCCCCACTACCCGCTTCGCGTACTGTACGGGAATCCGGCGTTCGCTGCGTTCCACGTAGACGATGAACGCGACCACCAGAACCATGACGCCTACCAGCATCAGCATGGCGGGCGCGGTGAAAGCGCCCCAGGCGTTGGTGCGGACCTTATCGATCAGGTCGGCAACGCCGCGCGGGAGCCCAACCACGATACCGGCAAAGATGAGGAGCGACATGCCGTTTCCGATGCCACGTTCCGTAATCTGCTCGCCCAGCCACATGATGAAAGCGCTGCCCGTGGTCAGGGTCAACATGGTCATCAGTATGAAGGGGACACCGGGGGTCACCACGAAGTCGCCGGATTTTTCCAGGCTGATGGCGATACCGAAGGACTGGACCGAACTTAGAATGACCGTTAAGTAGCGCGTCCACTGGGTGATTTTCTTTCGTCCCAGTTCGCCTTCCTTCTGCAACTTTGCCAGCGGCTCATACACCACGGTCAAAAGCTGCAGAATGATGGACGCCGTGATGTACGGCATAATACCGAGAGCGAAAATGGTCAGGCGCCGGAGCTGGCCGCCGGAGAAAAGGTCAACAAAACCCAGGAACGTGCCCTTACTCTGCTCGAAGAATTGCTGCAGCTTGTCGGCGTTCACGCCGGGTGTGGGAATGTGTCCGCCCAGGCGGTAGACAGCCAGCAGGCCCAGAGTGAACAGGATCCGCTTGCGCAGGTCTGGGATGCGAAAGACGTTGGCTAATTTCTCGAACATTACTGCAAGACCTCGAACTTGCCGCCCGCCTTGGTGATTTTTTCCTGAGCCGATTTTGAAAATTTGTGGGCATGCACGGTCAGGGCGGTCGAGATCTCTCCGTTGCCCAGGATCTTGACCGGGTGCTTGGTGCTGATCACACCAGCCTTGCGCAGCACTTCGGGAGTGATGGTGGTCTCGCCGAGTGCCGCCAGCCTGTCCAGATTCACGACGTTGTATTCCTGGCGGAAGATGTTGGTGAACCCGCGCTTGGGCATGCGGCGATGGAGCGGCATCTGGCCGCCTTCAAAACCGCGCATCATTCGGGAGCCGCTGCGCGAACGCTGGCCCTTGTGTCCGCGGGCCGACGTCTTGCCCATGCCGGAACCCATGCCGCGGCCTACGCGCTTCTTGCCCGAGTTGGCTTTTTTGGGTGCTCGAATATTTGAGAGATTCATAAATTGCTCATCGCTGTCGAGACATAGCTAGCTACATCTCCACGAAAGTTACGACTGGACAATCTCAACCAGATGCGGGACCTTGGCTACCATTCCACGAATGGCGGCATTGTCCGGACGCTCGATCACCTGGTTCAATCGCGTGAAACCCAGTCCCTTGACCACCAGTTTCTGCTTTACCGGGGCACAAATGGCGGAACGTATCCACTTCAGATGGATCTTTCCGCTGCCCGCATTTGATTTCTTTGCCGTCATTCTGGAACTCCGTCCTACAGCTCTTCTGCGGTCTTGCCGCGCATGGCGGCCACATCGGCTCTATTCTTGAGCTTCTTCAGCGCATCAAACGTCGCCTTGATGACATTGTGGGGGTTGGTCGTCCCGATCGATTTGGTCAGCACATTCTGAACCCCGGCCGAGGTCATGACCGCCCGCACCGCACCGCCAGCGATCACACCCGTGCCTTCGGGAGCGGGCTTCAGGAGCACCATGCCCGATCCGAAGCGTCCCAGTACGGTGTGCGGGATGCTGGTCTGGGTGAGGTTGATTCTCATCAGATTCTTCTTGGCCGACTCAATTCCCTTGCGGATGGCCTGGGGCACTTCTTTGGCTTTGCCGGAGCCGTATCCGACGACGGCAGAACTGGGATCTCCCACCACGACCAGAGCAGCAAAGGAAAGATTCTTGCCGCCCTTGACCACCTTGGTGACCCGGTTAATCGCTACGACCTGGTCCTTGAGCTGGTAGGAACCCGCATCGAGCTTCTTAATGACTGTAGGCATTCTTTAGATTCTCGTTTCTTCTCGCTGCCGAGCTTCGCCCGGCCCAACCGGGTCAAGACCCGGCTCCACACTCACCACCTTAGAACTGTAGACCGGCTTCGCGGGCCGCGTCGGCCAGGGCCTTCACTCGGCCGTGATAGATATAGCCGCCACGGTCGAAGACCACTTTGCTGATTCCCTTGGCCTTTGCACGCTCGGCGATCAGCTTGCCGACTTCCTTGGCTGAAGCCACGTTTCCGCCGGTGCGCCGCTCGCCTTTCTTGCCCTCCGCAGAATGCGCGAAGACTACGGTGTTGCCTTGCAGATCGTCGATGAGTTGCACATAGATATGATTCAACGATCGGTACACGTTCAGCCGCGGCCGTTCAGAAGTTCCGAGGATTTTCTTGCGAATACGTTCGTGTACGTGCCGCCGGTTTGTATTTTTCGATGTCCGCGTAAGCATAAATGTCCTTGGTCGTTGGTCGTTGGTCGTTGGTTGTTGGTCAAAACCAACAATCTTTTTCTCGCAGACTTTCCGCCGCGTGTCATTAGTCTTTACTGGCCCAACGACGAACGGCCAGCGACCAACGACGGTTTACTTCGCTCCGGTCTTTCCGACCTTCTTCTTCAAGCGCTCGCCGGCATAACGCACGCCCTTATTCTTATACGGATCGGGCGGACGCAGGCTGCGCATTTCTGCCGCTACCTGGCCGACTTTCTGGCGATCGATCCCGGTAACACTCAGCTTGGTCTGTTTTGGGTCCACCGCCGCTTCAATGCCCGAAGGCAATGGATATTCGATCGGGTGCGAGTACCCCAGGCTGAACACGACCGTGCTCTTGCCTTTCATCTCGGCGCGATAACCAATGCCGACGATTTCAAGGTCCCGTGTCCATCCCTTGGTAACGCCTTCGACCGCATTGTTCACCAAAGCGCGGGCCAAGCCATGTACCGCGGCCTGGGAGTCGTTTTCGCGCACCGCCAGGAGGTGTCCGTCCTGTTGCTGCACTTGAATGCCCGCGGGCAGTCGTGTATCCAACTTACCCTTTGGGCCCTGCACGGCGACCGTATTGCCCTCGATCTTGACCGTCACTCCCTTGGGGAGCGGGATCGGTTTTTTTCCAATTCGTGACATAAGTTAAGCTCTCAGCTTTCAGCTCTTGGCTTTCAGCTACTAGCTTCTAGCTACTAGCTTTCAGCTCGGCCCGACTATCTATCAGGCACCGATCAACATCCCGTTCTTGTACTTCGTTCCAGGCTAAAAGCTAGAAGCTAGTAGCCAGAAGCGCTCTCTTACCAAACTTCGCAGAGCAACTCGCCGCCCAGACCCTGCTTGCGGGCCTGGCGTCCGGTCATCACGCCGCGGGGCGTGGTGAGGATGTTGATGCCGAGCCCGCCCAATACTCGGGGGATCTCGGTGCGGCGCACATAGACCCGGCAACCCGGGCGGGAAACGCGGTTCACATTCGAGATCACCGCTTCGTTATCGTTGCCGTACTTCAAGTAGATGCGCAGGACCTTGTGTCCTTCCTCTTCCGTCGCCTTGACGTTGGAGACGTAGCCCTCTTCCTTCAGGATGCGGGCAATCTCCAGCTTCAGCTTGGAAGCGGGAACATCCACTTTCTGGTGCCGGGCGCTAATCGCATTGCGAATTCGCGTCAGCATGTCTGCGACCGGATCGGTCAACCTCATGTGTTCTTTCTCCTCAATCGCCCGTTTGCTTCCGCGATTCTTGCTTTCGCGAAGAACCTGCGGCGTCGTATTCCGCCTGCCTCGGGGCTAAAAGCCCACATCGCCAGGCACTCTTTACGGCACGATGAAGCCGTGCCCTTCAACACTTCTACCAGTTCTACCAGGACGACTTCGAAACCCCGGGAATTTCTCCCCGCAATGCCAGGCTGCGGAAACACAAACGGCAGAGGCCGAACTTGCGGATAAACGCGCGCGGACGTCCGCAAATCTTGCAGCGGTTGTGCTTGCGCGAAGAAAACTTGGGCTTTCTTGCGTCCTTGACTCGTTTTGCTGTAGTGGCCAAATTAGATTAGCTCCTAGCTTCTGGCTTCTAGCCGTCAGCTCTCCGCTGTCAGCTTTCAGCCAATCGAAATCAAACTCTTCACGGCCGGAACGGCATACCCAGATGCCGCAACAGCGTTCGCGCCTGATCATCGCTGGCGGCGGTCGTCACGATCGTGACGTTCATGCCCTTCTGCTTGTCGACCTTGGCATAGTCGATCTCCGGAAAGATCAACTGATCGTGCAGGCCGAGCGTGTAGTTGCCGCGGCCATCGAACGACTTCGTCGAAACGCCCTGAAAATCGCGCACGCGAGGCAACACAACATTCACCAGCCGGTCGAAAAATTCATACATGCGGTCGCCGCGCAACGTGACCATGGCGCCAATTGCCTGCCCCTCGCGCACCTTGAAGGCCGCGATGGACTTCTTGGCTCGCGTCACCACCGGCTTCTGGCCGGTGATCTGGCCCAGTTCGTTGACCGCGGGATCGAGCACCTTGGCATTCTGCGTGGCCTCGCCCATACCCATGTTGACCACGATCTTGTGCAGATGCGGCACCGCCATGGGGTTCTTCAAGGCGAATTCCTTCATCAGCGTGGGCGCAACTTCCTTGTGAAAGCGCGCCTTCAGCCGCGGAGTCTCCTTGGCGCTGTGACGCGCCACCGCGGGAGCTTTCTGCTCTTCCTGCTGTCCGCCCTTTTTTTCTTTCTTGTCTTTTGCCATTGCCTTGTTGCCTTCTCTCACGGTTTCGGAAAGCTCTCAGCTGTCAGCTTTCAGCTTCAGCGAAATGATCTGTCCCGGTTCGTGAGCTCTTCAAACTCCTGCGTCGCTGAAAGCTAACGGCTGAAAGCTGACAGCTATTTATCCAACGTCGTCCCGCACTTCTTGCACACCCGCACCTTGCGGTCGCCGCGAACTTCATGGCCGATGCGCACCGGCCCGCAGGTTGCGCAAACCAGTTGCACGTTGGAAATCGCGATACGGCTTTCCTGCTCGGCAATGCCGCCCTTTACGTTGCGCTGCGGATTGGGGCGCACGTGCTTTTTCACCATCATGACGTGCTCGACCAGAATCTTGTTGTCGCCCGGAAACACGCGCAGAACGCGGCCTTCCTTGCCTTTGTCCCGGCCGGTGATGACCTTCACCGTATCGTTGCGCCGAATATCCACTCGTTTATGTGCAGTGCTTACAGTTGCCATTTCGATCTCTCAATCCCAGCCTACTTGCGCCTAAATTACTTCCGGCGCCAAGGACACAATCTTCAAGAACTTCTTGTCGCGCAGCTCGCGGGCCACCGGTCCAAAGACGCGCGTTCCCACCGGCTCGCCGGCTTCGTTGATCAGCACAGCCGCATTCTTGTCGAAGCGGATATAGGTGCCGTCGCGGCGGCCGTATTCCTTGCGAGTACGCACGATCACCGCCTTCACCACCGTCCCCTTCTTGACCTGACCATCCGGCGAAGCTTCTTTCACGCTGGCCGTAATCACATCGCCCAAGCCGGCCTTCAATCCGGTCGAACCGCCCAGCGGCAGAATCATCTGCAGCTTGCGGGCGCCGGAGTTGTCGGCGACCTCGAGCCATGCTTCTCATCATCACAGCCATAATTCAGTCTCCCTGAATGCCCGCCTGCTTAAACTTTCACGGTTTGCTTCGGGCGCCAGCGCGGTCTTGCGAACAATCTGCTTCAGCCGCCAGCGTTTCAACTTGGAAAGCGGCCGGGTTTCTTCCAGCCGCACCACATCGCCGATGTGCGCCTCGTTCTTTTCGTCGTGGGCGTAGAACTTCTTGGCCTTCGAAACCACGCGGCCGTAGAAGGCATGCGATTTCTTGCGCACCACCTCAACCACGATGGTCTTCTTCATGCGGTTCGAGACCACTTCGCCAACCACTTCCTTGCGGCGTCCCGCGCGGCGGCTGGCTCTGCTGTGTGTTGGTCTCTGCCATTACTTCTCCGTTTTGCCCTGCCGCGAGTTCACGCTCGCGGGCAATGGTCTTCACACGCGCGATGTCCCGGCGCAAGCCGCGAATCTTCTTCAGGCTCTCCGTCTGTCCCATGTTGAGCTGGAACTTCAGCTTGAAGAGCTGATCGTTGAGATCGCGCTCCTGGTGCTTGAAGTTCGTCGTCGGTCAGGTTGCGGACTTTGTCGGATTTCATAAAATCAGTTTCCAGTCTCTAGTGCACTGCCGATTCGCGTTTAACAAACCCTGTGCGCAGCGGCAGCTTGTGCGACGCCAGACGCATGGCCTCGGAAGCATCCTGCGGCGAAACCCCTTCCATCTCAAACAGGATCTTGCCGGGACGAACCACGGCGACCCAGTGATCCGGCGCTCCCTTGCCTTTTCCCATACGGGTTTCGGCCGGCTTCTTGGTCACGGGCTTGTCGGGAAACAGACGGATCCAGATCTTGCCGCCGCGCTTGACGAAACGTGTCATGGCCACGCGGCTGGCTTCGATCTGCCGGTCGGTAATCCAGCCCGGCTCGAGCACCTTCAATCCAAAGTCCCCGAACGTCAGCTCGCTTCCGCGCCAGGCCTTGCCGGTCATGCGTCCGCGCTGCTGCTTGCGGTACTTCACTTTCTTTGGCATCAACATAAATATGCTCTTAGCTTCTAGCTCTTAGCTCGTTGGCCTAAAATGCGCCCCCGGCCTGCTGGGGTTCGCGCTTCTTGGCGGGCAAAATCTCGCCTTTGTAAACCCAGCACTTCACGCCGATCACGCCGTAGGTAGTGCGCGCTTCGGTGAAACCGTAATCAATATCGGCGCGCAGGGTGTGCAGCGGCAACCGCCCCTGCAGATACCATTCCGAGCGCGCGATTTCATTTCCGTTCAAACGGCCGCTGACCCGAACCTTGATTCCCTTGCAACCGAAACGCAACGCCGAATCCACCGCTTTGCGCATGGCGCGGCGGAAACCGACACGCTTTTCCAGTTGCAGCGCGATCGACTCCGACACCAACTGCGCATCGAGCTCAGGCTTGTGCACTTCCTGAATGTCGACATAGACCTCGCGGCCATGTGCGTTTCTGCACGTCCGGCTTGAGCTTGTCGATCTCAACGCCCTTGCGTCCGATGATGATTCCCGGACGCGCGGTCTTGATGATGACGCGCAGCTTGTTGCCCGGACGCTCGATTTCAATCGAGCTGACGCCCGCCGACTTGAGCTTGTCCTTGAGCTCATTCTTCAGCTTGACGTCTTCGAGCAGCAGTTTGTCGTAATCGCGCTCGACAAACCAGCGCGACTTCCACGGCTTGGTGTAGCCGAGGCGAAAACCGTAAGGATGAACTTTTTGTCCCATCGTCTCTCCTAACGACTCTGGCGAATCCTACCGGCTCCAAAACTTCTTCGCTGCCTCTTGCTTCTTCCTTGCTGACGGCTGAACCCTTGGCCTTGGTTCCTGCGGTTTCCTTCGCCGGTGATGCTGCCGCTTACCCGCTCCGCGCCGACCACGTGCCTCAGCGCTTCGCCATTCTTGCCACGCTCCGCCAGTTCAATCTCGATGTGCGCGATGCGCCGCACATAGCGGAAAGCGCGGCCCATCGGCGCGGGGCGAATCCGCTTCATGCGCGGTCCGTCGTTGGCGACAGCACGTTTCACGTACAGGCTGTCCACGTCGACGTCGAGGCCCTTTTCCGCACTCAGATAGTTGGCATTCTCCAGCGCCGACCGCAACAACTTCTCAACCGTTGCCGCCACGCGCTTCTTGGTAAAGACCAGCGTGTTGAGCGCATCCTCGACGCGGCGGCCCTTGATCAGGTCCAGCACCAGACGAGCCTTCTGCGGCGAGACGCGCATGAAACGGGCTTGAGCTCGAAATTCCATGTCGTACTCTCTCCTTTACGCCTTCGGGCGCCGGGGCTGCCGGAGCCGCTCCCGCCGCCGGAGCTGAAGCTCCCGGGCCGCCGGGAATGCCGGCCGGCTTGGCTGCGGTTTCCGTCGCCGCCCGCATCGAGTGTCCCTTGAACTGGCGGGTGAAACTGAACTCGCCCAGCTTGTGGCCGACCATGTTCTCGGTGACGTACACCGGGATAAACTTCTTGCCGTTGTGCACCGCGATGGTGTGACCCACCATCTCCGGGATAACGGTTGAGCGCCGCGACCAGGTGCGCAGCACCTTTTTCTCGTTGCGCGAATTCATGGCTTCCACCCGCGTTTGCAGGTAGCCATCGACGAACGGGCCCTTCTTGGTTGAACGTGCCATAAGTCAGTCCTATCTTCTTCGACTCTGCGCCGGTTCACGATGAACGCATCCGTGCGCTTGTTGTTTCGCGTCTTGTATCCACGTGTCGGCTGTCCCCACGGAGTCACCGGGTGACGGCCGCCGGAAGTCTTGCCTTCACCGCCGCCGTGCGGATGATCCACTGGGTTCATGGAAACGCCGCGATTATGCGGACGCTTTCCCAGCCAGCGCGAGCGTCCGGCCTTGCCGATGGTGACATTCTCGTGATCGAGGTTGCCGACCTGGCCGATCGTGGCCATGCAATCCTGCGCAACTTTGCGAATCTCGCCAGAAGGCAGCTTAACCAGCGCGTACTCGCCTTCCTTGGCGACCAGCTGAGCCGAGCCACCGGCGGAACGCACCATCTGCGCGCCCTTGCCCGGCTTCAGTTCGACATTGTGAATGGTGGTGCCCGGAGGAATGTTGTGCAGCGGCAACGCATTGCCCACCAGAATGTCGGCATCGGGACCACTCAACACTTTCTGTCCAACCTTCAAACCATCGGGCTGCAGGATGTAACGCTTCTCGCCATCGGCATAGTTCAGCAACGCGATGCGCGCCGAGCGGTTGGGATCGTACTCGATCGTAGCCACGGTCGCCGGAATGCCGGTCTTGTCGCGCTTGAAATCAATGATGCGCAGCTTGCGCTTGTGGCCGCCACCCATGAACCGCTGGTGGTGTCGCCGGAGTTGCGGCGTCCGCCGGTCCGCGCGCTTGGGTTCGAGTCAACGGCTTGTACGGCGTGGTGCGCGTAATGTCGTCGTTGACGATCGTCGTGCGATAGCGCAACGTCTGGGTCGTCGGTCGGTAAGTCTTAATTGGCATAATCAGCTCTTAGCCTTCAGCTCTCAGCTCTCAGTTACCGTCGCTCTTACTGAAAGCTGACGGCGACAGCTGATAACTCGATCTACAGATTCTGGGCGTACTCCGGCATTTTCTCGCCGGCCTTCAACCGCACATACGCCTTCTTCCAATCGGGACGATAGCCGGCAAACTTTCCCCGCCGCCGTTCTTTTCCCGGATAGGTGGCGGTGCGAACGGAATGCACCTTCACTTTGAAAATGCTCTGCACCGCTTCCTTAATCTCCGTCTTGGTCGCCGCCGTCGCCACTTGAAACACCAGCGTGTTCTGGTTTTCCTTGATGGCCAAACCTTTTTCGGTGATGACCGGACGCCGAAGAATCTGGTATGCGGATTTCATCAGGCCACCTCCGCCGCTTTTTCATGCCGAGTGCGGCGACGCGGAGCACGCGATGCTTTCTTCTGCGCCGCTCCTTCGCCTTCCGCCGGCTTGTGCTGCCGCTTCGAAATCGAACCCTTCAGCGAAACCTGCAGCTTCTCAATCGCCGGCTGCGAGAAAATCGCGCGGTCGTAGCGCAGCAAGTGGTAAGGATGAACCTCGTTGCCACTCACCAGTTCGACGCCATGCAGATTTCGCGAACTGAGTGACAAATTGCGATTCTCGTGCTTGGCAACCTCGACCAGCAACGCAGTGCTGTCGACCTTGAGCGTGTCGAGAGCCTCGCGGAACTGTTTGGTCTTGGGTTCCTTTACATCGAACGCATTGACGATGATCAGCTTGCCATCGGCAAACTTGGAGGCTAACGCCGAGCGCAGCGCTCCCAGCAATTTCTTGCGCGGAAAGGCGTAGTCGTAAGATCGAGGCTGCGGACCATGCACGGTGCCGCCGTGCCGCCAAAGTGGCGAACGGATCGAACCCACGCGAGCCCGTCCCGTGCCCTTCTGTTTCCACAGTTTCTTGCCGGCGCCGGAGACCAGTTTCTTGTTCTTGGTGGCGTGCGTTCCGGCGCGATGGGCAGCGCGGTAGTGTTTCACCGCCTCCCACAAAAGATCCTCGTTCACCGCGCCGAAGACTTCATCGGCCAGTTCAAGACTGCCGACTTTGGCTCCGCTCAGATTGTGAATATCAATGGTTGCCATAAACGTAACTCTTAATCTCGAAACTGCTTCTCTCTGGGCCAACGACTAACGACCAATGACTGCAACTAGGCCTTCTTGGCCGCGCGCTTGGCTGCCTTCAACGGATCAACCGTCGCCGATCCGGCAAATCCGCGCCGCTCTCTTGGCGGCTTCTTCGCCTTCGTGATCATCAGGTATCCGCCTTTGGGGCCGGGCACGCTGCCTTCGACGCACCAGCAAGTTGTCTTCTTTATCCATGCCCAGCACGCGCAGGTTGCGCACCGTCACCCGGTCCACGCCCATGTGGCCGGACATCCGCATTCCCTTAAACACACGCGACGGGAACGCCGATGAGCCGATCGATCCCGTAATCTGAAACATCGAACCGTGCGACTTGGGACCACCCGCAAAATGATGCCGCCTGACTACGCCGGCAAAACCGCGTCCCTTGCTGATGCCGACGACGTCCACGAATTTCTCGCCGTCGAAAATATCCACAAGCACGCGATCGCCAGCCTTCAGCACTCCGTCGCCGTTGCCTTCGGACTTTTCTTCGACCTCGATTGCAACTTCGCGCATGAACTTGACCGGCGGCAGATTGTTCTTCCCCAAGTGCCCGCGAGCGGGCTTGGTCAGCCGCGACTCTTTCACGAACTCAACCAGGCCAATCTGGGCGGCAACATATCCGTCCTTGGTCTGCGTCTTATGTTGCGTGATCACGCAGGGCCCAGCCTGCAGTACGGTCACGGGATGAACATCGCCCTTGTCGTCGAAGAGCTGCGTCATGCCGACCTTCTTGCCGAGAATTCCAGTTACTTTTGCCATCTCTCTTCTCTTCTCCGCCTAACCCAGCGTGGCCGTTTGGCTATTGGCTGGGCGCTGCTCGCTTAAACTGAAAGCTGAGAGCTGACGGCTGAAAGCTATTTATGTTCCTTGCCGAATGCCTTGATCTCGACGTCCACACCAGCAGGCAAATCGAGTTTCATCAGCGCGTCCACGGTTTGCTGCGTCGGCTCAAGAATGTCCAGCAAACGCTTGTGGGTGCGGATCTCGAACTGCTCGCGCGACTTCTTGTCCACGTGCGGCGAACGCAACACGCAGTACTTGTTTTTCATTGTGGGCAAAGGAATCGGCCCCGCGATCTGCGCGCCCGTGCGCTTCGCGGTTTCGACGATCTCACCCGTGGACTGATCCAGGATGCGATAGTCGTAAGCCTTCAACCGAATGCGGATTCTCTCTTTTCCAATCACTGTTGGCTCTCGCTAACCCCTCCCGGCTGTCCGGGAAGAAAGAACTGGCGGCAAACCGCAAGCCGCTTTGCTTTTATGTCACAATCTCGCTGATGGTTCCTGCACCCACTGTGTGGCCGCCTTCGCGGATGGCGAAGCGCAAACCCTTTTCCATTGCCACTGGCGTGATCAGCTCAATCACCAGGCTCACGTTGTCGCCCGGCATCACCATTTCGGTTGCTGCCGGCAACTCCGCCACACCCGTCACGTCCGTCGTTCGCAAGTAAAACTGCGGCCGGTATCCCTTGAAGAATGGCGTATGCCGCCCGCCTTCTTCTTTCGTCAGAATGTAAACTTCCGCCTTGAACTTGGTGTGCGGCGTGATCGATCCCGGCTTCGCCAACACCATGCCGCGCTCGACATCGTCTTTCCCAATGCCGCGCAGCAGCAGGCCCGCGTTGTCTCCCGCCAAGCCTTCGTCCAACTGCTTCTTGAACATTTCGACGCCCGTGACGACCGTCTTGCGGGTGTCGCGGAAGCCCACAATCTCCACTTCCTCGCCCACCTTTACTTTGCCGCGCTCGATTCGTCCCGTCACCACCGTGCCCCGGCCCGAGATCGAAAAAATATCTTCAATCGGCATCAGGAACGGCTTGTCCAGTTCACGCGCCGGCTGCGGAACACTCTTGTCCACCGCCTCCATCAGCGCGTCAATCTGCTTCTCCCACTTCTCTTCGCCGTTCAATGCTCCCAAAGCCGACAGCCGTACCACCGGCACATCGTCGCCCGGAAACTTGTAGCTCTTCAGCAACTCGCGTACTTCGAGCTCCACCAGGTCCAGCAACTCGGGATCGTCGACGGCATCGCACTTGTTCAGCGCCACAACGATATACGGCACGCCTACCTGACGAGCCAAGAGCACGTGCTCGCGCGTCTGCGGCATCGGACCATCGGTCGCCGCCACAACTAAGATCGCGCCATCCATCTGCGCCGCGCCCGTGATCATGTTCTTGATGTAATCCGCGTGCCCCGGGCAATCCACGTGCGCGTAGTGCCGGTTCGCCGTCTCGTACTCCACGTGCGCCGTGGCAATCGTGATCCCGCGCGCCTTTTCTTCCGGAGCGTTATCAATCGCAGTCGAAAGACCGGAACACGATCTTCGGGTTGTGCTTCTGCAACACCTTGGTGATGGCCGCCGTCAACGTCGTCTTGCCATGGTCAATGTGACCAATCGTCCCTACGTTGCAGTGCGGCTTATTCCGATCAAATTTCTCTTTCGCCATTTTCTAGCTCCGTATGCCGAGGGTACTATTCCCCGCGTCTGTTACCTCTTAGGTCCCTGTGAGCGCCCAATGATCTCGTCTGCCACACTGCGCGGCACTTCTTCGTAGCGCGCGAAGTGCATTGAGTACTCGGCGCGGCCTTGTGTGCTCGAACGCATATGAGTGGCATAACCGAACATCTCAGCCAGCGGCACAATTGACTTGATCACCTGCGACCCGGCGCGATGCTCCATGCCTTCGATACGTCCACGGCGAGAGCTCAGGTCGCCCATGATTACGCCCGCATAATCTTCCGGCGTCACCACTTCGACCGCCATCACCGGTTCCAGCAACACTGGCGAAGCTTTGCGCGCAGCTTCTTTGAACGCCATCGAGCCGGCGATCTTGAAGGCCATTTCGTTCGAGTCCACGTCGTGATAACTGCCGTCGTACAGAATGGCTTTCACGTCGACCATCTCGTAACCAGCCAGGATGCCGCCTTCCATGGCTTCGCGAATTCCCTGATCGATAGGCTTGATGAATTCCTTGGGTACTGAACCGCCAACAATGTCGTTGACAAATTCGTATCCGGTGCCTGGCACCTGGGGCTCGAGGCGAATCTTGGCGTGGCCATACTGACCTTTGCCGCCGGTCTGACGAATGTATTTGCCTTCTGCTTCGGATTTCTTGCGGATGGTTTCGCGGTAGGCTACTTGTGGCTTGCCAACGTTGGCTTCAACCTTATACTCACGCATCATGCGGTCGACAATGATTTCAAGATGCAGCTCGCCCATACCGCTGATGATGGTTTGTCCGCTGTCCGGATCGGTGTGAACCTTAAAGGTGGGATCTTCCTGAGCCAGGCGGTTGAGTGCCATGCCCATTTTTTCCTGGTCAGCCTTGGTCTTGGGTTCGACCGCAACCGAAATCACCGGGACTGCGAAAGTGATGCTCTCCAAAGTGATGGGATGCTTCTCTTCGCAGATCGTGTCACCGGTGCTCACATTCTTCAATCCAACCGCGGCGCAGATATCGCCCGCCAGAATCTCGTTGATGTCTTCGCGTTTATTGGCGTGCATCTTCAAGAGGCGGCCAATGCGCTCGGTACGTCCACGCCCAGCATTGAGCACGGCTTCACCCGACTTCAATTGCCCGGAATAGACACGGATGAAGGTCAACTGGCCGACAAACGGATCGGCCATGATCTTGAAAGCAAGGGCGGAAAAAGGCTCGTTATCCGCGGGGTGGCGCGTAATCGCTTCGCCGTTATCGGGGTTTGTTCCATGCACCTCGCCTGCATCCAGCGGCGAAGGCAGATAGTCCACCACCGCATCCAGCAGCGGCTGCACACCTTTATTCTTGAATGCCGTTCCGACCACAACCGGGAACAACTTCAGCTCGATCGTGGACTTGCGCAGAGACGCGCGAAGTTCAGCCGCGGAAATGGCCTCGCCTTCCAGGAACTTGTGCAAAATCTGATCATCGTTTTCGGCGACAGTTTCAACCAGCAGCGCGTGAGCGGCCTCAGCCTTTTTCTGCAGTTCGGCAGGAATCTCGCCGGCGATGTACTCCGCGCCTATGGTGTCATCCTGCCAGATGATCGATTTCATTTCGAGGAGATCGATTACGCCTCTGAACTTGTCTTCCTGGCCGATGGGAATCTGGATGGCGACGGGCTTGGCATTAAGGCGCTTGCGGAGGGTATCGACAGCGTGCTCGAAATCGGCGCCCATCTTGTCGATCTTATTAATGAAACAAATTCGGGGAACGCCGTATTTATCGGCCTGGCGCCAGACTTTTTCCGATTGCGGTTGCACTCCGTGCACCGCGTCAAATACCGCGACGGCGCCATCTAGCACGCGTAAAGACCGTTCCACTTCTGCCGTGAAATCCACGTGACCAGGTGTATCGATGATGTTGATACGAATGTCGCGCCAGGTGCAGGTAGTGGCGGCGGAAGTGATCGTGATGCCGCGTTCCTGCTCCTGCTCCATCCAGTCCATGGTGGCAGTGCCTTCGTGAACCTCTCCGATGCGATGCGTCTTTCCCGTATAGAACAGGATGCGCTCGGTCGTAGTGGTCTTGCCGGCATCGATGTGGGCCATAATGCCGATATTCCTGCACCGTTCTAATGGGACTGTTCTAGACACAGCTTTCTTTCTCTCTTCTTTTCGTAACTCGTGCTCGTTAGCGACTGAACCTGTCAAACCCGTATCCCTGATCCTTTTCGCATTACCACCGGTAGTGGGCGAAGGCCTTGTTGGCCTCGGCCATGCGGTGAACGTCTTCCTTCTTCTTGATGGCCGCGCCTTTGCCATTGGCGGCGTCCAGCAATTCGTTGCTCAACTTGTCGATCATGCCCTTCTCGCCGCGTCCGCGGGAGTAGGCAATGAGCCAGCGAATCGCCAGCGAAGTACGCCGGTCCGCATTGACTTCGACCGGCACCTGATAGTTCGCGCCACCCACGCGGCGGGTCTTCACTTCGAGCAAGGGCTTGGCATTTTCGACCGCCTTCTTGAACAGCTTCAGAGCCTCGTCGCCGCCCTTGTCCTGCAAGCGCGTCAAAGCCTCATAGAAGATGCCTTCCGCTGTGCTCTTCTTGCCCTGCCACATCATCGAGTTGACGAACTTCGTCACCAGATCCGAACCGTAAACCGGATCGGCCTCTACTGTCCGCTTGGGAGTATGTCCTTTTCTTGGCATGCAGCTTCTAGCTCCTAACTACCTACTCTTGCCCACGACTAACGACCTCTTAAGCTTTCGGCCGCTTCGCGCCATATTTCGAGCGGCTTTGCTTGCGGCCTGCAACGCCTACTGCGTCCAGCGTGCCGCGAACCACGTGATAGCGCACACCCGGCAGATCCTTCACACGGCCCCCGCGGATCAGCACAATCGAGTGCTCCTGCAGGTTATGCCCGACGCCGGGGATATACGTGGTGACCTCGATGCCGTTGGTCAAACGCACACGCGCAACCTTGCGCAGCGCGGAGTTCGGCTTTTTCGGCGTTTGCGTGTAAACCCGGGTGCAAACACCGCGCTTCTGCGGACACCCCTGCAACGCAGGGCTCGCCGTCTTATACCGCGGCCGCTTGCGGCCGTCCCGCACCAACTGATTGAAGGTAGGCACTCTTTGCTGCTCCTTCGGCAGCGCCTGCACGCTCGCACGCCAATAAAGGCGCGCCGATGCGTTACCGGCGACGCAATGACTTTCCCTGGTTCAGGGTCTGGCTGGCGATTCGCCAACCATGCTTCCCACCGCGCACAAATCCGGTGAGGGATTTTCGGTTTCCCGTTCAGACTGATCAGCGACGACGGTGACACCAGGCCCGAATCCCAAAATCCGGGAGGTGCTCCGTTTCGTCCGCCTTGCCCCGCATAGCCTCCCAACAGGCGGAAGGTGCGCGCAGGGCATTTCAGCGAGGGCATCTTCACAACTACTGCGAAGACGTATATCTTTGCGGCTCAGCTGCTCTTCGGTCTTTCGCCCGCCCGAACATGCAGCGAACGACTCCACAGCCTACAGACAAGCCAGAATGAACTCGCGGAACCTTTCAAATATAGCAACACTATTCACACATCGTCAACCACAGTTTGCTGCATCCCATGGGAGACGGCAGATGAGAACCAATTGGGATTTCGGCAGCGCGTCCAAGAGGCCGGCAGAGTGACTCCGCTTGCCGAAAAGATTCCCAGCCTCTACACTGGAAATTTTCCAGACAGAATAGATTCCTAGAAGGCGTGCTCGCCTCGTGGGCAACCATTGAGAGCGGGGAGGGTAAATGGGCAGGTCCAATTTATTCGGGTTGGCAGTTTCCGTCGTTCTTCTCATTTTTCTGATGGCCGGGCTCGCTGGGTGCGGCAGTAGCCCCGTCAACAGCACTAATTTCCCCATTCCTGCCAGCATTACCCTTTTCCCGCCCCCAATCTATCCATGGAGATCGGTACCAACCAACCACTTACCGCCGGCCTTTTGGATGCCGCCGGGCGACCACTCGTGCAACCGCTCTCCTTCCAGTCCAGTAACACGGCGGCGCTCACCATCGCTGCTAACGGACTGGCGTGCGCCGGGCAGTTGGGATTCGTTGAACAACCCCCAGATATGCACCCCGGGGCAAGTGGGAGTGGCCCAGATTACCGCCACCGCCCAGGGAGTCAGCAGTCCTCCGACTACGGTTTACGTGCATCAGCACATCGACAACCTCGTCGTAGCATCATTCTTGCTCCCGAACCAACCCCCTCCCGCAAATCCCTGTTACTCGGTCGGTCAATTTGCCAATTACCGGGCGACGGCATATAGCCGGGGGGCCGACATTACTTCGACCGTCGGTGTGTTCAACTGGCAAGCGATACCAACTACCGTGGTGAACATGAGCACCACTGCGACCGGCCTGCTGGCCGGACAAGTTCAGGCTACCGCCAAGATCCCCGGCCTCACTTCCATCTTCGCCACCATCGGGAACTCCACCAGTGTGCCAACTTATTTCACAGCCTGCCCGGTGCAGTCGATTTCGCTCGCCGTAACTGCTTCCACCACTACTTCCAAAACTGTCACCCCAACCATCCTCGACTCTGTGGGACAGACCATCACCGGCATTCCGCTGACTTGGAGTTCCTCTGAACCTACCTCGGCAACCGTGGGCACCACGGGTGTCGCGACGGCATCAGCGACCGGGGGCACGTCCACGATTATCGCGTCTTGCACTCCCCCCGCTTGCAACATCGGCTTCTACCCCTCCCTGCCGATCTACCCGCAGAGCGTTGTGACCATGACCCTGGCCAGCACCACGTCCCGGAGCAACACCGTGTATGTAAGCAGCACGGGTTGTGGAACCAGCGATGGCTGCTTCAGCACAGCCATTCCCATCACGACCCCGGCAAACACTCTGGGGACTTTCATAACCTTGCCGGCTACGCCGAACACGCTGCTGTTCGATCGGAAAGGCTCGAAAGGTTATCTGGGCACCAATTCCGGGCTGCTGGGCAGCGCAGGCTTAGCCGTGCTGGATGCGACATCGAACACTGTCGCCTTGTTCACCGCGCTGCCGGGCAAAGTGCTGGCTATTTCTCCCGATGGACTTAAAGTCATCATCTCTGACACGGCGCCCGCGGACGGGCCCAACCGCGTATTTGTTTTTGATACAACCAGCAAGTCCAGCGTGACCTTTCAGATCACGGGAGCCACCGCAGCTGATTTCTCTCCGGACAGCCTTAAGGCTTACATCGTCGCTGGCAGTAATCTCTACGTCTACTCCAAGCTGGACGCGCTGCGCACCATTCCCCTCGCCGCGCCGGCCAACGACGTATCAATTCTTTCGGAGGGCGCATTCGCCTACCTGTCCGGCGGCGATCCTGCGGGCGTTACCGTGCGGAGAACCTGCGATAACAAGATTGCCGAGGACAGCAGCGGTACTCCGCAGATCATTCCCACCCCGGCCATCCCTACGTTCATCAGGACCCTGGCCGACGCCGCTCATGTGCTGGCGGTGGATTCTCCGGGGATCGACATCATCAGCGTGAGCACAATCAACGCCTCCGGCTGCTCTCCCACGGTCAGTAACGGCGCTTCATCCTTCAACCTTGGCCAAGGCAGCTTCGTCGCGAAACAGCTGATCATCTCGCAAGACGGCTCGACCGCCTACGTGCTCACTTCCAATCCCGGCAGTATTCTGGTTTACAGCATTGCCGGTCAGACATCAGCGGCAATTTCCCTGGCGGGAAATGCGACGCCGCTCGCCGCTTCACTCACTGCCGACGGCAAGTTGCTTTACGTCGGTGGCAGCGACGGGTATCTCCACGTTGTGGACAACGTGATCGGCGCCGATGTTCAGCAGATCTCGTTCGCGCCTAACAGCCTCTGCCAGAATTCAGCTGGGCAGGCAGCCCCGGTTACTTGCAATCCGGATCTGGTTGCAGTAAAGCCGTAGGACGTCGTTGGTCTGTGGTCGTTAGTCGTTAGTCTATGCCAACGAGCGATCGCAGGATTTCTCAGGCCTTCGCCTTTTCCAATTCTTTGCCCACGCTGTCCAGCACTCCATTGATGAATTGCACCGACTCGGGGCTGGAAAACTTGCGGGCGATTTCCAGCGCTTCATTGATAACCACGGCGCGCGGAGTGGAAGGAAAACCCATCAACTCGGCCACGGCGGATCGCAGGACGTTACGGTCCACGGTAGCCATGCGGTCCATACGCCAATGCTCGGCATGACGCTCGATCAATCCATCGATCTCGGCAGTACGGTCCGTAGCCAACCGAAAGAGATCTTCCGCGAACCCGCGAACCTCTCCTTCAGCGGAGTCGTGTTCCCTCCAGAAAGTGTGGCGGACTTCCTCGGGAGTTTGCTTACCCATGTCTGCCTGAAACAACATTTGCAACACGAGTTCGCGAGATTTTCGGCGGGTGCCCATTGGAGTCGTTGGTCATTGGTCGTCCGTCGTTGGCCTAAGACGCTCCGACCGCAAATTCAGTTTACAGGTTTTAACGTTTGGATTTGGGCGATGGCGAGCGGCGGCCCCGACTCTTAAGTTTGGCCTTACCAATGACCAACGACGAATGACCAACGACGGCCTTCTTAAGATTCGCCATTTCCACTGCCGCCAGCGCGGCTTCGAAGCCTTTGTTCCCCATCTTCAGGCCGGCGCGATCGATGGCTTGCTCCAGAGTCTCGCACGTGAGCACCCCAAAAGCGTGAGGCACGCCAGTTTCCTGCGCGGATTGTCCGATGCCGCGCGTGACTTCGTTCACAATGACATCATAGTGCGCCGTTTCGCCGCGCAGCAGGCAACCCAGACAAATGATGGCGTCGTATTTCCTGGTCTTAGCGAGCGTCCGCGCCATCGACGGAATCTCAAACGCACCCGGGACGCGGACAATCTCATAGTCCTTGCGGCTGGTAATGCCGCACCGGACGAGCCCGTCAAGGGCGCCTGCCAGCAGACGCTCAGTGATAAAAGAATTAAAACGCGAGACGACAATCGCGAACCTCTTACCTCTTGCACTCAGGCTGCCTTCAATGCCTGCATGGTCTGGTTCCGTGCTCCCGGTGGAACGAAAACCCACCAGAAAAATGCTCGTCCCTCCCGGCAACTGCACTCGGAAGTCTCGCAACATATGCCCTTGCTCTGGAACGTTGTGATCTTCAGCAATGTCCAGGCCCATCTTCTTAACGATTTCAATTGCCGAATCCGGATCAGAGACCACTAATTCCAGATCAGCATGGTTGTGCGGCTTTTTCCGATAAACAACTTCCAGGGCTGCGGAGGAAGGGAAAAACGGCTGCAGAATCACCGCAGGGTTGTCTTCAACTTCGGCGCTCCGGAGACCCAGCGCCACCAGCAACCTGGTCAGCAGCTCAAAGTCTTTTTTGTCCCCTATTTGGGCGGTAAGATTGACGTACTTGATCATCTGAGATGTTGTACCACACGGCGAAACGCGGCCACTAAGATGACGATCCTGACCATCTCTACTTGATCAGATAAAGCGCCTCTTGCCTCGGAACAAAAAACTTATATCCCTGATCGGTGAGGTAAGCGTCGTCTTCTTCCATCATGAATACTTTCTGATTGTCCCACTCGGGAACCGGGGTCGCAGTGTTCAGCTCGATCGAGATATAACTTCCGTCGCGCAGCGGTTTCGCACTCGCAGCGCCCACATCCTTCCTCTGCGCGGCACGATAATCAATCGATGGCCCCAGACCATGGCCCTGGTTGCCGATCTGGTGGCTGTAGATCTTCGCCTCAATTCCCTTCTTCTTCATCTCTTCCATCGCCGCGTCGTAAACCTCGCCTCCGGTCTTTCCGGGACGCGAATTGCTCATCACGGCATCCTGCAGCAGGTTTGTGTTCTTCAGGGCGGCCTTCAAACCCGCGGGCGCATCTTTTTCACCGGGCCGCAAGATGTAACCCATCTTTTGCCAGTCCGTGTTCAGACCCATGTAAGTAATGCCAAAATCAACATGAATCACGTCGCCGCGTTCGATCACGACGTCTTCATTCGCCACTGCGAGAAACCCGCGCGAGGTTTCGTTCTGTTTGGACTTCCGCTGCACCCGAATGTCGGGTTGAAACCAGGTGCCAAGATCGTTGTACCCAAGCTGATCGTAAAACCAGCGGCGCAGGTCGCCGACCGTGGTCTTTCCGGGATGAATCACTTCGTTGGAGAATCCGCGGCGGGTCAGCACGTCGGTGACCACCACCATGGTCCGGTAAGTCTCGAACTCTTCTGGGATGCGGGTGTTAAGGTACTCCTCGATCAGGTCCTTTGCCGGAACAAAGTGCTCCGCTGCGCCCGGGCCCATGCTCTGCGCGATGAAATTGTAAGTGTCATAAGTGATGCTGCGTTCGACGCCGCGGGTTGCGCCGAAACTCAGTGCAATCTTGTTTGGCTTGTACTGCTCATAAAGTTCGTGCAGCACCTGGTCGGCTGGCCGGGGATCATCGGACGCTTCGAAAAACTTTTTTACGCTCTCTTCGGCGTACCCGGTAACCGCAACTTTCCGCAGGCCCTTTTCTCCAGTGTCGATAAAAACAAAGAGGTCGCGATTGCCCGCGTAAGGACGGGGCGGCGCTACGAATTGAGTCAATGGATCGTCATGAAACTCCTCGTTGGCCACAATCCACATGTCTATTCCGTTGTGGCGCATCATGGGAAGAATCATCTGGTGACGCTTCTCCAGCCAGGTTTCACGTACCGCGATCTGCTGTGACCAGGGCAAAAGCTTGGGAACCTTGAGGTCCTCGCCTAGTGCGAAGATCGAAATCAGGAACGAGAGAGCCAGAAGGATAGTCAGTTTACGCATAAGATCAGTTCCCCAGGAATTGATTTGACAGAATTTGCCGACAAAGAATAACAGCTAATCTCGGCGACGAAGAACCTTCATCGGCCTTTGAACTGCGCGGGACGTTTTTCCAAGAAAGCAGTCGTGCCTTCTTTCTTGTCCTCGGTCGCGCAAGCAACGCCGAACAGCACCGCTTCGAGGTACAGGCCTTCAGCCAGCGTCATCTCCATACCTTTGTTGACTGCCTCCATCGCATACTGAACCGCAAGCGGAGCATTGGCGATGACTTTCTGGGCGATGGCCTCGGCGCGAGGAATCAGTTCAGCAGCGGCGACGACTTCATTTACCAGCCCGATACGAAGAGCTTCCTGCGCGCCGATCATTTCCCCAGCGAGCAGAAGCTGCATGGCAATGCCCTTGCCGACCAGACGCGGCAAACGCTGCGTGCCGCCATATCCCGGAATAATTCCAAGCTTAACCTCTGGCTGTCCGAGCTTCGCGTTCTCGCTGGCAAGCCGCATCGTGCAAGCCAAAGCGATCTCGCAACCGCCGCCCAGCGCGAATCCATTGATGCAAGCGATCACCGGCTTGCCCAGGTTCTCGATCAGGTCGAGCACGGACTGGCCACGATGCGTGTATTCCTTGGCCGAGACCGCATCGTGTTTGGAAAGTTCGCCAATGTCGGCTCCCGCGACAAAAGCCTTCTCGCCCGAGCCGGTCATTATTACAACTCGGATCTCGCGATCGTCCTTGATTTCGGTGAACGCCGAGCGCAACTCTTCCATGGTGGCCATGTTGAGCGCGTTGAGCACTTTGGGACGGTTGACGGTGACGTAGGCGATGGAGGTTTTCTTTTCGAGGAGTATGTTTTCGTAGTTCATAAATTCAATCTGGCTGCGGACAAGATGCCGATCAGAACGGATTTACTCGACTAATTCAAATGCTACTAGACCGATTTTTCCATCAGAAAACACATGCCCGCGACAACGTACCCTGGCATGCGGAGGAAAACTCCAATGCTCGTCTCCGGGCTCGTCATCCACGGTGATCTCGTAAACGCCATTCGACACTTGCTCCGCGTGGACCGGGCGCCACCACTCGGTGCCTTCTTCCTGCAAAGGAATGTAGATAACTTCACTCACGGCTTTGGCATTACCAGGTGTTCAGTCCCCGTCGCACCTACAGTTTGTTCGGCTTCGGATTGCTTGGGTCTGTCCAATCGTAAAATCCTTTGCCGGTCTTCTTTCCGTACCACCCAGCCATCACCAACCGCTTCAACAGCGGAGGCGACGCGAACCGCCGCTCCTTGAATTCGTCGTACATCACGTGGGTGATGTAGTAAGTCGTATCGAGGCCGACGAAATCAAGCAGCGTGAACGGCCCCATGGGATAGCCACAGCCCAGCTTCATGGCATTGTCAATGTCGTCGATCGAACCTACACCTTCTTCGTACGCGCGGATAGCGTCGAGCATGTACGGCACCAGCAGGCGGTTGACGATGAATCCGGTCTTGTCGCTGGTGCGGACGGGAACCTTGCCCAGCTTTTTTCCGAACTCGTAGGCGGCGTCGTACACCTCGCTGGTGGTGGCGATGGTCCGCACAACCTCCACCAATTTCATCAGTGGCACGGGATTAAAAAAATGCAATCCGATGAATCGCTCCGGCCGCTTGGTCGAGGTCAGAAGCTCGGTGATCGAAATGGACGAAGTATTTGAAGCGAAGATGGCGTCCTTCTTTACGATGCCATCGAGGGATGCGTACATCTTCTTTTTGTCCTCAACATTCTCGATGATGGCTTCGATGATGATGTCGCAATCGGCCAGATCCGCCTTACTCGTCGTGCCTTTCAGGCGCGCCCGAATCGCGGTTTTCTGTTCGGCGGTGATGCCACCCTTCTCGGGAGGCTTCTCAGCAAACTTAGCCAGCGATTTGTCAATGCCGGCAAAGCCCTTATCGAGAAACTTCTGCTCAACTTCGAGGACAGTCACATCGAATCCAGCCGTCGCGGCAACTTGAGCGATCCCAGAGCCCATCAACCCACAACCCAGAACGCCAACTTTCCTTATTTCCATAATTGCTCCCGATAAAAATCGCCCCAGATTCACACGGATTTTGCGGATTTGATCCGTGAAATCCGTGGCTAGACTTAGTTCAAACTCTCCACAATCATCGCAATGCCCTGGCCGCCACCGATGCATGCAGTCGCCAAACCATACTTCTTTTTCCGCCGCCGCAATTCGTACAGGAGCGTGATCACCAACCGCGTTCCGGTCGCGCCCAGCGGATGCCCTAAGGCAATCGCGCCGCCGTTCACGTTGACTTTCTCGCGATCCAACCCGAGTTCCTTCTCGACCGCCAAATACTGCGCCGCAAAAGCTTCGTTCACTTCGATCAGATCGATGTAATCCAACGTCAGCCCGGCTTTCTGCAGCGCCAGCTTCGTGGCGGGCACCGGGCCACGCCCCATCAGCTTGGGCTCAACTCCGGCGATGCCCCAGCCTACGATTCGCCCCAACGGCTTCAATCCCCGCTTACCTGCCTCCTCGAGCGACATCACCACGACCGCCGCAGCTCCATCGACAATGCCGCTGGCATTGCCCGCAGTCACAGTACCGGCCTTGCCAAATGCTGGTTTGAGCTTGGCCAATCCTTCCATGGTGGTCTGCGGACGGCGATGGTCGTCCTCGGTCAGCGTCTCACCTGAGGGCTCGCCCTTGCGATCCTTGAGCGGCACCGGGACCAACTCTTCCTGCAGCCGGCCACCTTTGTATGCGGCATCCGCCAGCTGTTGCGAGCGCAATGCGAACTCATCCTGCGCCTGCCGTGTAATGCCCTGCTGCTCCCCGTAAAGCTCCGCGGTATTGGCCATGTAGAGGCCGCAATAGGTATCGAGCAACGCGACCATGAGCGAATCTTCCAGCTTCCCGCCAGGAGCAAGCGTAAAGCCGTCGCGCCCGCGAATCACAAACGGCGCCTGCGACATGGCTTCCATCCCGCCGGCCAGAACGACATTCGCTTCACCAAGCTGAATCATCTGCGCCGCATTCACGATCGATTGCATGCCCGACCCGCACAGCCGATTCACCGTGAGAGCCGGCGTCTCAATCGGCAGGCCGGCACGCAGGCCGACGTGGCGTGCTCCATAAAGCGCATCGCCGGATGTCTGCTGCGCGTTGCCAAAAACCGCGTGGTCAAACTCTTTTGCATCAAGCCCGGCGCGCTCGATGGCACCCTTGGCCGCGACGGCACCCAATTCCTGAGCCGTGAAGTCCTTCAGCTTGCCGCAATACCGCCCAAAAGGCGTACGCGCCCCGCTGACAATCGCAATGTCCCCTGGTTTCAACATTGGCTCCCTAGTTTTTAGCTGCGGTTTGGCTTCCGCGATCAGATCAGAAATGTTCCGAGTGGACTAACCAAACTTGTCAGTTTAACAGCGGAGAATAAGAGCAGCAAACGCAGAGTACCAAATCAGAGGTTGCAATAGATTGATGGAATCGAGAAAAGTCGGAAAACAGGACCATATCCGGACGCAGCCTAAGCCACGGCAGCTGAAGCATACGATGCCGCCAGCGCAACTATCTTTCCCGCTCCTTGCATGACCGCAGTGTGCAACGCTTGTTCCGCGCGATTGATCACTTCCGTAACGATGTCGACGGGATCGTACTCACCGCGCACCACCGCTTCCGCCAGTCCTGCGCCAAAGTGGACGGACTCCTGCTTCTCCGGCAGTTTTACCTGAGCGAGTAATCTCTGCAGTTTCTCGGCTGCCATGACTCCCTCTTTTTCCGGAGTCTCGCCAAGAACAATGGCGATAGTCGTGGTCTCGTATCGGAATGCCAAATCGTTCTGCCGGATATTGGCGGCAAAGAGCTGGCCAATCTGTTGCATCATAGCTTCAATGGCGGATTCGCCAAACTCCTTCACCATCGCAGCCTTTTCGCCAAACTGCATCAGCAGAACCGTAAGCGGAGTGCTCTGCTGCGCGTTGCGCCGGGTTTCCGCCATCAGCAGATCGAGATAAGAAGCGCGTTTCAACAGACCAGAGCGTTCGTCCGTCACCGAAAGATTCTTTACCAGGCGGCGCAGCCCGGCGTTGTTCAGCGCGATGACGATTTGATCACTGATGGTTTTGAGCACCATCACATCGTTCGATCCCCAGGCATGCGGCTTGCTGTCCATCAGAACCAGAAGTCCGACGTGTTCCGTCCCGTCGCTGAGCGGCAGCGCCAGCAGCGAAGTGGCCGCCATTTGCGACAGCGCTTCCCGGATCCCCTGCAACTCCGGGGCAGACTGCGTGTCGGCAATGGTCAGAGTGCCGCCGCGATTGATTGCCAGGTCATGCACCGTCGTTGCAATCTTTTCCAGTGCCCGAGCCTCTCCCGGTTTGGAAGATTCGCTGCAGATACTCTTTCACGCTGGTAGTGTGCAGGCCGGGCTTACGCATGGCGACCATGCACCGGCTCACTTTCCATTGCGCTCCAATTTCCTTGGCGGCGGTCAGCATCACCGCATCGGCGTTACTTTGGCGATAGAGTTTGCGCGTGATTTCGGCCACCCGGGCAAAACTGCTCACGTCAGCTTCTGCGGACGCCGGCGACGGCCCAGGTGATTCAACTGCCGCCGGTGCTGACGACACAGCCGGAGGCGGTTCTGTCCCGGCGTAATGCGGAATCAGTCCAGCCGTCATATACAACTGTCGCAGATCCTGGTTGCGTTCCTCTTCGTGGGGGAACAGTTCTTGAATGCGCTGCAGACGTTCCACCGCTTTGGAACGCATACCGTACTGCACAAGAATCTCCGCCTGCAGCATGAGATCCTGCAGAGCCGCCGCGCCCAGCATCTTTTCCTGACCGGCAGCCGGCGTCACCGCCGCGTCGGCCATGCTGGAGAAGCGGGAAGCAATCACCTTGAACCGGTTGTCGTCGATCTTTCCACGCAGCATTTCCAGACGCCGCTTGTGGCCCGGTTCGTACACATCCACTTCAGCCGCGCGATCCAGCGAGTCGGCCGCTTTCGCATAGTTGCCCACACTGCAATAGAGATCAAACAGCTTCAGCAAAGTCTGACAGTAGTCGCTCTCCCGATTCGAGGCGTTGAACTGCTCGCCCATGAATTCGAGCACTTCCGGGGACGCGCGATGCCGCGCCGTGACATCCTGCATCATGGCAAGGAACGCTCGGCGCTCCCCCTTCCGGCGCTGGTATTGTTCCAGCTTCCGTCCCAGGGCGACGGCCTCGGCATCCTGCTGCGCATCGATCAACAGCCCGACCAGATTCGCGACTTCCTGCACCCGCGTGGGATTTTCCTCGAACAATTGCCACACAACCGGTTCCGCATCGCTCAGGCGATTGGCGGCCAGCAATGCTTTTGCGTACGTCTCCCGCAACTCCTCCGAGGGTGAACCAGCGATGACCAGAGGCTCGAGCACAAAAATTGCGGCGCCAGCCTGCGCTTGATCCAGAAGGTTCTTGCTGTAAGCCAAAGCAATCTGCGGATCGACCGGATCCTCCGCATAGGCGCGCTCGATCCATTGGCCGTTCCCTCCCGAGGCCCGGGTCAGTTCGGCGAGTTTCAGAAATGCGGCGGCAGCGGCTTTGCTGTCTCCAAGCTCGGATGAAAGCTCTGCCAGGCGCTGCAAGTTCTGCTCACTGGAATCCAAGGTGAGGACCCGACTCAATGCCTTGAGCGAGTCTGGCTTGCGTCCCTGCTTCGTCAGCTCTTGAAAAACGTTTTCGTAGGTTTCCAGCGCCTGCTTGGGGTGGGACTTCTCCAGCAGTTCGCCAAACCGCAGTTTCTGCTCCCAGGTCGGAGTCACGAAACGGGCCAGCTTCTTGTAGGTCAGGCTCGCCCGCGTGGCGTCGCCCGCCTCGATCTGACGCTCAAATAAGTCCCCAAGCAGTTTTACCGCCTGCGGAATTCGTTGCAGGGAAAGGCACAGATCGGACGCCATCTGGCAAACCGTGTCGTTGGAGGGTTCCGCCGCCAGAACCTGCAGGTACTCTTCGAGCGCCTCTGCGGTCTTGCCCTTTTGGAGCAACTTCTCGGCACGCTCGACGCGTTTTGTGATTTCGGCCCGGTCTATTCGTCTACCTGTATCTGCCATGAGAGCTTGCGCCGCGCGGAGTAACCCATAGAAAGTCTAGGAGGAGCTTACCGGGCGGGCAACGACGTAACGCCCAAATGCGATTACGAAGGTCACAAGGGAACTAACTCTTTGGGAAAAAGGGACTTTCTGATATACGTCCCGGAGTGTCTCACCACACCCCAATGCCCCGTAAAAACCACGTTGGCGAGGAAGCCGGGCTCCAGCATCAGCTCAGCGCCGGTCAAATGGCTATGGTGGCCGTCGGCGGCTCGATTGGCACCGGCCTGCTTCTGGGCTCCGCCGCTGCCATGGAACTCGCCGGCCCCGCCGTGATCCTGAGCTTTGTGCTGGCCGGCTTCCTCTGCTGGACCGTCACCATGGCCCTTGGAGAACTCTCCACCATGCATCCCGCCGCCGGTTCATTCGGCTTGTACGCAGATATCTACCTCAACCCGTGGGCCGGGTTCATCTCGCGCGCCGGATACTGGATCGCCATTTCAGTCTCAGTGGGAGCCAACCTGGTCGCCTCCGCAACCTACATGCGTTACTGGTTTCCCGCCGTTCCGGCCCTGGTTTGGGTGGCCTTGTTCTCTATCGTTTTGGTCTTGATCAACCTGCGCAGTGTCGGCGACTACGGCCGCTTCGAATTCTGGTTCGCGATGGTGAAACTGGTTACGATCGCAGTATTCATCGTTGTCGGCGCGATGTTGCTGGCGGGTGGACGCGTGCCCGCGCAATACACCGCGCAAGGAGGCTTCTTCCCCAAAGGCACACTCGCGCCGCTGCTGGCCATGACCATCGCGCTTTACACCTTCGGCGGCATCGAGATGGTATCCATTACCACCGGCGAGTCCCGCTCCCTGGCGGAGATTCCGCGCGCCGTCAAGTGGACGTTTGCCACTCTCGCCCTGATTTATTTGGGCTCAATCATTGTGCTGGTCGGAGTCATGCCCTGGAATCGTGTGGGAGTAACAGAAAGCCCCTTTGTCACGGTTTTTCGCATGGTCGGAATTCCCGCAGCCAGCAGCCTGATGAGTTTCGTGATCCTGACCGCCGCGCTTTCCGGGGCGAACGCCAACTTGTATTCCGCATCGCGCATGCTGTTCTCGCTGGCCCGAGGAGGATGGGCCCCCGCTTCGCTCGGCCGGCTCAATGCCGCAGGATCCCCAAAACTCGCTCTGCTGGCCTCGTCCTACGGGATCGCAGTCGCCGTGGTCTTGGAAACATGGTTTCCAAGAAATGCCTTCGTATACATCCTCAGCGCCGCGCTGTTCGGCCTGATGCTTTCCTGGGTAGTGTCCCTGGCCGCGCATGTTTCATTCCGCCGGCGGATGAGTTCCGGGCAGTTGACCGCGCTCCCCATGCGCTCGCCGCTCGGCGCCTGGGGATCGGCACTGGGACTCACCCTGGTGATCGCTGCCGTTCTGAAAACCTGGTGGGATTCGCGGGTAAGCCTGCTCAGCGGCCTGGCAACGCTATTGATACTAACGGTGGCCTATTGGCTCCTGCGTCCAGCCAACCCAACTTCCTAAAGTTCCTACTTTGTGAACCGGAGCCTGCCCTGAGCGAAGTCGAAGGGTGTCCTTTGTGGTTAACGATTTGAAAATGCCGGAATGACGACAAACGCTGAGGAATTGAGGCCACCAGGCCCTTCCCGGCAGTACAATATCGCCATGACCGACGACCTGCTTCGCTACCGCTCCGAGTTCCCTATCCTCGAGCGCACCACCTACCTGATCAGTAATTCCCTGGGAGCCATGCCACGCGGCGTTTACGACGCGATGAAGGGCTACGCTGATACCTGGGCCACCCGCGGCGTCCGCGCCTGGGAAGAAAAATGGTGGATGCTGGCCGCTGAAGTCGGCGATGAAATTGGCACGCTGATGAATGCGCCCAAAGGCTCAGTCTCAACCCATCAGAACGTCACCACGTGCCAGGCCGTGGTCGCCTCCTGCTTCGATTTCTCCGGCAAGCGCAACAAAGTCGTCTACTCCGACATGAACTTCCCCTCGGTCATGTATTTCTGGGAGGCTCAGCAAGCCACTGGAGCCCGGGTTCACATGGTGAAGACCGACGACGGAATCACCGTTCCGACCCAACGACTGCTTGACGCAATCGACGAGCAAACCCTGCTGGTCCCCATCTCCCACGTAATTTTCCGTAGCGCTTTTATCCAGGATGCCAAGGCGATCATCGAAAAAGCCCACAAAGTCGGCGCTTACGTGGTGCTGGATACCTTCCAGTCGCTCGGCACGGTGCCGGTTGACGTCCAGGCTCTCAATGCCGACTTTGCCTGCGGCGGAGTTTTAAAATGGCTCTGCGGCGGTCCCGGTGTCGGCTATCTGTACGTCCGTCCAGACCTGGGAAAGAAGCTGCAACCAAGACTAACCGGCTGGACTGCCCACGAGAATCCTTTTGCGTTCGAGATCGGCCCCAACCGCTACACCGATTCGCCCTACCGTTTCATGAACGGCACGCCGCATATCCCGTCGCTCGAAGCTGCTCGCCCCGGACTGAAAATCGTTCGCGAAGTCGGGATCGATCGCATTCGCGCGAAGTCAAAACGCCAGACTGCACGCCTCATCGAGTTGGTGGAAAAACAGGGATTGCGAGTGAACACTCCACGCGATCCCGAGAAGCGTGGCGGAACGGTCTCGATTGATGTACCCGATGCCGCGGAAGTCTGCCGCGAACTGCTGAGACGCGAAATCCTGGTGGACTGGCGCCCCAAGGCCGGAGTCCGCATGTCCCCGCACTTTTACAACACCGACCAGGAACTTGAAACCGGAATCGCGGCGATAGAAGAAATCTTGAAAGAACGCGCAGTAACGGTTCGCTAAGCTTTCCAGATCGTGCCTGCAGTCAGAGCTGGAGATCCCAAACCTCCGACACCAGATCATGCCCCCAGCTGCGATGCCTTTTCTGTTCAACCAAACGAAACCCGGCTTTCTCATAAATACCCCGCGCCGCCCGCAGTGAACTCTGCGTCCACAACGTAATCTTCTTGTAACCCGCCTGCCGCGCGAAGCGCACACATTCCTCCACTAACCGCTTTCCGATCCCCAACCCACGAACCGCCGGTTCCACCAGAAGCATGCGCAGTTTGGCCACGGTCTTCGTGTGCTTTACTAGGAAGACGAAGCCGACAATCTCCCCCTCCCTCTCGGCGATCCAGCAGCGTTCTCGCTTGGGATCAAAATTCTGGATGAACTTCGCCGCGATCTCCGCCACCAACCCCTCGAACTGCTCATCCCATTGATACTCCTGCGCATAAAGCACGCCGTGGCGATGAATTACCCAGCCGATGTCGCCTGGCTGGTGAGGGCGAAGAATATATGCAGGCTCTTCCGACGACGGCGCGCCCAACACCTTCTCAATCGTCTCCATCGCATCGATCAAGCGGCCCTGCTCCGCCGCTGACAAGCCAGATAATGCCTTGCCAACTTCTTCGTGAGAGCGCGCGTCGAGCGTGGTCATGACTTTCCTACCCTGCTCTGTCAGCGACAAAAGGCTTTGCCGCCCATCAGCTTTCGAAGGCTTCCTATCGAGCAATCCTCGCTTGTCGAAACCTGCCAGGACTCGGCTCAGATAGCCGGCATCCAATCCCAAGTCATTACTCAGTTCGGCTGCAGTTGGCTTCTCCCGGTGGGCAAGTTCGTACAGCACGCGCACCTCGGTCAGAGAAAAAGGACTGTTGTAAGATTTCTCCCCCAGGACGCCAATCTGCCGGGTGTAAAAGCGGTTGAAACGCCGCACTGCCGCGATTCGCTGTTGGACGTCAGTCATCTAATTGCCTCATGCAAATATATTAGTTGACTTTGTCATATAACTCCAACCGAGAACAGGGGACCTGGAACTGAATCCCAAAAGGCCGTATTCATGAAAATCGCATCCACATTACGAACGTAAGCTTGAACCGAGGTTTTCTGCTGCCACCCGATTTTGCCCTCCGCTATGCTCGGAACGACGACATCTTGGTGATCGCCAAGGTGTCGGAACTAATCTCGTGATCTCACTGCTGGCATTTTTTTGTTACTCGAAGAACGACGGCATACTGCTGGCCTTCATCGGCGCCTTCGCCGGCGTGTACCTGTTCTATCGCGGCTTCCGCCTGCTGCAGCGCAAGCGCCTGATCATGAACACGCCCGCCTCCAAGATCCGCAGCGCCGCCATGGGCCTGGTAGAAATCAATGGCTTGGCCGCCGGTCCATACACGATCATGGCACCCATTACCGGCGTGCCCTGCTACTACTTCCACACCACGGCCTGGCAATGGCAGCAGCGGGGCAAAAACAGCGAGTGGGTAAAGGTCGCCGACGAGCACCTGCACGTTCCCTTTTTTCTCGATGACAACACCGGACGCGTGCTGGTCAATCCGCAAGGCGCCGAGATGGACATCCACCGCGATTTCCACGATGAGTTCAGCACGTCCCTGTTCTCCAGGAGCCTGGAGATGCCTTCGAACATTTCCGGTTTTCTGGCGCGCCATGGAGTCTCCACCGACAAGAAGATCAAGATCGACGAATACTGCATCAAGCCAAAAAACGCGCTCTTCATTCTGGGAACCTTGGCGCAGAATCCCGGCCTGAGCGTGAGTGCAATCCCCGTGCTCAGCCTGACCGCGGAGCAGCATGCGCTCTCGTTCCGCATACCCAATCTCTCTAACCTCACCGCAGACACCGATGTTTCCACTGCGGGGAAAATGCTGTTCTCCGCGTTCCAGAGTGATCCTGTTGCTGCAGCGGGCATTCATTTAGTGGGCGACAAACCTCCCGCCCGAATTGCCGATCCAGCGCAGCAACAAAAGATCAGCGCAGCATTGGTAAAGGCGGGCATTACGAATCCCGCTGCCTGGGCCGCCGCCGGACTAGTGAACCCTGGGGTTGTGGCCACGTCAGTCTCCGCCTCGACCGGCGGAGGCGCCGCCGCAACCACCGCGCCGGAGCAATTCGATCTTCATCCCCCAGTCGTGCTGATGAGAGGCACGCACAATCCATCATTCTTGATTTCCTGGCACAGCCAGCGCGACGTAGTCAGCTCGCTGAGCTGGAAATCCACGCTGATGATCTGGGGCGGACCCGCGCTCACCCTGCTGTGCGCCTACATCGTGGCCGCACACTTCGACTGGTTATGAGGAATCGGAGAAAAAAACTTTATGAACACTGTCGTCTCACTCGCATTCCTGTTCGTGATACTCGGCATGGCCGTGTATGTGGTCACGATCTTCAACGGCTTGATCGCCCTGAAGAATGACATCGCCAAAGCCTGGGCCAACATCGACATTCTGCTGAAGCAACGCCACGACGAATTGCCCAAGCTGCTCGACATCTGCAAGGGCTACATGGATTTTGAGCGAGACACTCTGCAGAAGATCACGCAGGCCCGCAGCATGTATTCGCAAGCGCTCAGCGTCGACCAGAAGGCGCAAGCCGACCAGAGCATGACTTCGGCACTTCGCGGCTTCTTCGCCGTTGCCGAAAACTATCCTCAACTCAAGGCCAACGACAATTTCATGCGGCTGCAAAGCAGAATCACGGATCTGGAAAGCCAGATCGCCGACCGCCGCGAGTTTTACAACGACTCCGTGAACACCTTCAACATCCGCATCCAGCAGATGCCCGACACCTTCGTCGCCAGCTTCATGAGCCTTACGCCGCGTCCCATGTTCAAAGTAGAAGAATCCGACAAGTCCGACGTTCCCATGACATTCAGTGCAGCCAAGTAATCACAAGTAATCAGAGGAGATCGTTTTCGATGCCGAGGCCTAAACCCTGAAGCTGGATTCGGGGTCATCAGCCTTCACACTCACGTAACCACCACAAGCAAACCTTCTCAATTAGAATTGACTCCGTGAGCGACGCTGTTCGCATCGGAATTCTGGGCGACCTCGAGCCTGCATCGCGCGGCTACAAGGCGATCAACGACGCGCTGCAGCACTGCGCCACAAAACTGCAAAGCAAGCTCGACTCCGAATGGATCGCCACTCCCTCGGTTCTTGAACCCGACGCCAGGAAATTACTGGAAAGCTTTGACGGCATCTGGGCCGCGCCCGGAAGTCCCTATAAGAGCTTCGACGGCATGTTGAAGGGAATTGAGTTCGCGCGCCGCCGCGACTGGCCGTTTCTCGGCACTTGCGGAGGCTTTCAGTATGCCCTGATCGAGTGCGCCCGCAACGTGCTCGGCATCAAGGACGCGGACACAGCCGAGAACAATTCCGGTTCCAAGAACATCATCATCTATCCGGTGGCGTGCGCGGTCCCGGACCGTAAGAAGGATGCCCCAAAACTTTCCGGCATGATTCCAGAAATTCGCTTGCGGCCAGGCTCGTACCTGCAATCTTTCTATACGCAAGACACGGCGACCGAGGAATTCTTCTGCAATTTCGAAGTCAACCCGGACTACGAATGGGCGGCCATGGAGGCCGGATTCCCTGTCGTGGCTCGCGGCGCCAAGGGCGAGATTCGCGCCATCGAATCGCCCACCCATCGTTTCTACATCGCAACCTTGTTTCAGCCCCAGCTTTCCTCCAAGCCCAGGGAGCCGCATCCGCTGGTGCTGGCGTTCGTGCAAGCAGCCGCCGACTGGGGAAGAAAAAAACTCGACGACAGCGTGCTGGAGTAAGCGACCTTCGCCAGCCCTGATTTCGCGTTCAGGCCGCGATCAACTCGAACGCCGGATAATTTGGCGCAAGCTCGGCGAAGGCCTGAACCGGCGAACCCGCCGGAACCGGAAAATAAGTCTGCACCTCGCGCTTGAAGTTATCCAGATAAGCTTTCAATATCTCCGGCTTATCCGCGTCGGGAATCGGCCGCAGGCGAAACTGCTTCTTTGTCCTTCCCTTTTTCAGGGTCACTTCTCCAGCGGCTTCGGCGTTGCGCACCCACTGCGTGCGCCCTCGCGGAGCCACCAGGAACCGTTTTCCTCGAAGCTCCAGCAAATCAACCGGAGTGGAATAGAGCCGTCCGCTCTTGCGTCCGCGGACTTGCAAGAGATAGTTGTGGGGAAAACCAATCCCAAGTCCAACCAGGAATCCAAACACCCGGTTGAACACCCGCTCTGCAGCGGTGGGCGCGCGAAATTCAGGCAAAGAATTCATAATCACGTGGGGACAGCCCCGGCTGTCCAGTCGAGCAAAGCTTCCACAAGGGTTTTGGACTAACCAACCAGCCAAGCCGGCGTCCAACGGGATAGTGCATTTAATCCGATGCGGTTTCGCGGTGACGCGATGCCAAAAAGATACCTATGAAGAAACTGCTCCTGCTACTGTCATGCCTCTGGTTGTTGCCGCGAACGCTCTCCGCGGAAAACCTCATCACGCTCAGCGACGCGGACGAAGTTCGCATCGGCCAGGTTCTGGCGCAACAGTTCGAGCAGGAAGAGGGAATGGCGCCTACTCCGCAGACCACGAAACTCGACCAATATCTGCAAACCGTCGGAGACCGCGTTGCCGCGCACGCCCAGCGCAAGCTTCCTTACCAGTTTCACTTCGATCCCAGTCCCGGCTTCAAGAGCGCCGTCGGCTTGCCCGGCGGACAGATCTTCGTGGGCGCGGGAATCCTGGCTTACATCGATACTGAAGATCAGCTCGCCGCCGTGCTCGGACACGAAGTCGAACACGTCGCGCTCAACCAATGCCGCGAGCGTTTGATCAAGCAGCTCGGGGATCTGCATCTTTCCGCCGAAGACGCCAGCCGGCCTGATCCTGCAAAGCACGATGCGAAGACTTACAAACTGAAGGTTGATCCCTTCCTTCCGGGCTACGGGCACGACAACGAATTCGCCGCCGACCGCGAAGGCGTAAACCTCGCGATCCAAGCCGGCTATTCTCCGGACGCCGTCATCCGTCTGCTGCAAACCTACGTGATCCTGGGAGAGCAGATGCCCAACACTCCGAAGGAAGCGAAGGCGAACCTGGAAGCTCGAATCGCGCAGATCCGAGCCCTCAGCGCGGCGAACACGTTGCCCAAGCCAGCTGCCGAGAGGCCGCTGGCGCTGCCGTGATCTGAATCTGTCCGCGCTCAGGAAAATCTTCTAGACGAGCGCTTCCGTCTTTCCGGACGAAGATTCCCGAATTGGGATGGAGGTTACTGCTTGGTACCGGGTACCCCCCCTCCCCCTATCGGCTGCAAAATATAGAAAACACATGACTTAAAAGTCGACCATGCGCTAGATCTTTGAGTTTGCGGGAGTTACGCGCAAAATCTAGAGAACGCTCAAGTTATGGCAGAGACCCGTTGGGTTCACGGTTCCGTTTTGGAACTTTGGGATGCAACGGACGACGAGCCAATCCATCTCCTCCATCGCATTCATCGCATTGGTCTGCAAGGATCGCATCCCGGCATGGGCGCGGCCGAGAAATCGCAGGACAGGCGTGGACAAGATTTTCAAAGAACCATCGTTATCTTGTAGATAACTTATATTAGTAAAGATTATCTAGATTGAAGCGCCCGGTCAACAAGAAAGTGCGGAGGAGGAAGCGGATTGAGGACCTCGCGCCACCCTGGTCAGAACACGCGAGGATGGATCAGCCTCTATCTGGGTAGAGCAGCGGATCAGTGCCACGCTCCTGGGGGCTTTACTTGGTGTTAAGCAGGATGGCGACTTTGCCGTGGTCCTGGATAGGAATGGCGAGGTCGGGGGCGTTGTCGTTGTTAAAGTCGCCCGCTGCGATGGAGAAGCCGCCGTCGGTCTTGATGGTGTCCTTGATGGGGATCGAGGGGCCAAACTTGCCGTTACCCTTGCCATAAAAAAAGTATGAATCCACGCTATTGGTCGCGCAAGCCACGTCGAGCTTGCCATCGAGATTGAAATCGGCGGCCACGCAAGCCTCAGGGGCCTGGCAGTTGTGGCAGGTTGGCACGTAGGTCGTCGGCTTGCCGAAGGTGCCGTCGCCGTTGTTGAGCAGCACGACCATCCCTTGGGAGAGATTGGCCACAACTAGATCCTGCTTGCCATTGTTTTGTAGGTCAGCAATCTTCACGTCCACGGCTTCGCCGCCTCCGGCGTTGTAGGTGACAGGCTTGAGGAACTTGCCTGTGCCGTCGTTCATCAGAACTGCGACCGAACCGCTGCCAGCCAGTGTTACTGCGAGGTCGGGATAATGATCGCCGTTCAGGTCACCTGCAGCGATGCCAGTGGGTTGCTGGTGCGGCAGATTAAACTTGGCAACTCTCCGTAGCTTTCCATGGCCGTTGCCGAGGAACACGATCACGTCGCCCGGAGTACTATCGAATCCTTCGTCTGTGACCGCCGCATCCAACCGCCCGTCGCCATTGAAGTCGGCCACAGCGACGAAACCCGATGCAACGCCGGTTACGTAGTTGGCGGATTGCTTGAAGCCGCCCTTGCCATCGCCTAAAAATATGGCGAGTGATCCGTCCCCAGTTCCATTAGACTCAGTCACCGCCAAGTCTTCATTCCCGTCCCCGTTGAAGTCTCCTGTTGCGATTTCGACTGGGTTGGTTACGGGGAATGTCCGAGGCGGCAGGAAAGTTCCGTCACCCTTGCCCAAAAGAATCGCAATGCGACCTTGGAACAAGTCGGCGATGGCAAGATCGAAACTCCCGCTTTGCGTAAAATGTGCAGCGACCAAGGTCCATGGATTCCCGGCGGCATGGTAGTAGACCGCCTTCCCGAATTGCCGGGCGGAGGCGTTATCTACGCCCACGGACAGCGCTGCAAGTACCAGCAGTAAAGTCCACGCGGTACGCCTCATTTTGTCGCTCCCAACGAAAGTGTCTGCCCCGCCGCGATCTTAAGTCAAGATGCAAGATTTTGCGGCCATAACACCCCGCCCAAGCGACGCATCAAGGCAGGCACTTCAGGATGCTTCACCGTCTGCGATAGCCTACGACCGTCAACTCAAAGCTAGTGGAGGCGGACCCAGCCCACAGTTTTCCGTGGTGAGGGGGGAGCGCATGGAGCGACAAATTCAGCAAATTCAAAGGAGAACCAAATGTTTCATCTTGTTCATGGCCTGCGCTCGCGAGGTCGTCGTTCCCTCTCACTAAGTAAGGTAGCCCTACGACTAGCCTGGCTCTGCCTTTTACTGGGAACTCTCTGCAGTACTTCCCCAGCTCAGAACACGACGGGCCTCACATATGCCGGAAATGGCAGCGCGCCGTCGTCGAGTCTGATGCTTATCGATGCAACACAATTTCTTGTTCCTCCGGTCACGGACATGTGCGGTGCCATCGCCGCTGCCTGCGGGAAGCTAGGCTCCTCCGCCAGCTATCCCCTTGGTGCTACCATCGACGCACGTGGGTTCACGGGGAATCAGGTGTGTTCGGCAACCACCATTACAAAAATGCTCTTCAAATGTGTTCCCCAGGGTTCCAGCACTGGAGCCACTAGCGGCAAACTTTTGCTTGGTGAAGTCAACCTCTACGCCGACGGCCCGTTGGCCGGAGCTGGCGGGAATTACAGCGATGGCGCGTCCGGCATTGGCACGCCAGCACTGATTATCCCTAGTTTCTTCTGGGGCATTGAGGGCGTCAGTCGGGGCGCAAGCGGCGGCAGCAGTCCGGGGCCGGGCACGTTCCTGTCCGTATGAGAGATTGCCGCTTGCGCTTGACTGAGAGTCTCGCACCCACCCTGTCCGCAAAGAACGCGGACCAGGATGGGGCACCCTTTCGTTGACGGAGCAGAGAATGCCTGGGCCCGCCCCCGACGCATCTCTGCGTCGTGAACTTGCGCACAGAGATCCTGCGCTTTGCTCGGGATGGCAACATCTCGGAGGCGGGGGCCAAGCTGGCGTTTATGGGGAAATGCCTTGAAGTGCTTGAGGGATGAATGGTGGGGTAGGGATCCTTCGACTCCGTAGTTGGTTCGCTTCGCGAACCAACTACTGCACTCAGGATGACAGATGAGTTCAGGATGACGGGTTTAGGATGACAGGAGGCTGGCCCGCGCTTTTCGGACCAAGTGAATCCTCAACAAGACATAAGGTGGCGTCGGGAACAGTCAGACCGCTTCCTAGACAAGTCGCGATGCCCGCTCATACACTTTGTTAGGATTCATTCACTCCCATGAAGCTTGTAACTTTTGAAGATCCCGCTCGGCGCTCGCGCACGGGCGCTGTGACCAGCGATGCCCGCATTGTCGATCTGCACGCGGCCTGCGCGCTGTACCTGCGAGACGTAGAAAATGAAGCCGCCTTCGAGCGTCTGGCCGATGCCCTGGTTCCCGCCAACATGCTGGCGCTGTTCGAGGGTGGCGACACCAGCCTGGAAGCGGCGCGCAAAGCGTTCGAGCACGCTGTGCAAAACGATGGCGCTGCCGGACCGCGGGGGGAGACCATTTTCTATTCTGCCGGCGAGGTCAAACTCAAAGCGCCGATCGTTCCCCGCAAGTTCTTTCACACCGCGGGCAATTTCCGCGAGCACCATGAAGAAGCCACCAAGGCGGGATTCTCGCATCCGGTAATGCCGTGGATTGTGTTCTTTCAGAATGTCGACGCCATCATTGGACACGACGAGCCGGTGATTTATCCCGAGCATCTCACCAGCGAACTGGACTACGAACTGGAACTGGCGGTCGTCCTGAAGAAAGGCGGCAAACATTTTTCGCCGGAAGAAGCCAGCGAACGCATTGGCGGCTATGTCATCTTCAATGACATCACGGCTCGCGATATTCAACGGCGCGAGATGAAGTCGGGCGTGTTCAGCTTCTGCAAGGGAATCGACACGTTCTGCCCGCTGGGCCCGTGGATCGTGACTGCCGACGAAATCCCCGACCCGCATAATCTGGAGATGGAACTGCGCGTCAACGGAGAATCGCGGCAGCGTTCGCATTCCAGCAAGATGTCGGTCAAGATTCCGGAAATTCTTTCGCACTATTCGCCCATGGGCTACAGCGCGGGCGACGTGGTTTCGACCGGGACGGTCTCAGGCGTGGCGGCTTTCAGCGGAGATCCGAAAGCCTGGTACCTGAAACCCGGAGACGAGATGGAATGCGAAATCGAAAACATCGGCATGTTGCGAAACCGCGTGATCTCCTGGGAAGAGGCGTACGGCCACAAGCCCGCGACTTTGGCTACGCAGGAGACACGGACTTAGTTCACCACAGAGGCACAGAGTCACAGAGATAAGGGAAGGCCATATAGGCTCTGTCGGATTTATAAAACACTATCTTGATCTTCATCTGTGTCTCTGTGTCTCTGTGGTAGAGAATTGACGATGGCCAATTCCAAAATCTGGGTCAGCGAACTGAATGCGCGGCCGGAAATCCGCGCGGCGTTTCCGCGTACAACGATTCGCTTTTACGACACCACGCTGCGCGACGGCGAGCAGACGGTCGGAGTGGTGCTCTCCCCGCAGCAGAAACTGGAAATCGCCCGCAAGCTGGACGAACTCGGCATAAGCCGCATCGAAGCCGGCTTCCCGCGCGTTTCGGTCGAAGATGCGGAAGCCATTCAGCTGATGCAGAAAGCCAACCTGAAGGCCGAGCTCTGGGGTTTCTCGCGCGCCGTGAAGGCTGACGTCGAAGAACTGGTGCGTCTGGGCCTGCGTGCTTCGGTCATTGAAGCGCCCGACCAGCGACATCAAGCTGAAAGCCTACGGCCTCACTCGCGAAGAAGTGCTGCGGCGAGTCGTCGATGCGATGTCGCATCGCCAAGCAAAACGGCATTACCGTCGCGTTCTTCGCCGTGGATGGCACCCGCACCGATCTCGACTTTCTGAAGAAGATCTATCTCGCCGCCCTGGAAGCGGGCGCCGCGGAGATGGTGGTCGTGGACACGATCGGCGCCTGCGGGCCCGAAGCGGTGGAGTTTCTGGTTCGCGAAGTCTGCGCCTGGGTCGGCCGAAGGTGCCCGTCCACTATCACGGACACAACGATTTCGGCATGGCCACGGCGTGCGCGGTGGCGGCGGTGCGCGGCGGCGCCACCTGGATTCAGGGCACGATCAACGGCATGGGCGAGCGCGCCGGCAATGCCGACATCTGCGAGATCGCGCTGGCGCTGCGCTGCCTGTATGACGTGCCGGTTGCTTTGGACTTGACGAAAGTGCGCGAGGTTTCCGAGAGTAGTTGCAGCAGGCTTTCGGGCTACACGCTGGAAGCGTGGAAGCCGGTGGTCGGGGAAAACCTGTTCATGCGCGAGAGCGGCGCGGTGGCCAGCCAGTTTCACATCCCGGAGGCCATCGAGCCCTATTCCGCCGAACTGGTGAATGCGACGCCGCAGCATCGTGCTCGGCAAAAAGAGCGGGCTCGACAGCATCGACCTGAAAGGAAAAGAGTTGGGACTCGCCATCGCTCGCCGAACAACGCGCTGCGATCCTGGCGGAAGTGAAGAAGCGCGCCATTGCCAAAGCGCGGGCTGCTGACCGACGAAGAGTTTCGAGAAATCGTAATCCGTGTTAATCCGTGAGAATCCGTGGCTAGTTCTTGAAATGCGGCAGCACCGCTTCGCCAAACAACTTGGCCTGGCCGGTGCGATCGTCGCCCCAGATTTCCAGCATGATGTGGGTGCAGCCCGCGTCGCGGTATTCCTCGATGCGCGCGATGCACTCGTCGGGCGTTCCGGCAATCGGCACACGCTTTCGCAGGATGTCGTCGGTCACCGCTTTGGCAGCGGCTTTGCGCCCGCCTTTTTCCATGGCATCGGCGATCGGGCGAATTCCTCGAAGGTCAGGCCGGCGCATTCGCAGCAGCACGTCGGCCGAGCCTTTGATGTTCTGCACTTTGTTGGCGAGATACATGGCCGCCTGTTCGCGCGCGCCTTCTTTGCCCTTCGCGGAGTCGCGGCCGATGCTTCCGACAATCACCGAGCCGAGAACCAGTTTCGACGGATCTTTGCCCGCCTTGCGCGCGCCTTCTTCCATGTTCTTGCGCGAGTAGCGGACGAACTCCGGCGTGGTGATGCTTGCGGTCAGCAGGCCATCGCTGATGGACTCCGGCCATTTCTCTGCAGCACCGGGCCGGTGCCGGCAACGTAGATCGGGGGAATGCCTGCGCGGGGTGTGCGCGTCCGGCTTGAGCGGCGGAACGTTCGGCGGCAAAGACCTTGCCTTGATACTCGAAAGCGTCGCCCGCCGAGGACGCCTCTGATAATTTCGATGCTCTCGCGCATCACCGTCGCCGGGCCGACTTTCTCGCCTTCGCCTTCGCCAATCTCTTTCATGAAGATCTTCGAAGCGCCGAGGCCGAGCAGGAAACGCTCGCCGGCCAGATCCTGCATGACGCGCGCTTCCATCGCGATCTGCACCGGATGGCGCGTGTAGGGCGAAATGATTCCCCAGCCGAACTGAATGCGGCGGGTTTCGGCGGCGATCACCGCGAGAACCGCGGTCGAAGAGCGCGCCTCGAAGGAATGCTTGCGCCACCAGGGATAAGCCTCGGCGATCCAGAAGGTGTCGAAGCCGGCGTCCTCGCAGGCCTTCGCCATGGCAACGGTCTCGCGCACCGGTTCCATGCTGAGTTGCAGAACGCCGATGTTGAATGGGATGGCATGTTTTGCTTCTAGCTCCTGGCTTCTGGCTTCTAGCTTTCAATCTGGATCCTTCCACGAATGTTCCAGACCCTTGATCAACTGCCCACAGCGCTTGGTTCAGCGGAGTCGGCACGCCTGCTTTCTCGCCCCACTGCACGATCGCGCCGTTCATGAAATCGACCTCGGTCTGGCGCTTGGCGAGGACATCCTGCAGCATGCTGGCGCGGTGCTTGCCGGGAGCGTTGGCGCCTTTCTGCACCAGCGCCGGGGATCGCCGTGCAATTCGATTCCCAACTCCTTCGCCACCGCCTCGCCTTCGGCAATCAGGTCGTTCGAACAGCTGTCCGGTGGGCGCGAAGCGGGCCGCCGCGCCGTGATGCAGCAGCGTGAGCGCGCCGACGGGATTGGTGGCGGCATTGAAGATCAGCTTGGTCCACTGCGCGCCGCGAGCGTCTTTCAGGGCGATCGTATTCATGCCGGAGCGAGTGATCAGGCCGGCAAGTTCTTCGACCTTTGTCCATCGGAGTGTTGGTGGGCTCGAACGGCCCGATCCAGGTGTCGCCTTGGATGTCGAAACCGATGTGTCCGGGTGCGATCGGATGCCCGGCGGGAAACGTGGTGCCGCGAATCACGAACTTCACATGCTCGGCGATGATTTCTTCGTTTCCGACACCGTTCTGCACCGAACAGACCGCGCTGTGGTCGTCGAAGATGTGTGCTACCTGAGCGATGGCGACGCGAGTGTGGATCGCCTTCGTGGCGACGATGCCGTAGTCGCAGCGCGGCAATGCTCTGGGCATCGCTGGTGGCATTCAGGCGGGCGGTGAAGTCGGCCGCGCCGGAAAGGCGCAGGCCGTTTTGCTGGATGGCGTCAGTGTGCTCTTTCCAAACGTCGTAGGCCCAGACTTCGGCCTCGCCGGCCTTCGCCAGATGGGCGGCGAACAGGCTGCCGACGGCTCCGCAACCGATGACGCAGATTTTCATGCTGATCGGACCATTCATAACATCAGTTCTCAGATGCTCGGTTCTCAGTTCTCAGTTTCTTTCTGCGCCGGTGATAAAACTTCCAGGGCACGTCGGCCAGGCACTCGCCTTCGGTTTTGCCGATGCGATACGTGTCCTGCGTATAGAGGCAGACTTTGCCGTCCTGGTCGACGACCTGCGGGTGCAGCGAGAAAATCATGTTCTCCTGGAATTGCACATCGCTCTTCGCGCCGATCGCGGGATACTCCAGCATGGTCGTGCCGATGCTGTGGCCGGAGAGATGGCCGAGCGCGAATCCGTGCTTGGCGAAAGTCTCGGCGACGACGCGATGCACGTTGCTGGCCAGTTCGCCGGCGCGCATGAGCTTGCGAGCGGCTTCGAGCGCCTGCGGATAAGCGTCCGCCATGGCCTGAGTTCGCGGGCTCAGCTTGCCGCGAATCAGAGGACGCGAAAACTCCACCCAGTATCCGCCTGCGCCGGTGATTTCGAGCGAATAGAGCAGCAGGTCGTCCGGGCGATGACGCGATGTCCGGGAACCTTGAAGGACGCTTCCGCCTCGCCGTGCGTGCCGGAGAGCAGAATATTCATCATGCGCGGTCCGGCGCCGCGGGCGAAGAATCGTTCGACGGCAGGCGCCATGATTTCGGCTTCGGTCTTGCCCGGTTCGTAGGCCGCAACCAGCGCCCAGAAGCCGTCGACGATGATGTCCATGGCGTCGCGCACTTCGGCGAGTTCCTCTTCGCTCTTGACGGCGCGGGCCATGTCGAACTCGAAGTCGAACGGCACCATCTCGACATGGGCCATTCGCTGAGCTCGCGGTAGTCACGAACCGCCATAACGAAATTCATGCCGTAAACGCCCAGCTTCTTCCAGCCGCGCTCGCGGGCACGATCAGAAATCCATTGGCCGGGAATGTCGGGCCAGACGTGATCTTTCACCCAGGGTTTGTTCTTGTCGCCGATCCAGCGCGCCTCGCGCGGGAAACACCAGCGTGGGCTCGCCTTCGAGCGGCAGCACAACGTAGACGTAGCGATGAACGATTTCGAAACCGGAGACATAGAAGACGGCGCCTTCGAAGCCGGCGTACTGGTTGCCGCAGACGATCAGCGCGTCCAGGCTCTGCGGTGCGCATGGCGGCGCGGATGTTTTTGGTAGCGGCGATCGATTTCGTGTTGGCTCGGCAAATAGTCCCTCAGACTGCTGTCTAGGATTGCACGCCGCAGAGTTCGGCGGCGGTCAGGGCGTAAATCTTGGTGATGTCCACCAGCGTCTTGATTTTGACTTTTTCTCCTTCGGTGTCGCGCGGGCCGCTGGAGGGCCCATAGTTCACGGTGTCAATGCCGTAGCGGCGTGAGCACGCTGGCATCCGAGCACCAGATCACGACCTCACGCTCGGGCGCTTCGCCCATCACGCGCTGGTGGTTGGCGTCGATGGCTTTCACCATCTCGTGATCGCGCTGATGGTGGCGCCGGGAACCGAAACGTAGGTCTCGAACTCCAGGCCCCAGTCCGGATGCTGCTTTTCGAATCGAGAAACAGTCTGATTGTAGCTCGCGCGGCGCGCTCCCTGCATGGGCAAATGCGGGCGGCACGCGAAGATCGAGAAACAAGTCAGTGCGCTCGGGAGTGCGGCTGGCGCGCCAGGGGTGGCCGCCGCGAATTGCAGCCCAGGTTCACCAGCCTTTGTGTCCCCTGTAGGTCGCTTTCTTCTCCCAGCCCTTGATCCATTTCACGACTGTCGCCAGCACATCGTCCATACGCCGGATGGAATTCATTCCTCGCGGCCTTCGCGAATGCGGTGTGAACGTAGATTCCGGTGACGGAAATGCGCACCCACATCGAGCCGAAGTGTTCAAGCACGACCTGCATGTCGGTAGGTTCGCCGAGGATGCACATGTCCGGCAGCACGCCGTGATTCACCAGATAGTGCGTGCCGACGCCGTAGCCGCGGTACTCCTTGCCGTTGAATTCGCCCCACTGCGTCTTTTCGATCTCGCCGGCGACGGCGGCGATGATGACGTCGCCTTTCAGCTTCACTCCGCGCGCTGCAACGCTTTCACCGCGTGGGTGTAGCAGACCAGCGCGCCTTTCATGTTGTAGATGCCGAGGCCGTAGATGAAGCCGTTCTTGACGACGGCGTTGGGCTTGTAGCCGATGCCGGTGAGGAACTCTTCGCTGCCGGTGTTGGAGGTGTCCATGTGGCCGTTGAACATCAGGTTCTTGCCGCCGCCGGTGCCCTCCAGCGGCCGACGACATTGGCGCGGCCTTCCTCGACTTCCTGCCAGGTAACATCGAGCCGCAGCTGCTTGCCAGGGCGGATTGCATGTACTCCGCCATGTGCAACTTCTTCGCCGGTCGGGCTGGGAATGTTGATCACGTCGCTCGCCATGGCGACGATTTCTTCTTCTCGCACTTCGGCGAGGATGCGGTCCACCAACTTGGGGTCGAGCTCGATTGCGAGGTTTGATTTGGCCACAGTTGTCCGTTCTCAATTCTCGTTGCGGTTTGCCAGCCGAAAATCATCCGGATAGCTGCACAGTTTTTCGTTTCCTTCACCGGTGATCAGGAAATTATCTTCCAGACGAAGGCCGCCGCCGCCGGGCCAGTAAATTCCGGGCTCGATGGCCAGGACCATGCCCTTTTTGATCGTACCGGTTCCCGCCTGATGCGCGTATGGCGGCTCGTGGGCGCGCGCTCCGACGCCGTGGCAAATGGGATGCGACGGCTGGCCGGGATATCCGCCTTCCGCAATGCGGGCGCGAATCAGGCGATCGAGTTCGGGAAAGCTGGCGCCGTCGCGCGCGTAAGCCACTCCCTCGTTGAAAACATTCAGCAGCAGATCCAGCAGCTTCTGATATTCGGGCGTCAGATCGCCGGGGCAGGCGTTCTTGGTGAGGTCGGTCCAGTAGCCGTCGACGCACACCCAGATTTCGAACAGCGTCGGCTCGTTCTTCTGGATGGGACGGTCTCCGGTCGCCGTGAAGGTGGCAATTCCCTTGCCCGACCACACCAGGGTGAAGGCGCGCGCCATCTCGACTTTCCTTGTAGCCCACGCCGAGGCCGTGCACGAAGCTTTCATACATGCCGCCGACTTCGCTCTCCTTCATGCCGGGGCGCATGTGTTCGCGGGTGTAGTCCATGGCCAGCGCCGCCAGTTCGTTGGCCAGCCGCATGCGCTCGATTTCCTGTGCAGTCTTGATGGCGCGGGCTTCGTTCAGTAAGCGGAGTTGCGTCGACCACCTGGCCGGCGACTTCGCCGAACGCGTCGAAGTACAGTTGGGTGGGGGTAGTCGGCTCGCCCACCATGCGGTCGGCAGACTGCGTGCCCATGTTGAGTTCGATCGCAACTTTGTCGGTGAGGCCGCGCTCCTTCAGCACCTGCAACGCAAGATCGAGAGCGCGATATTGCGGCGGCCGAGGATCGCTTTCGTGATAGCCCTTGAAAAGCCGAATGTCTTTTGTCCAGGAGTTGCGCTGGGCGTCGGCCAGTTGCGGTTCGAGCGACAATCAGCGTGGGCTCGCCTTCGCGCGGGAAAAACCGCAGCATCGTAGCCCTTCATGCACCAGTAGTTGGTGAGATAGAGGACGTTGTCGGGCGCGCGCACGACCAGCGCCGTGAGGTCCTGATCCTTCATCAGGGCGCGAACCCGATCAAGCTTCGATTCGTCAATTGGCCATGGCATGGTTCTATCCCGAGACGTTGCAGGTCACGTTTCTACAGTCCGCGATTCTCATCTTTGAAAGTCCACGACGCTTCTTTGCCTTTGATCAGGCGGTAGACAGCGGTATGCAGCGGTGCGGGAACGCCGGCCTGTTTCGCCTCGCGTGCGATGGCGCCGCTGAGAAAATCCACTTCGGTCGGCAATTGCTGGCGCACGTCGTAGAGCATCGAGGGCGGATGATTGGTTTGCGCGCCAATCTTGTTCATCTCCCACGGATCTTCATGGAGTTTAATCCCGGCGGCCTCCGCCACGCGTTTGCCTTCGTCAATCAAGTCGTGCAGCAGATGTCCGAGGGTAGAAAACTGGGACTCGTCCGCGAAATGGGGCGAATGCGGCAGTCCGGTCAGTGCGGACACTCCGTTCACCGACGCGTTGAAGATCAGCTTCGACCATTGCGCGGGGCGAGCATCCTGCAGCGCCTCAGCCTTCAGGCCGCCCGCGTTGATCAGGTCGGCGCTCTCCTTCACCAAGGCGTAAGGTGTGTGGCGCGGTTCAAAGGGACCGATCCAAGTCGCGGTATCGAGTTCCAATTGGACATGCGTGTCGCCGTGTTTGGTTCCGCTCATGAAAGTGGTGCCGCGAATCACGTGGCCGCGAGTATGCGCAGCGATAATTTCTTCGCTTCCCAAGCCGTTTTGCGCGGAGATAACGGCGCCCTGATTGAAACGGTTGCCGACGGACGCGATCGACTCCTCGACCTGCGTTGCTTTGGTGGCGACGATACCGAGATCGCAGTCGGGGAGTTGATCGGGCCGGGTTGTGGCTTTGAGCGACACATGAAAATCATGTTTTCCCGAAACTCGTAAACCATCGCGGTTCAGCGCCTGCAGCGTGATCTTCGCGGCGGACAAAAGCCCAGACCTCCGCGACCCGTGCCAGGTGGGCGGCGTACAGACTGCCGATGGCGCCACATCCGATAATGCAAACACGCTTCATGCGTAGGCCGTCACCCACCTTGCGCCAACACGGCGGGGCGCCCGCGCCCCACGTGTCCTACCGCCTTTCTACTTTCACCAGTTTTCGGTCTGACTGATTTCTTTGCCAACCATCGCCCGGAACAGGCTGTCGGCGTTGTTGAACGAATCGTCGATAAAAATGCCACTGGCGAACAGCGCATCCTGCAGGGCCGCGGAAATCGTGTGAATAGGAGCGGCTCCTCCTTCGCCCATGCCCTTGGCGCCGCTGTAGCTGTGCGGCGACGGAGTCTCGATGTGATCGTATTTCACCGTTCGGCATATTCATCGCGGTGATGGGAGTGTAATCGCTGAAGGTGCTGGTCAGCATATTGCCAACCGCATCGTAGACGCAATTTTCCATCAGAGCCGCGCCGATACCGTGCGCGGTCGCGCCGTACACCTGGCCTTCGACGATAGGCGGATTAATCACGGTTCCGCAATCGTCGACGGCGACGTAGTCGAGAATGCGCGGGATGAAAGTGTCGCGCTCGATTTCGATGACCGCGATATGCAGCTGCGAAGCATAGGTCAAGGTCAGGCTACCGTATTTTTTCTGCTTGTCCGGCACTTTGAACGGAGCACGCCAGATATAGCGACAGTTCAGCGTAATCTCATACAACTCGGGCGGAAGCACCGCGCTGTTCACGTTGACGATGTTCGCAAGCCCCCAATAGTTGATGGACTTCTTCGTGCTCTTAGAGCGAACCTCGGGGCCCTGGTCGCCGGTGCCGAACTCGATGTCATCTTCTTTGGCTTCGAGCAGAAATGCCCCCAGGCGCACCATCTCGATCCTCAATTTCTGCGCGGCGCCGTGGACCGCAGACAGTCCGGACACGGCGAACTGGCTGGCATAGGTCCCAGAAAATCCCGTATGGACATTGCGTTCGGTGTCGAAACCGGTTCGCACGGTGATGCGATCGGGGTGAATGTTCAAAACGTCGGCTACGACTTGGGCCGCAGTTGTCTCGTGTCCCTGGCCCTGCGGGCAGGAACCGACTGAGACTACGACCTCGCCGTAAATATCCAGCTTGCAATTGGCGCCCTGGGAGTTACCGGAGAACGGCGCGCCCGGGTTTACGATCTGCGACTGGCCAAAATTATTGGTGCCGGAATCCAGTGTGGTTCCGATGCCGATTCCGATCAGCCGGCCTTCTTTTCGAGCAGCGGCTTGTTTCTTCCTCCACTCGTCCCAGCCGATACGGACTTTCGCTACCTCCAGCATCTTTGGATAGTTTCCCGAGTCGTACACGCATCCGTTGGGCGTGGTGTAGGGAAATTCCTCCGGGCGAATGTAGTTGCGCAGGCGTATCTCGTCGGCCGGAATGCCCAACTCATGACCGCAGATGTCGATCACGCGCTCCAGGAACCACAGATGCTGCATGCGGGAGTATCCGCGATTGGGGCCGACCGGGCATTTGTTGGTGACTGCCTGCGTGAAGTCGATGCGGGCGTTCTTGAAACGGTAAACTCCCGGAAACACCTGCGACCAGATCACGCAGCCCAGCGGCTCGTAGCGAGGATAGGCTCCGCAATCGTCGATGTGCCGCGACACCAGGCCAGTGATCACGCCGTTCTTATCGAGCGCGACTCGAGTATCGCGGAAAGTCCGTTCGTTGCCGTGGGCGCTCGACGTAATGTGTTCGGTGCGCGTCTCCACCCACTTGACCGGACGGCCGCCAGCTTTCTTTGAAGCCAGGGCGCACACTGCCATCTGGGGGTAACTCGTGATCTTGATGCCAAAGCTGCCACCAATGTCGGATGTTTCCACGCGGATGCGGTCGATGTGAACGCCCAGATGCGCTGAGAGAAACTGGATGGCGAAAGATGGAAACGAGTTGTTGCACTCGTAGTAGATGCGATCGTCTTTCGGATTCCACTGCGCGATGACGACGTTGTTTTCCAGTGGCGTACTGGAAAAGCGATGGAAGTGCATGCGGTCGATGTTGACTACGAAGGCGGCTTCGCGGAAAGCCTTGTCCACATCTCCGTATTCGAATACGCCATTCCAGACACGATTGGTGCCAGCTTCTTCGTGTAGGACGCTCTGGTCGGTCAACGCAGCTTCGGCATCCACAACCGGATCGAGCGCGTCGTATTCGATCTGCACCAACTCCGCGGCGTCATCGGCCAGGCTGGGGGATTCGGCCACTAACGCCACTACTGGCTCGCCCTGATATCGCACTTTGGAGACGGCGAGCGGATAATCCTTGATGCGGCCGCAGGCATCTGGACCGATTTCGATGAAAGGTTGGGTTTGCGCTGCGATCTCGGCCCCGGTGAGTACGGCGACGACGCCCTCCAGAGCTTCGGCACCCGCCGTTTCGATACTCACGATTTTGGCGTGAGCATAGGGTGAGCGGACGAATCGCAGGTACAACATCTCGCGCAGCTTTATATCGTCGGCAAACTTGCCTCGTCCGCGCAACAGCCGGTTCTCCTCCTTGCGCGGAAGCGGTTGGCCAACCCAGTTCTTAATGGCGTCCTTCGTGCTCACGCCGTCTCCTTGGGTTCTGGGGGTGCTGGTGGCGCGATGGCATCTTGCTGTCCCAGCGCGGCCTGCAATCCGTTAATCAATTTCTGAATCTGCTTTTTCCCCAGTGGTTCGAGCAGACCGCCAGCCATGGACGTCAGGCGGCCAAAAATTTGGGCCTCGCCGCGCCAAGCAACTTTTGTGCCCCCATCGATTGCGGACAAATCAAAGCCCGCGGTCAGGGCAACGTTACCTCCCGCCATGCTTCCTTGACCCTTGTAGTGCGCGCGCTGCGGACGTTCGGCCTCCGCCAGTTCGACCTTCACTTCTGCCGTGCCCTTGATGTAGGAAACGCCGACGTTTACCTTCACCGTGAAATGAGTTGCGTCCTGGATCGACAGACCTTGAAAGTCAGGCAGGAGCCCCGCAAACCGGTTCGGATCGATGAGGAAGTCGTGAACTTCCTCGGGCGGACGTTTCACTTCAAAGTCTCCGGCAAACTTGATGGCCATGCTTCAAGCACCTTTCATATTCTGCGCCGCAGATTGAATTGCCTTCAGAATGTTCTGGTATCCGGTGCAGCGGCAGGTGTTTCCCGCAATTGCCTTGCGCATTTCTTTGTCGCCCGGCTGCTGGTTGCGAGATAGCAGTTGCAAGGTCGAAAGCATCAGACCTGGCGTGCAGTATCCGCACTGAAGTCCGAAACAATCGCCAAAAGCTTTCTGGATGGGATGAAGCTCGCCGTCGTTTTTCTCCAGGCCCTCGACGGTGAGGATATCCGCGCCATCCGCCTGCACCGCGAACATCGTGCATGACTTCACCGCAGCGCCGTTCATGAGCACAGTGCAGGCACCGCAGTAAGTCGTATCGCAGCCTACGTGCGTTCCGGTGAGATCGAGATCTTCGCGCAGCAATTCGACCAGCAACTTGCGCGGCTCAATGGCACATGAATAGGGCTTGCCATTGACCTTCAACTGAATCGAAACTTTCTCGATGCTCTCAGGCATAGATGTGGCTCACCTCAACGTGTTCGCCACGAGCCCGGCGAGCGGCAATTTCAATGGCACGCTTGACCAGCGCGCCAACCAGCGTGCGTTTGTATTCGGCAGAGCCGCGCATATCGGCTTGCGGGTCAGCGACGGCCGAAGCGGCTTCCGCGGCGCGCGCGATCGTTTTCTCTGTTAGTTGTTGCCCGCGCAGAACTGCCTCGGCATCCTTGGCTTTGATCGCAGTGAGCCCAACACAACCCAGGGCGATAGCCGCCTCTTTGCAAATATCGTTGTCCATGGCGAGTTGCACCGCGGCGCTGGCCGTCGGATAAACGGGCGCGGAGCGCTTAAAAGCCAGGAACGCTCCTCCGCTCCCTTTGGCGGGCACCTTCACCACTACCTCGCTGACGAGCTCGTCATGCGCGAGGGCTGTAGTGTATGCGTCTTTGATGAAGTCGGCGAGATCGACTATGCGTTCGCCGCTTGCCCGTACACAATGAACCTCCGTAGAAAGCGTAGAAAGCACCGCTGCCCAATCGCCGCTGGGGTCAGCCTCCGCTAACGAACCACCGATCGTGCCCCGGTTGCGCACCTGGACATCGGCAATTCCCGCGGCGCAATCATGGAGAATGGGAATTTTCGCAACGACCGACGATGACTCGATTTCTGCGTGCCGGGTAAGAGCTCCAAAGCGAAGCGCGCTATTTTCATCCTTAATGTAGGAGGTTCCGGAAATGAAGTTCAGATCCACCAGATGGGCCGGGTTCGCGAATCGAAGCTTCATGAGTGGGATAAGACTCTGGCCGCCGGCCAGCAACTTCGCACCTTCCCCGAGTTGCGCGAGCATAGCCGCCGCTTCCTTCAGCGAACTGGCGCGGTGATAGTGAAACGATCGCGGGTACATGGTGCATTGTCCTGGCGGCCCATCTACTGTACATAACAACGTGCGGGCCGGGTCAATAAGCTTAACAAACGTACCGAGCTCGCGCCTATAGAACAACAGGATTGCGCAAATTCAACCGCATTCCACGGCATGCTAACCAATTAAACTTTCCCTTGTCTCTCGTATGTGATTCGAAATTTGACTCTGGAGAGGCTACACCCATGCGTGGAATCTTTTGCAGATTTGCTGTCGTGCTGTCATTCGCGTTCCTGGCAGGCATTGTGCATGGACAGGATAGCAAGACAATAATCTCGACCTTCCGTCTCGATTCCACGGACGGGTTGGAACTGGTGAATGCGAAAGCCGAGGCCGTAACCTATCACGGCGAACACGCCGTGCGGCTCGTCCCTTTGCCGGGACAGGCCATGGGCGATGGTGCGATGCTGGCGATTTTGACGGGGTCTGAATTCAAAGACGGAACCATCGAGGTAGACGTTGCGGGTGCTCCACGTCCGGGGGTGGCGGCGGACATGCGAGGCTTCATCGGATTACTTTTCCGCGTTCAAGCTCATGGTGAGCGGGCGGAAAATTTTTATCTGCGGCCGACCAACGGACGCGCCGATGACCAACTCCGCCGCAACCACTCTGTCCAATACGAGTCGGATCCGGATTTTCCCTGGTATCGTCTTCGAAAGGAAAATCCCGGAGTGTATGAGTCTTACGTTGACCTCCAAGCGGGCGAGTGGACCAGGATGAAGATTGTGGTTGCGGGCACGAAGGCTCGTTTATACGTGAACGGCGCCGACCAGCCCTGCTTGATTGTGAATGACCTGAAACTCGGTGAGGGCCATGGGCAGATTGCGCTCTGGGCACACGTGGCCACGGATGCGTATTTCTCAAATTTGATTGTCAAATGAGTTTTCTGGTGAGGCTCAGGATGACGCGTGAATTTCGGCTGGAACCGCGTCGATGTAGACGCCCGCGCCTGCAATCGCACACTCCTCGCATTGACGTTCGCCGCTTTGGCGACCCTGGCTTGTGCGCAGGACGCGGAGAGTTCAAGATTCCGCCTGGATTCTTTGACCGGGCTGGAGATGGCAAACGCGAGGGCAGACGTCGTGACGTATCTTGGCCGACGTGCGGTCCAGTTGCTTCCTTTGCCGGGCCACGAAAACACCGACGAATATACTCTGGCGATTCTGACAGGTCTCGATTTCAAGGATGGAACAATCGAGCTTGAAGTCGCAGGTGCACCGCGGGCGGACGCGCCCCAAGACGCGCGTGGGTTCATTGGGATCGCTTTCCGAGTCCAGCCTCATGCTTCGAGGTACGAGTGTTTCAATCTGCGGCCGACGAATGGCCGTGCAGACGACCAGTTCCGCCGGAACCACTCGACCCAGTACCATGCCCTCCCCGATTTTCCCTGGTATCGCCTGCGGAAGGAAAGCCCCGGGGTATATGAATCCTACGTCGATCTCGAAGCCGGTGCTTGGACCAGCATCAAGATTGAAGTTTCTGGTACTAAGGCCCGTCTCTACGTGAATGGGGCAGACCAGCCTTGCTTGATTGTGAATGACCTCAAGCTGGGCGAGACGCATGGGCAGATTGCGCTCTGGGCCAGTGCCACAACGGACGCGTATTTTTCGCGCCTGGTCGTGAAGTGAAACCTCCAGGAAGACTCTGATTGACACATAGGGGCGTGGACGCCCGCGCCGACATTTAGGAGTGGGTGATGGAACAACTTCGGAATGACTTTCGGGTGGCGGTACGAGGATTGCGGGCCTCGGCGGCTTTCACAGTGGCGGCAGTCATCACGTTAGCTCTCGGGATTGGAGCGAACACAGCGATCTTCAGCGTGGCAAACAATGTTTTGCTGCGACCGCTCCCGTATCGCGATCCGGGCAGGCTTGCGATCATCTGGAACGACTATGGATCAGGAGGACAATCGCTACCCGCCGTGTCTCTTCCTGACTTCCGGGACTACCAATTGCGTGCTCAGCAGTTCGAAGGCTTCGCCGCCAGCACCTACGCTTCAGCGGAATTGACTGGGAAGAACGGCTCGCAACAAGTCGATGTCGGCCTGATCACATCAAATTTCTTTTCTCTGCTGGGTGTAAAGCCCATTCTCGGCCGTTCGTTTACGAGCGATGAGACCATCCCCAACGGGCCGCACGTGGCCATGCTCACTCATCGAATATGGCAACAGCAATTCGGAGAACGTCCGGACATCATTGGCCAGACCATCAGCGTTGGCCGCGTTCCGACGACCGTTGTCGGCGTGCTTCCGCCGGGCTTCGAATTAGAGCTGCCGCCCGAGAAGTTTCTGATGGAAGATTCGGACATCTACCAACCGCTCCAATTCAAGGTCGAAACCATTCCCCGCAACCTGACGCGGGATGACGGTACTGGCACGTCTGAAGCCCGCTGTCACGTGGGCTCAGGCACAGACCGAGATGGACAACATTGCCGCCCAACTCCGTAGCGAGCACGCGGTTCATCAGATGTCAGGCTTGCGAATTCGCGCGGTTCCGTTGCAGAACGACGTTGTGAAGCGAGCGCGCCTGCCTTTGCTGGTGATGCTTGTAGCCGTGGGATTTGTTCTGCTGATCGCGTGCGGCAATGTGGCTAACCTGCTGCTGGCTCGGGCTACGTCGCGGCGGCGGGAAATGGCGATTCGCTCGGCCCTGGGAGCCACGGGCGCTCAACTCGCGCGCCAAGTGCTGGTTGAGAGTCTGGTGGTTTCGTTGATCGGCGGTCTGGCCGGAGCGGCGGTCGCCAGTCTCGGACTGCGAATGCTGCTGGTGCTGCGCCCAGCCAGTCTCCCACGTCTCAATGAAATCTCTCTCGACGGATGGACGCTGGCCTATACCGCTGGCATTTCAATTTTGACGGCGTTTCTTTTTGGATTGGCCCCGGCAATTCAGGCATCTCGGCCCGACCTTCGTGAGTCCCTGGTCGAGGGCGGACGTTCTTCCCACCGCCTTTCGAAGAGCAGGCTTGCCAGCGGTTTGATCCTCGGACAAGTGGCGCTATCGGTTCTCCTCATGATTGGCTGTGGTTTGTTATTGCGCAGCTTCGCCCGTTTGCAGGGCGTTGACCCGGGTTTTAACCCCGACAAAGTGCTCACGTTCCGCGTCTTCCTTCCCGGTTCTGTTTATGCCGATCAGGATGCAATTCGCCTCGCGTTCCGTAAGATGTCTGATCAACTGCGGGATGCGCCGGGCGTCCAGATTGTGGGCGCGGTCTCCAAGGTTCCGCTCACCGGCAGCGGGTCGCAGACTCCCTACGCCTGGGACAGCGAGACTTTGCAACATTGGGAGAGTATCTCGGCGGACTGGCGCAGCGTCACGCCCGACTACTTCCGCTCCATGGGGATACGATTCATAGGGGGGCGGACATTCAACGATCAGGACGATGCTCGAGCATCCAAAGGTAGCAATCATCGATGAGATGTTGGCCAGAAAAGTGTGGCCCGGTGAGAATGCCGTCGGAAAACGCTTCACGACTACACAGGACACACCGCCCCAAGACTGGTTGACGGTGGTCGGTGTCATCGCACACGTTCGGGTCCACGACATTACCACTAATGTGCGTGAACAGGTGTACTTTCCCTTCCTGCAGCAACCTTCACGCGTGATGTTTTTCACGCTCAAGACATCGGGAGACCCCACCGCGCTGATCTCGGCCGCCACGCAGGCTGTGCACGCGGTTGATCCTGACCTGGCTGTCCATCAGGTGCACACCATGGACGAGTATCTTTCGCTCGCTATGGCGCAAGCACGCTTCACCCTGATCCTCAGCGGGATTTTTGGTGGCGTGGCCCTTCTGCTGACATCGGTCGGCATCTACGGACTGATCTCCTACTTCACGTCGAAGCGAGTGCGGGAATTCGGAATACGGATGGCCCTGGGCGCTCAGCGGGAGGACATCTACCGAATGGTCGTGGGCGAGGGGATCAGACTGGCGGCGGTCGGAGTCGTGGCCGGGCTTGTCTGCGCGTTCTTCATGACTCGCCTGCTGCGCGGCCTGCTCTACGGCGTTGGAAGCGACGATCCTCTGACCTTTGTCACGGTTCCGATAATCTTGCTCGCGGTAGCTCTCCTGGCGGCGTTTGTTCCCGCGAGCCGCGCGGTGAGAGTTGAGCCGATGATTGCCTTGCGGTTGGAGTGATCATTTTTCGAACCCGGGGATGGAGGCTCTAACTCTCCTCCGTCCCGATCTGCCGGTACGCGCTGCGGAAATACAGCAGAGGATCGCCTTCTCGCACCACTACGTCTTCGACTTCCGCGATAAAGATGGTGTGGTCGCCGGCGTCCTGCGCAGTGTGCAAGCGACATTCCAGATAAGCGAGGGCGCCGTGCAACACCGGGGTGCCATGCTGGGTGCGATCGAAGCGGGCTCCGGCCTCCTGTTCGGCGTTCTGGTGGGTCGGAGTGGGGCGCGCGTAATATTCGGAAATCGTGCGCTGATTTTCCGCCAGAACATTGACTCCGAAACGCTTCCTGGCGTGCAAGTGGGTGTGAGTTCGCGCCTGATGGTCCACACAAACCAGCACTAAAAGGGGGTCAAGCGACACCGAAGTAAACGCGTTGGCCGTCATGCCGTGTACCTCGCCCTCATAGTCGACGGTTATAACCGTAACTCCGGTGGCAAAGCTCCCCATTGCCTTGCGGAATTCTGTCTGCGTAACGCCCATAGGAATGCGTTCTGCCCTTCAAGTTTTATCACGTCTGGCGTGTTTGCGATGTTTCCTCCTGTAACAATGCGGCCTTCGAGGCGATCCTCATGTATGATTTCGTGAACGTGAACGCAGGGCCAACAACTTGGACTGAGGAACCGGTTTCTGGTTTGGATGTGGACGAACTGCGCTCTGGAATCGCGCTTTCCCGCGATCGCGTCTGCCAACTGATTCGCTGTGCCGAAGACCAACTTCCCGCTCTGCTTTCGGCGGCCATGGCTGCCAAACAGCGATTCAGGCCGGGCATCGTGACGTATTCGCGCAAAGTTTTTATTCCGCTGACGAATCTCTGCCGCGACTACTGCGGCTACTGCACCTTCCGTCGCGATCCCGGCCAAGCCGGCGCGCACACCATGACGCCGGACGAGGTGCTCGAAGTAGCGCGCGCAGGCGAGAAAATGGGCTGCACAGAGGCCCTTTTCAGCCTGGGCGACAAGCCCGAACTGGCTTTTCCTGAAATGCGCGAAACCCTGCGCCGGCTGGGATACAAATCGACTTTGCATTATCTCGAGGCCATGTGCGAACTGGTGCTGCGCGAGACCAGCCTGCTGCCTCACCCCAATCCCGGCCTGCTCAGCGCGGAATGGATTGCGCGCCTGGCGGCAGTTTCTCCCAGCATGGGCCTGATGCTTGAAACTACCAACGCCTCACTGCTTGCGGTTGGGGCAGCGCATGACAATGCTCCCGACAAAGTTCCTTCCAAGCGCCTGCGCACCATTGAAGAAGCGGGCAAGCAGGGCGTTCCATTTACCACCGGCCTGCTGATTGGAATCGGCGAGACTCCTGAAGATCGCGTCGACACGTTGCTCGCCATTCGCGAACTGCACCACCGCTATGGCCACATTCAGGAAGTCATCATTCAGAACTTTCGCGCCAAGCCCGAGATTCCCATGCGCGCATGGCCCGAGCCCACACAAGGTGAAATGATGCGGACCATCGCCGTCGCACGTTTACTCCTTCCAGAGGTAAACATTCAAGCACCACCCAATCTTTCCGCTCCGTACTACGACGAATTGCTCGACGCCGGCATCAATGACTGGGGAGGCATCTCGCCCCTGACCCCGGATTTCATCAATCCGGAAAAGCCGTGGCCGCATCTCGACCAACTGAAGATGCGAACTGAAGCAAAAGGGTATCGTCTGCGGCAGCGGCTTCCCGTTTACCCTGAATTCTTGCCCGCGGTGAGCACAGAGGTCAGCTTGCTGGCAGGAAGGGTCAGAGCCGCAGCCGATACCGAAGGCTACGCGCGGAGGGTCAGCATGATCGTCGTACTCACCGGCGGCACGGGAGGCGCAAAATTTGTAGATGGTCTCCGGCAAGTCGCCTCAGCTCAGGAGCTGACGTTCATCGTCAACACCGGCGACGATCTGGAATGGTGGGGTCTTTACGTCTCTCCGGACCTGGATTCGATCACGTACGCGACTGGCAGGCCTGCTCAGCAAGGAACGCGGCTGGGGAGTGAAGGGCGACACTTTCTTCTGTTTGCAGGCCATGGGGGAACTGGCGGAGCCCATCTGGTTCCATGTGGGCGACCGCGACCTCGCGGTCCACCTGCTTCGCTCCAAATATGCTGGCGCAGGGCAAGACGCTGACCGAAGCGACCACCGCGATCTGCAACAAGTTAGCCGTCCAGGCACGAATCCTGCCCATGAGCAACTCGCGAGTCGAGACCAGGGTGGACACACCGGTCGGCGACCTCAGTTTCCAGGAGTATTTCGTGCAGCGCTGGTATCAGGATCCGGTTCAATCGGTTCGCTTCGCGGGAGCGACGGACGCCGAACCCGCGCCCGGCGTGGTCGAAGCCATCATGTCCGCAAGCGCCGTGATTCTTGCGCCGAGCAATCCGATCACCAGCATCGGCCCCATCCTCGCGGTGGCCGAGCATTCGGGAAGCCCTGCGCCAAACTCAAGGCGACGGTGGCTGCCGTCAGCCCAATTGTCGGGAGGCAGCGGTCTCCGGTCCAGCCGGAACTTCTGATGGCAGCGCAGGGATTGCCGGTCTCGATCGCCGGTGTGGCGCAAGGCCTACGAGGATTTCCTCGATATTCTGATAGCCGACGTTGCGCGACGTTGAGGCCGCCAAGAAATTGACCGCCCAGGCACTGCGCGTACATTGCACCAACACCATCATGCGAACCGCGGACGACAAAGCCAAGCTGGCCCGGACCGTGCTCGCTTTGCTGAACGCGGAAAGCGGCCCGCGCCGCGGGATCCGTCATGATTCTCGTCCCGGTCAAGAACCTGTCGAACGCCAAGCAACGGCTGGCCGTCGCTGCTCGATCAGCCCACTCGCACCGAACTGGCCGCAGGCCATGCTGCTCGACGTGCTCGAGACCGTGCGCTCTGGACGCGACCGTCCTGAGGTCGGCGTCGTTACCAGCGATCCCTTTGCGGTTGAATTGGCCCGGCAGTTTGAATTTCAGGTGATTCCCGACCCTTCAAGCCGCAGCGAAACCGAAGCCATCGAAATGGCGACCAGGTTCTGCGAGTCCCGGGGAGTAAACAGCACCCTGGTGATTCCCGGCGACATCCCGCTCATCCAGGCAATCGAGCTCGAACAGGTTCTGGCAGCGGCGCCTGAGCAGGGTTCCGTACTCGTTCCCGCCGCGGACGGACGAGGCACGAATGCAGCCTGGCGACGTCCCGCGGGATTGTTCCCGCTACGTTTCGGAAACGACAGCTTCAAACCGCACCTGGCGGCTGCGCGAGCAACTGGAAAGCCCTGCGTTGTTTTATCGCTTCCGGGCATCGCGCTCGACATCGACAACCCCTCCGACCTGCGGCAACTGGCGGAGGCCCCCGGCGAAACCCGCGCTCAGCAACTCGCGCGGCAGTGGGACGTGACCGATTTCCCTTTGGCAGCCAACGAGTGAGCAACGCAGCGTGAGAGGACGGCCGACTAGGTAGTCTCCGGGCTAGCTCTCGCAAAGAAGGTTTATGGCTGGATTTGACCAACCCCGTGAAGTACGCGCTATTGCAGTTCCATTCCCCGACGAAATCCGTCCTGGCGATGCGCTCACCGACAAACTTCTCCAGGCACTCAAGCGTCGAAAGCTATCATTCAGGGCAGGCGACATCCTGATCGTGAAGCACAAGATCGTATCCAAAGCCGAAGGCAAGCTGGTTGAATTGGACACAGTCAAAACCACCGCCAACTCGCGAACGTGGGCCCGCCGCTACAAGCTGGACGCACGAGTAACGCAAGTCGCTCTGGCCGAGAGCCAGCGCGTGGTTCGACGCAAGCGCGGCGTCCTAATCACGGAAACCCGCCACGGCCTGATCTGCGCCAACAGCGGAGTCGATGTGTCCAACGTCAATGGCGGCGGCCACGCGCTCCTGCTCCCCAAAGATCCCGACCGTTCCGCACGGCAGATCCATCGCGAACTGAAAAAACGCTTGGAACTTTCCATTCCCGTCATCATCACTGACAGTTTCGGACGCCCCTGGCGTGAAGGGCTCACCGAAGTTGCGATCGGGGTTGCCGGGATGCGAGCTCTGCACGATTACCGCGGAGATCGAGACCCCCACGGCTATCCCTTACGCGTGACCATCGAGGCGGTCGCCGACGAACTGGCTTGCGCTGCAGGCCTGGTGTGCGGCAAGCTGGGTCGCACGCCCGCGTGTATCATTCGAGGCTTCCGCTACCGGCCGGGGCCGGGGAGTGCTCGCGATTTGATTCGTCCCGCGGTCACGGATTTGTTTCGCTGATGTTGTTTTGAGGAGAGCCAATGACTCGCGTTGTTGCCCAGTCCGAACTCGAAAATTTCCCCTCGCTGGAGTGGTCCGATGTCGCTCTTGGCATCACTCGGCAGTCGCGCAGCGCGCTCGAGCAAGTGATGGAAACGCTGCAGGGCGGCTTGCTTACCCGCGAGCAATGTTCATACCTGGCCCATGCGGAAGGCGACGACCTTCTCGGCCTGCTGGTGGCCGCCGATGCCGTGCGCCGCGAACTCGCCGGCAATATCGTCACCTACGTGGTAAACCGCAATATCAATTTCACCAACGTCTGCTTTGTCGGCTGCAAGTTCTGCGCCTTCAGCCGCGGCCCCCGCGAAGCAGACACTTATTTTCTGAGTCTCGAGCAAGTCGCCCAGAAAGCCAAGGAGGCATGGGAACTCGGCGCCACCGAAGTGTGCATTCAAGGCGGCCTGCCTCACGGCTTGCCACCGTTTCACTATCGCGACATTCTGCGGGCTGTAAAGCAAGCTGTTCCGAAAATGCACATTCACGCTTTTTCGCCCATGGAAATCGTTTACGGAGTCGAACTCACCGGCATGCCGCTCGCAGACTATCTCCGCATGCTGCGCGACAACGGGCTCGACACCCTGCCGGGAACCGCCGCCGAGATCCTCGACGACGAGGTCCGCTTCCTGCTATCACGCAACAAACTCTCCGCTGAACAATGGACGCAGGTCATCCGCACCGCGCATGCCTGCGGCATTCGCAGCACGTCGACGCTGATGTACGGACACGTCGAATCGCCTGAACACTGGGTCAACCAACTCCTGCTGTTCCGCGACATTCAACAGGAAACTGGTGGTTTCACCGAATTCGTTCCGCTCGGGTTCGTGCACCAGAACACTTTGCTCTTCCATCAGGGCATCGCGCGGCCCGGCCCAACCCTCGCCGAACATCTCAAGATCCATGCGCTGGCGCGGATCTTGCTGGCCGGAGCCATCAACAATATCCAGGTGTCGTGGGTGAAACTGAATCGCGGTTTGTCCCAGCTCTGCCTGTGCGCCGGCGGCAATGATTACGGCGGAACATTGATGGAAGAAAACATCTCGCGCGAAGCCGGCGCCACCGCCGGCCAGTACACCAGCCCCGAGGATTTTCAAACGCTCATCTTGGAGGCCGGACGTATCCCCGCCGAACGCAACACCGTTTACACTCGACTCCATCTCAAGCTGCAGCCTGAGACATTTACTGCCGAGCATTTGTTTGAACCGGAGTTCGCGTGACCGATTCGCCCCGTCCCATCGCGGTTCTCGGAGGCACCGGCCCGGAGGGATTCGGCCTGGCGTTGCGCTGGGCCAGGGCCGGCGAAACCGTGATCATCGGATCGCGAGACGTCAAACGCGCCCAGGATGCCGCGGAAAGGATCAAACAAATAGTTTCGAACGCCAGAGTTTCAGGCGACGAAAACATCGCAGCCTGTGCGGCGGCTGATTTGTTAGTCCTCACAATTCCATTTGAAGGCCACGCCGCTCTCTTAAAACAAATCAAGCCCGCAATTCGTCCGGGCAGCATCGTGATTGACGCCACCGTCCCATTAGCTGCAAGCGTGGGTGGACGGGCCAGCCGCACGCTCGGTGTCTGGCAGGGCTCCGCCGCGCAAGAGACTGCGGAACTCGTTCCCAAGGGTGTTTCGGTGGTCGCCGCTTTTCAGAACGTTGGTGCTGATTTGTTGAACGCTGACGGACCGGTCGAATGCGACGTGATTGTTTGCGGTGATGATCCAGATGCCCTCCAAGTCGGTTGCGAGCTAGCCGTAAAGATTCCCGGCGTTCGCGCCCTCGACGGTGGCAAACTAGAAAATGCCCGTATCCTGGAACAGGTCACGGCGCTACTGATTGGCCTCAACATCCGCCACAAAGGCCACTCCGGCATTCGCATCACCGGCCTGCCCAACGCAGCCTACGAACGACCGTAGCGGCTATCCTGCCAGCGCTGGGAAATTCCTTTGTGTACCTTCGTGTCCTTCGTGGTAAAAGGATTTCTTTAGCGACGTTGAGACCGATCATGAGCCAATCCGACAGCCCTCCGGTCATTGAGTTCCTTAATGTCTCCTATCGCATCGACGGCGACGCCAGCCGTGAACTGCTCCACGTTCTAACCCTGGAAGTTCAGCGCGGAGAAACCCTGGTCTTACTAGGTCGCAGTGGTTCCGGTAAAACGACTACGCTCAAGCTCATCAATCATCTGCTCACTCCCAGTGGAGGCGGAATCCGCGTCGAAGGCCGTTCCATTCGGGATTGGGACGTGATCCGGCTGCGACGCAGCATCGGCTACGTCATCCAGGACGTAGGGCTGTTTCCGCATTTCACCGTGGAACGCAACATCGGCCTGGTTCCGAAGATTGAGAACTGGCCGGCGAATCGAGTAGCGGAACGCGTGCAAGAGCTTTTGAAACTCGTCGGGCTCGATCCCGGAACTGCCTCCCGCTACCCGCGCGAGCTTTCCGGTGGCCAGCGGCAAAGAGTGGGCGTCGCGCGTGCTCTGGCCGCCGACCCTCCCATCCTCCTGATGGACGAACCCTTCGGAGCGCTCGATCCCATCACCCGGGCCGAACTGCAGCGTGAATTTCTGGAACTGCAGAAGCGGCTGCAGAAGACTGTCGTATTTGTGACTCACGACCTTCGCGAAGCCCTGTTACTGGGCACGCGCATCGCACTGATGGAAGCGGGCCGGTTGGTCACTGTGCAAACTCCTGAAGAATTCCTCGCTTCCTCGGAAGCGCTTGCCACGGCCTACAAGAACGCATTCGGCGCGGAGCGAGGTTATTCATGAACTTCTGGCAATTTATGTTGCAGAATCACACCGAAATCCTCGACCTCACGCTCGAGCATTTGTGGCTGGTCGGAATCTCCACTCTGCTGGCAGTGCTCGTCGGAATTCCGCTCGGCATTCTGATCACACGCTGGCCTGCGCTCAACAAACCCGTACTTGGCGGAGCCAACATCATTCAAACCATCCCCAGCCTGGCTCTGTTCGGATTCCTTCTGCCCGCGCCCTGGATTGGAGCGCGAGCCGATCGCCTGGCGATTCTTGCCCTAGCCCTCTACGCCTTGCTGCCGCTGATCCGTAATACCTATGCAGGCATCCAGGGTGTGGACCGCTCTGTTGTCGAAGCCGGACGAGGCATGGGCATGACCGATAGTCAACTCCTGTTTCAGGTGGAACTGCCGCTGGCTCTGGGAGTGATTATCGCTGGCGTTCGGGTCGCGACGGTAATTTCAGTCGGCTTGGCCACCATCGCTGCCGCGATCGGTGCCGGTGGTTTGGGCGAATATATTTTCCGCGGCCTCGCCATGGTGAACAATCAGGTCATTCTAGCTGGCGCCATCCCTGCCGCCGGAATGGCGTTACTGGCTGACGTAAGCCTGGGCTGGCTTGAAAAGCGCCTGAGTCCCCACTGAGAACCGGCAACTGACAATTGGAAACTGATTCTCCAACATGCCTCAAAGCAAAACGATTCGGCGCACGATCAGCCAAATGATTCCCTGGTTTTCATTTCTCCTGCTCGCACTTGTGACCGCATGCGGGCCGCCCCGCGAAAATCGCATCGTGATCGGCTCCAAGAACTTCACCGAGCAACTCATCCTCGGAGAAATGATCGCCCAGCAAATCGAAGCCAAGACCCATCTTCCGGTCGAGCGCCGCTTTTATCTCGCCGGCACCTACATCTGCCACCAAGCCATTCTCGGAGGCCGCATCGATATCTATCCCGAATACACCGGGACAGCACTCACCGCGGTACTGAAAGAAAGGCCCAGCGGTGATCGCGAAACCGTCTACGAAATAGTCAAAACCGAATATGCGAAGCAATTCAACCTGGCCCTGGGGCCGACCTTCGGCTTCAACGACACGTTCGCCATCGAAATTCGCGGCGACGATGCCCGCCGCCTGGGGCTGAAGACCATTTCGCAAGCCGCAGCCTACGCGCCACAGTGGCGGGCCGGATTCGGCTACGAATTCATGGAGCGTCCCGACGGCTACAAGGGACTCGCGGCAACCTACGGTTTGCGCTTCGCCGACTCCCCACGAATCATGGATCTTGGCCTGCTCACCCGCGCCCTGAAAGACAAGCAGGTGGACCTGATCGCAGGGAACACGACGGATGGCCTGATTCCCGCCCTGGACTTGTACGTCCTCGAAGACGACAAGCATTACTTTCCGCCTTATGAAGCTGTGCCCGTCATTCGCCAGGAGACGCTAGCCCGTCATCCCGAGGTGAAACCAGCCCTGGACGAACTGGCTGGAGGTATCTCCGACGACGACATGCGCCAACTTAACTACGCGGTCGACGGCCAGCACCGCGACGTAAAGGAAGTCGTGCGGGAATTTCTGAAAAAGAAGGGATGGTAGCTTTGCCTTCCTCTGCGCCCCCTGGTGTCCCGGATAATTACATCAATCACGAGGGGAAGAAAAGGAACCACCAGCGAATCGTGCCTACATCAGCCAGACCGCATCCACATCCACAATCACCTGTGTCCGCGGGATCTTCTGCTGGATCGCATAAGCGAGCGCCGATCGTAGAGTCGCGTTGAGTTTCTCCCGGCTGGCTGATTTCAGAACAAAGTGATAGCGATAGTCGCGCTTCAGACGCACGATGGGAGCCGCCGCCGGGCCCAGCACGCGAATGCCTTCATGCCGCGTCTTCTCGAACCACTTGCCCAGAATGCCCGACCACCGCAGCGCTTCATCCAGTTTGTCGCTGCGCACCAGGACATTGGCCAGCGCGTTGTATGGCGGGTAGTGCATCCAGCTGCGAAAGCGCAACTCCTTTTCGTAGAAGCCGACGAAATCATGTTGCGCAGCATATTGAACGGCATAATGGTCGGGGAAAAAAGTTTGTAGGACCACTTTGCCCGGAGTCTGCCCGCGGCCGGCGCGGCCCGCCACCTGGGTCAGAAGCTGAAAGGTGCGCTCGGCGGCACGGAAATCAGGGAACCCCAAAGCTGCATCGGCCCCGACCACGCCCACCAGCGTGACCCCGTGAATGTCGTGACCCTTAGCGATCATCTGCGTGCCCACCAGCAGGTCCAGTTCGCCTTCGTTGAGGGCGTTGAGAGCGCGTTCAAAATCTTCGCGTCCTCGAACCGTATCGCGATCCAAGCGTCCGATACGCGCCTGCGGAAACAAGCCGTGCAACAGCTCTTCCAGTTTTTCCGATCCCGTTCCGAGAAAATACACATACTCGCTGCCACACTCGCCACAGACTTTCGGCACCGGCGCCATGAATCCGCAATAGTGGCAAACCATTCGATTCGAGCGTTTGTGATGAGTCATGGCGATGGCGCAATTCCTGCATTCCATCCGGTTCCCGCAGGAGCGGCAGAGCGCGACCGGCGAATATCCGCGGCGGTTCAGCAGCACCATGACTTGCTCTTTGCGATCCAGCCGCTGCTTGATCTCTTCGGTCAGCTTGCGGGAGATTACCTGTTCCTTGCCGGTTTCCTGAAACTCCTGCCTCATATCGATGATTTCAACCTCGGGGAGAGGCCTTTGTTCCACCCGATCCGGCAACTCGAGCAACGCATACTTGCTCTTCTTCGCATTGAAATACGATTCCAGCGACGGCGTAGCCGAGCCCAGCACAACGGTCGCATTCGCCATTTTGGCCCGCATCACGGCCACATCACGCGCGTGGTAACGCGGCGTTTCCTCCTGCTTATAGGAAGAGTCCTGCTCTTCGTCCACGATCATCAACGCCAGATTGGACACCGGAGCAAACACCGCCGAACGTGTGCCCACGACCATGCGCGCCTCTTCGCGCCTGATGCGATGCCACTGTTCCGCCCGCTCCTGGTCAGACAGGGCGGAGTGCAGGATGGCAACCTCCTCCCCAAAGACCTGGTGCAGGTCGGCCGCGACTGCCGGCGTCAGGCCAATCTCCGGAACCAGCAGGATCGCGGAGTTTCCTGCTTCGAGAACCGAACGCATGGCTGCCAGATAGACCGCCGTCTTTCCTGACCCGGTGACCCCGTGCAGCAATATGCCGGTAAACTTGTGCGCGTGTACGCTGTCTTCAATTTTCTGAAGCGCACTCTGCTGCGCGGAATTGAACTGAAAGTTCAGCGGCGAGGGGCGAGTCTTCCTGGTAGCGACTGTGAACTGCGCGGGTTCCTCCACGATCTCAACCAATCCGCGCTTGACCAGCGTCGCCAGCGTCGTGCGGGGCACATCGACCGCCTGCAGCGTCTCCACCGCAAGCTTGCCACCGCCCGCGGCCAAGGTTTCGATCAACGCCCGCTGATTGGAGTTGAGTTTGCCTTCCGCTGTCTTTAACAGCGCAATCTTCGTGGTGCGAGTGGCGTCACGAACATCGGACACGTCTTCGCGCGTTATCCATTTCTTTCGCACCATGCCGGTCAGCACGGGCTTCGAGACGCGGGTAGCCGCACGCACAGTTTCTTCGCGGACCATCTCCCGTTCGGCCAGATATTCAAGGACGCGAAACTCCGCCAACTGATCCTGAGGCGTCTTGCGCGAACGCGCCGAGGAGCCTGACATTCCCGCGAGGTGCAGCGCCATGTGTCCCTGGTCGGCAATGCGATAGCTGATAACCCGCTTGAATTCCGCGCTCAGAGGCAGCATGGTGCGAAAAACTTCGCCCAAGGGCGCCAGATAGTAGTCAGCAATCCATCTGCCCAGGTGGACAAGTTGCTCATCGAGCACGGGCGAAGCGTCCAGCACGCTGAGGATGTTCTTTGCCTGGACCTTGGGAGCGCGATCATGCAACCCGGTGACGACGCCCGACAGGCGCTGCTGGCGAAACGGGACCAGCACGCGCCCGCCAACTACCGGTTGCATTTCGTCGGGAATTCGGTAGGTGAAGGCAGTATCCAGCGGTACCGGAAGCGCAACGTCGCAAAATTCAGACATGAGAAATGATGCCAGTCGATGTGGCTGATTGGCATCGTAACATTGGGTCGGGACGTAAGGCGGTAGCTGCAAATCGACCTAACGGCGCCAACTAAACCTGCCGTAATCGGAAAAGCCGCCTCGAAAGACGGCTTCCTAAACACTTCTGCTTAGGCCCTTTTTGCTGCGTGACGACAAAATTTAGACAAAGTCGTGACAATCTCTTGACAATATCCAGTCGGATAAGTCCTAATATTCTGCACTCACAGGTGGAGAGACTTTCAGAGAGTATCTCCCTTGCAGCAGTATATTTGGGCCTCCCCTGCCCTCCAACCTTTCGTTACTTATAAGGAGAATTCAGCATGCAACGTCTGCTCGTTCGCGCAACTGCCCTTACTTTGTGGCTTACACTCGCTCTGGGGTTCGCTTCCAGCCCAGCTCTCGCGCAATACAAGTTAACCAAGCTGACTTCAAATCAGTCCGGCAAGGCGAAACACACCGACCCCCTGCTGCAGAATGCCTGGGGCATGGCCTACGCTCCCGGCGCTCCGTTCTGGGTGAGTGACGAATGGAACGGCTGGTCGACGCTTTACGATGGCAGTGGAGTCCCGCAAAGCCTGCAGGTAACGATTCCTCCCGCTAGCGGCACCGGCCCGGGATCCCCTACTGGACTTGTCTACAATAGTTCGAGTGAGTTCAAGATTGAAACTTGGACATCCCTCTTCTTGTTCGCGACTCTGGATGGAACCATTCAAGGCTGGTCGCACTTCGAACCGTCCAAGTCACTGATCGGGGTGAATAACTCAGGAACAGGCGCCAGCTACACCGGCCTGGCCATCACCAGCAAAGCCTCCGGCAACTTCGTGTACGCTGCCGACACCGTGAACAACAAAGTCGACGTATATAACGGCACCTTTACTTTCGTGAAGTCGTTTTCGGATCCGACCATTCCAAAGGGTTTCGTTGTATCTGGCATCCAGGACATCAATGGCCAGGTTTACGTTGCCTACGTCAGCGCAGCTGGTGGCGGAGGCGGATACATTGACATCTTTGCCGAAGACGGCACATTCGTGAAGCGGTTTGCTCACGGGAAACCACTGAACCAGCCTTGGGGATTTGCCGTGGCTCCGAAGAATTTCGGCCCGCTCAGCAATACCCTGCTCATCTCCAACAACACCAACACGGGCACCATCAACGGCTTCGATCTCAAAACCGGGAAATTTGTCGCCACCATCATGGACTCGAAGAACAAACCCATCAAGATCAACCAGCTCTGGGCAATCGAGTTTGGCGGTGGGACGACAGCCAACGGGAAGAAGAACCAGCTCTACTTCACGGCCGGACCGCAAAATGGGCTGAACGGTTTGTTCGGCGTCATTGCCTTCAAGTAGTAGTAGCGAGTTGCGCGGACAGGGGCTGGGGCGAATCATCCAGCTCCTGTAGCATTTGTGCCCGGGTTTCTATCTCAATCCGGTCGCGAGATACATGTCCGAAAGAATCCAGTAACCGGAATAAACATTTCCCCGAAGGTAACTTCGGTTACGCGACGATACTGCCCGACGGCAAACTGCTTGTATCCCAAAGTGAAACTGCGAGGACAAGGCAATCCGGCCGGTAACTAGCGGCTGAGGAGTGTCCCTGCTACCATTTCAGCAGATGCCACTTCGTCGATCGGCAGGGGAAACTAGAATACGCAAACGCAAAGCTGGACCTGCGGGCACCGCCCGCGACCGCCGTCCCCGCGCCGAACTGGTCATTATCACCGGCATGAGCGGCTCGGGAAAAGCCTCCGTGCTCAAAGCCTTTGAGGATCTAGGCTACTACTGCGTGGACAACCTGCCGGTTGGCCTGATTCCGCAATTTGCCGAGTTGGCGGGACAGTCTTCCGAAATCGAGCGCACCGCGCTGGTCGTCGATGTGCGCGAAGGTACGCAACTCGAGGCTCTGCCCGAGATTGTGAAGTCGGTGCGGCGAGTCCTCCCGACCAAGATGATTTTCCTTGAGGCGGCTGATTCAGTCCTGTTGCGCCGCTTCAGCGAAACCCGGCGTCCTCACCCTTTAGGCACCCAAACAACGGTGAAGGCATCTCTGGCCGCCGAGCGCAAGCATTTGCGGCGCATTCGGGCCATGGCTGACCTGGTAATTGATACTTCCAAGTTCAACGTCCACGAACTGCGGTCGCACATTACCGAACGTTTTCAGAAGCAGGAGTCGGGCAACAATATTCTGGTTTCCTGCGTGAGCTTCGGCTTCAAGCAAGGAGTGCCGGAGGACGCGGACTTGGTATTCGACGTTCGCTTCTTGCCCAATCCTCATTTCGTGCCCGAGTTTCGTCCCCTCACTGGCCGCGATCCCAAGGTCGCCAAATACATCCGATCATTTCCGCAGACCAAGGAATTCATCAATCGAATTTCCAAGCTGCTGGTGTATCTCCTGCCGCACTACATCCGCGAAGGTAAGAGTTATCTGACGATCTCTTTCGGGTGCACCGGCGGGCAACATCGCTCCGTAATGATTGCGGAAGACGTCAGCAAGCGGCTGCGGAAGGCCGGATACCGGGTGAAGGTCGTACATCGGGACAGTCCGGGCTAGCGATTCGTTCGTGTTTGGTTCGCCGGGTCCGGAGCGGAAACGCAATGTCCCTCGACTGCGCTCTGGGTGACAGGATATGGCATTGCGGAGGACCGACGACTAACGGCCGACGACTGCAGTAGAATGAAGACTTGCGACGCATGCCGATTTCATCCGTGGTGAGCTGTGTCTGGCCGCGCATGGGGAGCTTCCCTTGCGGCAACTGACACGACTCATCCGATACGCGGGGCCCTACTGGTGGCAAGTGCTGTCCTCCGTACTCTTGATGGCAACGGTAGGACTGTTGGATGCCTTCCGCGTTCTGCTGGTCGGCCCTATCCTGGACCGCGTTTTGAACCCGTCGTCCGGGTCGAGCAATATTCAACTTTTCACCATTCCCAGGACGAGTCACACTATTTATCTGCAGCAATTCGTTCCCTCGCATTTTCATAATGCATGGACGATTGTGGCCTATGCGTTTGTTGGGTCTACTGTTCTGAAGGGAATCTTCGATTACGCGGGCACGTATCTGGTGAACTATGCCGGCTTCGGCATGATCACTGATCTTCGCAATCATCTCTATGACTCCGTGCTGCGACGCTCCGCAGCTTTTTTTCAAAAGCATACGACGGGCACGCTGATCTCAACGATCGTCAATGATGTCGAGCGCGTCCAGTATGCAATGTCGAGCGTGCTGGCTGAATTCCTGCAACAGTTTTTCACTTTTCTGTTTACCGCGGCCGTAGTTATTCTGCTGGGGAGGCAGTTGGCGTGGCTGCTTCTGCTGTTTGTACCCTTCATTGTTTATTCTGCAGGGAAAATTGGCGGCCGGGTGCGGCATACGACACGCCGGGGACAGGACAAACTCGCCGACATACAGAACATCCTGCACGAGGCCATCACCGGCAATCGCATTGTGAAGGCCTTCAGCATGGAGTCCTGGGAGATTGCGCGTTTCCGCAAAGCGGCGCAGCGGCTGTTCCAGGCCAACTTGCGCTCGGTGGCAGCTGCTGCGGTCAGTTCGCCCCTGATGGATGTCTTTGGCGCGATCGCGATCAGCTTGCTGCTGCTGCTGGGACGCGAGCGCATCGTTCACGGCGTCTTAACCTCCGGAATGTTCGTCGCCTTCATCGTCGCCGTTTTCAAACTCTACGATCCGGTACGCAAGTTTGCGTTGTTTAACAACAATTTCCAGCAGGCATTGGGAGCCTCTTCCGAGATATTCAAGTTCATGGACACGGAAGACGATGTAAAAGAGAAGCCCGGAGCCAGGGCATTGCCGCCGTTTTCACGCAGCATCCGGTTTGAGAAGGTTGGCTTTTCCTATCGATCCGAGGGCGAGGAAGGCCGCGAGATCCTGCACGATATCGATCTCGAAGTTCGCGCGGGGGAAGTCCTCGCCGTGGTCGGTTCGAGTGGCGCAGGCAAGAGCACGCTGGTGCATCTGATTCCGCGTTTCTTTGACGTGACCTCTGGACGATTGACCGTTGACGGCCGCGATATCCGTGATACCACGCTGGCTTCGCTACGTTCGCAGATTGGAGTGGTAGCGCAGGATACGGTGCTGTTCAACGATACCGTGCGCAACAACATTGCCTATGGGCAGCCAGGCGTCCCGCAAAAAACCGTGGAGGCCGCGGCCCAAGCGGCGTTGGCGCATGACTTCATTATGGATTTGCCTGGCGGTTACGATACCGTGATAGGGGAACGCGGCGTGCGCCTCTCGGGGGGCGAGCGCCAGCGCATTGCCATTGCGCGAGCGTTGCTCAAGAATGCGCCGATTCTGATTCTCGATGAAGCCACGTCGGCGCTGGACAGCGAATCGGAGGCACTGGTGCAATCGGCCCTGCAGAACCTGATGACGGGACGCACGGTGGTCGTGATCGCTCATCGCCTTTCCACCGTACGGCGAGCCGATCGCATCGTCGTTTTGGAGAATGGCACGGCGTCTGATATCGGCCCGCACGAAGAACTCA
>CAWBHD010000006.1:0-173976 GCA_963788605.1 uncultured Acidobacteriota bacterium | reverse complement strand
ATTCCCGTCAACGTGACTGCCTATGATGCGATCTCCGGCGACGACCGGAAGTGGTGGAACGAACAGCAAGCTGCGTTCGAGAGCGTATCGCCCGGTGGTGGATTGCCCAGCCGGCCTCCGTTCAGTCAGGTTGTGTTTGAAGCGATCAACTTCATGGATGGGAAGCGCAGCACGGGGGAAATCGCCGGCCTGCTGGCGGTGGAATTTGACCGGGATTTCGACGCGGCCTGGGTGGATCGGCTGGTGGGAATCCTGGGAAAAATTAATCTGGTGAGGGCAAATTAGATCGTTGGAAGGTGGGAAAAGTGATGCAATTCCCGGCACGTCCTTAGTTATTCCGGGCTAAAGCCGCGAAGTGCTTATTGCCTCCGGTGGTACATAGTGCTTCTGGTCATTGAGGAGCCAGCGCACTTCGAGGAGAATCAGAGACAATCAGACTGGAGGGGATGTGCGCGCCCGACGTGTTCTTGTAACCGCAGGGATCATCCTGGGCCGGATCATCCTGGGCTGGGCCATCCTCGGTTGGGCCAGCGTGGCACAGGCCAGGGACATCGCGCTGATTTCCAACAAGTCCAACGAAGTGATAGCGATGACGTTCTCCGAAGTTGTGAAGGTGTGCAAGGGGCAAGTGAACCGCTGGCCGGATGGCAAACCGGTCAGGCTGATCACTCGCGATCCGGCATCGCCGGAAATGAAAGTGGCGCTGGAAAAGATTTACGGGATGTCGACGGAGGAAGTGAAGGCGGTTATCGCCAACGCGAACCACGGCCGGGCCGACCACCCGGCGATCATCGTGGCTGAGTCTGATGAAGCGGTGGTAAAGAAAGTGGAATCGACTCCGGGGGCGGTGGGTCTGGTGGATGTGTACTCGATCAGCGGAAAGGTCACGGTGTTGAAGGTGGGGGGCAAGCTGCCGCTGGAACCCGGGTATCCTTTGCACGGGAATTAGAGGAACGTGGAGGCTGCAATCGCCAATTCAAGAACGTCTCCGGAAAGCGCACGGCGGTATCCGCGGTATGCAGTCGACATGCGGATCTCGGTGCAGATTTTTCGCGCGGGCGAGACCCTGTCTTTGTGGGGACGTTCCAATGAATTGGGTGAAGATGGGGTAGGCGGAACGCTGACTGGAGAACTGGAACCGGGCGAAGTGGTTTCCATGGAACTTTCGCTGCCCCTGGCGGCGTATCCGCTGAAAGTGCGGGCGCTAGTGCGCTACCGCATTGGCTTGCGACATGGTTTTGAATTTCTGGCAATGAACGAACAACAGCACGACATTCTTCGACGGGTGTGTGAGATGCTGGCTACAGGCCGATAGCGGGCCTGGCGTCTGCCCGGACGGGCTCTTCCTGTGTAATTACCTCCGTAACTTTCGAGTAAACCTGTGCCCATCTAACATCTTGGTGGCTCTGGTTTTAATCGAGGGGGTTAGGATGGGTGACGAGATCACCCGGCCAGCGGAGTCCGCTGAGCTTTCACACGCGAAGTTTCTCCGAGACGCGCTTCATCGGCGTAATCCGGTGCTGTGCTGCCCCGACGAGATAGCTGCAGCCTCAGCCGCGTCCAGCTTTGCTCCCGAGAGTCCTGAACTGCAACGGGCGTACCTCGAGCAGTTGGTAGAGTGCGCGCCGGAAGCCATCAGCATTCTGGATTCGGAGTACCGCATTACCCGGCTCAACGGTGAGTTCACGCGCATCTTTGGATTTGGCCCGGAGGAGGCCGTGGGAGAGCGCATTGAGTCGCTGATCGTCCCGCCGGATCGCAGCGCGGAAACCCGCTGGATCACGGACTTGCTGGTAAAAGGTCAAAGAGTCGTTCTGGAAACGAAACGGCAGCGCAAGGATGGGACGCTGCTGGACGTGTTCATCTCGACTGCGCCCATCGTGATCGAAGGGGAGCAGGTGGCTCTGTGCGTTCTTTATCGCGACATTTCGGAGCAGAAACGGGCGGAGGCTCTGAACTCGGCACTTTACCGCATCACCCAGGAAACTAATTCGGCGGAAGACCTGCAACAGTTTTATGGAGCGGTTCACGAGATCGTGAGCGAACTGATGTATGCCCGCAATTTCTATATTGCGGTCTACGATGGCCTGACGCAGTTGCTCAGCTTTCCGTATTTCGAGGACGAAGAGGATTCCAGACCGGTCCCCAAGAAACTGGGTAAGGGGCTTACTGAATATGTGCTGCGAACTGGAGAACCGCTGCTGTGCACTCCCGAGGTCTTTGATGTCCTGATGAAGCAGGGAGCGGTGGAGTTGATCGGGGCCCCGTCGCTGGATTGGCTGGGAGTTCCGCTGAAAGCCGGCAATAACACGTTCGGAGTGCTGGTGCTGCAGAGCTATTCCGGCAATGTGCGATTCGGCGAAAAGGAAAAGGAGATTCTGACGTTCGTCTCGCAACAACTGGCGAGTGCGATCGAACATAAACGTAATGAGGAAGCTCTGCGGCGCTCCGAGATGCGTTACCGCTCGCTGGTGCAGAGCGCGGTATACGGCATTTACCGGTCCAGCCTGGAAGGAAGATTTTTCGATGTCAACCCAGCGCTGATCACCATGCTGGGTTACGAGTCGGCGGAGGAAGTGCTTGGCCTAGATCCACTGTCGGATGTGTTTCTGGATCCCAACGAACAGGCACGGGTCATGGGAGAGTTCCGGCGCGGGGCGCGCTTGGACAACGTTGAAGTCCGCTGGAAACGAAAAGATGGCAGCGCGATTACGGTGCGGCTGAGCGGGCGCGCGGTCAACAGCCCCGGAGAGACGGCTGAATTTCTGGAAATTATTGCCGAGGATGTTACCGAACGGCGCGTGCTGGAGAACCAGTTTCGCCAGGCTCAGAAGATGGAAGCGGTGGGACGCCTGGCCGGCGGTGTGGCGCACGACTTCAACAACCTGCTGATGGTAATCAGTGGTTACGCGGAAGTCTTGCTGGAACAGACTCGCAAAGGGAATTCTCTGTATCCGAAGATTGAGGCGATTCACCAGGCGGCCGACCGGGCTACGACCTTGACTCGGCAACTGCTGGCTTTCAGCCGCAAGCAGTTGCTGGAACTGAAGGTTGTAGACCTGAACATCGTCATCGAGGACATCGAACGTCTGCTGCGTCCGTTGATTGGGGAGAACATCGAGTTGCAAACCCAGCTTGCTCCCGATCTTGGCCGGACGCGCGCGGATGCGGGCCAGATCGAGCAGGTCATTATGAACCTGGTGGTGAATTCCAAAGATGCGATGCCGAACGGTGGGAGAATCACGATTCAGACCGCCAACGCCAGGCTGAACAATGACGACCGGCGCCGCGAGTACACCTACATCCAACCGGGGCACTATGTCGTGCTATCCGTGACCGACACCGGTGAAGGCATGGACAAGGAAACCCAGTCGCGCATCTTCGAGCCGTTTTTCACCACCAAGGAAAAAGGAAAGGGTACCGGCCTCGGGCTTTCGACGGTGTATGGCATCGTCAAACAGAGTGGCGGCTATGTATTGGTCGAGAGCGAGTTACGGCAGGGTACAACCTTCCGGATTTATCTGCCGCGGGTTGAAGAAGCCGCAGAGCCCGTAAGTTTGGTCGGGGTTTCACGATCGCAGGCTGGAGGCTCGGAAACCGTGTTGCTGGTGGAGGACGAAGAGTCGGTGCGGCAGTTGGTCCGCGAAACTCTGGAGTCCAAGGGATACAAGATTCTGGAAGCGGACAACGGAGACGCAGCTCTGCAGATCGTTTCTGCCTATTCGAGCAAAATCGACATGCTGATCACCGACGTAGTGATGCCGGGCATGGGAGGCCGTGAATTGTCTGCCCGGCTGTGTGCATCGCGCCCGGAGATCAAGGTGCTCTACCTTTCCGGCTACACGGAGGACGCGATTGTGCACGAAGGCGTGATCGACCCCGACACCGCTTTCCTGCAGAAGCCGTTTACGCTGCAAGCGCTGTCGCGCAAGGTAAGAGAAGTGTTGGGCGATCGCGGCTGAGTTGTGGCTCGGTTCCAATGCAGACGTAGGCCTGGACGCCTCGTCCGGGCGGTCCGAGCGAGGCTGCAAAGGGTTTCCTGTGACGCCGCTCCCACGAAGTCAACTTCACCGAACTCCTCTTTTGTGGTTGATGAACTTCAAGTGCTTGAACCACAAAGGACACGAAGGTACACAAGGGCTCCCAGCTGAAAATTCTTGCACCTTTTGCGGCCAGCGTGCGTCCTATCGAGAGGGTGTGTGCAGGTCAGCAATCCATTGCCGCCGTCGCCCTCGTACAGTTAGGTGAGGACATTCCATGCTGATCAAGAAGGCAGTAGATATTAAGTCGTCGGAGATCACTCCAAAGAGGCTGTATCTGGACCGCCGCAAGTTTCTTGCAGGCACGGCAATCGCCGGGGCGGCGGCAGTTGCAGGCTTGCGGCTCGGCGAACTGGCTTCGCCTTCAGTCACGGCACAGGCCAATGCCAAGATCGATGGCATCAAGAAAAGTTCGTTCTCGACGAATGAGACCATCACGCCGGTCAAAGACGTCACTAATTACAACAACTATTACGAATTCTCGACCGACAAGTATGAGCCCGCCGGACTGGCAAAGGATTTCAAAACCCGTCCGTGGACGGTTACCATCGACGGATTAGTCGACAAGAAGCAAACTCTCGACGTGGATGCGATTATCAAGATGGCCACGCCTGAGGAACGGATTTACCGGCATCGCTGCGTGGAAGGCTGGTCGATTGTTGTGCCGTGGGTCGGCTTCTCGCTCAGCGAACTGATCAACAAGGCCAAGCCGACGAGCAAGGCGAAATTTGTTGAGTTCACGACCATTGAAGATCCCAAACAGATGCCGGGACAGCGCGGCCGCGTGCTCGACTGGCCTTATGTGGAGGGCCTGCGCATGGACGAAGCCATGCATCCCCTGGCGTTGCTGTGCTTCGGAATGTACGGCGAAGCACTGCCCAACCAGGACGGGGCGCCGCTGCGCATCGTGCTGCCGTGGAAATACGGGTTCAAAAGCGGCAAGGCGATTGTTCGGATTCGCTTCACTGACACTCAGCCCAGAACAACATGGGCAGAAATGGCTCCGAACGAGTACGGATTTTATGCGAACGTGAACCCGAACGTGGATCACCCGCGATGGAGCCAGGCGAAAGAGCGTCGTCTGGGAGAATTCCTGAAACGTCCGACGCTGATGTTCAATGGCTACAACCAGGTGGCGAGCCTGTACAGTGGCATGGATTTGAGAAAGAATTTCTGATCTCTGCTCGATGATTCGCAAATTCAAACCCGTAGTCTTTCTGGCTTGCCTCATCCCGCTGGCGCTCCTGGGATGGAAAGCCTACGGCGGCGCCTTGGGCGCGAATCCGATCGAAGTCATTACGCATGCGACTGGCGACTGGACCATGCGTTTCCTGCTCATTACGCTGGCCATCACGCCGATTCGGAAATTGACCGGACGCCTCTGGCTGATCCGCTATCGCCGCATGTTTGGACTGTTTGCCTTCTTCTACGGCGTGCTGCATTTCCTGACCTACATCTGGCTGGACAAATTCTTCGACCTGCATGAGATGCTGCACGACGTGGCCAAACGAAAATTCATCACGGTCGGATTCACTGGCTTCGTCCTGCTGATCCCGCTGGCGCTGACTTCGACCACGGGCTGGATCCGCCGCCTCGGCGGCAAGCGCTGGCAGGCGCTGCATCGCCTGATCTATTTCAGCGCGATTGCCGGCGTGATCCACTATCTGTGGCTGGTGAAAGCCGACATTCACGAACCGGTCGAGTATGGCGTGATTCTTGCCGTGCTGTTGGGATACCGGGTCGCGGTTTGGGCAGGACCCAAGCTGTCGGCAGACAAGACAAGATCCTTTCGCGACCCCCGGGTGGAAGTTCCAGAGCCGTAGGCCACTCCCTACTTGAACTGCAGATGCATCTGGCGAAGTGCAATCTGGCCTGCGACCGTACCGGCGTTGAATACGACAATGCGCACTACAAAATCGCCATTTGCTGAATTCGGCAACCCCTGCCAGCCGCTTGAGTAAAGTCCATTGCGCGTAGTCACAGGAACTTCTCCCGATAGCGGGAACCAACTGGTTCCGTCCGAGGTGTACTGGGCTTGCGCATAGCTTCCGCTGGGCAGGGCCGCTGACCCAATCGTGAGCACGAAACGAACTGAGGTCGCATTGCTCATGTCAATCTGATCGCGATCGGATGAGCCTTCGACTTCCGTCGTGCCCACACCCGCTTTGTATCCGGTCCCGTAATAGAAGCTGTAATCGGACGGAGCCGCGGTTGTTCCGGCCGGGCCCTGCGGACCTTGTGGGCCTTGCGAACCCACTGGACCCTGCACTCCCGCGGGCCCCGCAGATCCAACCGCACCGGCGACGCCTTGCGGCCCCTGTATTCCCGGCAGGCCGATCGGACCAACGGCTCCTTGTGAACCAGCCGGGCCAACCGCTCCTTGTGGGCCCGGCGCTCCCGGCGGCCCAGCCGGACCAACCGCTCCTGCCGGACCAGCAGATCCAACTGCTCCCGTTGGGCCAACCGCACCGGCCGTTCCTTGTGGACCTAGCGGTCCGACCGCCCCCGTTGCCCCCGTCGTTCCGGTCGCTCCAGTCGCTCCGGTCGTTCCTTGAGGACCAATTGATCCTGCCGGTCCTTGCAGTCCTTGCAACCCCACCAGGGTGTGATAGCTGCTGCCATTGTCCGATTCGACGAGCATGCCGCTCGCAATCGACAGCGTGTACTGACCTGCTGCCGGGGATAACACAGGCAGACCCAGGTCAAGCAAGGTGATCGCCGATTGCGTGTTGTTCCCGCTCTGCGGCTGCACGCTCAACGGCCCATTACAAGAGGTGCCCGGATTGCCATTGGCGCATTGCGCCCACGAGACTCCAGGCAGCAGACTCAGCACGACAGCCAACCAATAGTTCTTCATTTCATCTCCTGATGTTTAGGGGATCACGGCGACGGTCTCGTTGCTGTAGCCGCTTTCGTTGTTGCCGCTCACCGCGGTGATTACGTAGTAGAGCGTTTGCCTGTGAGTTATTTGCAGATCGGAATAATTCGTTCCGGGGATTCCCGCGGCGATCTTTGCGTACGGGCCGCCCGGTGCAGTTCCGCGATAGATGGAATAACTCGACGCGCCCGGGCTGGCTGTCCAACTGAGCATGGCCGCGTGACCGGTTGTAAAGACAGTCGCCTTGCCAATGAGTTTCACACTACCTTGAATTCCTTGCGCCAGGCTGAAGTTCAGGCAAACGCCCAGAATCATGCAGATTGCGAGGAGTCGCTTCACTCTCATTTCTGTTTCATCGGTGGGATGGCGGTTAGCCTTTAGACTGCAAACGTTACAATTCGCCAAGAAAGGCGGCTTGGGCACTGGGATTGTCAGGGTGACATTTCCTTAAGCCCGTGTGACGGGGATCGCAAATCGGGCCGGAAAAATTGCTGCATCTCACCGAATCGGCCATGAGAGGCTGGGTGAGCCTTCGAGATGGTCGGTGAGTGTAATGGCGATTTTGCAACAGTCTCTGGTCTGAGCTGCCCGAACTAAGGCGCGATCATAAACACCGAACCGTAGGCTCGAACCCCATCCGTAGTTGTGCCATAGAGATTTCCAGAGGAGTCGAAGATCACACCACCATAGGGGTATGCCCCTGGATTGTCGAAGAAGGTGTGCAGTATGGTCTCCTTCCATTTCGTCTTGGCGTGGGTAAGCTTGAATACGACGCCACAGCCGGTATTCCCGCACAGATTAAGATCGCCGCCGTTAAGAGTCGTGCCGTAGAGATTGTCTGTCGTGTCGAAAATCAGGCTGGCAATGGGATACGCTCCGTCGCTACCGCCGAAGCTATGGAGCACGCTTTCGACCCAGTTTCCATTGCGACTCGGCGTCAGCTTGAAAACCGTTCCGCAGCCGGACGGTGGGTTGCAATTCGTGTCGCCACCGTACTCCGTCGTACCGTAAAGGCTTCCGGACGTGTCCAGAATCAAACCTGCAACCGGAGTCAAACCGTCATCGCAGCTAAACTGGGGACAGAAACTGTACAACACCTTCTCCTTCCAGCCTCCGCCAGCTTTCGGTGTCAGCTTGAAGACCGTCCCCCCGCCTTCGGCGCCCCCCTCGGACGTGGTTCCGTAGAGGTTTCCAGCCTTATCGAAGATCAGCCCGGAAAGAGGATACAGGCCGTCGGTGCAATTCGTGAAGGAGCAGAACCTATACAAAACGCTTTCCGCCCAACCCCCGTCCTTCTTCGGCGTCAGTTTGAAAACAGTACCGCAACTGCCGTAACCGCCGCAGGCATTGCCGGAACCACCTCCCTGGGACGTAGTGCCATAGAGGTTTCCTGCCTTGTCTAAGATCAGGCCAGCTTTAGGGTAGGCTCCATCGCTGCAATTCGTGAGGGCGCAAAAGCTGTAAAGGGTATTCTCCGTCCAGCTTCCGTCTAGGTTCAGCGTCAGCTTGAAGACCGCGCCCGCGTTGCTAGCGCTGCCGCCGAGCTCGGTCGTGCCGTAAGGTCTCCCGCCTGGTCGACGATCAGGCCGGCATCGGGAAGACTGCCGCTATTGCCATCGAACACGTAAAGCAGGCTCTCGGACCAACCTCCCTTCGAGTTGGGTTCCAACGCAAAAACTGCGCCTGGATTGCCGTATTCGGCAAAGCGCGTCGTACCGTACAGATTTCCCGTCTGATCGAAGACCAGACCAGCCGTGGGCAACCTTCCGCCGTTGTCGTTCATGAAAACGTGCAGCGTTTTGTACTTGCTGGCTGTCCACCCGTCGGACGACAAGCAAAGAGCTAGTACGATGAGAACCAACAGAAACCTACCTAGTCTCCCCATACTCCTGATGCACTTCATACGCCGCTCCTTTGGGTCGATAGGACAGCCGGGAAGGGCATTCAGAATCTAAGAATGCCCCATGTTTGCGTCAACATCTTACCCTCAAACCTCGGCCAAGCGAAGCCAAGTGACGAAATCAGGCCATAGCGCTCAAAACCCCTCAATGAGCGTTATCGCGATTTTGCAATGGTTACGGAATTTTCAGCTCAAGCCTAGGTTAGTGAAGTGCTTAGAAATGTCCACAGAAGGAAGTAGCTTTGGTGCAATCTCCGGCAGGGAATCCTGTAGGGCGGAAAGAACCTCAGTCGCTTGTTCTTGCGAAAGATAATCCCCAAACTCTATAGTCCTCCAACCACGCCTGCATTGGAGTCCATGGGGATTGCCGGTTCGGTCTTGAAGTTCGAGGTCACTGCACTGTTCGATTGCGTATTCTCTTGTCCGCTCCCAACCAAGAATTTCTGTGCGAATCCGGAGATGTCTGGGGTCAAGCTCAATCACCTCTGAAAAGCCGAACAATTGTTGAAACCACCCCGCTATGGCGGCGATTACACCTCCACCAACCAAGATGCGCCCAATTAACGGCGTCTTTTCCCATGACCGGAGTGACAAAACCGCGAAAGCCACAATTGCTCCGGCTTGAAACAGTAAAGCCAGCCAATGCGGGGAGGGTTGAACAGTGACCCGCAGCGTTCCGGACACAAAAAGAATTTCAGTAGTGGCAGTTTGTTTAAGAGGATTCATCTCGTGCAAGCCGGGATCGATGTTACCGCAATCGCCACAATTGGCGAAACCAGGCCATAGCACAAGCTTGCGCCGTCTCTTCGCCCATTTTGCCCTGAAGCTCAGCTTCACCCGCGGTCAATGAGTGCTAATCCATTGCCCGTTTGACACCCCTTTGCTCGGCTCCTATACTTGCTCGGCGCCACGAAACCCTTGTCCAGAGAGGCTTCCCATGATGAAACGTTCGCTGGCTGTTCTCCTGATTGCGACCTCCGCGACTCTCGGCTTTGCTCAAGAGCACCGAGGCCACCAACCCAAACTCACTCCACAAAACAGCGGCACTACGCAGTTGCTCATTGCGGTTAGCCCGGTGAATTCCCGTGTAGTCTGGGCAGCCGGAACCGGCGGTACGTTTGTCACCACCACCGACGGCGGAAAGAACTGGAAAGCCGGTGTGGTGCCGGGAGCGGAAACGCTGGAATTCCGCGATGTGCAGGGTGTAAGCGACAAGGTCGCATATTTGAGTTCGGTTGGAAACAACACTACGGATTTTCGCATCTACAAGACTATCGACGGCGGCGCCAACTGGACGATGGAGTTCCAGAACCAGACAACCGGCGCGTTCTACGATTGTTTCGCCTTCTGGACTCCGAACCGGGGCATCGCGCACAGCGACTCGGTAAACGGGGTTTTTCCCGATATTCGTACGACCGATGGAACGAACTGGCTGGACATCAGCGGGAACATGCCGCCGGCACTCCCCGGTGAGGCCTCGTTTGCGGCGAGTGGAACTTGCGTCGCAACCGAGGGTAAAAGGAACGCCTGGATTGCCACCGGCGGCGCCGATACTGCGAGGATACTGGCCACCCGAGATGGCGGCGACACCTGGAACGCGTATGACACACCGCTGGTCAGTTCGGCCAGCGCGGGCGCGATCTCAGTAGCCTTCCGCAACCCCCAGCATGGCATGGTGGCGGGCGGCGACCTGGCTTCAAACGATAGCGCGGATGCGGCCACCTCGCGCGACGGTGGCCAAACCTGGACGCTGACCAACAAACCCCCAGTCAAGGGCGCCATTTTCTGCCTGAGCTATGTGCACGGGAACGGCCGTGGCGACGCGAAGCAAGGAGACGGCCACGGAGATCGCACAGTTGTGATCACCGCCGAGACCCAGCCAAACTTTACTTCAGGGCCGGCAGCCTGGAGTCCTGACGAAGGGCGCACCTGGTTCAGAATCCACAAAGTAAGCGGCTTCTGGGCAGTCGCCTTTGCGAATCCGAAAGCCGGATGGTTTGTCGGCAACAACGGCAGCATCACCAAGATCAGCTTCTGATCTTTATCTGGTCAATCGCATCTAGTGAATCGCGCGCTGCGGGGTACCGCAGCGCGCTTTTTTCGCTCCGTCCTGCACCGGCTTCGCGTCACTGGGCGCCAGCCCTGCCTTTCCGGGCATCACGCATGAGGAGCGCCTGCGCCTCGCTGCTCCCTAGTTGCTCATGACGTACAACAAGAAGTATGGATGGCTTCCACTGTAGCCGGACGGTATGGAGTCGCCCGCCTTCAGTTGGGTTTGGTCGCCATTCAAGTACCAGCCTGTAAGGCTGGTGATCGGATATTGCGCATTGGCGGCGCCAACGGTTTCATTGTTGGTGTTACTGGCGAAATAAACCACGAAGTAATAGTCCGACAGCGTGGATAGCGTCAACTGCACCGGATCGAGGCGAATGACGCACGGATTGCTGGTGCTCAAGGGCTGCGTAGGGCAGACCTTCTTGTTCGTCAGCGAGATGATCGGGTTGGCGACGCCTTTTAACTTGATCGGGGTAGCCGCCGTAATTTTGGAGTTTCCGCGCTTGGTCGTGTAAAGGACCATGCTGCCGATGTCGGCCTCGGTTCCCGCAGTAAAGCCAATGTAGAAGGCCGAGGTTTTGATCTGAGCTACGGCGGGGAAAATAAAGGCTCCGGCAACGAGGTTGAGCGCGGAATAGTTTTCCCACTGGTTGGAACTGGAGACCGGGCCGCCAACCCCCGCCACCAGGTTAATAGGAGGGGCGGCAGGACGTTGTTGCGCGTTCGCAGTAGGGGCAAGACATGCGAAAGCAATGGCGAAAATCAGCATAGTTGGGGCTGCGAGCTTTGGATATTTCATGGATTTCCCTCCGGACGAAATCGGGCCGCACTGGCCCCTAATCTTACATGCGCAAAGCGCCGGGAAATTACCTCATGCGGTCCGAGCTATTTCACTTTTTTCCGAGCCTGGGGGGTGGTTGAGTTCTGAAAGCGGAAAAAATTCGCCGCAAGGCAGAGGAACTACTGCCAAGCTACTGACAATCCGTAAGTTATCCGGGGTTGCGCAGACCAAACTCAATCGTAAAAGTGTCGATGTGCTTGGGGATCGTAGTCAGGAACTTATCCGCCCGAAGCAAAAATTCGCAGTCAACTTAATTGCCAGATGGTGTCGAGCACGGTGCCATCGACCCATTTCACCACGGCGACGGGACGATCTCCCAGCTTCGGCTTTGCGGGTTTGCCGCCGCAGATGCGCTCGATTTCGGCTTTGATGTCCTGAATGGGACGGATGGGCAGGCTCGAACCTTTGACCGCGTCGAGCAAATCCTGGCGGCGGGGATTGATGGCGATGCCGCGCTCGGTGACTACGACGTCGATCAGTTCGCCGGGGCCGGTAAGCGTGGTGACTTCGTCAATGATCACGGGAATGCGGTCGCGGAATGACGGCACGGCAAGAATGGTGCATCCGGCGGCCAGACAGTTTTGCCAGCCACCAATTCCGTGCAGCAGGCGTCCGTCGGAGTGGGTAACGACATTCGCGTTGAAGTTGACATCCACTTCGGTCGCGCCGAGAACGACCGCGTCCACCAGGGACGCGAAATTTCCCTTGCCATGATAGTTGTAGGAGGTGAAAGGCGACGTGGCCACGTGGCGGGGATCGCTGCCGATGGACTTCACTCCGTCGAGGTCGAACGTCTGGCCGTCGAGAATGTAGTCGGTCAAACCTTCTTGCAACAGTTCGACCAGAAACTTGGTTGATCCGCCGCGGACAAAGCGGGCTTTCACGCCATCTTCTTTCATCATGCGCCGCAGGTAGTCCACGAAGGCCAGCGCGATTCCTCCCGCTCCGGCTTGGAAGGAGAACCCGTTGCGCATGATTCCGGTCTCGCGCAGAAAGCGAGCGACGAATTCCGCGATGCGCAGGCGGTCGGGCGAACGCGTGATCTGGGTCGTGCCCGAGACGATCTTCGCGGGATCGCCGATGGAGTCGACTTCGACCACGTAGTCCACGTTGTTGCCCTGAATCTGCCAGGGAATGCAGGGGAACGGGACGAGATTATCGGTGACGACGATGACGCGGTCGGCGTAGGTTGAATCGGCGAGTGCAAAGCCCAGCGATCCGCACGCTGATTTTCCATGCGAGCCATCGGCGTTGCCAAAAGCATCGGCGGTCGGCGCGGCAATCACCGCGATATCGATGTGCACTTCGCCATCTTGAATGGATTGCCAGCGTCCGCCATGGGAACGCAACACGCCCATGCCGCGCATTTTGCCCTGAGTACAGTAATCGCCCAGCGGGCCGTTCATGCTGCCTTCGATGTGATGGATCACGCCGGACTGCATGAGTTCGATTGCGCCTTTCTGCGACGGGAAAGACGCGCTCGGGAACCACATCAGATCCTTGACGCCGATTTTGGCAGCCGCTTCAAGCGCCATGAGCGCCACGCGATCACCATCGCGCAAGTGATGGTGGTTTGAGATCACCATGCCGTTGCGCAACCCGCAATTGCGCAGCGCGGTTTCGAGATTGGCTACGCGCTTGTCGCCGTTTTCGGGATAGTCTTTGCTGGAAGAAATGGGTGGCGCAGTTTTGCGGCCGCGCGGTTGATATTGCCCCACGCCCAGAAATGGAATCTGCGGTTTGCCGTTTACCATGGCCGGGACGCTGCGTCCGGCGGCATTCTGGGCGAGTTCAATGCGTTCCGTCATTTAGGCTTTGCCCATCGCTTTTGCCCGGGCTACCAGTTTTCGGGCGCGTTCGACTACCGGTGGATCGATCATCTTTGAGCCAAGACTCACTACGCCGAGTCCGCGCTGCTGGGCTTCTTCAAACGCAGCAACGATTTTGAGTGCCTTTTCGATTTCCACTTGCGACGGCGCGAAGGCTTCATGAATCACTGGAATCTGCGAGGGATGAACACATCCCATACCTTCGAATCCAAGTGCGCGGGAATTTTCTCCCCATTGACGCAGGCCGTCCAGATCGCCAACATCGCCGAAGACCGAGTCGATAGCCTGAATGCCCGAGGCTTTGGCGGCATTCAGCAACCGGGCGCGCGCGTATTGCGACTCACGGCCTTCCAGCGTTTTCACCACGCCGAGGTCGGCAGTGTAGTCCTCCAGGCCAATGGTCAGGGCAGCGATGTTCGGAGTTACGGCCGCGATGGCGAATGCGTTTTCGATTCCGAGAGCGGACTCGAGAATGGGCATCAGCCAGATTGGGCGATCGATGCCATTGCTGACTTTCAGTTCGCGCATCAGGCGATCGACTTCCGCTACTTGCGCCGACGTTTCGACTTTAGGAATCAGTACAAGATCCGGGGCCTCGGGAATGATGTCCGTCAGATCCTGCAAGCCCAGCGGCAGTTGGTTGATCCGTACCATGCGTTCACAGGCGCCGAAATCGACGGCGCGTAGCGTGTTGCGCACCAGGATTCGCGCCGCATCTTTTTCAGCATGGTGGACGGAATCTTCCAGATCGAGAATGATGGCGTCGGGACCGTGCAATCCGGCGTTGATGAAGTATTTGGGCTCCGACCCTGGAAGATAGAGCCGCGACCTTCTTAGCCGATCGCGCATTGAGGGTTCCGGCAGCGGGATTTTCTCGGGTAAAGCTTTCTGGTCGTTGCCCAGGCCGGCGCGTTTTACGGCGGTCTCGATTCGCGCGGAGATGACGAACGGCAGTGCGCCTTCATCGTGGATCGAGATTCGTGCGTGCTTTACACCGAGCGATTCGAGGACCTGGCGCGTCTGGCTCAGGATAGAATTGCCGTAGTAGAGGCCGACGCGGGACTCGAGCGTGATCTCGAGGCCGCCGCTGTCGCGGGGTTCGACGGACACGTGCAGGTCAGAGCGCACGTCTTTGCCGTGATGGCCGGCTTCGGCGGTGCTCGTTGGTGTGTTGGCGATGCTCATCGAAGACGTTAACCACCCTTCGGCTCCCTCAGGGCAGGCTCCGGACCCGAAGGTTCACAAAGGAACCTTATAGCTTCGCCAAAATTGCGTCGGTCATCTTTACGTCGAGGCTGCACCCTGGCCGATCGACTTGCGCTCCGCCGGAAATTCTCATCATGTCGTAGGTTCGCACTTTGCCTTCTCTCACCACCGCGGAGATCGCCTTGCGCACTCGCTTGGCCTTTTCGTTCTCCCCGATGTGTTCGAGCATCATCGCGGCGGACAGGATCATGGCGATCGGATTGACGATCGGAGGATTCAGTTCGGCGTACTTGGGCGCGGACCCATGCGTAGGCTCGAACACAGCAACTTCATCTCCGATGTTGCCGGAAGCCGCGAAGCCCAAGCCGCCGACGAGTCCGGCGAAGGCGTCCGACAGGATATCGCCGAAGAGATTCGAGGCCACGATGACGTTGTAGTCCTCGGGATTCTTGTTCAGCCACATCAGTTGTGCGTCGATGTTAGTGGACCAGAGCGCAATGCCCGGATAATTCTTGGCCACTTCCTTGGCGGTTTCTTCCATCATGCCGGAGGTCTCGCGGACGACATTCGGCTTCTCACAGATAGTCACACCCTTGAAGCCGCGCTTCTTGGCGTACTCGAAGGCAGCGGTCACAATGCGGCGTGCCGCAGGCCGGGTGATGATGCGGACGCTGACAGCGATGTCCGGGCCGGGGACGCTGGCGAATGCCTTGAACTTGGGATGCGAGTTGAGGGCGGCTCGCACAACCTCGGGTGGATTAGTCCACTCGATTCCGGCGTACATGCCTTCGGTGTTCTGGCGAAATACCGTGGTATCGATTTGCGGTTCGTCGTAGTCGTCGTCCACCCGCTTGCGAATATAGTTCAGTGGATTGCCGGTGAAGCCGATGCAGGGGCGCATGCAGATATCGAGTCCGAATTTCTGGCGCATGGTCACGATCGGGCTGTAGTAGACCAGTCCCTTGCCTTGGAGCTCCGGCTTCAGTTCGGCTTGGGCTTCTTTATTTGGCTTGGAAGTGATGGCTCCGAACAGGCCCAGCTTGTGTTTGGTCAACAGATCAATGGTGCGCTGCGGGAGCGCGTTGCCTTCGTTTCGCCAACACTCCCAGCCGATATCGGCGGGGATGTAGTCGGCATCGAAGCCCACTGCATTTAGCACGCGCAACGCTTCGGGAAGGACCTGATTGCCGATTCCGTCGCCCGGCATTGTTACTACCGTATGTTTTGCCATGAATGCGATTCTCCTAAAACTTTTTCACCACAGAGGCACAGAGACACAGAGGTCTTTATGGCTTCATCTCGAAAACGTTGCTAGCAACGTTACAGAGCCGCCTACCTTAATTCAGACCCAGGCGCTTTGCTACTAAATTTTCCACTCCCTCGGCAATTACCAGCGACTGGGGAACGCTTCCCAGTGGCGGGAAGGCGAACTTCTCTCCGCGCCAGTGGATTACGCCGGAAGTGAAATCGATGTCGATTTCATCGCCTGGAATTATTGTCTTCTCTTTTGTCGCGATTTGATTCGCGAACTGTTCCCGTAGCTTCTTCACCAGTTCTGGTACCTCGACGCAGAGGAAGCCGTTGTTGTACGCATTGCGCAAGTACGTCTGCGAGAAACTGGCCGCAATCACCAGCGGGATGCCTTTCGCTTTGAGGCAGGTTACGGCCTGCTCGCGGCTTGATCCGGTGCCGAAGTTGAATCCGCTGACGACCACATCGCCTGCCTGGGTGCGCGATGCGAATTGCGGATCGTAATTTTCCATTACGACTTTCGCCATCAATTCTTTGGTGACATGTCGTCGCGGTAAGTGTAGTCTTTTCCGTAGATCGCGTCCGTGTTCACGTTGTCCTGGGGCAGGAAAACGAGGCGGCCGTGAACTCGTTCCGGAAAACCGGGGAGGATGTCTACTTTCTCTGCGGCCGTGCTGGCTGCAAATTCGGTGAAGCTGCGTACCGGGTCGGAACCGGTCATTTCGTGCGGTCCGCGAATGTAGCCTGCTACAGCAGATGCGGCGACAACCTCCGGACTCGCCAGGTAGCACTTGGCATCGCGCGATCCCATGCGGCCTTTGAAGTTGCGGTTGGTGGCGGAAATTCCGACTTCGCCGGGCTCGAGCAGTCCGACGCCCAAGCCGATGCATGGGCCGCATCCGGCTGGTAATGGATTTGCGCCGGCATCGAGCAGGGTTTGCCAGATGCCGCGTCTCTCGGCTTCTTCCTGCACCCACTTGCTGGCCGCTCCCAGATAGAACTGGACGCCTTGCGCGACTTTCTTGCCTTTCAGAACTTTGGCCGCAGCGTCCAGGTCTTCCAATCGCGAGTTCACGCAGGAGACCAGATAGGCCTTCTGGATCGCGACCTTTTTCTTTTCCATGTCCGCGACAGACGACATGGTCTGCACCGTGTCTGGACCCGACACGTGCGGCGTGACCTGAGCGAGATCAAGCACGATGCGAGCTGCGTAGGCGGCTTCGGGATCGGGGCGTGGCGGATTCTGCGTCCAGTTCTCGATGTCCTTCTCTGAGAATCGCTCGACTCCCGTTGCCTTCAGCCGCTGATACATGTTTTTCAGATATTTAATCGTCACTTCATCCACCGGGAACCAGCCGACCAGCGGCCCCCATTCGGTGGTCATGTTGGAGATGGAAAGGCGCGCGTCCATGGAGAGGCTGGCAACGCCCGGCCCGCTGAATTCGATGGCCGCGTTCAAAACCTCGTCGTGGTTGTAGAGGCCGCACAGGCTGATGATCACGTCTTTGCCGGTCGCGCCTGCCGGCAATTTGCCTTGCAGCACGACTTCGACCGAGCGCGGAATCTGCCACCAGAATTCTCCCGTGGCCCAGACGGCGGCGGCGTCGGTGCGAACGATAGGCGTGCCGATCGCTCCCAGCGCGCCATACATATTGGAATGCGAATCGGAGGCGACCACGAATGATCCGGGGACGACGTATCCGCGCTCCACCATGATCTGGTGGCCGATGCCAGAGCCCGCGGGGTAGAAGTCGACGCCATGTTCCTTGGCGAAGGCTTCGATAGCCCGGTATTTTTTCTGGTTGGCTTCGTCTTTGTTCTGGATGTCGTGGTCGAGGGCGAATACGAGTTGCTTGGGGTCGTAGACTTTCTTCGCGCCGATGCCTTTGAACTTGCTCATCACCGCCGAGGTGTTGTCGTGGGTCATTACGTGATGCGGACGAATGGACAAGAAGTCGCCGGTGCGCAGCGGGCGCTTGGGACCCTCGGCGAGGTGGGCTTGCGCGATTTTTTCAACGATGGTCTGGGGCATGAGCTACTCCCGGTCGAAAACAGCAATGTTTCAGAACGCTCCGGTTCACAAACCAAGAAAGACGTTGCAAGCAACGTTCTACCGATGTTTCTTCTTGACTACCCGCTTACGCGCGATCGGCTTCTTCGCCCGCACGTCTGCTTTCATCAGCGCCATCAGTTTGCTTACCGATCCGATCTTCTCCAGATTCCAGATAGCGTCTTTCAGTTTTTTCTGGGCCTTTGGCGACAGTACGCCTTCCGCCAAGGCTGCGAATTTTTCTTCGACGTCCTGATCGGTGAGCGGATTGCGCGGATCGCCTTTTGGATAGTCGAGCTGCTTGGTGAATGTACGCCCGTCCGTCGTTGTGATGTTCACGATGACGCGTTGCAGCGCTGGAAAAACTTTCTCGATCTCGGGATCTGCGACCACTTCGACTTTCTGCAGTTGCGCACGAATCGTCGGATCCAAGATTTTTTCCATGGTGAACTGCACCGGGGTTACCTGCCGTTCCGCTAATGCTGCCGCGATCACGTATGGCAACGAATGATCGGCGGTCTCTTTGCTGCGGGGATCGTACTTGCTGGGATCGGAGAGGATGTCCGCGGCGCGGGCCAGCGAGCGAATCTGGATCTTGGTCACTTGATCAGGCTTCAAGTCATTCGACTTCACGATGTCGAGGACCGCTGAGATCGGAGTGTGGGTCAGCGCCTCGGTCGGAAACGCCTTCATGCCACATTGCGTGATCCGCCAGGAATCGCCCAGCCCGTCGGTCAGGATGTTCAGCTTCCACTCGGGGCCAAAGACGTGCGTCAATCCCTCTTTCCCGTCGATCACGTGCTCGGGTCCGGTGTAGCCCTTCTCCGCCATCAGGGCGGCGAGCACTCCGCTCTGGGTTGCCATTGGATCGACCGTGTTCTTCATCATGGTGAGCTTGCCGGCGGTCACGGCGCCGAGCGTGGCGTGACGGCTGGCAGAGATGCCCACCGCGTGTTGAATCTGCTCCCATGGAAGATGCAAAGCACGTCCGGCAACAAACGGCGAGACGAAGGCGGTCAAGGTGGCGTGGTGCCAGCCGCGTTCGCGGACTCCAGGAAATGCGGCTTCGCAGAAGCGCATTTCAAACTCATGTCCAAGCACGAGCCCGACGATCAGTTCTTTGCCGTCGCTCTTCTTGCGCTCGCAGAGTGCCAACGCTGCCGGGAAAATATCGGAAGGATGCGATGGGTCCTGCTTCCAGTAAATGTCGTTGTAATCCATGCAGCGGATCATGAGCCCATTCGCGAGCGATGCCGAGACCGGATCAATGCGCTTGCCGGTGCCGATCACCGTGGCCGGGCCTTTCCCCGCGATTTCGTCGAGCACTTCGAGTGCGATCTTCACGTCGTGCTGCTGGTAGCCGCCGAGGGCGCAGCCGACAGAATCAAGCAGGAAGCGCTTAGCCTGATACACGGCATCCTGCGAGAGATGCTTGTAGTCCAGGGCGGCGGCCCAACGGGACATTTTTGCGGTAATCGTTTCTTTGGTGGCAACAGCTTCTTTGGCGGCGGACAAGGTGTCTCCTTGGGTGTCGTTGTTGCTTACGGTTGACTCATTTCACTTTCACGTTCTTGGGATTCTTGAACGGCAAGAACGCCATAAAGTCGGCGTGGTGCACGATGTAGGCTTCGGTGGTGCGTTTCACCAGATCACCCTCAGCGGCATGGGCCGCGATAATGTGGCAGACTTCGTCGGGCACGCCGCACTCGAGGGCCAGCGCCACGCCCGTGAAAGGATGCCGCAAGGCCTCGCCACGCTCACTTTGACGACTCTTGCCATCAGGTCCGAGTTCGTACTCGAGCAGTTTGCCGACGTCAGCCAGAATCGCGCCCGCGATCACCGTGTCCATGTGAATCGGCAGGGCCCGGCCCATGAACTCGTGCATGGACTCGGCGCTCTGGCGCGCGATGTGGACCACGCAGCGCTTGTGCTCCATAAACGTAATGGGACAGTTGGGCACCAGCAACGTGAACGGAATTTTATTGAGATCATCGGGCTTAAGCGGGCTTCGCTCCAGCGCCTTGACCCACGTTTGAGTGACCTGCTCCCGCAGTTTTGGCTTCTCGATCCACTGAATTTCCGGCCATAGCCGTGCGACCGCATCACGCATGCCCCGCCGCCCCCTCTCGGAAACTATCTAGCTTATCGTGCGGGACGCGATGGCGTCGAGGGGGAGGGCTATAATTTGCGCTATGCCTGCCCGATCCAAGAAGCGGTTTGCCGAATGGCGTTTGCTGGCTCGCTTTCTCTTATGTTGTTTGTTCGTCATTGCCGGCACGGCCACGGCCCAGCAAGGTGCCGCGACGGGCGAACCACTGGTCGTTCAAACCACAAGTTTACCCAAGGGATATCTGAAGCAGCATTACGAAGCTCATCTGGAAGCACGAGGTGGGATTACTCCGTTGCGTTGGGAAATCACGGAGGGGGCGGCACCCGCGGGCATCGTGCTGGGGAGAGACGGAGTTCTGAGCGGCGTGCCGACGGAAACCGGAGAGTTCCGGTTCACCGTGACCCTGACTGATGGTGGCCGGCCCGCGGTGCAACGCAACCAGCAACTGACATTGACGGTCGTGGCTCCGCTCATGGCGCAATGGGGCCGCTACCCCAAGATCAACGGACGGCGGTTGGAGGGGTCGATCATCGTTTCCAACCAGACCGAGCAGGATTTCGACCTGACCGCAATCATGATGGCAGTGAATGAGACTGGACGCGCCACCGCGATCGGCTACCAGCGGATTGCCTTGAAGAAGGGGACATCGAGCCTGGAGCTTCCTTTTGGAGAGAACCTGCCGCAGGGTTCGTATGAGTTGGACATTGATGCCGTGGCTGAAGTGGCCGCGACGAACTCGATTTATCGGGCGAGGCTGGTGCCGAAAGAACGGTTTCAAATGCTGCAGGGGCCGTGAAAACAGTGGACAGTGGTAGCTGCGCTACTTCCAATCACAAATAACCTGGGGAGGGCTGCAGCCCAGACAACCACTGGCCACTTGCGGAAATGCAATAAGAGTCCCGAGGTGGTGTTGGGATCATTCGTCTCGGCCAGTAGCTCGCTTTAGACCCTCGCCGACCTGCCATAGTTGCGATCCTTGCGGATGGCGACTCGCGATCATTGCTCGGGCTCCGGGCTTACCGCCAACCGGATAAACCAACCCAACGCCTCGGGACTCTATCCTGCCTTCAACAAATCTTCTTGTTCGCCTCGACCAGCGCTTTGCTATAGACCCTTGCTAACCCTCCCTCAATCATTTTGCAATGCAGAGGGTGACTTCGCTTGAGCCCCGGACGCCGCACCAACCGGGAAAACTTCAGAAGCTGTCAAAGAACGAGTGTGTTTTTACTCTTTCCATTTGAGGAGTCAATAAGAAAACGGGGATTGTATCTTCTGGTTTTTCAATCGAGTGCAGGCGGTTCACAGGCGGGTGCAGCAGAGTTGGTGCAGTCCCTCGCGTCCCCGGGTTTGGTGATGTGCGCCGGGGCGCGATTCTTGAGGAAACCCACTTGGGTAAACATCCGATCGCGGTCAGCCGAGTCTGGCCCGTTTGTGAAAATCAGAGGTACAACCGCTCTGGATGCGGCATTTCTGACTCCTCTCATCATGCAGATCGCTGCCGTTGAGACCCTACTCCGCGGTTACGCCGTTTTCCGTTTTCGCGGCGTCAAGGTAGAATGCCGGTGCCAGCAGTCGAGTAGGGAGAGATTTTTTGGAAGCGGCTGCCAGTTGTCAGTTCTCAGTTGGGCAGACTCTTTATGGACGACTTCTACCGCGCCGAATCGGCGGCACAATTCCTGCTTTCGCAGACTCCGCTTCGCCCGACGATCGGGCTGGTGCTGGGTTCAGGTCTCGGCGGGTTCGCCGACGAGTTTTCCCAGGCAACGCGGATTCCGTATTCCGGTATTCCTTCATTTCCTCGTTCCACCGCGATCGGACACGCTGGCCAGATGGTGATTGGCAAAGTTGGCGAAGTCGCCGTCGCAGCCATGCAGGGCCGCGTACATCTCTATGAAGGATATTCTGCGAACGAGGTTACGTTTCCAACCCGCGTATTTGGAAGAATGGGTATTCGCGCGGTCATTCTCACCAATGCCGCCGGTGGCATCAATCTGGAATACAAGCAGGGTGCGCTGGTGGTGATTTCCGATCACATCAATTTGCAAGGGAGCAATCCGCTGGTCGGCAGCAACGACGATCGCTTCGGGTCCCGCTTTCCCGACATGACCCAGGCATACTCCAGAAACTATCGCGAGATCGCGCTCCGGGCAGCGCGCCGCCTGGGTACTACGGTGCATCAGGGTGTTTACGCCGCCCTTTTGGGGCCAAACTACGAGACTCCCGCGGAGATCCGCTATCTGCGTGCGATAGGCGCGGATCTGGTGGGCATGTCCACGATTCCCGAGGTAATCGTGGCGCGCCACATGGGATTAAAGGTGTTGGCTATTTCCTGTGTGACCAACATGGCCGCCGGGATATCCGATGGAGTTCTCAACCATGAGGAGGTGCTTGCTACCGGCGAGCGCGTCAAGGGAGACTTCGTCGGGCTGCTGCAGGCGGTCTTGCCCGAGATCGCGGCGGACGTGAGGACATAGCCGGCCAGACGCGGGCGGGGACGCCCGCGCCACACATGTCCGAATATCTAGAACGTCAACTTTGCTCCCAGCTGAATTACCCGTGGGCCGCCGCCGCCAAGCCCCGGATTTGTCTGGGCCTGATCCGGTGTTTGCGTGATCAGCCCTTGTTGCGAAGCGCCGGGCACAACGAAGAAATTCGGCAGAGCAAAGTTCGGATGGTTGAAGATGTTGAAGAACTCGGCGCGCAATTGCAGATTCAAGCGCTCGTAGAGCTGAGTGTTCTTGGTTACGGCAAAGTCCGCGTTCCAGAAATGCGGCCCGTAGATTGAGTTGCGTCCCAGGTTGCCAAAGGTTCCTAGCGGAGGATCCACAAAGGCGTTGCCGTTGAGATAGCCGATCGAATCGGGAGCAGACGCCCAATTGGAGTTGATCGGGTTCACTCCTGGCACTACGTTAGGCCGCTGGTGAAAATTTGAGGGGCTGGGAAACTGATCGAATGAGGCGCCGCTGGTGTCATTGGCGCTGACAATCGGCACGGGTCGCCCGCTCTGGGCGCTGATGATGGTATTGAGTTGCCATCCCTCCATCAGCCGTTTGGGTCCTGAGAACCGCGGCAGGTCGTAGCTGAAGGCGGCAGTGAAGCGCTGCCGGGTATCGAAGTTAGACGGCCCGTGTTCGGCGCGCAGGTTGTTCGAATCCTGAGGAAAAGCTACGGTGGAGAAATTGAAATCGATCCCGTCGGAAGCATCATCGAGCGACTTGGACCACGTGTATCCGGTAAATCCGGAAAGACCGTGCCAGTTCCGGGTACGCAGGGTCGCTTGCAAGGCGTTGTATGTGGAAGAGCTGATGGTCGCGAACTGGTCCACGGCGCCGTATTGCGGAAAATTGGTTCGATTGCCATTGACGTCGGCCTGGTTGGCATCGCGCAAACGTACCAACTTTGTGCCTTTGCTACCTACGTATCCGAGTTGCAGGCCAACGCCTTTGCTTAATTCCTGTTCGATGTTGAAGTTCCAGTTCTGCGCGTAGGGCGTAACCAGATTTCGAGGGGTTACGAAAATGTCGGCGCCCAGTGGCGGAAACGGCGGTGATTGTGGGGTCAGAATCGGTCCGCCGGGATTGGTGCCATTGAAAGCTGTCTGATCGTAGTTCAGCGGGAGTACTGGATCCGGGCCGATGGGATTGGTGGCAAGGCCGGCGGAGTTGGTGAAGTTAGCAATCATCAAGTCCTGGGGAATGTAGTCGTAGTAAATCCCGTACGCTCCGCGCAACACCGTCTTGGGGAACACATTCCACGCGAAACCCAGGCGTGGGCCGAAGTTGTTAAGATCTCGACTGTAGGCTCCATTCAAACCGTTGGTGCCGACCATCGCCAGGTTGCCATCTTTCCCTAGATTCGAGAGTAGATTGTGTTGCTCGCCGATCGGGCCGAAATACTCCCAGCGTAGTCCCAAATTCAAGGTGAACGTCGGGCGCAGACGAAAGTCGTCCTGAGCAAAAAAGCTAAACCCATTGTTAAAGGTATTACGGTGCGTGTTGCCCGCATCGGCCAATGGGAAGGTGTCCCCAAGATAAAAACCGGCCAGCGTTAACGCGCCCGGATCGCTGCATCCTGGGTTAGGAATCGCAACTCCACAAGCCGTGAAACCAGTTGGGTCTTCCGGGCTGAAAGAGAAAATACCGCGCTCCAGGTTGTCGTTGAAGCTGTCAATGGATGCACGGCGATACTCGCCGCCGAACTTGATGGTGTGCCGTCCGCGCAGCCAGGTGAAGTTGTCGAGAATCTGGAAGCTCTGGCTGGTTCGCCCACGTGGGATGCTGAACCCGCTCGCTCCCAGGTTTTCAAAGACACCACCAAAATCAATTTCCGGCAATCCGAGCTTGCCGGTATTCAAGTTGAAATCAGGCCCCAGCGTGGCGGGATCGTAGTTAGCATCCAGCGAACTGAACGAAGTGCGGTAGCGGCTATATCCGAAGCGCACTTCATTGATTTTGCTGGAGCTGAGCGTCGACAACAGGCTGGCGGATACGAGTTGCACACGCGTCGGCGAACTCTGCGCAAACTGTGGAAGCCGCGAACCCGCGCCGAATCCCAGTCCGCCTAGCGGGAACACCTGTTGGCTACGGGCGAAGGCGTAACGCCCGGTGATCGATTCTGAGCGGCCCAACTGCTGGTCTACTTTCACGATAAAGGTGTCCAGATCGTTCTTGTCCTGCACGCTGCCGGCCACCGTTCCCGAACCGTTTGAGCTCGCTGGAAAAAGGCCGAGCATGTTGGTCAGTGCTTGACTCGGTGCCAGGCCATTCTCTGCCACCAACTGTTGCGCCTCGGTGATTTGCGCTTGGGTGGGTACGAGCAAAGCGAAATCCGAAGTTACGCGTTCGCGCTGGCCTTCATATGCGCCGAAGAAAAATGTCTTGTCCTTGATGATCGGGCCACCCACCGATGCGCCAAACTGATTATTCTGAAACGCACTCTTGGGGGCTGGTTCCCGGTTGAAAAAGTTACGCGCATCCATGGCATCGTTGCGCAAGAATTCGAACGCCGACCCGTGGAATTGGTTTGTGCCAGACCTGGTGATGATGTTGACAACCGAACCGCTGTTGCGGCCGTACTCGGCGGCGAATTGTGATTGAAGGTTGAATTCCTGAATCGCGTCAATCGGCAGAAGAGAGGCGGGAGCGCCGCCAATTCCAGCCTGGTTGAAAGCTGAATTGTTGAAGAACGGATCGTTGTTGTCGGTGCCGTCGAGCGTGTAGTTGTTGGAGCGATCACGGCTGCCATTGATTGAGAACTGCCCAAACCCGCTCTGGATAGCGGCAACACCAGACGGTTCCACGGTCGCGCCTGGCACCAGTGCGACCAACTTGCCGAAGTCGCGGCCATTCAATGGCAAGTCGGTGACCAATTTCTGATCGACGACTTCTCCCAGCACATCCCGGGTATCGTCGACCAAAGGGGCAGTGGCGGCTACGGTCAGTTGCTCCACCCGCTTTTCCACTTTGGTCAGGTCAAAATCTGCGGTCGTATCCGAGCCAACATTGACGATTACATTCTGCGCGACCGGCGAAAACCCAGCCGATTCCGCCACTACCACATATCCCCCGGCTGCGAGTTCGGCCAGCACATAGGCGCCGTCATTCCCGGTCGCAGCCTCGCGCACCTGACCGGTGGCGCTGTTCTTGGCCGTGATCTTCGCTCCTGCAATCATGCCGCCGCTCGGGTCCACCACCTTCCCCCGAATCGAGCCGCGGAAGCTTTGCGCCGACAAAAAACAAGGCAGCCACAACACCAGAGTCGTGAGAATCAAGCTTTGAAGCCCGCGATACATAGCACTTGCGATTGGTGGCTGGCTGCTCATCTGTGTCTTCTCCTCGAAACCTTTGTGAACCGAATCCAGGCGTCCTGCTCTTGAAATATCTCTGCTACTTGCTCGCCCGCGCAATAAAGATTGCAACCGGCGGTTTTACGCCGTAAGTGGCCGCGAAGCTGGCTTGATTCACGGCCAGGCCAAGATGTCCGCGAGAATCGATGTACAACAGCGGCTTGTTCGTGGGGACGTCGCTGAACGTGCGCACGAAGGGAATATCCATCTCGCTCTTCCCGATGGTGATGTGAGCCGTCTGGCCCCGCGGATAGCCGAGCTTGAGGAAATCCTCTCCACTGATGTTAGTGACAAGATTGCCATACGGCCCGTCGGTCGCGATCACTTCTCCGCTCAGCCCGCGTTCATCCAGTTTCGCAGCCGCAATGTCCAGGCGCACCAATTTGGTCACATCCAGTTTGGGTCCCACGCCGGTCCAGTCCTCGCCGCGCGCCAGATGTCCACCGACCGGTGAAAATATATCGCGGCCATGGAACGTCGACGACAGCGCGGCTCCAATCATCCAGTCGTGATTGGTGATCTCGCGCACGTCTTCGATTCCGTCGCGATCCTGCACCAGCGTCATCAATCCATTGTCGGGCAGCACAAAATACTGCCCGCGTTTCGACTTCACCACAACTGCCTTCCGCGTGCTTCCCACTCCCGGATCCACCACCACGACAAATACCGTTCCCGGGGGATAATACGGGCTCGCACCATAAAGGAAACGAGCGCCGTCCAGAATAGAGAACGGTGTGACCTGGTGGGTGAGGTCCACGATGCGCACTCCCGGGGCAATCGAGTACATCACGCCCCGGCAGATCGCAACCGAATCATCCACGGTGCCGAAATCAGTCATGAATACGATGGTGGGAATGACTTTGCCCGACGGCCCCTGAGCAGCAGTGCGGTCACCCGCACAGACGAGCAGCAGAAGGAGGACAATGAAATAGCCCGATGCTCGCCGCTTACCCCCGACTTGGTTCTGCATTTCTCGGTCCCTCAATAGAATTGGCTGGATGTCTTAGCGGTAAATTGTAAATGCTGTGGGTTCAAACTGCGAAGCCCCCAAGCTGCAACACGAAAACCTTGGCGCCGTCTATAATTCTGTCGAACTCTGCTCTTGTTGCAAGGAGGATGTCATGTCTGGAGTTATTCCGGAGAAATATCGTGATCTGTTCAGCAAGCGTGCCTTTGGAAGTCTGGCCACGATCATGCCCGATGGCCGGCCACAAGTGACCCCGGTGTGGTGCGATTTGGAAGGCGATTACGTGGTTTTCAACTCCGCCAAGGGCCGCCAAAAAGACCGCAATGTTCGTCGCGATCCGCGGGTGTCAATCGCGATCATCGATCCCGACAATCCCTATCGTCACATGGAAGTCCGCGGCTGCGTGGTGGAGATCACCGAGCAGGGGGCCGACGCGCATATCGACAAGATGGCCAAGAAGTATCTGGGCGTCGACAAGTACCCCTATCGCCAGGCATCGGAAGTGCGCGTGATCTACAAGATTCAACCCGAACACACAACGACGATGGGCTGAAGATGGTGGGGCCGGCGTCTCGCCGGCTGTTCTGAACGCATCCTGCGCCCGAAGCCGTTCCAGGAGATCGCTCATTCGCACTTACAATCTCTGTCTGCTCGGCTTTGGCAACGTCAACCGGGCGTTGCTTCGCCTTCTCCAGAAGAAGGACGGAGAACTGCGCGAGCAAGGGGTTGCATGGCGGATCACGGGAATTGCAACGCGAAGACTGGGCTGGATTGCGGATGCCAACGGACTGGATGTCGAGGCGCTGCTGAGCTTCTCGCCACAATCACGGGCAGGGGCGCCCGCGCCACACGATGTTCGCGAGTGGTTGGGTATGGCGAAGGCAGATGTGTTGTTCGAAGCCACATCGCTTAGCCCGCGCGACGGACAACCCGCGATTAATCACATTCGCGCCGCGCTCGAAATGGGGGCGCATGCCATCACCGCCAACAAGGGCCCCATCGTGCACGCTTACGAGGAATTGCGCTCTCTTGCCGTTGCCAAGGGACGAAGGTTTCTATTCGAAGCTACCGTGATGGACGGCGTGCCCATCTTCGCTTTGTTCCGTGACAATCTTCCCGTCGTTCATCTGCATGGATTTCGCGGCATCCTGAACTCGACCACCAATGTCATTCTTAGTGGCATGGAAGAGGGCCTCAGCTTCGAGGAAGCGCTTGCTAAGGCTCAGGAGATCGGGGTCGCCGAAACCGATCCCAGCAATGACATCGAAGGTTGGGACGCAACGGTAAAAGTTGCTGCCTTGGTTCGGGTGCTGATGGGCGTGCCGATAGGGTTCGATGCGATTCAACGAGAGGGTATTGGCAAACTTAGCGGAGAAGCCGTGCGCGCCGCGCGCGCTGACGGAAGGCCATACAAGCTCGTCTGCCGCGCGAAGCGTACCGATCAAGGCGTAACGGCGAGCGTCCGTCCGGAGCAGGTGCCGTTGAGTGATCCGATGGCCTGGGTCGCGGGAACGTCTTCCATCGTGTATTTTGAGACTGACATCTTTCCTGGGCTCGTGATCACAGAGAACAATCCGGGATTGGAAGCTACTGCGTACGGGCTGCTGGCTGATTTCATTGACGCGGTGACCGAGACGTAGCGAGCTACGTCTCTACAGAGAATTCCTTTATGTTGACAACTGAAAAATCGGCGGTGGGTGCTCTGGATCTTGATTGGGTTCGATCGCAGTTTCCTTCTCTCTCGCAAACCGCGAACGGCCATCCCGCGACTTTCCTCGACGGTCCCGGAGGAACTCAAGTCCCGCAGCGGGTAATCGATGCCATCTCGAATTACTTGAAGCGCGACAATGCCAACACATGCGGCGCCTACGCGACCAGTCGCCATACCGACGCGATGATCGCGGGCGCACGTTCCGCCATGGCGGATTTCATGGGCTGCGATCCAGATGAGATCGTTTTCGGGCCCAACATGACATCGTTGACTTTCGCCATCAGTCGCTCGATTGGACGCGAACTTGGTCCAGGAGATGAAATCGTGCTCACGCATCTTGATCATGATGCCAACGTTTCCCCCTGGCGTGCGCTCGAAGAGCGTGGCGTGACCATTCGCATGGCAGCGATCCATGAAGAGGATTGCACCCTCGACATGGACGATCTGGCGCGCAAGATCAACGACCACACAAAACTGGTTGCGGTTGGGTATGCTTCGAACGCGGTGGGGACGATCAATGACGTGGCCGAGATCGTCCGTCTCGCCCATCAGTGTGGCGCGATGGCTTACATCGACGCAGTCCATTACGCTCCGCACGGGCCTGTCGATGTCCGCGCGCTCGATTGCGATTTCCTGGTCTGCTCGACTTACAAGTTTTTTGGGCCCCACATGGGCGTGTTGTATGGCAAGCGAGAGCACCTGAAGCGGCTTGAGCCCTACAGAGTTCGCGCCAATACCAATGCGATTCCGAACCGTTGGGAGTGGGGAACGCTCAATCATGAGTGCATTGCGGGCATCACGGCCTGCGTCGAGTACCTCGCTGATCTTGGACGGCGGGTAAATCCGTCAGCGTCCACGCGGCGCGCGGCTCTGCTCGCGGCTTACGACACGATTCAAAAACATGAGCACAGCTTGATGGAGACTCTGATTAGGGGGCTGCTCGCCATTCCTGGGCTGAAGCTTTATGGCATTGCTGATCCAACGCGCTTTGATCATCGCTGTCCAACCATCGCTGTGCGAGTCACGGGACACACACCGCTGCAGCTTGCCACTCGACTCGGCGAGCGAGGGTTCTTTACCTGGGACGGGAATTATTATGCGTTGAACCTCACCGAGCGGCTCGATGTTGAAAAAGACGGCGGATTCTTGCGCATCGGGCTGGCCCACTACAACACCGCGGAAGAAGTGGGTGCCTTGTTGGCCGCGTTGCGGGAAATTGTCGCGTAGCAAAATTCTTATTCAGCGTGAATTTTGAACTGGGCATCCTGCTGGTTGCGGCGAATTTCTGTGACTTTCTCGCCTTTCGCCATGAGCACCACGGTGGCCATGCCAATAAACAGACCGTGCTCGACCACGCCGGGCATGGCTTTCAGCTCGCGCGCGAGAGCCGGGGGATCGGGGATTTGTCCGAAGCTGCAATCCAGGATGCGGTGGCCCTCGTCAGTAGTAAAAGGATTTCCGTTTTTGTCGTGACGCATTTTCACGCTGGCTCCAAGGGCCGCGATTCTCTTGGCAACCAATGGCTGGGCGAAGCCGATCACTTCAACGGGGAGTGGAAACTTCCCGAGAACAGCAACCTGCTTGCTCGCATCGGCGATGATGACCAGTTGCCGCGATGCCGAAGCAATGATCTTTTCGCGGAGAAGCGCCCCGCCGCCGCCCTTGATCAGATTCAGTTGCGGATCGAATTCATCGGCGCCGTCGATGGTCACGTCGATTTGCTGGAATTCATCGAGCGTGGTCAGGGGAATTCCGAGACTCGCAGCCAGCTCTTTGGTGTGTATGGAAGTTGGGATGCCGCGAATCTTCAATCCCGCCCGGACTTGCTCTCCTAAGAACCTGACGGCATAGGCTGCCGTTGAGCCGGTTCCCAGACCGACTATATTGCCGTCGCGCACGAAGCGCAGGCTGGCGCGGCCAGCGGCTTCTTTCTCCAGATCAACTAGCTTCAAATCATTTGCCATGGCGAATCGCGATTGGCCGCGACCGACTACTCTACCGCTTTCTCGACCAGCGCACCAACTCCCGCGATATTTTTCACGAGATCGGCGGGAATGCCGTGGCGCTGCTGGAGATAGTCCGGGCTGTTGTAGGAGACCCATACCTTCCCGTCGGCATCTTCCCAGACCAACGCTTTCAGGGGCAGGTCAATGGCTGAGGTGGATGCTGCGTTCATCACGGGCGTCCCCGCTTTAGGGCTGCCGAAGATCAGCAGCTGAGTTGGTCTCATCTTCAGGCCGGCTTTTTCGGCTTCGCCGCTGTGGTCCACCACGGTGAAAAGTTTCAGGCCTCGGGTCTCGATGGTTGCCTGAAGTTTTTTCAGAGTTTCTGGAACGGAACGCGGGCTGGCAACGTGCATGAGTCCATTTTCGTTTGCTGGCATTTCTCTCCCCGGAAAAGCGGAATCGCTATTTAGACGCGGGAGCGTAGGGGACGATGCACATTTTCCGATCGGCGCCTGGCGCTTGAGAGCCGCGGTGCTTTCCGCTTGCACTTCTGATAATCTGCCGCGAACGTGCGCGCTGCCGTCATCTTCGGGCCTGGCTGTTCGGCGAAAGACCTGGAGCCGTTTCAGAAAACTGCCGAAGTGGAATGGCTGGCTGGATTCCCTGATAACTCGAACCACGCGGACGCTGTTCTCATCCTCGGCGGGGATGGGACGGTGCACCGGCACTTGGCGCAATTGGTCGACCTCAAGCTTCCCGTCCTGGTCGTGCCCTGCGGCAGCGGAAACGATTTTGCGAGAGCGCTTAAGCTGCGCAGCCTTCATGATTCACTGGCGGCGTGGCGCAAGTTTGCTTCCGGCGATAATAATGTGCAAACCATCGATCTTGGCGTCGTTACCTCAGTGAGCGCGGGCGAGGCCCCATTCGAATCTGCCCAACGCAGATCCGCGCCACACTATTTTTGCTGTGTCGGGGGCGTGGGTCTGGACGGCGAAATCGCACGGCGGGCGAACCGGCTCCCGCGCTGGCTTCGGGGGCACGGCGGGTACGTTCTGAGTTTTCTGCCCGCGCTTCTGAGATTCACGCCTGCTCCGACGAAGATCTCCTGGCGTCGCACCGGGCAATCCAACGACGCCTCAGGCACGATATCGACGGTAGTGGTGGCTTTCGCCAATGCCCCCGCGTATGGCGGTGGGATGAAAATTGCGCCTCGGGCTCAGCTTGACGACGGAGTTCTGGATGTTTGCGTCATCCCTGCGATGAGTCGACTCAAACTTTTCTGTCTCTTCCCCACCGTTTTTCTTGGACGCCACTTGGGAATCCCGCAGGTGCGGTATTTCCAGACAGAGCGACTGCAACTGGAAACGGAGAAAGTGCAAGATGTCTATGCGGACGGAGAGTATGTGTGCCGGACGCCCATTGAGGTGAGCGTGGCGCGTGGCGCCTTGCGTGTGATCGGAGCGTAACCTCGGATTTTGGGCATCCATTCCGTTCTTTTCCACGGCCTGCCCGCGGAAGACCGCCGAACCCGGCGACCGGAGTCTTGAACGGGCGCGGCTTTAAGCCGCGCCGTTACCGAGTCCAAGTACTTGCGGCACGGCTAGGAAGGCGTGCCCCTTTCAAAACGTCAACGCCGGGTATCTTTCCTGCGCCCTAGGCGCATTCTTACCGCTTTGGGGCTAACCAGCGACAAACCCGCAGCGAATCACAGGCGACTGGCAATCCTGGCCCCGATCTTCTCGGCGGCGTCCAGACTCACGCCGCCGGCGCGCAGGTCGATGTTCACCATGACATCGCCTTTGCGCATCATGAACCCGGAGCCCCCCGGCGCGATGTAGGCCTCGTCACCGATACCTGCTACCGCCGTGAAGGTTTCCATACCGGCGATCTGCTTCATGGCTCCGTGAGCAAGCTTCATGCTCATGGCCCCACCTTTCCAGGTGAAATCGATTTCAAGACTCCGCTTGCCGCCGCGACCGTAGCGGTACTCGCACGCCATGCTGCCACGTGACTCGCCCGGTCCGACCGGTTCACCAAGAATGGCGCTGACATCGGAAGAGGAGAGCAAGCAGGGATCTTTCTTGCCGGTGTATGGAGCCGTATCGGCGCCCATCTCCTGGGAGAATTCATGGGCCTTCTTTTTCACCCGATAGGCTACATAGAAACAGCTTCCGGCGGCCAACAGCATCAGGAACGTGATGACGGCCAGCACAATCAGGATGACTCTCGCAACGGTATTGCTGCCTTGCGAGGCCGCAGGCTGGGGGCTGATGGCAACGCTTGCCGATGCAGGAGGCGTGGGCGGTAGAGCGCCCGGCTCGACCGATGGGCCGGGCATCGCGGCACCGCACTTTGAGCAGAACCTTGTACCCGCTGCGACTGGAGATCCACAATTCCCGCAAAATCCGGCCACGTATCACCTCCGCAAGATTACTGTGCCGCATTGAAAGTCCGCGGAAAAGCAGGCGGAATATTACGTAGCTTCGGACTGCAGGTCAAGACGGAAGTCCGAAACTCAGAACCTCCCCTCCGCTGCGGTGCTAAACTACCCTCACTGTATGGCTGAGAATGGTCGTTCCCGCACCTGGCTCTGGATCCTGATTGGGGGAGGAGCTTTCTTCCTCTTCGTGCTGGCCGTGTTTACGCTGGTGTATCTGACGCTGCACGCAGGCGGGGAGCAAGCGTCGCTACACAGCTTCGGCGACAAGATCGGCGTGGTTGAACTGGAAGGCGTCATCCTCGATCCGAAGACGGTGGTCGCGCAACTCAAGAAGTTCGGCGATGACGATTCCATCAAAGCCATCATCATTCATGTAAATTCGCCCGGTGGCGGGGTGGCGGCGTCGGAAGAGATTTATCGCGAGGTCAAGCGCATCCGCGACGAGAAGACACAAGCGCATCGTGACTTCGATCAGACCGTGGGCGCCAGCGGCGCATACTATATCGCTTCCGCAACCAACAAGATCTATGCCGACAATGGCAGCGTCGTGGGCTCCATCGGCGTGATTGCGCGAGTGGGTGAACTACGGCGACCTGCTGCGCTGGGCCAAGCTGAAACCGGAAGTCCTGAAGGTCGGCGAATTCAAAGACACCGGCGATCCCACCCGCGAGATGACCCCGGCGGAACGGGCCTACATGCAGTCGCTGATCGACAACATGTACGGCCAGTTCGTGCAGGCGGTGGCCGAGGGACGCCACGCCAAGGACGACGACATTAAGGCCATCGCCGATGGCCGGGTCTGGACCGGGCAGGAGGCGCTCTCCATGCATTTGATCGACCAGATTGCGCGACTTTCAGGCGGCGGTCGACGATACAGCCAAGGCCGTCAAGATCAAGGGCGAACCCGTGCTGGTGCATCCAGACAAGGACCGCAGAACACTGCCTTCGACCTGCTGTTTGGTGACGTTTCCCAGTGGATTGCCGACCCGGGAGAAGCTGCTGGAGAATCAGATGGGGTTCTATTATCTGTGGAAGTAAGAAGGCAGGCGTCAGGCTTCAGGCACTGCCTTCAAGGTCCTATTCGTGATCGTCCAAACTCACCGGCTCGATTTGCAGCCTGAGCTCGCGAACCTAAAAATGCCACTTGCGCACAACCCCTGAAATTTGAGAAGGTTATGCAGGCCCGATGTGGCTCGGGAGCCCGCTACTCAGGCGCAAGCCACATTACGACACCGACGGAGCGAAGAGGCGTATGACAAAAGCGGATCTGATCGACGAAGTCTCCCGGCTGGCGGAATTGACTCGCAAAGACAGTGAAGTCATCGTCGAAACCATTTTTGACAGCATCGTGCGCTCGCTCCGCGTGGGCGACAAGATCGAGATTCGCGGCTTTGGCAGCTTCCGCACCCGCCAGCGCAAGCCGCGCGTGGGACGCAATCCCAAGACGGGCGATCGCGTGGAAGTTCCCGCCAAGAAGATTCCGTTCTTCAAGCCCAGCAAGGAATTGAAAGACCTGGTGAATACGGGATGGGCGAGCCACCGCATCGGTTCCAGCAACGCCCGCTTCTCCGACGCACTGAGTGCCCTCGCTACGCTCGCTCGCCCGGACGAGGCGTCCGGGCCTACGCAATTCCACGTAGGTGTGCCCCTGTGGTTAAATCAGATTCATGTTCGCCCGCAAGATTCGCGTTGAGTACGAGCAGAACGGCCGCCGCATTCCTTGCCCCCTGAAGTGGCTGGACAGCTTCGCCATGCGCAATTTCACCAACGCCAGCGTCTTTGACGACACCCTGCCCCTGGCTGACGGCATGATGGAGATCGGTACCCACGTCCCGCTTACGGAATTGAAAGACGCGATGGAAGACTGGTTTCGGCGGAAGAGTTATATCCCGAAGGATTCTTTGCTCGTAATCGGCGAAACCCCAAAGGCTTGAGGCCTTAGCCTTTGTCGTAGTGCAGCAGCGAAAACACGTCATACGGTTGCAGCTTCTCGCGACCCTTCAGAAAATCAAGTTCCACGACAAATCCCAAGCCGACGACTTCCGCGCCCAATGAGGCGGCGAGTTTTGTTGTGGCTTCTGCAGTTCCACCCGTGGCCAATAGATCGTCCACGATGATTACGCGCTGGCCTTTCTGGATGGCGTCTTTGTGAATCTCGAGGGTGTTCGTGCCATATTCCAGAGCGTAGTCGTATTTGGCAGTGGCGGCGGGAAGTTTGCCCGGTTTGCGAACCGGAACGAAGCCCGCATTCAGTCGGTAGGCCAGCGCCGGGCCGAAGATGAATCCGCGGGCTTCCATCCCCAGAACCAGGTCGACCTTCTTTGCCAGATGAGTGTTCGGAAAGAGCATCGATCAGAGTCGCGAACCCGAGCTTGTCTTTCAGCAGGGTCGTGATGTCGTAAAAGAGAATCCCCTTCTTGGGGAAATCGGGGACTTCACGAATCAGCTTCTTCAGCGGCTCGCAGTTGATGCTGGTTTTGATGGGCGCTACCTTGGTCGGCATTTACCAGGCTCCTTCGATGCGAAAAGTGTTCAGACCGGAAACAGGCTTGGCTTCGGATTCCGCTACATCGTCCACCCGAGCGGCGCGCGGACCTTCCCGCAGGCGCGATCGCAGCCCAGCCAGTTGTACGTTTGTACCCATGGCCAGCACTTCCACGCTGCTGTCGGAATTGTTGCGCACCCATCCGGCAATGCCCAGAATGTGCGCTTCGCGTTCCACAAACCAGCGAAAACCAACACCCTGCACCCGTCCGCGAACCAGAAAGCGGCGAGCCAGAACAGCTTTTTCGGCGGATGTCATGGTTCCGGTGCGAACTCCGTCTTGCTCAACCCTTGATGCTCCATCGCTTGATCAACAGCGCCAGCAGAGCGATCCCATGAAAAACAAGCAACCAAACAATCACTTTCTTGGCCACTATTGCACGGCTGCGCTTGTCAGCCGGAAGCGAAGGTAGCATCGCATCCAGTGCGATCAAGCCGACATACAGATCAACAGCAGTGAATACGATCCACCACATCCGGGTCGTTTGCCTATGCGCGGGATAGATACACACCTTCGGCGGTATCCACGCGAATCTTTTCGCCCTCGTTGATGAAGGGCGGCACCTGCACGACCAGGCCGGTTTCGGTCTTCGCGGCCTTGGTCACGCTGGATGCGGTGGCGCTTTTGAGCCCAGGCTCGGTCTCAACGACCGTGAGTTCGACCGTCTGCGGCAGTTCAATTCCCACCGCCTTGCCGTCGAAGAACTCCACTTTGATCTGCAAGTTTGGGATGAGGTACTCGACCGCGTCGCCCAGAATGTCTCTGGTCAGGTGAGTCTGCTCGAAATTCGTAGTGTCCATGAAGTAGTAGCTGTCACCGTCGGCGTACAGGAACTCCATCTCCTGCTCATCCACCGTGATTTTTTCGATGGGATCGGGCGAGCGAAAGCGGTGCTCGAACATGGCGCCGGTCCGCAGGTTTCGCAGTTTGGCCTGAATAAAGGCGCGCAGATTGCCCGGGGTGCGGTGCTCGACGCTGAAGACGGAGTGCAGATCATTGTTGTGTTTAATGATCATGCCGGGACGAAGCTGGGTGGCAGGAATAGACATTACTGAATGAATCTCCTTTAATTGCGGGTAGCCAGCGGGCGCGGGTGATCCACATCTTCCGCCAGACACGAGGCTCAAAGTGCTTATTTTACAGGACTTGAGCCAATATGGGAAATCCTCTGCAGGTTAGAAGTTACGAATCCAGGCCAGACGCTGCGCCGGGCAGCTAGAATGATGGTTGGCAAATCCAAGATGCAAATTTTCATGATGGAGAGGAGTTCTTATGCGGGTGGGAAAATATGAATCTTCCGAAGGAAATACTGCCGGGACAGCAATCACTTTCCTGCTGATCGGGCTAGGAGCGGGTACATTGATTGGTCTTCTGTTTGCGCCGAAATCAGGTAAGCAAATGCGGAAGGAGTTGGGGCGCAGATATCAGGACGCGCGCGAAACCCTGGACGACTGGAAAGACGATGCGAAAGAAGCGGCCGAGGAAGCCATGGAACGCGGCGCGGAACTAGCCGACGAGTTGCGCGAGCGGGTAGCACCGCTGGCCGCTGCCATCAAGAGGCGGTAGATTCTTACCCGAAGATTGCCGCGAAGAAGCCCCTGATCTTGGCAAATACTCCGTGGTGCGGCTGGGGCGGAGGCGGGGGCAGAACCTCGGTCTCGAATGTCGCCGGGCGCGGCAAATCCGGTATCTGCTGGAGTTCGGCTTCGAGAACGGGAGCAGGCTTCGGGGCTTGCGGCCGATCCGCACGCGCGTCGGTCGCACGAAAGACGAACGGCGCATCCACCTGGATGTGAACGTCATCCGGCTTGGATGGCGGCAGCGCAGCCGTCTCGGGCGGCAACACCGGCGCCAAGGATGGGCTTCCCACCTGCGAAGCCGACGTCGCTAGAGACACGCGTTTGAGTTCGTCTTGCGGCGGCGCCGGGTTTGCGGCTTGGGCCAGCTTAGCCTCGGTTGCGGACGGTGCGGTCTCCGTGGACGCGCGCAGCAGGGGAATCGACGGCGGTGGGCAACCGCAAGTGGCAGGCACGGCGGTATCCACAAGACTCAGGCGGCCCGAGCGAAACACAATCTGCTCGGTGGGCTTGACCTGATAGTTCCCCTCTCCCAGCAACTCCGCAACGATCACGGAAGCGGTGTTGCCGGGCAATGCGCGGACGCAGGTGTTGCCCCGCGAATCGGCGCTGACGGCGTAATGGAACTCACCCGGGCCAGCCAGCAGAATGCGGAAATCCGGCGTCAGAATCGAATCCGCCGAAGCGCCCAGACTGTAGTGCGCTTCGAGTGCTCCTGTGTTCATCCCCAGCATCAGGGCGTCACCCTTTTGCGCGGACGTGACCGACACCGTTGTTCCCGGGCAGACTAGTACTTCCCCTCCCCGTTGAAGACGCAAGACGGAAGTATCGGAGCCCGCCGTCACCGAAGATCCCGCGGCTGCACGATTGCCCGCGAGAACCAGCGTGCCCGAAGATCCCGGTCCTAGAGGAACAGCGACCGGCTGGATACCTTGGCTAAAAGCGGGGACCGTGGGCGGCTTCGCCGTCACTTCGTAGGCGGGGTGAAGGCGAACCATCAAGCGATTGCCTGCCGCGTCCCAGGTTCGTCCCACCGGCTTCAGCAGATCCACGACTACACGCGCGACCGGTGGCTTGTTCTGATATTGGTTGATGCGGACTCGACGGATCTCCGGACTGGAGAAATCGAGCGGCTTGTTGCTTTCAGACACCACTGCTTTCGGCAAATCCGCGTTGGGCAGATCAATAACCAGTCGCGGCGGATTGTCCAGCCTGGTAATGGTGGGACAAGGGGATGGTTCGACAGGATTTCTACCACCGGGCCCGCCGGTCCGGGCAGCACACGTACGCTGTGGACAACCACGGGAGCGTCCGTGCTGGCCAGCAACTGTGGGCTGGACTGCGCAGCGACTGAGACAGCCAGCATGCTCGTCAACAACGCGAGCAAAACCAACTGGCTCCGAATGCGTGGCAAGGCTTTCATCGAGGGATAAGTGCTTAAGGTCAACGATACCACTGGCATGCAATACATAGAAGTGCTGGAGGAAGCACGAAAGTCACCAGAAAAGCTTTTGGCCGTTGGCTTTTGGCCCTTAGCTAAAAGCCTCGAGCCAAGAGCTAATGGCATTTTTCACGGTTCAGAAAGGAATTCGTATTCGTCGATCACGGCGGCGACTGCTACTCTACCCTCCGCGCCACCTTCATCCACACGTACCACTTTGCCTTTGCACCGTACCCGAATGCTTTCCGTCAATGTGATTTCAGGCGGGAGAGTGAGGGTAAATTCAATGGTTGAGCCAGCGGCGATCGCTGAGTCCACGAAGAAGCAGATGCCGCGAGCGCTTACATCGCGAGTCTGGGCGGTCTTTTCCTGAACGCCATCTTCCGTGTAACTAACCGAAACAGGCAGCCGCAATGCGAACCTCCGGGTTGCCCGCTTGTTGTCCTGCTCGGTCTCGGCCATGAGTCCTCCGGTAAAGCCGTAAGCATGGCGTTTTGTGTTCACCGTGTCAAGACTGTAGTTTGGGAACGGTGTCTGCGAGCCTAGCTCAGGCACCCTCAGCGGACTTTGCGTTTCAGGATTTGGGGTAAGCTGATAATCGGGCAGTCCAACATGGTCTTCGTCCTCGACAATTACGATTCGTTCACCTACAACCTGGTCCAATATCTGGGCGAGTGGGGAGCCGAGGTTGTGGTGCGCCGGAATGACCAGATATCCGTGGCCGGCGTTGAGGCAATGCACCCGGAGCGGATCCTGATCTCGCCGGGGCCCTGCACGCCGCAGGAGGCCGGAATCAGCATTGAACTTGTCCGCCATTTTGCGGGCAAGGTTCCGGTCCTGGGAGTCTGCCTGGGACATCAGGCCATCGGCGCGGCCTTCGGCGGCGAGGTCGTCCGCGCTCCCAAACTGATGCACGGCAAAACCAGCGAAGTGCAACACGATGGTAAGACCATTTTCAAAGGCCTGCCTTCACCCATGACGGCTACCCGCTACCACTCGCTGATCGTGAAAGAGAAAGGCCTGCCCAAGGATCTGGAGATCAGCGCGTACGCCAACGAGCATGGTGGCTCACGCGTGATTATGGGTCTGCGGCATCGGCAGTTTCCGGTCGAAGGCGTGCAATTCCATCCTGAAAGCGTGCTGACGAGTGAGGGGAAAAGGCTAATCGCGAATTTCCTGCGGATCTGATTTCGCTTGCTCTTGACTTCAGGCACGGGGCAAAGAGCAAAGCCGGAGAATTTGGGGACTACTTCCGGTTCTCCCGTCATCCGGGGGTAGCTGCGAGTCGATTCTCAAAAGCTGACTTAGCGGTACCGATCTGTCATTGCTGCGTTGCGCTGGTATCGTGAAGCAAGATCACATCGCCGGTGCTGTGGAAGTGGAGTACAGCCAGGTGCTTGCTATCCGCTGACCAGCGGAAGTCTCGAATAAGATCGGATTTGAAGCCCGTAATCTGACGCCCTTTCGATCCATCAAGCGGCTGAGCCCAGAGGTTGTCCACACCTTTCTGTTCGACCACGAATGCCAGTGCCTTGCCATCGGGCGTGTAATGAAAGCCAACGTTGGCAGGCGGACCCAGATTGTTAAAAACAACGTTCAAGCTTGGGTCAATGGACAGTGAGCGGACAGAGGGCTTGGCGCCCGAATCTAAAGGCAGAAGCAAGATCCGATTGGAAAAGGTGTGCGATTCCTGGGTCCCCTGAAGAACAAACATAGCGAAAGTCCTACCATCGGGGGATAGGGCAGCACTGCTCGCTTGCACGCCGGGTATATCGCTCCCCGGCACGGTCTCGACGGCACCACCCTTCAATGCGATCCGATGCACGGAGGCGATATCAGAGTAGTAGAGCCATTTGCCATCGGGCGAGCAGCCCCAGATGGTGTCCAAGCCCGCAGGCAATAAAGGACTTGCTTCGGACCCGTCTGCATTGGCGCGCCACACTCTCTGGGAATTTTCGCCTCCATGAAAGAACCATGCCCAAGCCAGAGCGTTTCCTTGCGTGCAATAGGTTGGGTCTTTGATGAATGCTGAGGCGTCCTCAACGAGTGTCGCCGTATTGGATCCGTCGGTCTGCATGGTGATCAGCCGCGTGCCTTCCGAGACCATTAATTTCCCATCGGGAGTGAACTCGAAACCGGGCAAATCGAGCTTTGCCGGAATGCCTGGAACCGCGATTGCAGAGCCGGTGCCGCTCCCGGGCAGAATTACGATCTCTCCTAACGACTGCCGCGGTGCGGTGGCTATGTTGGCTCCATCGGCGGAGATGGAAAGAGAGGCATAATCCAAACTGTCGTTGGTAATGGGACGGAATTTGCCATCCGGAAAACCGAAAGTTCCAATCTGCGCTCTTGTCGTACCGATCTTCGCGACGTAGAGGACATAAATTGATCGGCCATCCGGAGCCCACACCATGGGAAAGATAAGTTTGTCGGAAAACTTCACGAACGTGGATGTCTGCCCGCTGGCGAAGTCAAACATGTTGATGCCATTGCCTGCGGTTCCGTTGAAGTCGGCAAACGTCGAGGCGATGCGACGGCCGTCGGGCGACCAGGCCAGTTCCAGCGGAAAGTTGTCCAGGCGTGAGGAGGCAAGCAGTTTCTCGCCACTGCCATCGGCGTTAGCCCGGAAGAGGCTCCATTTCCCGGGGGGCACGTTCTGCCGACCGTAGGCAACGCTTTTGCCGTCAGGCGAGAAGACCGGGTTGGAATCCACCGCTTTGACGATGACCTGAGGAGTGCCACCGAGAAGCGGTGCATGCATCAAATTGTAGACTTGGGAGGACGTGCCGCGCGCCGATTGCAGGAAGTAGATGGAATTGCCGTCGGGAGAGAACGTTGGATACACAAGGTCCTGGCCTGCAACCGGAGCCACGACTTGCGTGTCGCTGCCGGTTGCGATGATGCGCAGCCACAGCCCGCTATCTCCGCTTTCATTCTGCACCGTCAGCAGGAATTTTCCATCGGGCGAAATCGCACTCCAGCGCGGCTTGCCGGATTGGGTGAGTTGATTTACGGAGAAGTTTTGAAAGCGTTCACGGTGGTTGCGCTGGAGAAGAAAATAGACGCCAAAGCCGGCAACTGTGACAAGCAGCAAAACCACTGCGATGACGGCCGCAAAGCCGAACTTGTGCTCTCGCGCTATGGCCGCAACTGAGGACGAGGAAGCGCGCGACGGTGACGAAGCACCACTGACATGCGGTGCAGAACCGCTGCCTGTACCCGCCTTAACCGAGGAAGGCGAGGCTGACAAATCTGTACCTGACGCCACCCGGCTGGACTCGAAGTCGCGCTTCAGGCGCTGCAGATCCGTGCGCAGATCGGCGGCGTGCTGGTAGCGGAGCGCGCGGTCCTTCTCTAGGGCTTTGTTGATAATGTCCTCGAGTTTGGGAGGGACGTCAGGATTCAGCCGCACTGCGGGGGTTGGCATTCCATCCAGAATGGCTTTGAAGATGAGTCCGGAACTCTCCCCGCGGAAGGGAAGGGTGCCGGTTGCCATCTCGTAGAGCACCGCTCCGAAGGAAAACAGATCGCTCCGCGCGTCCAGTTCCTTCGCCTTTACCTGCTCCGGCGACATATACGCCACCGTGCCCAGCGTGGAACCCGGGCTGGTCAGATGCACTTCGTCGATGTCTGTCATCGTGTTGCCGGAGGTACTGGCCGCGGGAGCAACCTTGGCCAGCCCGAAATCAAGAACCTTGGCGTGGCCATGTTCGGTAACGAAGATATTCGCTGGTTTGATGTCGCGATGAACGATTGCCTTCGAATGTGCTGCCTCAAGCGCGTCGGCAATCTCAATCGCCAGGCCCAGCAAAACATCGATCTCAATCGGCCGTCTCGCGATACGATGTTTGAGCGTCAAGCCATCCAGAAACTCCATGGCGATGAAGGCTCGCCCATCGACCTCATCAATTTCATGGATGGTGCAGATGTTCGGATGATTGAGCGCGGAGGCAGCCTTGGCTTCGCGCTGAAAACGGAGGAGTGCCTGCGGGTCTTTGGCTAGCTCATCGGGCAGAAACTTAAGGGCAACAAAACGGCCGAGCTTCACATCCTCGGCCTTGTAGACGACACCCATCCCGCCACCGCCGAGTTTCTCGACGATGCGGTAGTGCGAGATAGTCCGGCCGATCACTTGCAACACATGCTATGGCCGAAGCGTCAGCAAGTCAATGAAAGGCACGGAGTTCGCATATCTCAACAGGGGGAATGCCTTCGATACGAATCCCGGTTGTCGCGCCGATCTCCTAAATGGCGAAAACAAAGTACACAGATCCTTCGCTACGCAGGATGACAGTCCGGGGAAACACGGCATTCGCGCGGCTAGACGCCGATTCGTGCCATTTCCACCGCTCTCAGCACTGCCTGGGCCTTATTCATGCACTCCTGAAATTCCTTCTCAGGATCGGAATCGGCGACGATACCCGCTCCGGCCTGCAGATACGCATGTTCACCTTTCATCAGCATAGTGCGGATCGCGATACACGAGTCGAGATTACCGGCAAAATCCGCATAGAGCACAGACCCACCGTAGACGCCGCGACGCACCGGTTCGAGTTCCTCGATGATCTGCATGGCCCGCACTTTAGGGGCGCCGCTCAGCGTACCCGCCGGAAAGCAGGCAGCAAAAGCGTCGAGAGCGTCGAGACCTTCGCGCAACTTGCCTTCGAGCGCGGAGACGATGTGCATGACGTGAGAATAGCGCTCCACATACATCAGGTCGCGCACTTTCACCGAACCGTACTCGCTCACGCGGCCCAGATCGTTGCGTCCGAGGTCCACCAGCATGACGTGCTCGGCGCGTTCTTTTTCGTCAGCCAGCATTTCTGCCGCGAGTCGCGAATCTTCGGATTCGTCACGGCCGCGAGGATGGGTTCCGGCAATCGGACGGTATTCCAGCTTGCGTCCGGTCACGCGCACCAGCATCTCGGGGGACGATCCCAACACATGGGTATCGCCCATCCGAAGAAAATACAAGTAGGGCGAAGGATTCACGGTGCGCAGGGCGCGATAGATATCGAAAGGCGCAACCTCCGGAGAGAAGTCCAGACGCTGCGAGAGCACAACCTGGAAAATGTCACCGGCTGCAATGTACTCCTTGGCACGCTCCACGGACTTTACGAAACGATCGCGGCGGGTTGCGGCATGAACCTTAAGGCTGGATCTGCTCGATGCGGATGACCTTTGCCACTGCGCCGGACGCAAACCGCGGGCCAGCTTCTTCTCGAGGACCGCAATATCAGCCAGCGCTCGATCATAGGCTCGCCGCGGGGTCTCACGGGTAACGTCAGCGGTGGCAATGATATGAATCTGGTGGCGCAGGTGATCGAAAGCTAGCAGGCGATCGAAGAACATTAGCACACAATCAGGTAAAGAAAGGTCATCTTTGGCGTGCTCACCGATTTTCTCCAATTGGCGAACGGTGTCGTAGGCGAAGTAACCTACCGCACCCGCGGTGAACGGGGGCAAGCCAGCGAGCGTGGCTGGACGGTGGTGGCGCAGCAACTCTTTCAAAATTGGCAGGACGTCGCCCTTGCGCCGCTCACGAACCCTCCCGCGCTGCAGCACGACCTCCTCGCCGCGAGCTCGTACCTGCAGGTAAGGACGCGCTCCGAGGAACGTGTAACGCCCGATCTGCTCCCCGCGCTCCACCGATTCCAACAAGAAAGCGTCTGGTTCGTGGACAGCAATGGCGAGAAAAGCAGAGACCGGCGTCAGCAAATCGGCCGTTACCGACTTGACAACCGGAATCAGAGTGGCCTCGCGGGCAAGGCGCGAAAACTCAGTGTAATCGGGGCGTAACAAGCTAAATCGAGTTGGACCCTTTCCGATGGAATCGCGACCGCATCATTATACGGGCAGAGAGATTAGCCCCTGTAACCAGCGAGTGAATTGACGGATGTGACCGTGACGGCGGAAGATGGGGCCTATGCGTATCAAGTTCTGGGGGGTTCGTGGATCCACGCCCGCTCCCCAGCCGGAGAATATGCGCTATGGCGGCAATACCTCCTGCGTGGAGGTGCGTCTCGGGGACAACCTTTACATCTTCGACTGTGGGACCGGCTTCCGTGTGCTGGGACACGCCCTCCGCCGTGAGTTCGAGGCCCGCCCGGTTTCCGCCCACATTTTCATATCCCATTTTCATTGGGACCACATCCAGGGCCTCCCGTTCTTCGGACCACTGTACGATAACCGCGAGAACCGCTTCCACTTTCATTGCTCAAGCCGGACTCGCAGCTTGAAGCGAGTGCTTGAAGATCAGATGGCAGCTCCGTATTTTCCCGTGGGTCTGACCGAAATGCAGGCCCAGCGGGACTTCCACGACCTCGGAGAGGGTAGCATTCAGCTGGATGGAGTGACCTTGCAAACCATGTGGTTGAACCATCCTCAGGGTTGCATGGGGTTCCGCCTGGAAACCAAAGAAGGCGTAATGGTGTATGCGACCGACAACGAACCAGGGGATGCGGTATTCGACAAGAACTTGCGCAAGCTCGCGGCCGGCGCGGACGTTTTGATCTACGACGCGCAGTATCTCCCAGAAGAATACGAGCGCAAACGGGGCTGGGGACACAGCCACTGGCGCGAAGCCATCAATGTGGTCATGGAGAGCGGCGCCAAGGAACTGGTCCTGTTCCATCACGATCCCGATCACGATGACGCCTGCATCGACAAAGTGGTCAAAGCAGCGCGAGACTATTACCCGCGGGTTCGCGCCGCTGCCGAGGGAATGCAGATCGAAGTTTCGGCCAAGCCGGCATCCTAGCCTCCCCGTTTTCTCCTTCACTTATATCGTTGTGTCCTGGATTACAATGAAGCTAGTTTCCCGGGCCGGGCAGATCATTTTTCGAAAGGGGCCGTGAGTGACGCAGCTCTCAGCACCGTGGCCACATGTGTCGGTGATTTCGATCATCGATATTCTGCTGGTCGCAATCATCATTTACGGGTTCCTCGCCCTGGTGAAGGGTACGCGTGCGTCCCTCATGCTGGTTGGTGCCGCAGGGCTCGGGCTGGCTTTCTATTTGTCCCGGCTGGGCAATCTGGCAGCCCTGAACTGGCTGATCAGTACCTTGCTTCCTTACACCGTGTTCGCCTTGATCGTGGTGTTCGCGGCCGAGATCCGGCAAGCCCTGGCGCGCCTCGGACGGGGTCTGACACTCAGTCGCACAGCCGGTTCCGAGGCCGACGCTTACGATGACATCGTGCTGGCCGCCAACCTGTTTTGCCAGAACCAGACCGGCGCTTTGATTGTCATCGAGCGTGAGATTGGGCTGCGTACCTATATCGAAAGCGGGGTTCCGCTGGACGCACGCCTTTCCTATGATCTGCTGGCCACGATCTTTCGTCCAAGTGCTCCTCTGCATGACGGCGCCGTCATCGTGCAGAATGATCGCATTGCGGCTGCCGCGTGCTTTCTGCCTTTGTCCATGAATCCCGTGCTGTCCACCCAATTGGGAACCCGCCATCGGGCGGGGATCGGTGTCACCGAGGAAACCGATGCGATCGCGGTAATCGTCTCCGAGGAGACTGGCAGCATCAGCCTCGCAGTCGGTGGCAAAATCGAGCGTGATCTCAGCGTCGACGAGTTGCGCGACCATCTGGGAGAACTACTGCGCCGTTACGTCCCCCCGTCGACCCTGCCCACGCCGATTACAAACGGCAATGACACCTCGGAGGCTTCTGAGATAGAAAGGTCGCGGGGCCCTCGCGCCTTGGACTCGCGTCCCAACGACCCCCGTTCAGAAGACTCTCGTTTGAATGATTCCCGTTTAAATCAGGGGGCGGATCGCTAGCCGATGAGAGAATTCCTGCATCGCCACGTGCTTCACAACCTGGGCCTGAAGCTGATCTCGCTCGGCTTGGCTGTGGGTGTGTGGTTGGCGGTGGCGCGCGACCCCGTGGCCGAGGTCGCGGTTGATGTGGCCATCGAGTTCCACAATATTCCGCAGAACCTGGAGATCAGCTCGGAAAATATTCCGAGGGCGCAGATCCGCCTTCGCGGTCCGGAGCGAGTCGTGCACGGCCTCAAGCCTTCCGATGTTTATGCGGAAATTGAACTGAGCGGCCTGAAGCCTGGCGAGCGAACCTTCGATCTGACGGCAAAACAGATTCACGAACCCTCCGAACTCGAAGTGGTCCAGGTAGTTCCCAGCCAGTTCCATCTCACGTTCGACACCCGTCTCACCCGGCAAGTCCCCGTACACCCCCGGGTCGCCGGAACCTTGGCGCCCGGTTATGCTCTGGAGCGATTCGACGTCGATCCGCCGGCCATCACCATCAGCGGACCAAAGAAACATGTGGAGGCAGTCGAATCGGCGATCACGGATCCGGTCGACGTGAGCGGTGCGATTGATCGTGCAACTTTCGTAAGACACGCCTATGTCTCCGATCCCCTGATCCAGGTTGCGAGTCCCGACCCGGTGCGGATAACGGTTATCATGCAGAAGGTCCCCGCCAACACCGGTGGTACTCAGTCTCCAAAACCAGAATGACCTCTCAAACGCGACAGCTATTCGGAACCGATGGAATTCGCGGTGTAGCAGGCGAATTCCCATTAACTTTGGAGAGCACGTATCTCATTGGCCGGGCCCTGGGTCACGATTTGATTCGCTCTAACCCGCGCGCCAGTGTCGTGATTGGTCAGGACACACGGGAATCGAGTTCCTGGATCGCCGACCAAGTTGCGCTGGGACTCGCTTCCAGTGGCTGTGAAGTCCACAGTGCGGGTGTAATTACGACTCCGGGCGTGGCCTACCTCGCGCGGTCTCGGAATTATGCTGCGGGAGTTGTCATTTCGGCCTCCCACAATCCCTGGACTGATAACGGCATCAAGGTCTTCTCCGGTGATGGCTACAAATTGCCGGACTCGCATGAACTCGCCATCGAACAGGAGATTTTCGCGCTCCTGCAGAATCCTGAGCGCCATGTGCCTGTATCCGTGAAACCTGCTCCCAGCCTGCCCGGCGAGGCAAGCCTTCGGCACGCGTACATGAAATGGCTGGCGCAAACTGCAAGGACGGACATCAGCAAGCTAAGAGTTCTGGTGGATTGCGCCAATGGCGCGGCCACAGCGGAAGCCCCCGGACTTTTTCAGGCCTGCGGCATTCAAGCAACCTATCTCAGTGCATCGCCCGACGGGAGGAATATCAACAATGGCTGCGGCGCTCTCCATCCCGAAACGGTCGCCAAAGGGGTCGCCGAAAAATTGGGACAGTTTGATTTAGGCGTTACTTTTGATGGCGACGCTGACCGCGTGCTGTTCAGTGACGCGGAGGGCCGAGTCATCAACGGCGACGCCGTCCTTCTGCTGGTTGCCCGCGACATGCAATCCCGAGGCGCTCTCCCGGGTTCCACGATTGTCGCCACCACCATGTCCAACATGGGATTAGAAATCGCATTGCGCAAAGCCGGAATCCGCATGCTGCGGGCGAATGTAGGGGACAAATATGTACTCGAAGAAATGATAAAGACCGGCGCGGTCCTTGGCGGCGAGCAATCTGGTCACATTATCTTCCGTGACGAAGCGACCACAGGTGACGGACTGCTGACCGCTTTGCGAGTGATGGAAATAATGGCTCGAACCGGCAAATCGCTCGCAGAATTGATTGGCGACCTCAAAGTCTTGCCGCAGACAATTCAAAATATTCGCGTTCGCGAAAAGACACCGTTCGCTCAGGTACCTGACATCCAGCGTGCGATTGAGGCCGCGGAACGTGAACTTGGCGGCAACGGGCGCGTGGTCGTCCGTTACTCGGGCACGGAGGCGCTGGCGCGAGTCATGGTCGAAGCCGAGTCGGAAGGAAAGATGCGCACGCTCGCGGGAACGATTGCCGGCGCAATCAAGAACGCGCTGGGAGCGTGATTGTGCAATGAAAACGCTTCTGTCCAACTTCGCCGCAATTTGGAATCTGATCCTGCTACTGGCGGTGATCGGCACCCTCGCGTGGTTTTTCTACTGGTTTGGCTTACGAAGGATCATTCGAGCGCGAAGAATCGCCACCTCGCGTGATCGCAGGATGCTCCGTGAAGCCGCAGAGCGCGAGGTAAATCGTGAAGTGTAGGCGCCAGCGTCCACGCCCTGCGGCGCCGGACAAAATTCACCGTTGCCTAATATTCCAGGTCCCGCCAGTTCTTCCCCACGCCGATGTCTGCAACCAACGGCACATCCAAAGGCCAAACTCTTTCCATCTGCTCCTTGACGAGCGATCTGACGATGTCCAGTTCGCCCGGTGGCAATTCAATCAGCAGTTCGTCGTGCACCTGCAAAGTCATACGTGATTTCAGTCCCTGCTCACGCAGCGCCGCGTCGATGCGAATCATGGCAATCTTGATCAAGTCCGCTGCTGTTCCCTGCAACGGAGTGTTGACTGCTGTCCGCTCGGCAAATCCCCGCAGGTTTGTGTTTTTGCTGTTGATGTCTGGGATGGGCCGCACCCGCCCAAATAGCGTTTTGACTTTCCCCTCCCGCCGGGCTTCTTCAAGGGTCTGGTCAATGAACGCCCGTACGCCCGTGTACCTCTCAAAGTACGCGTTGATGAAGTGCTTCGCTTCGGCAGGCTCAATCCCCAGAGTCTGCGATAGTCCGAAGGCAGAAAGGCCGTACACGATCCCGAAGTTCACGACTTTCGCTTGCCTACGATGATCGGGCGTGACCAACAGCGGAGGCACGCCGAATACCTGTGAGGCTGTCAGCGTATGAATATCGTCGCCCCGCCTGTACGCCTCGACCAGCAACGGATCTTTTGAAAAGTGCGCCAGCAATCGAAGCTCGATCTGCGAGTAATCCGCAGCCAGGAGCACGTGGCCGGGCTCCGCTGTAAATGCAGCCCGAATCTCGCGTCCCAACTCCGTGCGAACTGGAATGTTCTGCAGATTGGGATTTGCCGACGATAATCTTCCCGTCGCCGTACCAGTCTGGCCGAAGGTAGTATGCAAACGCCCGCTCGCTGGATTCAACAGAGCAGGTAGCGCATCGACATAGGTTGATTTGAGCTTGGTCAGTTGCCGGTATTCCAGGACCAACCGAGGGACGTCGTGTTCTTCAGCCAATCCTTCGAGCACGTCCACAGCAGTCGAAATCGTCTTCCCCTTGCCATATTTCACGGGTTTAGGAAGGTTCAACTTGTTGAAGAGAACATCACCCAGTTGCTTTGGCGAACTGATGTTGAACTCACTCCCCGAACGCTGGTAGATTTCCTTCGCCTTGGTATCGATCTCGCGCTCCAGGCGTGACGACATCTCCGCCAAGGCTGCGCGGTCGATCTTGACTCCAGCGTGTTCCATGCGTGCCAGCACCGGAACCAGCGGGAGATCGATTTCTTCGTACAGCTTAAGCAGCCCGGCATCTTCCACTTCACCGCGGAGGGCCGTTGCCAGGCGGCCTGTGATGTCAGCTGCTTCAGGCAGCGTCCCACTGAGCTTGAGGTTGAAGCGGCGCAAAGCTACATCCGGCAGACGATGCGATGAGTAGGTCGGATCAAGCAGGTAGGAATACAGCATCGGATCGTGTGCCACGCCTTGCAGCGCGATGCCTTGTCGCTCGAACACATGCGTTGTCGCCTTGTAATCATGAATGGCTTTGGGCAGACTCTTGTCTCCGAGTGCAGCCTTCAGCCTGGACATGGCTTCTTCCGCGCCAGCGCTGACCGTCACCGCGACGCCGTTCGCGGACGAGATTGCGATATCTCGCGGGCGTTCCGCTGGCAGGGGCTCCGATGTGAGCGGCAACATTCTGTTTTCCGATTCCTCTTCTACCGCTTCTTCCTGTTCCGCAACATCTGATTCTGCTTCCACGGCAACTGCCAGCGCGCCTCCCGGGGAGGCCACTTTCAGCACGGCCTCTACATCCGCCACAGATTTCGCTTCTGTGTAGCGCGCCTCGCTCACTTCGACGACCGGGAGCAGTTCCTTCAAAAGCGAAGTGAACTCCATTTCGGTAAACAAAGCGCGAAGTGCTTCGACATCCGGCTCACCCATTTTCATTGCATTCACGTCCAACTCGATGGGCACGTCGCAGTCGATGGTCACCAGCTTCTTGCTCAGCAGAATGTTGTCGCGGTTGTTCTGGAGCGATTCACGGTATGTCTTTTTCTCGACCTCGGCCGCGCGCTCCAGAGCCTGCTCGACCGTACCAAAGCGCCGGATCAGCTCGACCGAACCCTTGTCGCCGATTCCAGGAGCACCAGGAATATTGTCGACAGAGTCTCCGCGCAACGCCATTACATCCACGACGCGCTCGGGGGAGACTCCAAGAATCTCTTCAACCTTGGTCGCATCGCAAATCAAGTTGTCTTTGGGCGGGTTGAGAACCAGCACTCGCTCACTCACCAACTGGAGCATGTCCTTGTCACTTGAAACCACATAAACCGAGTACGATTGCGCAACTGCCTTGCGAGCCAACGTGCCGATTACGTCGTCTGCTTCATAGCCTCCGAGCTCAAGAATGGGAATGCGATAGGCTTCGAGCGCGCGCCGGATGTAGGGCAACTGCTGGACTAAGTCTCCAGGCATCTCAGAGCGGTTGGCTTTGTAGCCGTGGTATTCGACTTCCTGAAAAGTTTGAGTCTTCAGATCAAACCGGCGCACGCTGGTGATGGCTTCCGCTTGTTGATCGCGAAATGTCGGCGCTGCCACATCAAACACGGCCGCCAGATACTCCGGAGAGAAATCATCGCGCAATTTGCGCAACATGTTGACGAAGACGTATGTAGCCGCTGTCGGCAAGCCGGTCTTGGTGGACATCCCGCGCTGCCGCGCCATGGCGTGATAGGCGCGGAAGATAAAGGACATGGTATCGATCAGGAAAATGCATCCTGCTTCACCGGCAACGATCTTCGGCGCCTGAGCAGACGACGAGGCCTCCAGCGCGACGGCGCTTTCGACCGAAGTAGACGGGGATGTCTTCAGGGCAGGCAATAGCTTAGTTTAGCAGCAGGTATGCGAGGCCGCCCGGCTCACTCTGATAGGCCTACTCAAAACTGACGGTGAAATCTGCCTGGACGAACCTGGCCTTCGTCCCACCCGCGGGGTTGCTGAAAACCAGATGGTACGTCTCCGACTCCGCGTAGGTGGTAGGAACCCGCCAATCCACTTTCTGATTGTTGGCGGAATCCAGTTCATAGGAGACGGTTTGCGGCCGGCCGTGCAGAAACTCGTTGAATTCCTGATCATTCAACAACAGCAAATCAACCGCCGCGGTTCTGTCACTGCTGGAATCAGGGTCGTGAAGCTTAGTAAATGATCGGAAGGTGCCGCGTAACATGGTATTTCCCTGGCGCGGAGGAACCAGGAAGGTGAACTGTGCATGGTTGCTGACCGAAAACACCTTGTGCAGAAAATGCTTGGACTCTTGCGGCTCAATATGGACAGGGCGATCGATGGGTAGTAATTCCTGCGCTGAATCCTCTTCGGGATCCGCTTGCACGGGCTTTGCCGGTTTCTTCAGGACTTCTAACGGTATGACCACTTTTGCCGTTGGCCCTGGATCCTCGGGAGTGGCTGCCTTTATCTCCTGATCGTCGGGTTTGACTGCTTGCGACCGGCCGTCCGTTGCACCAGGTTTTACGTTGGCGTGTTCTCTTCTCGAGCAACTACAGATCAGCAACAGGGCAATTACTAGCAGGAAGGCTCTCCGCATCCTCTAAGTTTTTACGCCCAGCCGCCGGTGTACAAGTAACCGAAGTCACCGGCTCGGCTTCCCGTACTCGGTGTTGTAATTTAGTTTGATTTCCCCGCATGTGCGCTGCTCTGGCGAGTAAACAACACAGGTATCGAATGGGCGGGAGTACACGTGCAAACTAACAGCTCGCTGGTTGAACTCGCGCGGATTGTACACTCGATGCACAGGCTCCTGGGGGTCCACTACGCAGGGACGACTCGGGTTCATCTCCAGAGTATCGGCTGTCTCCAGGCTGCAAGTGCCTTCGTCCAGTTTCTGGGATAGCAGGCGATAGTTTTCGACCAGCAGCTTGCCAATGGGTACAGCCATCCAACAGTTCTGATTCTGATGATTGTGCACCGAACTTCCCTGACCCACCTCCCAGCAGATCGCAATCAGTTCGTAGAGCGGGGTCTTGTCAATCAGGTTGCGCGTGTAGTGCTGTCGATCCCAGGTTAAGTAGGGCGCCAGAGTATCGGGCGCGACCGGCATGCTCTCAAGAAACTGGACGATAATGTCCGTGCGGCTGAACGCCGGCTCAGGAAACTTCCTCAACTCACTCACAAAATTTTTTATTGGCACCGGTTTCGACAGTGCTTGAGTTCCCATGTTTAACCCCCGTGCGACGTTAAGTATATCGTCTTAGGAAAACTCCGGTTGCTCCAATTCCACAGGCGGGGCGGCCTACACCTGGTTCATTCCACAAACATGCAATCTCCATAGGAATAGAACCTGTATTTCTCCTCAACGGCGTGCCGGTAGCCTTCCATCACCAGTTCCTGACCGCCCAGGGCACACACCAGCATCAGCAGCGTGGATTGCGGCAGATGGAAGTTGGTCAGTAGCGCCCGCACGATCCTGAATTCATACCCGGGATGGATAAAGATGTCGGCCTCGCCCTTGCCAACCCGCACTTTGCCGTTTGACGACTGGCGAGCCGCATACTCCAGGGTTCGTACCGTCGTCGTCCCTACCGCGACAACACGTCGTCCGGCGTCCACGGCGCGGTTGATCTTTGCGGCCGCTTCCTGCGAAATAGCATACGACTCCTGGTGCAGTCGGTGATCTTCCACGCGATCGACACGCACGGGCTGAAAGGTACCGAGGCCGACATGGAGCGTGATCTCCGCCGTCTCGATGCCACGATCTCGAATGCGCGCGAGGATCTCTGGTGTGAAGTGCAGCCCCGCGGTCGGCGCCGCTACCGAACCGCGCTCGCGTGCGTACACGGTCTGATAGCGATCTCGATCGCCTGGGCGGTCGGGGCGGTCGATGTAGGGGGGAGGGGGACATGCCCCAACTGCTCGACCAATCCAAAGAAATCGGGAGCGGGGCCAAACCGTATGCGGCGTTCCCCGAAGGTCCCCCTAGCCACGACTTCCGCCTGCAGTTCTCCTTCGCTTCCAAACGATAGCCGCTCTCCCACCCCGATCTTGCGCCCAGGCCGGACCAGGCACTCCCATTCGTTTGGCTCCAGGGAGACTTGCCGGGTAAGCAGTACCTCGACCTGTCCCGTGAGAAACTCCCGGGCCGCCGGATTCCGCAAGCTCACAGGCTGGGCCCTGGCTCCACTTCTTTGTCCGTAGAGGCGAGCCGGAAAAACGCGGGTGTTATTGAATACGAGCAGGTCATCCGCCCGAAGCATGCCGGGAAAGTCACGAAACCGGCCATCCTGAAAGCTTCGAGAGGCTCGGTTTACCTGCAGGAGGCGGGAAGCGGCCCGGTCGGCAAGGGGTTCCTGGGCTATTCGATCCCCGGGAAGCGGATAGTTGAATTCTGAGACCAGCACGCCATCTGATTATAGATTCCAGCCCCTTGCAACCTCATAAGTACATATCGCAATAAACGGATTGTGTTCGACCAAGCGACTGCGATACCATACGCGAGCTAGGTTGGGTTCGCTTTCCCCCACGGCAACCCCAAAATTTGAATGTCCAGCGAACGCCAATATCGACGCGAAATGGTGCTGTTCGGCCAAATGCTGCACCAACGCGGCTATGTCGCCGCCACCGACGGCAATCTCTCGGTCCGCCTGGACGAAGAGCGAATCATGGTCACGCCCACCGGCATGAGCAAAAGCATGCTGCGTGCGTCGGACATGGTGGTGGTCGATCCGGAAGGCCGCCGGATCACCGGTAAACGCAATGTATCCAGCGAAATAGCCATGCACCTGCTGATCTACCGGCTGCGCCCCGACGTGCAGGGCATCGTGCATGCGCATCCGCCAACGGCCACTGGCTTTGCGGCCGCCGGACTTGCGCTCAATCAGCCCCTGGTTTGCGAGGTGGTAATCGGGCTAGGCTCCATCCCGCTTGCCAAGTACGCGACCCCCGGAACGCCGGAGCTTTCCGATGCACTCGAACCGCTGGTTCCACAGTACGATGCCATCCTCATGTCAAACCATGGAGTGGTAGCTTATGCCGACACTCTCCATCACGCGTACATGAAGATGGAAACCGTCGAGCATTTTGCCCAGATCGCGCTAGTGACTCACCTTCTGGGACGCCAGCAACCTTTGGAAGGCGAGGATCTGGAAAAACTGAAGCTGGTAAGAACCAAATATCAAGGCGCGAGTGCCGTGGTCCCGCTACGCTGCGGTACGGTCGGTAACCACTATGGCCAACCCCAGGATGTATCCCAGTTGGAGAACGGCGCTCGATCCAGAGATAAGGCCTTCCGAAGCCCGCTAAAAGCCAAGAACTGAAGGCTTTCAAGGCTCACTTCAGACATGAGTGACCTGAAAGCAAACGATCTTCCCTTCTTCGTCGAAGCCAACCCTTAAGAAGAGTCGCGCCTTCGCAAAATCCGCACGGTAGTACACGAGCTTTTCGTCCGCGCGCTCCTCAAGGAAGGAAAATGACTGGAGAGCCCCCAAGTGAGGAGCCCGGGTCGCGAAGTCGATTGTACCCTCCTGGATCCCGTGGAATAGCGAACGCGCGTATTGGCTGTAGTCCGGCTCTCCCTTCATCAGCCGAGCGAGTTCATCCTCAACCCGCTTCGTCCGGCCAGTATCCGGATCGGTCTTACGTGGCATCCCGAGCAGGGAGACTTCGGGAACATACATTCCGGCGACGCCAAGGGCGAGACCGTGGGCGTCGGTCCCGAAGCGGTTGTCGAGATTCGTAAACACAATCACCGAAATCCGCTGCTCCGGCAACACCACGATTGCCATGCCGGTGTAACCGGAATGCAGCACAACCCGCACCCCACGATAGCTGTCCAACCCCCAGCCAAAGCCGTAATCGCGCCAGTAAAGAATGTCGTTGGCTCGTGCTTTGGCTGTCCACATCTGGTCTCGCAGCGCGGGTGGAACGACCCGGTCGGTCTCGAGAGCAGCGGCCCAACGGGCGAAGTCAATAACAGTTGCGCCTACATCGTTGTAAAGGGGGCCGAGATCGACCGCCAGGCGCCGGTTTGGAATGATCTCGCCGTTCGCCTTGAGCCCATATCCGGAGACTCGATTCTTTACGATCGCGGCGGGATCGATGTACGCAATCGATGTCATACCCGCTGGATTGAACAGCCGCTCAGTTACAAACCGCCACCACGGCATGCCCGTGACCTTCTCCGTAATCAGTTGGCAGAGAAAGAGCCCGGCGTCAGAGTAGTGGTATGCGGTCCCGGGAGGAAACAACAGGGCCTGCCTCTGGACATTGGCCAGGAGTTGGTCGGTGGAGTAGGTAGTGAATGGTCGTCCGTCTAACTCTTCCTCTACGACGTCCGGCAGGCCCGAAGCGTGCGAGAGCAAGTGTGCCACGCGAATGCCTTTCCAGGCTGCGGGCGGGTCTGCAAAGTAGCCGCTGATCTCGTCGTCGAGCCGCACCTTCCCTTCCTGGACCAGTAGCATGATGCCTGACGCGGTCAACTGTTTGTCGAGTGACGCGATGGGAAAAACCGTATCGAGCGAAACCGGGACGTCAAGGTCAAGGTCCGCGGTCCCGTAAGCCTGAGTGGCTACGATGCGGCCGTCGCGCACCACCGCCACAGCAAGGCCCGGGATGCTTCGGTTCCTCATCTCCGCCCTTATGTAGCTGTCGGCCTCGGCAGGCAAGCCGCTCGTGGGTGGTTGCGGAGGCACCGCCGCATTCGACCACCCAGCGAGAAGGAGGCTAATCACAGCCACCGCCAACATGAATCGCGTGGATTTCATTGGAGACTCCGCATTCAATCTAAAGAACGACGGAGCAGACTACCACACGCCTGACTTGGCTCAGGTCGCTTTCATCGTGAAAGGCTCGCTCAATCTTGAGTTCATTCTCCTCCAATCCTGAACCGCATTCCCGCCCGGAAATTTACTCCCAGTGCCGGATACCCAACCACTTCGTTGTACTGCTTGTCGAAGGCGTTCTGAAGAGTTACATAGGCTGTGATCCGGGAGGTGAATGCGTACCAGCCACCCATATCCACACGCACATAGCCGGCTGCGTGATTGATGCCGAATCCATAGAAGTCAGAGTCGGGCCGCCTACCCACAAAGCTCCCGCCGAGGTTCGCTCCCCAGCGGCTTCCGGCATAGGTCAGCAGGGCACTCGCCGCATGTCGTGGGCGGCGCAAGAGGGGTTGGCCGGCGGCCAACAACGGATCGCAAAAATTCGCCGGAGTACAGAGCGGAGCCTCCAAGATCTGTCGTTGATGTGTACGTATAGCCAGTGTTCAGAGACAGCCTCGACAAGATCCTTCCCTGCAGCTCGACTTCGACGCCGTGCGCGAAAGATTCATCCAGATTCTCGTATTGGCCTATAAAAGTGACCGGATCGCTCGCATAGTCAATGCGGTTCCGAAACAGATTATTGAAGTAGGTCGCAGTGAGAACATATTTGTTGCTAAACAGATTTTGCTGAATCCCCGCCTCGAAAGCGCGACTTCGCTCGGGTTTTAAGGCAAGATTCGGAACACTGAATGGAGGGCCGGCAAAGGTCTCGTCCAGCCGGGGCTCTTTGAAGCCAGTTGCGTAGGAAAAGCGCAGCCGCGTGCCTGAAAGAATCTCCCCGCCGCGAAAAGCCAGAAGTGTAAGCGCAACCCGTGGCACGCCGGTATTTCCATAAGCACTATCGTGAACGAATCGGGCCCCGGCGATCACTGACAAGCGGCCAAGAGTCAGCATCTGCTGCGCATAAAAGTCATTGTTCAAACGTTGTCCGTGAGAGGGAGCACTGGCATCGCCCACGAATCCGTTCTCGTTCTCCAGCCGGTATCCGATGGTGGTGCGAGCCCAGCTGCGTTCCAGGTAGTCGCCCTGATATTCGAATCCGGCGCGGTTGATATTGGCGATGTTGTGGAAGGGGAAATCAATATTTCCGAAGGTCGGCGAAACCCGTCCCGGATCCACAACGTCATCCTCATTCGTTCTTTGCTGGTTGTATTCGAAGCCGGTGAGGCGATGCTGCCAGCGCGACGGACCGGTGATGGTCAAGTCCAGGCTACCCAGCAAATTATTCAATCGCGCGTGTTGATCCAGATCGGGGCTCATCAGGGGCTGTCCATTGAAGTCCCATTCGCCTTGCACCCCCGTGCGGCTGTTGGAATGGCGCACGCGGAGCCGCAAACCGATGCGTGGAGTAACGGCCACGCCGACATTTCCTCCCTGCAACGAGTTCGAGTAATCATCGTTCGGCCCCTGGCCACCAGTGTTGAACTGCTCTCCGAAAATGTTGTAGTCGAAACGGCCCCGGGCTCCGGTCACTGACAGGTAGCCGTTCGCAGTCTCCAGATTTCCGCCATCCGCGCCAAAACTCAATTCAGGGACAGCCGTGCTGCCAGTACGGGTCCACATCTGAACCACGCTGGTCATGGCATCCGAACCGTACAGGGTGCTCTGCGCGCCCCGCACGAACTCCATGCGGTCCGCCTCGGTCATCGGCAGCGTCCCGAAGTCAAACGTTCCGCCCGGTTCATTGACCGTTACTCCATCCACAATCACCTTGTTGTAGCGAGACTCGCCACCGCGCACGAATAGCGAGGACAACCCACCCCGCTGCCCCGCTGAGTCGACGATCGCCCCGGGGAGGAAGCGGATGGCGTCGTCGGACGCGATGGGCTGCATGGTCTGCAGTTGCGCGCCGCTCAGGGTTTCGACATCCGCACCCGCAGCGTCAGTGGGAACTGGGCTGCGCGTCGCCGTGACCACCACAGTCTCCGCCGCGGCCGCGAGCCGGAGCTTTACCGTAACTGTCTCAGCGGAAGGCGAAACCCCGGCCGTCTCGACGGCAAATCCCGGGGCGAGCACCTGCGCGCGATAAGGTCCCGTTCCAAGGTCCGGAAACGTCACCACTCCTTCGGCGGTGGTAGTCGCCACCGCCGTCGGAGTCGTACTGCCCTGTGGAGTCAGAACGACTTGGGCTCCGGCGACCACGGCCGATTGCGGATCGACAACTCTTAATTTTGATTTCGGCGGCTGAAGCTGCCGCCAGCAGGCAAATTACACTGATCAGAATACGCAGAAACCGCATGCACTCCTCCTTTGACTCGCGAAAGGGGTTGGTGTGGACGGTTCGCGCCAGTCTCCTGGCTTTGCGAGTGAGGACAGCTTTCGCCATCCGACGAATGCACACGGCCTTCCCAGGGGTTCCCCAGTGACCGGTTGCGATTTCCTCGCTTACAGTTGCGCGGCAGCGCGGGATCTTCACCCGCTTCCCTCCTCATCGCTGACGATGAGGATGCGCGAACCAAAAAAGTTGAGAAAGAACTAAATGCGCTCGCCTAATCTCCCGAAGGAAAAAGGCGAGCGCATTGCAGTGTAACTGAAACAACTCGTTCCCGCTACTGCACCGAAACTGCAACCGGGGCCGAGGCAATTCCGTTGGCCACAACCACCAGGCTGCTGTCGCCAGTTTCGATGCCGGACGGCACATCGAAATTCGTAGACACGCTCTTCTTGCCCGTCGCCACGCCCATGGTGCTGTGGTCGTGCGTGCGAGCGTAGAAGACGTGCTTGGTTGCGTTGTTGGTGATCCGCACCAGTGGATAGCTGGTATTCATCTGGGCGTCGTCCCCGTAAGCAGAACCATGGTTCAGGCCATTGAACTGCGTCCCCGAGATCGGGTATGTTTGCCCGCCAGTCACACTGCTCGGAGCCATCGTTATAGTTGGCGCCCAGGAACTCTTGGACTTGCCCTTGGCAGTGTAGATCTCCGCATCTTCGTTCACGCCGTCGGCCAATGTGTACAGGATCTGGCCCGTGGGCAGCACCAGAAATCGTCCCTGATAAGAAGTGGCGGGACTGCCAGAGTTATGCACCGTGGGGACCTTGTGGAACGCCTTGCCGTCGAATTCATAGAAAGTGAGCGGGGTGTTGAATACCCCGGGACTGGTTTCGCACAACACGTTCCCGTCCGGCAGAACCGCCGCGGGAGCATCGGCCATATCGTCTCCGCTGGGAAAATCTGGTCCGGCTGCCCACTTGGCCGTCTTGGTGTTATAGATGGCAGTGTGCCCCGCGCCGCTGCCGTTGCCGCCCATTGCAAAGACTGTACCGTCAGGCCGCAACAACTCAGGTCCAATTTCCTCGGAAGCGTTTAACGAGAGATTCACGATCGTGCTTCCAGCGCTGCTCCACTTATTGGTCTTGGTATTGAAGATTTCGGAGTTAGGAGTGTCCTGAGTGTCAACCGTCAGCACCTTCCCATTGGGGAGCAATGCCATCCCCTCCTCCACGAAGCCATCCGCCTTGCCTGTGCCTTTTTGGCTCCAGCCCAAGGTCTTCGGGTTGAAGAAAGCATTGACCTTCGTGGTAGAAAACCCTCCCATCCCCATCATGAAGGTTCCGTTGGGCAGAACCACAGCGGGTGAATCTCCAATGGTGGACCAGCCGCTGGGGGGATTGACGTTCGTCCATTTGTTTTTCAACGGGTCATAGATCGCGCCCAGGTTGGTCTCGTCCTGGTTCAGGAAGTTGTATTCCCCTCCCTCCACTAGGACGCGGCCATCGGGCAGAACCTGCGAAGCAAAGTACAACGGAGCGTAGTTTGAAGGCATCGAAGCCAGCTTCTTCCATGAGCCATTGAGGTAGCTGCCTGTGTTGTCCGGAGTGAGCGACCACCAGTTCGGCGTATTGTATTCATGCACCATCGCCCTTCCGTCGGTCAGCAGCAAAGCCGTATCTGTTTGAAAAGCAGGTGCATGTTTTAAGTTTTGCCATTTTTGCGCGCTGGCCATACTCACTAAAGCCAACCCGAAGATGACCGCGATTCCGACCTTCTGCAACATCTTCATAAACAGTTTTCTCCTCACATGATTTTTGAAGGCGGACGGAGTTGCCAGACTTTTCTGCAGCCGCCACAAGACAATTTGCAAATTGATTCAGACGAAGTGCCGCCGCACTGTACTCCGAAAACAGATTTCAAGTCAATGTGGCCGTTCTTCTCTTTACCAACAGCTCTAGCAAGAAAACTTTTCGCGATCTCGACAACGCGGCACGTCTCCCGCTTTCCACGGGCCGTCCTCAAATCTAGAAAGAGCGCGGGGGAAAGACCCCGATCGACAATAACCCGGGACTCTGCGGATCGACCACAGGCGACTCGGGGAATTCTTTAAGCGTGCATTTTCCTCCGCTTGAGTTCACCCTGACCATCGCGATTGACCCTGGCGATCCGAACTCTGCCGCGTAAACCACGCTCCCAGTGCCTGAAGTGCGTGCGATTGCGAGCGTCCCCACATACGCCCAATCCGTGTCAAAGCCTGTGAGGAAGCCGGAACTACATCCCTTCGTCAGCGTGCCGCTGATTTTGTCAAAGAATGCCGCTGTGATCTGGCCACCTTGTGTGTTGCTTATGTACAGAAGCGTTTCGTCAGGGCTAAGCAAAACGCTGCTCGAATTTTGCCTCGGCCCCAGAGGGTAGACAATTGTCTTTGTCAATGTTCCAGACGAGACATCCGAGACTTCCACCGTGGTGGTCACCGAGACATCGCCAAAAATTGCGAAGTGCCCATCCTGGGTGATGTCGACGCCACTCGGCACAGCGCCTCCCTTGAGAAACCCCGTGGAGTTCTGCCGGTCCCCGTTCGAGACCGGTTCTCCATTCGAGACGTCGAAGGATTCGATGGAACCGTCCACGTAAGTAACGACCAGCAGGTTGCCGCGCACCGCCATGCCATCCACGGATCCCCCGTTCAAGCCGATGGCGTCGATGTCTGCGACGAACTTTAATTTGCAGCCGGCCAGTATCTTGAAGGTGCCAATGGTGTTCGAGGTTGTGAAACCCGCGTACAGGTAGTGGCGGTTGAGGGCCAAGCCCATGCCGTTGGCGCTGCCGGAATCCGTCGATGACCCGCCGAAGGCTCCCGCTACCTTGAGAGTCTGGACCACGATTCCGGCGACCTGCCCAGAGACGGAATCGGAGACATAGACGCATTGCTGCTCGCCGTTCCGCAGCGCACGCACCCTTTGCTGTCCAAAATACCCACCCCCGATTCCACCGAAGCCCGTCGTGACGGTCGCCTTCTGCGTCAACAAACCACCCGCGGCCACCGAATAGACGTTGGAGGAATTTGAAATCTTCCCCGGCGGGTCGTTATTGGTGAACAGATAATGCGCTGGTTTGCCCGCTCCAAAGGAAAGAACTGCCAGAAAAAGAGTCGCTACGCCTGCGAACGCCACTCTGCAGAAACTATTCACCATTGCCCGTCACCCGGAAGACAACTTTTCTCTGAAGCTCGGCTGGCCAGGCGGGCCGAAAACTGGCTCCCAGCCTGGGTTTGCACAGCCCCCACGAATCGGCCAGAGAGCGATCAAACCTGCCGCCAGAATCTAGCCCGAAGCACCGCCAAAGTCAACGCTTCATTTAAGAGGCGCCGGTTTGCCGCATAAAAAACCACTCGCCTTTCCCCCAGGAAATGAACCGGAAGAGAAAGCGAGTGGCTCGAAGTGGCTTCAACGGTTGTGCGCCAATTACTGCACCGTAACCGCTACTGCAACCGAGGGGATGCCGTTGGCGACCACCTGCAAAGTGCTGGCCCCAGTTTCAATACCGGCGGGCACATCGAAGTGCGTCGAAACCGGCTTCTTGAAGGTCGCAACCGCCATGCTGCTGTGATCATGCGTCCGGGCATAAACTACGTGCTTGGTCGCATTGTTTGTGATCCGCACCAGGGGATAGTTGGTGGCATCCTGGAAATCATCGCCGTAGGCTCCGCCTAGTGAAAAGCCGTTGAATTGCGTGCCCTTGATCACATACGACTGTCCCGCACTGATCGTGGAGGGTGCCGATGTGACGGTTGGCCGCCAAGCCGGCTTGAAGCCCCCCTTTGGGGTGAACACTTCAACGTCGTTGCTTAGATCGCTGAACAGCAATTGACCGCTTGGCAGTTCGAGGAAGCGGCCGTAGAAGGATGCGTCGCTGGGTCCATTCGGCGGTCCGGAAATTGCCGTCAGTTTCGTCCCGTTCCACTCAAAGAAGACTGCGCCGACAGTGTTCCCAGACCCGGGACTGGTCATCACCACGACGTTGCCGGTCACTTCCAGTGCCGCCGGAGCATCCGAGCAATTTAACGCGTTGGGGAAATCCGGCCCTGCCGCCCACTTTCCCGTTTTCCAGTTGTAGATCGCGGTGTGACCTGCGCCGTGGCTATTGGCGCCGGTAGCAAAAACAGTGCCGTCGGGCCGCAACACAGCCGGTCCGATTTCTTCCGTGCCTGGGTCTTCCAGACGCACCACGGTGGTTCCGGCGCTGGTCCACTTCTTCGTCTTGGGATCGAAATCTCAGAGTTGGGAGCATGCTCCGCATCCACCGTTAGGACTTTGCCATTTGGCAGCAGGGTCCAACCTTCCTCGTCAAAGCGGTCGACCTTGCCCGTAGCCGTGAGGTTCGTCCAGGCAAGGGTTTTGGCATTCAAAGTAGCTTGCTGCGTGTTGAGTGAGTTTGCCTGCATGTAAGTGCCATTGCTTAGGATGACGCTCTGGGCGTCTCCGATGTTAGCCCACGAAGGTGGAGGCTTCATTGCCGTCCACTTGTTTGTCAGTGGATCGTAAATGGCACCCAGGTTGGTCCAGGCAAGCGACGTGTTGTTGTACTCCCCGCCCTCAACAATCACGCGGCCATCGGGTAACACTGCAGAACTGAAAAACCAGGGAGCATACCCGCTGGGCAGGGAGGCGATTGGCTTGATGGTCCCATTTACGTAGCTGCCGGTTTTGTCCGGTGTCAACTTGTACCACTTCTGCCCGCTCGTGTCCTGTTCCTCGTGGAGCAGCACCGTGCCATCAGTGAGCAAGAGCGTTGCGCCCACCGGAAAACTGGGCTGATTCTTTAACGGTTGCCACTTCTGCGCGCTCGCAATCCCTGACAACACCAGCAAGGCAAGTAGTGAAACTCCGAGTCTTTTCAATTTTGTCATGTTGTTCTCCTGAGATTTTCCTCTATGAGCGGGTTCGGACGGGACCTTCAGTACGTTGCCGCCAAAGATAGGATTCAAAACCGGGCAAGAATTAGCCGCCAGAATTTAGCTTGAAGAAATATCAAAGTCAACGCTGCAATTGTAAAAAATGCCTTTAGACACTTAAGTGTTGTGATGTTTCGCGTAAAAAATCCACTCGTCTTTTTGTTTCTATCCTATGAACCAGAAACAAGACTAGTGGACTATGGTGTTATCAATTGTCCTGTTGATTACTGCGCTGCAACCGCCACCCAATCGAGGGGATGCCGTTTCGCCACCACTTCCAAACACCGCCCGGAAAGATCCTGGGGCAATAAAAAATCCACTCGCCCTTTCCCGGCACCTGACCAGGAACAAGACGAGTGGATTGAATTACCGACTGCGCACTTTCAACTACTGCACGGTAACCGAGACTCCGGCTGACGGAATTCCGTTCGCGACTACTTCCAACGTGCTGGCGCCGGTCTCAATGCCGGTCGGCACATCGAAATTAGTCGAAACCGCCTTGGCCTTGGTGGCAACCGCCATGGTGCTGGGGTTGTGCGTCCGGGCGTAAACCACATGCTTGGACGCGTTGTTGGTAATCCGCACCAGCGCGTAATTGGTGGCGTCCTGGAAATCATCGCCGTACGCCGCTCCCTGGGAGAGACCGTTGAACTGCGTGCCCTTGATCAAATACGATTTCCCGCCACTGATTGTGGAGGGTGCGGATGTGACCGTGGGCTGCCAAGCTGCCTGGTACGTTCCTTTCGGAGTGAAGATCTCGATATCCAGGCTGTAATCGGTGAACATCAACTGGCCGGTCGGCAGTTCGAGGAAGTGTCCGTAGAAGGCCGCGTCGTTCGGTGCTTGAGGCGGTCCGGCGATCTTCGTGATTTTCTTCCCGTTCCACTCAAAGAAAACGGCGCCCGAGTTGAAAACCGGGGGGCTGGTCATCACCAGTACGTTGCCGTTCGTTTCCAGGGCTGCGGGCGCGTCGTCGCACGCCAAAGCGACACCGTTAACCTTTGGGAAATCCGGACCCGCTTTCCACTTCTTCGTCTTGGTGTTGTAGATAGCGGTATGGCCGGCGGTGCCAGCGGGTGTTGCTCCGGATGCGAAGACAGTGCCATCAGGCCGCAATACCGCCGGTCCGATTTCTTCGCTGCCCGGATCTTCCAGGCGAACCGGGACAAGTCCCGGGCTCGTCCACTTCTTTGTCACCGGGCTATATATTTCGTAGTGCGGCGCGTTGAGGGCGTCTGTGGTCAGAACCGTCCCATCGGGCAACAGGGTCCATCCTTCTTCGTCAAACCGGTCAGCCTTGCCGGTATTTGTAATGTTGGTCCAGGCCAGCGTCTTCGCATTGAAGTAGGCTTGCTGGGTGTTGCAGCAATTGGCCTGCATGTAGGTTCCATTGTTCAGAAGCGTAGCCTGAGCATCGCCAATCGTAGTCCATCCCGCAGGCGGCTTTACAGACGTCCACTTGTCTTTAAGCGGATCGTAAATCGCACCCAGGTTCGTCCAGCAACCGCCGCCGCAGTTGTTGTTGTATTCACCGCCCTCGACAGCGTACCGGCCGTCGGGCAATACAACTGAACCGAAGAAAAGCGGTGCATATCCGCTGGGGGTCGAAGAGATAGGGGTGATCTTCCCGTTCACGTAGCTGCCGGTGTTGTCCGGGGTCAGCTTAAACCACTTCTCCGGATTGTTATCCTGCTCCTCGTGGATCAGTACGGTGCCGTCCGTGAGGAGTGCCATTGCGCCTGCTTGGAACGTGGGTTGATTCTTCAGTGGCGTCCACTTCTGTGCACTGGCAATCGTGGCCAACGCAAGCAAGGCGAGTAATGCACTTCCGAGCTTTCTCAACATAGTCATGTTTTTCTGTCCTCTCAAGTTGTTTCCTCTAGTGGCGGGTTCGGACGGGGAACCTTCGACAGTTACCGCCGCAGATGGGATATTGCAAATCAGGCAAAACATTCGCCGAAAGAATCTAACTTCACATCAAACCGGTGTCAATGTGGCCTTTCGTCTCCTAACCAGTGAGTCTCATAGGGCGCTTCGCTACTAGCGGGGGCCGTAGTCCGCGTTGGGGTAGAATGGGGCCATGATTCCTCAAGATTTGCTGGACATTCTGGTCTGCCCCGCGTGCAAGAAGCCGCTGCAACTCAAGGAAAATGGGGAAAGCCTGAGGTGTAACGAGTGCCGGCGCGTCTACCCGGTTCGGGACAACATTCCGATTCTGCTGGTCGATGAGGCCGCCATCGATCCCTTATAGATATGTCCGCCGGGCTAAGCGGTTTCGCCCCACTCTGGGCTGTTTTCTGTACCAGAACGACACGTTGTGTCAACCTCGCGAGACGAAACGCGGTACATCGTTACTCCCCCCAGCCAGACTAAATTGACCGCAACTTATTGCATCAGAATGGGTTCAAGTAGTAACACAACCTCTGGCCGAGAGTTTTCGGGGCCTATGTCATCGCGGCAATGAAATTGCATGCAACGTAAGCGGCACTAGAGGAGTCTAATACGGTAATTGCAGTCCAGGGTCGGAGGTGAAACGACCATGAACGACAGATTTAAGGAAAGGTTTTCGGTTACCGAACTGACGGCTTTGAGAAACGATCTGTTGCAAGGCGGATTGATCGATTCGCGCGAAGCCGCTGAACTCCTGCAGGTGTTCCTGATGGGGAGAGGTTACGGAGTTTCTCCGCAGGCGGCTTTCGATGCCGCTGGACGTGTGGAAATGTCCGGCTGTTCAATCCCCGTATTGCAGACTGAACTGGAGAACCTGGCATTGGTCATGTAACTCCGGTTAACGCAAAAAGTATCTTAGGGGAATCTCAAAACCAAGTCAGTCCCCATAGGTGATGTAAGAAGAAAGCCGGGCCAACCAGCCCGGCTTTATTTTTTTAGCCCACAATCTCGGCGCGGAGCGTCCGCACTGGCCCGCCAAAACCGTAACCCACTCAGGGGTTAAGCCAAGGGCCAGAAGCTGGAGGCTGCCTTCCTCATTCATACCGCAGGCTCTCCACCGGATCCAGTTTCGCCGCCCGGGCTGCCGGAACGGTTCCGAACAAAATGCCCACCAGTGAAGAGACTACGATCGCAACGATCGCAGACAGTCCCGAGATCGGAACGCGATACTCGGTAAAGAAGCGCACCGAAAACGGCAGCGCCAGTCCAATGACGACTCCCGCAAAACCTCCCAGCAGAGAGATCAGAATGGCCTCTGATAAGAACTGGAAGCGAATTTCCCGATTGGTGGCGCCCATCGCTTTGCGAATCCCTATTTCGCGGATGCGAGCGCTCACCGTGGCCAGCATGATGTTCATGATCCCGATTCCACTCACCAGCAGGGTCACGGTTGCGATCAGCAAAAGCACCAGCGTAAGCGCGTTCGCGGTTCGATCCGCCACCGCCACCAACTCTGTCAGGTTCTGTACGTTGTAAATTGATTCCGTTCGGTGACGGGATTGGAGCACCTTGCGGATCTGTTCCGTAACCGGAATAACCATGGACGGCTCGGCGGTGGAAAAGTAGAGTTGCTTCACTTCCGGCGTGTCCGTAAAGTACCGGCTGACGGTGTAGGGAACCACCATTGTATTGGAAGTCACTTCCGATTGGCCGAAGGTGTCCACTCGTTCTTTGAAGGTACCGATAATCGTGAACGGCAGGCCGTTCAGCTTCAGCACTCTGCCCACAGCTTCGTCCGTCGATCCGTAAAGCTGCTCCGCGAGTTTTTGCGTGATCACGCCGACTTTGTTGTGCGCCTGTTCGTCCTCGGCGTCGAAAAATCTCCCCGAAAGCACCACCAGATTCCGAACGGAAATGTACTCGGGGAAAACTCCAAGGACACGGACATCGCGTTCCATACCATTTCCGACCGGCACACGGCTGTCGAAAGGAACCACGGGAGACGCCGCGGAGATACCCGGCACCTGCTGCAGCACGGCACGCATGTCTTCGATGGTGAGGGGATCAGGATTTACATTGCCTGCGCCGCCCTGGTATTCCGCATACACCATATTGGCGCCAATCGCCTGAATCTGATTCAGGACGTACTGCTTCCCTGTCATTCCGATGGTGACCACCAGGATCAGCGACGCGGTGCCAATCACCATGCCCAGGGCGGTAAGGGCAAATCGAACTTTATTGCTGCAGAATGTGTCGTAGGCAAAGCTGAGGATCTCGCCCAGAACCAGCTTGGGAGGATGATTGGCCGCCGCAGTGGTGGTTGTCGGCATGCTGGTTTAGATGCTACGCGGTGACAGTTGGAGACGCAATTGTCACATCCGCTGCCTGCCTGTCTTACTTCTACTTCTGTTTCTTACGGCGGAGTAGGGCCCGGGCCCTTCTGGCCAGTTCTTTTTCGGAATACATGCTGCCGCGGCAGTTGGAGGCGCCGCAGGAGCAGGGCGAGAGGTCATCCAGTTCCCCATCGTACAGGTTGTAGTCGTAGGTGAGTTCCTCACCGGCTTCAATGTCGCGGGTGGCGATAATCCAAACCCGGCCCTTGATTTCATCCGCCTCGCAATTGGGATCGCAGGAGTGATTGATGAACGCAGCCACGCCCTCGCCATCGATAACGTGTTTACCGTCTACCAGACCGAACAAATAGGTGCTGGGATGGTCGTCATAAAGGGCATCGGCCTGCTTGATGGTGATACGCGGACCGGTGTACTCCACGACGACAGCGCCCTTTTTGATGGGAGTCGTTGCGTAGCAGCCTTCCGAATCAATCTTGGAGTGACGAATGACAAGGTGGGGTGGGCCCTGGCGTTTTCTTCTCGCGTCCCGGTCGAATTTGCGTGGCGCTGCTCGAGGCATTGGTCTGGAGTTGGAGGGTGGTTACGGTGTTTGTGGACTCAGAATGTCAGCATACCGCTGACCACGAAAGCCAGGCAAGCGATGTTCATGGTGGTGGCAATGAGAATTTACAGGTTATTCATACCACGGTCACCTCACCGTAACAGGCCAGGGTCTACACTGCGACTCCGAACCCGACATGAAGCAGCTCATTTTTGTGGTGGAAGATGAGATCGAGATTCGCCGGTCGGCCCGGCAGTGCCTCGAGGATGCTGGCTATGCGGTACGTACATTTTCGACCGCCAACGTGATTGCGGACGCGGAGCAGATGCGCCCGTCGCTGATGCTGATCGCGATGATGATGCTGGACGGCAACGGATTGGATCTGTGCGAGCGTATCCGCGAGCATGCCGCATTAGCGAGGACGCCGCTGGTCTTTCTAATTCCGGCGTCGGCTGAAGAGCACCGGGCTTTGGTGTTGGAGTCCGGGGGCGATGACTGCATCGCCAAACCCTTCAGTCCGCGTGAACTGGTGGCCCGCGTACAAGCCGTGTTGCGCCGCTTTGTATCGTCGTCGACGCATCCCAGAGCCGAAGCGGCGGACCTGGTGATAGACAGCTCCGCCATGAAGATTTCCGTACGCGGCAGCGAAGTGGCGACCACCAGTCTGGAGTTTCGCCTGATTGAGTACATGGCTCGCCATCGCGGGCAAGTGTTCACCCGCGACCTCCTTCTCGATGCCGTCTGGGGGGACATGCAATTCGTGACTCCGCGGAGTGTCGACGCCTGCATCCGCCGGATTCGCGAAAAGATCGAACCCGACAGAACCACTCCGGCCTACCTGAAGACCGTTCGTGGCATTGGCTATCGCCTGGACGCAGTGGCGGCCTGGCGATTTCCCTCAAATGACGGTTGCAACTGCGTGGCATGCACTACACCGCTGGGACCGTCTGGAGCATTTCCGGCGAGTGAGCGCCGGAGAAGAATTTCATCGTAAGGCTAAGAGACCGCGTTTCTGCTTTCCCGCCAGAGATGCCGTTCCAGGCACGGCCCCGCACAAGCTAAGACTCCTGCCGCATGGCGGCAATCGCCCGCCGGGCACGCTATCGAGGCTTCCGTTCGCTAACAAATTCCTGCTGGCAGAGTCTTTCTATTACAGTGAGTAAGTTGGCACGGGCGCGCCCACAGGAACAGGCATTGACAGATGTCAGTGGAGCACGACGCCACCTGAATCGTAAAGCTGAACTTCAAAGCGATATATTACGTACCGTGCTCATGGGAATGGGTTTCGCACCGCAATGCGCCCGTAAAAAATACAACGAGGACAACATGAAGCAATTGTTTCGACTTGCTATTTTTGTTTTGGCTGGCGGCTTCCCTGGTTGAGGCACAGCGACTTCCAGCGGGCGCTTTTCCCGAGAACTACAAGCTCGACCTTCGCGCCCGACCTCGAAAAAGGCAACTTTGCGGGCGAGGAAACCATCACGGTAAGGCTGTTGAACGCGACCTCTCACATCGTATTGAACTCGGCGGACATCGTCTTCAACCAGGCGTCGATAACCAGCGGTGGCACAACCCAGAAAGCGGTCGCCACCTTCGACAAAGACAAGGAAATGGTGACCCTGGCTGTGGACAAGCCGCTGGCGGCAGGAATCGCCACCGTGCGCATCAACTACACCGGAATTCTGAACAGCGAGATGCGCGGCTTTTACATGGGGAAAGATGATCAGGGACGAAAATATGCGGCCACCCAGTTTGAGTCCACGGATGCGCGCCGCGCTTTCCCTTCATTTGACGAACCGGGTTACAAGGCCACCTTCGACATCGCAGTAATCGCCGACAAGCCGCACACCGTTATCTCCAACACCAGAGCAATTTCAGATACTCCCGGGACCTGGCGAGCAAGCACACCGTGCGCTTCGCTACTTCTTCCAAGATGTCGTCTTATCTGGCAGCGGTGGCGGTAGGGGAGTTCGAATATATCGAAGGCTCCGCGGACGGAATTCCTATCCGCATATACAGCACGCCGGGCAAGAAGCAGCTGGGCACGTTTGCCCTGGAGGCAACCAAGAGCATCCTGGCGTATTTCGACAAGTATTTTGGAATCAAGTACCCCTACGAAAAACTCGACCTGATTGGTCTGCCGGATTTCTCCGCGGGCGCGATGGAGAACGTCGCGCTGATTACATCCCGCGAAGCGTTATTGCAGCTCGACGATCGCAACGCTTCCCTGGGACAACGGAAGGCCGTCGCCATCACCATTTCTCACGAGGTTGCCCATCAGTGGTTTGGTGATCTCGTCACCGATGCAATGGTGGGACGATGTCTGGCTAAACGAAGGCTTCGCCACATGGATGGAAAGCAAACCCGTGGATGCGTGGAAGCCGGATTGGAACACGCTTCTGGACGAAGTGAGCCGCGGCGACGTCCTCACTACCCTGGGGCGCTCAACGTCGATTCGCTGGCTACCACGCGCTCGATACACCAGCCGGCTGATACTCCGGCAGCAGATCCTTGAGCTGTTTGACGGCATTGCATACGGCAAGACAGCTGCGGTGCTGCGGATGCTGGAAGCCTACCTCGGGCCGCGAAAGCTTTCGGGCGGGTGTGAACGAATACCTGAAACAACACGCCTACGGCAATTCCACGGCCGACGACTTCTGGAACACGCTGGCCAAAGTCTCGAAGAAGCCGGTGGACAAGATCATGCCAACGTTCGTAAAGCAGCCGAGCGTTCCCGATGCATCAGCGTCAAGGCACAATGTTCGGGCAATGCCAACACGATCGCTCTGGGCCAGCGGCGGTATTTCTTCGATCGGAGCGCGTTCGACGCCGGCAGCGACCAATTGTGGCAGGTTCCGGTTTGCATGAAGTCAGCGCCCGCAACGGGGAGTGCGGAAAAGTGCGAGCTCCTGACAAAAAAAGAAGACAGTTTCACGGTTCCGGGCTGCCCACCGTGGGTGCTGGCAAATGCGGGCGGGAATGGTTACTACCACAGCGGCTATAGTCCGGAGGCGGTTCCTGCCCTCGCCAAGGATGCAGAAACTGCGCTGACCCCACTGGAACGCCTCATCCTGCTCACCGACACGTGGGCCGCGGTACGCGTGGGACAGCAACCGGTGGGAACTACCTCACCCTCGCTGAAGGACTTCAATCTGACCACACAGATGCGGTGCTCGGCCTCATGTTCAGGCAGTTGACCTTCATTGGCCGATACCTGGTCGGTGACAATGATCGAGCCTCCTACCAGGCTTGGGTGCGCGAGCCTGCTGGCACCCGTCGTCAAGGAAGTTGGCTGGGAACCGAAGGCCGGGGAGAGCGACAGCCAGAAGAACCTGCGGGCAAACCTGCTGCAAGTTGTAGGCGGAATCGCTGCTGAACCCGAAGCAATGACCGAGGCTCGCAAGCTCACTGAACAGGCCCTCCAGAATCCGGCTTCGGTGGACAGTGGATTGGCTAGCACCGCCTTCGGTCTGGCGGCTCAGGAGGGAGATTCAGGACTCTATGACAGGTTGATGACGGAGATGAAAGGCGCCAAGACGCCCGAACTCTACTATCTCTATTTCTTTACGCTGTCCAGTTTCAGCAATCCCCAACTGTTGCAGCGCACACTAGACTATGCCATTTCGCCGCAAGTGCGCTCGCAGGATGCGCTCGGTCTGCTGGGCGCGGTGATGGCGAATCCAGCTGGCGAGAAACTTGCCTGGGATTTCGTGCGTACGCACTGGGCCGAGGTTGAAAAGGCCGGCGGACCATTCGCCAGCGCCAACGTAGTGACCAACGCTGGCTTCTTTTGCGATGCCGGATTGCGGGATCAGGTAAACGATTTCTTCTCCGCCCACAAAGTTGCGGCCGCCGAACGCAGCTTCCGGCAGTCGATGGAGCGTATTAATAACTGTGTGGATTTGAAATCACAGCAATCTGATCAACTCGCATCCTGGTTGCAGAACCACGGCGGTGGAACTGCGGCGGGGAGCAGCATTCGATAGCGGGAAGCAGGCCGAGCCCAAGGCTACTCGGCGGTATGCTCCTCCGCTTTCACCGGATTGCCTGCCCTATACTGCGGTCGAGGACAGAGTCCGGCATCGCGAATCTTGTACAGCAGGCCCCGGTAGCTGATGCAGAGCACGCGGGCTGCTCGTCTGCGGTTCCAGTGATTCGCCTGTAGAACCTGCAGGATGACTTTGCGCTCCAAACCCTGGGTGGCCTCACGGATCAGCTTCTTCAACGAGAGGGGACCATCCAGATTGAGCTTGTGATTGAAAAAATCCTGCTCGTTGCGGGCTGCCAGTTCGTTGCGGATCACGTCTTCGCTGCCCAGAATCACATAGCGATTGATCAGGTTCTCCAGTTCTCGAACATTGCCTGGCCAAGGGTACTGCTGCATCGCAGCCAGTAACTCTTTGGAGAGCGGTCGCGGCCGGCAATCGTATTTGCGGCTATAGCATTCCAGAAAATACCGCACTAGTTCTTCAATATCCACGTACCGTTCCCGCAAGGGCGGGATGCGCAAATTCAACACATTGATGCGGTAGAACAGGTCCTGGCGGAATGCTTTGGTTTCTATTTCGCGTTCCAGGGGACGGCTGGTCGCGCACACGATACGGAATTCCATTTGCTGATCTTTTTGTGCGCCTGTGCCGCGGACTTGTCCGTCCCGCAGGCACTGTAGCAGCTTCGATTGCAGCGCCATATCCAGTTCGGACACTTCGTCCAGAAACAAGGTACCGCGACATGCCATCTCGGCCCGGCCGGGCCTGCTGTCGTGAGCCGCAAAAGCTTCATTTTCGTAAGCGAACAGTTCGCTCTCCAACTGGGTTGGGGAAATCGCGGCGCAGTTTACCTTGACGAACGGCCCATTTTTCCACGGCGAGAGGCCGTGGATCGAGCGGGCGATGATATCCTTGCCTGTACCGTTCTCGCCTTCAATCAGAACCGGCACGTGAGCGCTGGCCACTTTTGGCAGGCAACTGCGCAGCGCTTGCATGACCTCAGATTTGCCAAACACGATCGACTCCGGCACCAAATCATGGCGCGGGAACTGATAAGTTGCCGAGGACATCGCGTCGCCTCCTCAAATCGTTTCTACCGCCAAGTGCTGGACTGTTGGTTAAAAAGGTTGAGATCTGCCCGGCTAACAGATTCGTCAGACTATGTGGAGCAGATGCAAGCCGCCATACCAGATCCACGCGCCAACCACGGCGCACAGGAATGGCCAGGGATTGAGTTCGATCTCGCGCGGAAAGACCTGGGGGCGACGCTTGTCAAAGCTGCGCATTGCTTGTTCCGATGTGTCCACTTTTGGTGAGTGCCGCTTGCTCAAGGAGAATTGCACACCCGAAATTCTGTGTCGTTGCTCAAGCGCAATGTTGATGCAGCTCGGCAGACACTAAGCGTTTTCGCTATGTAAGGGATCGAATGCCAAGAGGATCGCTTTGCAGGTTCCGCCCTCTAAAGAGCTGCGGAATGTAACTGACAGAAATCATCCGATCGGTTGGCGAGCAGCTATTTGTCGGTTTTCTTGTTGCAGTTGCGTCATTTTTTCGCTGGAGAGAATCGGCTCGGCTGCGTTGATCCGACCGTCGCCCGCTGCGAATGTTCGCCCGAGTGGCTCCTCGTGGGCAAATCTGAGAACAGCGCTTAGCTGTCCTTGCGGTACAGCAGTTCGCGCATCGCCTGCCTTCGGGCCTCGCTCACTTCGCTTACACTCTTGCGCTCATCGGCGTCCATGCGGCGCTTGTTTGCAGGGCTGGTCGGCTCGGGGGTACTGCAAGTCGGGCAATGGTTGGCGAAACCTGGTTTATCCGGCTTCAGCTCGAACTCTTCTCCGCAGAGGGCGCAGATCTTCGTTGGGAAAGCCATTCAGTTTTATGATACGACGCTCCTGACACTCCGAGGAAGTGGGTCGCAGACCTGCGACAATTTGGCCTTCCCATAAGCCTCATCCGGGAAACCCAACATCACAATCCATAGTGCCCTGTCGGCTGATCAGGCGGGGTGCCCTTGTCGTTGCTTTCAGTCCCAATTTTGGGTGATAATGTCGGCAAATTGGCGAACTGAAGCGGGTTGCTCGCTCGCGAGCAGCTCCAGCGGCTGCGGTTTTGATTGCATGGAACGCGCTTGCTGCGTCAGCAGGGGCATCGTCAAGAACGGGGACACGCTCACCGTCGTACACAACTCCGGCTCCCCGGGAAATGCCAACGAAAATCATGATTGCTCTACGTCGACGAGGAGAGCGAGGTGCCGCTGTCCGGGATGGCGACAACCGGCGCGACGCAGTGAGCGGATCACGCGCGGGGTCCATCGAGCTGCGGGACGCGTTCGCGCGCGTTGCCGGGATCGACGGCGCGGAGGCCCCCGGCGCGGACGCGTTTCTGCCGGCGGCGCCCCGGGTCTTCTCATCGCGCACCCTCGAGCCGGTCGCACGCACGGCCGAGTGTCTCTGGGCGGCGTTCGACGCGGCAGTGCGCCGTGCGCTCGAGTCCAAGGGTGCGGCGGAGCTCGCGCGCTCTCTCGGCTTCGCGCCGCATGAGGTCGAACTCATCGCCGCGACGCCGTCTATCCTTGCGCCGCCGGTGCGAGCGGACTTCGTTCCGACCCGCCAGGGATACCGCCTCGTCGAATGGAACGTCGACCCGTGCCTGGGCGGACTCGCAGGGCGGGTGCTGTTCGACTGCTTCGGACAGGCAGGCGCGACGCGCGGCATGGTCTATCGCGACCCGGCCGCCGCGCTGGTGCCCACGTTTGCCAAGCTCGCAGGCCAGGTCCGCGGCGTTCTGGTCGTGGTCCGCGAGGCCGATCTGCCGCGTTGGCAGCTGAACGCGCAGCGCTTCGCCGAGATCGCTCGCGATGCGGGCCTTGACGCGCGCGTAGTACCGCTCGAGCGCCTGAACTACGGCCTGCTCGACGCGGGCATGCCGCCGTGGGGCGTGATTCGCTTCTTTCACATCGAGCATGTGGCCGGCTCCCGCGCCGAGGTCGCGCGCCTCATCGCGGCCTCCCGCGACGGGAGGGTCAAACTCTTGTACGGCTTCGATACCGAACTGTGGGGCGACAAACAGTGGCTCGCACGCGTACCCGCGGCCCTGAAAGACGATCTCAGGCGAGCCATCCCCGAGACCCGAGTGGCGCGTGATGTGCTACAGGCCCTGCTCCGTCAGCAGGACAAATGGGTTCTCAAGCCGCATGCGGGGGCGGCCGGCGAAGGAGTCCTGGTGGGCCGCGAACAGGCCGCATCCGTTTGGCGTGCGGCGGTCGAGCGCGCCACCCAACGACCGGGCTGGATCGCGCAGAGGCTGGCCTCGCCGCGCTCCACGCTGACCGCCTACGTCGACGTGCGCAGTGGCCGCGTCCGGCGTCGCAAGGAGATCGAGACACTCGGGATTTTCCTTGTCGAGGGACGATACGCGGGGGCGTACGTACGCTCGATTCCGGTCGCGGCCGGGATCGTAGTCGACAGCTCCTCGAACTTTAACGTGGTGGCAACGCGAGAGCGCGGTTCGCGCGCGGAGTCGTATACCTCGCGGGGCACCGTCGTCGAACTGCCGCACCCGATCCGGAGTATCTGGCGTTCGCCAGCGTCGGCCGCCTTGGGCCGCCGTCTCCGAGCTTTCGAGGGTCTCGCCCTGCAACACCTCAAAGCGGGCGGCGGGGCTTTCCAGGAGGCAACGCCGGAGCGCGCCGCCCGCGGGTTTCGTCGCCCGAGAATGCCCGAGCAAGGAGAGCGCCTGCCTGCGATCGTGCGCGCTCTCCGCGAGGACCTTCTTCCTTTTTGTCACGACAAGCGCGAACCGACCTACGCGGCTCACCTGGATATTCCGCCCGCGGACCTGTCGATCGCCGCCGGGGTCCTCGTGCGGGCACTCGCACAGGACCCCGTCACCTGGACTTCTTCGCGCGCCGGCACATTCGTCGAACAAGAGGTGCTGCGCTGGCTCGCGAGTCTGGTGTTCCCGCTGACGCCGCATGCCGGCGGCGTCGCTTGTAGTGGCGGCACGCAGGCCAACCTTCACGCCATCCTTCTGGCTCGCAACCTGGCCCTGCCCGACGTCGCTCGCCTGGGGATCGCGGCAGCCATACGCAAGTCCGGCACTCGCTCGGTCAAGGTGTACGCGTCGTCGGCCACGCACGGGAGTGTCGCAGCAGCCGTTCGCCACACAGGCATCGGCGACGACAGCCTCATACCCCTCCCCGTCGACGCCGCGGACGCGGTGCGCCTCGACGCGCTGGAGGCGGCGCTCGCCGGGGCGGCCCGCGAGGGCGACACCATCGCGCTCGTCGTGCTCAACGCGGGGACGGTGGGTGTTGGCGCGATCGACCCGCTTCCGGAAGCCATCGCCATCGCTAGGCGATACGGCGCACGCGTCCATGTCGATGCCGCCCACGGCGCGATGCTCCTGTTCTCGCGGCGGTATGCGCCTCGCCTCGCCGGGATCGAACTCGCTGACAGCGTCGCGGCTGACCCGCACAAGATTCTCGGCTTGAACCAGGGCCTCGGCGCACTGCTTCTTCGAGACCGCGCCGATGCTGGAGCGGTTGCGAAGGATCCCGTGCCATACTTCGACACATCGCCGGATACGCCGTCGTTCGCACGCTTCACGCTCGACGGCACTCGTCCGCTGCAGGCCCTCGGCGCGTGGATTCTCATGCGTCACCTCGGGCGCGCCGGTTACGAGCAGATCGTCGATCACCTTTTCGCGCTGACCAACCGCTTCGTCGAAGGCCTGGAGCGCGCCGGAGGCTACGAGCTTTACACGCGTCCGGCTATGAATCTCGTCGCCTTCCGTGAGACCGCTGTCCGCGGCGTCGCCCGGATTCCTGACAGTGCCGCGCGTATCCGCCGCCAAGTAAGCCGTTATCAGTCGCCGCGCGGGGAGTTCCTGCGCGCGGTGTTCGTCAATCCCGCGACCACTGGAAGGGAGATCGATGGGTTACTCGCTACCCTCGCCGACCGCTGACGCAAGGCTCTCATTCCACTGGCTGGCGCTGGGGGAGGAATCGGCTGAACTCGTTGCCATGCGCTGCGCGATCTACGGCAGCGAACTCGCGTGGGTCGCCAAGGGGGACGCCACCTTCGCATGGGACGCCTACGACCGCGTCTCGACCGCCCTGGTCGTGCGCGATGGGACGCGCATGGTCGCGAGCGGCCGCCTCACGGTCGAGCACGACGGGCCGCTCGAGGTGAGCGATCTCGTCGATTGGAAGAGTGCTTTGCCGTCCGATCTTCGTGCAGCACCCGCCGCAGAATGGTCGCGTGTGATGATCGATCGGCCCTGGCGTGGCGGTGGGCTGTTCCGCCGCATGTACGAGGAGGCGCGTGAAGCCGCGAAGGGCCGAGGCGCGCGACTTCTCACCGGCGCGTCTGTGGCCGAACTTCGCCCGCACTACGAGGGACTCGGCTTCACCTATCTCGATCTGCCCTTCCGCTCCAGTTTCTTCGAGGCATCGCCCGTATACTTCCCCGCGTATCAGGTGATCGCGTGACCAAATCCAAACGCTCGCGTTCAGCAGTCGCCTCGATCGCCCGCGTCCGCCAGTACTATGACGCCACCATCACCCACGAAACCCAGCGCCTGGAGGAGAACGCTTATCGCCGCATCGAGCACGACATGACCCTGCGCACCATCGTCCGCCACGTGCCCGCCGGCGCGCGCATACTCGACGTCGGCGGCGGGCCCGGCACCTACCTGGAACCGCTCGCCCGCCGCGGCTTCGACCCGTGGCTCTGCGATCTGTCACACGCCAACGTCGACGCGGCGCGAGCGCGCGCAACTGCGCTCGGCCTCTCCGACGTCGCGCGGCGAGTGCGGCAGTCCGACGCCACGAATCTCAAGCACTACGCGCGAGCAAGCTTCGACGCAGCCCTCGCGCTCGGCCCCTTCTATCATCTCATTGACGATACCGCCCGCCGCCGCGCGCTCTCCGAGATCGTGCGTGTGGTGAAGCCCGGGGGCGCCATCGTCCTGGCAGTCCTGCCGCGCCTGCACCCTCTGCGTTATCTCTTGCGCGAAGCGACTGCCGAGAGCTTTGGTGTGCTCGAGGCGCTCGACTGGGACGCGCTCCTCGCGACCGGACGCTTCGAAAATCAGGAGTTCTTCACTGACGCGTACCTTACAGACCAGACTGAGTTCCGTGCCATGCTCCGCCGCGCGCGCTGCCGTGTCGTCGACACGCTGTCCGCCGAAAGTTTCTGCGCGTTTATGGATGTGCCACTGTGCGAGTGGGCGGCGTCGGAGGAAAAATACCAGAAACTGCTCGATCTCGTGGACAAAACGGCACGCTATCCGGAGCAGATCGCAAGCGCGGAGCACGTCCTGGTGGTGGTGCGGACGCCCGGATCGCGGCGGCGTCGCGGCAATCCCCGCGATGTCCGCGCGGCCCGCGGGCGCTAGCTTGAACCTTCATTTTCTGGTCACTTGGTTTTACTCGCTACCGGGATCTTGGTTTGAAGAAGAGTGCGAAACTCATTCTGCTGGCTATCAGTCATAGCGCGTTTCGGTATGGGGTAGTACGAAACAGGTGACGGAAACAACGAAAATACACGTTCAACTTCCACCCATCCGATGATGAGATCCCACGTAAACTTGGACTCTGACATGGAACTACGCGAGGATAGACCATTGTCCGAGACGATCAACGTGTGGGGCAGAGACGCGTTCCGGCTGCCTTTCATCATCTTACGCGCGATGTAATAGGGACAGCCCCAAATTATCCAAGCCCAGAAAGCAAGCAGGCCCCACAGCGGAAATAAGTTGGAAAAGCTTTTATTTGGCCCTCGGAATGACAACAACACCGCCGAAGCCAGGAGGAGGACGAAGCAAGCTCGGCCAATTCGGATACTCCAGCGCGAGAATGCCGTTCTTCTGCGAAACGCCTTGTACCCCTGCCGGTAGTCGTCTTCTGTGAGCTGGTAAGAGATTTCCACGACAGCCGGATTATAGCGAAACTCCCAGTCCGGACAGGCTCAACGAGGTGCAGTTTTAGTTTTATTGATCAGCACCGTAACCACGCCCGTCGAACCCTGGTTCAGAGTGTCCGCGACGCATGCGAGAGCTATGTCCGGGCGGCCATCTCCGTTCAGATCCGCAACCGCGAGCGACGGTGTCTCGGCCCCGCCTGATGGAAAAGTTTGCGCTGGCCGGAATGTGCCGTTGCCCTTGCCCGGCAGAACGGTGACGGCACCGTCATTCGAGCCCCCGTTGAACGTGCCCCAATTTGACACTACGATGTCGAGATTCCCGTCACCGTTCACATCGGCGGCAACCACGTTGAACGGCGAGTTCTCCGCCGGATAGCTCACCGCCGGCTTAAACGTGCCATTTCCCTTGCCGATCAACACCCCCACATTGCCGCCGGGGGAACCGGGGCCGCACGCCGCTGGCCCGCAATTCGCTACCAGAATGTCTGGCTTGCCGTCCTTATTCAAGTCCGCTACCGCTACGGAAACGGTGCCGTTTCCACCCGACGGGTAGGTCTTAACCGCCTGGAATGTTCCGTTGCCATTGCCAAGCAGCACGCCAACCGATCCCTGCGCCGGTGGATAACTGCACTCTGTCGCGCAATAGTTCGCCACCACCAGATCCGGCTTCTGGTCGCCATTCACGTCAGCTATCGCGACCCAGCCGATGGCATCGAATCCCCCGGTGCTATACGTCTTGGCCTTTTTGAACGTGCCATCGCCTTTTCCCAACAGAACGCCGACCAATCCCGGTTGGCAACCATTGCCGCACCCGGCTCCCGTGGTTGCGACTGCGAGATCAAGCTTGCCGTCGCCGTTCAAATCACCGACTGCCACTCGCGATCCGAAAACGGATGCCGCGCCTGAGCTGTAAACCACTGCCTTCTTGAAAGTACCGTTACCGTTCCCCATGAGCACGGCCACTCCACCTGTCGAACAGTCGGTCCCGAGGCAACCATTGGCCACCACCAGGTCCAGCTTGCCGTCGCCATTAACATCCGCAACGCTGATGGAATAAGCTCCTTGTCCACCAGAGCTGTAATTCACTGGGGCACGAAACTTTCCGTTACCCTTTCCGAGCATGACACTTATTGAGCCCTGGGAATCGTTTCTGCTCTGGCTCTCGTTGGCGATAACCAGGTCGGGCATACCGTCGCCATTCACGTCCGCAATTGCGACCGAGTAAGGGTTGTATCCGCTAGTGGCATACGGTACCGCCGGCAGGAAATTTACTTTTCCTGAAGCTGGAAAAAACGAAAACATGTTGGCGTTCTGTGCCCCACTGTCCGGAGAGCTCTGAGCTTCGCCAGCCGTCAATTGAGCAAAGTGTTGCCACGGCCGCTCATAGTCCGGACCCAAGACCATCTCCTGAGCCGAGGCCGCAAGAGTAGCCACAAACGTGAAAACTGCGATGAAGAGAGTGAAGGATTTGCGTGTCATGGAGCCTCCTCGATGGGACCAACCGGACCACCGTGGAATGCTCCCGGGGTCTTGCGCGACTGCAGGCCGTGCAATCCGTGCAACGCTGCCTGCTTCGAGCGCGACAATTGTCATTCAGCAGGAGACTAGTGTCAAGCCAGAGCATGGCCGCCCGCATCGAGCCCCCGACATGACTGTTGCGAAATCACGGTAACGCCAACCACAGGCGCGAATGTAGTTGGAAAGCGCTGCCTTGACAAAGCCGGTTTTGGGGATAGACTTGTAGACCGCTCAGCCGAACCCCCTGCCCCGCCAGGGTTCGACGGACAACCCTCGGCTCCTACCCGAGGTCAGAGGAGGCAAAATGAAATCCAACTCCTGGCCCTTTGCGGCTATCGCATTGATCACCCTGTTGGTCATCCCAGCTTCACTCGCCGCACAAAATCACAAGGCAGCGACCCCTCGTTACACCCTGAAAGACTTGGGTTCGTTGGGGCGCTATTCCAGTTGGCTCTTTTCCGGCCCACCCTCGTTTCGAGTCTTGAACCACAAGGGAATGGTCGTGTTCGCGGCGGATACCAACGACAATGATCCTTACAGCCCGTGCTTCACGGACTGCACGGTCAATCATGCCGTCCGCTGGCAGAATGATGTCTTGAAGGACCTGAAGTCGCTTCCCGGCAACAAACCCAGCAGTGCTCCCTTTTCCATCAGCGAGAATGGGCAGTTCATCGTCGGAGTCTCGGAAAACGGTTCTTACGATCCGCTCACCAACTACCCGGAATATGATGCCGTCCTTTGGCAGCGCGGGCATACGATCCAAAACCTCGGAACCCTTGGAGGAAATGTCAGCACGGCCGTGTCTGTCAACGATCTGGGCCAGATCGTCGGCGGAGCTACGAATGCGACCTCCGATCAATACGCCGCCGGCATAGGACCATGTTGGAGTCTTAACTGTTGGCCCTCCGCAACCCAATGGCGCGCGTATTTGTGGCAGAACGGTGCCATGACGGATTTGGGCACGCTGGGCACCGGTAACGATGCCGTCGCCGGACTCATCAATGCAAACGGGCAAGTCGCGGGCGTCTCTTACACCAACACAACCGCGAATCACACCACGGGAATTCCCACCCAGGACCCGTTTTTCTGGGAGCAGGGTAACCCGATGGTAGACATGGGCACGCTCGGAGGCACCTTGGGCTATCCAAACTGGCTCAACAACAATGGCCAGGTAGTCGGTCAATCGAACCTGGCGGGAGATAAGAAGTACCATCCCTTCCTTTGGCAGAAAGGCAAAGCAATGCAGGACTTGGGCACGCTCGGCGGAACCTCCGGAACCGCTACCTGGATCAACAATGCCGGGGAGGCTGTCGGCGGAACCTGGACGACGGGAAATCAGGCATTCCACGCGGTTCGCTGGAAGAATGGAACGCGGCACGACCTCGGGGTTTTGACTGGCTTCAAGCACAGCCTGGCAACCAGCATTAACTCCAAGGGACAGATCGTAGGCTGTCTAACCAATAATCCCAATGCTTGCACGCACTCGTTTCTGTGGGACCACGGCACCATGTTCAATCTGAACAAACTCATTGTTCGCGGGGCCGGCATGACATTGACCATGCCTATTGTCATCAATGATCGTGGGGAGATCGCAGTCTGGGGACAACTCCAGGATGGATTCGTTCACGCCGTGCTGCTGGTTCCGAGCGCGAAATAATGACGCCGCGCGGCGGGTTTCGATCAGCCCGACGATTCGCAATGTGGGAAGCAGCAGTGCAACCGGTGGGCATAGCCAATTGACCAATCCCACCAAGTATGTGAGGCGATTAAGGCTGAAGAAGTCCAGCCTCCGCCGCCGGGCGGGCACCTCCAATTCCGGTGCCGCTCAGAGCTACAGATTGCGGACTACCCGGACCCGTGTAACTCACACTCAGCGAAGCAGACTTGTCACCCGTGCTTTTCGGGCCGAATGTCACCTGAATCTGGCAACTGCCACCCACGGGTAAGTTGACGGGACAATTATTGGTTTGAGAAAACGCCGCCGAATTTTTTCCGATGACTTTGATGTCTGTCACAGGAAGAGGTAAGGCATCGGCGTTGACCAGGGTTGCTGTCTGCGGCGGGCTCTTGGTTCCTACCCGCTGCTGGCCGAAAGCGATACTGCGGGGATGCAGGTCAGCGGGCACCTGCCACAGCAGACTGCCCGAGCCCACCAGGTCAAAGCGGCCATCCGGCCTGAAAGCACCCGTTCCGACACCCTGGGTTGCGTTAAAGCCATAGCCTGTGAAAATTGGCGGTTGAAAAGTTCCGTCACCGTTACCAAGCAGAATGGATACAGGGTCGCCCGCAGATATGAGGTCCAGCTTTCCATCACCGTTAAAGTCTCCGACTAAACTGCCTCCTGATGCTGCACTCTGTCCGGTGGCAAACGTGCCGTCGCCATTACCCAGAAGAACTTGACCGTCGTCGGTGACTAAGTCTAAATGGCCGTCGCCATTCACATCCCCGGCCACAACTGAACTTGCAGGAGAGCCATAACACACAGGACCCTCGAATTGTCCTACCCACGATCCTCCCACTTGATTGAGGAATACGGCGACGCACCCATACGAGTACGCAATGGGAACTGCCAAATCGAGCATGCCGTCCTCATTGAAGTCGCCGACGACCGGCATACCGTTCCAACTTCCAAGGTTCCCTCGGCTGTAAAAACTGCCGTCACCGCGACCGAACCAGACAGTGAGAATTGTGAAGTCGGGTTCCTTCGGAAGTGTGGCCGTTATTAAATCAAGGTTTCCGTCTCCGTCGAGATCGCCTGCAAGGAAAAGACCGATACTCCGGTTTTGGTTCGCAACACACACACTCGGTCCCAGGGAAAACCTCCCCTTGCCGTCTCCAAATAAGATCGCGAATTGCCAACAGCCGTGCCCCTTAAACCCCACCGCCAAGTCGAGGTTATGGTCACCATTGAAGTCCCCGGCAACTATAGGACTAAGGAAATTGAATTGTCCTTTAATCCGCGTCTCCACGGGAGCGTGGAATTTGAGCTTGCCATCGCCCAGATAGGCATCAACGACAAGCGGGGCTCCTCCACCCGCCGAGTTATAGACAACGATATCGAGCTTGCCATCATTGTTAAAATCTCCGTCAGCAATAAACCCGGTCGCTGAGAAAGTTTGGGACGGGATCAGAGCGACGCTGGGCGTAGGTTTTCGCACCATAAGATAAGTCACGTCGGAAGTCTCGTTATGGCTGTCCAAGTTCACCACCGTTACTCGATTCGAACTCGTCTTGGCAACATCGGAAGCCTTGATTGTCGCTTGCAATAGGCTGGTCGAAAGCACCGTGGTCTGGCGTTGCGACCCATTCCACTTCACGACGGCGGTCGGCGCGAACCCAGCACCATGGACCGTCAGCGTGAATCCGCCGCTGCCTGGTGCAACGGTTTCTGGCACAAGAGGCTGATTGATGTAAGGTATCGGGCTAGTCTGCGCTGAAAGTGCACTAGCCACTAGAATCACGAATGCGCAAGCAAAACCTGGATTTTTCATGGTGCCCCCTGGAGAAAAGAATTGGGCCCAATCGTGCAGAGTAACTCTAGGCGCGCTGCCGCGTCTCGTCTGTGATGCATCTCACCTGTTCTAGTGAGAGGCGTGCAAGTGTCGCTCCCCGAACAGCAGGCGAACAACTTTCAGTTTTGATGCAAATGATCGCGAGTTTGATCAAAACCCAGGAAGATGTGCCGCTGGCTTCGTAGCAGATTCAATAAACCAAATGGTAGGCACGAGGAGACTCGAACTCCTGACCTCTACCGTGTCAAGGTAGCGCTCTAACCAACTGAGCTACGCGCCTACGGGCAGCTTTAATTGTACCGGGCCCATCCGGTCCCGGCAATCCCGGCGCACCTGGTTTAGTCGCGGCTGGTTGCAAAGCGACCCACTCCCGGCGACAATCTCTGGGGTGGAGAATTTGAATCAGAACGATGTTGTTGCGCCCGCCGGCGGCAGTCCGTTCCGTGCCGGCATGATGGTGCTGGTTACACTTGCCAACCCGAGGGAGAAATTCTGGGGGGCCATCCTCTCTCTGAGTCCTGAAGGATTGAGCCTGTGCGGCGTCGAACTGGCTTCGTTTGACGACTTCGTATCCCTGGTCAAAGACGGTGAGCCGTTTTCCCCTGGCGTGGTCTTCCTCCCCATGCACCGGCTGGAGCGCATGGAACTCGATCTGCCCGACGGCGGCATTCCCTCGCTATCGCAGCGCTTCACCAGCAAGACCGGCCTTGATCCCGTCGCCGTTCTCGTGCGTCACGGCCTGGTGAACCCGCAAACTCCCGGAGAGCCGCAGTGAAGCTCTCCCAGCTTTTAACTTACCCCAACCAGCTAACGCTGCTGCGGATGATGTTCCTGCCCTTCATCGTCATCCATCTCGTCTCCGGCCACTATTTCTGGGCGTTGAGCTTGTTTGTGCTGGCCGGACTCAGTGACGGGCTCGACGGCCTGCTGGCCCGAACGCTCAAACAGCAAACTGTGCTGGGACAGTATCTCGATCCCATCGCCGATAAACTTCTGCTCAGCACGATGTTCCTGGTGCTCTCGATTCTTCACAAGATCCCCTGGAAGTTTACCGTCCTGGTTTTCAGCCGCGATATTTCCATTCTGGCGGCTAGCGCCGTGCTCTATGCCATCGCCGGACTACGCGACTTCCGCCCCAGCATCTTTGGCAAGGCCAACACCTTTGCGCAAGTGGCAGCGGTCTTTTTCGTGCTGCTGCTCGAAGTCGACCACGCCCGCTGGGTCAGCATTGCGCGCCTTACATTCCTGCGCGCCACCTTCACTTTCACCATCCTCTCAGGATTGCACTATGTCCTCGTGGTGGGACACCGTCTTCGGGCCAACACGCAGCCCACGCCCCAGGACTCCCCCGCCAACGGCCAGATGTGACCGGGCTGGAAATCCGGCCACCCGCAAGTGTTTGCACCTTGACTCGACATGACAACACCCTCATAATTCTCGTCTTCGGAGGAGGACTGTATGAAGCGCTCTACCCGCTCCCCTAAGGCCCCCAGCAGTCTTTCCGAGTGCACCAATCGAAGGCTCAACACTTACGCACTCGCAGCCACCGCCGCTGGAGTGGGACTGCTGGCTCTCACCCAATCCGCGGAGGCCAAGATTGTTTACACCTCGACGTGGGTGGCAATTTCTTCCTTCGGAACTGTGCCGCTCGATGTTGATAATGATGGAATCACCGATTTCAAGTTTTCGAATGTCGGTTACAGCAATTCCGTGCTGGAGGCCTTGAAGGTCGTGGGCGTTCAATCCAACAAGATTTGGGGAACCGGCAGGTACGCTTCTGCGCTGCCAGCTGGTGTACGCATCGGGCCTAAAGGAAAATTCCAAGCGAACCCCTCGTTGATGGCGAAAGCAACACAGTGCTACTACTACAGTTGCTCGAAAAAGAACTTGGGACTTTGGGCGAACGTTACACACCGTTACCTCGGCTTGAAATTTTCCATTAACGGTGAGGTCCACTATGGCTGGGCGCGCCTCGATGTCACTGTCGAACCATACAGCAGAGTGTATTCTGCTTTAACAGGCTACGCTTACGAAACCGTCGCCAATACTCCCATCATTACAGGCAAGACCGCGGGGCCACACGGGATTGCTCACCTCCCGCCCGACGCAGCAACTCCCAGCGTTACAAATCCTGCGTCTGCCAGCCTGGGCGCGCTGGCTCGCGGTGCCTTGGCGCTGGACACTTGGCGCAAGCGAGATCCAAATTGAAGGGTAACGGGCCAGTGCGCCGATGGAGCACCCGATGAAACCACTCCGCTCTGTTTCTCTGCTGACAATCGTCATCGGTACCATCGTTCTGGCGCACGCAAGTCCAGTTCCGCTTGTCAACCAGTCGCTGGTCCCGGCGAGCGCCAAACCTGGCAGCGGGGCATTCACCCTCATCGTGAATGGGACCGGGTTTTCCTCTAGTTCGACAGTCAACTGGAACGGAACTACGAGAGTAACCGAATTTGTTTCAAGCACCAGCCTCAAGGCACTGATCAACGCGTCGGATGTTGCGAAGGCCGGGACTGCTTCGGTTACAGTGACGAATCCCCCTCCGGGCGGGGGAACTTCCAATGTGGTGTTTTTCCCGGTACGGAAGCCGGTGTCTTCGGTCGGTCTTTCCCCAGTTTCCGATTTCCCCGCCGGCGTGGTAAGCGTCGTGGGCGACTTCAATAACGATGGCATGCTGGATGTAGCGGTAGGTGCGCCTTTCGCCATCGATGCATATCTCGGCAAGGGACACGAAACCTTCGGCGGTCCCATCGTGACCAACTCCGTAACCCCGATCAATTCAATGTTGGCTGCTGACTTCAACGGAGATGGCTACCTGGATTTGGCAGTCCTCGATAGAGTTGGCGATACTACCGTGTTCCTCGGGCATGGCACCGGAAGATTCGTCCAAACACAGGTCTTCTTTTCGCCAGGCCGCGCCTTGGTGGCAGGCGATTTCAATGGTGACGGCAAACTCGATTTGGTGGTTGTGGGTTATTTCATAGCCGACATCTTCTTGGGCAAAGGCGACGGCACGTTTGGCCCTCCCCAAAGAATTCTGGTACATGGGCAGACGGTTCTCGGCAACCCGGCCATTGGCGATTTCAACGGCGACGGGAACCTCGATTTGGCGATACCGGATGCTGGGGACGGGGGCGCCGTACATATCCTTCTTGGCAAGGGCGACGGCACGTTCCAGGACGACGTCCCTTACAGCATTCCGTACAAAGGGTCGTCGTTGACAACAGCTGATATCAATGGCGACGGCAACCTGGATATTGTTACCAATGGAGTCTCGGTGTTGTTGGGAAATGGGGATGGTACTTTTACGGCAAACGGTGGTGTCCAGTTCTCCAATAATTCTTCCACGGCGAATGTTAACATTGCTGACTTTAACGGTGACGGCAAACTGGACGCGGCGATCGTGGACGATAATACTAACCAAATCGCGCTACTGTTGGGCAACGGCGACGGAACCTTCCAGGCTCCCATTGATCAACTTCCCGCGAACGGTACCACCAGTCTCAGCATGGGAGACTTCAATGGAGACGGGGATCTGGATCTGATCGGCGGATTTCTTTTTCTGCAGGTTCCGGTGAGCGTCTCCCCGGGCAACCTAGACTTCGGAGATCAGCAGGTAGGCACCAAAAGCCCGCCACAGATTGCTACCCTGAAGAACATTGGCAGCGGCGTACTTAAGATCAAGCAGATCAGCATTGGTGGGAACAATGCCAACGACTTCACGCAAACAAACAACTGCGGCAAGAGTCTGCAGGTCGGGGGCAGTTGCACTATCAAAGTAGTTTTTGCGCCCAAGGAGCAAGGTCAAGACTCGGCTTCGCTCAATGTGAGCTATCAGGGCGTGGGTAGCCCGCAAAGCGTTAGTCTCAGCGGGACGGGCACGCCCGCCGGCACGGTCTCGCTGAAACCGCCCAGCTTGACCTTTGCCACACAGACGATCGGCACCACCAGCCCGCCCCAAACCGCAACTCTGACCAACACCGGCACAGTCGCGGTGACGATCTCAAACATCGCAGCCAGTGGATCGTTCTCGGAGACAAATAATTGCCCGTCTAGTCTGCCCGTCGGCGCGAATTGCCAGATTAAAGTCGAGTTCACCCCAACTGCAAAAGGACATGCGTCCGGAAAGCTCTCGATAACGGATGACGCCAACGGAAGTCCGCAGACTATCGCTCTGTCAGGCACCGGAACAGTGGTCGAACTCTCGGCCAGCAGCATCAACTTCGGCGATCAGAAGGTTGGAACCAAAAGCGCTGCAGTCCCGGTTCAGCTAACCAACGTAGGTACAACAACACTTTCCATCAGCCAGATTAGGATCACCGGCGCCGACGCCGGAGACTTTGGCGAGACCAACAACTGCGGCACCAGCGTCCCCGCCGGAGGAAGTTGCACCATCAAAGTTACGTTTAAGCCCACCGCTAAAGGTCAGCGCTCCGCACATCTATCGATTAGCGATGACGGAGGCGGCAGTCCGCAGATAGTCGCACTGGAAGGGACTGGAACCTAGAGTCGCATCAGTGGCTTCGACCTTCATGCCGAGGTCAATGTCTCGTCCTAACTGCAAATTCGAGCGGACGGTCGGCGTAACCCGTGTTAATTTCCGGTCCTAGCAGCGCAGCCAATTTTTGCCATGTCTCCAATGCAGTTCGACAGGTGCCTGGATTTTTCCGGCCTCTATAGCTATCCCCCGCCATTCGTTGACGGGCGGATGCGACCTCCGTAAGATGAAGCCACTTGAACCCAGACCCAATGATCGGCCAAACCGTCTCGCACTACCGCATTGTCGACAAACTGGGTGGTGGCGGCATGGGCGTGGTTTACAAGGCCGAGGACACGGAACTTGGCCGCTTTGTCGCGCTTAAGTTTCTTCCGGAAGATCTGGCACGGGATCCGCAGGCTTTGGAACGCTTTCGGCGGGAGGCGCGGGCTGCGTCCGCGCTCAACCATCCCAACATTTGTACGATCTACGAAATTGGAAAGCACGAGGGGCAGTCGTTCCTCGCCATGGAATTTCTCGATGGCCTGACGCTGAAGCATCGCATTGCGGGGCGTCCGCTGGAAATGGAGGTTCTTCTCCCCATCGCCATCGACATCGCCGACGCGCTGGATGCGGCCCACGCTGCCGGGATTGTCCACCGCGACATCAAGCCGGCGAACATTTTCATCACCAAGCGCGGCCACGCCAAGATTCTCGATTTCGGTCTGGCGAAGATGGCTCCGGCGGGCAGTTCGTCAAGCCAGGTGATTGCGGGAAACACGATGACCGCAGTCGACGACCAGCACCTGACCAGTCCGGGTTCGACGCTTGGCACGGTGGCGTACATGTCGCCGGAGCAGGTGCGGGCGAAAGAACTCGACGGGCGGAGCGATCTGTTTTCCTTCGGAGCGGTGTTGTACGAAATGGCGACTGGGACTCTGCCTTTTCGTGGAGAGAGCCCGGGAGTAATCTCTCGCGAAATTCTGGATCGTGATCCGGTTCCCGCAGTGCGGCTGAACCCTGATCTTCCCGCCAAGCTCGAAGACATCATCAACAAGGCGCTCGAGAAAGACCGCAACCTGCGCTACCAGCATGCCTCCGATTTGCGCAGCGATCTGCAACGGGTAAAGCGGGACACGGAGAGTGGCCGGTCGGCGTCATCCACCCTGGGCGCATCGGAAGCGTCGAGTGCCGCCGCCGTGCCTGTGAATTCGAGTTCGCAAAGTGCGATTCAGCCGTCCAGTGGAGCGTCCCCTTCAACTCCAAAGCGCTCCTACGCGATCATCGTGGCTGCGGTGGCCGTGGTTCTTCTCGCAATTGCCAGCATTGCCTTCTGGCAGTTCAAACCGCGTCCGGCCTCGGTGGCGAGCTCATCCAATCCCACTGCGGTAGCCGTGCTTCCCTTTCAGAACTTAGGCTCTGACAAAGGAGCAGATTTTCTCAGCCTCGCGGTGCCCGACGAAATCGCCACTGCGTTAAGCTACGTGCGCTCGCTGTCCATACGCCCATTTGCCACAACCAGCAAATACACGGCGCCCGGTCTTGATCTTCAGCAAGCCGGACGCGAGATGCGGGTCAAGAACATCGTCACCGGGCACTACTTGAAAGAAGGTGACCAGCTTCAGATCACGCTGGAAGCGGTTGACGTCGAAAACAACCGCGCCCTTTGGCGGGACACCCTCACGGTCGCCGCTCCCGACATGATTGCCATGCGGGCGCAGATCACCGAAAAAGTCCGCCAGGGGCTGCTCCCTGCGCTGGGCGCAGCTGCCGCTTCCACCGGCAGCGCGACCCGTCCCAACAATGAAGAAGCTTATGACCTGTATCTGCGCAGCCTCGCGCTGGGGAACGATCCCGCACCGACCAGGGAAGCCATCCCCATGCTGGAGCGTGCCGTGGGACTCGATCCAACCTATGCCCCTGCCTGGGCGGCTCTGGGACGCCGCTACTATCTCGACTCTCAGTATGGGGGCGGCGGCGAAGCCATGTTTCAGAAATCCAACGCTGCGCTGGAACGTGCGCTGACTCTCGATCCAAATCTCACCCTCGCATGGAGTCAGATCATTGCCAATCGCGCGGAACGGGGTGAACTGGTCAGGGCGTACAAAAACGCAAACGATTTAACGAAACGCCAGCCCGAAAATGCTTTAGCCCACTTCGTGATGGGTTATGTGCTGCGCTACGCCGGCTTGCTCGACGAATCGGCTCGCGAGTGCGAAACTGCGCTCTCGCTGGATTCGGGAAACTATCTGTTCCGCTCCTGCATGTTCACCTTTGCAGCGATGGGAAACCCTCAGCGGGCAATGGATTTCATCCGCCTGGATGCTGGTTCCGACTGGTCCAACCGGAATGTAATTCGGCTTCTATTGAGTCAGGGCAAACTGACCGAAGCCAGAGACGCCGCCCAGAAAGTGGCGCCCGATCGCCCCATCAGTAAGTTCTACGGAATCTGTCTGAGCCGATCGTCCTCCACTCAGCCGTCGGCGGAGTTGGATCAAGAAGCCCAGAAACTTGAACCTGAAATGGTGGCCAACCCCGATCCGGAGAACCGGTATATCTTCACCACCGATATGGCCTTCTGCGGCCAGAAAGACATCGCGTTGCGCCTGCTCAAGACGGTCGTTGAAGGACACTATTGCGCCTATACCGCGATGCAGAAAGATCCCCTGCTGGCATCCCTGCGCGGCACGCCAGAGTTCGCCCAACTCCTCCCTATTGCCAAGCAGTGCGAGGATGACTTCCTCGCCGAACGAGCCAAAGCTTCGCCCTGAAGCCCGCGCCCGGGCGGCACGAAGCACCCCACCCTAGCCGGTTTCGCTGGGTTGGGATTTTGTGCCGTCTTCTCTCACTACTTTGTTCCGGTCCCGCTGAGCGCCACCGTTTGCGGGCTGGCACCTCCGTTGTCATGGACCTCAAGCGTCGCAGTTTTTTGGCCTTTATACTGAGGCGTGAAGGTTACGTTGATAGTGCAACTTCCTCCGGCCGGCACGCTCGTCCCACAGTTGTTGGTCTGGGCGAACGAGCGGGAATTCGCGCCTGCGATGCGAATCCTGTGAATGAGGACCGGGTCCTTGCCGTAGTTTGTAAATGTCGCCGCCTGGGGTGGGCTGGTGCCTCCCACCTTCTGGCCGCCGAAGTTTAGATTCGGTGGTAACAGAGTGACTGCAGTAGCGACTCCCGTTAGCGGGACGGTTTGTGGACTGGTGGGAGCATTGTCGGTAATCGTGAGCGTGCCGTTTTTCGCGCCACGACCATGCGGTACGAAGTCGACCTTAATCGTGCATTGCCCGTTGAAGAGTAGTTTCTTCGGACAGTCGTTAGTTTGAGAAAAATCGTGATTGGCTTGGATCCTGATGATCTTGAGGGGAGCGGTGCCGATGTTGGTCAAGGTTACGGGTTGAGGGTCACTGCGCGTGCCAATCAATTGCGTCGCAAATGTGAGGTTTGTTGGCGAGAGCTGGACCACCGAAAAAGGCCGAACTCCCAGCAGGATGGAAACTGTACTGTCGTTGAAATTGGCAGTGGCCAGATCCAGGTAGCCATCTCCGTTGAAGTCGCCGACCACGATTTTCACGGGATCGCTCCCCACACCGAAGGGCGGGCCCATAGTGAAGTTGCCCGTGCCATCTCCCGATTGGACGGAAACCCAGTTGTCATTATGGGTGACCGCCAGGTCCAGCTTGCCGTCCCCGGTGAAGTCACCGACCGCCAGTGAAATGGGGTCACCCGCGGCCGGAGACGAGGCCAAGGTGAAGTTGCCCGTGCCGTCCCCCAGCAGAATAGAAAGCGTGCTCGCAAAGACATTGGCGACTGCCAAGTCCAGCTTGCCGTCCCCGTTGAAGTCGCCCACCGCTACTGAGGTGGGATCAGTGCCCGTGGCTGGGGACGAGGCCAAAGTGAAGTTGCCCGTGCCATCTCCCAGCAGAATGGAAACCGTATCGCCACCGCCGAATGGATAGAAATTGACGACCGCAAGGTCGAGCTTGCCGTCTCCGTTGAAGTCTCCCACTGCCACTGATACAGGAGTACTGCCCGTGGCTGGAGACGAGGCCAAAGTGAAGTTGCCTGTGCCATCGCCCAGCAGAATGCTAAGCGAGTTGCCACCCTCATTGACAACCGCCAGATCCAGCTTGCCGTCCCCATTGAAGTCGCCCACTGCGATTGCTTCTGGAGCGTCGCCCACGACTGTGGACGAAACCGCTGTGAAGGCTCCGGCCCCGTCCCCCAGTAGAATGAAAACCGAATTGGGGAGGTTCCAGACACAGGCAACTGCAAGGTCCAGTTTGTCATCTCCGTTGAAATCGCCGACCGCCACTGCACTGGGGTAACGGCCCCCGACAGGATACGAGGCCGACGCGAAGTTACCCGCGCCGTCCCCCAACAGGAGGGAAACGGCGCCGTCATAGATCGAGTTGGGGACGACCAAGTCCAGTTTGCCGTCTCCGTTGAAATCGCCGGTCGCTAAGGAGCGGAGAGGGCCAACAGTCAAAGTCGCGGCTGGAGCGAATTCCGGCGACTCACCCGAAATGGCAGTCACCGTGAAGAACGCAACGCTCGATGTTCCCCCGCCCGGCGCCGGATTCAGCACCGTTACCCAAGCCGTGCTGGCGGTGGCGATGTCCGCTGCCGGAACCGTCGCCGTCAACTGTGAACCGTTCACGAATTGCGTCGCTAGCGCCGTGCCGTTCCACTTCACCACTGAGTTTGAAACAAAACCCGTGCCATTGACAGTGAGAATGAAATCTCCGCCGCCCGGCGCCGTCGCGTCTGGCACTAGCGGAAGGCTGACGAAGGGCACGGGAGCTTGCGCGTAACTGAATGCCGACAGAAAGCCGATCAAGACTACGCCCAGGAATATTGCGTGTAGTTTGATATTCCGTCTTGCCATGATTCCCTCCTCGCCGCGTTTTCACACGGCTTTCTATGAATCTGCGTTATGCGGGCTTCCCATGGCCGGAGGGCTCGTGCGAACGGCGCGGGCTCGGGCAAGCGGAGCGCCCGACACCTTCCCCGATTTTCCGCGATAAGACGATAGTGATGACTGCTGACGAGGAAAGTCTGTTCGAAAACCTCAAGGCCAAACTACTATCAACTCGGCACCTCATGCTGTGACAGTTCTCACGGCTCAGTGTGATGAGTTAGCGAAAGCAAGTTTGTGCCGTGAGTGATCTATGCTCTAGGTGTCGTTGGCGTAACATCTCTAATTACCTCATTGAGGGCGAGTGAGGCTGGTTTCCAGGGCAAGATGGGCGAAGAGACGGCGCAAGCTTGTGTAATGGCAGGGCCGTCCTTGAGCGGGCGAATGTTCTTCCGACGATCTCGGACCGGGAGGAATTATGCTGCGTAATAAAAGTTTGCGGACCTTTTGCTCTCCGCTATCGGGTGGAGTGGGGAACTAACTCCGTTCCTCTTTCTTACCCCCATCCGCATTTGACCCTGTTTCTTTCGCCCCCCTAGAATGAAAGATTCTCCTTTTCTATTCCGGTTCTCACTATGGCAATGAGTCTGTACAACACGCTCTCGGGCAAGGTGGAAGAGTTTCAACCCATTCAGGACAACGAAGTCCGCATGTATTCTTGCGGGCCCACGGTTTATGACTACGGACACATCGGCAACTTCCGCACTTTTGTCGCGGTCGATATTCTGCGCCGCTTTCTTCGTCAGAGCGGTTATAAGATTCGCCACGTGATGAACATCACCGACGTTGATGACAAAATCATCCGCAATTCCGCGAACGCCGGCGTGAGCGTCAAGCAATACACTGCGAAATATGAGAAAGCCTTCCTGGAAGATGCTTCTGCCTTGAACATAGAAGAGCCGATCCTGGTGCGCGCCACCGATCACATTCCCCAGATGGCGGAATTCATCGCCCAACTGCAGAAAAAAGGATTCGCCTACCGCGCCGAAGACGGTTCCTATTACTTCAAGATTGCGAATTTTCCCGGCTACGGGAAGCTCTCCAAAAAAGATTTTGCCGGAATGGAAGACGGCGCCCGCGTCGACGTGGACGAGTACGAGAAAGACAGCGCCCGCGATTTTGCCCTGTGGAAGGCGCCAAAACCCGGCGAGACTTCGTGGGAGACATCGATCGGCCCCGGCCGCCCGGGCTGGCACATCGAGTGCTCCGTCATGGCCATGGAGGAATTGGGCGAGACCTTCGACCTGCATGCCGGCGGCGAAGACCTGATCTTTCCCCATCACGAAAACGAGATCGCGCAGTCCGAGGCGCTCAGTGGAAAGCCCTTTGCCCATTTCTGGTTTCATGTGCGTTTTCTACTGGTCGAGGGCGAAAAGATGTCCAAGAGCCTGGGCAACTTCTTCACCCTGCGCGACCTGGTGCTGCGAGGACATAAGCCATCGTCGATCCGGTTTCTGCTGGCTTCGGTTCCCTATCGCCATCAGCTGAACTTCACTTTCGACGGATTGAAACAAGCAGCCGTGTCGGTCGAGAGGCTGCGGAACTTTCAACAGCGTTTGAACGCCGGACAGTTCCCAGCGGGCGCGACTGCGGGGATGGCCGATCTGGCGCTTGACACCGGCGAACGCATCCGCGCGGGTATGAACGATGACCTCAACACTGCGCTAGCCCAGGCGGCCATCTTTGACATGGTGCGGAAGGCCAATGCTGCCATGGATGCCGGGCAGCTCAAGAAAGACGATGTCCCGGCACTGCTCGCTGCCCTGCAGAGTTTCGATGAACTCTTCGCAGTACTCAAAGATGACGATGCCCCGAAAATTCGAGGCATCGTCGAATGGGCGAAAGCTGAAGGCCGCGAGGGCGAAATCAGCAAGGAGCTGCTTGAAACCGTCGGCGCTCAACAGCTTTCCGACGCCGACATCGAGAAGAAAGTCGCAGAAATGGAATCTGCTCGCCGCTCCCGCAATTTCAAAACGTCGGATGCAATCCGCGCGGAACTCGGCACCATCGGCATCGTTGTCGAAATCACGAAAGATGGCCCACGCTGGAAACGGAAATAGCGCTTCTACCTGCAGCATCTGCGATGCAGGTAGAAGCGATGGCGGTGCTACCTGACCGTGCAACCCGCCGCGCCGAAGTCCAGCGAAGAGTTCGTAGCCGGCCCGCACACCTGTTGGTTCCACTGCGTCTTCAATTCGCTCGCCTTCGGAATCGCAACCATCTGACGAGTCACTCTCTGAGCTGAGGACCGCGTCGAGGTCTGCGGTACCAGCGCAGCAAAGCTGGCCACGGTGGTCAGGATCAGATTGACCGCTGCGGCGATTCGCGCGGACAGAACTGGATCGCCAATATGCGCCGCCTGCAAAAGCGCGGGCAGGTTCTGGTTGATGTCGGCGATCACGCTTTGAATCTTCTCCAGGGCGCTAGCGCTCGGATTAGCTTTGTACTCGTTGTAGAGCGCCGTCAGCAGATTCAGATCCTTGCTGGCTTGCGCCGAAATATTCTGGATGGCAGCGGCGTCTGCGGAGCTGACCTGCTTGCCGGACTCCAGCGTCGTCACAATCGTTCCGATATTCAGGGCCATCTGGGTTAGCACCGGCAAGTCGGCCAGAGCCATGCTGAGCCATTGCGCGCTGCAGCCAGTGGCCAGCAGCGAAATTGAGAGCACGATCGCGAGAATGGTTTTCGATTTCGAGATTGAGCTTAAGATCGGGTTTGAGCTTGACTTCATATGAGACTTCTCCTTGGTGTTGGTTGATACTGGTTTGAGTCCTGACTCTTTGCGGGTTCGCGGGCTACAATCGAATGCAACCGGGCAACCGGCGACTGACAACGGAAATGAAATCTCTCGACGAATATCTGGTTGAGGCGGAACAGGCGCACGGCCATCTCTGCGCCGGCCAAGTCCTCGGCGTCCGCCTGGCCATGCTCGGCCTGACCAAGCTCGGCATCGACGATCCCCGTGGCAAGGATCGCAAACGCCTTGTGACTTTTGTGGAAATCGACCGCTGCGCGACCGATGCGGTCGCCGTGGTTACCGGCTGTCGTCTTGGCAAGCGCGCCCTGAAGTTCCGCGACTGGGGCAAAATGGCCGCGACCTTCGTCGACGTAAGCACCGGCAAAGCCGTACGCATCGCTGCCAAAGAATCATCGAAGGCCCTGGCCCGCCAGATGCATCCTGAGCTCGAAAATAAAAATAGCCAGCAGATGCTGGCTTATCGTGAAATGCAGGATGACGATTTATTTGCGACTCAATGGGTTAAGGTCGACCTGCCCCCGGAAGAGTTCCCCGGATTCAAAGGCGACCGTATTGTTTGTGAAGTCTGTGGCGAAGGAATTAACTTTCGCCGCGAAGTGCGTCGTGACGGAAAACTATTGTGCCGCGCCTGCGCCGGCGAACGATATTACGAACCGGTATAGACAACATTGAGGGCTATGCCGCTTGCTCGCAGGCATGCGCCACTCTGAGAATCGTGCTCTCATCAAAATGCTTGCCTAGAATCTGCAACCCAATCGGCAGATTTTCTTTGGTCTCTCCGCACGGTACCGAAATTCCTGGGATACCCGCCAAATCGGCGGTCACGGTGAAAATGTCCGCCAGATACATGGCCAGCGGATCATCGGTCTTCTCGCCCAGCTTGAATGCCGCCGTGGGACTGGTTGGCGTCACAATCGCATCCACTTGCTTGAATGCCTCTTCGAAGTCGCGGACCAGCAGCGTCCGCACTTTTTGCGCCTTCAGATAGTAGGCGTCATAATATCCGGCGCTCAACGCGTACGTTCCCAGCATGATGCGGCGTTTTACCTCCGTGCCAAATCCCTGATCGCGGGTGCGACGATACATTTCCGAAAGCGTATGTGCGTCCCCAGCCCGGTAACCGTAGCGAACGCCATCAAAGCGGGCCAGGTTCGATGACGCTTCCGCCGTCGCGACGATGTAGTAAGCCGGAATCGCGTATTCCGTGTGGGGCAGCGAGACCGGAACGATTTCGCAACCCGAAGCTTCGCCAGCTTTTGAATCGCAGCTTCAACTGCTGCGCGGACTTCGGAGTCCAATCCTTCGCCGAAGTATTCTTTCGCCACGCCAAGTTTCAGCCCGCGCTACTGGCTTTTCCAGTTCCGCAACATAGTCAGGAACCGGCACGTCGGCAGAAGTTGAATCCATCGGATCGCGGCCCGCAATAGTTCGCAGCACGGTGGCTGCGTCCTTCACAGTCTTGGTAAGCGGCCCGATGCGATCGAGCGACGACGCGAACGCAATCAACCCATAGCGTGACACCCGGCCATACGTCGGCATCAGTCCGACCACTCCACAGAAAGACGCGGGTTGACGAATCGAGCCACCGGTATCCGATCCCAGCGTTGCTACCGCCATGTCCGCCGCCACCGCCGCCGCCGATCCTCCAGAGGAACCTCCGGGGACGCGGCTCAGATCCCGGGGATTGTGAACCGGATGCCAAGCCGAGTTCTCATTCGACGATCCCATGGCAAACTCGTCGCAGTTCAGTTTGCCCAGCACGACCGCGCCTGCAGCTTCCATCCGGGCCACTGCTGTGCAGTCATACGGGGGAATGTAGTTGCCCAGAATCTTCGAACCTGCGGTGGTGCGCACGCCCCGCGTAACCATCACGTCCTTGATGCCAACCGGAACTCCGCCCAGCGGCGGCAACTTCTCTCCCTTTGCGGCCAGTGCGTCCATTCGGCCTGCCTGTTGCAAAGCGCGATCTTTCGAGAGGGTGAGATACGCTCCAATTTTCGGATCATCGGTTCCGATTTTCGCGTAGAACGTTTCTGCGAGCGAAGTAGCCGTGGTTCTGCCTTCCTGCACAGCCGAACGGGCGGCATCGATGGTGAGTGAGTTCAAGTCCATACTCTGTCATTCCGAACGCAGTGAGGAATCCCTACTTCGGCCACGGTCGCAGGGATGTTTCGCGCTGTCAGCCTAGCGACAACGGACCACCAAATTACCTCTCGATGACCTTCGGCACTTTGAAGAACGTTCCGTCCGAGTCCGGAGCACTTCGCAAAGCCACGTCATGCGGCAACGATTTTCGCAGGCCTTCATGAATGTCTTCACGAGAGGCAGCGGCAAAGAGCACGTTCCCCTGGCCGGATCTCGCTGACACTTGTGCCATCGGCGGCACGTCCGTCGTGTCTAACCGCTCCAGCCGATCGATGTATTCGAGAATCGAATTCAGATCGCGCAGCAGGAGGCTGCGCTCGTGCTCCGTCAATTCGAGATTTGCCAGATCCGCGACGTGGGCTACATCCTGCTCAGTGACTTTCATCTTCTTGTCGCACCGGCGCTCCCGCCCGATTTCTTCTCTTGACCTTAATTTCCAGCATAGCAGTTTCGAGGGGGTAAACGCGCCACACATCGACCCAATATATTTCCACTGTTTGCAGCGACTTAAGCAAATTTAGGCCTCGGAGGGGGCTTGACAAGATTTCGGCAAAAAGTCGCTTTTGCACCTATTTCGGTGCAATGCTTTGCGATGACTTATCCCTTGCCCGGAAACTCTCTCAGCACAAATGCCAGCGCTTCTTCCCGGGTACGCATGCGTCCTTCGAGTTGTCCATCTTCAACGGCCGAAAGAATTCTCTTGAATTCAGGACCTGGGACATAGCCTGCTGCGATCAGATCGTCGCCCGTGAGCAGAGGCGCTGGCCGCATGGAAGTAGGCGGGATCTCAGCAATTTTCTGGCGGATGAAATCATAAGCTGACAAATCTCCATGGCTTGACAGACTATCCATGCGATGCAACTGCAAGTGTTCGTCGAAGCGCGGCATGCGCACAAATCTCTTGAATGTGGATTCCTTCATCTGCAGCACGTGCCCGAAGCGCATGTGGTTATCGATCAACGCAAGAATTTGCTCGGTGTCGTCATTGGAAAAACGCAAGCGGCGGCAGATATCTTCCGCGATTTTGACTCCGACGTCGACGTGCCCATCAAAGCGGATGCGGTCCGGAGCTATGCGAAAGGTCGCGGGCTTGCCCACATCGTGCAGCAACGCTCCCCAAGCCAGGGTGAGTGGACAGGGGCGCGGCAACTGATCAAGCAAGAGCAGAGTGTGCACAAACACGTCGCCTTCGGGATGAAACTCCGGCGGCTGCTCAACTCCCTTCATGGCTTCGACCTCTTGCAGAACTTCATGCAGCAGGCCGGTTTCGTCGAGAAGGAGAAACGCGCGCCGGGCGTGGCCTTCGGTCAGCATCTTGCTGAGCTCATCGCGCACTCGCTCGTGGGACACCTGCTCAATCTGCGGCGCCAGCTTTTGAATCGCCCGAAGCGTGCCGGGTTCAATCTCGTACTCAAAACGCGCAGCGAAGCGAACCGCGCGCAACATTCGGAGCTTGTCCTCGGCAAAGCGGAGTTCCGGGTCGCCGATGGTCCGAATGATTCCGGCTTCGAGATCCCTGCGTCCGCCAACAAAATCCAGGACTTCGTTGGTTGCCGGATCGAGCAGCAGGCCGTTGATCGTAAAATCGCGCCGCTCCACATCTTCCCGCGGATCTTTGCTGAAGCGAACCTGGTCGGGATGACGGCCGTCGCTGTAGCCGATGTCGCTGCGAAACGTAGCCACCTCAACTACATTCGGGTGGGCCGGCACAAGTACGACTCCAAATTGCGCGCCGACGGCGTAGGTGTCGGGGAAGATGCGCATGATCTCCTCGGGCATGGCATCGGTCGCGACATCGTAGTCGGCGGGGTCGCGGCCTAGAAGCAAGTCGCGCACGCAACCGCCGACGAGGTAGGCTTTGTGGCCTCGCTCCCTCAAGGTACCGACGATCGAGATGGCAAAATCTTTGAGCATGGCAGTCTGGCAATGGCTCTAGCAGATAATATATGGCTTATGCCTGACGCCTACATTCTCGGCATTGAAAGCTCCTGCGACGAGACGGCTGCCGCCGTGGTGCGTTCGGGAGAAGAAATTGTTTCGAATGTTGTTTACTCGCAGGTCGCGACGCACCAGCCTTACGGTGGGGTCGTGCCCGAACTGGCGTCACGCGAACACTTGCGCGCGATTGTGCCGGTTGTACGCAAGGCGCTAGCCGATGCCGGCCAGACTTATCAGTCCATCGATGCCATTGCGGTCACGCAGGGGCCGGGACTCGCCGGCGCATTGCTGGTCGGCATCAGTTATGCCAAGGCGCTGGCCTTTGCGCTCGACAAGCCGTTGATTGCGGTAAACCACCTTGAGGGACACATTCACGCCGTTTTGCTCGAGGAACGGCGCAAGGGAAACCACGAGTTGCGATTCCCGGTGCTGGCGCTGGTCGTGTCCGGCGGGCACACTCATCTTTATCTGGCGGAACGGCGGGAGAACAGTTGGTCCTACCAGAACATCGGCCACACCCGGGACGACGCTGCTGGAGAAGCGTTCGACAAAGTTGCAAAGCTGCTGGGCCTCGGATATCCCGGCGGACCGATCATCGACAAGCTGTTTGCCCACGGCAATCCTGACGCGGTGAAGTTTCCTCCCGCTCAACTCAAGCACAGAGACCGCAACGAACGGGGCACCGCGCGGACGGATGCCGGACCGCGCTTTGATTTCTCCTACAGCGGAATCAAAACCGCCGTTTTGCGCTACGTGGAAACTCACAACATGCAGAGTTCAATCGCCGATCGGCGTCAAGCGCTCCTGGCAATCCCGCGCCCCAAGCCCGAAGACTATCTATCCCATTGCGACCAACTCAGCCTCGACCTTGTAGCTTCATTTCAGCGGGCGATCGTGGAAGATCTTGCCGGTAAGACCCTGGCCGCAGCTCGAGCTTTTGACGTGGCCACGCTGTTCGTCACCGGGGGTGTAGCGGCAAATCAGGAATTGCGCCGGCAGTTCGAAAAGGACGCCGCAAGAGAAGCTTTGTCGGTTTATTTTCCTTCGCGCCCGCTGTCAACTGACAACGCCGCCATGATTGCCGCAGCAGCCTATCCCAAATATCTGGCCCAGGATTTTGCCACGATGGATTTCTCAGCGGAGGCAGGAATGGTGCTGAAGTGAAACAGCATTCAGCACTCAGCCGTAAGCACTCAGCCAGAGCGACCGTAGCAGCTCGATTCTGAAGGGCAAGAACTGAATGCTGAGTGCTAAGTGCTAACTGCTGCTCTTCGCCGCCTTCGCACTCAATAATGCCTGGAGCGCCTTGGTGAGCTGGTCTTCGATATTGATGTCCTTGAAGATGGTGAAGTTGGCGCGGGTCTCGGTTTGCTCGAAGCCGCTTTGTTTGCCGGCCACGATAACGATCGGAATGCCCGCCAGCGTGGGATCACCTTTTACCGCAGTGATGAGTTCGCTGCCGCTCATTTTCGGCATCTGCATATCAGTAATGATGATGTCGGGGCGGACGGTCTTCAGGGCTTCGAGTGCTTCTTGTCCGTTGGTCGCTGACTCCACGGTAAATCCACGCTCCTCAAGGAATCGGCACACGGTGTGCCGGATGAGCATCGAGTCGTCGACCACCAAAGCCACCACTGACATGACTTCTCCGCGGGCAATTGTACCCAGGCTGACACTAACAAAGAGCAAATAGCGCAAACAAGGGAAAGGACCGGGGAAACATTACCTTCGTCATGCCCGCCGTGTGACCGAGGGTCTCTTTACCGAGCGGGAATCGCCGCAGCGCATTTCGGACCAGAAAGGGTGAGCGTTTGAAGTTTTGAAGGGCATGGCTTCCAGCCATGCCCAGGTCTTCGGGAACGATGTTCAGCGCGGCTTAAAGCCGCGCCCTTTCAAGACTGCAATCGCGCAATCCAGCCCCGCGGGCCAGGCACATGGCTGCTCACGGCTAACATCAACCGTAAGAGGAGACAGTCTTTTTAAGGTTCGTTATTCAACTTGGTGTCCTGGTCCAGCTTGGTGTCTTCGATCATCATGTCCTTGAATTCACTGGATTCGAAGATGTCGCCGCATTCCAGGCATTCGACGAATTCGGCGTCCTCCTCGCGGGCCACTATCTGCACACGCGGGTGCTTACACTCATTCATGCTGCATCTCTTCTCGGAGGTATTGCGACGGAGGGATTGAAGATCATAAGACCGAGTAATCACGGTCGGCCTGACAAGGCTGAGGGTGAAGTCTACCGGAAATTGGCGGTATTTTAGCCTTACTGCGGGGCTTGTCAAGTCGAAACTCTTTATACTCTGCCAAGGCCATTGAGGATCGTGGCGTGGTTTCGGAAGCTGCCTAATCCTGGCCATCGAGTCTGCTCCTGCGGGAAAATACGACTGAAAAGGTCGCCATATCATAAGCCGCTCAGTACACGATACTTACCGTTAGATTCCTGATCTTCCCGTTCGCTGGGTGCAGTTGCAATCCGGACCCGTTCGCCTTAGAATAAGCATATCCGACTGAAATGGTCGGACTTACAACACCCATGCTGAAGCTGACTAAAAAGGCGGACTACGGTTTGATGGCGATGAAGCACCTGGCCGAGTGCGCGCCGCAGGGCGCATGCAGCGCCAAGGATGTGGCCGACGCCTATGGCATCCCGCAAGAAGCTCTGGCAAAGATTCTGCAGCGCCTGGTGAAGGCCGGATTGCTGCACTCGCAGCACGGCACGAACGGCGGCTACACCCTGGCGCGCGATCCGGGAACGATCAGCGCGTTCGAAGTAATTCGGGCCATCGATGGTCCCTTGTTCATCACTTCATGCATCACGGTGCGGGGCGAATGTGATCAGACCGACCGCTGCACCATTCGCGAGCCGCTGCGCCGGGTCAACGAGAGCATCGAACAGGTTTTGCGGCGCATCAGTATTTCGGAGATGAAAGAAGAAGACCCATTCGCACGAAGAGCTTGAAACCAAGAAACCAGCAGAGCTGGTAACGATTACATAAACAGTAGGCAGGAGAGCAATCATGAGCACAGATGTAAAGACGATCCCCCAGGCAGAACACGTAGCCCCGAATGGGGTCAAGCTGCCCGTCTATATGGACAACCATGCCACGACACCCATGGATCCGCGGGTGCTGGAAGAGATGCTGCCCTACTTCATGGAGAAGTTCGGCAACGCGGCCAGCCGCAATCACTCGTTTGGCTGGGCGGGCGAGGAAGGCGTCGAAACTGGGCGCGAGCGGATTGCCAAGCTTGTCGGCGCAACAACCAAGGAGATCATTTTCACCTCGGGCGCGACCGAAAGCGACAATCTCGCCATCAAGGGCGTGGCCGAGATGTACAAAGAGAAAGGCAATCACATCATCACGGCCGTGACTGAACACAAAGCCGTGCTCGATACCTGCAAGCGTCTGGAGAAGTACGGTTATCGCGTCACCTATCTTCCGGTTCAGAAAGACGGATTGGTCGATCTTGACGACCTGAAGCGGGCCATGGACGACAAGACGATCCTGGTTTCGATCATGTGGGCGAATAATGAGATCGGCGTCCTGCAACCGGTCACTGAGATCGGCAAGCTTTGCCGTGAGCGTGGAATCATCTTCCACACCGATGCCACGCAGGCAGTGGGCAAGATTCCGGTCGACGTGAACAAGAACAACGTCGATGTCATGTCAATCTCGGCTCACAAGATGTACGGGCCGAAGGGTGTGGGCGCGTTGTATGTCCGGCGCAAGAATCCTCGCGTGCAGATTTCCGCCATCATTGACGGCGGCGGCCACGAGCGTGGTATGCGGTCGGGAACGCTCAACGTCCCAGGAATTGTGGGTCTGGGCAAGGCCTGCGCGATTGCGTCCGAAGAGATGGCCAAGGAATCCTGCTATCTGGCGGGCCTCCGCAATCGGCTTCGCGACAAGATCATGGGCCGGCTGGACGAGGTCTACATCAACGGATCATGGGAGCATCGTCTGCCGGGGAATCTGAACATCAGTTTCGCCTATGTCGAAGGCGAATCGTTGCTGATGGGCATCAACGACATCGCGGTTTCGAGCGGTTCGGCCTGCACCTCGGCGACGCTGGAGCCGTCTTATGTATTGAAGGCTCTGGGTACGGGCGATGATTTGGCGCACAGTTCCATCCGCTTCGGCCTTGGACGGTTCAACACCGAAGCAGAAGTTGATTACGTGGCTGATCGCGTGGTGGAGACGGTATCGCGTTTGCGCGAACTGTCGCCGCTTTACGAGATGGCGAAAGAGGGCGTGGATTTGAAGAGTGTGAAATGGGCGGCGGAGTAGGTTGCGACGTTGATCGTATCCGTAGAGCAGACATTTAAGGAGAAATAAATCATGGCATACAGCGATAAGGTTCTAGACCATTATTCGAATCCCCGCAACGTGGGATCGTTGGACAAGAGCAGCACCGAAGTTGGCACGGGTCTGGTTGGAGCACCCGAGTGCGGCGACGTAATGAAGCTGCAGATCAAGGTCAATCCGCAAACCAATGTCATTGAAGACGCGAAGTTCAAGACATTCGGATGCGGCTCGGCCATTGCGTCCTCGTCCCTGGCCACCGAGTGGGTGAAAGGCAAAACCGTGGACGAAGCTCTGCAGATCAAGAACACCGAAATCGTGAAGGAGCTTTCGCTGCCGCCGGTGAAGATTCACTGCTCGGTGCTCGCGGAAGACGCAATTCGCGCGGCGATCCACGACTGGAAGAAGAAGCAGGACGTAGCCAAGCCGTCAGCGGTAGTGGCACAGTAGGTCCAATGGAGAACGGGCATCTCGCCCGTTGCTTCGCCGACGTGAGCACAGCATGGTCGATACGGAAACGAAAACCGCTGCGCCGAAAGCTCCGGCCAAAGGCGTCCAGGTAACGGACAAAGCCTTGGCCAGGATCCGCACGGCCATTGTGAAGGAAGGCATTTCGCCCGAGCAGGGTGGATTGCGCCTCGGGGTGCAAGGCGGAGGATGCTCGGGGTTGAGCTACAACATCCGCTTCGACACCCAACCGCGCGAACGCGACCGCATCTTCCAATTTGGCGATGTGCGGGTCTTCGTCGATCCGAAATCCTTTATCTACCTGCACGGGATGACACTGGACTATCAGGAGACGCTGATGCAGCAAGGCTTCGTGTTCGTGAACCCGAATTCATCGAAGTCGTGCGGTTGCGGCACGTCGTTTTCGGGCTGATGTAATGGTGTGGCGCGGGCGCCTCGCCCGCGAGGTCTTTCTTCGCTGCGCCGGTCTCTGGCATTGCGAGCCCACGCGAAAAGTTAGGGTGGTCGTGGGTTTAGTGTATCAATGGCAAATCTGGAATCCAATACGAGTCTTCGCTGATTATCGCCGGGCGACACCACTGCCACATTGCTGGTCGTGCGGCACCATGCGCGCAGTCCACTTCTGCAGCGCCTGCGGCAAAGTGCAGCCGCCGGTCCCGGTGGATTACTTTACCTTCTTTGGCCTGCCCCGCAAGCTGAATCTCGATACTGGCGGTTCTGGAGCGCGATTTCTACGAACTGAGCCGCAAGCTTCATCCTGATCTTTGCGCCCGGGCGGATAATCGGGAGCAGGAATGGAGCCTGGAGCAGAGCTCGCTGCTGAACGACGCCTACCGCACCTTGAAAGATCCCATCAAGCGCACGGAATACCTGCTGCAGACTGGAAGGCGTGCAACTCGATGAGCAATCAAAAGCCGCTACCGACAAAGCACGCGCCACTGGCGAGGTCAAGAAACAGGTTGTGCCTCCCGATCTGCTGGAAGAAGTTTTTGAACTCAATCTTGCAACTCGAAGAGCTTCGCATGCAGAAGAAACTGGGCGAAGACGATCCCGCCCTAATTGAAGAAATAGGCAAGCAAAAGCTGGAACTGGAAGCCAAGTATGAGTCGCTGCTCGAAGGAGCTGAAGACCTATTGGGACGATTGGGACAGCCTCCCCGACGGCGCGACAGAAGAAAGCCGCCGCTTGGTCCGCGACAAAATGGTCGACCTACTGAATCGCCGCTCACTACATCAGGAATTTAGTGAGAGATGTGAACGAAGTGCTGGAAAATTGAGCAATCGTGTAATCGGGTAATTGGGTAATTTCGCGCGCTTCTGTTTGGGGACCAAGAACACGGTTCTTAAATTACTCAATCCCCCGATTACTAAATTACAAAATGTCCACTGACCGCATCGTCGGCATCGATCTCGGAACCACCAACTCGCTGGTGGCTTTCATGCAGGGGGAAAGCCCCGTCGTGATTCCCGGTGACGACGGGTTGAACCTTGTCCCATCGGTCGTGGCCCTCGACGAGCGTGATCAGATCATTATCGGCAACGCCGCACGCAAATATCTGATCGAGACACCGGAGCGTTCCGTCTATTCCATAAAACGGCTCATGGGGCGCGGCCTTGAGGATATCCGGGAAGAGCTCAAACTGTTTCCGTTTCAGTTGGCGGACGATCTCCAAGCCGGCGAAGTCCTGCGCATCACCCTGGGACAAAAGACCTTCACTCCGCCGGAGATTTCCGCCTTCATCCTGCGCCAGCTCAAGCGCAATGCCGAGCGCTTCTTCAATGCACCCGTCACTAAAGCCGTCATCACCGTTCCGGCCTACTTCAATGACGCCCAGCGGCAAGCTACCAAAGATGCAGGCCGCATTGCCGGCCTCGAAGTTCTGCGTCTGGTGAACGAACCTACGGCCGCATCTCTCGCCTACGGATTGGACAAGAAGCAGAACGGCATCGTTGCCGTGTATGACCTGGGTGGCGGAACCTTCGACATTTCGATCCTGAAACTGCACGACGGGATATTCGAGGTCATCGCAACCAACGGAGACACCCACCTCGGCGGCGACGACATCGATAATTTGCTGATCACCATCGCGCTCGACGACATCCGGGGCGACCTGGGACTCGATCTCTCGCGCAATGGCGAAGCGGTCGCGACAATCCGCAAAGCTGTGATCGAAGCCAAAATTGCGTTGTCGTCGCAGCCCGCGACCAAACTGGACATTGAGTTGCCCCAAGGCAAGCGCTACCAGCGCGAGATCACCCGCCAACAGCTTGAACAACTGATCCAACCAGTCATTGAGCGCACGGTTGCGCCTTGCAAGCAGGCCCTGAAGGATGCCGGACTGAAGCCGCAGCAGATTGATGAAGTGGTGTTGGTGGGCGGTTCGACGCGCATTCCGAAGGTCCGCGCTCTGGTCGAGGACTTGTTCCAGCGCAAACCGCACACCGATCTCAATCCCGATGAAGTCGTGGCTCTGGGTGCGGCGGTGCAAGCCAACATTCTGGGCGGCGGTTCTGAAGCCACCGAGAACATGCTGCTGCTCGACGTCACACCTCTGTCGCTGGGAATCGAAGTTGCGGGCGGCGTGACCGACAAAATCATTCTGCGCAACTCGACCATTCCCGCCTCGGCCACGCAGTATTACACCACGCAGATTGACGGCCAGGCTAACGTCGCGATTCACGTCCTGCAGGGCGAGCGTGAGATGGCCAAAGACTGCCGCTCCCTCGCCCGTTTCGATCTCAAGGGAATTCCTCCAATGACCGCCGGCATGCCCCGCGTAGAAGTTAAGTTTCTGATCGACGCCAACGGCATCCTGCACGTTTCCGCCCGCGAGCAGCGCAGCGGCAAAGAGGCCGAAATCGAAGTGCAACCCAGCTACGGACTGACCGATGACCAGGTCGAGAGCATGATTCTCGATTCCTTCGACTATGCTGAAGAAGACTTCCGCCAGCGCCAGGTCATCGAAGCGCGCAACGAAGCTGACACCATCCTCGTTGCACTAGAGAAAGGCAAGAAAAGTCCGGCTTGGAGCCAACTCACCAGCGACGAAAAGAAGAAGATTGCCAAATTTGAAAGAGCTTTGGTCGAAGTCAAAACGGAAGACGACCACGGAGCCATCCGTAAAGCGATCGACGCACTAAATCAAGGCACCATGCGCCTCGCAGAATTAATGATGGACACCGCCGTCAGCACCGTCCTCAAGGGCAAGACGATGGACGAAGCCGATATGGGCGAGGGACCAGAGGCAGGACATCCCGTAGCGAGAGCAGACTTTGAGTAAGAATCAGCGGATGAGATGATGAGGCTCCGCGAGAATCGGTTTGTATGCGGAAAAACTCTCAGCGTTGCAAGTTTTGAAGGGGCACGGCTTCCTAGCCGTGCCATAAGCCCTGGACAACGATGTACGGCGCGGCTTGAAGCCGCGCCCCTTCAAGGCTTCGGGTCGCTGATTCCGACTTTTTCCGCAAGCTCTTTAGCCGCTGCAAAGGAGTAGTTATGGCAGATGAAAAAACACAAGGAGCAGGAACCGCAACCGTGGACTCACCCGGCGAAAATACCGTGCAAGTAACCTTCCTTCCCGAGGGCAAGACCGTCGAGTTTGAACACGACAAGCTCCCCTATAAGGATCACGGGAAGGAACAGTCGTTGCTCGACGTCGCGATCAACTACGGCGTCCGCCTGGACCATGCCTGTGGTGGCAACTGTGCCTGCACCACCTGCCATATCTGGGTGAAGGAAGGCGCGGAAAATCTCTCCGAAATGGACGACGACGAAGCCGACCGTCTGGACATGGCCGCCGATTTACAGTTAAACTCCCGTCTCGGGTGCCAGGCCGTTATAACTAAGCCCGGAAAAGTAGTAGTTGAAATCCCAGCCTGGAATCGCAATTACGTGTCGGAAGAACACTGATTGCTAAATGCTGAGTGCTTGTCCTAAAGGAGCTCCACATGCCGAAAGACTTAACTTGGGACGATGCCGAGGGTATCGGAATTCTGCTCTCTGAGAGACATCCCCAGCTTGAGCCGCTCAACGTGCGCTTCACAGACCTGCATCGCTATGTGACCGAATTGCCCGAGTTCAAGGACGATCCTAAGAAGTCAAACGAGGGCAAGCTCGAAGCCATTCAGATGGCCTGGCACGATGAATTCCTGGACAGAACCCAAGCCTGACCCCGGTGTCAGCCGAGATCTTTGGTGACAGGCTTTTTACTTCTTTTTACTCCATTGTGACAATCCAGGATTCGCCTTGTCCTACGCTGGAAGCTCCTCCTGAGTTTTTCACTGGGACAGAGATCACGCAACAAGTCTTCTCTTCACATGTGAAAAGGGCACGGCGCCTGCCGTGCCCCAATTTTTGATCCTGACAAAAAGCGCTATCCCACGGTAGCCGGAACCGGCTCTTCCACGCTGGCTTCACGCAGAAACTTCGCAGCTTCCTCGGGCGGCGTCGGATTGATATAAAACCCCGTGCCCCATTCGAATCCCGCCGTCTTGGTCAACTTGGGCATGAATTCGATGTGCCAGTGATAGTGATCGTTGGTCGGGTCCTGCACCGGAGAAGTGTGAATCACCAGGTTGTACGGCGGATTATCCAGCACCCGGTCGGCCTTCGCCAGCAGTGTCTTCAGCGCCTTCGCCAGGTTCTCGAACATGTGCGACGAAGAATTCTCAAACGCCGACTCATGCTGCTTGGGCAGGATCCACGTCTCAAACGGAAACCGCGGTGCATAAGGCGCCAGAGTCAGGAAATCTTCGTTCTCCGCGACCACCCGAATGCCCGTTTCCGTCTCTTGCCGGATCACGTCGCAGAACACGCAGCGTTCTTTGTAAATGTAATACTGCTTTGCTCCCTCGATTTCTTCCACCACGTAAATCGGAAGAATCGGCAGCGCGATCAACTGGGAGTGGGCGTGCTCGAGCGACGCCCCGGCAGCCTCGCCGTGATTCTTGAAGATCAGGATGTATTTGAACCGGCGGTCTTTCTTCAGATCAAGAATTCGATCGCGGAAGGTCCAAAGCACGTCTTCGATTCGCTTGGGAGGCAGCGTAGCCAGGCTGGCGTTGTGATCGGGAGTCTCAACAATAACTTCGTGGGCCCCAATTCCATTCATCCGGTCGAACATGCCCTCGGCCTGGCGGTTCAGGCTGCCCTCGATGCCGAGAGCAGGAAACTTGTTGGGAACCACGCGCACCGTCCATCCCGGAGTATCGCGCTGCGCCGGAGGCCCTCCATTCGAGTTCGGCCGGTAGGCTTGAATCTCCGGCGGGGTCTTGGCTTCGTTGCCATAGCAGAACGGACAGAAGCCGCCTTTCAGCTTCACTCCGTCACGGGCAAAGTCGGTTGGACGCTTGGCGCGGTCAGTCGAGATAATTACCCACCGGCCTACGATCGGGTCTTTTCTAAGCTCAGGCAAAGACTAAATCCTTTCAATAAGGGCGTATCAAGGGTCAAAAGCCAAACCTGTATTTTACGCTACGGGGAAGGCATTCCGAAACAACTCAATAAGTGGCTGGCTGGACTGCCGTTCATAATACACGGTGACCACGTCGAAGCGCCACCGGCACGAAGGTGCCATATGGCGGAGATACTCCTCGGCCACCGCCGCCAGCCCGCGCTGCTTGTCGCGGTCGACAGCTGCCTCGGCAGGCTTTACGTCCCGCGTGGTGCGGGTCTTTACCTCAACAAAACACAGCACATCCTTGTCCCAGCCGATCAGGTCGATTTCCCCTCGCCGGCGGGACGACCGGAAGTTGCGCGCCACCATCACATACCCTAGACGCCGCATGTAAAAATACGCATCTTCTTCGCCCCGCCGCCCGGTTCGCTGATGCGCCGGGACATCTTCGGGAGGAAGCGTCCGCTCCGCCACCCAATCCAGCAACTGGATCGCAGCCTGGGTAATCCGCCCTGAAAACCCTGAAATCATGCTTTCGCCCAAGACATTCTAGGCTTGTGGTTACAGCAATGATGTGACGGTTGACCCAAGAAAAACTCAGATTTGGGGTGATGCAGCGCTTTCCAGTGCTGCGACTAAGTGCTGCCGAGTGAATGCGAATGAATCACGTCCGGCTCCTGCGACGGCTAAATCTCTTCTTTGGCACAAGAAGAACATCTGTGTAACGTTCGCCTTCAGTCCCCCGCAACTTTTCCCTCCGAACCGGGTTCGGTAATCGCGGAGGCTTCCATGAAACCTATGAAAATGCTCAGCTTTGCTTTAGCTATCATGACGCTATCCTGTCCCCTGGTAGCACAAACGGCGCCATCCGCGGTTCCACCCCGAACCACAACCACAGCCCGCCCTGGCCACCAAACCCCTTGTTGGCAGCAGGCAGGCATCTCGCAATCCGCATTGGAGAAGCGCAGACAAGTTGAAGAAAGCATTCACGGGCAGGTGGAGTCTGTTTGCGCCGACTCTTCTCTCACCCCCCAGCAGAAGCAGCAGAAAATCCACCAACTCCACCAGGAAGCCAGGCAACAGGTATCAGGCCTGATCAGTCCGCAGCAAGAGCAAGCGCTGCAATCGTGCCGCGAAAAACGCGGCGAAGGCGCGCACATGGGCGGCATGCACGGCGGGGGCGCGGGCCCCTGCGGCGAAATGGCTTCCGCGCCCAAGCAATAGCCGGGTGCTGCGAAACTCCGATTCTGGCTGGCCCCAGCGTGGCCCGCCATTTGATCTCCATTGATGCTGCTCACCTGCAAGCCATTCCACCGTCGAAGTCTGAATGGGAAGCCTCTGGCAGGACATCCGTTACGGATTTCGCACGCTACGTAAGACTCCAGCTTTCACCCTGGCCGCCCTGCTGACCTTGACCCTCGGTATCGGCGCGAACACCGCGATTTTCAGCGTGATCAATGCAGTCCTGTTGCGGCCGCTTCCCTTCCCAAACTCCGAACGGCTGATCAATCTGACCGAGGTGGATCCCGCCTCCGCAACTCTTGACAGCATCGAGATGTCCTTCACCAAGTTCAGCGCAATCCAGAATCAAAATCATTCGTTCGAGAGTGTCGCCGCCTACTATCCCCATACCATCAGTCTGGTTAGCGAACGTGAACCCGAGGCCGTCCCGGCAGCCAGCGTCTCGCTGGAATTTTTTCGTACCCTGGGAACTGGCCCCGCTTTAGGACGTAGTTTTCTTCAAGAAGAAGATCAGCCCGGCGGCCGCGACGTTGCGGTCATAAGCGACGGTTTCTGGCACAGCCATTTCGGCGGCGATCCCAGACTGATCGGCAGGACCCTGACCCTCGACGGAAAAAACACCACCGTCGTAGGAATCCTTCTGCCAGGGTTTCGTTTTCCTCTACAGTTTCCCGAGCCCCAGATCTGGCTGCCTCGCATCTTCGAACCCAATTTCCTCAACCAGCAGCAGATTCATTCCGGCTCGGGATACTTGAATAGTATTGGGCGGCTGCGCCCGGACGTAAGCCAAGCCACGGCTCAGGCCGAACTGGATACCATCAACGCGAACTACCGGCAGCAATTCGGCAGCAATTCCGATCCTAGATTCAGGATGCTGGCGATTTCCCTTGCGGAGAGCCTGGTCGGCCCGGTCCGTCCTTCGTTGCTGGTGCTGCTGGCTGCCGTCGGCTTCGTCCTGCTGATTGCCTGCGCCAACGTCGCCAGTCTCCTGCTGGTGCGCGCCGCCGGACGGCAAAAAGAAATTGCCATCCGCAGGGCCCTCGGCGCCTCGCGATGGCGGCTGATCGTTCAACTCCTCAGCGAGAGCCTGTTGCTTTCCCTGCTCGGCGGCGCGCTTGGCATTCTGCTCGCTGCTGGACTGCTGCCCCTCTTGCGTTTGATTTCCCCCGGGGCCGTTCCTCGCCTCGAACAAAGCTCCCTGGATGGCTCCGTGCTTTTGTTTACCCTCGGGATCTGTCTGCTGGCGGGTTTCACCTCTGGCATTGTGCCCGCTCTCCAGATTTCCGGCCGCGACTTGCATGACCGGTTGAAAGAAGGTGGCAAAGGTTTTTCCGACGGCAGCGATCGTAATCGTTTCCGCTCGATGCTGGTGGTGGCAGAGATCGCGGTGGCGGTGGTGCTGATGACCGGCGCCGGACTTCTCATGCGGAGCTTCGCCCGACTGATGTCCGTGAACCCCGGATTCGAATCCCACAGCCTGATGGCTTTCCCCGTCGCCCTGCCCAAAGTCCGCTATCCGGGCGTGGAGCAACAAGCGCAGTTCTACCGCCAACTCCTCGATCAGGTCCGGTCGCTGCCCGGCGTACAAAACGCGGGACTGGCCGGCAATCTGCCGCTCGCCGGGGTTACGCCATATATTTTCTTTTGTCCGGAAGGCACCGTCTGCCAGGGCATCGGCAAAGACCCCGTCATTGCCCGGACGTTTGTCAGTCCCGGCTACTTTCAGGCCATGCACACATCGCTCTTGCGCGGCCGTTCGTTCGGCGAGCAGGACGCTGCCGGAAGCACTAACGTGGTCGTCGTGAACCAGAGCCTCGCCGATCGCTACTGGCCCAACCAGGATCCCGTCGGCAAGCACCTCATAAACTCCCGCGACAAGATTCAGCGCGAGGTTGTCGGTGTCGTTGCCAACGTTAAATTCAGTTCCCTGACCAACAGCGACTTCCCGCAAGTGTTCCTGCCGATTCTGCAAGTGGGATGGCAGGAAGCCACGCTGGTGGTGCGTTCGCAATCCGATCCCACAGCGCTGGTGAGCGCGGTACGCCAACAGGTCGCCAAGCTTGATTCCACGCTGCCGGTCTCGGGCGTGCTCAGCATGAGCCAGGTGGTTTCGGAATCCGTTGCCCAGCCTCGCCTGATCATGCAATTCGTCGGAGTTTTCGCGGGCCTGGCCTTGTTGCTGGCCGCCGTCGGAATTTACGCGGTGATGGCCTATTCGGTAAACCAGCGCCGCCAGGAGATGGGGATCCGCATGGCTCTTGGAGCACAACCCCGCGACATTTTCCGCCTGATCGTCGGCCACGGAATGGGTCTGGCCGTCCTCGGAGTCGCGATCGGAATCGTCGGAGCGTTCGCCGCCACCCGCCTGCTCGTCACCTTGCTGTTCGGAACCCGCGCCACTGATCCTCTAGCCTTCTGCATCGCCGCCCTGCTGCTCGCCGCTGCCGCGCTCTTGGCTTGCTACATCCCCGCCCGCAGAGCAACGCGCCTCGACCCTATGCTAGCCCTGCGCTACGAGTAGAAGCGGCAGGCTCGCACAGTTCCGAAGAAAGACGCCCTTATCACCATCAATATCAATATCAATGCGCCGCGCCCAGCTGCTTGAGATTCTGCTGCGCGTCGTCACGAATCAAATTGCGGCGGGCTTCGGAATCGGAAGTATCAGAGGCCAGCAGGGCCAACGCCTTTTCGGCATACTGCCGTGCCAGATATTTCTCTCCGTCTGCCAAATAGGCATCGGAGAGGCTATCGTTTGCGTCGGCTGATTCCGGATAGGCCATGACGTTCAGCTTCAAAATCTCGACCGCTAACTTTGTATTGCCCGCCTGCAAATTGTCATAACCCATGACATTGACGACCGCCCACGGCCACAGCTGCGCATGGGGATTTTTCCGCTGAGCTTCCATCAGTTGCTGCGCGACCTGGTCGGCTCCGCCGGGCTTCTCGATTTGATCGAGGATTGGCACAGATGCCAACGGGTCCGCTGGAGCTTGACCCGGCGTCTTAATCAACGTGGTGACATACCAATCCACAACGATGCCCGGCAGCTCGGGATGAACCTTGAACATGTCGGTTCCGTGACCTCCGAGGACGGGAGCTACGTACTCGTCTTCATTGCCGAGCCATGGCGGCTTTTCCGCAACATAGTGTACGAATTTCTTGCCTGGGCTGGACGAGATACCGTAGAGCCATTCCATCACTTCTTCCGTGGGAGGGTATTCATCGTCGTCGGCCGCCACGAACAGCGCGGGCAGCTGCGACGCCTGCCGCACGAATTGCCGGCCAGCGAGGTCGGTCTGACCGGAAAGCAATACCAGCGATTTCACCTCTGCGGAATGCCGGCGCGCTGTCTGAACGGAATTGTTGACGCTGAAATATCCGGCCCCTCCCACGCCGATTGCATTTCCATTGACGCCTGGCTGCGAAACCAAGTATTGCCACGCCGTATCAATGTCGGAAGGCCTGAGCTCGCGTGCCTTCGCTCTCTCCTTGGCGGTCAGCTTGTCATGTGGCGTGCCGCCGCTTTCGCCGAACCCGCGCATATCAAGTGTCAGGGTATTGATTCCTGCCGCCGACAATCGAGCCGCCAGATCGTCCCACACCTTGCGCTCCCGGTTGCCCTGATGCAGCAGCAACACACCGGGGCCGGGCTGTGCCGCGGCAAAGTAGCTGGCCTTCAGAAGAGTGCCGTCGGACGCCTTCAGGTCAACCACACGGACCGCCGACTGCTGCGACTGAGGCGCACCCGCGGTTGCGGCCCTGTTTGTGGCCTGTCCCAAGGCAGCCAAGCTTACTGCCAATAGCACGGCGATCTGTATTTTTTTCATTCGAGCGGCTCTCTTCTCTGGACGTTGGCGCATGTCGTTCCATGGTTCCTTTGTGTACCTTCGTGTCCTTCGTGGTTCAAGCATTTGCGCTTCATCAACCAAGGACACGGAGGTGCACAAATACGCCCCGTTGAAAAGTCATGCTTGACCAGAATTTCCCGATCATCCGAGGCCAACCGAAATCACGCCCGTTTCCAACACGACGAGCTCACGCCTCGCGGAGAGCAATCATTGGATCCACTTTGGTCGCGCGCCGGGCTGGGAGGTAGCTGGCGAGCACGGCAACAGCAAGCAAGAGTAACGGCACGGCGACAAATACTGTCGGATCATGAGGGCGCACGCCGTAAAGCAAGCCTGCCATCATTGATGCGGTGGACGCCGAAAAAATCACGCCGGCCACGATGCCGACGCCTGCAAGCACGACGCCTTTCTGTAAGAACAGTTTCAAGACGTCTTCCCGCCTTGCACCCAAGGCCATCCGTAATCCGATCTCGCGCGATCTCTGGCTGACCATGTAGGCCAGTAAACCGTAAATTCCGATCGAGGCCAGAAGAAGCGCCAATCCAGCAAATCCCCCAACAAGGTTGGCAGCAAAACGGCGCGAAGCCAGCGAGCGATCGAGCACGTCATTCATCGAAGAAACATTGAACACGGGCAGGCTCGGATCGATGCTCTGAACCTCGTGGCGAATCTGGGACTCAAGAAGGGTAGCGGGCAGAGACGTGCGCAACACAGTGTTCATTGCCCTGTCAGGGTTTTGATAGGTCGAAACATAGATGTGGGGAATGCCATCGATGTCGAGCCCGTCGCTCTTGATGTCCTTAACGACACCCACGATGCTCATCCATGGCCGGGTGGGATCTTGTCCGAACCGAATCCTGTGACCCAGAGGATCGGTGGTCGGCCAATATTTGCGAGCCGTGGTTTCATCAATAATGGCAACCGGCTGTTTGCCATCTTCATCGCCTTCAGTGAAAGAGCGGCCGCGCAGGAGCGGCGACTGCATCAGCTTGAAGTAATCGGGGCTTATCCGAATTCTCTCGGCGCGCAGGTCCTGTGAGGACTCGACCGGACGATCTTCAATCGTCAAGGCATAGTTCCCTATGGGATCATTGAGGCTGTGATTGCTGGTAGGTAGATCGGAGGTGATTGCGGCGAGTTGCACTCCCGGAATCGTCCTCATGCGCCGCAAGAGCTCACGATCGAAAACAGCTTTGGGACCGACGCCGCGGTACGGATCCTCTTTCGGATTGTCCGGAATCGGCAGCCACACCTTGGCGGCGACGACGTGGGTTGGATTGAAGCCGGGATTTTCCCGCAGCAGATCGTGGAATGTACGCAGCAGCAAGCCGGCTCCCACCATCAGCATTACGGCAAATGCCAGTTCAGAGACGATCAGGACATCGCGCAAGCGGCCAGTCCTGGCGCTATAGCCGGAGCCTCGGCCACCTTCCCGAATTGCCGAGGAGAGAGCGACTTTGGCTGAGTGAAGCGCCGGGGCAAGTCCAAAAAGGAATCCGGTAAGGATCGATATGAGCAGTGCGAACCCAAGCACCACCCAATCGACTCTTACCTCGTTGAGCCGGGGTATGTTCGAAGGCACAAAGCGCAGGATGAAGCCCAAAGTACCAAACGCGCCCGCAATCCCGGCGAGGCCTCCGATCAGTGACAGCAGCATGGACTCGGTCAGCATCTGGCTAGCTATTCGGCCGCGGCTCGCCCCCAGCGCAGACCGCACCGCCATCTCTTGTTGACGTCCCGAGGCGCGCGCCAACAGGAGGTTGGCAATGTTCAGCGACACAATGAGAACGATCAGCATGACCGCGCCCAGCAACACCAGAAGCATGGGTCGAACATTGCCCACAAGAAATTCCTGGAGTGGCCGTATCGCAATCGTCCACTGGGCCTGCGGACTATAGTCGGATGGATAGTCTTTGCGAATTTCCGCGGCCATCGCAGTAAGCCGCATCTGAGCCTGGTGAAGCGTCACGCCAGGCTTAAGTCGTCCAATTGCCCCGGCGTTTAACCCCCGGTTAGCACGGATTGGCCTGGGAAAAGGATCGGCGCTGAATCCGGCGGCAGTCCATAGTTGGACATCCCCGGAAACCGTCGGTCCGGGATGACGAAATCCGGCGGGAAGAACACCGACAATTGTGCATGGATCGTTGTCGAGGCGAAGGGTGCGGCCGAGAACATTAGGATCAGCGCCATAATCGCGGCGCCACAAGGAATCGCTGATCACGACGGCGGGCGAAAAACCGGGCGCGAAGTCCTGCGGTCCAAACAACCGTCCAATCTGCGGGGTTGCACCCAGCATGGAGAAGTAGTTGAAACTAGTCACAACGAACTCGATACGTTCCGGCTGTTTGGCGCCAGTCAAATTCGCGCTGCCACCGCCAATCGCGCTCACGTCTTCAAATATCCCGGCTCGATCTGTGAGGTCGTCTAGTTCAGGCTTGGAAAACGTGATGTCCCGTAATCCCACGCCCGGCTCGTTAAAGAAGATTCTCACCAACCGGTCAGGATCGCGGTATGGAAGCGGGCGCAGCAATACGGCATTCACGATGCTGAAAATCGCCGTATTGGCTCCGACCCCCAAAGCCAACGTCAAAATGGCGACCGCAGTAAAGCCGGGACTTTTGCGCAACCATCTCAGTGCATAACGAATATCCTGCAAAGCCCGTTCGACAAACGATTCCCAGCCTGCGTCGTGGACGTTATCCTTGATCGCCGCCACACTGCCTACCTCAACTCGCGCGGCCCGCAAAGCCTCCTCGCGACTCATTCCCGAAAGCATCTTCTGTTCAACCGCGGCTTCGATGAAGGCGTGCAGTTCCTCGTCCAGTTCATCTCGAACTTTTGTATTCCAAAACAGGGCGCGGATGCCATGAGCGAATTTTCGGAACATCGCCATAACTGGCCCTCTCATGCTTCCAGGATTCTTGTGATGGCAGCGATTTGCCGGCCCCACTCCTGGGTTTCACTCTTCAGCTTTCTGCGTCCCGCATCCGTAAGGATGTAGTATTTGGCGCGGCGATTGTTTTCCGTGGCCTGCCAATCGCTCTTGATCCACCCCGACCGCTCCAGCCGGCGAAAGGCCGGGAACAAGGAACCGGGATTCACCTGGAATACACCCTTGCTGATCTGCTCGATCCTGATTGCGATTCCATAGCCGTGCATGGGCTCAAGTGCCAGGGTTTTCAGGATCAGCATATCCAGCGTGCCCTGCACTAAATCGCTGTTTTTGTCCGCCACGATTGGACTCCTCTAGCTAATCAAGAGGAACTCTAGCGCGCCCTACCCTCGATTGTCAAGAGGAGAGGAGACGGGGCGGATTGTCCACGTGGAACACTTCTCAGATTTTTCCGTTATGATGGGTGGATTCAGCGCCTGCTATGGGCGCAACCTGAAGCTAGAATGATTAACGGCAAACGCATCGCGGTAGTGCTGCCCGCATACAACGCGGAGAAAACACTCGAGGCCACAGTGCGCGAAGTGCCCGACCTGGTGGACGTCTGCATCCTCGTGGATGATCACAGCTCCGACCGCACCCTTGAGGTCGCAAAACAACTCGGGCTGCATTTTTTCATGCACGACCGCAACTATGGCTACGGGCGCAATCAGCAGACCTGCTATCGCGAAGCCCTGGCCGCGGGCGCCGACGTGGTCATCATGCTTCACCCCGACTATCAGTACACGCCGCTGCTGGTCACGGCCATGGCGAGCATGGTCGCCTACGGCGTCTACGATGTGGTGCTGGCTTCGCGCATTATTGGAGGGCAGGCCCTTCGCGGCGGCATGCCGATCTGGAAGTACATTTCGAATCGCTTCTTGACTGCGTTCGAAAACTTCTTTCTGCGAGTCAAGCTTTCGGAATATCACACCGGGTATCGCGCCTTCAGCCGTGACGTGTTGACCCGACTACCCTTGCTAGAAAATTCTGACGACTTTGTTTTCGACAACCAGATGCTGGCCCAATGTGTGCACTTCGGCTTCCGCATCGGGGAAGTATCCTGTCCAACCAAGTATTTTGAAGACGCGTCCTCCATCAATTTCAGGAGAAGCGTGCAGTACGGCATGGGAGTGCTGGGCACGACGATGCAGTTTGCGCTGCAGCGGTTTGGCCTGGGGCAGTTCCGGATCTTCAGTGCTAACGGCCGCCGGCTGGAGCCGGGCTATGCCGAGTATTACGCGCGAGGTGGGGCGGTCGAACCGCAGCGATGATTGGTTAGTTTGGTTTGCGAACCTTGCCGTCGGAAAGATACTGGAGCAGGGCGGTATCGGCAGCGCGTTTGAACTTCTCCGCGGCGGCCACCCTGGGGCTGACCATGCCATCCGCGTTCGATTTCTGCTGAATGCTCTGGCGCAATTTGTCTCCGTCCTCGGATTCGTTGGTCATTACCTGCACATAGAACCACAGGAAGTGACGCATCTGATCGAGCGCGGACTTCAAGGCGTGGAGCGATTCGATCTCCGGTAACTGGCAGAGAGCTTCCATCAACTCGGGATCGCCGGGCGCCTGCATGGCAGCGCAATTCAAGGTCTGCTGAATCGCGCGCAGGTCTTCGCTGACCCGCAGGATGCGAACATGAACCTCGTCCAGAAAATCATTTTTTTCCATGGTTCGCCGGCTTTCTCGATCGGGAAAACACAACTCAACATCTCACCCACCAGCAGAGGCGAACAGATACCCCATGTGCATGCGCTTTGGTAATTCGCTATTACTTTGGTCTCAAGCGCGCATGGTCTAGCGCGAGTGGGAGAGAGGCTGGCTCGCGTCAGCCCGCGAAAACCCGCGAGAATGGCGGATTTCGGGCACTTCCACGATGCGAATTCCGCGGCAAGGGTTCTCCACCGCGCGGACCAAAGCGTTCTTCATCTGCTCAAGAGTGACGAGTCCGAGGCGGCGGGCGCCTTCGCGGGTGGGAGGAAGAAGCTCCATGAGCCAGTACATGGGGAACAGGGCATACGGCCAAAGGTGACCGGGGCCGAGGACATACCAGGGGCGCAGGATGCTAGCGTTCATTCCGCTCTCGCGGATCATGGCCTCGCAGGCTGTCCTTACTTCGATGTAGGCCTTCATCACCGGAGCCGGGTGGGCCACGCTCAGGTACACGAAATGCTGCACGCCAGCTTCACGCGCCGCTTCTACGGCTCCGCTCGCCGAAGCCAGATCCACGCTGCGGAACTGTGCCGCCTTCGACGGGTTGGGGTGAGAGACTCCGACCAGTTGCACGAATGTGTCGGCGGGGCGGATCTGGTCGCGGTAGGAGTTGGGGTTGAGAGCGTCTCCCAGAACCGCGTGAGAACCTGAGGGAAGTTTGGCTTCCGAGCCTGGACGGACTAAGGCCTGCACGTCGTGGCCGCGTCCGAGCAGATCTGAAATTAAGGGGCGTCCGATGTAGCCGGTTCCGCCGGTTATGAAGACGTTCATGGCAGGATTGTAACTTGGGGGTGCGCTCCGTGATCAGAGCGCCTGTGCGGCACGGCTGCGCCTGTGTCTTCTGTTGCAGCAAACCGCAGCGCTGAAGCGCTGCGCCAGCCAACATCAGGTCGGGCTAGCGGGCGAAGGTTCCTACGAAGGCGCTGCGGCGGCCGTGGGATTCCCAGTCTACGTCGAGGCCGGGGCCGCGATAGGAATCGGTCAGGGCAACGGCTGGCATGGAGTGGGTCAGTTGGGTGAGCGGCGGATAGAAAGTCACCTCGTTGCCGCAGAGGTGGTCTTTGCCGTTAACAGGGCGGGTTTGCACGGTGGCGAATTGTCCGGCTCGGAGAAATGCGACTCCATGATGCTGGGTGCTGGCGACGAGTTCCATCGGCGCTGGAACTACCTGCTCGGCGTGGCGGAGAAGTTCTCCTCCCATTTGATGGGCGAAAGCAACCAGGGCTGCGCGCTGTTGCCGATTTGCCTGCTCATCCACGATGAGGACGGCCTGCGCTGGATAAGGGTTCGCATAGGGATCCCCAAGGGTGGCGCGGGCGTGCACGGCAGCGGCGACAGTCAAGCCATCCAGCCGCACACCGTCCCAGGTTCCAGCCTGCACGTGCCAGGCGAGGATGGCTTCGTCGCCGACGAGATTGACTTCGCCATTGGCGAAGCATTGTCCGGTGTAAACGTCGGCGCTGCGGGTCTCGATGTAGTCGCCGCGAATTTCAGCCTGGGCGAGAGTCGAAATAGTGGAAAGCGCGACGAATAGAAGTCCCCACCGGCGATACCGCATATGCCACCTCTGCAGAATATTGTAGCGCTGTAAGCGGGAGGATGGGCTGCATTTCGTCACCGGCTTGACGTTCGCAGCCTAGGCAGGATTTCCCGGGCGCACACCCACACTGGAGCACGGCAAGCTTGGTTGGGGCTGCACGGGCGAGGGGGCCCCCGCCTACATTGTTGTTCCTCAATTGGAACTTTGGTCACCTTATCTTTTAAGAACGCCTCCTCCGGCTGAGATGCTCTGGCGGTCAGCGTCCGATGTAACAAGCTAGCGGGACGTACTAGAGCCATGACAAAACCAAAGGTCTCGGGGAATGGCACGCGGCACTTGCGATTGCTGCTGGTGGGCAGTGAGCAGGATGTCGCCAATCTGCGGGAGTTGCTTGCGGAGGTCGGGGAGGCGGGATTCCATCTCGACCATGCTGCTTCGGCGCAGGACACTCTCCATCAGTTTGAGAGAGGAAGTTATGACCTTCTGTTCTGCAGTAGCACATCGACTGATAACGTTGCGTTTCAGTTGTTACGTGAAGTGCGCAAACATGATTCTTGCGTTCCGGTCTTTTTTCTAAGCAATCAGGCGAACAAAGCGGGAGTGGCGGCCGCGATACGCACAGCGGCTCAACTCGTAGCCCGAAGCGATCATTCGGAGCCGGGCAGGAATCTCGCTCCACGCAACTTTGTCAGGCCACCCCGCGGGCGTCGAAACCCGGAACGCGAGGAGACCCTGCAAAAGCTATGGCGCTCGGTCGAGCAGTCCGCGGATACGGTCATCATTATGGATCGATCCGGGGTAATGGAGTACGTGAATCCGGCCTTTGAAACTCTTACCGGGTACTCGCGGCAGGAAGCGGTGGGGCAAACTCTGGCTATCCTCAAGTCCGAGCAAGAAGCAGTCGAACTTGGCGAAGAGATGTGGAACACGGTGCTCTCCGGGAATGTGTTCCGGGGAATCGTGACCAATCGGAAAAAAAATGGGGAAACCTTAATCTTTGAGAACGCGCTGAGCCCGATGCGAGCCGGGAATGGACAGATCACGCATTTCATCTCCACCGGGCGGGATATTACGGAGCGACGCAAGCTCGAGTCCGATCTGCAACAGGTACAGAAAATGGATGCAATTGGCAGGCTGGCAGGTGGGGTCGCTCACGATTTCAACAACCTGCTCCTGGTGATCAGCGCCTACGCGGAACTGATGCTCGACTCGCTTCCCACCCAGGATCCTCTGCGACGCAACGTGAATGAAATCATTACGGCGTCGCGCCGGGCGGCCGACCTGACCCGGCAGTTGCTGGCGTTCGGGCGCAAGCAGATGCAGTTGCTGCAAGTGCTGGATCTGAACGCGGTGATCGGAGAAATTGCCACCATGCTGCCACGGTTGATTGGAGAAGATGTTCAGGTGGTCTTGGTTCCCGGGCTGGGCCTCGGTAAGGTGAAGGCAGACCCCATTCAGATCGAACAGATCGTCATGAACCTGGCTGCGAATGGGCGTGATGCCATGCCGGGCGGTGGTACGCTCACCATCGAAACCGCAAACGTGCAAGTGGATGAATCCTACGTGCAGCGGCACTCCATGGTCCCACAGGGCGACTACGTATTGCTGACGGTTACCGACTCAGGCCAAGGCATTGCGGCGATACATCTGCCTCACATCTTCGAGCCCTTTTACACCACGAAAGAAGCGGGCAAAGGGACGGGATTGGGATTGGCGACCGTGTATGGCATTGTGAAACAGAACGGAGGGTTTGTCTGGGTCTACAGCGAGCCTGGGCTGGGAACCACGTTCAAAGTCTATTTGCCCATGGTGCAGTCCGCGAGCGGCGAAGTACGAATCACAAAACCGACCGAAGACTCTCCCGGTGGCTGCGAGACCGTGCTACTGGTGGAAGACGAAGCGTCGGTGCGTCAGGCCTCCCGGCAATTCCTTACTCAGAGTGGTTACACGGTTCTAGAAGCGAGCGATGGCGAAGATGCCTTACGTGTGTCGCGCGAGCATCGGGGACAAATTCACCTGATGGTCACGGATGTAGTGATGCCGAGAATGGGTGGGCCGAAGCTTGCGGAACGATTGGCTGAGGAGAGGCCAGACATGAAGGTGCTGTTTGTTTCCGGTTATGCGGAAAACACTGTCCTGCAGCATGGAAAGATTGACGTCACCACTCGTTTTCTGCAGAAGCCTTTTTCTCTCAAGGCACTGGCGAGGAAGATCCGCGAAATTCTGGAAGCGGTTGATTCGCGTGCTTTGGCGACGACCTCTGGTGGCTAGACTACGGAATTTCTGGCAGGTCACCCAAAAACGGGAGCAAGAAAAAACGGTTGTCAGTTGCTGGTTCCCGGTTCTCAGTTTCTTAGCCGAGGGCTCATCGCTATCAGAACGGTATAATTCTGCTTACCCTATGAGCGCTGCCCCCGTTTTCTGGCGCATATTGTTCGCAACCGCTCTTGTCGGCATCAGCAGTTCGACAGTTTTCTTGTTTCTGGTGTTGGCGGCGGCGTGGCGGTATTGGCACCGGGCGCGAGGCGCCCAGAACCAGGTGACTGGATCGCCCTTGCCACCGGTGACAATCCTCAAGCCCGTACACGGGCTGGAACCGCGGCTGCGCGAAAATCTCGAGAGCTTCTTCCGGCAGGACTATCCTGAATTTGAGCTAATCTTTGGGGCACGATCGAATGACGATCCGTCGTTGCGCGTGGTTGAGGAGATCCGACAGCGTTATCCGAAAGTGAAATGCAGAGTTATTCTCTCCGGTCCTCCGGCCTGGCCAAATGCAAAGGTTTTCTCGCTGGACAAGATGGTCGCGGCGACCTCGAACGACTACCTCATCATCACTGACAGCGATGTGGATGTGGCACCTGACTTTCTGCGCAATATCGTTCCTCCTTTGCTCGACCCGAAAACAGGGCTCGTGACCTGCCTTTGCCGGGGAGTTCCGGCGCGTGGGTTGTGGTCCACGCTCGAGGCGCTGGGTATGTCGGTGGAGTTGAGTTCGGGAGTCCTGGTTGCCGACATGATGGAAGGGATGCGGTTTGGACTCGGGGCTGTGCTGGCGACCCGGCGAGACGTATTGGCGAAAATCGGTGGAATCGCCGCCTGTGCGGATTATTATTCGGACGATTTTGTATTGGGGAATCTGGCCTGGGCCGCAGGGTTCGAGGTTGTGCTGTCTCACCATATTGTCGGACATGTGCTGATCCCGCATTCGTTCGTGCGGACATTCGGTCATCAAGTTCGCTGGATGAAGAGCACGCGGTATTCGCGGCCCTGGGGTCATCTGGGAACCGGACTCACTTTCGCTGTGCCATTTGGACTGCTTGGATTTGTGGCTGCGGCAGCACTCGGACATCTGGGTTGGGGCATCGCGCTTCTCGCGGCTTCGCTGGCCAACCGGGTGATGCAGTCGATTGTGGTGGGATGGGGCATTACTCGCGATCCGAGGTCGTTGCTTTATTGCTGGCTTTATCCGCTGCGCGATCTGTTCGGCTTCGGGACGTGGTTGGGCAGTTACACCAGCCGCAGTTTCTTGTGGCGGGATGAACTGTATCGCTTCAGCAAGGGCGGGAAAATTATTCCTCAGCAGAGGCGCGCGATGGGAAGCCAGTGAGAGTGGTCCACGACATCCTTCGCAGGTGCTTAAGGTTCGGTCCGGGTAAGTTTGCCATTCCTCAGATGGAACGATTGGCCGCGCCAGGCGATCTTGTGGCCGGCGAAACTTGCCAGCCAGATCAGAGCGGCAAGAAAGTCCCGCAGGGGAATCAGTGCGAGCAGCTTTCCTGCCTGGCGATCGCGCAGTACGCACTTGCCAACCGTCACGCCACGGCGACGCGCAACCCAGCGGTCAGCGCCAGCAACGCCCATGCCCAGGCTACGCCCTTCGCGAGGATCAACGTCAGAACCGCCCACGATAGACCAAACGTCAGCCCGAGGCCAACATATCCCCAGAAGCGGGAATCACGAATGGTGCGCGCCCAGCGCAATTGGTGATCGATAAATTCGAGCAGCGTGTAACGCGGCAGGAAGGTCTCAACGATAGCCTCGGATAGCTTCACCGTCAGCCCTAGGGCAGCGATCCGGATGCCCAACTGATAGTCATCGGCCAGATAGTCAGCGATGGCTTCGAATCCGCCGATGGCCTGCAAGTCGCGGCGGCGAAAGGCTAGAGTCGAACCTAATCCGAAGCGGATTCCCTTCTCGACAGTTTCCGCGACCAAGACACCGGCGCAGAAATCTGTGCTGATGCCGAGTGATTCCAGGCGCGAGCCCAGAGTTTCATTAGCCACGCCACGATAGAGGCACGTGACCAGTCCGATCTTGGGATCGTTCAAGGGGGCAAGTATCCGACGGAGATAATCGGGTTCGACCCGGATGTCGCTGTCATTCACGATGATGAGTTCGTAACGCGCTTCGCGAACCATTTGCGCCAGGTTGCTCACCTTGGTGTTTGCGCCCAGATTTTCTGAGCAGACCATCAGGCGAATCACGCGTTGGGGGAACTCCGCCTTCAGTCGCTCCACCAGCCGAATCGCCGGATCGTTCGCATCGCTGACGCCGAAGATGATCTCGTAGTCCGGATAATCCTGCAAGCAATGACTGCGAAAGCTTTCGTACATCTCAGGATCGGTGCCACGGAGTGGCTTAAGGATGGAGACAGCTGGTGTGGGACGGACACTCTTGTCCGCCTGCTGTCCTCGCAGGAATCTCAGGGCGCTCCAAAGGCAGAGAGCGTAGTAGCCGATGCTGGAAAATGTCCCCAGCACAGCCATGACCTCGATGACCTTGGCGGCAGAGCGAACCATGCGCTTGGAACGAGTCTAGCAGCATCGTAGGATTATGCCGGGATCCACGCCATCCCCATGGCTTAAGTTTAGTTCTCAGTTGGCAGTTCTTGGTTCTCAGTTGCGGCGGGATATAATGATCCTGTAGGCAGCTGGACCGGACGGTCGCTCTCGGCGCTTTCGGGCGGCGAGGGAGGAAAGTCCGAACTCCGCAGAGCAGTGTGCCGGATAACGTCCGGGAAGCCGGGTTCAAGCCCGGTTGACGGCAAGTGCCACAGAAAACATACCGCCTGGTGCATCTTCGGATGGCCGGGTAAGGGTGAAAAGGTGCGGTAAGAGCGCACCGCCGCGGCAGTAATGCAGCGGGCAGGGCAAACCCCACACGGAGCAAGACCAAATAGGGAGGGACCTGGGTGAGGTGAAAACTTCGCCTGGGAGAACGTGCCGGCTCGGCGCGTCACAACCTCCGGGTAGGTCGCTTGAGCCCCGCAGTAATGCGTGGCCCAGAGGAATGACCGTCCTGCGGGAGCAATCCCGCAGACAGAATTCGGCTTACAGGTCCGGCTGCCACAACTCCTGCTGTTCTTCACGACTTCGGCTCGCGGAGCGTGTTTTACTGTCGTGAGACCCATGCCTGCGGATCAAGTTGCAGGAGAAACTGTTCATGCCTGAGACAGGATACTCTCGCCTTTTTCTGATATCGCTTTTATCGCTCACGTCAGTCGCCCAGTCACCGATTGCGCCAGCGACTGGCCCTCTCGTCGCCGACCACAACAGTCATCTCGTCGTCATGGAATACGAGAACTGGTTCGGTCCCAAGGTCGTGACGTTCCAGGGCGCCGCCGCCATGCCTTGGCTTCAGTCCCGTGATATGCAACCGGTCGGAGGCGGGTATGACAGCGCGGATCCCGCGATCATTAAGAAGCACCTCGCATGGTTCGAGCGCCTGGGAATTGACGTCGCACTGATTGAGACCACCAACAACGTCAGCTGTATTTTCAACAGCGAGTGGTTTATCGATAAATATCTTCCCGACTGCACTCCGTCCTTTCGCCTTTCCAACCGGACGATTCGCGACAACACCGGCAATACGTATCCCGCGTGGACGAAGCTTGGGACACGGCTCAAGCTGATGCCCCTGTTGGGAGGCATCGATCAGGATGTCCTGTACAAAGACATCGACGGCAAGACTGCCCTGGAAAAAGAGATCGACTATTTCGGCGCGCTCATGGCCCGCTATCCGGATCTCAACGTTATCTATAAAGGCAAGCCGCTCATGCTGATATTCCTTGGAGCCGCGCAGGATCCCAACCGGAAGGACAATCCACTGTGGTGGCAAATCGAAAAGTTCCTGAAAGCTCATCCAGAACTGGACAGCAGATATACGTTCAAGCTGATGGCGGGGTATCTCGATAGCCAGCCCGACCTGTGGAAGAGCCACGGAGTTCCGCACGGCCCGGTGGAAATCAATCCCTCTTATGGTTTTTGGAGCTGGGTTGACCGCCTCAATCCAACGTGTACCGTCCAGCCGTACTGCCCCTACTATCCTTCTTACAACAGGGTGGGCTCGCGGGTGGAGAACTTCACAGCTTCGATCGCCACTGCCGGGCAAAACGGGTGGGGCTGCCCGCATTCAACAACTGCGCCTTATTGTCCCGATGACGCTTTGCGCTACGCGCCTGACGGATCGTATGCCACGTTCGACGCTTTTATGGACTACGCCGCTCGTCTTGATCCCACGTTCCTGATCATTCACCAATTCAACGAATTCGTCCCAGGGGATGAGGGTTTTGACGCAAACACCGACGATGACATCGAACCAGCGAATCTGTGGGGCAACGATCTCGGCATAATCAGGCACCAGATCGAGTTGTACCGCCAACATTTCGAGGCTACGAACTAGGGGTGGGTTGGAATGAATACCTTCGCTCAATCTTTGCTATAATTTGTGCTTAGTAATAAAGGGATTCGCCTCTGCAGTAGGTCCGGCTGCCGAAGTCCTCAACTCACAGACCAGGAGCGTAATTCATGTCCGCACCGAGCCGTAGGCCCGAAATTCGGCGTCGTCGCACTCGCAAAGAGAAGATCCTCAAGCTGCGCAAGAGTCTTGCCGCGGCTTCGTCAGAGACCGATCGGGCACGCTTCCGCGCGAAGCTGCATCGCCAGGGATTGGTGTCGCCGGGAACTCCTCTCTTGAAGAGCGAGTAACTCCGGAAGTCCCGCACGGACGCCCGCTCCTACATTGCTACTTCCTCGTACACTCTTTGAATCTGGCGGGCAGAGCTGTCCCATGAAAACTTCTTGGCCTGTTCGTAGCCTCGCTGTTTGAACTTGTCGCGAACTGTCTGATCCAGTAGCACGCGCAACAGCGCGCGCATGATCTCAAAAACATTTTCCGGATTTACCAGCACGGCTGCGTTGCCCACCACCTCGGGCAGCGACGAGGTGTTTGAGGTGACGACCGGAGTACCGTGCGCCATGGCTTCAAGCGGGGGCAAGCCGAATCCCTCATAGAGCGAGGGAAAGACGAAAATCTTGGCGGCGTCGTAGAACACTCGCAACATTTCGATCGGGATGAACCCGATAAAGCGCACGTCATTTTGCACGCCGCTGCGGATGACGGTGCGGCGTAAGTCGGGATGCTTCGAGAGTTCGTCCCCGATAATGATCAACTTCAGATCTGGGAATTTCCCTTCTTTCTCCAATTCCGCCTTGAGCGCGGAAAAAGCTTCGATGATGCGCACCAGATTCTTGTGCGGGCTGATGCGGCCTGCGTAAAGCAAGAAGGGATAGGTCACGAGATAACGTTCGGCGAGGAGCTGGCGGTCGGCGTCGGTGGCATGTCCACGCAGGAAGCGCTCATCGATGGCGTTGTAGACGACTTCGATGCGCGTGCCGGGAATGCCAAAGAGTTTCTCGATTTCGCTCTTGGTGAACTTGGAAACCGCCAGAATCCGCGAGCGCCTTTCAACACTCGCCGTGTGAAATGGAAATGCAGGGAGCGCCGCAGGCTGGAGCGATCGTGAGCGCGATACATGTGCTCCAGAAGATCGTGGACGGTCATGACGTAGGGGCAGGGCAGGGTGCGCGGCATCCAGAACAGATGCGGGATGTGTACCAGGTCACACTGTCAAGCGTTTGAGAATGGCGCGAAATTCGAGGTAACCTTTCGCCGTTGTGCCATCGTCGAGCAGGGGGATAGTCTGGAAATTGGGCGGCAGCGGGTCGATCTCCGCTACCTTCTGTGGAGAACCGATAAGAAAATACTGATTCGAGTGATCGAGCCGGCCGAGGGCGCGCACGACGTTGCGAGTGTAGGTGCCGACGCCGAACTCGGTCATGCGGCGGATATCGATGGCGACCTTCACGGAGCGATTTAACCACAGAGGGCACGAAGGTACAGCAACAGGAATTCGGTAATCGCGGAGTTCGTAAACTCTGCAGCTTCTGCCTGCGCTTTGGCCCGGCGCTCGGGATAGAGCGGGAACGTGTCCGCCAGTCCCAGCACCTGCTTGCGGATTTTCGCCAGCACGGCAGCATCGGTGCGATGATGTAGCGCCTCAGCGATCCAGCGGCCGACCTGCGTCATCTCGGCTTCTTTCATGCCGCGCGTGGTCAGGGCGGGCGTGCCGATGCGGATGCCGCTCGGCTTCATGGGCGGATTGGTGTCGAACGGAATCGCGTTCTTGTTGACCGTGATGCCGGCCTCGTCCAAGCGCTTTCTCGGCCTCGCTGCCCAGCATGCCTTTGGAGAAGACATCCACCAGCATGAGGTGAGTGTCGGTGCCGCCGGAGATGATGCGGAAGCCCTCGGCCGCAAGCGTTTCGGCCAGCACCTTGGCGTTGGCGACGACCTGCCGCGCATAGTCGCGGAAGTCGGGCTGCATGGCCTCGAGGAAGCAAACGGCTTTGGCGGCAATGATGTGCACGAGCGGCCCGCCCTGCATGCCGGGGAAGACCACCTTGTCGATGGCGGCGGCGAATTCCTGTTTGCGAAGAATCATGCCGGCGCGCGGTCCACGCAGCGTCTTGTGGGTGGTCGAAGTCACGATGTGGGCGTGCGGCACCGGCGACGGATGCAGCGCCGCCTGCGACCAGTCCGGCGAAGTGCGCCATGTCCACCAGGAAGAGCGCGCCGACTTTGTCGGCAATCTTGCGCATGCGGGCGAAATCGATGATGCGCGGATAGGCGCTGCCGCCGCCGATGATCAGCTTGGGGTGTTCTTTCTCCGCCAGCTTTTCCAGATCGTCGTAGTCGATGGTCTCGGTTTCTTTGGTGACGCCGTAGGGGACGATCTGTAAGTCTTGCCGGAAAAATTCAGGTGATGGCCGTGGGTGAGATGCCCGCCATGCGCCAGATTCAGGCCGAGGATGGTGTCGCCGGGCTGGATCACCGCCGAGTAGGCTTCCATGTTGGCCTGCGATCCGGCGTGCGGCTGCACGTTGGCGTGCTCGGCGCCGAAGAGCTGCTTGGCGCGGTCGCGGGCCAGGTTCTCGACGACGTCGGCGAACTCGCAACCGCCGTAATAGCGCTTGCCGGGATAGCCCTCGGCGTACTTGTTGGTGAACACCGAGCCCATGGCCTCGAGCACGGCTTCGCTGACGAAGTTCTCGGAGGCGATCAGTTCCAGGCCTTCGTGCTGGCGGCGGACTTCGTTGTCGATGGCGGTGGCAACCTCGGGATCGACTTCGAACAGCGGGCTCGACATGTTGTTGTTTTTCATTTCAGTCTCCGGAAAATCTTGCGTTCTAGTGGCCGGCTTCCTGGTAAACATCGGGACGGTGACGCTCCATGTAGTTCTGCGGTTTCTTCAGAGGCTCGAACCCAAAGGGACCGTACAGCCCGTGAGCGTCTCTGGTCACCAGGCTCCAGCGGCGCAATCCCTGCAGCCGGGGATGCTGCATGATACATTCCATCATCCATTTGCCTAGGCCCTTACCACGAAAAGCATCGAGCACGAATACGTCTCCAATATACGCGTAGGTCGCATAGTCGGAGATCACGCGGGCAAATCCCACCTGCTTGCCCTCGGCGTAAAGTCCGAAGCACAGCGAGTTCTCAATAGCGCGGGCGACAGTCTCGCGCGGGATGCCCTTGGCCCAGTAGCACTCGGTCAGGAAACCGTAGACAACATCCAAGTCGATCCGCTCACGATCGGTAGTGACAGTAAATGCGCCTTTGCGAAATTCTCTCTCCGGTACGGATTGATGGGCTGGCGTGGACATACCTGCGCTTATTTTAAACAAGCACTTGGCATTTAGCACTTGGCATTTGGTTCGAATTGGGGGCCCCGAGGAAATCCGGAAAGGGCAAGTCTGTGGAAATGGTGCACGGCGCGGCTCAAAGCCGCACCTTTTCAAGGCTCTAGTCCCTGATGTAGGCCAAATGCTAAGTGCCGACTGCTAATAGCTATCCTTCAAACGCCGTTCGCATGAACGACGCCAGATGCCAGCCGTCCATATATTTGTAGGGCGTTTCACCGGTTGTGTAATGTCCGCAGGGAAGTACCACGACCTTGTGATCGAGGCCATAGCGCGCAAATTCATTCACGGCGTCTCGGGATAGCTCGGGTAAGAACGTCAGATCGTACTTCGCATAGATGATGAGCGACTTCTTCCGCCAGCGGGCAAATTGCTCGAAGTAGGACATGGGGCTCACCGCGCTCCACAAAGCTCGCAGACGCTCGAGATCGAGCTTCGACTCCAGCCCTTCGCGGACGTGCCGGGTGGATTGTCCGTGCCACACGACGTCGGCCACGTAGGTCGAGGCGTGGTTGAAAGCTGCCACCTGGATGCGGGGGTCATGGGCGGCAGCCAGGAAAGCGTAGCAGGAGCCCAGGCTGGTTCCCATGATACCGAGGCGGCTATATCCCTGGGACTCGAGCCAATCGAAGCAGCAACGTACATCGATCACCGCTTGGCGGCAGGCGTCGAGGGTGCGCCCGATATTCGCGGAGACGGCATAGTCGGCGCGCAATATCTGCGAAGGGGTCCGGATGTCGTGGTAGGGCATGGTCAAGCGCAAGACCGAAATGCCCAGAAGATTCAGCACCTGGCATAAGCTGTTGTACGCGAGAGCATCGGAGTTCCAGTGCGGCAGCAGCACCACGGCGCGCCGGCCGCGAGCGGGAAACCAGCGCGCGTTGACCAGATTGTTTTCTGGAAACGGCGTGCGCACCGGCGAGGTAAACCGCAGAAAACTAGCGTGGGTTCCCCGGACCTTTTCTTCCAGGGCTGGATCAGGCACAGCGCGTGTGCTGAAAACCTTGACCTCTCGCCGTTCCAGTCGGAAATCCGTCGGCTTGATGTAGGAAAAGAATTCGTCACTTGACGCCATGATCCGCCGGTTGTATTCCCGCAGGTAGCTCTCGCCATCCTCGGGGACATGCCCTGGCGCATAGCCGTTGCGGCAAGGCCAGTCCCGTGCCCACTCGACGCCCCACTCCAAGGGACGGACAACCCGATTGTTATCCACCGAGGTGAGCTTGGTCTCCCAATCGTACATCCACTGTGCATAGCGTGAAGGCATGGATACTCAAGCATAGCAAATGAGGCTAACGACGGTCAGGAGCGCGGCAGCGAACAGCGGCAATCAGCATTCAGAGATCGGTATTCAGCCTTGAGACGGGAACGAGGTTTTCGGGTAACGCTGTTTCAGACCGCAGAAAGCTTTCCTTGCTATCGGTCTTGTTTTGGGAAAACCCGAGTAGAAGTAACAATTTCTTGACAGCTGCCTGACAACTGGCTTTCCTCCGAAGGTCAGTATTGGGCTTGCGAGCCAGAGTGAAACACTTAAACCTGGTGCGTGGACCTAGCGCGCTTAGACTTAGCGAGCTTGGACGTAGCAAACATAGACGTAGCAAGCGACGTCTCTACAGGTAGTGTCCTCGGAGGCCTCCGGATTGAAAATGACGCGCCCAGGTTCAACCTCTTCGAGCAGCGCCAGAGTGGAGCAGATCGGCACCGAACTGGGTCGGCTTTTTCAACGGCAAATCGAACTGACGCGGCGGGAGGCGCTGGTAGGACTGACGCCCGCGGAATGTGAGGAGTACGAGAAGGTCGTACAAGGGATTCGCGCGTCGTATACCGAACTGGCAAAGGTTCGATCAGGCGCGTAATTTCAGGCGAGGTGTCTCCGAGGCACGCGTTTCGAAATCCCGCAGAGGATTTCATAGGGCACTGTTTCGGAAAGCGCCGCATGCTCACGGGCGTCCACGCTCAAGCCATCGGTAGCGCCGAGCAGGACCACTTCGTCTCCCACCGAGACTCCGGGAAGCCCGGTCACATCGGCCAGGGTCAGATCCATGGAAATCCGGCCTACGATCGGGGCGTAGTTCTCACCTACAATCACCCGGCCTTGAGAAGAAATCTTGCGGTTCAGGCCATCCGCGTATCCCACCGGAAGTACCGCAATGCGTGCTGGAGCTTTGGTGACGTAGATTCCGCCATAGCCCAACGCCTGGTTAGCGCGCATGTTTCGTAAAGAGAGAATGCGGGTCTTCCAGGTCAAAGCCGGCTTCACCGCCAGGCGCAGCCCGCTTCCACTGACCTGTCGCCCCGCGCGCTCGAAGGGCAAGTAATAGCCATACAGCGCGATTCCCGGCCGGACCATTGTGTTCCACGACTCCGGACGCGAAATGACGGCTCCGGTGTTGGCTGCATGGACGAGAGGTGGATTAAATCCTTCGTTCCGGAGAAAGTCGTGCACTTCCACGAACGACTTCAACTGCGCCTCCACCGACGGCTGGTCGAGCACCTCCGACGAAGCCAGGTGGGTAGACAATCCCTCCAGGATCAGGTGGGGTGAAGTCTTCAACACCGAACAAATTCGCGGCAGATCCTCGGGCGCGGCTCCCAACCGCCCCATGCCAGTATCAACTTTCAGGTGGACCGGGTGAACAGCGACGCCAAGGCTTTTGGCCGCGTGCTCGAACAATTCTATTTGGCCGGGCTCCCAGACGGTTGGAGTCAATCCCAGGCGGACGATTTCTTCTTCTTCGCCGCGCCAGAAACCAGTCATCAGCAGGATGCGCCCGCGGATGCCAGCTTCGCGGAGGGGGATTGCCTCGTCGAGCGAAGTCACGCCGAACCAACGCGCGCCTTCGTCCTCGAGCGCCCGCGCACACTCGACCGCGCCGTGGCCGTAGGCATCGGCTTTCACGATTGCGCAGATACTCACACCGGCGCCGATGTGTCGTTGTACCGTGCGAAAGTTTTGCCGCAAAGTTCCCAGAGACACTTCAGCCCAGGTGGGACGAGTCGCGGTCCGCTTGGCAATTTCGGTGGTAGCCACTAGCCTTAGATTATAGCGGCCACGGCGGTTGCCCTCAGGTTACTGCCGTACTACTCCCTCTCTGATGTCCCGGACACGGTGCCTGGTGGCAGCCGGCAAGATGCCAGCGCTACAAGCATGCATTCGCCGTCTAACCACCCGAAAGCGTGAAGTTCACCGTAACCTGGGTTTCGACTTCCACGGGCTCGTTGTTCAGATAATACGGACGATAGCGCCACTGCCGAACCGCATCCATCGCGGATTGCACCAGCATGGGATGACCGCTCATCACCTGCAGATTTGCAATCTTGCCTTCGCGTGTAATCACTGCGCGCAACACCACCATTCCCTGAACTCGTGCCTGCCGTGCCAAGGCCGGATATTGTGGCTGTACGCGGTAGACGAGGTTCCCTTCCATCATGCGGGAAACGCGGGGCGGATGGGTGGATGGTGGCGAGGGAGGCGGGGGGATAACAATATTGTTCCCGGTTCCAATCGAATTCAACACACCACTCGGAATCGTCGAATCGCCTGTTCCCCCGGGGACACGTAGACCGCCGGTGTCCATGGGTGGCGGAGCAATCGGTTCGTCAATCTGCAGGACTTCTCTGGGCACAAAGCGCGGCGCCACCACCCTGCCGTCCGACGAGAGGTTACTGGCGGCCTGGTGTGGGTTGCGGACCGCCTCCGGAGCCAGTGGGGCTGGCGGTGGAGTGGGCGCTATGAGCGAGGATATCAATTGGAACTGCGGCAGGCCTTGGGTGTAGAGCAGCGGCAGCAAGAGCAAACATCCGACGGCAACCGCCTGCAGAGCGAACGAAGCCAGGGTTGTCCAGCCTCGGCGGGAACGGTCGGCCCAGGGAGCGTCGAGCATCGAATCAGCAAACATGGTGTCCTCCTGAGTTTTGGTGCTTCTGCTAAGGACACCGGTGCTGAGCTTCGAGGGGGCGAAATAATTGCGGCATCACAAAAATAAAAGGCCGCTGGAAAGCGGCCTTCACGGAACCTAATCCGTAATTGAGGTGTCGCGTTCTACTTCGGAGGCGGAGTAGTGGTCGCCGGCTTGGCCCCGCCGGGCGCGGCTGGCCGTGTGGTCGAACCCGCGGGTCGGGTCGTTACCGGCCTGGCCGGCGCGGCAACCCCGGACTGCGCGTTATAGGCATCAACCACAGCCTTGGTGATATCTACTGAAGGCCCGGCCCAGAGCACCGGCCCCTGCGGCCAGGGATTCGAAGTATCCATGATCAAGCCGAACCCCTTGTCACCCGCGTACTTCACAATGATCGGCGCCATCTTCTGCAGGATGCGCTGTGCGATCTCGTTCTGCTGGGCCTGGGCGTCGTCGCGCGCGTCCTGAACGGCGCGCTCCAGCTTCTTCTGCTTCTCCTCGACTTGCTTCACCATGGCGCTGCGAGAATCGTCGTTCAGCTTGTCGCCTTGAGTGGTCAGCTGCTTCTTCAAACTCTCCACTTCGTCGTTCATGCTCTTCAGTTCGGTCTGCTTGGGCTCAAGCTTCTTGCTGAGCGCCTCGAAGTCGCGCTGACCTTCATTGCTGGCGAAGATAGCCTGCTCGATGTTGATCGTGCCGATCTTGCTTCCGCTACCCACAGCAGTGGTATCGGGGGTTGTCGCAGCAGGCGTGGCACTGGGGGCGGAGGGCAAGGCCGGGTCCGCGCTGGCGGTCTGAGCCAGGGCGCCTACTGAAAAGATGAACACGGTGGCCAGAAGAAATCGCGCTAACTTTCTTGTCATGGGATTGCTTGAACTCCTTGGAAGTTGTTCCGGGAATCTTTCAGGTCTTTCTAAAGAACACATTCAACACCGCCCCACAACCAAACAGGTTGTACTCTCACACGGGCAAGGCACACGCTCACATTCAGCGTCTCACACCAGACCTCGGAGCGTGAGGACTACCCTGTGACGATTCAATTTTCAGGGTGCTGATGAGATTCTATTATAGAAACACTGTCACCCCAGCGTCAAACCGGCACCCAGACCCTGAATTCCGCCGCCCAAGGCCCGCCTAGAATGTCGTTGCAACCGTGAAACGAAATGTCTTGCGTGGCTCCCTCAGCTGATACTGCGGAGAAAAGGCATTTCGAGCTAGCTGGAACGTGTAGTCACCCGCGGCTCCTGACGGGAACATGCTGCGGGTGATGGGGACGGGTGCATCCACAACCGTATCCAGTCGTAACGGGTTATAGGCCCAGTAGATGCGGAACGGCGCGTTGACGACGGGTAGGAACACCTGCAACTCCAGCCCGGTGGACATTCTCGGAGTCCAGTTCGTCCCGGCCGCCGGGCTCAGGTACTGCGAGAACGTCTTCTTGGACCCTCCCACGCAGTTCAGGCCAATGTCCAGCGACGGGCAGCCATACACGGTGTTGTTGATCAAATCAAATTGTCCATTGTTGATTTTCAACTGCGAATCTCTGAGGATCGGTTCGACCCCGAAGTCGACGAACGGCGCGAGCGACACCGGACCGGCGATGGTGATGCGATATTCCGCATTGGTAACCACGCTCAGGTCACCGCCGGGGAAAACGATCTGGTCGAGCGGAACTGGAATGGTGTACCCACCTTGCAGGGGATTCGCGGGATTCTTGGGGACCACCGAGCCATCCGGGTTGCGCAGTTGGATGGTGGTCGTGTTGGGCAGAAAAGAAACGGGTGAAATGGATCGTATATCGAAACCGCGCAAATCGTTCTCGCCGCCATCGTAGAACCGTTGAAATGGTGGAGGCACAACTCCGCCGTAACCCGTCAGGTACGAACCCTGGACCCTGAAGCCAACCGTATTCCGGCCCTTCTGCATAGGTTTCCAGTGCGTGTACTGCAGCACCGGACGAACGGTTCGTACCGTCCCTCCCAGCCCTGCGATTTCGGTGGCCGCGTAGATGCTGCTGCCCTTATGGGGATACAACGCCCGGTCCACCGAGTTCACCGAGAAGCTGGGGATAATCTTGCTGGTGATAATCCCGTTCAGCGCGTTCGGGCCGCTGATTCCGCTGAACGACAGTGAATTGAACAGGGTCTGCGAAGCCGTGGTAAGCGCCACGATCGAAGAATCATCATACGAATAGGTGAGTCCTACACGCTTGAACGAGCGGTGCAGCGGATACGAAAGATTGACTGAGAAGCCCTTACTGTTCTGGGTATAGTTCTGAAGATTCTGCTGCAGAGCGGACGGCAGGTTAATCTGCTGCCCAGCAATGATTGCCGCCTGCCGCGCCTGGTCGTAGGTGAACTTGGTGAAGTACACCGTAAAACCGAACTGCAGCGGGCGATCGAACAAATAGGGTTCGGCAAAACTGAACGACAGGTTGCGCTGGAGATTGCCCAGGTTGGCCTGCACGCTGAGAGTTTCTCCCAGGCCGAGGAAGTTGTTGGTGCTGTAACTCAGCCCGATGAACGAACCCGACAGTCCGCTCACCCCTCCGCTTAGTCCGATGCTGTTCTTCCCTTTCTCTCTGACCTTGAGGGTAAGGTCGACCGTGCCTTCTTTTTCATTGAGGCGGCGTTCGGTGACATTGGGGTCATCCGCCTTAAGGTTGTCAAAGAATCCCAACTGGTTCAGACGCTGGATGCTGAGATCCCATAGTTGCTGATTGTAGACCTGGCCTTCCTCGAGCACGATCTCACGGCGTATGACTTTGTCGCGAGTCGTTGTATTGCCCTCGAACTCGATTCGCCGTACCAGGAACTGCTTGCCTTCGTCCACGTCGATATCCAGGAAGACCAACTTCTTGTCCTCATCGAAAGTGGTGTTCGGAATGGACGTGAAGTTGATGTATCCCAGCTGTCCATAGGCCTTTTGCAGGTTCTCCAGGCCTTTCGCGACCTTGCTGCGGTCGAAGGTATCGCCATCTTTCATGGGAAACAGGCTGCGCAAGGCTTTGGCGTTAGGCACCGCCTTGTTATTCTTGAAAGTGATTTCGCCCAGATTGTATTTGTCCCCTTCCTCGATCGGCATGGTGATGTCCACCGCCTTGCCTGGGCCTTTCTGAAGCAGTGGAATGTGAAATCCCTGATGTCCGGTGTCGTGGATTTGGGTCTTGGGTTCCTGAACCAGCACTTTGAAATACCCGCGGTTCTGGAATTCCGCGCGAACCCGTTCGGTGTCCTCATCGAGCTTGGTGGCGTCGTAGGTCTTAGAGAACAAGCTCTCAAGGAAAATCGAATGCGGGATTCCGATTGGCTTAAGGTTTTTCATCGCAGTACGCAACGTACGGCTGCTGATGTGCTTGTTGCCTTCGAAGCGAATCTTCCCCACCTTCACTTTCGGGCCTTCCTTGACCACGAAGGTAAGGCTCACGGCGTTTGGCGGAATAGGATGAATCTCGGTGCGGAGGGTGGAGAACTGTCTCCCGTGTTCGGCCAGCAGTTCCTTGATCACGACCTCGGCCTTCTTCACCTTGGTGGGATCGTACTGGCTCTCAACCGCGAGCCCGACTTTGCGTTCCTTGAAACGGTCCAGAACGTCGCTTTTCGAGACCGAGTTCAGCCCGACATAGTCAATATCCCGGATGGTGGGGCGTTCCTTCACGTAGATGTGGATAATCCATCCCTTGGCGGTCTCCTCCCGTTCAAAGCGGATGTCTTCAAAGTAGCCTGTATTCCACAACGAGTTGAAGTCACGCTCGATCGCAGCCTGATCGTAGACGTCCCCGGCGTGGGTAAAGATTCGCGCCTTAATGGTTTCTGCGGGAATACGGCGATTGCCGCTAACCACAATGTCGACAATCAGGTCTTGCTGGGCCACGGCCCAGGAGCAGAACAGGAAGAACGTCAACACCAGGCTCAGAAGCGGGCGCCACTTGGCGGCGCAACACTTTAGAAATGAAGGAGTTGGCCCCGTATGGACAACCGGAGCTCGCCATGCGCGACCGTGCCTGCCCTCGATTACTGCAGGGCTATCCTGATGAGTGCGAAGAATCGCCACTACCTCAGCCTGTTGGAGTGTGGAAAACCGCAATTATACGGTAGAGCAGTGGACACCGTCCAAGCACTTACGCCTAAATCGCCCTCAGGATGCCGTTTGGAAAAGCTCCACTTCAACCAAGACGGAATAAAAGGTGGCGGAGTTGCCCAAGTCCGTAAGTTTTTCTGAAGTTAGTACATTAATGTTCCGCCCCTCGGGACTCAGCTTCGCCCAGTGAAGCCGTGCGCAAACTACCCCAGGCTGCACCGCACCGTTTACTCTCGCTCTTAGGACTATATCGCCACGCCGGTTAAAAATTCGTACCCGGTCGCCATTCGCGATCCTCCGCGCACAGGCATCATTGGCATTCATTTCGAGCAGCCCCGATTCTTCCATTTCCTGGATCACTGGCAAATTCGAAAATGTTGAATTGAGAAAGTTGTCGGCTTTACGTGCCAGCAATTCCAGAGGAAATGCTTTGGCTTTTTCAGTGTGGCGCGATTCGCCGGGCGGTTCGAAATGCACCACCGGGTCCAAGCCTTGAGCCTTGAGAGCTTCGCTGTACAACTCCGCCTTACCGCTGGGCGTGGCGAAATTGCCGCGAGCGAATGGTAGAAAGGCATCCGGGAACGGCGAACTGCGATCCGAGAACTGCTTTTCAAAACCAAGCCTCACATGCCCTTCCCGTTCCAGCCGTTCCCGGTCGATCCCCTGCAGCCAAGGATGGTCTGAGTCCAGCGCCGAATCGATCATCTGATCGACCGATTCACGGAAGCATTCTTCTTCGAAGCCCATCCGCTCAGCGAGTGCACGGAAAAGATCCACATTTGAACGGCACTCGCCCAAGGGTTCAATAGCTTGATCCGACATTTGCAAGAAATAGTGCCCATAAGCAGGTTGCAGTTCTTTGTGCTCGAAAAAGGTGGTGGCAGGCAGAACTACGTCAGCATAGTCGGTCGTGTCGGTAAAGAATTGCTCGTGGACGACGGTGAACAGGTCAGGGCGGCGTAGTCCGCGAACGACCTCATTGTGATTGGGACAAACTGCCGCCGGATTCGAGTTGTAGACAAACAGCGCTTTGAGGGGCGGGTTGTCCAGTGCGTTCAGCGCCTTTGCGAGTTCGACCATGTTGACTTCGCGTGCCGGCCGGCCCAGCGACTTGAGCATCAACTCCGGCCGCGCAAGCGATTCGCGGATGGGGGCAAACGCTCCGCTGGTGGCGTACTGCAGACCACCCCCCACTTCTTTCCATGATCCAGTGATACAGGGCAACATCGTGACCGCCCGCATGGCGGAGCCCCCATTCTCCGAACGCTGCACCCCGTCATTGACGCGAATCACGGCGGGACGGATGGTTGCGTATTCTCGGGCCAGCTTGATGACATCAGAGGCCGCGATTCCCGTCCACTCGGATACACGTTCTGGCGGGTAGTCGCGCGCGCGGACGCGGAGCTGATCAAAGCCGACCGTGTGCCGTTGTACGTAGTCCCTGTCGTAGAGGTTCTCCGCAATGATGACGTGCATCATGCCGAGCGCAAGGGCAACATCCGTACCGGGATTGATGGGCAAATACCAGTCGGCGGACGCTGCGGTACGAGTCTTGTAGGGATCGATCACCACCAACTTCGCGCCTTGGCGCCGAGCCTCCGCGATGAACGGCCACAGATGCACGTTGTTTCCGTGGATGTTCGCAGCCCACGCGATGATGTAGCGGGAATAACGGAACTGCTCGGGTTCCGTGCCCAGCTTGATGCCGAGGACCGACTTCAGGCCGGCCTCTCCCGCTGCTGAGCAGATGTTTCGCGCCAACTGCGAGGCGCCGAGACGATGAAAGAAACGTCGATCCATGCTAGCGCCGTTCAGCGCTCCCAACGTACCACCATAGGAGTACGGCAGGATGGCTTCACTGCCGAATTCGGCTGCGATCTTATTGAGGCGGGATGTAATCTCGTCCAGAGCCTCGTCCCAGGAAATGCGCTGCCATGCTTGCGTGGCGCGGGCGCCCTCGCCCGCGGCTTGCGGCCCTTTCGGCACCACCCGTCGCATCGGATACAAAACCCGGTCTGGCGAGTACACCCGATCGAGATACTTCGCTACTTTCGCGCACAAGAAACCACGGGTCACGGGATGCGCAGGATCACCCTTGATCCTGGTCGCGCGGCCGTCTTCCACGGTAATCAGCACCCCGCAGGCATCCGGACAATCGTGCGGACAGGCGGCGTGAACAACACTCTTCATGGGTTTCTCGATTATATAGACTTGGCTGGTGCGGGGAGGTCACCGCTGGACCGGGTTCTATTTCACGCCCACGTAGATGTCGATCTGTGAATCCTGCGGGTTGTGAGCCCTTTGATCGTAAATTTCGAAATCAGTCCTGTAGGCACGCTTACCGCCCAACTGCCCCTGATTTTCGAGATTCCAGATCTGCTGCCACGCTTCCACAATAACCTTCGGGATGGGGCCTTTGTCGCTGGTTATAACGGCGTACTTGCCGCTGGAGACTGTTCTTGCGACCATCCCGGAAGGAACCACATCGGCCGCACTCACTTTGGAACCAATGATGTAGGTGTAGTCGCCATTCCGGTCACTGGCGTAGTCGCAATAGACGGCGTAGATGGCCGGATCAGCCTTGTTCGGAATCCTGCCGAGAATTCCCTCTTTGTAAAATTTGTCCCACTGTTTCGCAATGACTCCGCTGCCCGCTGCTTCCTGGGCATTGTTTGTGCGGGCAGAGATCCCGACGACGGTAAATTCTTTCTGGTCCACGTTTCTTGTCTGCGACACGCCGCCCCATAGGAACGAGGTCGACGCGGCCAGCGCTGCCAGAGCGATGCCGGAGATACCTGCCTGCTTGCTCGAGGTTGCCATTGGATGTTTCGATACGCTGGGATGATTGAGCTTGAGGATTCGCCCTACTTAATCTCCATCACTTCTTTTTCTTTCCCCTTGCTCATCTCTTCCATCTTCCTGATTTCATCGTCGGTGAGCTTCTGAATCTCATCCATGGCCCGCTTCTCATCGTCCTCGGTGATCTTCTTGTCCTTCATCGCCTTCTTAATGGCGTCGTTGCCATCGCGGCGGATGTTCCGTATGGCGGTTCGATGCTCCTCCAATATTTTGTGGAGGTGCTTGACCATGTCCTTGCGGCGCTCCTCGTTGAGCGGAGGCACGGGCACGCGGATGATCTTGCCATCGTTCATCGGATTCAAGCCGATGTCCGCGGTGCGGATTGCCTTTTCGATTGCCGGCAACGAGGTCGGATCGAAGGGCTGTACCGTGATGAGTTGCGGCTCCGGCGCATGCACTTGTGCAATCTGATTCAGCGGCATGTGCGAGTCGTAGTATTCCACGTTGACGGAATCCAGCATATGCACCGAGGCACGCCCAGTTCGAGTCGCGGCCATGGCCTTGCGGAAATCTTCCACCGCCTTGTCCATGCGGGTCTTGAGTTGGAGGTACGTGTCTTTGAGGCCCGGAACTGCAGCCATACCAGCTTGAGCCATGGTTAGCTCCCTCGAGGATGAGTTACCAAAACTGTGAATTATAAACCTTTAAGACGAGGAGTGAGCCTATCCGTGGAAATCCGTGACCAGTCTTCAGGCGCTAACCAGCGATCCGATCTTCTCGCCAGTAACGACCTTCCGGATGTTTCCCCGCTGATTGAGATTGAAGATGATAATGGGCAGGTTATTGTCTTTGCATAGCGAGATGGCAGTCGAGTCCATCACCTTCAAGCCCTTTTTCAGGATATCCATGTAGCTGATCTCGGTGAATTTCTTGGCATCCTTCACCAGCACGGGGTCGGCGTCGTAGATACCATCGACTTTCGTAGCTTTCATGATGACGTCGGCCTTGATTTCCATGGCACGCAGCGATGCGGCCGTGTCGGTCGAAAAATAGGGATTGCCCGTGCCGCCGGCAAAGATCACTACCCGGCCCTTTTCCAGATGCCGCATCGCCCGGCGGCGGATAAATGGTTCGGCAACCTGGTTCATCTCAATGGCCGACTGCACGCGGGTAAACACGCCTTGCTTTTCGAGCGCGTCCTGCAAGGCCAGCGCATTGATTACCGTCGCCAGCATGCCCATCTGATCGGCGGAAACCCGGTCCATCTCCTTGGCTTGCTCGGCCACGCCCCGGAAAAAATTCCCTCCACCGACCACGATCGCGATTTGAATGCCCAGCGAATGAACGTCGGCCAGTTCAGCCGCGATTTCGTGGATCCGAAAAGGGTCAACGCCAAAACCCTGAGTCGCGGCCAGGGCCTCGCCAGAGAGCTTGAGCAAAATGCGTTTGAAGATCGGAGTCGTCATCCGTGATTTAGTCTAGCATCCCGGCAAGAATCACGTGAGGACAGCCGCCCTCGGCTGTCCAGCGGAGCAAACCTCCGCAGGCCGGACGAAAAAACTCCGAGTTCTGAAGGAAGAAACCGGCGCGAGCTACTCGGCTTTTTGTTCCGGCTTGGTGATGGCGATGGTCTCGCCGGCATCGCCTACCTTGAAGCGAGCAAAGCGGCGTACGGCGATATTCTCGCCGAGCTTGCCGATCTTGGCGGCGATGAGTTGCGCGATACTGACCGTCTGATCCTTGATGAAAGGCTGCTCCAGCAGGCAGACCTCCTCGTAGAACTTTCCCATCTTACCTTCAACCATCTTCTCCGCAATGTTCGCAGGCTTGCCGCTGGCGATAGCCCGCGCAAGCGCGATCTCCTTTTCGCGGGCGAAATCTTCCGCGGTGACGTCTTCCTTGCGGATGTACTTGGGATCGCTGGCCGCGATGTGCATGGCAATGTCGTGGACCAGTTCCTTAAAGTCTTCAGTGCGGGCCACAAAGTCGCTTTCGCAGTTCACTTCCACCAGCACGCCAATCTTGCCCCCGGCGTGGATGTACTGGGCCACCGAGCCTTCGCTGGTCACGCGGGTTGCCTTCTTGGCTGCCACGGAGACACCCTTCTTGCGCAGCACTACAACCGCCTGCTCCATATCGCCCTTGGCTTCCGTCAGGGCCTGTTTGCAATCCATCATTGGCGCCCCGGTCTTTTCCCGGAGCTCTTTCACTTGCGTGGCGGAAATATTCACGGTAGATGTGCTCATAATAAATAACGTCCTTGGTCGTTCGTCGTTCGCCATTGGGTACGAATGTCGGAGCCAACGGCGAACGACCAAAGACCAGCGACTGCCCTAACAAACTTCGACCCGCGCCGGACGACCCGCGCGGGTCTGAATCCCTGAGGGGCTAAAGCCCGGAATCTAATTCTGACGTCCTGAAGCCTGAAGCCGAAAGCCCGCCTTAATAGGTCTGAGTCTCGACCTGCGGAACATCCTCGGCGGCCGTCTCTTTCGCCGCCGCGGGCTGCTTGCGCGTGCCTGCTCCCAGCACATCTTCCATGCTGATGTCTTCGGCCCCGGCGTCTTCCGCCGCCGCGCTAATATCCACTTCTCCCGAAACCTCGCGCGCGGCTGCATCGCGTTCAGCCTGTTGCGCGGCACCTGCGGCGGCTGCCAGGTCGGCGACTTGCTTGTCGGTCATCAGTTGTGCGCCTTCAGCCACAGAATCCGCAATCTTCGAAGCAAACAGCCGGATCGCTCGCAGCGCGTCGTCGTTGCCCGGAATCACGTAGTCCACTTCGCTAGGATCGCAGTTCGTGTCCACCACCGCGACCACCGGAATGCCGAGCTTGCGCGCCTCGCGCACCGCAATCTGCTCTTTGTTCGAGTCGATGATGAAGATCGCGTCCGGCAGACGGCTCATGTTCTTGATGCCGGCCAGGTTCGCCTGGAGGTGCTTGCGCTCGCGCTCCAGCTTGATAACTTCTTTCTTGGGCAGCAACTCGTAGCGGCCATCCGTGGCCATCTCGTCGAGTTCTTTCAGCCGCTTTACCGACTTCTGCACGGTCACCCAATTGGTGAGCAGGCCGCCCAGCCAGCGCTGGTTCACATAGAACCCGCCACAGCGCGTCGCTTCTTCCGCAATCGCATCCTGAGCCTGGCGCTTCGTGCCCACGAAGAGAACAATTTTGCCTTCCGTGGCCAGTTCCTGTACGAATCTCGACGCCTCTTTGAACATCTTCAGCGTCTTCTGCAGGTCGATGATGTAAATCCCGTTGCGCTCTCCGAAGATGTATTCCTTCATCTTGGGATTCCAGCGCTTGGTCTGGTGCCCGAAGTGGACGCCCGCTTCGAGCAACTCCTTCATGGTGATATTAGCCAATTAACCTCCTCGTTTGGTCTGCATCCGACGCTCACCCTGAGGCTGCCCCGGATTGCCATTCCCGTCCCCGTACCGAGGTACGGGAAGAATTGAACACCTAAAAACCGTCGTTCGTCCTTGGTCGTTACTCGTCAGCCAAACCGTCATCGCGAACGACCAACGACGAACGGCCAACGACAGAATCTAACGCTTGCTGTACTGGAACCGCTTTCTCGCGCCCTTCTGTCCGTACTTCTTGCGTTCCTTGCCGCGTGAATCGCGGGTGACCATACCCTCGGCTTTCAACTTCTTGCGCAGCTCGACGTTAAACAGCATGAGAGCACGAGCGATGCCCAACTTCACGGCATCAGCCTGGCCATTCACGCCGCCGCCGGAAACCCTGGCGACCACATTAAACGCGGCCGCTGTCTCAGTCGAAAGTAAGGGCTGCTTGGCTGCCGAACGCTGCGCCGGGGTCACGAAATAAACTTCAAAAGGACGTCCGTTCACTTTGAACTCGCCGCTGCCTGGACGCAGATAAACGCGCGCGATCGCCGACTTGCGGCGTCCGGTTCCGTAATATTGCACTAGCTCTGCCATTCTTAGCCTTTAGCACTTAGCAGTCAGCACTTGGCCAAACCGCTTCAATGCGAACCTTTCAAAGTTTTTGACGTCATCCTGAACCGGCGCGAACCGGTGAAGGATCTCGCACCTACAACCAAACTCTATGCCCTGACTTCGAGCGCTTTCGCTTGCGGCTTCTGCGCCTCGTGCGGATGCTTCTCGCCACGATACACATTCAGCTTGCTGATCATCTGCCGCCCCAATTTTGACTTGGGCAGCATACGCAGAATCGCAGCCTCGATGATCGCTTCCGGTTTGCGCTCGAACCGCTTGCGGAACTCTTCCGTACGCAATCCACCCGGATATCCGGTGTAGTGCTGGTAAACCTTCTGCTCCGCCTTCATGCCGGTCGTCTTCACCTTCTCGGCATTGATCACGATCACATGATCGCCGGTATCGAGAAAGGTCGTGTACTGCGGATTTTCTTTACCCATCAAAATGCGGGCGACCTGCGACGCGAGCCGGCCGAGCGTCTGACCGGAGGCATCCACGACGTACCACTTGCGCACAACTTCCCCCGCTTTGGGGAAATAGGTTGACATGCAAAATCTCCAAGAAATAAAAAAACGCAAAGAAGACCGCTGAGCACCCAGTGAGCGCCGATGGCGCAGGGCTATCAGGCGGGCAACCGCAGGACCTTCAAAGTCTTAAAGATAACGTAGGACGGAGGATATTGTCAACGAAGTCTCTATGCCCGTTGGTCTTACCGCCGGTCCAGGGTTAAAGACAGCGCCAGATTCGCAGGAAAATCCGCCAATTCGACAGCTACCTTTGCCGCCGTCTACTCATAAGCCAGCGCGTCAATCGGATCCTTCTGCGCCGCCTTCAGTGCGGGATACACTGCGCCCGCCAATGCTCCAACCAGAGCGATGACCGTCGCCCGCAGAATCCAGCCTGCCGTGACTTCGACTCGAACCAGAGGCATTCTGTAGCTGATTCCTCTTTCGGCAAGCAGGCTGAACACAATCCCCAGCAAAATCCCCGCAATCGCCAGCAATGCCGTCTCCCTCAGAATCACATTCACGATATAGAACTTCGACGCTCCCATCGATTTCAAGATTCCAATCTCGCGGGTTCGTTCCATCACCGCCGTATACATCGCCTGAAAAATGACGATCAAGCCAATGGTGACGGAAACCCCAATCACCACGTCGATGAAGCTGCCGAGATACGGATAGCTGGTCGGCGTCATCAGCGAAAGGTATTCGCGCATGGAGCGGACGTTGTAGCCCTGCATGCCGGGAACATTCTTGATTTCATCGACGACCGCGGGCGCATTGTTAGGATCGTCCAGCTTGAGATAAAAGGCCGATACTTTGCCCTGTGCCCCGATCAGTCCTTGCAGCGTGCTCATCTGCAGGAATTTCCTCGCTCCTCGTCCATGTTCGACCACGCCCGCGATCCGGAAACTGTTGTTAAGCAGCTCAATCGTGTCCCCGACCTTGACCTGCTTTGACTTGGCAAAAATGTCGTCCACCAGCACATCATTCGGTCCCTGAAACGGTCCGCCCGACAGGTAGTGAAATGGTCCGCCCAGCTGTTCGAAGCTCTTAAGATCGATCCCGTAAATGATCTCCAGCGTTCCCGCAGTAGAGAACTGCATCACAACCGGCGCCACGCTCACCACATGCGGCAACTTTGTTACTATGTCCCCGATTTTCAATGACAGCGGCGCACCCGAGACCCCAGCAATGACCGTCGATCCCGGAGGCATGACAACCACGTCCGCTCCCATCCCGGCTTGCCGCGCCCGCGAATCGTTGAGAATTCCCAGCGACAATCCCACGATCAGCAGAATCAGGGTCACTTCCAGCGCAATGGCGACGATACTGATCACGGAGCGGAGCGGCCGGTGGATCAGGTTGGCGACGATCATTTTGTTCATCATAGTGAGCACCTGCAGTCAGCAATTGGCACTGGTTTCATGAGTAGTTTTGTGGACGGGCACGGCTTCACAGGTTGTGGAAAAACGTCGAAACCGGCGAACCGGAGTCTTGAAAGGGCGCGGCTTTAAGCCTCGCCGTATAACACCTCCAAGGACTTTTCGGCACGGCTAGGAAGCCGTGCCCTTTCAAAACTTCAACGCCTGGTATTTTTTCCGCAACCTCTTCAGCTGTACCGATCAAGTTACCCGCAAAAAGCCCACGGGGCTAATTGCTGATCTTACCCGCCGAGTTATCCTTCGGCTTATCCAAGTCGACCACTTCGGCGCCTACCGGTTGTTCCAGGGTGAACTTATCATCTGGAAGTGGTTGGTTCAGATCCAGTTTTACGATATTCAGGGTAATGTCGTACTCTTCCTGCGGCCGCGCAATCTCGATTTGCCAGGGAAATTTCACGCCTTTGTCATCCTTGTAATTGCCATAGAGCGCATTCGTCATGACGTTTCCCTGGGTGTCATAGAGAAGTTGGCGACGCGGCAGAAGATCGGTGCGGCTAAAGAAGATCTTCCGCGAAAGCACCCAGCCGCCATCTCCTTTGCGGATTACATCAATCACGTAATCTGCCTGCAATACCTTGTGATTCTTGGCGTCGGTCACCGTTTCGGTATCGTTTTCCATCACTGCAATCTCATTCTCCGGATCGACCCGCCGCAGCAACAGGGCGTCGTAGATATGTTGCGGGCGCAAATTTTCCAGGGGTTGCGCCGGATTGTGGACTTCCACATCGTTTTGTCCCACCACAAAACGATTCTTTGTCGGAATCCAGAGTTTAAACCCCTGCCCATCGCTCACCATGTCGAAAGCCTTGTTGCGCACAATCGGCATCAATCCGATCATCCGCAGCATCGCCGGCTTGCGCGCCAGAACGTATCCACGGATCTCCTCGTAATCCGTGACTTTGCCTTTCTTAACTCCTCCCACGGTCGTATCAATATCAACCGTGGCCTGCATGGACTGGATCGCAACCGCCTGACTGTTGATGTATGCAATCAGCTGCTGCTGGGTGGCAGTTTGGAGTTGCACGGCATTGACTGGCTGCTCCACTTTATGCGAGCGAAATAAACAACCTGTCAGCGGCAGGACCGCTAATAGCGCGGGCGCAAATCGATATCGAAAGAAAAACGACATGGGACAAATTAGGTTCTGCGTCGAAGAGATGAGTATACCCAAGCCGGCGATTCATGGTCGCGCTTCGGGCTTCAGGCGTCAGGCTTCGGGCTTCGGGAACGAACCTTGACCCAGATCGGGACTGGCGTCAGGATGATCGCTGTCTCCGGTGACAGGCATCACAGTCTTCATCACCGCGCGCTATTTACTGTCGGCGCAGGAGGTCATTCATGAGTGGTACTTATCGCGACCTAAGAGCTTGGCAGACCGCAATGGAAATGGTCCAGGCCATCTATCGTCTCACTGAAACATTCCCCAGAGAAGAAACGTACGGCCTTACCATCCAACTCAGGAGAGCCGCGGTTTCGATCGCAAGTAACATCGCGGAAGGCAAGGGCCGTTCTTCCGACAAAGAGTTGCTTCATTTTCTCAGCAACGCAAAAGGATCTCTCTTCGAGGTAGAAACGCAGGTCATGATTGCAGATGGCCTAGGCTATCTAACCCACTCGCAAGGCGAAACCCTTCTATCCCAGACAGCAGAAGTAGGCCGCCTCATCAATGGATTGATGAAGGCATTCCGGAGTATCGCAGCCGCCTGAAGCCGAGAACCTGAAGCCTGAAGCCGATCCTCTACTTCCCCGCCATCACTTTCCGGTACGCCGCAACGTTCTTGTTGTGCTCTTCCAGAGTGTGGGCGAAGCGGTGATGGCCATTTCCATTGCTCACGAAATAGAAATAGTCAGTATCCGCGGGATGCATCGCCGCTTCCAGCGACGTCTTCCCCGGATTGCCAATCGGTCCCGGCGGAAGCCCCGGGTGCGTGTAGGTGTTGTAGGTGGAATTGAACTGCATGTCAGCATGGTGAAGCGCCCCGCTGTAGCTTCCCTGCAGAAGCTCCGCATAAATCACGCTGGGATCGGCCTGTAGAGCCACATGGCGCGCCAACCGGTTGTTGTAGACGCTCGCCACCAGCGGCCGTTCTTCCGGAGCGGCCGTTTCCTTCTCGATGATCGACGCCAGGATTACTGCCTGCTGCAGGTCGTTTCCGGACGGCGAGTCTGTGGTCAATCCAATCTCGCGCGCCACCTGGCGGAATTGTTTGACCATCGCAGCCGCTATCTCTTGCATGCTTTGCATGCGGGTAAATTCGTAGGTGTTCGGAAACAGATATCCTTCCAGACTTTTGGCGTCGGGTGCAAGGTCGGAGATCAAAGCCGTGTCCGAAGTCGCGACCTTGAGGAACTCCTCACTCGATCCCAGTCCAGCGTCCTGCAGGGCTTGCGCGATGTCGAACATGGTGTAGCCCTCGGGAATCACCACCGTGTGGAAATAAACATCGCCATGCACCAGGCGCTCATGAACGTCGAGAGCGGTGGCGGTTTTGTCGAACAGATATTCGCCCGCCTTCAGCGAGCGTCCGTGGTGAATACGGTGCCAGATAGCAAACGCCATTGCACTGCGGATGACCCCAGCCGCCTGCAGTTCGCGTGCGATACGCCGACTCGAGTATCCAGGATGCAGCAGCACAAAAGTCTGCCCCGACGGCGTAACCGGCTGGTTCAGCGCCCAAGCCAGCCATCCCCCGAAAGCGAGAATGGCAAGCAACAGGACTATGAAAAATGTGCGCACCTTAGGAATAGTTTAGATGAGGGCCGGTCGTTGGTCGTTGGCCGTTGGTCGTTAGCCCTTGGTCACGTTGGGAGCAAAAGGCTGAGCCCCGAATGCAGAGTGCCCATCCTAAGTCCCCCCCTTCGCATCCATCCAACTCTGCAAAATCAACACTGCCGCCATCTGATCCACGACTTGCCCGCGGCGCTTAATCGACATTTCGGTTTCTCGCAGCAACCGGTTGGCTTGGGCGGAACTCAGGCGTTCGTCCCAAAGGTGGACCGGCAACGGGACACGGTGGCGCAGTTCTTCGGCGAAGCGTTGCATCTTCTCCGCCTGAATACCCTCCGCCCCGCTCATTCGCAGCGGATAGCCCACAACAATCTCGGTTACCTCGTACTCCCTGACCACCCTCTGCAGCTCTTCGAAATCAAGCCGCTTGTTTTGCCGCTGAATGGTCCGGAGTCCCTGGGCGGTGATGCCTAGGAGATCAGAGATGGCGACTCCGATCCTTTTTGACCCGACGTCCAGACCCAGCACACGGGGGTGAGGCCGGTTCTGGGAATCTGTTGGTTCCGAGGGCACATCGGAATTATATGTCCCCGCGGAACCACCAAAAAAAGGATTACGATGCTGAGATGGCGACCAGCGAAGTGCCCGCGCCCGTCCGGGCCGCATCCAACCCGGCGCTGCGATGGCATTGGGCGATGAACGTAATCGGCATTGTGGGAATCCTCGCACTCTGCTATTTCGGCGAGTCGGTGCTGGTGGTGATTCTGGTCTCTGTGCTGCTGGCGTTCATCCTGGCGCCGATCGTGGATTTCCTGACCTGGCTTTACTTGCCTCGCAGTCTGGCAGCGGCGATTGCAATCCTCTTGTTGCTGGCCGCGCTATCCGGCATCGTTTACTTTTCCTACAATCAGGCAGCCACGCTGGTTCAGGACCTGCCGAAATACACAGGTAAGGTTCGTGATGAGGTCCTGCGCTTTCGCAAGCAGGCGGAGACTTTCGAGGTTTTGCCTCCCGAGCACGAAAAAGGCGTGGTGAGTGTCCGTCCCGCGACCGATTGGACCGATATGTTGACCCGCGGCTTCGGGTCGGTTAGTGCAGCCGTTCTGGCGGTATCGTTCATACCCTTCCTGGTGTTTTTCATGCTGACCTGGCAGCAGCACGTGCGCTCCGCCACCGTGATGCTCTTCCCCTTGGAGAACCGCCATACGGCTTACGTAACGCTCGGCCTGATTTCCGCCATGGTTCGGAGCTTCATGGTGGGAAACCTGCTGATCGGCCTGTTCGTCGGGGCGGTCAGTACGGTCATCTTCTGGATGCTCAATTTGCCCTTCTTCTACTTCGCCGGATTCGTTAGTGGATTCCTGAGCCTCGTGCCTTACATGGGAGCGCTCCTCGCCCTGGTTCCTCCGATTTTTGTCGGACTCGGGCACACCGGATCAGAGGATATCTTCGTCATCGTGGCCACGGTACTCGTGCTGCACGTGGTCGCCCTCAATCTCCTCTACCCTCGATTTCTTGGCAAACGATTGCAGCTGAATCCTTTGGCCGTGACCATGGGCCTTCTGGTCTGGGGAGGACTGTGGGGCGGCATGGGCTTGCTGCTGGCGATTCCCATCACTGCCGCCATCCGAATCATCTTTGCTCATGTGGAGTCGTTAAAACCCTATGGCGCATGGTTGGGGGAATAGCGCACCAAAGCGTTCAACTACCTTTATTGCTATGAGTTACACCCTCTAGCAAAAACGAGGAAGACCGACGCGGTCGACGTTGCCATGCACCCCCACCCTGGCCCTGGACGCCTCTTCACACGGCCATCACAGGGCGACCCTAAAATTGCCTTTCCGTCCCAATTCGGGTAAACTTAACTGGTGTTGTTCCTCTTCTTCCCTCCTCTGTCTGTGGGTGATTCTTCATGTTGAACGGCGATGGCAGCTTCCACATAGGCGACAAGGTCGTCTACCCCAATCATGGCGTGGGTATTATTGAACAGATCAGCAGCCGGACCATCGGTGAGAGTGTCGAGAACTTCTACCTCCTCAAAATCAAAGCCAGCAGCCTGAAGGTCATGGTCCCGTTCCATAACGTTATGACCGTCGGTCTCAGGCGCGTAGTGAAGAACGGGGAAATCCAGAAAATCGTTGATTTTCTTGAAGATGGAGCCTGCGACAACAACGCAGACTGGAAATACCGATTCAAGGAAAACTCCGAGCGGATGCGTACCGGCTCCTTGCTGGAAGTCGCCAATGTCCTGAAAGCTTTGCTGCTTCTCAACCAGTCCAAGGCGCTTTCGTTCCGCGAGAAGAAAATGCTGGAACGCGCCCGCTACCTACTGGTCAGTGAACTGGCAATGGCGAAAAACTGCGAAGACGCGCAGATCGAGGAACTGCTTACCAAGGCCCTGTCCAAGTCGAACCTCCGCTTTCCGGAAGCCTCCGAATTTCAAGCCTAGTCCCGTCCGTTTTGAAGCGTGTTCGACTCCCGTTTTGGGTAAAAGTCTCCCGCTTGACCGGGTGACCGCGGACGCTGGGTTTATAATCCGTTAAAGCATGACCGAGCAAATCAAGAGGAAGTTACAGGACGAGATGAACCACTCGAACATGAGCTGGTTCACGATCTCCCCAAAGAGATCAAGAAGGCCGCTGCCCTTGGCGATCTCAGCGAAAACGCCGAATACCACATGGCCAAGCAGCGCCAGGAGTTCGTTAAGGCCCGTCTGCGCCAGCTCGGAAAGCGCATGGCCGACCTCGTCACTCATCAACATGGACAACATTCCCCGCGACAAAGTGGGTCTGGGATCCACCGTCCGGGTCTATGACAACGACAAGAATGAAGAAGTCGAATACAAGCTGGTGACCAGCGAAGAAGCCGACTGTCGCTGCAGGAAAGATTTCCACCAGTTCACCCATAGGCCGGGCGCTGCTGAACAAGAAAGTCGGCGACACCGCCAGTCGTAGTCACGCCCAACGGCAAGCGCGAAATGGAAGTTCTGAAATTGAGCACCATTCACGACGACGCTGCAGCCGGATAACGGCCGCAGTGTCGTTGAACCAACATGACCGCTACAAACAGATCCGCGACTAACCGAACCTGGACCAGTGCCTTCGGCCGAGCCTGCGGCGTGTCTGCTGGATGCCATCGTGCGCTGGCTGGCGCTGGCGCGCATCAATCCCAACGTGCTGACGTTTCTGGGCCTGGTCGTCAACATCATCGCCGCCTTCCTGTTCGGCTATGCCAACGGCGACAATCAGGCCCGCATGTTCCGCTACGCCGGCCTGGTCATCATCGGTTCCGGATTCTTCGACCTGGTAGATGGCGACGTGGCTCGCGCCAGCAATCGCGTCACCCGCTTCGGCGGCTTCTTCGACTCGGTCGTCGACCGCTACAGCGACGCTTCTCAGTTCCTCGGACTGCTGGTGTTTTACGCCCGTGGCGACCGCTTCTTCTACGTCGTGCTTGCGGCCATCGTAATGATCAGCGCCATCATGGTCAGCTACACCCGCGCCCGCGCCGAATCGCTGATCGGATCTTGCCGCGTGGGCTTCATGGAACGCCCCGAGCGGCTCGTGCTCGTCATCCTGGGCGCCCTGTTCAATCGCATGGCCCCGGTGCTATGGATCATCGCGGTTTTGTCCACGATCACGGTCATCCACCGCATCCGCTACACCTGGACTCGAACGGAACTGGTGGACCGGGCTGCGGCAAATCCCGGCCAAGCCGCGTAAATTAGCTTTCCGACCCTCTCATCAAATCCCATTTGTCATTCCGAGCGAAGCGAGGAATCCCTATTTCCGCACGAATGTTGGCGGCGGTAGGGATGTTTCGTTTCGCTCTGCTTGACAGTCTTGATCTACTGGAGGAGCTTGATCGATTGCAAATCCACTTGACAACCCCATCTAGATGATTAGGCTTAGCTGTTCAGCCCTCCCCTTACTGAATCACCGCTTGAGAAACTCATAGTCTGTCTTGAAAACAACATTCAAGGAGAGTGGCATGCCTCGCTTGCAAATCCGCCTCGGTGCGAAGTTGACCTTTGTCTTACTCTGCACAACGGCATTGCTCACCCCTGCGTTCGCCGACGACAGCCTGCAAACCATCGACAACCCCGGCGGCGGCCAAATCGTCTACGGACCCGTCACTGGCCAGACATCTCTACAAGGCGCGATGGGAGCCATGCTGCGCAATGTGCATGGCCACTTTGGCGACCGTCCCCAGATCGGCAAGTTCTTCCAGGCCGGCGGCAGCGATTCCGTCGCCACCTTCTTTACCGTGACCGCAAAGACCCAGGGCGGAAAGCCGATCGCCGGCATGGTAATCGTGTCCATGCCCGCGGGCAGCCAGCCGGCAGGCGCGGTGATCTACGATGATGCCAAGCGATTCGGCACCACCGCCAACCCCATGCTGAAAAAACTCAACGAAGTTTGGCATTCGGATTCCGCAAAGCCGACGCAATCGGCTTCTACTCCGGCACATGAGAGCGCCGGTCCACCCCTTCGTCAGATTCCATTTCCCGACGGAAGCGGCAGCATCGGCCTGCCCGAAGGCTGGCAACTGACCGGTGCCGCCAGCGGCGTCGCGCACGCAGCCGGTCCCAATGGAGAATCCATCCACATGGGCGTGTATCTGCCAATCATGGACCCGAGGAGTCCGCAAACTCAGATGCAGCTCAGGAGTGGCCGGCCTTTGCCGGGACTGTACACCGTTTATCCCTCGGGCGGTGATCTGGCGCAGGCGTTTCTCGCCGTCGTGCAGCAGATTCATCAAAAGCAAGGCACGCCCAATCCGACCATCAACATCACCAGCAATCGGAAATTTCCCATCTCAGGCGTGGCGACGGATGCCGTCCTGCTCGAAGGCGACATGGACGCCCACGACGGCAAGGGACCGATGGCCACGAGCATTGTGGTCTCCGCGCTCCGCCCCATCGCAAACGGGACCTGGGCCATAACCGTGAATCAGGGAAGTGTTCCCAAGCAATTGAAAGATGCCGAGTGGCCCACTCTGACCGCCATTGCCAATAGTTGGAGACGGAACGACTCTGTGATCAACGCGCAAATTCAGCAGCAAACCCAGGCCGAAATTAACCGCATCCACCAGATCGGCGCCAACGCCAAAGCGCAAGCCGATGCCGCCCATGCCGCCAACGACGCCCACAATGCCAGCGTCGAAGCCATGTGGGACAGCCGCGACAAACGCAACCAGAACTTCTCCAACTACCTCTTGGACCAGACCGTAGTGCAAGACAATAACACCGGCGCCCACGGGACAGTATGGAATCAATATGCCGACTCTTTGGTCAAGAACGATCCCAATCGCTACCAGTACGTACAAACCCCGGATTTTCTAAAAGGCATCGACTATTAGACCAATGTAGGCGCGGGCGTCCTCGCCCAAGCGGGACCATTCTTGAAAGTTCGCGTACAAGATGGACAATGGTGAAGCGATGACTCTCCCCAGCCTACCGGCACGCGTCGGAATCATCGGGGATATCCACGCCGAGGACAGCTTGCTCGAAGCCGCCCTGGACCATCTCCAAACAAAAAACGCCCAGGCAATACTCTGTACCGGAGACGTGGCCGACGGCCCGGGCTCAGTTGCGCGTTGCTGCGAACTGCTTCACCAGTGCAACGCCCAAACTGTTCGCGGCAACCACGACCGCTGGCTACTCACCGGCACGATGCGTGATCTGCCCGACGCGACCGACCCGCAAACGGTCCCGGCCGCAGCGCGGGACTACCTGGCAAACCTGGTCGCCACACTGGAGTTCTCCTCTTCACTTGGCAACGTGTTGCTCTGTCACGGACTCGGTCTGAACGATATGGCAAGGCTCGAGCCGGACGACTTCGGCTACGCTCTTGATAACAATGCCGACCTGCAGAACCTGATACGAAATCAAAAATATCGCTTTGTCGTCAACGGACACACCCATCACGCGATGGTGCGCCATTTCACCGGACTGACAGTAATCAACGCTGGCACACTGCGGCGTCACGACAACTATGGCTTCCTCCTCCTTGATTTCGACCAGCGCCAGGTGCAAATGCTCCGCTTCGGTAAGGAACGCGAAATCACCGTGCACAGCACTTATGATCTGTTGCCTGCCGTCTAAGCGTGCTGGTTGACAGCCAGTCCCAGCCCAGCAACAATTCATGTTTATGCGTAATCTCTGCTGTGTTGTTCTTATGCTGCTCTCCAGCGTCCGCGGGCACGCCCAAAACAACTCTTACCTGTTCGTCTGGTCGGGCGACGACGCCAAAACGAGCAGCGATTTCCTCGCGGTACTCGACGCCGACGCAAAATCTCCTCACTATGGCCAGGCGGTAGCGTCGGTCGCCGTTCCCGGCCCCAGCGGCACACCTCATCACACCGAACTGGAAATGCCCGAGGACGGCTTCTTGCTGGCCAACGCATTCGAAAGCGGCCGCTCCATGCTTTTCGACTTGCGCGAGCCTCTGCATCCGTCCCTGGTTACGTCGTTCGGCGATCTCGACGGCTACATGCACCCGCACACCTACGTACGTCTGTCCAACGGCCATGTTCTCGCCACGTTCCAGTATCACGGCGGCCACGATCCTAAGTCGGACGGAGGCGGGCTGGTCGAGTTCGACGAACGTGGGCACCTCATTCGCAGCAGCAGCGCCATGGATCCTGCAGCGAAAGGCGAACTCATTCGCCCTTACAGCCTGGTAGTCGTCCCGGCACTTGACCGCATCGTCAGCACCAATACGTCGATGCATTTCAGGAATGACGGAGAGACTCGGACGGTGCAAGTGTGGCGGCTTTCGGACCTGAAGCTCCTGCGGACCCTGGTGCTCCCGCCCGGCCCCCGCGGGTCGGAGCAGCAAGCCCCCGGCGAGCCCAACCTGCTCGCCAACGGGAAGACTGTGCTGGTCCACACGTTTTCTTGCGGGTTGTATCAGTTGAACGGCATTGAGAGCGATCTGCCCTCCGTCCGATACTTGAAAACCTTTGACGGAGAAATATGCGCGGTGCCGCTGCGGATCGGTCACTACTGGGTGCAGACCTTGTTCACCACCCACGCCCTCGCAGTTTACGATCTCTCCGACCTGGCCAACATTCGCGAAGTGTCGCGCGTAACCTTCGACGAAAAACAGAAGCCACACTGGATCTCCGCCAGTGAAGACGGAAGCCGAATCGTTTTGAATTCCGGTGAATACGGAGAGCACCGGCTCTTCATCCTGAACTTCGATACCCAGACCGGCGCCCTGACTCTCGACCAGCGCTTCCGCGATTCTGGCAGCACCCAAGCCGGCGTGAGCATGGATGGCAAGTCCTGGCCCCACGGATTCCACGGCGACGCCTATCCCCACGGCACGGTGTTTTCACGTCCCCCAGCTGTGACGAAAAGCGCCTCAACGCGGGATTAACCACGATAACAAAACCGATCCGGCAATCAACGCTGAAATCGTGGGAAGGCTCTCCCGAGACCTTCCCACGAGCCTGACCCTACAACGAGCGCAAGAAATTCAGAATGTCCTGCTGTTGTGAGGCCTTGAGTGCATTGAAGTTCCTGATCACGTTGCCGGCTTCCGATCCACAGAATTGGCTCTGAGACTTTGGTTCGAAGACGCTGTTCGTGGTCAAGACATAAAACAATTCCGCTGACGCGCTTTGCGTGCAGTGTCTGGAATCACCCGTATGTGCCTGGATAGCCTGCAACAGGTCAGAGGTCCGACCGTCATGCAGAAAGAACAGGCGCTGGCCCAGGCCCCACAGCGGAGCCGTGCGGAACTCGTCCGGACCCGCCCCTCCCTGATGGATCCCATCCGCCAGACTCGCCCCCATGTGGTGAAGGGCAAAATCAGAGTAAGGGAAATACGCCACGTTGGACATGCCCGTATAGGTCGAGATACCCGTGGTCAGAGTCGGTGAATGGCAAAGCGAACAACCGATGCTGTTAAACAGATTCGAGCCGTTGATGGTGGATTGGTTCGCCTGGCCAGGTGTCGGGGGCGCCGTCAGCCGGGCAAATAAAGCGAAGTTCAATACGTCCGCGGACATCTCCGCCGCAGTGCCTATCGTGGTTCCGAAGTTGGGGCTGTTGGGGTTGCCATTCAGGACATGAGTGTGATCCTCTGGCGTTGCATTGAATACGCAGCCGGCGACCGCACTGCGCTCGTTCGGAAATACTTCGTTAGAGACACCCTGCTCCACGTTGTAAGCCTCTCCCGAAAAAACCACCAGCGACTTGTTCTGCGCTTTCCAGCCAAAGCGCGTGATGGTTCCATCGTTGCCTGCAGTGTTGAACCTGCCCCCGATGCCCAGCTTGGACTTCGCGCCCTGCGTCGAAGCCAGGTTTTGCTGCAAAGTTGCGTCCGGGGTGTTCTCCACTAAACCGAGACCAAAAACCGGCGTAGGGACCCGGAAAATGACATTCCCCAGGGAGAGTTGCTGGGCAAAGGGAGGTTGCGCCAAAGTGCAACCGGGCGCGTCGGTGCGTCCTTGGATCGTGTACAGCCCGTGGACGCCGCCATCCAGGGAGGAATAGAGATTCGTGGGGTCGGTGGCGATAAAGCGTGCTTCGCGCACCGGACCGTTGGCCGTAATAAATGAGGGAACCTGATTACTGGCTCCGTCCAGGTTGGCCAGCGCCACCTGCGGATTCGGAATCGGATTTTGCGGGCTGGTCACGCCAGGACTGCTCCCGCCCGCGGCTGGCTGCGCATGGCACATAGCGCAGCTGTTGCCATTAAAAGTCGGCCCCAGCCCAGCCCCTTGCTCAATCGTTCCCGAGACCGAATCGACTTCCTGGAAGCTGGCGAACGCCTGGCCGAACAGAAGTTGCTCATTGGCATTCAGAGTTGGATAGTAATTTCCAGCTCCAGGCGCGCCGCCTCGCGGCCCAGGATCCTTGGGCTGCTGAGCCCAAGCGGTGACCGGATTGAGAATCGCAACTGTCCACACGCACAACGCTAGACTGCAGGTCAATCGTATAACTCGATAGTTTCGCATCGCTTCTCCTTAGGTCTGTGGTCCCACAAAATACCCGGGGGATCTCCGCCGCTCAGGCCAACCAAAGCCGGCCCGTAGAAAATGAGGCGGGTGAAGGGTGTTTTCCGCTGGCGCCTTCAGGCACACCAATAGCGCGTGGAGCGGCATCTAGTAACAGAGCGCGCTCCAGTGAAGTCATACCGACTTTCAACGCGGAGGTTACCCAACGCACCTATTGACGTGGCGGCGCACAGCGAAGAGGACGCGGAGGTGGCGAAAAACAATCGGCTGATAGACAGCCAGAAATTCCGCTGAGATTAGTACAGCCTCAAAACCGAGTCAACCGGAAAGTGCGTACCCATGCACTTCCGAGTGTTTCTGTTCGATACCAGACAATGACGTGTCGTCGGTTCCACACCGTGTCCCGGAAACCACGATTGTCAAGAAAGCGCTCTCCTCTAACCCTCGTTAATTCAACTGCTTCCCAATGGCCAGCGCGTTGCAAAGAATCCTTTTGACTGGGGGACCAGCAAAGGAAACCAACATGGCACATTTCACACAACTCGGATTATCAGGAAAACCGGAAACAAAATCAGAAGGAAAAAGTTCAATCAACGCATCGCCGGCAAAGCAACGCCCGCACTTTGACTCCAACAAACTCACCGGCAGGAAAAAGACAGCCGCACTGGTCGGATCGCTGATCGCAACCTCGTTGCTGGGAGTCTTTCTGCTCGAAAGCGGTTGCTCGAAGGGATCGAGCAGCACGGCCACCATCACGCCGCCCAATCAGACCATAGCCAGCCAACCGTCGACGCCGATCGCGACCGTGCCGGCAATCCCCACGGTTCCCAGCCAGCCGCCCGCGAAAAAGAAGTCGCGCCAGCGCAAGTTGTCAGCCGCGATGTACACCAACGCAGCCTACGGACTCTCGTTCCGCTATCCGAAATATGGAACCCTCAAACAAGGCGACAAAGCCAATCTGGAAATGACCGGCATGGGCCCCGTTGAGATGAACTTCGTCCAACCCGGCGGCACCACCATCAGCGCAGTGGAACTGCCCCGCAAGCTGTATGCCGGCACCGACTTCAATACCGCATTCTTCAACGTCAGCGTAAATTCCAAACTGACCGCCGACGAATGCGCGCAGTTCGCCTTCCCGGAAACCACCAACCCGGCAACCGAGTCAGTCGCGGCCTCGAACACAAAAGTCGGTGCTACCGTTTTCCATGCCGTGGAAGGCTTCACGGGAGAAGAAAACAACCAAGCCGACTTGAAGTACTACCACGTCTTCCAGAACGGAAGCTGCTACGAATTCGCGCTCGGCTTAGAGACCGCTGTCGATTCCACGACCGACGACGGTAAAGCACCTTCCAAGCTGGTCGATCCCAACGAAGTATTTCGCAAGCTCAACTGGATCCTGTCCACCGTCAAGATCCAACCAGTCGACCTTCCCGGGAAAACCGTTCCCGAAATTGCAACCGGCACAACCGCAGCCGCTGTAGTCACAACCGAAGCCCACTAAACCAAAAAAGGCCACGCTCATTCCAGAGCGTGGCCTTTCCATCACACTGACCCATTCCTAAAAAACAACGTTGATCGAAATCCGGACACCAGGGTGTACCGGGTTGAACAGAAAATACCCGCCGTCGACATAGTCAACGAATACCTCGTCATCGTAGCCCCAGCCCACCGGCCACGGCTCCACGATAACGAACCAATACCCGCCGTAGTGGAAGCGCGGAGCTCCCTCGACGATCACCGGACGTCCGACGCGGAACCGGTGCTCACGGCCGAAATTTGCCCGAAAACGGTCGTCCGGAATATGGCCGCCCCGCTCGTCCTCGCGCTTGTCCGTCTTGCGCGCAGACTTATCCTCCTGTTCTGCATGCTTGTCTTCCTGCTTGTTCTTGTCTGCCTGTTTATCTTCCGGATGAGCCTGCTTGTCTTGTTCGTGCGCCGGCTTCTCGTCCGGCCGCGCGCGGTTTTCCTCTTGAGGGTGCGGCTCATCCTGCTGCGCATGAACCGGCACTGATATCCCGAGAATCATGGACAAAGCTGCCGTGCTCAAAACCGTAACTAGCTTCATGGGGTAACCTCCGATTATTTTGTCGATTTGTGCGCTAATTCGAATCCGCCGTGCGGAACGCGTGCGCGTGCTTCCCGTATTGCTTAGACGCGCGATGCTCGGCACGGCATTTAGATGAGTCCCTGTAGGCGCGGCAATTTTATCCAGTAGAAAAAAGCAGATGCGCGTCCTCGTAGCCGTTATTTATGGCCGCTGAACGCGCCCTTTGTGTACCTTAGTGTCCTCTGTGGTTTATGCCTTCGCTCGCGGTGCAAGGAAAGCATCCTCCACATTCGCCGAACTTCGGCGCCAAAGCGATCCTCCAGCATCGTAAAATGCACTCGATGGACTCACGACGGTCGACGCTCGACGAATTCCAGGAGAACCCATGGCACTCGTGACGCTGGTGAATTGTTTCGAAATCCCCCAAGGACGCGAGGAGGAGTTTTTCTCCCTCTGGCAGCAGGTCAACAATTACATGCGCAAGAAGAAGGGCTACCTGGGACACAAGCTGCATCGCTCGCTGGCGCCAGATGCGCGGTTCCGCTTCGTCAACGTAGCCCAGTGGGAGTCGGCCGCCGATTTCCAAACTGCCCACGACGATGGATTTCGCGCGCTCGTCAGCCAGCCTGCTTGGGCTCCCTTCCGCTCCATTCCCGCGCTGTACGAGGTAGTCCACGAAGGTACAAGCTGACCAGCGACTAAAGAGAGGATTTTCGTGCCACCGGTCTCTATCCCATGATCGCGTGCGTGATCCCCTGCCACCACGAAGGATTGCTCCGCCACATGTACACCGACAGGCTTTGGCCAACGATCAACAACGGCAAGGCATACAGATACACCTTGTGGATCCGCCGATCGACCATCAGATCGCGCCCAACGCCAAACAGGATCAGCAGGTCCAGGCAGGCAAAGAAGAGGTTATTGTTGAAGATGTAATCAAAGCGGCCAAAGGCCGCGTCCATGAGCCCGCAGGTTGCAATGAAGACCAACCGCCGATGCAGTTCTGGTTTCCCGCGCCAATAGATGGCAAGCGCAATGAGCGTGCCAAAGGCGATCATGTCGTAGAACGGAATGCTCAGAAAAGCATCCGCGTCCTTCTGATGAAGCTGAACCGTGTCAAAGCGGTCCATAATAATCGCGGTCGTGACGCCGAGCGGAACCATCACGGTAGCGAGACCAGCGCCAAACCATCCGATCGAGCGATGCCAGCTGACTTTGCCTATACGGACCAGCGCTGGACTGGCAAATAAAGAAAATCACCCACCCAGCGAAAGCCGCACCATGAATCCAGAGAATGAACGGCCGCGGTACTGCGGGATGGAACAGGTTGGCGTCCACAGTACGCTTGAAGCCGGCAACCACAATCGCAGCCATCAGCAGCGACATCGCAAAATAGAAATACCGGCACAAAATCCCATTGCGACTGGAAAAGGTCGTACTGCCCAGTTTTTTCTCCGGGCTCAGCCCAGACCCGACGCGTTCTACGTTGACAGTGGACATTGAAGGATGAACTGAGTGAGCCGGAACTTCCATTCTCTTTGCCCGGCCCACGCGAGAATACACCTCGCCTGCCCCGCCCGGCCAGCTTTTAATGCCGGCAACGATCTGCTAGCTCACGCACGTGTAGGGGTACCTTCGTAATCCTCCCCTCGCGAATTCGCTAGGGTACGAGAATCGACTAACAAATACTTCTAGTATGCGGAACTTTTCCATTTTCGCCACACTGCTGTTCTGCGCCTTGGCCGCGAACTCGCTGCGCAAAACCCCGGCTTCTACTGGAGTGCTGCCGACAGCGAGACCATCCCTCTAGAGCCCGCCAGCCTCCACGCCGGCCGCGTCTACCATCCCGCCGTCGGGGGCGGCGGCATGCACGTGCAGATCGACTCCAGATACCCAGTCACCGTGGCCATGACTTGGGCCGACGAATGGAACGCTGCCATGCAACCCGGAGCCCCTGCGAATTTCAGCTTCCTGTGCGTGAAGGAGCACGTCACCAGCGCGATTTACGAGTGTCACCTTCCTTCCGAACGTCCCATGATCATCACCTTCCGCGATGAGCGCAGGTCCGAGAAACCCGCCCTCGCCACCATTGGCGTCATCCTCGGACCCGGCGCCCGGCAATTCATCTCCCCCAACGATCTCCATATCCAGTACTACAATTGCATTCAGCCTGAGTTCCACTGGCGCCGAATCCTCGACGAAAAATACCAGATCACCCCGGTCCCCAAGGTCTACAGCCTCATGACTCCAGACCACGACGGCCAGGAACTCAGCGTGAAGATCAAGTCCCCCATCCCGCTGACGGTCGCGCTCCTGCCATCGCATCTCGCCGACCAGGTCTACGACAAAACGGTGACTCTCACCGATGCCCTCGACCAGACCGGCTGCAAGGAACGTGGCGTCCAGTCCATGAGCTTCAACTGCACTTTCAACGTCGCCAATGGCACCCAAACCCTGCTGATCCTCCCCGACATCGATTTTTCCGGCCACAAGAAAGCCACCGTCGAGGCCGACACAGTAAAGTGCGTCGACCATTGTGAGCTATTGAGCCCCCCTCCGAATCCGTAGAGCGGGAAATCAAGCTGCCAAAGGAAGTCGACGACTTGTCCCATAAATATGGTAATATGGGACTATGAAGACGACCCTCGAAATTCCCGATTTCCTGTTCCGCCGCGCAAAGTCAGCCGCCGCCCAACGCGGTATTCCCTTGCGCCAGCTCGTCACTGAGGCGGTCCAGGAAAAACTGAAAACTACATCCCAGGAAAGGCCTTGGATGAAGCATGTCGGAAAGCTCAAACACCTGCATAAGGAGCGCAAGCAAATCGAAAGCCGGGTGGAAGAAGCCTTCGAGCAGATCGATCGGGAAGTCTGGCAATGATTCTTGATACCAATGCCCTGTCGGCCGCGGCTGACGATGATCCCGGCCTGGCCGCCGTTCTCGCTCGCGCCGAACAGATGGCGCTCCCCGTAATTGTGCTCGGCGAGTATCGCCACGGCATCGCCCAGTCGCGTCATCGGGTCAGTTACGAAAACTGGCTGGAGGAACTGCTCAATGACTGCCTGGTGTTGGACATTCAGGAGCCAACAACTCATTATTACGCGGAGATCAGCCTCGAGCTAAAGCGCAAGGGCAAGCCGATTCCGACCAACGATCTGTGGATTGCCGCACTGTGCCGGCAGCATTCTCTTCCCCTCTTGAGCCGCGATCGCCATTTCGACTTGGTAGCCGGAACCAAACGCATCGATTGGTAATCACGTGTGGCCCGGGCGCCCGGCGAAATACTTTGTCATCCCGACCGGAGCGGAGTGGCGGGACCTTGTATTTTCAGCCGCTTTTATTCTTGATCAGGGCGTTTCCATACGCCACTTATTTCCGGGACGCCACGCTAGAATGGGAGAACCCGCTTGTCTGGGCCTTCGATTTCGTCTTTGGCCTCCAGGAACTCTTCACTCCACGGTTTGCCCGCGCACTCCGGGCACTCATCGATCGTGCTGCCAATAGCGAAACAGTGATAGCACGTCCCTTCAGAGCTGGCGCCAGGGAACTTCTTACACGTCTTGCAGGGTTTGAAGAACTCGCGTTCGAGCGCTCGGTGCTCGCCCCACAGTTCGCGCTCACACATGACGCACATGATCTCCTCCGGACCGCCCATCAACTGAATATAACTCCATCGCCTTCTCCACATTCTCTAAATGAGAGTCGATCGCGTTTTATTGCAGACACCCCTCCCAAAACGGAAAAGGCCACGCTCATTTCTGAACGTGGACCAGATTGAGATCCTCTGCGTTCTCCGTGGCTCGACTCAGCAAGCTGACGGCGCGCCCAACGGTCGATATCGCGCCTCGCGGTATTTCAAGCCGAATAGGATTGCCACGATGGCCAAGGCGATCGGGCAAAAGATGCTGGCCTCAGGCCCGACCGCTCCGCCGGTCAGCCAGCGCGGCCCACTAAACGATGCGTTGAGGAGACTCTGGGAGGCTAGTAAGCCGCTATTTGGAACACCGTACAAGAACGTCTGACCCCAGTCATATCCCAGGTGAAAGCCGACCGCACACCCATGCAGGGCGAAAATCGCCAGCACCGTGCTGCTGGTAGCGAGCAGGCCTATCAACAGTCCTACCCGAAAGTTTTTCCCCAGCGCTTCGCTCCTGGGAAGGCCATATTGGCCCGGCCTGCGGCCTTCAATCTTGCTCATCACCCAAGCCGCAACCGCCAAGATGAAGCAGACAAGTAGATCCGGCGCGATGATTCTCATAGGTGTGAGTTGCGCCGGATCCAGCGCGTCCGGGAAGAAGCGCCTAAGGATCATTCGCGCTACGCTCGACATTGCCATTATGATCGCCATGAAGATTAGCAGGCGCCATCCCGCGCGCAAGCCATTCGGGCCAATGAAAATTCGCTTGGTTGTCGAGTCCCCTGGCGGCGTCTGAGGATCATGTCGTATCGTCGTTTCTTGCGCTGTCATTGTTGTCCTCCCAACGATGTCCCCCCCAACTGCTTTTTACGGAACTGTGCTTCCATAAGTTTCAATGGAGAAAAAATCGTAGGGCAGAAGGCTCACAGATTCAACTTTGGAACCTTCTGTGGGTAAACGGAAAGGCCAATCATGTTTCCATGACTGGCCTTTATTAATGCCGGCAACGACCGGATTTTATCCTGAGCGCAGTCCCATCTGGCAGTTTTCTTGTAATCTATTTCTCCGATTGAGGCATCCAAAACTCATGAACATCGAACAGCAAGTCGCCAATTACTACACACACGGGAAGCTCGAAGACAAGATTGTCGGCCTGCTGCGTAGCGCAGGCAAGAATCTTGAGCAGTTGCGCACGGATGACCTTGCCGCAATCGACGAATTCCATCTCGGAGGCCGCGAGGCCACCCAAACCCTGGCGGACTTCATGCAGCTTCGCCCCGGCATGCATCTACTGGATGTCGGCTCCGGCATCGGAGGCCCAGCGCGCTACTTTGCCAGCCGCGGCTGCCAGATCACCGGCATCGATCTGACCGAGGAGTTTGTTCGCACAGCTGAGAACCTCACTCGCATGGTCAAGCTCGACCAGTCAGCAAAATTCCGCCAGGCCAGTGCCCTCGAACTGCCGTTCGCTCCGGCTACATTCGACGGCGCCTACACGATCCATGTCTGCATGAACATCGCCGACAAGGCCGGCGTCTTTCGCGAGGTGGCGCGCGTGCTCAAGCCCGGCGCCCGCTTCGCCATCTACGACATCATGCGCACCAGCGACGCCACGCTCGCCTTCCCCGTGCCCTGGGCACAGACACCCGACACCAGCTTCGTCGCCAGCATCGACGACTATCGCCAGGGACTGCAGGCCGCGGGCTTTCGCATCGACCACCACCGCGACCGCAGGCAATTTGCCCTGGACTTCATGCAGCGCATGATGGCGCAAAGCGCCTCCGGTCCACCCGCTCTGGGAGTGCATGTGCTCATGGGCGAGCAAGCCCCCGCGATGCTCAAGAACGTGAATATGGCCATCGTCTCCGGAGCGCTGACCCCGGTGGAACTGGTCGCGATCGCTGGCTAAGCGTGAACCCGGACGACCTTGCGGGTGCCCCATTTCTCGCGCGTTCTGTGCGCGAGAAGTGGGAAGTCGCTTTTGAAGGGGCGCGGCTTCAGCCGCGCCGCAACACCTAGCCCATTCCTCTTGTCATTCCGAACCGCTCCAGCGAGGAGGAATTCGGCTCTTCTCGTGTTGCGGAACTGCGATGATCGAACCATCTACGCTCCCGGCGCTAAAACGGAACCACCAGTTTGTCTGGGCCTTCGATTTCGTCTTTGGCCTCGAGGAATTCTTCACTCCATGGTTTGCCCGCGCATTCAGGGCACTCATCGATCATGTCGGGAATGGCGAAACAGTGATAGCACGTCCCTTCGGAACTGGCGCCAGGAAATTTCTTGCATATCTTGCAGGGCTTGAAGAACTCGCGTTCGAGCGCTCGGTGCTCGCCCCATAGTTCGTGCTCACAGGTGATGCACATAATCTCCTGCCGACTGCCTATCTCCTGAATATACCTCCATCGGCCTTCTTTCTACTTTCTCCGAACGAGATTCCATACCGTTTGATTGCGGGCCCATCCCAAAACGGAAAAGGCCACGCTCATTTCGGAACGTGGCCTTCATTCATGCCGGATTTGTACCGCCCAGTCTTGTCCCAACCTCACCCTCGCAAATACCCCCAAGCCTCGCGATACTTCTCAAACTTCGACCGCCGCCTCCGGCTCCCAGGAAACAATTTCAAAGTCCGCAACCGCCGAAGCGCCCGCCCCGGAAACACATACCAGACATTCTCCGGAACCACGAACGCCACCAACACATCAATCTGATCCGCCCGATACGCCTTCATGTCATGCCCATGCGCCCGAATACTGTAAGTGCCGTCTTCGCCCACACAATGCGCCGACTTCACCTGCACCTTCGACAGCCTCCCACCCGCCTGCACAATAAAGTCAAACGGATCGCTATCGCCCCAAGTCTTAGCCACCCCAAATCCCAGGCTAACCGCCTTAGCCACAAACGCCGCCTCCGCCATCTCCCCGCGCCGCTTCCCAGTAAACCGAGCCATCCCCCCTTTATCTCGACGGACAGCCGAGGCCAACAAATCCCCAACCTCCGCCGCCCCAAACAAATCCCCAACCAAAACACCCAAGCTCATAACGATTCACCCCTTAATTCTTGAATAATTCTTGAACTCCATCACCCGCGAAACCCTGTCACCACAAAAAAACTGTCATCCTCCAACAAATTGTCATCCCGAGCGAAGCCGAGGGATCTGCTTCTTCCCGCGCGACAATGCCCAAGACACAAAAAGCCCCCTCGGACAATCCCGTCCGAAGAGGCTCCATAAAGCCATTAAGGTTATATAAGAAGAATACACAATATCGCAAGGCTAAGTCAACCAAAAACATGTAGGGCGGACACTCCTGTCCGCCGCCGTTGACGTTGAACTTCTCACTCTCGACCTCCAGACCTTGGGTAGCGCAGCGCTTCAGCGCTGCGGTAACCGCACCACCCAGAATCCGGCTTCAGCCGCTGAGGGTCGCAGGCGTCCCGCCGGAACCAAGCTTCGCAACGCAAGAACTGGAAAATCGCCAGCGGAGACTACGGAATCCTCCGGCCCGACGACGAGAATCTGAGCGCGGGCTTCCCTGCGAAGGCCACCATCTCTTGGATTTCCCGTTAGAATCGGGACTTGAAAAGAAGGGAAGTAAAACGTGGCTACCAAAATCGCTTTCCAGCTAATTCCCCTGGAAAGGCTGTCGGGGCAAGCGGTGTTTGATCTGTCTAAACTACCGTTTAGCGTAATGCAAGATGTCGAGGTCGCTGACGTATCAGAACTCTTTGCCACCTTCAATGTTTGAGAACCTAAAAGCTGAAGTGGGTCGGCATAGGACGCGGTTTTTTGACGGCACGGTCAAGCATGCCTTCGTCCATCGTTACGAGGAGCATCCCGAGGCTCCCACTTTCCAGGAATCGTCGAAACTTGCGAAGAGGAATGATGAATTATTGAACGAGGTCTTCGCATGCTCTAGAATTGTTCGACCCACGCGGCGTCAGGGGTCCGTGACGGGCTATCTGAACGACGATGGAACCGTCGGCCTACGGCAGACCACCTTCCCCGACAGTGCCTTAGACGTTCCCGAAGCGCTAAAATTGTTTGCCTTCCGGAACAGAGATCTTGAAAACTTGCGCGCGCTTATCGGCACCTTCCTGAAAACCATCCATGGCGAGTACTGGCCCTTCCGAATGGCGCTGCAATACTACTACATGGGGTATGAAGTAAACGATTGGAAGGGGCGATTTCTGTACTGGGGATCTTCGGCACTTCACGCTCTTTACTCACCCAGCAGCGACAAACTTGTCCGCAGAATCAAAGGGTTCCTAGGAGAGGACACGCTTATCTATCCGCCAGCCGAGCACCCCGAGTTTGAATTTCTACAGCCCGAGGCAACGACCATAGGGGACGTCATCGAGGACATCAACGTCGTCCGCAATTGCATCGCCCATGGAGAGCGCATACCCGAAAGGTACTTCGGAAAGGACACAGGACGTAGCAGCCTAAACGGACAAGTAAACTACATTAGCGTCCTTGATGACGCCTTGGCCTTTATAGTGAGAGAAACACTTCGACGTATTCTTGCCGAGAGTCTTGTGGAGGGTTTCACAAGCCGCCGTTCGGTTTCACTGTTTTGGAAAAGTAAAGGCCTCTAGCATTGCCCGCCTAACGGAAAACGCCACGCTCATTTCTGAAAGCATCCGTGGCAGAAGCATACGCGGATTCCAGCGACTCCAAGACCGCGAGTACTTGTGCGAACTTTGTTCTCGCGAGATCGAGACATCTAACTTGCTCCGTTAAACGATCAAAGGTCCTTCGCCCTCGATCGCTAGAATACGGTCGTAAAGTCGTTTCTCAGCTTCTGCTGCAGAGTCGTATGCTATGAAGTTGAACTGGCGGACATCGAAGTGCAGCCCGTTTTCACTGCTGAGTTCGTCCTTCTTTGCCATCCAGATCACCGTCCTACCAAGACCCAACATCAGCCCTGCCTCGAAGTAGACTCCGTGCCTCTGGCCTGTAAAGTCCGCTACCATGAACCGGGATCGTTTGATCTGGCCGATTATCTCGTCGTCGATTCGATTTACATGTTCGTGCCGATCTATTCGAAGGGGTTCATACCCGGCCCGGGCAATTGCGACGGCAATGGCCCTCTCGTATATTTCGTTCATCGAGGGGTCGAACCACATGGCCACGAAGCATCGGCTGGACGAAATTCCCTTTCTTTTGATCTCTTCGAGGCGTTCCCAGCCTGACATGGTGAGCCTGAGTCCGCCAAGGTCTCCGTCTAGGTACCCGCGATTTAGAAGAGTTTGAGTAAAATATTCGACTTCGTCTCGCCCGTGCGCCACTAGCAGCGGGTAATCGCGATCTGAGTCAAACGTCGTACATTCGCCAAGCGCGGCGGTCATCTCGCCCATTAGATGGAGGAGGTTATCCAGTCTTTCGGGCGGGCTGAACGTTGGTAGAGCACGAATCAGCTGCTCGATGTTGTCGGACAGAATCGTTACGAAGTTGTTGCCATTTCTGGCACGCCTGCAAAAAGCTGAGAGAAGGAACTTCTGATCGGGCCGCAATGTGGACAACGCTATCTCGGTGATCTTGAATCTGCCACATATAGCGCATTCGACTGCAAACGTGTCGCGGTCTATCTCAAAAGAGCAGAACTTGGGAACGGTATCGCACAGCGGGCAGTTTCTCTCGATTGGAGGTGGCATTAACGGCAGTCTATGCGGTAGAAGCGGAAAAGGCCACGCTCATTTCTGAACGTGGCCTTTGTTTAATGCCGGCAACGACCTACTCTCCCACACACTTTCGCGTGCAGTACAATCGGCCCATGGATAACGCCGAGGCTGAGCAGTCGATCGGAGCGCCAATGGGAGGCCGCGCGGGCTGGCGGCCACAAGTTATCCGATACTTGCTGCACCTCTGGCTGGTATATGCGCTCTTGCGTTTTGCGGCAGATCCGCTCGACAGTTGGATACACAGTTCTCTTTCGCTAGTATGGCCTCACCTGCGAACAGTCAGTCTGGATCAGTTCTTGATGTCGAACCTCTTGGCGTTCAGCGTCATTCCCGCGTTCCTGGCCGCCTTCGTCATCAATGTGAGACTTCGGCATCGGGCCGCCTGTTTCGTATGGATTGTTCCCGTCGCTATCTTGGCTTTCCATTTCATCTTTCATAGCGCCACGATCTACCCGACGATCCCGTTTGAAAGCGACTTCCGACCTGCACTGCACTATTGGTTTGGCGGAGGGTTCAACATCAGCAATCGTGCGGCCTACATGACGGAGGTCTCTCGTGTGTATTACCAATTTAAGGCGACTGCACCTGCCTATGCGGGCATCGCGTACAGCTTAGGAGCATGGTTAGCGATCAAATACAATTCCGAAGCTGGAAGGCTTTTTGGCGAAATGGCTTGGCTAGGTCAAAGCGGAAAAGGCCACGCTCATTTCTGAACGTGGCCTTTGCTTATGCCGGCAACGACCTACTCTCCCACACACTTTCGCGTTTTGACACGCCCAATGCAACTCTCTAGACTAGCGCTTATGGAAGTGCACCCTCGACCAGAAACCGAGTCTCGCATTCAAGAACTCTCCGCCAAAACCGGACGAGCCCCCGATGACCTTGTCGAGGACGCAATGGCCGGATATCTGCAAGAACTCTCCCAGGTGCGCGACAGCCTGGACAGTCGCTACGACGACCTCAAGAGCGGCCGAGTAAAACCCATAGACGGCGAAGACGCCCTCGCCAATCTTCGCCGCAAAAGTGAAGACCGTCGCGCCAATCGTTCATGAGCGCGTTTGTCCTCCACCCGGAGGCGTACGCAGACCTCGACGAAATCTGGGAATACATCGCGGATGACAATCTCGACGCCGCCGACCGCGTACTCGAGGAAATCTTCCGCACCATTCGATCCCTCGCCGACTTCCCGCATCAGGGCCACAAACGCCCTGACCTGACTTCGCGCCCGCTGCTTTTTCACACCGTACGCGACTACGTCATCGCCTACGCGCCCGACGAAAAGCCGCTGGCCGTGATCGCCGTCCTGCATGGCCGCCGCAGTCCGCTCGTGATCGCCGCCATACTCAAGGGAAGGGATTGAAGTCATCCGAAAACCAAAATGGCGGACAAGAGTGTCCTCTCTATGCATCCGTCGAAAAAAGGAAAAGGCCAACCTGATTTCTCAGACTGGCCTTTATTTAATGCCGGCAACGACCTACTCTCCCACTCACTTTCGCGAGCAGTACAATCGGCCCAGCGGGGCTTAACTTCCGTGTTCGGGATGGGAACGGGTGGAGCCCCCGCGGTAAGATCACCGACAAGTCGGAGCCGTCAGCGATCAGCCGTCAGCGATCAGCAACTGTGTGCTGCACTGACTTCATGGCCGATGCCCCGCAAACTTAAGCGCCTCAACCGTCCTCTCCCGCAAAGCTGAGAGCTGACAGCTGAGAGCTGATAAGCTTTTCAAAGATCGTGAGGACGATGCCTCACAACTGAATAGATTGGGTGTGGCTTACTTTCATGTTTGTTTCTTTCCGATTTCTGCCACGTCTTACTTCGGCTTTTCGTCGGCGCGAAGCTCAAAGCTGCACTTCCAACTTCGTGCTCAGGTTCTAGCTAAGAGCTAGAAGCCAGCAGCTAAAAGCTTCTTAATGCACCGAGTAAATTTTATGGTCAAGCCGAACGGGCGATTAGTGCGGGTAAGCTTCACACATTACTGCGCTTTCACTTCCCGTCTATCAACCAGGTAGTCTTCCTGGGCCCTTCTTATCCCTTACGGGTTGGGAGATCTCATCTCGAGGAGTGCTTCCCGCTTATATGCATTCAGCGGTTATCACTACCGAACTTCGCTACCCAGCTATGCCGTTGGCA